>CAVSGC010000028.1:0-14748 GCA_963727395.1 uncultured Thermoleophilaceae bacterium | reverse complement strand
TTGCCCTTCTTGGGCGCCGGCACCGGAGCGGGGGGCGCAGGCTGGGCGGGGGGCGTGGGCACCGGGGGCCCCTGCGCAGGGGCCGTGGCAGGGACGGCGCCGAGCGCCAGCAGTAGGCCGATGAGGATCGCCGGGCGCCGCATGGGAGCGAAACTGTACAGAGCCGATCGGCGCCGGTCTCAGGCCGGCATCGGCTCGGGCGTGCGCGGCAACAGCCGCGGCGCCAGCGCCACCGCAGCAAGCATGAGCGGTCCCGCAACCACCGACACCTGCCAGCCGTCGTCCGCCTGGATGGCGTACGCCAGGGCGTTGTTGAAGGCGTGCAGGCCGATCACCGGGAACAGCGATCCCGTCTTCTCGTAGACGAGGCAGTAGACGAAGCCGAGCAACATCAGCGGCGGCAGGATCAGCAGGCCGTCCGCGCCGTCGAACTGAAAGTGGATCGATCCGAACACCACGCCGTCGATCGCGGCCGCCGACAGAATGCC
Source organism: uncultured Thermoleophilaceae bacterium (assembly GCA_963727395.1). Classification (GTDB taxonomy): domain Bacteria; phylum Actinomycetota; class Thermoleophilia; order Solirubrobacterales; family Thermoleophilaceae; genus JAAYBF01. The sequence goes on along the minus strand of CAVSGC010000028.1, from coordinate 14,260 downwards.
CATCCTCGTGCGAAGCGCGCGGTAGAAAAAGCCGCGGAAGAAGATCTCCTCCACCACCGGCGCCACCACGATCACCATCAGGGCCGCCACCACCAGGCCCACGGTGCCCTGGTCGCCGCCGAGATCCTGAACAGTTGTCTGCTCGACGTCGGGGTCCACCAGCACGGAGTAGACGCCGCTGAGCACGAAGAACGCGAGCAGTCCGAGGGCCGCCCAGCCCACGGCGGGCCAGAACCTGGTCCCCCGGAGACCGAAGTGCCATGGCCGGGGGGGCGTCACCCGAGAGGCGAAGAAATAGGCGCTGCCAAGCAGGCCGACGCCGAGCGCGAGCGTGCCCAACACCACGATCTCGGGCGACGTCGTGTCGGGCGACTCGCCCGAGCTGAACAGCGCTATCGGGATCACGAGCAGGATCTGCGAGCCCACGAAGCCCACGAGGAACCCCACGAGCGCGAACCACCAGGGCCAGGCGGGAAAGCGCAGCGCCGCCTCCGGCCGTTCCGGGGGATCCGGGGGCGGCTGGGTCTGAAGGGTCCGCTCCATCGCCAGGCTCAGAGTAGGGACGGCAGCTCCGCCAGCGAGCCAACGGCCTCCACCCCGGCCGGTCGATCTCCCCCGCGCGCCAGCAGTACCGCGCGGATCCCCGCCGCCCGGGCGCCCTCCACGTCGGCCTCCATCGAATCGCCCACGTGCAGGGCCTCATCGGCGGTCACGCCTGCCAGCGCGAGGCCCGCCCTGAACGCCGCGGGCCCCGGCTTGGGCTCGCCGGCCGCCGCGGAAGAAACGGTCCCGTCCAGCAGGCTGGCCAGGCCCGCGCCCTGAAGCCACTCCGCCAGCGAGCAGTCCCAGTTGCTCACCACCACGAGCCTCACGCCCAGCTCCCGGAGCTCGCGCAGGGCCGGCACCACGTCCGGGAAGGCCACGAACGAGAGCGCTGCCAGCATCGCCTCCCGGACCACCGCGTGATCGGGCGCGGGCTGGGGCAGGGCGGCGCGCATCACCTCCGCGCACTCGTCGCGCAGGCGATCGAGCCCGGGTCCGTCGCCGCCGTCGGTGTGATGTGCCAGGTAGTGGCCGATTTCCTCGCGGAAGGCGTGCTCGGCCTGGTCGAGGGTCACCTCCGTCGCGGCGATCTCCCGCAGCGCATCCCTCAGGCGCGGGGCGGGCGGCTCCAGGTAGACGAGCGTGCCGAGGGCGTCGAGCAGCACGGCCCGCACTCCGCCGTCGGAAGCTCCCGAGTTAGCCTGCCGTGCCATGCGTGGGGCCGATGGATTCATTCTCGCCCATTTCCACCAGGGCTACGAGAACGAGATAAACGCAATCGCGATCCTCCTGGTGGCGATCGCGTTCGCCAAGCTGGTGGACACGGCGCTGCAGAAGCGCAGCAAGCTCATGACCGACGCGATGGCGGGGCGCGAGCTGTCCGCCGCCGCCAGCACACGGCTGCGGCTGGTCCGCCGCCTCGTGCTGGCCATGATCGTCCTGATCGGGATCTTCGGCGCGCTGTCGCAGTTCCCCGAGGTGTCCTCGCTGGCCAGGGGCGTGCTGGCCTCCTCGGCGGTGCTCGGGCTGGTGGTGGGCTTCGCGGCGCGGCAGACGCTGGCCAACGCGATCGCCGGCATCCAGTTGGCGATCAGCCAGCCCGTGCGGGTGGGCGACCTGGTGACCTTCGAGGAGGAGACGGGCGTGGTTGAGGACGTGCGGCTCTCCTACACGGTCATGAGACTCGACGACGGCCGCCGCCTGATCGTGCCCAACGAGCGGCTGGTGCAGAGCCCCGTCTTCAACCACACCGTGGTGGATCCCGCGGTGCAGGTGGAGGTATCGGTGTGGCTGCCGCCCGGGGGCGACGCCACCCGGGCCCTGGAGCTGCTCACCAGCGAGGACGGCGTGGACGCCCGCGTGGCCGAGGTGACCCATGAAGGGATCCGGATAGCGGTGACCGAATGGGCTCCCAGCGCACGCGAACGTGGTCCACTTGCGTCCCGCCTGCGTAAGGAAAGCCTGCAATGCCTGCGCGACGCTTCTCTATCCTCCGACGTGGCCGGCTGAACCGCTTCCCGCGGTACGCGCGCGCTCCTCACTCGCACGCGCTCTCCGGCGCCTCCGGATGACCTACAGGCAGCGAAAAGCACGTCGACGACGCGGCCGCGGTAGCGGCAGCCGAGTCGTCGCGCTCTCGGCCGGTGTGCTGGTCACGGTGCTGGCCATCGTGGTCATGTCGGCGGTGGGGTACGTGATCGCCGTGGCCGCCACCGCCCCGGACCTCTCCGAGCTCAAGGCGGCGGACAAGGGCGAGAGCTCGCTGATCATCGCCGCGGACGGCTCGCGGCTGGGCTACGTGCAGTCCGACGAGATCCGTACGCCCGTCTCGTGGGAAGAGATGCCGCGCGTGGCGCGCCAGGCCGTGGTGGCGATCGAGGACGAGCGCTTCTACCAGCACCAGGGCGTGGACTACTCGGCGATCATCCGCGCCGGGGTGAAGAACCTCGAGTCCGGCAAGAACGTGCAGGGCGGCTCCACGATCACCCAGCAGCTGGTGCGCGCGCTCTACATCAAGGATCCCGAGCGCAACGTGGAGCGCAAGATCCGCGAGGCCAAGCTGGCGTCCGAGCTCGAGCAGGAGCGCTCGAAGAAGTGGATCCTCCAGAACTACCTCAACGACGTTCCGTTCGGCACGGTGGGAGGGCGAACCGCCATCGGCATCGAGGGCGCGGCCGAGACGTTCTTCGACAAGCACGCGAAGGACCTCACCCTGCCCGAGGCCGCCACCCTGGCCGGGTTGCCGCAGGCGCCGTCGCAGTACAACCCCTTCCGCAACCCGCAGGCGGCCCTGACGCGGCGCAACGAGGTGCTCGACCAGATGGCCGAGAACGGCTTCATCACCCGCGCGCGGGCCATCAGCGCCAAGGCCCGTTCACTCAACCTGCGCAAGGGCACCCGCTACACAACCCGCCGCGAGCCGTACTTCTTCGACTACGTGCAGGAGCAGCTGATCGAGCGCTACGGCGTGGGCGTGTACCGCCGCGGCGGGCTGAAGGTGCACACCACCATCGACCCCAAGACCCAGGACCTCGCACGCGACGCGATCAACTCCTACTACGGCGACCCCGCCGGCCCCGGCTCGGCGATCGTCTCGATCGATCCCACCAACGGCAAGATCAAGGCGATGGCCTCGAGCGGCACCTACAAGGACCGTCGCTTCAACATCGCCGCCCAGGGACAGCGCCAGCCGGGGTCGGCGTTCAAGACGATGGTGCTCACCGCGGCCGTGCGGCAGGGGATCGACCCCGACAGCACCTACTACACGTCCAAGCCGCTTTCGATCAACGACCCCAAGTACGGCCCGTGGACGGTGAAAACCTTCGGCAACACCTACTCCGGCTCGATCAGCCTCACGCGGGCGACCCTGTCCTCGGATAACTCCGTCTACGCCCAGCTGATCCTCGACGTGGGCCCCGACAAGGTGTGCGAGACCGCCAAGCTCCTGGGGATCACCACCAAGCTCGACTGCTACCCGGCCGAGGGGCTGGGCGGCCTCACCCGCGGTGTCACGCCGCTGGAGATGTCGAGCGCCTACGCCACGCTGGCCGCGGGCGGCGTCCGCCGCCGTCCCACGTCGATCGAGAGGGTCGAGTTCCCGGACGGCAAGAGCGAGAACCTGGGTGAGGCGAAGGGCAAGCGGGTGCTCACCGACGGCGAGGCCTACGAGGTGACCAAGATCCTCGAGCAGAACGTGCAATCGGGCACGGGAACCAACGCCAACTACGGCTGCCCGGCCGCGGGCAAGACCGGCACCACCGACGAGGGCAAGGATGCGTGGTTCGTGGGCTACACGCCCAACCTCTCCACGTCGGTCTGGGTGGGCTATCCCGATGCCGGCGTGGCGATTCCCGGCGCGCAGGGCGGCACCCTGGCCGCCCCCGTCTGGAACGCCTTCATGTCCGTGGCCCACGGCGACGACTGTTCCCCGTTCCCGGAGCCGGAGACGCCCGCCGAGCTGACCAAGTACTACGGCGAGTCCACCAGCTCGGGCTCCACGGGCAGCGGCTACGTCGATCCCGGAACGACCCCCCTCACGTCGCCCCCGCCGGCCGACGGCGATCCCTCCACGGGCGGCGGCCAGCCCGACCAGGAATATGACCCGCGCCTGTACGAGGCCCCGCCCCAGCCGGCGCCCACGCCCGCCCCCGCCCCGGAGCCCCGCGGCGACGGCGGAAACCGTGGCGGCGGACAGGGCGGACAGGGCGGCGGCGCCACCCCCTGACGCGCCCCGGGTGAGGGTGCGACCCTTCAGCGCGTGGCCGAGCGCGAGTTGATCGAGGCGATCCAGGCGGCACTGGGCGCCCCCGGCGACCGGGTGGTGCGCTGGGTGGGCGACGACGCGGCGGTCGTGCGGGCACGGCCGCTGGCGGTCACCTCAATCGACACGCTGGCGGAGGAGGTGCACTTTCGCATCCACACCCACTCCCCGGCCGACGTTGGGCACAAGGCGCTGGGCGCCGCGCTGTCGGACCTGGCCGCGATGGGGGCCGAGGCGGGCGAGGCCTACGTGTCGCTGGCGCTCCCGGACGCGATGGACGAGGACCGCGCACTGGAGCTGGTGGAGGGCATGGCGGCGCTGGCGGGCGAGACCAACACCACGATCGCGGGCGGTGACGTGGTGCGCTCCCCCGCACTGGTGATCACGGTGGCGGTCACCGGCTGGGCCGATCGCGAGTCCGATCTCGTGGGCCGCGACGGCGCCCGCCCCGGGCAGGTGGTGGGCGTGACCGGCCGGGCTCGGGGGGTCAGCAGCCGGACTGCTGGTTCTCGACGGACACGCGTCCGGCGTGGAGCCGGCTGCCGCCCGGGCGCTGGCGGCGCGCCATCGCCGCCCCACCCCACGCCTCGCGGCCGGGCGCGCGCTCGCCGCGGCCGGAGCCTCGGCGATGATCGACCTCAGCGACGGGCTGGCCACCGACGCCGGGCATCTGGCCTCGCAGAGCGGCGTGAGGCTGGACCTGGACCTCGGCGCGCTTCCGGTGGCCTCCGGGGTGGCCGAGGCCGCCCTCGCGGCGGGGCGCGACCCGGTGGAGTTGGCGGCCGCCGGGGGCGAGGATCACGAGCTGCTGTTCACGCTGGACGAGGAGCGCTGGGAGCAGGCCGAGCACTCCGCGGGTGTGGAGCTGACGCGTCTAGGCGGCGTCGTGGCCGGTGAGGGGCTGGTGCTCGCCGGAGCCCCCGCGGGCGGCCTGCGGGGCTACGAGCATCTCTGAGCACAGCCGCTGAACGCCTTTGCGACCGCCGTGCCGGGCGAGGATCGCCTCTGCCACGGCGCCGGGATCAACCCGGTAGCTGCCGTCGGAGATCCGCTGCCCCAGGGTGGTGGCCCGGTCAGAATCCGCCAAGGCGGGAAGAGGCTCACTCATCGAAACCGACCTTAGCGCCCCCGCAGGACGTCCACCAGCCGGCCGGCCGGCCCGGCCGTCAGTGCCGCGGGAGCGCGGATTCCGTGCCCCCCAGGGAGCCCGGGCCGGCGTAGCTCGAAGGACCGCGTACCGATGGGGGAGCGGGCGTGTCCGGATCGGGCGCGGCCGGCGAGTCCGCCCGCACGATCGACACCACCGACACCAGAACCGACACCAGCACGGCGGCCACGAGCGCGGAGAGGGTTCCCACGTGGCCGCCCGCGACCAGCAGCATCAGGTACCAGGCGCCCGCCAGCGGGTCCAGCGAGAGCACGGCCAGCTGGTAGAAGGCCAGCAGGACCGGCAGCAGCAGCCCACCGAGCAACATCGCAACACGCGCCCGCTTCGGCGGCAGCGGGTCGACCAGCGTGCCCAGCAACCAGAGGTGCAGAGCCGGCACGCACACCAGCGCGGCGAAGGGGTTCACCAGCCACAGCACCAGCACCGCGACCGCCATCACCAGGACCACCGCCACCGCCGCTCCGGGGGCGCGGGGATCGGACAGGCTGGGATCGGCCGCCAGAGCGAGCCGGCGCAGTCCCAGCCAGGACAGGATCACCGCGGCGGCCACGCCCGCCAGCACCGCCCCGGCCGCCACGTCCAGGGCGATAGCGAGCGGGGTCCACGGGCGCGTTCGGAGCTCCTGGTATCGCCCCTGCGATCACCAGGACGTGGATGAGGCCCAGGCCGAACACGAGCGCCGCGAAGCCCGACCCGATCCAGGTGAGCCACGAGCGCACCGTCATCCGGCGGCGGCGGGCCCGCGCGAATGCGTCCACGGCGGCCACGAGCACGGGCAGGATCAGGGTGAGCGACAGCAGCGAGATCACCCAGCCGGGCACCACCTGGCTCACCGCCGTCACGTAGGTCTTGGGGCCATGCTCGGCACGCAGCCCGGCGTCCAGGGCGGTGAGGGACCGCAGCGTCGCCCGGCCCAGGCTCTCCAGGCGGCCGCTGTCCACCCGGTCCGGCTCGATCCCCGGTGCCGTCCGGCAGCTCGCCGTCGCCGGAGATGCGCACCGAGTCATAGCCGCGGGCCAGCAGCACGCCCTGGGCGCCCACTCCCAGCGGGAACGCCAGCCGCGCCAGCTGCCCGGCCGGTCCGGCGCCCTCGGCCACCTCGCCGACCTCCTCGCGCAGCGACTCCACAACCGTTCGCTGGAGCCCGAGGCCGGCACGGGTGGCGTCGCCCGACCACGCCACCACCTCCGGCCGATCGCGCGTGGGCACGCCAAGGCCGGAGAGCACCAGCACGGCGTCCACCTGTTCCGGCCCCGCCAGCTGGCCCGCCAGGCGCGCGGTGCCGATCCTCGCCCAGGCCGGAGCCGTCCACGGAGGCCAGCACGATCGTCTTGTTTGACGGCCGCCCGGCATACACGCGCGCTATCTCGAGCAGTGCCGCAGTGTCGGCGCCGCTGACGGCGGCGTCCGGCACGCCGGCCGCGTCCCGCGCGGCCACCACCACCACCTCCCGACGCGACCGGCCCGCCCGCCGGCCCACCACGTTCACGAGCTGCGTTGTCGTCCACCTCGAAGCGGTCGCCGCGAGACGCTGAATCCCCGGTCCGCCAGCCCGCGGGCCACCTGGGCGCCGGCGGCGCGGTCGCCCACGGTGCCCGGGCGCCGGTCGCGGCCCGCGCGCTCGAGGGCGCGCAGCGTCGTGAGCGCCTGGTCGGCGTCGAACACCACGTCCGCCGCCAGGCCCTGTGGGAGCGGGCGGGCCTGCTCTCGATCGAGAACATCACCAGGATCACGGCCAGAACGGCAGGCAGCCAGCGCCGCCCGGTAGACGCGCGGCTCGATCACCTGGGTGTCCCCGCCGGGGCCCGATACAAGAGCACTTCGCCGAATCCCCACGTCCCCAACCTACAATCTCGGGTAGGCGCCTCCGGGTTGAGGGAAGCCGCCACCCAATGGCATCGCAGGCCCCCCGCATCCTCCTGGTGGACGACGAGCAGTCGGTACAGAAGCTGCTCTCGTTTCCCCTGCGCAAGGAGGGCTACGAGGTGGTGGCGGCCCTGGACGGCCGGCAGGCGCTCGACCGCCTGCGCGAGACCAACTTCGACCTCGTGGTGCTGGACCTGATGCTGCCCCAGGTGGACGGGTTCGAGGTGTGCCGCCAGGTACGCGCCCGCAGCTCCGTGCCGATCATCATGCTCACCGCCCGCGCCGACGAGATAGACAAGGTGCTGGGCCTGGAGCTCGGCGCTGACGACTACATCACCAAGCCCTTCTCGGTGCGTGAGTTCCGCAGCCGTGTGAAGGCGGTGCTGCGGCGGGCCGAGCTGGCGCGGGCGGGCGACCCGGGCGAGGAGCCGCTCGAGGACGGCGGGCTGGTGATCGATTTCGAGAAGCGCACCGTGACCTGCGACGGCGAGCCGGTGCGGCTCACCTACGTGGAGTTCGAGATCCTGGCCGCGCTCGCGCGCCACCCGGGGCGCGTCTACAACCGCATGGTGCTGCTCGAGCGCGTGTGGGGCGACGCCTCCTACCGCGACCCGCGCACGGTGGACGTACACATCCGCCACCTGCGCGAGAAGCTCGAGACGGACCCCAAGACCCCGGAGCTGATCCTCACGGTGCGCGGCGTGGGCTACCGCTTCAGGGACAGGTGATCGAAATGCGCCGCCCGCGCCTGAAGTCCCTGCGCAACAAGCTCGCACTGGTCTTCTTCGCCATCACGGCGGCCGCGTTCTCGGTGATCTACTTCTACGTCGTCCCGCAATCGGAGTCCAACCTGCGCCGTGAGCGCCTGGACGATCTGGAGCGCGTGGCCACGCGCTCCAAGAGCACGCTGGAGAGCCTGATGGGCCGCCGCGACGTGACGGCACGCGAGCTGGACCGCCGCGTGCGTGCGCTCGGCGATGCCACCGGGACGCGCGTGACCCTCCAGGGGGTTCAGCGCTCCAGTGACGACCCGCGGCCCGAGGACCTGCGCTTCTTCACCATCACCGACTCGCGCGAGGAGACCCAGGTGCCGGAGAACCGCGGCCTGGCCGCGCGGGCGGTGCTCTCCGGCGAACCCACGCGCGGCAACGGCCGGCTGCCCGACGGTGAGCTGCTCGGCGAGTTGGCCCAGCCGCTCTCCTATCGCGGCCGGATCGACTGGGTGGCGCTGTACTCGCGCAGCTTCGAGGACGTGGGCGAGACGGTGGGGTTCATCCGCGCCCGCCTGCTGGCGGCCACTGCGGCGGCGCTGCTGCTGGCGCTCGTGGGCGGCTACCTGGTGGCCGAGTCGGTGGCGCGGCGCGTGAAGCGCCTGGAGGAGGGCGCCCGCGAGGTGGCCGCGGGGCGATTCATCGAGCCGCTGCCGGTGGAGTCCGACGACGAGCTTGGCCAGCTCACCCGCACGTTCAACGAGATGCAGGCTCAGCTGCGCCAGGTGGACGTGGCGCGCAAGGAGTTCGTGGCCACGGCGTCGCACGAGCTGCGCACGCCGATCTTCTCGCTCGGCGGCTTCGTGGAGCTGCTGCGCGACGAGGAGCTCGACGAGGAGACCAGGCGCGAGTTCCTGGACACGATGGCCGAGCAGGTCGAGCGGCTGCAGAAGCTGGCCGTGGACCTGCTCGACCTGTCGCGGCTCGACGCCGGCTCGGTGGCGCTGCAGCCCGAGCCGGTGGACCTGTCGGCGCTGGCGCGGACGATCCTGCAGGAGTTCAAGCCGGCGGTGGCCCGCCACGAGACCGAGCTGGAGCTGCGCCTGCCCTCCCGCGTGACCGCGCGCTGTGACCGGGAGAGGATGGCCCAGATCATGCGTATCCTGCTGGACAATGCCCTCCGCCACACTCCGGAGGGAACCCACGTGACCGTGACCGCAGAGAGACACAACGGTGCGGCCGAGCTCACGGTCGCCGATGACGGGCCAGGCCTCGCCGACGAGCGCCAGGTCTTCGAGCGCTTCTATACCGGCGACGCGCAGCGCGGCGCCGGCCTCGGGCTGGCGATTGCGCGCGAGCTGGCCGAGCGCATGAACGGCTCGATCAGCACGGGCCACCGCAACCCGGGCGCGGCTTTCACGGTCACGCTCCCCGGGATCGCGGCAGGCCGTCCTCGTGATCGCGGCCGGCAGTCGCAGGGCCGCCGCGGCGCTGTTCGCCGCCCTGGCACTCGGCGTGACCGCGTGCAGCTCCGACGACGAGGGCGGCGAGGACCGGGCCTCCGGCCAGGCGAAGGAGGTCCGGACCGTCGAGGTGGCCCAGTCCCAGGGCTCCGGCAAGGGGGGCCTGAACGCCGCCGCCCTCTACGACCGCGTCTCCCCCGGGGTGGTCACGATCCTGTCGATCTTCGACGGAGGGGCGGCCTCCCTGCTGGGCGAGGATGGAGGCGAGGGCGGACAGGGCTCGGGCTTCGTGCTCGATGGCGACGGCTACATCGCCACCAACGCCCACGTGGTCACGAGCGGCGACCCGCCCGACCGCGAGCGCGCCAAGGAGGTCTACGTCGAGTTCTCCGACGGCAACCGCGTGAAGGCCAAGATCGTGGGCGAGGACCCCAACGCCGACGTGGCGCTGCTGAAGATCGACCCGGCAGGCCTCACGCTCACGCCGCTGAAGCTTGGCCGCTCGCGCGACATCACCGTCGGCGAGCCCGTGGCCGCGATCGGCAGCCCCTTCGGCGAGCGCCAGTCCCTCTCGATCGGCGTGATCTCGGCGATCGACCGCGCCATCGAATCGCTCACCCGCTTCCAGATCGGAAACTCGATCCAGACCGACGCCGCGATCAATCCCGGCAACTCCGGCGGACCGCTGCTCAGCGCGAGGGGCGCGGTGCTGGGCATCAACTCCCAGATCAAGTCGACCAGCGGCGGCGGCGAGGGCGTGGGCTTCGCGATCCCGGTGGACACGGTGCGCCGGTCGTTGCGCGAGTTGCGCGAGAAGGGCCGGGTGGACTACGGCTACCTCGGCGTGGAGTCGGTCACCCTGTGGCCGCAGGCGGCCGAGAGGCTCAAGGTGGACGCCGAGAGCGGGGCGGTGCTGCGGGGACATCCAGCCCGGCAGCCCCGCCGAGGACGCCGACCTCAAGGGCGGGAAGCCGGAGGAGTTCCAGGGGGGCCAGCTGCCCGTGGGCGGCGACGTGATCGTGGCCGTGGACGGCCGCAGACTGACCCGCCGCGACGACCTGGCCGACCTGGTGAGCACCCACAGCGCCGGCGACAAGATCGAGCTCGAGGTGATCCGGGACGGCGACCGCCGGACCGTGGACGTGACTCTCGGCAAGCGACCCGACAGCCCGCCCGACCCCCAGCCCTAGCTCCGTGCGCGATCTCGTCCGTGACCTGGCGCTCGCGCTGCGTGAGCACGTGCTGCCGTCCCTGGGCTCCCACGCGGCACGCGCCCACGACCACGACGCCGAGGCGGCCGGTGGCGACGTGACCTTCGCCATCGACGCCGGCGCCGAGGCCCGGCTCGAGGAGTTCCTGGCCGAGCGCGCTCCGGATCTGGCGTTCTACTCGGAGGACCGCGGGCTGGTCATGCCGCCCGGCGCGGAGGCCGCCGCCGCTTGACCAAAATCGGGAAGCCGTGTGGCGGCTCGAAGACGACGACTGAGTTCCGGGATCTTGGCGAGGCGGCACCGGAGGTTCGTTGGTGGTGGCGCGGTCGAGCGCCTGACGGGCAAGGTCGTCAGGTGCGACGTAGCGGCCGCCCTGGTCGGTGGGGACGTAGCCGGTGTAGTCGAGGGTGACGGTGTACATCCACTTACCCGAAGGCTTGAAGATTTCCGCGCACGTTGGCGAGGTCGAACTCTTCCATGCCGACACCAAGGTCGACGACGTTCGGGGCGGTGCTCATCGACGGCTCGCAGCGACGGCGCGCGACTCGACCTGGAGGTTCTCCACGGAGTCCTTGACGAGACCCACCACGAGGCCGATGAGGCCGATGGCGATGCCCGTGGTGAGGCCGGCTGCGGTGGTAGCGAGTGTGAGCTTCATGCCCGTTATGACGACGGCTGCTCGAGGTTCTGGCACACCGTCCAGTTCACCGAGCTTGAGCTCAAGGTGAGACGGGAAGCTGGGACGTTCAGCGTCAGGCGAAGAGCGAGGAAGATCTCGACGGCCAGGGAGGTCACTCGGCGGCGACCAACTTCGCTAAGGCCTGGGGCTCGGCTGACCAACATATGTGGCGAGCACGATGTGGTTGATGAAAGTGATCTTGGGGATTTGCGAGCCATGATGGCGTCCTCTCGTATGCCCTAGAAGACGTCGGCACTGCAAGGTTCTGGCTCGGGTTTCAGGCTCTCGCTCGGAGGAGTTTTGGCTGGGGTTTCGACCACGCCGGCGGCCGCGGGCATACCTAAGCGCAGTGCCGGTTGTGGCACGACTCGAACCCCCGATCTCCCGAAGTGGGGTCGCGTCTCACCGGGGTCGAGCTGATCGTCCAGCCCTGCGTCCAGACCTGTCAGGCAGCGTCGTCTACTGGTTCGTCCAGCGGGTCCGAGCCCTGAACGTGCTCAATGGGCTGACCAGGAGCGGCTGTCGCCAGTCCGGCCACTGCCTTGCCATGTTCCATGCGAGCTTGTCGACGAGGATCTGGGTGACCTCTTCTGGGCTCAGATCGCCACTGCGCCGACCCCATCGAGAGCCAGGATGGCGACGTCGATCCACTCGATGGGGTCGGTCGGATCCTTCGTGATCTCGATGAGTTCCTTGCGGATGTGGGCCAGCACGCCCTCGGTTCGAGGTCCGGGGCCGAACGTCATGCTCGACCATCCGACAAGGTCGCTGACGATGGACTCCAGGGAGTTACTCATGCGGCCTTCACCTTCGCTCCGGGGACGTCCTCGACCACCGCGGGTGCTGGCCTGCGGCGTTCCTCGAACATGCGGTGGAAAATCTCGAAGGCCAGCATGATCGGGGCAACAGGCCAGAAGGCGATGGCGGCAACGATCTCAGCTACCTTGCGACGCTCGGTGGCGAGCCCTGTGACGATGAGGGCTCCGACGAGGAAGTACAGGGCGACGATCATGACGACTCCGGGAAGAGAATGTCGGAAGCGCGGATGACGCCTCCGTCGGTGGTGACCAGGCCGTTGCGGCGCAGCGTGCCCAGGTAGGTCTGGAAGGTTCCGCCAGTGGCGACCATGTCGACGGCGATTGCGAGCTCGTCCCGGTCAAGGTCGGCGGGGTAAGCCTCGACGATCACGTCGAGCATCGAACGAGCACCCGCCTTGAGCACGGAGCGGTACGCCTCGAGGATCTCCTCGGTGGTCTGCGGGTTGCCTGGCTCGATGCCGATGTACTCGAAGCCTTCGGGCGTGAGCGTGTAGTCGGCGCCGTTGCCTGTGCCGCGCTCGTCGAGGAAGCCGGCCCGCTTGATCTGACCCAGTACGTCTGGAAGGTGCCGCCGGTGATCTTGAACTGGGCGAGCGTTCCGAGCTGGGCCTTGGTGAGCCGCTGCGGGTGCTGACGGGCGAACGTCTCGATGATGCGGCGTGCGCCGGCCTTGAGGGTCACGTCGGAGTCCGCCGGCTCAGGAGCGGCGGCCTGTCGGGGTGCAGGGGCAGTGCGAGGCTGAGGCTGGGTGCGCGGAGCAGCGACGCGGGCCGTCTTGGCAGGAACAGGCTTCGCGTTGGCGGCCGCGGTGACCGTTGCAGCGGTGCCGGCGACCAGGTTGGCGATCTCAGCGGCGCGTCCGCTCATCGCCTGAGTCTCGGCCACCAGATCAGCGAGCATCTTGGCGTCGTCTGCCGACAACACCGGGACTTCGACGATCTTCTCGACGGTCTCGATCTGGACCTCGGTGCGAGTCTTGCCTGGAGCAGTTGCGGCCTTGTCGAGCTTGGCCTGGACGGCAGCAAGTTCCTTCTCGGCGCGTACGGCACGCATGCGGAGCGCCTTGGGGTCGTTGGCCTTCACCTCGTCCGCGGCAGCAGCGATCTTGTCGCCGAGCGCGGTGAGGTCGATCTGGGCGCGCTTCTTGGGCACCAGGCGGGTCTCGCCGACCTTCGGGGTGGCGGAGGAGTCGAACGTGGTTCGGGTACGGATCTTGACCTTCTGGAGGACTTCAGAGCCAACCCGGCGACCAGATCCATGCGGTTCCGACCGGCAGCGACGGCAGGGACGCCTTCAGCTCCTTGGCCTCGTCACCGTCAGCATGCAGGCGAACCCAGTCGTCGATTGCTTCTACGTCATGCTTGCCGGACAGACGAAGCGCGACCAGGACGGATGCCTGGGAGAGGACGTCCTTGTTGAGCACGGCAGGACGCTGGGTGATGAGTGTGCAGCCCAGGCCGCGTACGCGGCCGCGACGAACCAGGTCTTCCATGCCGCCAAGCAGACGGGCTGCTTCTGGGGCGAGGTTGCGCTGGGGTGCGAAGAGGTCAGCTTCGTCGAACAAATCGTGGAGGGGCTCACGGTTCTTGTAGTAGAGCGTCTCGATGAACTCCGTCATGAAACGACGCGAGGCGCTCTTGGAGAGCAGGGAGAGGTCGATGATCGCCGGGATGCGTTCGGTGACGATGGCTTCGGCAATGACGACGCCAGACGTTTCCGTCAGCGGCACGTCTGCATGGTCGCCACCGAAGATGACAACAGCGTGGCCTTCCTTCTTGCCGTCGGCGCTGGAACGAAGTCCGTGCCAGACACCGAGTGGGTCGATGACCACGATCGGGTGGCCAGCATCGAGCATTTCCTCAGCCATGACGGACGCGGTGTACGTCTTGCCGGCACCCTTTTTCGCAAGTACGACGAAGGTTTCCGTGATCGCCTCAAGGGGCAGCGTCAGCGTCGACGAGATCTTCAAGCCGGTCATGTCGTGCCCCTTTCTGTTTCGTGTGGATAGATGCGTAGGTGGGTCAGGCCGCGAGAACGTCACT
>CAVSGC010000027.1:0-31712 GCA_963727395.1 uncultured Thermoleophilaceae bacterium | reverse complement strand
GCTCGGCCGCGGCGTACGCCTCTGGGACGGACTCGAGGGGCTCGAGAAGGACTACGAGGTCGAGGCCACCTCCTCGCCCAGCGGAGTCACACATGTGACATTCACCCGTGCAGGTGTCTGAACCGCCTCGACCGAGCACCCAGGGCGCCGCGTCCGGTTCCTGCTGGGCGATCAGGCGCCTCGCTCGATGGCGATCGGCCTCCCTCCGGAGCTGCTTCGCACGGTAGAGACGCTCATCGGCTCGGTTGATCACCTCGTCGAGGGACTCCTGGCCATCGATGATGGCCACGCCCGCGGTCCACGAGGCCGGGTGCGCTCGCGCCAGGCGCTCGAGCACCTCGTCGACCTGATTCTCGACAACTCCAGGGAGCACCAGGACGAACTCATCGCCGCCGAACCGTGCCAGCAGGTCACCCGACCGCAGCGCGGCGCTCCAGACGCTGGCGAGCTCGACGAGCAGGCGGTCGCCTGCGGCGTGGCCGCCTTGGTCGTTGACGAGCTTGAAGTCGTCGAGATCGATGATCGAAAGGGAGATCGGCTCACCGGTGCGCTTGGCGATTCCGCGCTGGTGTGCGGCGGCGGCGGCCAACCCGCTGCGGTTGAGCAGGCCCGTCAGGCTGTCGATGTGCGCCTCGGCTTGAAGGCGCGCGTTGAGGCGGGTGAGGATCGAGACGGCCGCCCAGACCATCGTGGATATCACGATCCAGACCGACACATGCGTTGGCGCGCGTGCCACGAGCAGGCTGAGCCCGAGCGCGGCGACCATCAGCACGGCATGGAGCCGCGCGGCGTCGCGCGGGAAGAAGAAGGCCACGTAGACAGCTATCCAGATGTAGCCGAGCACGCTCATCATCAGACCACGCTCGGTGACCGCCACCGCCACCATGGCGCCGATCAGCGTCGTGAGGCCCACGACCGTCGCGTGCAGGTGGACCGACCGGGCCCTGTCGCCGGCGAGTGTCAGCGCCAGGGCAACGCTCACGCCCGCAAGACCGAGACCGACCATCACCTCCCGGGGTGCGTCGGGCGCCAGCGGAAAGGCGGCAAGGGCGAGGCAGCCCGCTCCCAGGATCAGACCCATCAGGGCGAGGACTGCGATGTCGATGGACGTGCCTGCGCGCACGAGACGCGGTGCGTTCATACGTGGGCTACTCGGCGCGGGGCCCGTTCGCCTTGAGGGATCCCGGGCGACCTAGAGCGGCAGCGGCGGCCAGTTGGCCTTTGAGAAGTTCGCCTGCCGTGCTTCCCACAGGGCCTTCTCGATCCAGAAGACGTTTCCGCCCGGGCCGTTTTCCTTGCCGCACTGGGGGGCGCCGCGCTTGCCGTTCGAGGAGATGCCGGGGCGGCTGACCCACAGGTAGGCATCGGCGTAGATGGAGGCGGTGTTGGTGGTGGGCTGGGTGCCGAGGCCGGCGTTGCGGGGGTTGCAGGCCGTGGCCTTGGACCCGTACTTGCCCCACTTGCGCTTGGGCAGGGCGCCGTTGGCGTTCTCGGCGGTGTTCACGATGTAGTGCTTGCCGCCGAGCGCGCGAGCGACCTTGTCGCCGTAGGCGATCTCGTTGCCCGTGCGGTTGAAGTGAGTGGAGCCGAGGACGAAGCCGCGGGTGTAGGACACGTTGGCCTGGCGCAGGTAGGAGATGACCTTGCCCGCCTTCAGCCATGAGGAGGAGCCGGCGTCGATGTAGACGTTGAAGCCGGGCGTCTCGGCCAGGCGTTTGGCGGCGTAACCGAGGAGCGCGAGGCGTCCGGGCACCTCGGAGCGCTTGAGGCAGCTGCGCCGGGCGCCCATCAGGCCGATGGCGTCGGGCTCGAGGATGATCGTCATCTGGCGCTCGACCGGCACCCAGGAGCCGCGCGGGAAGGGCTTGCCCATCCAGTACTGGTAGCGCTCGCCGGCATCGGGGACGAAGCGAAGCTGGGACATCCGGATGAAGGCCTCGATCCACCGCTTGTACCCGGCGGCCGACTGGCGCTTCATTCCGGAGCAGTTGCCGTTCACCAGGCGGCGGATGGCCACCACCGGGTAGTCGCCCACGTAGGCGTCGGGCTGGCCGTAGCCCAGGCGGGTGTTACAGGACGGGCCACCCCACTGGGGGTCGTCGACGTTCGCGAAGTAGCGCTCCACGTGGCGGGTGGGCGGCTCGCTGATCCCGGCGAACCACTTGGCCGCCGGTACCTCCGCGATCTTGCGCAGCGCGGTCTCGTGGGAGGCGTTGCGCCGCACCGCGTACCAGGGGTTGTACAGACGGGCCGAGGACTGGTGGGAGGCCTCGCAGTCCATGAACACGCGCTTCCCGATCAGCGGGTTGGTGGGATCGGTGCGGCCGGCGAAAGCGCCTGGCGCGCAGGCGAGCGCGGCCGTGAGCGCGAGGGTAAGGGCGAGGAAGGCGGACAGGGGAAACCGGTAGGGCCGGAGAGTTGCCATCCCTCTGAATGTCGGAACGAACGGCCTGTAACTCAAGGCCGCAAAACTAGGCTTTTCGTCCAGTCAGGCGGCCCGTGGGAGCATCTGAACGTCCAGGCTCTGGGCGCCCCGCGCGACGAATCCCAGCAGCCGCTCGGCTTCCTCGATGATCAGGCGGGCGTCGGCCTCGGGCAGCCCGGTGAAGGGCTCGATCGCCAGCGTGGCGGCCTGGCCGGCGCGGGCGATCCGCCAGGCTCCGCGCACATACCCGTCCATCAGCACCGCCCCCTTGCCGAACACCCGCCTGCGGTCGTCCTCGGCGATCACGCGGGAGCGGTCGGCGTGGGAGAGCAGCAGGTTGTCGTACTCGGGGAGGAAGCGCGGAGGCGCTGGGGTCTCCGGATCGGGCCTGGGCGAGTCGGGCAGGTCGAACAGCTCGCGTCCCTGCTCGTCGGCGAAGGTGCGCAGGCGGGGACGCAGCCGATCGATCACCTCGCGGAGGCCGGTGAAGCCAGACCATGTCCTCACGTCGGCGATCGTTGCCGGGCCGAACGCGCCGAGGTAGCGCATCACCACCTCGTCGCGCGAGAGGTTGGGCGGGCCGTCGGGACCGCCGAGCCAGGAGTCCATCGTGGCCCAGCGCGCCAGCCCCGACGAGCCCCACACTCCGCGGGGCGGCACCTGCACCACCGGCATGAGATAGGTCACGGCCAGGGCCAGCGAGGCTGGGTCGCGTCCGGGCCAGCGGTCGGCCAGCAGCTCGCCCAGCTCCGCCCGCGTGTGCGGCTGCTTGGCGAGCAGCTCGTGCCCGGCGATCACCACCTCCACGGGATCCACGCCATCGAGGTCCCGGGCGAAGGCCTGGCTCGAGAACGCCCGCGCCAGCACGGGCTGGGTGAGGGGGTTGAGCGCCAGGCAGTCGCGCGCGGACACCAGGTGGATCGTGGCCCGCATCAGCGGTGCACGTGCGGCATGGCGGTCCAGGATCGCCCGAGCCAGATCATCGGGATCGAAACTCTCGAGCCGCGACCACAGCCCTACGTAGGGGGCGTTGGGAGATTGGGCCTGCATGCCCACGAGGTGCTCGACCGCCTCGAGCGGGGAGAGCCCGCTGCGCCGCAACAGCAGCTGGCGTTCCAGCGTGGCGCGCCCGAGGGCGCGTTGATCGAGGACCGGATCGGGCATCGTCAGCGGCTCACAGACCCGCGCGAGCGACGTAGGTGCGCAGCGCCCTCGGCCTGCGCAGCAGCTGCCGGGCGGCGACGCCGGCGAAACGCACGCGCGCACCGCGAACTCCGAACACGCGTTGGCTGCGGGGACCGGCCCGATACAGGCCCCGCCCCAGGCGCCGTGCGCCGGGGAAGCGTCGCACGAGGCTGCGCACCCTCGCGCCCGCGCCCACTCGGCGCAGGCGATGGCCCGGCACGGTCGAGACAACCAGCTGGGCCCTGCCCGCCGCGCGGCGGCGGGGGAAGACGGCGGTCACCCGGCGCGAAGAGCCCTTCACGCACCAGCTCGCGGCGTACCGCCCGACGCGCACCGGCCCGATTCTGTGCGTGAGCCGGGCGCCGGAGTGGCCCAGACGAATGCGACCCACGCCGCGCCGCCCGATCGGTGCGCGGCCTGCCAGGCACCGCCGCCGCGACGCCGCAAGGTAGGACCGCGTCTGGGCGCCCACCTCGTCCACCAGCTCTCCGAGCGCGATGTTGACGTCCACCAGGTGCGTTCCCCAGGTGGGGTCCGGCGACGGGTTCAGCCGGCGCGCAGAGCCGATCGGCGCGAGCCGCAACGTGTGCGCACCTCCCTCCCGCACGCACTGGCCGGTGTAGCGCTCGGCAGGTCGCAGCCATGGAGTGGGGGCGGAGGGCGGCGGACCGCCGTAGGTCTGGACCAGCCCGGCGCCGATCGGCCCTGGGAACGGCTCGCTGCGGGCGAAGGTGGTCAGCGGCTCCCGCCGGTTGGCGGCCAGCGAAGCGGGGTTGTTGCAGGCCGCCTCGAAGTCGGGGCCCGCCGGGAACCCGGCGCCGCTGGTATCGCTGGCGGGGGAGCGCCCGAAGCGCGCGTTGGGGGGAGGGGGGTCGAAGAACGTGGAGAAGGCGATCACGCAGCGGATCTCCCCGGTGCGTGAGCAGGTGGGCGTGTTCTTGAAATCGCCGCCCGCCCGCCGGCCCTTGCGCACGAGCACGTTCCCGCCGAGCAGGATCCCCGACACCATCCGCCGGCGAACGGCGGGCTTTGGGTCCACCTCCTTGCGCACCAGCTGGCGCAGCAGGATGGTGCCCTGGGAGTGGCCCAGCAGCACCACGCCGCGGCCGCGGTTGTGGTTGGCCAGGTAGGACAACCAGGCCTCGCGGACGTCGGAGTAGGCCACCTTGGCGCCGGCCTGCCGCTGCTGGCTGGTGCCCGTGAAGATCGAGGCGAGCGTGAGCTGGCGATACACCGGCGCGTACACGCGGCAGCGCTCGGAGAACCGTGCCGCCTGGTAGCGAGCGATCGCGGTCAGCTCGTCGTCCTTGTCCTTGTTCGCGTTCGTGGAGGGCTGGCTGCTCACCGTGGGATAGACGTAGAAGCAGTCCACCGGCGGCTGGGCCGGGAGGGGCCTGTCCTCCACGCGCGAGGACCCGTCTGCCTCGTAGACCGTGGTGCGCTGGGTCTCGCGGCAGGGGTTGGGCTGCTCGCCGGGGCGGCACAGCCACACCACGTCGGCCTGTGCAGCCTGGGGCGCGCCAGCGCTCAAGCCGAAGGCCAGCGCCGCTCCAACGGCGCTCGCTGCGATTGCTCTGAGCATCGCGGGGGGAGTATGGCGGTGCGTCCCGATCGACGCGGGACAGGCCGGTGAAACCCGCGTGCCAGGGTAAGGCGAGGAGAACGACAAGCGAGAGGAACTATGAGCAAGCAGAAATGGACGGCGGCGGACATGCCCGACCAGATGGGCCGCAAGGCCGTCGTGACCGGCGCCAACAGCGGCCTGGGCCTGGTCACTGCACGTGAGCTGGCCCGCCACGGCGCCAGCGTGACCCTGGCGGTGCGTGACACCGAGAAGGGCGAGCGCGCCGCCACGGCCATTCGCGAGGCCGAGCCCTCCGCTCAGGTGCGGGTGATGGCGCTGGACCTGGCCGACCTCGACTCGATCCGCGCATTCGCCGACGCCCGCGAGGACATCGGGCTCGACCTGCTGGTGAACAACGCCGGCGTGATGGCGCTGCCGCGGCGCACCACCAGAGACGGGTTCGAGATGCAGCTGGGCACCAACCATCTGGGCCACTTCGCGCTCACCGGCCTACTGATGGACGCGCTGGAGAAGAGCGACGCGCCGCGCGTGGTCACGCTCTCGAGCCCCGCCCACCGCATCGGCAAGATGAACTTCGAGGACCTCCAGGGCGAGCGCCGCTACTTCCGCTGGTCGGCCTACGGCCAGTCCAAGCTGGCCAACCTGCTGTTCGCCTTCGAGCTCCAGCGGCGGGTCTCGGCCGCCGGATCGGACCTCAAGAGCGTGGCCTCCCATCCCGGCTACTCGGCCACCAACCTCCAGACGCGCGGGTCGGATGGCCACGGCGGCCTGCTCACGAGGATCGAGGACGGCGTGATGGCGGTGAGCAACAGGGTGCTCGCCCAGAGCGCCGAGATGGGGGCGCTGCCCACGCTCTACGCGGCCACGGTCGATGACCTGCCGGGCGGCTCATACGTCGGTCCCGACGGCGTGGGCGAGCAGCGCGGCCACCCCCGGCTGGTGGACTCCACGTCGGCCTCGAAGGACCGCGCCGCCGCGCGGCGGCTGTGGGACGTCTCGGAGCAGCTCACCGGCGTGAGCTTCGACCTGGCGCCCGCTCGCTAGGCCGGCAGCTTCTCGACAGTGGTGCGGAAGATCTCGCTGAAGGTGGGGAACTGGCTCACGGAGTCGCGCAGCACCCCGAGCGGGACCTCCGCCTTCACCGCCAGCACGGCCTGGTGGATCCACTCGCCGGCCAGCGGGCCCACCGCCCAGGCGCCCACGAGCACGTCGCAGGCGCGAGTCGGCGATCACGCCGAAGCCGCCCGTGAGGCCGCGGCCGTAGGTCTCGGTGCGGTCGACGGCCGAGAGGTCGGATGTGGCGCTCACGGCGTCGATTCCCTCCGCCCGCGCGCGCTCCTCGGTGAGCCCCACACACGCCACCTCGGGGTCGCAGAACACCACCCGCGGGATCGCCTTGTAGTCGGCCGGTCGAGGCCTGCCGAGGATGTCCTCGCAGACGATCCGCGCCTGGTAGGAGGCCACGTGGGTGAACGGCGCCACGCCGGTCACGTCACCGATCGCGTAAACGCGATCGGCCGCGCGGCAGCGTTCGTCCACCCCGATGCCGCTCTCTCCCGGGTCGATGTCCACCGTCTCCAGCCCGAGGTCGGCGGTACGCGGCTCGCGGCCCACGGCCACGATGATGCGGTGGCCGCTCACCTCGCCGCCGTTGTCCAGGCGCACGGTGGAGCGCCCGCCCGAGCCGGGCTCGACCCCCACGGCCCTCGTGCCCAGCCGCAGCTCGATGCCCTCCTCGGACAGCAGCGGCGCCAGCATGTCGCCCACCGCCGGCTCCTCGCGCGCGAGGAGCCGGTCGGGGCTGTGTACCAGCGTCACGGTGCTACCCAGTCGCGACATCGCCTGGGACAGCTCGATGCCCACCGGGCCGCCGCCCAGCACCACGGCGCTTTCGGGCACCTCCGACATCGTGGTTGCCTCGCGGTTGGTCCAGTAGCCGGCCTGCTCCAGGCCGTCGATGTCCGGGATCCGGCTGGTCGTGCCGGTGGCCAGGATCACCCGCTCGGTCTCGAGCACGCGGTCCTCCACGATCACGCGCCCGGGCCCCTCGAGGCGCCCCCGGCCGCGAATGACCTCCACGCCGCGGTCGGCGAACGCCTTCGCCTTGCCGGTGTCGTCCAGGCCCGAGTTCATGTAGTCGCGGTACTCGAGCACCGCCTCCACGCTGGCCACCCTGGCCTCGATACCCGCCACGCGATTGCTCTCGCCCACCGCCTCCACGGGACGCAGCAGTGTCTTGCTCGGGATGCAGGCCCAGAACGGGCACTCGCCGCCCACCAGCTCGGACTCGACCATGGCCACGCGCAGGCCGGCGTCGGCCAGCCGCCCGGCGGCGCCGCTGCCTCCGGGCCCCGCGCCGATCACGACCACGTCATAACGGTGCTTCGATCCCGTGGGCATCAGCTCTCCTTGCTCGGTATCTCGTCGCCGGGCTCCACCAGCGGGCGCTCCAGCCACAGCACGTCCCACGCCTGCCCCGCCTTCACGCCCACGCCGTGGAAGGTGCCGACCTCGGTGAAGCCGTGACGGCGGTGCAGGCGGTCGCTCGCCTCGTTGGGCCGGGTGATCCCCGCCACCGCCAGCCGCGCCGAGCTGGCTGCGTCGAGTCGCTCGAACAGGTCGGCGTAGAGGGTGTGGCCCACGCCCGAGCCGCGGTGGTCGGCGTGCACGTACACCGATGTCAGCACGGTGGTGTCATAGGCCGGCTTTTCCATGAACATGCCGCTCCTGGCGTAGCCGGCCACCTCGCCGTCGCGCTCGGTGACCAGCAGGAGGTGTCCCAGGGCGGGGTCGGTGGTGGCGAGCACGTTGCGCCACCACTCAACCGGCTGGGGGTCGAAGTCGAAGGTGGCCGGGGTGAGCGCGGCCTGGGCATAGATCTCGGCGATCGCCTCGAGGTCCGGCTCGCTCGCTTCGCGCACGGCGGTCACGGGCTCCACGAAAGCACACACTGGCGCAGGCACCCTTCCAGGAGGCATAGGATGCGGTCCGCATGGCCGCCTGGGGAGGACTAGCCGCAATGAGGGTTGTGATCGCGTGTGCGCTCATCGGATGCCTCGCGGCCGTCGCGCCCGCCTCCGCCGCGCCGGCCGGCTCCGCCCAGGCCACCGACGCCGTCTACGGGCTGGCCAACAACTGCTACGCCCTGCGGTCACAGTCGGCCGGTCGCCTGGTGTCCAGGGACGCCACGGGCTACGCGGCCGGAGCAGGCGCCGGCGAGCCGATCCTGATGCGCCCGAGCGCGCTCGGGCGCTACCTCCTCTACGACAGCAAGGCGCACTTCGTGGCGCGCGGGCAGCTCGGCGACGTGGCGGCCGCCCAGCAGCCCAACGCGAACGCCGACTTCAAGGTGAACGATGCCGGGTCCGGCGCCTTCCGGATCGTGCTCACCTCCGCGGGCAAGGAGCTGTCGGCCTCCGGCCCCGGCGGCAAGCTCGTGCTGGCCGACCCGGGGGGCCCCGCCGGGCTGTTCAGCTTCCAGCGCACCACCGGCTGCGCCACCTTCCCCGAGGTCGAGACGAGCACCGTCGGCGCGCCGGCCCGGGGGCGCACGCCCTACGGCGAGGTGAAGGGCTACCTCGACGCCCACATGCACATGATGGCCTTCGAGTTCCTCGGCGGCAACGTGCACTGCGGCCGCCCCTGGAGCCCCTACGGCGTGACGGTGGCGCTGGTGGACTGCCCGGACCACTACCCCAACGGCGGCGGAGCCGCGCTCGAGAACGTGCTCTTCGGCAGCCCTGCCCGCACCCACGACCCCGTCGGCTGGCCGACCTTCAAGGACTGGCCCCATCACAACTCGCTGACCCACGAGGGCTCCTACTACAAGTGGCTGGAGCGAGCCTGGAGAGGGGGGCTGCGGAGCTACGTGAACCTGTTCGTGGAGAACGTACAGCTGTGCGAGCTCTACCCGACCAAGCGCAACAGCTGCAACGAGATGGACGCCGTGCGGTTGCAGGCGCGCCAGATTCGCGCGCTGGAGGGCTACATCGACGCGCAGAGCGGCGGCCCCGGCAAGGGCTGGTTCCGGATCGTGACGAACCCGTTCCAGGCGCGGCGCGTGATCAACCAGGGCAAGCTGGCCGTGATCCTCGGCATCGAGGTGTCGCGGCTGTTCGACTGTCGCCTCAACAACGGCCGGCCCGAGTGCAACCGCGCTCAGATCGACCGCCAGCTCGACGAGGTCCACAAGCTCGGCGTGCGCGACATGGAACTGGTGAACAAGTTCGACAACGCCCTGGGCGGCGTTGCCGGAGACACGGGCGAGACCGGCCTGGCTGTGAACCAGGCCAACAAGCGCGAGACCGGCAGCTACTGGGACATGCAGACCTGCGACGGCCACGTGCATGGGGTGAACGACCGCGAGCAGACCACCGCGGCGCAGGGCGATCGCGACTCGCTGGCCGGCAACGGCTTCGCCGCCTTCGCCCCCGCGGGCACGGCGCCCGCCTATCCGCCGCCGCCCCACTGCAACACCCTGGGCCTGTCGGATCTCGGGCGCGTACCTGATCCGCCGAATGGCGGCGAAGGGGATGATCGTGGACCCCGACCACCTCAGCGTCCGCGCGCGCAAGGAGGTGATGACCGTCCTCGAGGCCGAGCGCTACTCGGGCGTGGTCTCCAGCCACAGCTGGAGCACCCCGGACGCCCTCCCGCGGATCTATGACCTCGGGGGTGTGGTCGCTCCATACGCGGGCGACTCGGACAGCTTCGTCAAAGCCTGGCGCGACACCAGGCCGATGCGCAACCGCTCCTACTACTTCGGCTTCGGCTACGGCGCCGACATGAACGGCTTCGGTTCCCAGGGCGCCCCGCGCAAGGGCGGCAACGTGACCTACCCGTTCAAGTCATTCGACGGCAAGGTCACGATCAACCGCCAGCGCAGCGGCCAGCGCATCTTCGACATCAACACCGACGGCGTGGCCCACTACGGCATGTATCCGGACTGGATCGAGGATCTGCGCAAGCAGGCCGGGAGCGCAATCGTGAAGGACATGGTGCGCGGGTCGGAGGCCTACCTGCAGATGTGGGAGCGCTCCGTGGGCGTGCCCGGTCCGCGCTGCCTGCGCTCGCGCGGCCGCTTCACTCGCCGTGGCATCGGACGCCTGCGCCTGGGCCGCACCCCCAACCAGGTTCTGCGCCGCGGCGGCCAGCCTCGCACCCGCGCGGGGCGCGCGTGGCGCTACTGCGCGAACGGCAGGAGCAACCGCAACCGCCGCAAGCGCAGGGTGATGGCCGCGTTCACCAAGGCGGGCAAGCTGGGCCTGGTGGTGAGCACGGTGCGCGACCACAGGGGCCGCCGCGTGGGCACAGGCGCGAGGGCGCGCCGGATACGCAACGGCACCAAGCGCTTCGGGCGAGGTGTGCGGGTGCGCAGGCTCCGCGGCGGAGCGCGGCTGGTCTACGGCGTGCGTCGCGGTCGTGTGCGCTACGTGGCGGTTGCCACACGCAGGGTGGGCGGCAACCGGAAGCGGTTGCGGACCCATCTGCGGTTGGCCGGCCTGCGCTAGCGCTCGCGTCAGGCGCCGCGGACCTCAAGCCCGCCGTCGGGACTCACCGCGACGCTGAGCTTCCCCTCGATAAGCGCGCTCAGCTCTGCGCCCACCAGCTCTCGCCGCCACCCGTGCAGGGCACGGATGTCGCCGCTGCCGGCGTCTCGGCGCACGGAGGCCACCAGGGCGGCCAGCTCAGATTGGGTGGCGATCAGCTCGGTGGCCACGCCGCTCTCCATCGAGCGGTGCCGCACCACGGCCTGGGCCAGCGACACGAGCGGTGCCTCCACGGGGTCCCGGCGCGGGGCCGAGGGCGGGGCGGGCGGTGGCTCGCCGTCGCGGCCCGCCTCCAGCTCGGCCAGCAGTTCGGCCCCGCGGCGGTGAAGCGTCTGCTGGGGCAGCCCGCGGATGTTCTCGAGGGCAGACTTGTCCCCCGGCTTGCGACGGGCCAGCTCCACCAGCGCCTGGTCGGGCACCACGAACGCGGGCGGGCGGTCCATCTCGCGTGCCACCCCCTCGCGCCACGTGGCCAGCCGGTGCGCGATCGCGCCGGCCGGAGGCGTCCAGGCGTCCCACCTTGGGCAGGCGGTCGTAGGCGCGCTCAGGCGTGCGCTCGTCGCGTGACTCCTCCACCACCCGGCACTCCTCGAGCGCCCACTCCAGCCGGCCGCGCTCCTTCAGTTCGCGTTCCAGCGCGTCGCCGAGGGCCAGAAGGCAGCGGGCGTCGTCGGCGGCGTAGTCGATTTGCTTCTCGGTGAGCGGGCGCTTGTCCCAGCGGGTGAAGCCCTCGCCGCCGCGCAGGCGCACGCCCAGCACTCGCTTGACCAGGGACTCGTATCCCTCCTGGTTGCCGAAGCCGAGGAAGCCGGCGGCCACCTGGGTGTCGAAGATGCGGGTGATGTTGGTGTTCCACGTGCGCCGCAGGATGGCCACGTCCTGCCGGCCGGCGTGCACGAGCACCTCCACGCCGGGGTCTGCCAGCACACGCGCCAGCGGCTCGGGGTCCAGCCCGGCGGACTCGTCGAGCGGGTCCAGCACCTCGGTGTGCACGCCGTCGGGGGCTTCGGTGTCCGGCACGGCTACCGAGACCAGGCAGAGCTGGGCCTGGTAGCGCCGCTCGGACACGAACTCCGTGTCGATGGCCACCCGTCCGTGCTCGGTCGCCCGGTCGGCTATTGCTGCGCTCACGTGTCGAATGTATCCCGCGCGGGTCGGATGCCGGGGTGCCGGCGGTGCCGGCGCCCACTTTCACCACGCTCGGGGATATTGCAAACGTGTGCATGGGCGGAACAAAATGTGCCCCCCACGCACGCCTGAGCAATAACCCCGAGCGTCCGCTGGGTGGATCCCGCAGTCCCAGGGATGCCCCGGCCGTGCCGGTCCGTCTAGCGTTCACGTGCCGTGAGCGCACCTCTCGCGCACGAGACCTGGTTCGTGCCGGATCCGGACGGCTTCCCCCTGGACTGGGGGTTCGCGGGCGAGAGGGAGACGCTGCTCCTCCTGCTCGCGGCGGTGGCGATCACCGTGGTCGTGCGCTTGACCGCCCGGCGCTTCCCGGGCGTCGACGTGCCCGCGCTGGGCCGTCTGGCGCCGTGGATGCCGTTCGTGGTGCGAATCCACCTGGCGGTGTCCCTCATAGGCCTGCTCTCGCTGGGCTACTACCTGTCGCCCGCGATGGACCTGCATCCCGACGTCGCGGGGATTCTGCTTGCGACGGTGATGGTCGTGGTGGCCGTGGGGATGGTCACCGGCCGCCACGCCCGCGCCGCGGCGTGGCTGCTGGTGGCGGCGGGGCCGCTCGGGATGCTCGAGTTCGGCGTCTCGCCGGTGCTCCAGCGGGTGGACATGCTCGGCCCGGCCCTGTTCGTGGCCGTGGCCGGGCCGGGACGGTGGTCGGCCGACTACGAGCGAGGCGCCGATGGCGACCCGGCTGACCGCACCTTCGAGCGCGCCGTATGGCTGCTGCGGATGGCGGTTGGCGCTGCCCTGGTCATCGTGGCCTTCCGGGAGAAGCTGGCGAGCCCGGACATGGCGCTCCAGTTCCTCGACCAGGAGCCGCAGTTCAACGTGGCCCAGGGGATTGGCCTGAATATCTCCGACCTCGAGTTCACCCGCCTCGCGGGCGGGGTGGAGGTCCTGTTCGGGCTGCTGCTGATCAGCGGCGCCGTGCCGCAGGCGGTGGTGATCATCGCGGGTATTCCGTTCAACGCAACGCTCTACTTCCTCGGCAACACCGAGCTGGTGGGCCACCTGCCGATCTACGGCACGATGCTCGTGCTGCTCGTGCTGGGCTCGGACCAGCGCCTGCGCCCGCGGGTCTCTGCGCTATGGCCCTGGCGTCAGTCGGTCAGCCAGATGTAGAAGGTGCCATCGACGAGGACCGGTGCCCCTATCGTCCCTGAAGCGATCGGGTCGTAGAGCTTGACCCGCGCGTCGGTGCCCGCCGGACACCCCGCATGAGGCGATCCGAGCACCGAAACCGACGCCACACGGAACCCCGAGTCCGCGCTGGTGACCGCAGCGGACTTGATGCCTGTCGGCGAGCTCGAGATGCAGTAGGCACCGTCGATCGGTCCCGCACCGTTGTCCTCCTTGACGATGTCCGTGTCCGAGATGTTCTTCGACTGCGTGGGCAGAACCGATTCCGAGGACCCGAACACCTTCGCGTAGGCCACCGGCCCGCCGTCGGCACCGTCGGCACCGGGGGCACCGGGCGGTCCCGGTGCACCGGGACCGCCCGCAGGGCCCTGTGGCCCCTGGGCGCCGGTGTCGCCCTTCACGCCGCCGGCCTGCGCGGCGGCCACGATCTGAGCGACCGTCTGGCCGCCGAGCAGGTCGGCCGTGGCGGCGGCGGGCACCTTGGCGAGCTTGTCCACCTCGAGCCCCTCCTCCTTGACGGCGTCGCCGCCCACGCGGTTGATCTTGATGTCGGTCCCGTCGAGTGAGCGGCCGCGCAGCTCACGAGCGGTGATCGTGCTCTCGCGCAGGTCCTCCCCGCGGATCGAGCTGTTCTTGACGTCGCCCGAGTCCACGGTGCCGGTGCCGGGCAGCGCGATCGCGGTTCCGGAAAGGGCGGCGAGCAGGGCGATGAGGGCAACCAGCATCGCCGGAGATGCGCTGTCGCGCAGCGAGGAGTTCATGTGCCGACGGTAGGACGGCTGCACCCTCCGCGCACCGGGTGGACCCCTAGTTCGTAAGCTCGCGGGTGCTCAGTGCGTTGGCAAGCTCGGCGCGTGAATGCACGCCCAGCTTGCGGTACGCGCGACCGAGGTGGAACTCGACGGTCTTGGGGCTGAGGAACAGCTCGGCCGCGATCTCGCGCGTGGTGGCGCCGCGCCCGGCCGCCCGCGCCACGCGCTCCTCCTGCGCGGTCAGCTCGCCGTCGTCATCGGCGGCCTGGCGCCGGCGCCCGCCGGCGGCTCGCAGCTCCGCGCGGGCGAGCTCTGTCCACGGGGTGGCGCCCAGCGCGTCGAAGGCCTCCGCGGCCTCCCGCAGCCGCTCGCGCGCGTCCGCGCGGCGGCGCGCGCGATGCAGCCGCATTCCCCAGCGCGAGCAGGGTGCGCGCTCGCTCGAAGGGCATCGGGCCGCGCGCGTCGTGTTGGAGCGCCAGGGCGAAGTGCTCGTCGAAGCCGTTGCCGCGACAGCAGGCCCCGGCAGCGCTCCACCAGCGCCGCCGCGCACGCGGTGTCGGCCAGCTCGGCCTGGCGCGTGAGTGTGGCCAGCACCCGCCGTGCCGGTTCGGCGCGGCCCGCGCGGACGTAGGCCTCGATGAGGTCGGGGGCCCAGGGAATCATCGTCGGCTCCTCCAGGCCCGTCTCGCGCGCGAGGTCCTCGGTTCGCTCGAGCTCTCGGATCGCCGCCTCTATGTGGCCGGTCGACAGCTCGAGGAACCCGAGTGCGCCGTGGCCGTACATCATCATGCTCGTCACCCCGGCCGACTCGGCGAGGTCCAGCGCGGCCTTCGCGTCCTCCCGGCACTCGGCCTCGTGCCCCCTGGCGGCCCACAGCCGTGCGCGGATGATCGCGGCGAACGCCGCCGGACCCCACTGGTCGGTCTCCTCCGCCGCCGCGAGGGCCTCGCCGCACAGCTCCTCGATGTCGGCCCAGCGGCCCAGCCGCCACGACGCATGCCCCGCGATCACAGCGGCGTGGGAAGCGCGTACAGGGAGCCTGCCTCGCGGGCCGCGGCGCGGCTGCCAGGCAGTCGGCGCGGGCACCCTCGTAGTCCTCCAATGGAAGCCGGTAGTTGATCGAGATGCAGATCAGCTGGGCCGCGGGGGAGAACGGATCCACGGAGGCCGCCAGCCGCTCGGCCTCGCTCATGATCGGCCGCGCCCGGCGGGTCTCGCCGCGCAGGACGAGGCACCACGAGTAGGATGGCGAGCACCGGTGCGCGCACGGCTGGATCGGACGCGTCGTCGAGCAGCCCGACCGCTCGCTCCGCGAGACGCGAGCGCGCGCCGGCAGTCGCCCGACGCCGAACATGCGAACGCCGCGTTGGCGAGCATCGAGCGCCGCCATGGAGGGTGTCGTGGCGGCGGCCCCATGGGCGCCCCGCTCGAGCAGGTCCATGGCCTCGAGCACCCGGCCGCTCCACATCGCGAGCACGCCGCGGAGGTGCTCGGCCGCCGCACGGGTGACCGGCTCGGTCGCGCGCTCGCACGCCTCCTCGGCCAGGGCGGCGGCCTGCGCCGCCCCGCCGGCACCGAGCGCCGCCGCGCCCGCGCCGATGAGCCGCCGGCGGAGCTCCCCGGGTCGCCGCTGAGACGGGCCGCCCGCTCGAGCGCGTCGGCCGCCACGGCGTAGGCCCGCCGGGCGGCCGCGATGCCGGCCGCTTCCTCGAGCGCGCCCGCCGCGACCTCGTCGGGCCCACCGCGGCGCCGGCGAGGTGCCAGGCGCGAGCCTCGCCATCCACCGCCCCGGCCAGCGCGCGATGGGCCGCACGGCGCTGCGCTGCCGACGCGCCGTGGTACGCCGCGCCGCGCACGAGAGGATGTGTGAACTCCAGCCGGCCGGGGTCGAGGCGCACGAGCCCAGCCGCCTCGGCGGCTTCGAGCGCGCCTGCGGAGCTGCCCAGCAGGCGGCAGGCCCTCTCGACGGTCGCCAGCTCAGCGGTGTCGCAGACGGCCGCCACCACGAGCGCAGTGCGCGTTTCCTCGGAGAGCTCGGCCAGCCGGTCCCCGTAGACCCCCTCCAGCGCCGTGCCGGGCGCGAGGGGTTGATCGAGGGGGCGCTCCCGTTCCGCTGGCCAGGGGTGAGGGCGGTGGGGAGTTCGATCAATGCCAGTGGGTTGCCGCCCGCGGCGGCCCCGATCACATCGCGCACGGCCGGGACGAGGTCGGGAGCGGCCCGTTCGAGGAGCCCGGCCGCCGCTGAGGAGTCCAGCGCAGCCAGCTTCGCGCTCGGGATGCCCTGCCACCCGTCTCGTCCCTCGCCGTCGCGGGCGGCGAGCAGCAGGGCGATCGGACCGCGCGCTCGCCGCGCCGCATAGGTGACGCACTCGCGCGACGGGCCGTCGAGCCACTGGAGATCGTCGACCAGTACCAGCACCGGTCCCCGAGCGGCCGCCGTCTCCAGCACGCCCAGAGTGGCCACGCAGACGGCGAGCCGGTCCCCGGGCGCCGGCGGGCCGAGCGCCAGGGCGCTGTCCAGCGCCTGCTGCTGCGGCTCGGGCAGTTCGGACCGTTCCTCCACCACCGGCCAGACCAGGTCCCGCAGCGCGCCGAACGGGAGGCTCGACTCCGACTCAACACCACGGGCTTCGAGTACGCGCGCGTCCGCTGCCATCTCGCGCGCGGCATCGAGGAGGACCGTCTTGCCGATGCCGGCCTCGCCATGGAGCACCAGCGCGCCGCCACGCCCATCGCGCAGGTCCTCGACGAGGCGGCGGACGTGATCGAGCTCCGCATCGCGTCCCAGCAGCACCAGCCAACCCTAGGACGGCGCACGACCGCGCGCAAACCGGGCTGCCGCTTAAGTCCTAGGGGGTTGCCCGATGCAGCCACCGCTCCTGCGCCATAGAAAGGACTCGTCAGCGATGAGAGGACATTGAGATGAGCGGGGAGAGCAAACTTACGAGCAGGCTGCACCTGGTCGGATTGGTGGCCGTGGCGGCTCTGGCCGCGGCGGCCGTTGCCGCCGGCATGGCAGTGGCGCACAACAAGACGTTTTCGAACGCCGTCACCCTGACCGAGGCCGCGCGGCTCGGCCCGGCGGTGGGCGTCTACGGCGGCCGGGTGCGGAGTTCCAACCCGCGCTGCCCGCGCGTCCGTGAGGTCCAGGTCTACCGTGCCGACGTGACCCCCGAAGTTCGCCTGTTCT
Source organism: uncultured Thermoleophilaceae bacterium (assembly GCA_963727395.1). Classification (GTDB taxonomy): domain Bacteria; phylum Actinomycetota; class Thermoleophilia; order Solirubrobacterales; family Thermoleophilaceae; genus JAAYBF01. The sequence goes on along the minus strand of CAVSGC010000027.1, from coordinate 14,704 downwards.
CCACGCGCGCACGCCCAAACGGTCGCTGGCGGCGCAAGGGCCCCGCGCTTCCGGACGGCGCCAAGGTGTATGCGCTGATCGAGACGAAGGTGCTCAGGGCCAACGCGGCGCACGATCACGTCTGCCCGGTCGACAGGTCGCCGGTTCGGACGATCCCCTACCCCTGAGGCGCGCCACGCGGCGGTGAAAGAGCGCGTTCACCTCCTCCGTCGCGCGGGTGTGCGCCGGCGGTCTCCGCGCAGCTTGCGCCGAGCGCGCGTGAGTAGCGAGCCCGCGGCGAACACCACGAGGTCGGCCACCGTGCTGTAGAGGTGGCCCAGGGGGCCGGTCACGAGCCACGCCTGCAGCCGCTCGCCCGGCCCGCGCCGTGGCTCTGGGGCAGTGGCAGGCATCGGTGGCCACGCTATCGTCACGCCCGCTTGGCCACCGTCACCACATCCACCGAGGAGCTCCCCGACTCGCGCGTGCGCGTGGAGGTGGAGGTGCCCCCCAACGCCATTGAGCAGGAGCTGCACAACGCGGCCGACGTGCTCGGGCGCGACATGAAGGTGCCCGGCTTCCGCAAGGGCAAGGTGCCCGCCGAGGTGGTGCTCCGCCAGGTGGGGCGCGAGGCGGTGCTCGACGAGGCCGTGCGGCGCGCGCTTCCCGAGTGGTATGAGCAGGCCGTGCAGGACGCCGGTCTCGCTCCGGTCGGCAGCCCCTCGGTGGACATGTCCGACCTGCCCCAGCGCGGATCGCCTCTGGCCTTCTCCTTCGAGGTGGGCGTGCGCCCCACGGCCACGCTCGGCGACTACAAGGGGGTCGAGGCCGGCCGGCGCGAGCCGGAGGCCGACGAGGAGGCCGTGCAGGCGGAGCTCGATCGTCTGCGTGAGTCACTGGCCTCGCTGGAGACCGTGGACAAGGAGGCCGAGCAGAGCGACTACGTGGTGATCGACTTCCTCGGCAAGCTCGACGGCGAGCCGTTCGAGGGCGGCGAGGCGCGGGGCTTCCCGCTGGAGCTGGGCTCGGGCCGGCTCGTTGAGGGCTTCGAGGATCAGCTCACGGGAGCCAGGGCCGGCGAGGAGCGCGAGGTGTCGGTCACGTTCCCCGGCGACTACCAGGCCGAGCACCTGGCGGGCAAGGAGGCCGTGTTCGACGTGACGGTGAAGGAGGTCAAGCGCAAGCGCCTGCCCGGCCTCGATGACGACCTCGCCGTGGAGGCCGGCGGGTATGACTCGCTCGACGAGCTGCGCGACGAGATCCGCAGCCAGATCTCGGTTGCTCAGGAGGAGGCGATCGACCGCGAGTTCCGCGAGGCCGCCGTGGACGCCGCGGCAAGCCAGGCCACCATCGACATCCCCCACGAGCTGGTGCATTCCAAGGCCCACGAGATGTGGCACGTGACCGCGCGCCGGCTACAGCAGCAGGGGCTCGATCCGGCGCAGTACCTGCAGCTCACCAACAAGACCGAGGAGGACCTGGTCACCGAGTCCGAGCCCGACGCCGAGCGCGCGCTGCGCCGCGAGGCCGTGCTGGCCGCGGTGATCGAGCGGGAGGGCATCGAGGTCACCGACGACGAGATCCTCGATGCGCTGCGGCAGGCCGCCAGCGAGCCGGGCAAGCCCGAGCCCAGCGACAAGGCGCTGCTGCGATCGCTCAAGAAGGCGCGTGCCCGCGGAGCCGACGAAGCCCTGCGCGAGGACATCGCCATGCGCAAGGCGGTGGACGTGATCGTGGACAACGCCAAGCCGATTCCGGTGGAGCAGGCGAAGGCGCGCGAGGATCTGTGGACGCCCGAGAAGGAAGCGGCGGAGGGCGAGCCCAAGAAGCTCTGGACGCCCGGCGCCGACTGACGCCAGGTCAAGTAGGGTGCCGTGCGGCGGGAGGGCGCCGACTCGTTCAACGAGAGGACCTCCGTGTCGCTGAAGCTCACTCTGCCGGTCGCACTCTGCGTGACGCTCGGCGTCGCCCTCGCCGCTCCGCCCACCCAGGCCGCGCCGCCGAAGCAGTGCCGTTACCTGGCCGGTGGCACGAGCCTCCTGCCGTTCCCCAACGACGCATTCACCGTGCGCGACCGCCGAAGCGACACCGGCCGCCGCGTCCGGATCGCGCGCCGGTGCACGCCGCGCAACAAGGCCGGAGTGCGCGTCGCGACCACCGACCAGAACCGCCTCGACGGGTTCAGCCCGGGTTCGCAGCTGATCCTCCAGGTGCCCGGCCTGCACACCCGGCGGGCCTTCCGCCGCTCGCGCATCGCCCCGATCACCGACATCGGAGCGTCGATGCGACGCAACGCGCCGATCGTGGTGCTCGACGCGAGGACTCGTAGGCGTCAGCCCTACTGGGCAGAGATGGACGCCAACGCCACGCGCACGCGCGATCGGGCGCTGCTGGTGCACCCGGCGAAGAACCTGCGCGAGGGACGCCGCTATGTGGTGGTGGTGCGGGGACTGCGTACCGCCTCAGGCCGCAGGGTGGGTCCGGCCCGCGGCCTGCGCCGCGCGCTGCGCCGTAACCGCAAGGTGCGCTCGCTGGCGCGCCTGGCCAGGCGCGCGAAGGTCTCCGCGCGCGGCATCCACCAGATCTGGGACTTCACCGTGGCCTCGGAGCGGGCGCTGCAGTCGCGGCTGCTGGCGATCCGCAACAACGCCTTCGCCCAGCTCGGCGATCGCAACCTCGCCGACCGCCGCGTGGAGGGCAGGGCGCCCGCGTTCCAGGTGAGCACCGTCCAGAACTTCACGCCGTCCGAGAACGCCCAGCTGCTCCGGCGCGTGGAGGGCAGCTTCACGGTGCCGTGCTACCTCACCTCGCCGGGATGCGCGCCGGGCGGGCGGTTCAACCTCAATTCCAGGGGCGTGCCGGTGCAGCGCCCCGGAAGCATGCAGACCACCAACTTCGTGTGCGTCGTGCCGCGGGCCGCGGCGGCCGCGCCCGGGCGCGCGTCGCTGTACGGACATGGGCTGCTCGGTGACGCGGGGGAGGCCACCCGTGGCACGCACGTGCACCTGATGGCCCAGGAGCACAACTTCACCTTCTGCGCGACCGACTGGAGCGGGTTCTCGTCGGCCGACGTGCCTAACACGATCGGCATCCTGAACAACCTCTCGAAGTTCCCCGAGATGGCGGACAGGATCCAGCAGGGGTTCGTGAACTTCATGTACCTCGGGCGGCTGATGCGTCACCCGCAGGGCCTCGCCAGCCACCCGGCGCTGCAGGTGAGCGGCCGGCCGGCCTTCAACACCTCGGCCCTCTACTACGACGGCAACTCGCAGGGAGGCATCCTCGGCGGGGCGCTCACCGCGGCCGCGCCCGACCACCGGTTCGCGGCGCTCGGCGTGCCGGGGATGAACTTCTCGCTGCTGCTCACCCGCAGCTCGAACTGGGACACCTACGGCCAGGTGTTCAATCCCGCGTATCGCGACCAGGCCACCCGTCCGGTGAGCCTCTCGCTGATCCAGATGCTCTGGGACCGCGCGGAGTCCAACGGCTGGGCTGCGCACATGACCACCGATCCACCGCCGGGCACGCCGAGCCATCGCGTGCTCATGCACGTGGCGCGCGGCGACCACCAGGTGGCGCCCGCGGTGGCGGACATCATGGCGCGCACGATCGGCGCCGGCACAAACCGGACGCCGCTGGCGCCCGGAGTGGCGCAGGACCGCCGGCCGCTGTTCGGGATCCCGCGGATGTCGTTCCCGTTCGCGGGCTCGGCGATCATCTACTGGGAGCCCGGCGGAGGACTCGCGCGCGTGCCCAAGCAGCCGCTCACGAACACCCCGAAGCACTCGGGCGTGGACCCTCACGGCGACCCTCGCTACACCGCGGCGGCCCGGCGTCAGAAGGCGGCCTTCCTGTCGCCCGCGGGCAGGGTGATCGACGTCTGCGGAGGGCGGTTCTGCCAGGCCGAGAAGGACCCGGCGCGCCCGTAGGGCCCCCTCGGGACGGCAAAAACCCATTGCTAGACTCGCCCGACCGGCGCGGGGGGAGAACTCACGCACCGGCAGGAATCTTTCCGAGCAAGCGAAACTGAACGCGAGAGCAATGAGCCCACTGGTCCCAATGGTCGTCGAACAAACGTCTCGCGGAGAGCGGGCGTTCGACATCTACTCCCGGCTGCTGAACGAGCGCATCGTTTTCCTCGGCACACCGGTCACAGACGAGATCGCCAACCTGATCGTCGCGCAGCTGCTGCACCTGCAGGCCGAGGATCCCGACAAGGACATCTCGCTGTACATCAACTCGCCCGGCGGATCGGTGTACGCGGGCCTCGCGATCTACGACACGATGCAGTACGTCAAGCCCGACATCCAGACCATCTGCGTGGGCATCGCGATGTCGATGGGAGCGCTCTTGCTCTCAGGCGGCGCGGAGGGCAAGCGCCTATCGCTTCCCAACGCGAAGATCCTCATCCACCAGGTCTCCTCGAGCTTCCAGGGCCAGGCGTCGGACATCGAGATCCACGCCAAGGAGATCATCGACACCCGCAACCGGCTCGACGAGATCCTCGCCCAGCACACCGGCCAGGACCTCGAAAAGGTGGCCAGGGATACCGAGCGCGACTACTTCATGACCGCCGAAGAGGCGAAGGACTACCACCTCATCGACAAGGTGATCTCGCACGTCTGAGTAGACCATGGCTCGTCCCACGGACTCCAACGAACAGCTCCTCTGCAGCTTCTGCGGCAAGTCCCAGCGACAGGTCAAGAAGCTCATCGCCGGGCCGGGCGTCTACATCTGCGACGAGTGCATCGATCTCTGCAACGAGATCATCGACGAGGAGCTCACCGGCACCTCCACCTTCGACCTCGAGAACCTCCCGAAGCCGAAGGAGATCTGGTCGGTCCTCCAGGAATACGTAGTTGGTCAAGAGCCCGCCAAGCGGGCTCTTTCCGTTGCGGTCTACAACCACTACAAGCGCGTGCAGATGATGCAGTCCGACGCCGAGCAGGACCTGGAGCTGCAGAAGTCCAACATCCTGCTGCTCGGCCCCACCGGCTGCGGCAAGACGCTGCTCGCGCAGACGCTCGCAAAGATCCTCAACGTCCCGTTCGCGATCGCCGACGCCACCGCGCTCACCGAGGCCGGCTACGTGGGCGAGGACGTGGAGAACATCCTCCTCAAGCTGATCCAGGCCGCCGACTTCGACGTGAAGAAGGCCGAGACCGGGATCATCTACATCGACGAGGTCGACAAGATCGCGCGCAAGGCGGACAACCCGTCGATCACGCGCGACGTGTCGGGCGAGGGCGTGCAGCAGGCGCTGCTGAAGATCCTGGAGGGCACCACCGCCTCGGTGCCGCCGCAGGGCGGGCGCAAGCACCCCCACCAGGAGTTCCTCACGATCGACACCACGAACATCCTGTTCATCTGCGGCGGGGCGTTCGCCAACCTGGACAAGGTGATCGAGCGGCGCATCGGTCACAAGGGCGTGGGCTTCGGTGCGGACGTGAGCTCCAAGCACGACAAGGACGCCGGCGAGCTGTACGAGCAGGTGCTCCCCGAGGACCTCGTGGAGTACGGCCTGATCCCCGAGTTCATCGGCCGCCTGCCGGTCGTCTCGGTGATCCATCAGCTCGCGCAGGAGGACCTCGTCACGATCCTCACCGAGCCGCGCAATGCGCTCGTCAAGCAGTTCGAGCGCTTCTTCGAGTTCGACGGCATCGAGCTGGTGTTCGCCGAGGACTCGCTCTCGGCGGTGGCCGACAAGGCCCTGGAGCGCGAGACCGGCGCCCGCGGCCTGCGCTCGATCATCGAGGAGACGCTCCTCGACGTGCAGTTCGAGCTGCCCTCCCGCCGCGACGTGAAGAAGTGCGTGGTGACCAAGGAGACGATCGTGGGGGGCCGCAACCCCACGCTGGTCACCGAGGCGGCGAAGGACGAGCCTGACGACGAGCACGCCGACGCCGCCGAGTCGGCGTAGTAGCGCACGCTCCCTGCGCAACTGCAACACTTGCGGCCATGAGGGCAGGGGGCCTTCTCGCAGTACTCGTCGCCGCCATCGCGTGGGCGGTCTTCGCCATGCCGGCGAGCGCCGGCCATCCCCAGGGCGCCGCCGCCGAGACCGCTCTGGTGGAGGGCACGAACTACTCGGTCTTCAGCTCCGCCGTGAGCGCCGCGCCCGCGCTCGAAGGCGAGGGCCAGAACATCGACCTCGTCGCGAACCTGGCGCTCGATCCCTCGCTGAACATCCCCGGCGGCGCGAACGACGACGACTTCGCCAGCTCCCCGGACGCCGCCGACATCGAGCTTGCTGGTGACTACGCCTACATCGGCTCCTACGGCCAGGGCCTGGTGATCGCAAACATCTCCTCCTGCGACGACCCCTCGCAGCCGGCGAAGTGCCAGCCGTTCGTTCAGGGAGTGCTCCCGTGCTCGGGCGGCCAGTTCGACGTGCAGCTCTCGCCCGACGCGCGCTACGCGGTCATGGCACACGAGAGCGCCTCGGCCAGCAAGGACTGCCATCCGGGTGAGGAGGGCGCCCAGGTGATCGACATCTCGAACAAGTCCGCGCCGCGCGAGGTCGCGTTCATCAGCGACAAGAACCCCAACGGGGAGGTCGTGGACGGCGCGCACAACGTGACGCTCGACTGGCCGCGGCTCTACATCGACAACTACACGCCGACCTATCCCCAGACAGACATCTACAGCCTGGCCGACCCCGCCGCTCCGCAGCACATTGGAAAGATCGACTTCAGCACCAGCGGCGGGCTCGGGCCGCACGACTCGATCCCGGACCACCGCCCCGACGGCAAGAACCTGCTGTACGCAGCGAACATCACCAAGAGCAACGTGGTCAACATCGACGACCCCGCCAACCCGCGCGTGGAGCAGACGATCGTCGACCCGCAGGTGGGCATCTCCCACGGCGCCGAGCCCAACTTCAACCGCACCCTGCTGATCGTGACCGACGAGTACGGCGGGGGCACCGGCGTTGGCGCGTGCGGGGGACAGCAGGGGGATGCCACCGGCGCAACCCCCCTCGTGCCCGGGCAGGCCGGTTCGGCGGGCGTGGGCGCCGTCCACCTCTACCGCCTTGGCCCCGACGGGCTGGTGCAGCGGAGCGGCACCGACAAGGCCGGCATCTTCAACATCCCGCCCGAGGCCAACGAGCCCGCGCAGGTGTCCGACGAGGCGGGTTGCACCAGTCACGTCTTCTGGCAGGCGCCCGACCAGAACCGCTTCACGATCGCCTGGTACGGGCGCGGCACACGCGTCGTGGACTTCTCGAACCCGGGCAAGCCGCGCCAGATCGGCTGGTTCGTGCCGCTGGGCTCCAACACGTGGTCGGCCAAGCCCCACCGCGGGTTCATCTTCGCCAGCGATCAGGCGCGCGGCATGGACGTCCTGCGCTACCGCGGCGAGGGCTGCGACGCCTGGCCCACCACCTCCGGGAACGCCGAGGACCAGCGCGCACGGACCCAGGGGGGCGGCGGGCCCGTGCGCGCGGGGAAGAGGGCCACCCCGTGCAAGGCATTCACAACGGCACAGGCGCGCCTGGCCGCGCGGCGCTTCGTGATCTCACGCAAGACCCAGCGCCGGGGCAGCCGCAAGAAGGCGCCGGTCCTCGTGCGCTGCCGGTCGGTCAAGCCGTGTCGCGGCGCGCTGCGGCTGAGGGCACGGGTGCCGCGCAAGAAGGGCTCGCGCAGCCAGCGCGCCCGTCGCGTGACCATCGGCCGCCGCACGATCGGCGTCGGCGCCGGCAAGCGCCGCCGTCTGCAGATCAAGCTGAACAGGAGGGGCCGCAGGCTCGTGCGCAACCACCGCAAGCTGCGCATCTACGCCTACGTCAAGCTCCGCCGTCAGGCGGGCATCGCCACCGCGCCCAACGCCGCGCGCGGCTCCTACCGCCTGGTCGCGCCCAGGCGCAAGCAGCGCTGAGCCCCACCGCGCTTTCCTAAAGGGCGCAGGCGGCCCGCCGATGGGTGAGCATGCCTGCTCGTCCGGCGCCCACGGCCGGAGTCGTTCGCGCACGCCGCTACGCGGCGCACGTCCGCATCGTGATCGCCGTCCTCGGCGGCGGTCTGCTGCTGGCCGACCCGAACGTTCACATGCACGCCATTCCCGCGGCCATCGGCCTGGGTGTGATCGGCCTCACCGGCCTGGTGGAGCGCTTCGTGGTGCACGAGCGGTGGCTGAAGCTACGAGGAGGCGCTGTCCTGCATCGCGGTGGTGTCATCGTGGGCTACACGAGGGCCAGGTCGACGTGGTGAGCCTCCTGTGGCTGGTGGCCGCCGTGACCGGAGTGCTCGCGCGCGGAGGCGCGTGGGCAGGTGGGCCGTGTGCTCGTGGTGGGCGCGCTGTTCTCGCCGCTCGTGACCACCGGGACGCTGACCACCGAGAACCTCGGCCTGGCCGTCGGGCTCGATCCTCGCTGCTGCTGGCCGCCGGCCGGATCTCGCGCGAGACGGCGGAGCTCCTGCGGCGGGCGCGCCACGACGCCGCCCACGACCCACTCACCGGCCTTCTCTCGCGGTCAGGCGTTCCGGACGCAGGTGGACCAGCTCTCCGAGCTGCGCCACCGAGCCGAGCGCCCGGCCGCGGTGATCGCGCTGGACCTCGACGAGTTCGGCTCGGTGAACAAGCGCCTCGGCCACGCCGCGGGCGACCGCCTGCTGGTGCGCGCGGGCGAGGCGATGCAGTCCGCGCTGCGCGGCGACGACGTGCTGGGGCGCCTGGGCGGCGACGAGTTCGCCGCGCTCGTGTTCACCGACGTTCCCGAGCTGGTGGCCGAGCGGCTGATGGAGGCCGTGTCCGGCGAGGACGGGGCGCAGTGCACCGCTCGCGCCGGCGTGGCCCGGGCGCCCGCGGACGGCACCGGCGCCGAGGCCCTGCTGGCCGCCGCCGACGTGGCCCTGCGCGTGTCCAAGCGCTCCGGCGGCGTGCACGTGACCGCCTACGACGGCGCCCCGCTCTCCGCGGCCGCCGACGGCGCCCAGGCGGCGCTGGCGCGGCTGTGCCGGGGCGAGGGCGCTGCGCGATCGCGGTCCAGCCGATCGTGGACCTGGAGACCGGCCGTGCCCCACGCCTACGAGGCGCTCGCCCGCTTCTCCACCCGCGGCGGCCAGGGCCCGCTGCACTGGTTCGCCCTCGCCGACGAGCTGGGCATGCGCGCCGAGCTGGAGCTGGCCTGCCTGCGCGAGGCGCTGACGCTCATCGCCCGGCCTGCCGCGCGGCGCCCGCCTGAGCGTGAACCTGTCCGCGCCGCTGCTCGCGGACCCGCGCACCGCCGAGCTGCTCGACGGCTGTGCGGAGCCGGAGACGCCTGATCGTGGAGGTCACGGAGGAGACGCTCGTGCGCCACGACGCGCCGGCGGCGCGTGCCACCGCGGAGCTGCGCGAGCGCGGAATCAGCATCGCCGTGGACGACGTGGGGGCGGGGTACTCGGGCCTGAGCCAGCTGGCCACCCTGCGCCCCGACCTATCTGAAGCTCGACCGCGGTCCTGGTTCGCGGAATCGACTCCGACCCGGGCCGGGCCGCGCTGATGCACGCGCTGGCCGACTACGCGCGGGACACGGGCGGGCCTGCTCGTGGCCGAGGGCGTGGAGACGCCTGCCGAGCTGGCCGAGGTGCGGCTGGCGGGCGCTCCGCTGGTCCAGGGCTTCCTCCTCGCCCGCCCGGGCCGCCCTGGCCCGCCGTGGACACCGCGCCGCTTCGCCGCAGCGCGATCCGGGCCGTCTGAGCTTGACACATACCTATATCGGCATATAATGTCGGCATGGCTCGCACGGCGACGACAGCGGACGCATTCAACGCCGTCGCCGAGGCGAGCCGCCGCGACCTCCTCGACGCCATCGGCGGCGACGAGGTGACCGTGGGCGAGCTGGTGGATCGAATCGGCCTCAGCCAGCCTCAGGTGTCCAAGCACCTTGGCGTGCTGCGGGCCGTCGGCCTGGTGCTCGTCCGCAGGGACGGCCGGCGCCGCTGGTACCGCGTGAACGGTCCGGCGCTGAAGCCGATCCACGACTGGGTGGGCTCGTTCGAGCGCACCTGGAATGCCCGTCTCGACCGTCTCGACGATCTTCTCGCCGAGCTCAAGCCACAGGAGGAATCCCCATGACCAGCACCACAAACCGCCACGGTTCCGCCACGGTCTCGCTGCCCTCGGACCGCGAGATCCTGATCACGCGCGAGTTCGATGCACCCGCCGCGCTGGTGTTCGAGGCCTGGACCACCCCCGAGCTCGTGAAGCGCTGGTGGGGGTTCGGCGACTCGGAATGGCTCGTGTGCGAGATCGACCTGCGCGAGGGCGGGAAGTGGCGTTACGTGACCCGCGAGACCCGCGATGCCAACAGCTTCGAGGTGGGCTTTCACGGCGTGTACCGCACGATCGAGGCGCCGCACCGGCTCGTCTCGACCGAGGTGTACGAGGGCTTTCCGGGCCCCGACCCGGACGCCGCCGCGGCGGTGAACACCATGGTGCTCGAGGAGCGCGACGGCGTGACCACGATGACCACCACCGTCCTGCACGTCCTGCAGGAGCACCGCGACGCCCACATCGCCTCGGGCATGGAGAGCGGAATGCAGGTGTCGCTCGATCGCCTGGAGGACCTCGTGGTCGGGGACCGCACCTAGACTCCACGGCGTGCCCGGCGACCGGCTGAAGACCCTCCAGGAGCGCACTCGCTACGACCCGTCCGAGGTGGAGTCGAGGGTGTTCGCGCGCTGGGAGGAGGCCGGCGTGTTCAGCCCCGAGCCCGAGGGCGCCGCCCAGGAGAACCACTCGATCGCGGTGCCGCCGCCCAACGTGACCGGCGCGCTGCACATGGGCCACGCGCTGAACTCCGCGATCCAGGACCTCCTGATCCGTCGGGCCCGCATGCGCGGGCAGCGGGCAAAGTGGATCTATGGCACCGATCACGCCGGCATCGGCACCCAGGTGAAGGTGGAGCAGGCGCTCGCCGCCGAGGGCAAGACCAAGGAGGACCTCGGGCGCGAGGAGTTCGTGCGGCGGGTGTGGGAGTGGCGGGAGCGCTACGGCGGCGAGATCACCGCGCAGTACAAGGCGCTCGGCTGCTCGCTGGACTACGCCGACGAGCGCTTCACGATGGACGACGAATACGTGAAGGCGGTGGTCCAGGTGTTCACCACCCTCTACGAGAAGGGCCTCGTCTACCGCGACAACTACATGGTCAACTGGGACCCGGGCACGCAGTCGGCGATCTCCGACCTCGAGGTGGTCCAGCGCCAGGTGGAGGACACGCTCTATCTGATCGACTACCCGCTGGCCTCGGGCTCGGGGTCGGTCACGGTGGCCACGGTGCGCCCGGAGACGATGCTGGCCGACACGGCGATCGCCGTGAACCCGGCCGACGAGCGCTACACGCGCCTCGTGGGCGAGGACGCCGTGCTGCCCCTGGTGGGCCGGCGGCTGCCGATCGTCGCGGACGAGTACGTGAAGACCGACTTCGGCACCGGTGCGCTGAAGATCACACCGGGCCACGACCCCAACGACTTCGAGATCGGGCGCCGCCACGGGCTCGACGAGATCACGGTGATCGGCGAGGACGGCCGGATGAGCGCCGAGGCCGGCGAGCGGTTCGCCGGGCTCACCGCCGAGGAGGCCCGCCGCGAGGTGGTGGCCGCCCTGCGCAAGGAGGGGCTCGTGTCGGGGACCCAGCCCTACACCCACGACGTTCCCCACTCCCAGCGCTCCGGGCGAGCGCATCGAGCCGCTCATCTCCCTTCAGTGGTTCTGCGACATGGAGGCGCTGGCCGAGCCCGCGATCGCCGCCGCGAAGGACGGCCGCCTGCGCTTTCACCCGGAGGTGCCCCACAGGAAGGTCTACCTCGACTGGCTCGAGAACATCCGCCCCTGGTGCATCTCGCGCCAGCTGTGGTGGGGCCACCAGATCCCAGCCTGGTACAGGGGCGACGAGCTCTACGTGGGCGCCGATCCGCCCGAGGGCGAGGGCTGGGAGCGCGACCCCGACGTGCTCGACACCTGGTTCTCCTCGGCCCTGTGGCCGTTCGCCACCCTCGGCTGGCCGGCAGGACACGCCCCAGCTGCGCGCCTTCTATCCCACCGACGCGCTGGTCACCGGCCGGGACATCATCTTCCTGTGGGTGGCCCGGATGGTGATGATGGGCGTGGAGTTCACCGGCGAGCTGCCGTTCACCGACGTCCCGATCAACTCGATCATCCAGGCGCCCGATGGACGGCGGATGTCCAAGTCCCTGGGCACCGGGATCGACCCGCTCGACGAGGTCCATGAACACGGCGCCGACGCCCTGCGCTTCGGGCTGCTGGCGATGTCCTCCACGCAGGACGTGCGCTACCGCCCGAGCGGGTGAAGCAGGGGCGCGATCTGGCCAACAAGCTCTGGAACGCCTCGCGCCTGATTTTGCTGGGAGTGCAGGAGGGAGCCGAGCCCTCGCCCGATCGCGCAGAGACGGTGGAGGACCGCTGGATCCTCTCGCGCCTGGACCGCGTCACGGCGCGGGTGGACGACCTCGCGGCGTCGTTCGAGCTCTCGGCCGCTGCGCTGGAGCTCTACGACTTCTTCTGGTCGGAGCTGTGTGACTGGTATCTGAGCTGGTCAAGCCGCGCCTCTACGACGAGGAGTCCGACCGCGCAGGCGTCTCGGCCACGCTGCTCTACGCGCTGGACCGGGTGCTGCGACTGCTGCATCCGCTGATGCCGCACGTGACCGAGGAGGTGTGGACCTACATGCCGGGACCGCCCGAGTCGCTGCTGGCGGTGTCGGAGTGGCCCGAGCCTGGGCGATCCCTGGTGGACGAGGAGGCCGAGGAGGCCGTGGGCCGCGTGATCGCCGCCGTCACGGAGCTGCGGCGCTACCGCGAGGAGGCCGGCGCCAAGCCGTCCGCGGTGCTGCCCGCGCGCCTGGCCGCCGACGGGTACGAGGCTTCGACAGAAATGGAGGCGCCAAGGTTGCCGTCTGAACGGTCGCCACTTCGGCAATGGCGCGAATTTGCGTGGTCAGGGTCGCAGCCAACCGGTTGCGATCGTCTGTCAGGTCTCGCCATGTTCCGGCTGCGCCGGGCACGCTTGCTCGGCCCGCCCAGTTTGCCTTCGTTGCCAACCTCGCGCGCCACTGTCGTAACCTGATCCGCAAACGTCGCCAGTGTGTCAATCATGGCGCTGATCGTTTCGGCCAGCTCCGCAATTTCGCCCTTGACTTCCAGCACAAGTTTCTGCTCAGATTGCCATTTGCGACCGCTGTGACGACACGGGCAATGCCGCGCACCTGACTGGTACTCTGGCTGATGGAGTTGACGTTATCGGTAAGGTCTTTCCAGGTTCCCGATACGCCCTTGACTTCGGCCTGCCCGCCCAGTTTACCTTCTGTTCCGACTTCACGGGCAACACGCGTACCTTCTGAGGCGCAGGCCGTTTAACTCATCGACCATCGTGTTTATGGTGTTTTTCAACTCCAGGATTTCGCCGCGAACGTCTACCGTGATCTTGTTGTACAGGTCTCCGTTTGCGACGGCAGTCGTCACTCCGCGAGTTTCGCACTTGCCCGGTCAGGTTGCTCGCCATGAAGTTGACGTTATCGGTGAAGTCCTTCCAGGTTCCCGAGACGCCCTTGACTTCGGCCTGACCGCCCAGTTTACCTTCGGTTCCGACTTCACGGGCGACACGGGTCACTTCGGAAGCGAAACCGTTCAACTGATCTACCATCGTGTTAATGGTATTTTTGAGTTCCAGGATCTCGCCTCGAGCGTCGACTGGCGAGTTTCTTGGACAAGGTCTCCATTGGCGACGGCAGTGGTTACCTGCAGGCGACATTACGGAACTGCCCGGTCAGGTTGCTTGCCATCGAGTTGACGCTCTCGGTCAGGTCTTTCCACGTGCCGGCGACGCCCTTGACTTCGGCCTGTCCACCGAGTTTCCCATCGGTTCCGACTTCACGGGCAACACGCGTAACTTCTGACGCGAAGGCATTGAGACTGATCTACCATGGTATTGATCGTATTCTTCAACTCCAGAATTTCGCCGCTGTGCGTCAACTGTAATCTTCTTAGACAGGTCTCCATTGGCGACGGCGGTCGACACATCTGCAATGTTACGGACTTTTCCCGTCGAGGTTGCTCGCCATCGAGTTCACGCTGTCGGTCAAATCTTTCCAGGTTCCTGACACGCCCTTGACTTCAGCCTGCCCGCCGAAGTTTCCCGTCGGTTCCTACTTCGCGAGCAACACGCGTAACTTCGGAAGCGAAGGCATTGAGCTGATCTACCATGGTATTGATGGTGTTTTTGAGTTCGAGAATTTCACCCTGAATCTCGACTGTAATCTTTTTATAAGGTTGTCGTTTGCAACGGCGGTCGTCACGTCTGCAATGTTTCGCACTTGACAGGTTGATCGTAGTTAACGCTATCCGTCAGGTCCTTCCAGGTTCCCGACACGCCCTTGACTTCGGCCTGCCCGCCGAGCTTTCCGTCGGTGCCTACTTCACGGGCAACGCGAGTAACTTCGGACGCGAAGGCGTTCAACTGATCTACCATCGTATTAATGGTATTTTTGAGTTCTAGAATTTCGCCTTTGGCGTCGGCAGTAATCTTCTTGGACAGGTCTCCGTTTGCAACGGCGGTTGTGACTGGCGATGTTTCGGACGTCGGGTCAGGTTGTTCGCCATGAGGTTTACGCTATCCGTCAGGTCCTTCCAGGTTCCCGAAACGCCTTTGACTTCGGCCTGCCCGCCGAGTTTGCCATCGGTGCCGACTTCACGGGCGACGCGAGTATCTTCTGAGGCGAAACCGT
>CAVSGC010000026.1:0-18510 GCA_963727395.1 uncultured Thermoleophilaceae bacterium | reverse complement strand
TGCCGCCCCAGTCTAGGCGCCCCCGCTTTACACCACGAACTTGCCGTCGCGCTGCAGCTCCTTGCCGTCCACGGTGATCGCGCCGCCCTGGCGCAGGTCGCAGACCATGTCCCAGTGCACCGCCGAGCTGTTGTGCCGCCGGTCTCCGGGTAGCTGGCCTCCCCTCCGCCATGTGCACGGTGCCGCCATCTTCTCGTCGAGGAGGATCTCCTTGTGCCGTCCGGAGATGCCGTAGTGGTGCCGACTCCCAGCTCCCCGAGACGCGCGCGCCCTCGTCGGTATCGAGCATCTCGATCAGGGACGCCTCCCCGCGCTCGGCCGAGGCGTCAACGACCTTGCCCCCCTCGAACCGAAACCGCACGCCCGAGACCTCCCGGCCCCCTAGGTGGCAGGAAACGAGAACGACACCTCGCCCTCCACCGCGTCCTCGACCGGGCCCGTGAAGAACTCCCCATCGGGCATGTTGTGGTGGCCCGAGCACGGGATCCACTTCCGGCCGGCCACGCCGAGCTTCACGTCGGTGCCGGGCGCGGTGATGTGCACCTCGTCGGCTGCCGCCCACCCACTCGGCCAGCCGGTTGACCTCGCCGGCCGGCGCTCCGAGGCCGTGACCGGGTCGGCGTCCGTGGCCAGGCAGGCCGAGCAGTAGAAGTCCTCGTACTCGCTCAGCGACATGCCCGCCTCGCTCGCATGCGCGTGTGTGGGGAACAGCGTGAGCGCCCACCGGTGCTTGCCCTCGGCGGCGCGGCGCATGGTGGTCTCCATGATCCGCCTGCGGGCCTTCTGCGCGCGGGCCTGCTTCTTCGGGTCGGCACTGGAGAGCGCGCGCGAGTTGGAGTCCGCCATCACGGCGATGCGCACGTCGGAGTGCTCCGCCGCCCACTCCGACGGGGGCGCGACCCAGTCCAGCTGGGCGTCGGAAGCCAATCGGAAGAAGGACGCGGCGGCCTCGTCGGGGGTCATCTGCACGATCGGCAGACCGCCGGCCCGGATCACCTCCTCGTAGACCGCCAGCAGCAGCGGCTCCGCCGCGGACGTGCCGGAGACGATGCACGTGTCGCCCTCCTGAACCTTGGTCGAGTACTGCACGAGGATCTGTGCCAGGGACTCGGCACGATGGTCTCTCACTTGTCGCTCTCTCCGTTTCTCTCGCCCGCCCGCGCGATCAGCCATTGATGCAGCCGCGAGTCGCCATGAATCTCGGGATGGAAGGCCACCGCAAGTATCGCCCCCTCGCGGACGGCGACGGGGTGCCCCTCGAGCTGGGCGAGCACCGTGACGCCGTCGCCGGCGTCGTCCACCCACGGAGCGCGGATGAACACGCCGTGCAGCGGGCCGCCCTCGATCCCCTCCAGTTCCAGGTCGGCCTCGAAGCTGCGACTTGCCGGCCGAAGGCGTTGCGCCTCGCCGTGATGTCGAGCAGCCCGAGGTGGTCGCGGTCGAGCATCATCCAGGCCGCGCACGCCCCGAGCACCGGGGTGCCCGCCCCAACCAGCTCTCGCAGTGGGTCGGCCAGCCCCTCGCGCTCGATCCCGAGCGTCATCGTGGTGGACTCGCCGCCGGGGATCACCAGAGCGTCGAGGCCCGCCGAGGCACGCCACGCCGGGGTTCGCACCTCTCGCGCCTCGGCGCCGAGGCCCTCGATCATCCGCGCATGGGCCTCGAAGTCGCCCTGGAGCGCCAGGACGCCTACCAGCAAGAGGCGGCTACCAACCTCGGTCGGACAGCAGGCCGCCCGCGGACTCGATCTCGTCCATCCCGATGCCGGTCATCGGCGTGCCCAGATCGCGGGAGGCGGCGGCGATGCGGGCGGGATCCTCGAAGTGTGTGGTGGCCTCCACCACGGCCGCGGCGGTGCGCTGCGGTCCTCGGACTTGAAGATGCCCGAGCCCACGAACACGCCCTCGGCGCCCAGGCGCATCATCAGCGCGGCGTCGGCCGGGGTGGCGATGTCTCCGGCGGAGAACAGGACCACGGGCAGCCGCCCCTTCTCGGCGACCTCGTGCACCAGGTCCAGCGGCGCCTGGAGGTTCTTGGCCGCGGCGGCCAGCTCGTTCGGGGGAGAGCGCGCCGAGGCGGCGGATATCGCCCCCGATCGAGCGCATGTGGCGCACCGCCTCCACCACGTTGCCGGTGCCGGCCTCGCCCTTGCTGCGGATCATCGCCGCGCCCTCTGCGATACGCCGCAGCGCCTCCCCGAGGTTGGTGGCGCCGCACACGAACGGCACCTTGAACGCCCACTTGTCGATGTGGTGGGCCTCGTCGGCGGGCGTGACACCTCCGACTCGTCCACGTAGTCCACCTCGAGCGCCTCCAGCACCTGCGCCTCCACGAAGTGGCCGATCCGGGCCTTGGCCATCACGGGAATGGTCACCGCCGCCTTGATCTCGTCGATCTTCGTGGGGTCGGACATGCGCGCCACGCCGCCGTCGGAGCGGATGTCGGCGGGCACGCGCTCGACGCCATCACGGCCACCGCGCCGGCCGATTCGGCCACGCGGGCCTGGTCGGCGGTGACCACGTCCATGATCACGCCGCCCTTGAGCATCTCGGCAAGCCCGGACTTCACGCGGAAGGTGGCTTCTTCCCTCATGCCTGCATGGTACCCGCGGGCCCGATACCGGCCAGACCGCACAAAGGCGACTTGTCCTACGCGGGCGAGGGGCGCTACTTGAGGCGGAAGGCTTTGATGCGGTCCGCGTAGGCGGGCTCGTCCAGGGCGTAGACCCCGTAGGCCAGCGCCTGGACCACGCTCAAGCAGCGCGGCGTGCGAGCGCACGTAGGCGGGGCTGTTGGAGGAGTAGAAGAGCTTCTGGTCGCCCAGCTTGGCCACCTCGGACAGCGTGGCGTCGGCGATCGCGATCGTGGCCGCGCGGCGGTTGCGCGCCAGCTTCATGGCGCGCACCACCAGGGGGTGCGGGCGTCCCGCCCAGAAGCCCACGAGCACGGTCTTGCTCGTCGAATCGCGCCCCCAGCTTCGCCAGGCCCTCCTCGCTGGGGGAGGCCACCACCTCGGCGCAAAGGGTCGACAGCATCAGCAGGTGACGTAGGTAGCTGGCGAAGAAGGCCATCTGGTCGGTGCCGCACAGCACGATTCGATCGGAGCGGGAGATCAGCTCCACCGACGCCTCCACCTGCTCGCGGTCCAGCCGGCGGGCGGTTTCCTCCACGTTCACGTGGTCGGCGGCCAGTGCGGCCTCGAACTCGGTCTGGTCGATCGGGAACAGCGGCTGGGTGCCCTGGTCCACCGGGGCGCCGTCGCCCTCTCACACGGGCGGTACTCGTCGCGCGCGGCGGCCTGAAGCTCCGGGAAGCCCTCGAAGCCGAGCGCCTGGGCGAAGCGCACGACCGTGGAGCTCAGGTGTTGGCGCGGCGCGCGAGCTCCTCAGCGGTGTGGAAGGAAGCCTCGTCGAGATGGTCGACGATGTACTGGCCCACATCCTTCTGTGAGCGCGAGAAATCGTCGAAGCGGGCACGGATCTCTGCGGAGAGAGTGAGTGCGCCCTGCCGTGGTCTTCTTCACGGACCAATGTTTCGCTCGCTCTCGGTGAGTTCCTTCCGAGCGGTGTCCGAAGCGCCTACTCCCAGACCTTCCAGGGGGCCCCGGCGGACCACAGGTCGTTCAGCGTGACCGCGTCCTTGTAGGTGTCCATGCACTCCCAGAAGCCGGTATGGCGGTAGGCGTGGAGCTGCCCGTCGCCCGCGAGCCCCTCGAGCGGCTCGCGTCCAGCACGCTGGCCTCGGTGAGTAGTCGAATACGCCGGGCTCGAGCAGAAGAAGCCGCCATTGATCCAGTGGTCCGAGCGCGGCTTCTCGTGGAAGCCCGCCGACCCGGTCCCCGTCGGCAGCTCGGTCACGCCGAACTGCAGCTCGGGACGCACCACGGTCATCGTGGCGATACCGCCATGCGAGCCGTGGTGGCTGAGTTGGACGGCCAGATCGATGTCGGCGACCCCATCCGCATAGGTGGCGCAGAAGCGCCCGCCGCCGACGCGGTCCCGGAGGCGGTGGATGCGGCCGCCGGTGGGCGTCTCCTCCCCCGTGTCCACGCACTCCACGGTCACGCCCTCCGGCCACGGCTCCGCCGCTGCGAACTCCTCGATCATGTCGCGCCGGTAGCCGGTGGCCAGCACGAAGTCGCGGAAGCCGTGGGCGGCGTAGATCTGGACCACGTGCCAGACGATCGGCCTGCCGCCGATCTCCACCAGCGGCTTGGGAATTTCGCGCGTGCGCTCCTGCAGGCGCGTGCCTCGCCCGCCGCAGAGGATGACCACCGGGTTCATCGGCCGGCCAGGCTACCTGCCCGGGCGGGCTAGTTGCCGAGGGGGTCCAGGCCGCGGCTCCCACGCACCACCAGCAGCCACACGGCCGGCGCGGCCAGGACGCAGAGCATCAGCGCGGGCACGGCGGCCTGGGAGTACTGGGTGACCGAGGTGGCCGTCCACACATCGGTGGCCAGCGTGTCGAAGCCGCTGGGGCGCAGGATGAGGGTGGCGGGCAGCTCCTTCAGGGTCGACAGCAGCACCAGCGCCCGCCGGCCAGCAGGCCGGGCCCCACGAGCGGAACGGTCACCGTGGCCGCGTGTGGGCCGGCCCCCGGCCCAGGCCGCGCGAGGCCTCCTCGAGGCTGGGCTCGGCACGCGAGAGCGCCGATGTGACCCCGGCGAGGGCCTGGGGGAAGAAGCGCACGAGGTAGGCCACCACCAGCAGCGTGATCGACTGGTAGACGGCCGGGCGTGGCGAGCCGCGAAGAAGACGAAGGCCAGCGCCGCGACTATGCCCGGCAGCGCGTTCGCGGCGTAGCCCGTGCGCTCCAGCGCCACTGTCCAACGGCTGCGAAACCGCGTTGCCAGCACCGCCACCGGCAGCGCGGCCAGCGTGGTGACCGCGGCGGCCGCCACAGCCACCAGCAGCGAATGCAGCGTGGCGGTGGCCAGGCCGTCCAGCGACGGGGAGCCGCGCAGCAGCCAGACCACCAGCACGCCCACCGGCAGCACCAGCCCCGCCCCCACCACGGTGGCGCAGAAGGCGAGGGCCGCGGGCCGCCACCGGCCGAGCGGAACCACTCGCGCCGGGCGCACCGTGCGACCTCCCCTCGATCCGCTGCCCAGCCGCAAACGAGCCCTCTGCTCGCCCACCAGCACCAGGATGGTGAGCACCACGAGCAGCAGCGCCAGCACGGCCGCCGGCTCGCGGTCAAAGGCGCCGCGGTACTGGAGGTACACGGCCCGGTGAGCGCCTCGGCGCGCATGAGCGACACCACGCCGAAGTCGGCCAGGGAGTAGAGCGCCACCAGCAGCGCGCCGGCGCCTATCGCCGGGCGCATGAGTGGAAGCGTGACCACCCTGAACACCTGCGCCGGGTTGCGCCCCAGGCCCTGGGCGGCCTCCTCCACAGCGGGGTCGGCCCGGCGCAGCGCGGCGATGCACAGCAGCAGGACGAACGGATAGGTGGCCAGGGTGAGCGCCAGGAACGCGCCGGGGAACCCCGTGAGCGCCGGGATGCCCAGTAGTCCGCCCGGCCCCGACACCGCCAGCAACGCCAGCGCGAGCACGTAGGAGGGCAGCACCAGGGGCAGCGCCAGCGCCACCGCCCAGAAGCGCCGCCCGGGCAGATCGGAGCGCGTGACCAGCCAGGCGGCCGGCACCCCCACCGCCACCGCGGCCGCGGTGACCGCGGTCACCAGCCCCACGGTCTTGGCCACCAGGGCCAGCGTTCGGGGGCGCTCCAGCACGCTCCAGGCGTCCGGCCCGGCGCCCGCCACGCGGATCACGAGGTAGACCAGCGGGAGGCTGACGATCGCCACGGCCGCCACCCCGAACGCGCTCAGGAGCCAGGGCGGCCTACGGGCGGTCACGTGGTGAAGCCCACCTCGTCCAGCAGCTTCAGGGTCGAGCGCAGCTGGTTGCCCAACCGTCCGAGCTCCACCTGTGGCCCGATCACCTGGTCCAGCGCGGGCAGGCGAGGTGGACGCGGCACGCCCTCGATCAGCGGGTACTCGAACGTATCCTGCGCGAAGTACCGCTGGGCCTCGTCGGACACCAGAAAGCGCGCGAAGCGCTCGGCGTTCTCCTGATGGTCGGTGGTCTCGAGGATGCCCACGCCGGCCGCGTTCACCAGGGAGCCGGGGTCCCCACTGCGGGCGAAGTGGTTGGCCACCGCGAGGTCGGGGTTCTCGCGCCTGAGCTCGTAGAGGTAATAGTGGTTCACGAGGCCCAGGTCGACCTCCCCGCGATCGATCGCCTCCACGATCTGGATGTTGTTGTCGTAGAGCTTGACGTCGTTGTCGCGCATTGCATCCAGCCACTCGCGGGTGCGCTCGTCCCCCACCTCGAGCCGCATCGCCGACACGAAGGCCTGGAATGAGGCGTTGGGCGGCGGCATGCCCACGCGCCCGCGCCAGCGCCTGTCGGTGAGCTCGAAGACCGAGTCCGGCACGTCGCTGCCTTCGAGCCTCTCCGTGCTGTGGGCGATCACCCGCGCGCGGCCCGACACGCCCGCCCACCGCCCGCGAGGGTCGCGGAAGCGCGCGGGCACCGCATCCAGGACGGGCCGCGGCATCGGTGACAGCGTGTCCTCCACCGCGCCCAGCGCCCCGGCGTCCTGGCTGAAGAACACGTCCGCCGGAGAGTTCCCACCCTCCTCCGCGATCGTGGCGGCCAGCTCGGCGGAGTCGCCATAGCGCACGTCCACCTGAAGGTCGCTCTCGCTCTCGAAGTTCTTGATCAACTCGCCCACCAGCTCCTCGTTGCGACCGGAGTAGATGGTCAGGTCGGCGTCATCCCCACCTCCGCACGCGGGCAGGGCCAGGCCCGCCACCACGACGGCCAGCGGCGCGATGCGGCGGATCACGAAGCGTCGAGGGCGGGAGCCGGGGACCGGTGCACGTGCACGTGCACGCGCGAGCCGAGCGGCACGTGCTCGTTGGAGGGACGCTGCGCGGCGAGCAGCGTGCCGTCGGTGAGCCGCACCCGGTACAGGACGTCGTGGCCGAGGAAGGTACGGTGCACCACCTCGGCGGGACCCGAGGGATCGATCTCCAGGCCGATCCGCTCGGGCCGCAGCAGCACCTCGCCGGCGTCGGCGGGCGTGTCCCCGTTGGCGCCCAGCCGCCGCGCCAGCTCGGCCGGCACCATGTTGGAGGCGCCCACGAACCGTGCCGCCCAGCGGTCTGCGGGCATGAAGTAGAGCTCCTCCGGAGTGCCGCACTGCACCACTCGCCCGTCGCGCATGAGAGCAATCCGGTCGGCCAGGGTGAACGCCTCCTCGCGGTCGTGGGTCACCAGCACCACGGTCACCCCCTGCTGCACGCAGCACGCGCGCGAGCTCCTCGCGCATCTCCTCGCGCAGCAGGGCGTCGATGGCGCTCCACGGCTCGTCCAGGAGCACGAGCTTGGGGTTGGGGGCGAGGGCCCGAGCCAGCGCCACGCGCTGCTGCTGGCCGCCGGAGAGCTCGCCGGGCGACCGCTGGCCCATCCCCTCAAGGCCCATGAGCGCCAGCAGCTCACGCACGCGCCCGGCCCGCTCGCGGCGCGGCAGCCCGAAGCCCACGTTGGCCGCCACGTCGAGGTGCGGGAACAGGGCGTAGTCCTGGAAGACCATGCCAACGGCGCGGCGCTCGGGCGCGGTGAAGGTGCCTGCGGCCGACACCGTGTCGCCATCTATCCCCACGCGGCCGTAGTCGGGTCGCTCGAAGCCGGCGGCCACGCGCAACGTGGTGGTCTTGCCGCAGCCGCTGGGCCCCAGGAGCGCCACGAACTCGCCCGGCGCGACCGACAGCGACGCCTGGTCGAGAGCCACCGTCGGCCCGAAGCGCTTTGTTACGGACTGAAGCTCCAGCATCGTTAGTAAGGGCACCCTAACGCCTGGCGCGCACCACGCGCGCGATGTCTCCGTTTGCCGACGCCAGGAGCAGCTCGCCGTCGAGGTCGCTGCCGATGTGGGTGAGCTGCGGCTGGGTGGCCCTCTCGCGCCGTACATCCCGGGCGCCGCGGCCCGGCCGGGGCTCCAGGCTCCACAGCGCCCCGGTGCAGAAGTCGCCGTACACGTAGCGCCCCATCAGCTCCGGCACCCTCGATCCCCGGTAGACCACCCCGCCGGTGATCGAGCAGCCGTCGTCGTGGCTGTACTCCGCCACCGGGGGCACGAGCTCGCCCCCCTTCAGCAATCGCTCGCGGTCAAGCGGGCGGGACCCCTCGTACGCGGGCCAGCCCAGGTTCTTGGGCGGCTCGTCGGGCTCGAGCGCCACGCGGTCCACCTCCTCGCGCGAGTCCTGGCCCACGTCGCCGATCCACACCTCGTTGAGGCCCGGGTCGAAGGAGAAGCGCCACGGATTGCGCAGGCCGGTGAGCTCCACCCGCCATCGCGGCCGCCCCGGGCCGTCCACGTCGGCCGACACCAGCTTGCCGAGCAGCCGCCCGGGTCGCTGGGCGTTGCCGTTGGGATCGAACGCTCCGCCGCCGTCACCGAGTCCGAGGTACAGCCTGCCGTCGGGCCCGAAAGCGAGCTGGCCGCCGTTGTGGTTCTCCTCCGGCTGGTCGAGTGCGAGGAGCCTGCGACGGGTGCCCCTGCGATCGAGATCGAATTCGGCCACCCGGGTGTCGCCGAGCCGGTTGCTCCAGTGCAGGTACAGGCGGTGGTTGCGCGCGAAATCCGGATGGAAGGCCAACCCCAGCAGGCCCTGCTCGGCGCCCTCCTTGACCTCTTCACGCAGGTCGATCACGGTGGTCTTGTCAGCGTTGGCGCCGATGCGCACGAGCCTGCCCTTCTGCTCCAGCACATACATCCCGCGCCGGTCGCCGGGCGCAACGCCCACATAGGTGGGACGCACCAGCCCCGAGGTCACCGGCTCGATGGCGAAGTGCTCGGCCGCGCCGGACTCGTGGGCGGTGGCCCCGGGTACCGAGGGCGCGTCGTCGCCGCCGCACCCGGTCACGAGCAGCGCAAGGAGTACGGGGATGTGACGGCGGAAGAGGGTCAAGGCGAGCGGAACACTATTAGGGTTCCCTAATCATGCGTGCCGCCCTCCTCTGCCTCGCGTGCCTCGGACTGGCCGCGGTCTCGCTTGCCGTCCTTCCAGCCGCGCCCGCCTACGACCCATGGATGTGGCTGCTCTGGGGGCGGGAGCTGGCGGCCGGCGGCCTGGACACCGCGGACGGTCCCGCCTTCAAGCCGCTGCCGGTTGCGATCTGCACCCTGCTCGCGCCACTCGGCTCTGCCGCCCCCACCCTGTGGCTCCTCATCGCCCGCGCAGCGGCGCTGCTCGCGGTGGCCCTCGCGGGCGTGCTGGCCCACCGCCTGACCGCTGAGACAGCGGTCGGCGCTGCACGCGCGCCGGCGCTGGCGGGTGCGCTCGCCGCGCTGGGCGTGGCCCTCACCGGCTCTCTCCTGCCGCTGGCGGCGGGGGGCGCGGTGGAAGCCGCGTTCGTGGCCTTGGCGCTCGGGGGTGTCCTGGCGTGGCGCGCCGAGCGTCCGGTGGTGGCGCTGGCCTGCGCGATCTCCTGCACCTTGATCCGCGTGGAGGCGATCCCGTTCCTGGTGCTCCCCGCATTCCTGCTGTGGCGAGATCGTCCCCCACTGCGGCCGGCCCTGGCCGGCGCCGGCGTCCTGGTGCCGCTGCTGTGGCTGGCCCCCGACGCCCTGTCCACCGGTGATCTCCTGCGCTCGGCCGAGCGCGCTCGCGTGCCCAATCCCGGCCAGCCGGCACTCGCCGCCGTGCCCGCCCTGGCTTCGCTCGGCGCCGCGGCCGGCCTCGCGCTCCTGCCGGTATGCCTCGGCGCACTGGCGCTGCGCCCCGTGCGCGACCGCACCGCCGGGGTGCTCGCCCTCTGGGGCCTCGCGTGGCTCCTGTTGGTGGCGGGCATGGCACAGCTCGGGTTCTCGGGGGAGGAGCGGTATGCCCTGCCGGGCGTGGTTGCCGTGACCGTGGCCGGGGCGGTGGGCCTGGCGCGCCTGGGCACAGGCCGCCGGTGGGTGCCGATGGCCGTGGGGGCGGTCCTCGTTGCCGCCGCGGCCCCCCGCCTGGCCGACCTTCCGGGCGAGCGCGAGGAACTGGCCTACTCCGCCCGGCTCTCGTCGGACCTCGACCGCGCGGTGGCTCTCGCAGGCGGCCCCGAGGCGCTGCTGGCCTGCGGGCACCCGGTCGTGGGGCATTACCGGGGGCCACTGCTGGCCTACCGGCTCGGCGTGGCCAAGCGCCGGGTGGTGTTCCGGCCCGGCGGGACGGGCGTGGCGTTCGAGTCGCGGCTCAGCCGCGAGCAGGCGCCGGCGCCGGTGGTGCCCCGCCCCTACCGCGCGGTGGCACGTGCCGGCTCGTGGCGCGTGGCGGCGCGATGTACCCGCGCCGCGGACCCGCTGGGCGTCACGCCTGGATGAACACAGGCGTGGGTGTGCCCACTGGCACGCGGCGCATCGCGAATACCGGCGCCCTCCAGCGAGGCGGGGTTCGGAGTGCCGTGGATGGCCAGGCGGTTGCCCCGGGCCACGCGGGGAGAAGGTTGGGCTGGGTGCCCGGGCAGCGGGTCCAGGGAGCTTGGGATCAGCAGCCAGACTCAGGGTCGGACGCGGTGGGCGCGATCGCCTTGCACTCGAAGAACCCCCGGCGGATCACGGGCCCGGCCCCAGGGCCCACCATCGAGGCCACTGCGATGTCGAAGCCTGCTCTGACATCGTCCTGCAACCAGACCTCCCGCGCCGCCACGGCGCCGTGGATGACGGTGCCGTTCTCGGAAGAAGTCGTGTCGGACCCATAGAAGCGCGAATACGGCGCGTACCACACGGCATCGATGTGAGAGCCGCTGAGAATCCTGATGTCGGCGGTCGACGGGGTGCCGGAGAGGGGGTCCGTGGGCAGCGTGGTGCCGTAGACCCAGTACCAGATGTTGCTGTCCGATATGCCGATGTTCTGATCGGCGTTCGTGTATGTGACCTGCCCCGTGCCGGCGGGGCATCCCGACCCCGGGCGCAGGGGCGAGTCGACGTAGATGTTGGCCTTGGCGCTGCTGCTGCCCATGTTCACCGTTGATCCGCTGCCAAAGGTGATGCCACACACGTTGAAGGTGCCGGTGGGGAAGGCGCCCAGGCTTCCGGACTTCCACTGCTCGCCGGCGCCGATAGTGAGCACGCGCGTGGTCGCGTTGAATCGGGTGGCGCCGAACCTGCTGGTGAGCAGATCGTTGTTGTTGGTGCCGGTCCCCCCCTGCGCGGGGGTCAGGGTGGCCGCGAAATCAGGCTGGGTCAGTTGGTATTTAGAAGGGGCGTTCACGGTGCCGCCCTCGATCGTGGTCGAGCCTGTACGGATCACCGAGCCGCCGGGAACGTATGGACGCGCCTCGCCGTTAGCGCTGGAGTCCCCCGTGATCCGCACACTGGAGGGCGAGCCCGTCAGGGTGATTGGGCCGTTGGACCCCACGTCGGTGTCCTCGATATCCACGTCGTCGACCAGGTTGACCTTGTCGAGGCCGACGATGCCGGCCGTGGCAAAGGGCAGATTGGGCGCGGACTCCACGCGCACCTGCAGCCGCCGCCTCACGCCGTTGGCGATGCCCACGCTGGTGATGCAGCGGTCATATGCGCTGGTGGGCACACTAGGTAGGCGGTTGCACGTGGCGCCCCTCGGGGTCACCCAGTAGGTGAAGGTCACGCCCTCGCTCACGGGCTCCGGCGTGCTCGCAGGGCAGGCGCCGTCGGTGGTGTTCGGGCTGGGAGCCACCGCCCCGGTGGGATTGGCCACCGAGGGGGTGACCATGCACATGTTCGAGGCCGGATAGAGCTTCTTCAGGCGCAGGGCCGCCGTCTGCAGGCCGGCCTCAGCGGCGCCGAGCGCCTGCTTGGAGTTGCTGTCGATGGTCGCGCCGGAGGAGGAGCTCATCGCGGTGGAGAGCAGCCCCCCGGCAAGCAGGGACAGCACGAGCATCGTCCCCATGACCACCGGCATCGCGATGCCGCCCTCGGACCGGAGTGAGAGCCGCCGCATCAAAGCGCCTTCCCGCCCCGGATGATCGACGTGTGCGGGAGATGTTGGGACCGGCGTAGGGGGGCGGAGGCCGCCACCCTGAGCGGAGGGCTCGAAGCACATACCCATCCATTCGCCAGATGGGCGGCGCCGCTTGAGTAAATGATGATGAACAAACGTCCAGGAGAGCTTCGGCTCAGCAGCCCGACTCGGGGTCGGACACAACCGGCGCGATGGCCTTGCACTCGAAGAATCCCCGGCGGATCACCGGCCCGGCGCCCGGCCCGACCTCCTGAGCCACCGCGATGTCGAAGCCTGCAATGACGTTGTTCTGCATCCAAATCTCACGTGCCGCCACCGCACCGTGCACGGTGATCGCGGTGCCCCCGGCGTAGAAGCGCGAGTACGGCGCGTACCAGACGGCATCGATGTGAGACGTGCCGAGATGGCGGATGTCGGCGGTCGATCCGGTGGCGGGGAGAGCGTCTGTTGGCGCGGTCGTGCCGTAGACCCAGAACCAGTAGTTGCGGTCGGAGATGCCGTTGTTCATCTTGCCGCTGTTCGACGTGAACGTGCCGGTGCCCGCGGCGCATCCCGAGCCTGGCCGCAGGGGCGAGTCGACGTAGATATTGGCCTTGGCGGTGCTGTTTGCCAGGTTTACCTCGGATCCGGAGGCCAGCGTCATGCCGCACAGGTTGAACGTGCCGGTGGGGAAGGCACCCAGGCTTCCCGACTTCCACTGCTCGTTGGCGCCGATGGTGAGCACACGCGTGGCGGCGTTGAACCGGCTGGCGCCGAACCTCGTGGTGAGCAGATCGTTGTTGTTGGTGCCTGTGCCCCCCTGCGCGGGGGTCAGGGTGGCCGCGAAGTCGGGCTGGGTCAGCTGGTACGGGGACGACTGATTCGCGATGCCGCCCGCGATCGAGGTCGTGCCCGTGCGGATCACCGATCCGCCGGGCACGTATGGACGCGCCTGGCCGAGCGTTCCGTTGCCCGCAGTGATCTTGACCTCGTTGGGCGAGCCGGTCATGGTGATCGGCCCGTTGGAACCCACGTCGGTCTCTTCGATGGTCACCTTGTTGATCAGGTTGACCCTGTCGATCCCCGCCAGGCCGGCCTTGGCGAACGGCAGGTTGGGCCCGGACTCAACCCGCACCTGCAGCCGCCGCCTCACGCCATTCGCGATTCCCACACTCGTGATGCAGCGGTCGTAAGTGCTGGTGGGCACGCTGGGCAGGCGGTTGCACGTGGCGCCCCTCGGGGTCACCCAGTAGGTGAAGGTCACGCCCTCACTGACCGCCTCCGGCGTGCTCGCCGGGCAGGTGCCGTCGGTGGTGTTCGGGCTGGGAGCCACGGCGCCGGTGGGGTTGGCCACGGTGGGGGTGACCATGCACATGTTCGAGGCCGGATAGAGCTTCTTGAGGCGAAGGGCGGCGGTCTGCAGGCCGGCCTCGGCGGCGCCGAGCGCCCGCTTGGAGCTGCTGTCGATGGTGGCGCTGGACGACGAGCTCACCGCGGTGGTCAGAAGGCCCCCGGCAAGCAGTGACAGCACGAGCATCGTCCCCATGACCACCGGCATCGCGATGCCGCCCTCGGACCGGAGTGAGAGCCGTCGCATCAAAGCGCCTTCCTGTCCCAGATGATCGAGGTGAACGTGACGGGCTTGGTGACCCTGCCGGCCACGGACACGGCCACGGTGATCCGCTTGGCGTCCTGTGTGCCGGAGATGTTCGGGTCGTCGACCCACGTGACGAAGCGCCACACGTCGCCGCTGAGGCGGGTGGCGCCGTCGGCCCATGCGGAAGATGGAGGCGGAGCGCCGGCGAGAGCCGGCACGAAGGTCTCGACGCGGCTGGGGACCGAGTGGTCCCACTGGTAGCCGCTGCCGCCGACCGTGACGAACTTGCGCGGATCGAACGCATCGGAGTCGTGGACCGGCAGGCTCGAGGTGGCCACATTGGCGTAGGTCTTGCCCATCATCCGCTCGAGCTCCTGCTCGCCGATGTGCGTGGCCGTCTCGATTCGCTCAGCCCTGCTGATCAGAGTCCGCGAGCTGTCGAACGAGCCGATGATGGCCACCAGTGCCACGGCTGAGAGCGCCATCGCCACCACGAGCTCGATGAGGGAGAAGCCCTCCTCGGACTTCAGCCGGCCGCGAATGCTGTCCCAACGCTCAGCCATTGTCGAGATTCCGCATATAGAAGCCGTCGTCCAGGAACACGGTGTGGGCGTAACCATCCTTGCGTTCACCGGACGCCGGGATCTTGAGGGTGAGCTGCGCGAAGGTCGGGGGGTTGGAGGGGGGCGTGGCGCCGGCCGGCGTGTACGTGAAGGTGGCGGAGGTGACGCGGGGGATCACGGTCACCTTGGGGCCCGCCACCGCGCCGGTGTAGGTCCGCGTGATGCACATCTTGAGGCCGGCGGTGGTGGGGTGCGGCTCGTTGCAATCGAACAGGATGCGCCGCACGGTGCCCGGCGCGCCCCTCACGGGAACGCTCACATCCATGCTGGTCGCGGTGGCCGCGGTGACGGCCTGTGCCTGGCGCAGCTGGCGCGTCATCGCGTCGAGCGCCACCTGGGCGTCCCTGACCGTGAAGGCCAGCGCCTCCTCGCGGGGGACCACCTTCTGCGCAGCGTCGGAGAGGGAGATGATCGCGCCGAGAATTATCGTGAGCATCACCGCGGTGAGCATCGTTTCGATCAGCGTGAAAGCACGCTGATCGGCGGCTCCTGATCGGAGCGTGGCCCTCAGTCGGGTGACCATGTGGTTCTCATCGACCGCTGGGGCCGCGGCTTGAGGGCGCGCAGGCACAGGGGCGACCACGACTCGTGTCGCAGGAACTCGGCCAGCATGTCCGCCTACAGCGCGGGCTCGGCCGCAACCAGCCGGGCGAAGTGCTCCGGGTCGGTCACCCCCTCGGTGAGGGGCATCAGCACCGTCGCCTCAGGCCCGATGCCCAGGCGCGCCCGGTGTTCCTCCGCGTGCGGCCCTGCCAGGAGCAGCCGGGCGGCCCCCACCGTGCCGCCGGCGCAGTCGCCACTGTCGATGCCCAGTTCCGCGAGCCGGCGCATGCCCCAGTCCGCCGCGTGGTCGGTGATGGAGCAGAACGCATCGAACGCGGCGCTCAGCACAGGCCAGGCGATGGGCGACGGGATGCCGCAGTTCAGCCCCGCCATCGAGGACTCGTGGGGGCCCTCCACGGCCACCGGGCGTCCGGCCACGGCCGAGGCCATCAGGCACGCCGCGTCCGCGGGCTCGACGCCCACGAGGCAGGCCCTGCTCCCCACGGGTCCGCGCAGGTAGGCGGCCACCGCAGCGGCGTACGCGCCCACGCCGATCGGCACGAGCACCAGGTCCACCCGGCGCCCCGCGAGCTGGCGATCGAGCTCCTCGAAGGCTGTGGCGTACCCGTCGATCACGCGCCGGGGCACCTCCTCGTAGCCCGGCCAGGACGTGTCGCTCACCACTATGTGCCGGTCGTCGGCGAGGCCTGCCGCGTGGCGGATGGCCTCGTCGTAGGTGCCGTCGAACACCTCCACCCGAGCGCCCTCCGCGGCGATCGCGTCGATTCGAGCCTGCACGATCCCCGCGGGCACCAGCACGTACGCGTCCACCCCGAGCACGGCCGCCATGTGCGCCACGGCACGACCGTGGTTGCCGTCGGTCGCGCAGGCGAGCGTGAGGCCCGGCGAGTCGGCCAGGCGCCGCTTGAGCGCCTCGAAGTCAGCGGCCAGCTCCGGCGAGCCGAGGTGCTCGGCTATCGCCCAGCAGCTGGCCCACGACGCGCCCAGGCCCTTGAACGACGGCAGCCCCAGGCGCTCACGCTCGTCTTTGAGCAGCACGGCGCCCACGCCGAGATCCTCAGCCAGCCGGGGCACCTCCAGCAGCGGCGCCTCCTCATAGCCGGGCAGCTGCTCGTGCAATGTCCGGGCCGGCGGGCGGCCGGTGGGCGGAGTGGTCCAACCCGTGTCGCGGCCGGGGTTCTCGATCAGCTCGAAGCCGGCGTCGTCAAGAGCCTCTGCAGTCACATGGCGATAATCGCCGATCCGCCGCGGCCAGGCCAGTGCGCCGCCCCTACCGGCCGGCCGCACGAGCACGGAGCAACGTGCGCTCCCGCTCGTTGCGGGTGAGCTCCGCGGCCCGCTCGAACTCCACGCGCGCCTCGTCGCGGCGGCCGAGCTTCGCGAGCAGATCGCCGCGCACGCTCGGCAGCAGGTGATAGCCCTCGAGCGCGGGCTCAGAGGCGAGCGCATCGACCAGCTCGAGACCCGCCGCGGGCCCGAACGCCATCGCCACCGCCACCGCCCGGTTGAGCTCCACCACCGGCGACGGCGTCAGCCGGGACAGCGCCTCGTAGAGCGCGGCGATGCGCTCCCAGTCGGTCTCCTCCGGCAGCGGGCCCGCGCATGGCAGGCGGCGATCGCGGCCTGCAGGGCGTAGGGCCCGAAGCGCGCCGCCGCAGCTGCTCGGCGCGCTCGAGCGCGGCCAGGCCGCGGGCGATGAGGAGGTGATCCCAGCGCGCGCGGTCCTGGTCGAGCAGCAGAATCGGGCTCGCCAGAGGGGCCGGTGCGCGCGCGCGTGCGCGACGCCTGGATCTCCATCAGCGCCACGAGCCCGTGCACCTCCGGCTCCGTCGGGGCGAGGCCCGCCGAGGATGCGGCCGAGGCGCAGCGCGTCCTCGCAGAGCGCCGGCCGCATCCAGTCGTCGCCGGCGGTGGCCGAGTAGCCCTCGTTGAAGATGAGGTAGATCACCTCGAGGACCGACGACAGGCGCTCGTCGAGGTCGCCGCCGCTGGGCACCTCGAAGGGGACGCGCGCGTCGGCGAGCGTCTGCTTGGCGCGCACGATGCGCTGGGCCACCGTGGCTCCGCGCACGAGGAAGGCGCGCGCGATCTCGTCGGTGGTCAGCGCCCCCGACCAGGCGCAGGGTGAGCGCCACGCGCGCCTCCGTGGACAGCACCGGATGGCACGCCGTGAAGATGAGGCGCAGCAGATCGTCGCCGATGTCGTCGTCGATCGCCGCGTCGAGGTCACGCTCGGTGAGCTGCTGCTGCATCTCGAGCTCCCGTCCGAGTTCCTCGTGCTTGCGCTCCGCCATCCGTGTGTGCGGCGCAGCCGGTCGATCGCGCGGTGCTTGGCGGTGGCCATGAGCCAGGCGCCCGGGTTGTCCGGGCACGCCCGACTCGCGGCCACTGCTCGAGGGCGGCGACGAGCGCGTCCTGGGCGAGGTCCTCGGCAAGCCCGACGTCGCGCACCATGCGCGCGAGGCCGGCGATGAGCCTGGCTGACTCGATCCGCCAGACCGCGTCGATCGCGCGGTGTGCGTCGGGGGCCGTCATGGCCACCGACTACAGCAGGCGGCTACCGCTGGTTGGCCTCCGCCTGCTCGCGGGTACGCTCGCTCCTGCTCGCGCAGCTCGGGCGTGAGCTCCTCGCCGAAGTCCTCGGGCTCGAACACCTGGCGGATCTCGATCTCGGACTCGCCCTCCATCGGGTTGGGGCAGCGCTTGACCCACTCGATCGCCTCGTCCTGCGACTTCACCTGGATGATCCAGAAGCCGGCGATCAGCTCCTTGGTCTCGGCGAACGGGCCGTCGATCACGGTGCGCTCGGCGCCGGAGAACCGCACCCGCGCGCCCTTCGAGCTGGCGTGCAGCCCCTCGCCGGCGAGCATCACGCCGGCCTTGACCAGCTCCTCGTTGAACTCGCCCATCTCCGCTGAGGAGCTCCTCGCTGGGCATCACGCCGGCCTCGCTGTCCTCGTCTGCCTTGACCATGACCATGAATCGCATGTAGTTGCTCCTTCTGACTTGGGTTGACACTGGTTTCTACCCAAGCGTCGAGCGAGCGGCAGCGAAATCGACACCGACCCGGAGATTTCTCATTCGGGCAGCAGCGACGCCGCCAGACGGGGATCGGAGCCCAGCAGCGCCGCCCGGGTGACGGCGCCGGTCCCGTAGCGGTCGCGCACGTCGTCGAGCACGGCGTCGAGCACGGCGCGGCCCGGGCCGTCGAACGGCAGCTCCAGCTGCCTGGCGGCGCCGTCGCCGTCGAGGTTGCTCACCGTGACGCCCACGAGAGTGAGGCCCCGCTCGTGAAGCGTCGGCATGGCCGCGGCCACAAGCTCCCTGACCGTGGCGAGGATGGCATCGGTGGCGGCCGTGGGGCGCGGCAGCGTGCGTGACCGGCTCGCCCGTGAGAAGTCGTCAAAGCGCAGGCGCAGCACCACGGTGCGGCCCACGCGGCCGGCCTTTCGCATCCGGCGGGTCACGCGATCCACCAGCGCCACCACCCTCGCGTCGAGGGCCTGTGCCGATCTGGAGGACCACCGGAAGGCGGACTGGGATCCGAACGAGCGGCGACCGCGGCGCGCCCGCACCGGCCAGGGGTCACGGTTGTGCGCGAGCGCGTGCAGGCGCCGGCCCGACGCCCGTCCGAGCATTGCCACGAGCGCGGGCTCGGCCAGCTTCGCAATGTCGCCCACGGTGGTGATCCCGCGGGCGTGCAGCCGGGCGGCCGTTGCGGGGCCCACTCCCCAGAGCCGCTCCACACCGAGCG
>CAVSGC010000025.1:0-89401 GCA_963727395.1 uncultured Thermoleophilaceae bacterium | reverse complement strand
GTCGACCCGGGTGAGTTCGATCCCCTATCCATCCGGCGCTCCGAGCGGCGCGCGGCGCGCCCGCATCCGGTCTTCCGCCGACGGGGTGGAGGTGGTGGTCCCCCGGCGGCTTCCCGATGCGCCGAGTGGAGCCGTTCGTGGAGGAGAAGCGCGCTGGATCGAGCGCACGCTCGAGCGGATGCGCGAGCCGAGGCGCGAGTTCAGCCCCCCGCACGCCTGGTGGACGGGGGCGAGGTCCCTACCTGGGCGAGCGGCTGAAGCTGGTGGGTCCACGTCGAGCCCGGGCGCATGCGCGCACACGTGGCGCGCCGCGGCGACCTACTGGAGTGCAGGTGGCCTCTCCTGGGGGAGGGAGCGGTCGGCGATGCCCTCGAGCGCTGGTATCGCCGCCGCGCGCGCGTGAGATCGCGTCGCGGCTCGACGCCGCCGTCGCGCGGGAGGCGCGGCTACAACGGGTCTCCGGATACGCGGGCAGCGCACCCGCTGGGCCAGCTGCTCGTCAACGGCGCCATGAGCTTCAACTGGCGGCTGCTGCTTGCCCCGTCCGAGATCCTTGAGTATGTGGTCGAGCACGAGGTCGCTCACCTCGAGGTCCACGACCACTCCCGAGCGCTTCTGGGAGCTTCTGGCCTCGGCGGTGGCGCCGTTGGACGCCATGAGCCTGGCTGCGCCGCCACGGGCACGCCTGAGGCTCTGGAAGCGATGTCAGGGCGCGGCGGGCCCTCGACTACTTAGAAGGTGGCTCTATTTCGTCCGTTCCGGTAGGAAGGAAATCCAGACTGGCTGAGACAAAGACGGCGACCCCGAGTACCACGGGCCCCAGTAGGCTCTTTCTTCGCGAAGCCGCCCGTCTCCCTGCTCACCGCCGAGGAGAGAGATCAGCTTTCCCAGGCGATGAGAGAGGCCACCTGGCCGCCAGGCCCCATGATCAACGCGAGTCCTCGTATCTGGTCGTCTCCATGGCGCGGCAAGTCGGGGACACAGGGGTCCTCGCTCTCGACCTCATCGCAGAGGGCATGCTCGGCCTGATCCACGGCGTGGAGAAGTTCGATTGGCGCAAGGGGTTCAAGTTCTCCACATACGGCCCCTCTGGGTGCGGCAGGCCATCGGCGCGGACTGGCCAACACCAGCCGCACCGTTCGCTGCCCGTGCACATCGCGAGCCCTGGCCCGGCAAGTCGGCGACCGCGAGCGCGGCTCGGGGCGCCAGCTGGGCCGGAGCCCACCGACGAGGAGATCGCCGACTCGCTCGGCATGGACCTCGAGGATTCAGGACATCCGTGCCGCGGACCGCAACCCCACGCGCCTCGACAAGGGCGTGGTGAGGCGGGCGACGCCGCGCTCGGCGACCTGATCGCCGACGACTCGGAGACTCCCGATCAGGAGGTCGCCGAAGACGAGAGCAGGCTCAAGGTTCTGAAGGTGGTCTCCACGCTGCCCAGCCCCGACCGTGATGTGCTCACGCTGCGCTACGGCCTGGGACGTGACGGCGAGGAGGTGGCGCTACGCGAGACCGGACGCCGGCTGGGCTTCTCCGCCGAGAACGTACGCCAGATCGAGGACCGCGCACTGCGGCGACTGGCGCAGGACGGCGAGCTGGAAGCACTTCGAGACGCGGCATAGCCGCGGCTCGAGTCGCCTACTCCCAGCGGAAACCCACGCACGGCAAGCACGACCCCGCCGGCGGCCCATAATCCGATCACGGCCGCCCGCCGAGGTTGTCCACCACGCCGGCGCCACCGACGATCGCTCCCGACAGGCCGTCCACCACGTGCTTGAGCGGGAGCGCCCGGCGGCGGCCTCGAGCACGGGCGGAAGCGCTCTCGCTCGAGTAGAAGATGCCCGAGACGAACATGACCGGCAGGAAGATCGCGTTCATGTACGCGGCGGCGCGAGTCGAAGTTCGGGATCGCGTGCGAGAGGGCGATTCCCAGCGAGCCGAACGCGGCAACGCCCGCGCCGCGTGAACACGATCAGCGCGAGCCAGTCGCGCGGCCAGCTCACGTCGTAGAGCAGGTGGCCGATCGCCACCACCAGCCCCACCTGCACGAAGGCGTTGACCACGGCGCTGCCCAGGAACCCCGCGAGGTAGGACGCCGTGCGGCATCGGGCGTGCCCGCAGGCGCTTGAGGATGCCCTGCTCGCGCAGGAAGGTGAGGTTGAAGGCCAGCGCGTTGAAGGTGGTGGCCATGATGCTCAGGCCCGCGATCCCAGGGATCAGCATCTCGAGCTCGTCGTTCGTCGCCTGGCAGAACACCGACGCCACGAGCAGCAGCAGCAGCAGCGGCAGCACGAAGCTGAAGAAGGCCGCGCTGGGGTTGCGCCAGAACAGCTTTCGCTCCAGCCGGAACTGCTGCCAGGCGAGTGCCGCGGGACTCATCTGTCGTCCTCCGCGGTCAGCTCGAGGTAGACCTCCTCGAGCGTCGGGCGGGCCACCTCGAGGGCGTGAAGGCGCTCGCCGCGGGCCAGCGCGTCGCCGGTCAGGCGGTGCAGGAGGTCGGTGGGGTCGCCGGTCTGGTGCTCCACCCGGCGGCCCTGGGACTCGTAGGACACGCGGTAGCCCGCGCTCGCGGGCGTGAGCGCGTCCGGCGCGCCCTCGGCCACGATCTGGCCGTCCTTGACGATCGCCACGCGGTCGGCCAGCGCCTGGGCCTCGTCGAGGTAGTGGGTGGTGAGCAGCACGGTCTTGCCCAGCCCGCGCAGGCGTGCGCACCACCGTCCCAGGCGGCCCGCCGCGCGGCGGGGTCGAAGCCGGTGGTGGGCTCGTCGAGGAACACCAGCTCGGGGTCGCCCACCAGGGCGAGCGCGAGGTCCAGCCGCCGCTGCTGGCCCCCGGAGAGGCGGTTGGAGCGTGCTCCGGCGCTCTCCTCGAGAGCCCCACCAGCGAGATCGTCTCGCTCGGGTCGCGCGGGGCGGGATAGGCCCTGGCCACGTGCGCGACGGCCTCGCGCACGGTCAGGCGGGGGTAGAAGCCCGCGCTCTGCAGCACGATGCCCACGCGCTGCTTGAGCGCCCGCGGTCGCGCGCGGCCGGATCTGGCCCGAGCACCCGCACGTCGCCCCCCGAGCGCTCGCGGTAGCCCTCGAGGATCTCCACGGTGGTGGTCTTGCCGGCGCCGTTGGGTCCCAGCAGGCCGAAGACCTCGCCCTGCTGCACCCGAAAGGAGACGCCACGCACGGCCTCCACCGCCCCGTAGCTCTTGCGCAGGTCGGAGACCTCTATCGCCGGCGACGCCACGCACCTGACTATGCCAGGGGCGCCCCCGCGAGCCTGACTGGGTATCCCGGCTTCCGGCGACGGGTAGAGTCCCATGCCGGTTGGCCAGTAACGGGGAAGGGATGGAAGACCAACAGGGTCTAGGTTTTGCGCGGATTGCCGCGTTGGCTGCCGTGCTCGCAGCCGCGGTGCTGGTGGGCTTCGTCCTCTTCGGCGGAGGCAACGGCTACCAGGTGACCGCCCGGTTCCTGAACGCCGGGCAGCTCGTGAAGGGCAACGTGGTCCAGATCGGCGGCGTGCCCGCGGGCAGCGTCGAGTCGATCAAGATCACGCCGGACGGCAGGGCCGACGTGAAGCTGACAGATCGAGGGGCGACTTCACGCCCCTGCCGGTGGGCTCGCGCGCGGTGGTCAAGCAGCAGTCGCTGTCGGGCATCGCCAACCGCTTCGTCGACATCGAGCCGGGCGACGGTGACGGCGCCGAAGATCGACAACGGCGGCCGGATCGGCCCCGACGACACGGACGTCGCGGTGGAGATCGACGAGATCTTCGACCTGTTCGATCCCGTCGCGCGCGTCGCGGTCCAGGACTTCCTCAAGGGCTCGCGCAAGATGATCGAGGGCCGCGGCCAGCAGCTGAACAGGGGCACCAAGTACCTCAACCCCGTCCCTGTCCACGTCCCGCCGGCTGTTCAGCGAGCTCGCCCGCGACGAGGTGCTGCTCGGGCACTTCCTCAAGGACTCGTCCAACCTCGTGGGCGCGCTCGCCGAGCGGCGACGACCTCACCGGGGCCGTGGGCAACCTCAACCGCACCTTCGGCGCGCTGAGCAGCGAGAAGAGCGCGCTCGGCGGAGTCGGTCGAGCGCCTGCCCCCGTTCATGCGCCGCGCGAACACCACTTTCGTGAACCTGCGCGCGGCGCTCGACGACGTCGACCCGCTCGTGGACGCCTCCGAGCCCGTGGCCCGGCGGCTCGGCCCCTTCCTGGCGGAGCCGCGCGGCTTCGCCGCGGACGCCAAGCCGACCGTCCGCGACCTCAGCGCCGACCATCCGCCGCAGCCGGGTCCTCGCAACGACCTGATCGAGTTCACCAACAGCTTCCCGCCCCTGGCGCGCACCGCCCTGACACGCGCGCGCATCCACGGCGCCCCCGCCGAGGGCGCGTTCCCCGAGACGGTGGAGGCCTTCAACGGCGGCGGCGCCGCAGATCGCCTTCGGGCGCGCCGTACACGCCCGACTTGTGGGCTGGCTCGACGACTTCTCCACCTCCGGCGCCTATGACGCTCTGGGCGGCTTCTCGCGCGCGGGGATCTACTTCGACGAGATCCTGGCGGCGGCCAGCCCGGTGAAGCAGAAGCAGTACAAGCGCTGCCCCGGCGGCGCCGAGCAGGCCGCATCCGACGGCTCCAACGTGCTCTCACCGCCGAGCAGGCCGCCGCTCAACTGCCGCGACTCAGACCGGGCGGCCGGGCCATGAGGCGTCGTGGTCGTCGCGCTGATGGCGGTGCTCGTGGTGGCGGGCGCAGTGGTGCTCGCGGCGGCCGGCAGCGACGATCCCGGGGACCAAGTATCGCGCGGTGTTCGACAACGCGTTCGGGCTCACCGAGGGCGGCGACCTCAAGGTCGCCGGCGTGCGCGCCGGCCAGACGACCGGCTTCTAGGTCTCGACACCAGAACCCGCGCAAGGCGCGTGGCGGACTTCGAGGTGACCGAGTCGGGCTTCGGCGAGCTGCGCGAGGACGCCAGCTGCGAAACCAACCCGCAGTCGCTGATCGGCGAGTACTTCGTCGACTGCAGCCCGGCCGCTCGAGGCGCAAGCTGACGGCCGGCGGCGCGACGCCGTCGGAGCAACCGCGTCCACGATCCCGGTCGACCTCGTCGAACAACATCCTGCGCCGCCCCTACCGGCGGCGCGCCTGATCATCGCCGAGCTCGGCGCCGGGCTCGCCGGCCGCGGCGAGGACCTCTCCGAGGTCCTCACGCGCGCCCATCCCGGCCTGCGCGAGACCAGCAGGACGCTGCGGATCCTCGGGCGCCAGCGCAGCGCGATCGAGAGTTCATCAGCGACGCCGACACGGTGGTCTCCGCAGCTCGAGAACCGCAAGGCGCGAGGTCGCGCGCTGGGTGGTCGAGGCGCGCGCGACCGCCGACGATCTCCGCCTCGCGGCGGGACGACCTCGCGCGCAACTTCGCCCTGCTGCCCGCGCTTCCTCGACGAGCTGCGGCCCTACTGGCGCGGCTCGGCACGCTCGCCGACGAGCAGATCCCGCTGCTCGCCGACCTGGACCGCGGCGCCCGGACCTCGACACACGTTCCTCGCCCGGCTCGGCCCTTCTCCGACGCCTCGCGCCCGGCCTTCGCGGCCTCGGCACTCGCCGTGGCCGGCCCGCGCGCCTTCGCGGCGAGCAGACGAGGAGTCGCCGAGCTGCGCGCGCTGGCGCGCGACGCGCCGGCCTCGCCAAGCCGCTGCGCCAGCTGCTCATGACGCTCGACGACCGCAAGCGCGCCGTCGAGCCCGACCCGCGCGCCAAGGCCACGGCGCCCCCGCGCCGGACAAGACCGCACATCGCGCCGGCAGCGGCGGCTTCACTGGCTTCGAGGGACTGTGGGACTTCTTCTTCTGGCAGGCGCCTTACGATCAACGGCTTCGACGACGTGGGCCACGTGCTCAGATCATCGGCGTCGAGGATCCCGACTGCACGCCCTACTACGCCTCCGACGAGGGCGAGGAGGCAGCCGTTCACGCGCTGCAACCAGTTCCTCGGGCCCGACCAGCCGGGCGTCACCACCGCCGATCCGACGCGCGCCGAGCAACCGCGGCGCGCAGACGCTCGCGAACGAGAACGGCGCGACGGCGGGGCGCGCCGCGGCAAGTCGCCGCCGGCCGGGCGCTCCCGAGCCGGGCGCGACGCGCAGCCCGCACCGCAAAGCCGCGGATCCCAGCCGCACGGTGCCCGCGCGCTCCGGAAGCTGCTCGACTCACCGGGCATCCCGAGCGGCGCCCGGCCCGGCGCCCGGGCGGCGGCAACCGCGTCCACCGACCGGCTCCTCGACTACCTGCTCACGCCATGAGGGGGCAAACGCAGCTGCGTCGATCGTCGCGAGCCCCGTGCTCGTCGGCGCGATCACGCTGCTGATCGCGATCGTCGCCGTGTTCCTCGCCTACAACGCCAACCAGGGCCTTCCGTTCGTCCCGACCTACGACCTGAAGGCCGAGGCCCCGAACGCGGCCAAGCTCGTCGAGGGCAACGAGGTCCGGCTCGGCGGCTTCCGGGTGGGTCGTCTCGACGATCACCGCCAAGCGGATCCAGCATCGCGGCAAGTCCGAGACGGTCGCCCTGCTCGAGATGAAGCTCGACGAGGCCGTCAACGCCGCTGCCGTGGACACCCAGGTCGACGATCCGCCCGCGTTCGGCGCTCGGGCCTGAAGTTCGTCGAGATCACTGCCGGGTCGGCGTCGAAGTCGATGCTCGACACCGGCGACACGCTGCGCTCGAGCACCGGCCCGGCCGCACCGAGCCGCCCGGTCGAGCTCGAGGACGTGCTCTCCACCTTCGACGCGGACACTCGCCGAACGTCGCGCGCCGCCTACGAGGGCTTCGGCGACGCGCTCAGCCGGCCGCGGCAGGTCGATCAACGAGGCGATCCGCCTCGCTCGACCCGCTCCTGCGCTACCTCACGCCCGTGATGCGGAACCTCGACGTCCGAGCACCGAGCTGTCCGACCTCTTCCGTCGGCCTCGCCCGCGCGAACGGGCGAGACCGCGCCGGTGGCGCGCCCGCAGTTCGCCGAGCTGTTCACCAACATGGCCGACACCTTCGCCGCGCTCTCGCGCGACCCGGACGCGCTGCAGGCGACGATCGAGGAGACCCCGCCGACGCTCGACCGCCATCCGCTCGTTCCGGGTGCAGCGCCCGTTCCTGGCCGACTTCGCCGACCTCTCGGCGCGTCTGCGCCCCGCGGCGCAGGAGCTGCCGCGACTCGCTGCCGGCGCTCGACGCCGGCGCTCGCTGACCGGCACGCCGGTGCCCCGGCGCAGTGCCGCGCTCACCGACCGCCTCGCCGACGTTGTTCGGCGCGCTCGAGGACCTGGGCGAGAACCCGCAACACGCTGCTCGCGCATCCGCGACCTGGACAAGACGGTCGACGTCGCGCGCCCGGGCATCGAGTTCATCGCGCCGTACCAGACGGTCTGCAACTACGCCGTCTACTTCTTCAACCCGCTCGGCGAGCACATCGTCCCAGCCAGCAGCGGCGGCACGTCGAGCGCGTCCTGCTCAAGCAGGCGGATCCGCGGGCAGACCAACCCGCTCGGCGACCAGCG
Organism: uncultured Thermoleophilaceae bacterium; assembly: GCA_963727395.1. Taxonomy (GTDB): domain Bacteria; phylum Actinomycetota; class Thermoleophilia; order Solirubrobacterales; family Thermoleophilaceae; genus JAAYBF01. The sequence goes on along the minus strand of CAVSGC010000025.1, from coordinate 81,863 downwards.
CCGCGGACCGCCCGGTGGACACCCCCACGCCAGGGAGGACCCGCAGGGCCCAACCCGCCGGCCTCGCTGCACACCCAGTACGGCGGCCCCGCGATCGACTCCAACGGCCGCGCCGACTGCCAGGCCGGCCAGACCGGCTACCCCGACCGGCCGTCACCGGCCAGCGCTATCCGCCCTCGACGGACCCCAACCAGGGCGGCGGCACACACATGGTGCTCGACTCCGACACGCCCGGCCTGCGCGGCGGCACGTTCAAGTCCCGCCAGCTTGGCATCGACACCGTGAAGGACGTGACCTAGGTGTCCCTCTTCTCGCGCAAGCCGCGGCACAGCCGCCGGACACCGGGATGTCTCCCTTCAGCGCCGGGCCTGATCGCAGTTCCTGCTGGATCGCGGTGGTCGTACTTCGGCTTCACCAAGCTTCAACCCCTTCGCCAACCCCTACAAGCTCGCGGCGGTCTTCAGGGACGCCAGCGGCATCAAGCGAACCTCGCCGGTGCGGATAGCCGGAGTGGAGTCGGCAAGGTGTCGAAGGTCGAGGTGGTCGACCCCAAGCGGGCGCCGCGGCGTGAAGATGGAGCTCGAAGATTCAGCGCTCCCGATCCAGCAGGACGCCGCGGCCAAGATCCGGCCGCGCATCCTGCTCGAGGGCAACTTCTTCGTCGACCTGCACCCGGCTCGCCCAACTCGCCCGAGCTGCGCGAGCGGCGAGCCGATCCCCACCGAGCAGACCTCGAACCCCGTCCAGCTTCGGAGATCATGTCGGTGCTTCAAGGCCGACGTGCGCGGCGACCTGCGCACCCTGCTGGCCGAGTACTCGCTCAAGGGCCTCGGCGGCGGCGGCGCCGAGGGCTTCAACAACGCGATCCCGTACTTCGAGCCCGCCTACCGCGACACCTCGCTCGCCAACGACGCGCTTCTCGGCGTGGACCCGGCCGAGGACCTCGCGCCGGGTGCGCAGGCCAGCAGGGTGTGGCCCGGCGCTCACGGTGGACCACCGACGCGCTCAAGGACCTCGTGACCGAACCTCAACATCACTGGCCGGCGCGGTGGCGCGCGAGGACGAGAACCTCGGGCGGCGGTGCCCGCGCTGCGACGACACGCTGCGGGCCGGATCGCCGGCGCTGGCGTCGCTCAACGAGCGCGCTCCCCTCGCTGCGCGCCTTCGCGCGAAGGCGCTACCGGGCGTGCGCTCCCCGCCGAGCGATCGACGCCGCGCCGCCGTTCCTGCGCCAGGCGCGCGCGCTGGTGGGCCCGGAGGAGCTGCAGGGCACCGCCGCGCGAGCATGCGCCGCCAGATCCCCAACCTCGTGCGCCTGAACCGCGGCTGAACCCGCTCCTCGGCCGGCAGCGCGAGCTCGCCTCGTGCACCAACGAGGTGCTGGTGCCCTTCGCCCAGTCCCCGATCCCCTCGGGCGAGTCGGGCAACAGCGGCTCGCTGGTGCGCGAGCAGATCCAGCGCAGCTTCGTGGGCCTGTCGGGCGACAGCCGCACCTACGACGCCAACACGCCCTTCTTCCGCGTCCAGGCCGTGCCGCCGCAGACGGCAGCGGGTGAGGTCGAGCCCGTTCCGCCCGCGCCCCCACCTCCCGCCGCCGCACCGCCCGGACGTCCCTGCGAGACGCAGGACGCGCCCAACCTCAACGCCCCGGCGGCGCCACCGCCCAGTTCACAAACACCGGGTCCGCTGGGCACGGCCGCCAGGCCGCACGCGCGCTGCGCACGACGTGATGCAGCGCTACCTCAAGAGCTCGCGCGCGACGAGCGCCTCGGCAAGCCCGCCACCGGGCGAAGGCCAAGCGATGAAGCGCGCGATCGGCAAGTACTGGCGGGATTCCGTGGCGCTGCTCGCCCTGTTCCTGCTCGCGCTGGGAGTCGGCGGCTACATCCTCGCCAACCAGCAACGGCTGCGATTCCCGTTCTGGTGGAGGACAAGCCGAAGGTGATCAAGGTGGAGTTCGACGACGCCCAGGCCGTCACTCCCGGGCCAGGGGCAGACGGTGCGCGTGGCGGGCGTGGAGGTGGGCGCCATCGGCGAGGGTGAACGTCGAGGACGGCGTCGCCGTCGTGGACATGGAGATCCTGCCGAAGTACAACGGCCTGATCCGCCAGGACGCCACCGTGCTCCTGCGTCCCAAGACCGCCCTGAAGGACATGCTGCTCGAGGTGGACCCGGGCGAGGGCCGCCCGGTCCCCGACGGCGGCCGCCTCCCGGTGGCCAACACCTCGCCCGACATCGACCCGGACGAGATCTTCGCCTCGCTGGACGGCGACACCCGCAGCTACCTCAAGATCCTGATCAGCTCCGCCGGCCAGGGCCTGGAGGGCCGCGGCGAGGACCTGCGCCAGACGCTCCTGCGGCTCGAGCCCCTCCACCGCGACCTCGCTCGCCTGAACGGCGCCGTGGCCGGCCGTCGCGCCAGCCTCAAGAAGCTGATCCGCGACTACGGCGAGATCGTGCAGGAGCTGGACGGCAAGGACGCGGAGCTGGTCGCTCGTGCGCGGCTCCAACGAGGTGTTCTCCGCGCTGGCCGCCGAGGAGTCCAACGTGTCGGCCACCGTGAACAAGCTGCCGGGGGCGCTGCGCCAACAGCCACCACGCTCTCCAAGGTGGAGACGCTGGGCGACCGCCTGGGACCGGCGCTGAATGCTCTGCGCCCGCCCTTCCGGCGGCTCGACGAGACCAACGCGAAGGTGCGCCCGTTCGTGAGGGAGGCGGCGCCGATCATTCGCAATCAGATCCGTCCCTTCACCCGCCGAGCGAAGCCCTACGTCGCCGACCTCGGCCTCGCCGCGCGATACCTCGCGGGCGCTGCCCGACCTCACCACCTCGCTCTCCGAGCTCAACCGCTTCTTCAACATAGGCGCGTACAACCCCGGCGGGGCCGAGGGGCTGTCGGGTGACCTCGCGCGCGATCGCGACCGCCAGGAGGGCTACCTCTACTGGCTCGCATGGACGGCCCAGAACGGCGTCTCGCTGTTCCACACCTCCGACGCCACCGGGCCGTTCCGCCGCCTCACCCTCTGCGGCGTGAGCGTGCTCGGCGGCGGCCCAGCTGGAGAGCGGAATCGAGCACTGCTAGCCAGATCCCGCCAGTGGCCGAGGTGCACATCGTGAACGCCGTGGTGGCCTCGGGCTTCGGGCGACGCTGCTGACCGCACGCTGCTGGGCCTCGTCCTCGTGTCTCGGCTTTCGCTCGCCAACGCGGGACTACCTGCTGAGCGATGGCTAAGCAGACGCCCAGCCTCGGCCGGATCGCCGCGATGGTGGGCTTCACGCTCTCGTGCGTGGGGATCCTGCTGTTCCTGTGGCTGTCCTTCGGCGGCACCATCCCGCTGCGCCCGGAGGCCTATCGCTTCACGGCGGCCTTTCCGGAGGCCTCGACCTGGTGGAGGAGGCCGACGTGCGGCTGGCCGGCGTGAACGTGGGCAAGGTCAAGGCCCGCGAGCTGGCCAAGGACGAGGGCCGGTCGGTGGTGGAGATCGAGCTGCAGACAGCTACTCGCCGATCCCGCGCGACACCAAGGCGATCCTGCGCCAGAAGACCCTGCTGGGCGAGACCTACGTGGAGCTCACGCCGGGCGACCCCGAGCGCGGGGATGCTCGGCGACGGCGAGCGCCCGCCGGCAACGTGAAGCTCACCGTGGAGCTCGACGAGATCTACCGGATCTTCGACGAGCCGACCCGCGAGGACTTCCGCGGCTGGGTGAAGGAGGGCTCGGTGGCCGTGGCCGACGACTACGCCGAGGATCTCAACGACGCGATCGGCAACCTCGCGCCGTTCGCCACCGACGGCGCCCGCCTGCTGGAGATCCTGGACGACCAGAAGGGGGCGGTGCGGGGGGTGGTCAGGGACACGGGCCGCGTGTTCAACGCCCTGGCCGCCGAGGAGGGCCAGCTGCGGGGCCTGATCCAGAACGGCAACGAGACCTTCGACGCGCTGGCCTCGCGCGACGACGCGCTGGCCGACACCTTCCAGGTGTTCCCCACCTTCCTGCGCGAGTCGCGCTCCACGCTCGCCCGGCTGGAGACCTTCGCGCGCGACACCCGCCCGCTCGTGAACGACCTCAAGGGACCGGCCGACGATCTCGGGCCCACGGTGCGCGACCTCGGCGACCTCGCGCCCGACCTGCAGCAGCTCTACCGCGATCTCGACCCGCTGATCACGGCCGCCAACCGCGGCCTGCCCCAGGGCGAGCGCTTCCTCGCCGGCTCACAGCCGGTGTTCACGGCGCTGCACAACTTCCTGCCCGAGCTCAACCCCGTGCTGGCCTACCTGAGCTTCAGCCGCCAGCAGGTGGCGCAGTTCATCACCGTCGGCGGCGCCGCCCTGGCGGGCAACGGCACCGGCGGCTACCGCTCCCCGCGCGGGGCGGAGCACTGGCTGCCCCAGATCGCGATGATCGACGGCGAGTCATTCCGCCGCAACACCAGCAGGCCGTCCACCGACCGCGGCAACTCCTACGTCCAGCCGAACGCCTACCAGCGCGCCATCCCGCTCGGCGTGATCGAGACCATGGACTGCCCCAACGGCGAGCAGCGCGATCCCAAGGACTCGCAGACGCCCGGCCCGCTCGCCTTCCTCAACGCCGGCTCCGAGCCGCCGTGCTTCGAGGCGCCGCGCTCGCTCTACCAGAACCAGAAGTACGCCCGCCTGCGCCGCGGGCGGGCGCCCGTCGTGCCCGCGCCCGCAGGCCGCGCGGGGCGCGAGGCAGCAACGCCGTGAGCGAGCTCACCCGCCGCGGCCTGATTTCCACGGCGGCGGTGGGGGCGGCCGTGCTTGCGGCCGGCTGTGGGGACGATTCCAACGATCCGGCCACCGGCCCGCCCCGCGGGGATCTCGACGTCGTGAACTACGCGCTCACGCTCGAGTACGTGGAGGAGGCCTTCTACGAGGCGGTGGTGAGCGCGGGCGTGCTCTCCGGACGCGAGGCCGCGCTCGCCGAGCTGATCCACAGCAACGAGCGCGAGCACGTGGAGGCGCTGCGCACGATTGCGCGGCGGCTCGGGCGCGTGGCGGCACGCCCGGACACCGACTTCTCCCAGGTGCTGGCGGGCGGGCGCGACGAGGTGATCCGCGTGGCCGCAGGGCTCGAGAACACCGGGGCCGGCGCCTACGTCGCGGAGGCCGGGCAGATCGAGGACGCGAAGATCCTCGCCGCGGCGCTCTCGATCCACACCGTCGAGGGCCGTCACGCGGCGATCCTCAACCGGCTGGCGGGCAGGGGCCCGTTCCCCGATGGCGCCTTCGCCGTGGCGCTCGAGCGCGGCGAAGTGATGACGCGGATCGAGCCGTTCCTCGCATGAGCGCCCAGATCCGCGTGCCCGGCACCACGCGCCGCGAGCTGCTGCTGCGTGGCGCCCTGGGTGCGGCCTCGGTGAGCGGCGCGGCGGCGGTGGGGCCGTTCGTGGCGCAGGCCGTGGGCCAGTCGGGCCGCGTCGACGTGGAGGTCGTGCAGTTCGCGCTCCTGCTGGAACAGCTCGAGGCCGACTACTACCGGCGCGCGCTGCGCGAGGTGCCCGGCCTCTCGCCCGCGGTACGGCGGCTGGCGCGCGAGCTTGCCGATCACGAGTCCCAGCATGTGGAGGCGCTGTCCCAGCTGGCGGTGCAGCTGAGTGCGACGGTGGGCGAGCCCCCGCAGTTCGACTTCGGGGATGCCCTGCGCTCCGAGCGCGCGTTCCTCGCCCTCGCCCAGACCCTGGAGGAGGTGGGCGTGAGCGCCTACAACGGCGCCGCCCCGCTGGTGGAGCAGGACGACGTGCTGGAGGCAGCCGGTCAGATCGTGCAGGTGGAGGCGCGTCACGCGGCGCTGATCCGCTTCGAGCGCGGCGAGGACATCGCACCAGATGCATTCGACAATGGGCTGTCGATGAGCGATGTCCGCGAGCAGGCCAGCCCCTACATCCGGCGATGATGCGCCCGGGCACCATCGCGCTGGTGGCCCTCGCGGCGTTCGGCACGGCGGGCTGCGGGGAGAAGAAGGACGGCTACGCGTCCGTGCCGAGCCTCGAGGAGGACTTCGGCCAGCCCCGCGACAGCGCCCGCATCGCATTGCGCGAGGTGGCCTTCAATCCCCGGGTGGTGCCGCTGCGCGCCGGAGCGAAGGTCACCTGGCGCAATCGCGACCGCGTGGCCCACACCGTCACGGTGGGCAGCGAGCTGAACAGCACCCTCGACTCGGGCGAGGTGGCGCCGGGCGAGCGCTTCAGCCACACCTTCGACCGACCGGGCGCCGTGAAGTACCGCTGCAAGATCCACTCGCAGATGCGCGGCGAGCTGCGCGTGGAACGCTAGGCGCCCGCGCCCCGGCCGCCGCGGCCCTCGCCGCCGGCGAACCGCGCCGCGCCCCTTGCCGCCGTCTCCAGGGTGGGCAGCCCGTTGCGCGCCTCGAGCGCCATCCCCTCGGAGAACGGCAGGCCGATGCCCTCGATCGCCGCGCGGCGATCGGCGAGCATGGTGTCCTGCGGGAACCGGGCGAGCGCCTCGGCGATCTCCAGTGACCGGTCGAGGTGGCGCCCGCTGCGCACCACCTCCGTGAGCAGTCCCATCGCCCTGGCCTCGTCGGTCTCCACGATGCGGCCGGTGAGGATCATGTCCAGCGCCCGGCCCAGGCCCACGATGCGCGGGAGTCGCTGCGTGCCGCCGTCCACCAGCGGCACGCCGAAGCGCCGCTCGGTGAAGCCCAGCCGCGAGCCCTCGGCCGCCACCCGCAGGTCACACCACAGGGCCAGCTCCAGCCCGCCGGCCAGACACCAGCCGCCGATCGCCGCGATGGTGGGCTTGGTGGGGGTGAGGCGCGTGAAGCCCAGCGGGCCGTCGGGCAGCTCCATCCGGGGCGCGAAGGTGTCGATCGCCTTGAGGTCGGCGCCGGCGCAGAACGCCACGCCCCCGGCGCCCGTGAGCACCATCACGCGCGCGTCGTCGTCGGCCTCGAAGCGCCGGTAGGCCTCGGTGAGGAGCTCGGCCGTGGGGCCGTCCACGGCGTTGCGGCGCTCCTGGCGGTCGATCGTGACGACCGCCGCGGCGCCCACCCGTTCGTAGATGACGGCTTCGGCGGCCAAGCTCAGCGGTTGGTGGCCTTGCGGTAGCGCGACGTCGCGATCGGGGCGAAGAAAGCGATCAGCGCCAGGGACCACACCACGCTCATCCAGATGTCGCTGTTCGCGGGGGTGCCGAGCCACAGGGAGCGGACGGCATCCGTCACGGTGCTGAACGGGTTCGCCTCGGCGAACTGCTGGAGCCCCGCCGGCATGGACTCCGGCGGCACGAAGGCCGAGGAGGCGAACGTGAGCGGGAAGATCACGACGAAGCCGATCGCCTGCGCCGACTCGCCCGACGACGCCGTGAGGCCGGCCGTGGCGAAGAACCACGACCACGGTAGCCGAACAGCAGCAGGATGCCCACGCCGGCGAGGATCTCGAGCAGGTTGGCGTCGAACGTGAAGCCCACCAGCAGGCCCGACGGCCATCATGATCACTATCGACAGCAGGTTGAGCACGACGTCGGAGATGGTGCGCCCCGCGAGCACCGCCGAGCGCGCCATCGGCAGCGACCGGAAACGGTCGATCAGGCCCTTGCGAAGGTCCTCCGACAGGCCGATCGCCGTCACGAAGCCACCGAAGGACATCGTCTGCACGATGATGCCCGGCATCAGGAAGTCGGTGTAGTCGCCGAACTCCGGTGGCACGTTGATCGCGCCGCCGAACACGTACACGAACAGCAGCACGAACATGATCGGCTGGACCGTGTAGCCGATCAGCAGATCGGGCGCGCGCGGGATCCGCGAGCAGGTTGCGCTTGGCCAGCAGCAGCGTGTCCGAGGCGGCGTACTGAGCGCGCTCATGCGGCCACCCCCTCGACCGGCTCCTGCTCCTCGCCCTCGGGCTGCTCGTGCTCCGCGGCATGGCCGGTGAGCGAGATGAACACGTCGTCCAGCGTGGGGCGGCGCAGCGGCGATGTCCTCGATGCCCACGCCCGCGGCGTCCAGCCGGCGCACGGCCTCGGCGATCCCGCCGTTGCCCGCGCGCATCGGCACGGCGACGATCCCGCTCCTCGCACGCCGGGCGGTCGTCCGCGAGCGGGGCGAGCGCCTCGATCGCGGCTCGCGGCTGGCGCCTCGGCCAGCGTCACCTCCAGCCGCTCGCCGCCCACACGCAGCTTCAGCTCGTCGGAGGTGCCCTGGGCGATCACCCTGCCATGGTCGATCACCGAGATCGAGTCCGCCAGGCGGTCGGCCTCGTCGAGGTACTGCGTGGTGAGCAGCACGTCGTGCCCTCGGCCACGCGGCGCTCGATCGTCTCCAGCAGGTTCGCGCGGCTGCGCGGGTCCAGGCCGGTGGTGGGCTCGTCGAGGAAGATCACCGGCGGGGCGGCCACCAGCGCGGCGGCCAGGTCCAGCCGGCGGCGCATGCCGCCGGAGTAGGTGCGCGCCAGGCGGTCGGCCGCCTCGTCGAGCTCGAAGCGCTCCAGCAGCTCCTCTGGCCCGCTCGCGCGACGCTGCGCTTGCCGAGGTGGTAGAGCCGGCCGACCACTCGAGGTTCTCGCGCCGGTGAGGTTCTCGTCCACGGCGGCGTACTGGCCCGCGAGGCCGATCTGGGAGCGCAGCGCGGCGGCGTCCTTGACGCACGTCGAGCCCGGCCACCCGCGCGTGCCGCCGTCGGGCGGCAGCAGCGTGGTGAGGATGCGAACGGCGGTGGTCTTGCCGGCGCCGTTGGGACCGAGCAGGCCGAGCACGCTGCCGCCTGGGCACCACGAGATCGACGCCGTCCAGCGCCCGCACGTCGCCGAAGGACTTCTCGAGCCCCTCGGCCTCGATGGCGTAGTCGGAAGACATCAACTCAGCAAGCTAGCGAGGGCTCGGACGGCCGGAGGTACGGCTAACCCGTCTCTCCCGAACGCGGCGCGTCCGGTTCGGAGATCAAGCCTGGCAAGGAAGAGGGAGCCCGTAGTGCTCTGCACACGGGCGACCGATGCGCCGCCAGGCGCCGATATCCGGGCCGGAGGCGCTACCAGCCGATGCGTTGGCGCAGGTCAGAGGCCTTGCGGGCCTCCTTGCGCTTCTCCAGCCGGCCCTGGATGAACGACCCGAGGCACACGACCGTGAAGAAGAACAGGACCACACCGAGCGAGAAGAAGGTGATGATGCGGTCGTTGGTCTCGCCCAGCAGGCCCTCGCCGTTGTCGTGGCCGCCGGCCGCGAGCGCCGGGGCGGCGCTCGCCAGGGCCGCGAAGCAGGCTGTGGTGAGGGTTGCGGTGAGGCGCTTCATCGGCGGCGAATCCTACCGGTAGGCTCACCGGCATCGCTGAGAAGGACCTCTTCACCTGCATCATCGAGATCCCGAAGGGGAGCCGGAACAAGTACGAGTGGGATCACGAGCGTGAGGCGCTCGTGCTCGACCGGTTCCTGTTCTCCTCGGTGGTCTATCCCACCGACTACGGATTCATTCCCGACACGCTCGGCCAGGACGGGGATCCGCTCGACGTGATGTGCTGCGTGTCCGAGGCCACCTTCCCGGGCTGCATGATCGACGTGAAGCCGATCGCCCTGTTCCGGATGGAGGACGACAAGGGCATCGACGACAAGGTGCTGTGCGTGCCGCTGTCGGATCCGGGGTGGAACTCGATGGAGAAGCTCGAGGACATCCCGAGCCGCCTGCGTGACGAGATCGCGCATTTCTTCTCGATCTACAAGGACCTCGAGCAGAAGGCCGTGAAGGTGGATGGCTGGTACTCACGTGAGCAGGCGATCGAGGAGATCGAGGCCTCACGCAGACGCTGGCGCGAGAAGCAGTCCTAGCGGGACCTCGAAGCCCAGCTCGACCGCTACTCGGGCCGGACCCTCGTGTTCGCTCCGTCACCCGATGAAAGGCTGTATATGAGCGGACACAGAACTCGGCGTGCGGCTGGCGCAGGCGCATGCGCGACTCTCGCGCTCCTGGCGGTCGGCGCCCCGGCGCAGGGCGCCCCGATTCCGGATCCCCAGCCGTCGTTGCCCACGGTGAACATGGGGCGGGTGCTGGTGGCGGCACAGTTGGACGACTACAGGCCGGGCAACAACAAGACTGCCGGCGCCGTAAAGAGCGTCAAGCGCGTGCAACGCGCGCTGCGTAAGAAGGGCTACCGCAGGGTGGTCGTGGACGGCAACTTCGGGTCGACCACGATGCGCGCCTACTCCAGGTGGCAGAAGCGTGCGGTGAACGCCTCCGGGATCGGCGCCAACGGCCTGCCAGGGGCGACCTCGCTGAAGAAGCTGGGAGAGGGCCGCTTCCGGGTGGTTCGGGTCGTCCGGCCCGGCGGGCTCACCTCATACGGGGGGTCACCGGTGAACCTCAGGACCAAGCGGATGCTGAAGGCGGCTGCTCGGCGCGTGGGGGGAAAGGGCTGCAATCTTGACCTCACCAAGGGCTCCTACCAGCCTCCGGACGGGAGTTCGGCTGCCACCCACGCGGGCGGCGGTGCGGTGGACATCAACAGCAACGTGCGGTGTGGCAAGACGATCAAACGAGTTCGCATCGCCCTGCGGGCGGTCGGATTCGCGGCCTGGTACCGCGGGCCGAACAGCGGCTTCACACCTCACTTCCACGCGATCGCGATCTCCGATCCGGACATGTCCACCCCGATCTCGCATGGCGGGCAGTTCACTGGCATGCATCAGGTGGTGGGCTTCGCCAGGAAGCAGGACGGCCTGAGCTCACCTGCGTTCAACCAGCCGATGACCCGCCCGTTGCGGACGTGGGAGGCGTACAGGCGCTCCCAATGATCTGACTCACGGACGGCGCCCGGGAATCCGGCGCCGTCCCGTGTGGCTAGCCTGCCGCGGCCATGTCGATCATCGAGGCGATAGTGCTGGGGGTCGTTCAGGGGCTCACCGAGTTCCTCCCGATCTCGAGCACCGCACACCTGCGCATCGTGCCCGCCTTCCTGGGCTGGGAGGACCCGGGGACCGCCTTCACGGCCGTGATCCAGCTCGGGACGATGCTGGCCGTGGTGGTCTACTTCCGCCACGACCTGTGGAACATCGCGCGGGCGTGGCTGCGCAGCCTGCGCGACGAGACGGCGCGCTCCGAGCAGGACGCGCGCATGGGCTGGTACCTGATCGCCGGCACGATCCCGATCTCGGTGCTGGGCCTGGCGTTCTCGGGCACGATCGAGAGCAAGACGCGCGATCTGTATCTGATCGGCTCGATGCTGATCCTGCTGGGCCTGGTGCTCCTGGTGGCCGAGAGGGTGAGCAAGCGCGAGCGGGACGTGAAGAACGCCACCCTGCGCGACGCGATCGCGATCGGGTTCGGCCAGGCCCTGGCGTTGATCCCGGGGGTGTCGCGCTCGGGATCCACGATCACCGTCGGGCTGTTCCTGGGCTTCGACCGTGAGTCGGCCGCACGGCTGTCGTTTCTGCTGTCGATTCCGGCGGTGGTGCTCAGCGGGCTCTATCAGCTCGGCGACGCCCTGGACGCCGAGCAGGGGATCGACGCGCTGCTCGTGGCCACCTTCTGCGCGTTCGTGAGCGGCTACGCCGCCATCGCGGGGCTGCTGCGGTTCCTCGCGAACCACACCACGTACGTGTTCGTTGGATACCGCGTGGTGCTCGGCGTGGTGGTGCTGGTGCTCACCGCCGCCGGCACGATCGCCTAGGGCGCTCGGTTAGCCTCAGGGGCGTGAACACGGCGGCCAAGTTCGGGATCGTGGCGCTCGTTGCGCTGGTGCTCACCGTGCTACCCGGCGGGGGGCCCGCGCTGGAGGTGCTGATCACGCTGCTCACGATCGCCTTCTTCACGGCGATCGCAGTGCTCGGCTACCGGCTCTACCGCCAGTTCTCGTTCGAGCTTGACTCGCTCACCGACCGCCAGCGGCTGGTGCTCTACGGCTCGGTGGGCCTTGCGTTTCTCACGTTCTGTGCCACCAGCCGGCTGTTCGACACGGGGGGCGCCGGCGCGCTCGCCTGGCTCGCCATGCTCGGGCTGTGCTCCTACGGCGTGTACTGGGTGTGGACCCAGTACCGCGAGTACGCGTAGTCGCGTTGCCGGATTGGCGCACTTCCCGCGCTCGCTTGTAACGCCCGCGCATTGAGCGGTCACACGGCGGACGGGACGCTCACCCCGTGTCCTCTCGTGCGCCATTGCGCAGCCAGCACGGCCAGGCCAGCGTCGAGCTGGTGGCGGTGCTTCCGCTGGTACTACTCGTGGGCGCGCTCTGCTGGCAGGCGGCGCTGGCGGGCCACGCCGCGTGGATGTCCGCGCACGCGGCCCGCGTCGCCGCGCGGGCAGACGCCGTGGGGCGCGATCCGGAGCGGGCCGCCCGCAGCGCTCTCCCGGCCGCGCTGGAGCGCCGTCTGACGGTCAAACGGTTGGAGGGGGGAGGGGTGCGCGTGCGGGTGGGCATCCCGCTCCTGATGTCGCGCCGGCGCTCGCCGGCGGCGGTGTCCGCCACCGCCTCGCTCGGCAGGGGAGAGAGGTGAGGGTCAGACGCACATCGGAGCGCGGGCAGGCCAGCGTGGAGCTGCTGGGAGCGCTGCCTGCCGTGCTCGTGCTCGCGTTCGCCGCCCTTCAGCTGCTGGCCGTGGGCTACTCGGCGGTCCTGGCGGGCACGGCCGCCGAGGCCGGCGCACTCGCCCTCGCAACCGGGGTGGATGCGCGTGACGGTGTACGCGAGTCCCTGCCGGCGTGGTCGCGGGCGGGTGCGCGGGTGTCGGTCTCCGGCGGCGCGGTGCGGGTACGGCTGCGCCCGCCGTCGCCCCTCTCGGCCGTGTCCCGCCGGTTCGAGGTCGCCGGTGAGGCGTTCGTGGAGGGTCCGTGAGCGGCCGGTCCGCGGCCGGGCGCCACGGATTCGTCGCCAATGCGCTGGCGGTGGCTTCGGAGTGGCTCGTGGAGCCGGCCGAGGCCGCCGCCGAGCCCAGGCGGGCGCAGGTGCAGGACCGGATGGTGGTGGCGGTGGTGGGGCTGGGGCCTCGCTCGGGCTTGACCACGGTGGCCCGCGCGCTGGGGGCGGAGCTGGCACTGCGAGACGCGGGCGGCGCATGTGCCGTCACCGCGCCTGCGGGCAGCGTGCTTTCGCTCGGCACGCCCGCGGCGGGCCGGCTTGCCCGGGCGCTGGGCGGCGTGGGCAACGCGCGCGCCTGCGGGCGCCTGTGCCTGATCGACGCCCCGGACAGGGTGGCCCTCGCCGGCGCGGCGCTGGGCGTGGCTCCGCTGGTGTTCGACGTGGCTGAGCCGGGTGAGGCCGCAGTGCTGGCCGGCCTGTCGCGCCGGGTGGTGCTCGTGGGCGGACCGCGCGTGGAGCCGGCGCTGGCGAGCGCCATGGCGGACTCGCTCACGCGGGTGGGTCCCGCGCCGCTGGTGGTGGCCAGCCGGCCGGCAGAGGAGGCGGACTGGGAGGGGAGGGCGGACATCGAGATCCCTCACTCGCGCGTGGGAGCCCAGTGGGCCCTGGCCGGCCGAGAGGCGCGCGGCCGGCTGGGCGAGGCGGTCGTTGCGCTGGCCGATCTGGTGGAGGGGAGCGCGTGAGGCCGGCAGCTCCTGACTAGCGCAGGAAGGAGTCCTGGATCTCGCTGATGAGCGCACCCAGCTCCCGGTCGCTCGGGCGCTCGCCCGGCAGCACCTGGGCGATCTGAAACAGCCCGAGGTCGGCCGCATAGAGAAGCCGTGCGCGGCGCCGCGCGGCTGAGCGAGGGACGCCGGCCTCGCGAAACAGGTCGGCCAGGTACTCGATCCGCCGATCGGTCACCCGCCGGAGCACGGGGGCCACGATGGGGTGATCCGCGGCGGCGTGCAACGCCACCAGCAGCGCCTTGTCCGCCCGGAATGCGTGGCGTGCCCACTCGGCGAGCCGCTCGCGCGGGTCGGCGATCGTCTCGAGGCGCTCGATCAGCTCGTCCGTGCGCTCGCGTTGCCACTCGTCGAGGGCGGCCGCGAGCAGTTCGTCGCGAGTCTTGAAGTGCCAGTAGAAGCTCCCCTTGGTCACCCCGAGCCGGGCCGCCATCGGCTCCACGGCCACGGCCGCCACGCCAGCCTCGGTGAGGGCGCCCAGCGCCGCCTTGATCCAGTGTTCGCGTGAGAGCCGGGTCTTGGTCGTCATGAAAGAAACATACGGATGGGTATTGACAGCCTGCGTAACCATACGCTACCGTATCCATACGTAACCGTATGGCAACCGGAAAGGGACACGTAATGCCACGTCAGCGCCTCACTCTCACGCTCGATGGCATCACGGCGGGCGACTACGTGGCCTGGGTACGCGATCCCGAGCCGCCCGCCCTCGGGCTGGGACTGAGCTCGATCGTCGTGAGCGGCGATCCGCTCGGCGACACCATCGAGGCGCTGCTGTCCTGGAGCGTCTCCCCGCCCGGCGCCATGTCGGCCGGCCCGATCGCGGGCCTTCCGCTAATCCCCGAGGTGACAGCGGTCACCTCACGAATGCAGGAGGAGTGTCATGAAGGACACGAGCAGCGTGCTTCACGTCCCGGCGGGCGGGGGGCAGAAGGTGTGGGTCGTCGGGGACACCTACACGATCAAGGCGAGGCGAGAGAACACGGACGGCGTACTCGGGCTGCTTGAGGCGTCCGTGCCGGCCGGCGGGGGCCCGCCTCCGCACGTGCACGCCAACGAGGACGAGGCCTACTACGTGCTCGAGGGTGAGCTCGAGGTGCTCGACGGAGAGCGCACCTTCGTGGCGCGCGCAGGCTCCTTCGTCTTCATCCCGAGGGGAACCCTGCATCGCTTCCGCAACGTCGGCTTCGGCCACGCGCGGATGCTCGTGCTGATCACCCCGGCGGGCTTCGAGGAGTTCTTCGTCAGCGTTGGCCAGCCGGCCAGCCCGGGCGAGCCCGCGCCGCCACTGGGCGAGGAGGAGATCGCCCGCACGCAGGACCTCGCACCGCGGTTTGGGATGGACGTGCGCCTCCCCGAGCCGGCCGCGGCCTGACGGGAGTGACGCACCGAATCGTCACGGTCCCGTGGCGATTCGTGGGTTGCAGGCGTTGAGCCGTAACTCGCGCCGGGCCAGGCTTTCGGGCCATGGCCCGTCGCGAGTCCACTGTCCGTCGCCTGGGGCCGAGCGGGGGCAGGCCACGACCCTGCTGCTGGGCGGGGTCGCGGCGATCCTGCTCGGGGTGGCCGTGCTCGAGCTCGACCTCGGCCCTCCGGCGGCCTATGGCTGGCTGAAGGCCAACGCGCGGCCGTTCGGCTTCATCCACCGCTACGCCTGGGAGGACTGGCACTACGGCTTGGCGTAGTCCACAATCTGCGCAACTGCATCACCGCGGGCGGTTGTTAGAGCGCCTTGGCCGACCAGGCATTCACCGCCGTATAGGCGGTGGCGGCCACGAGAACAAAGGCCAGCAGGGTTCTCGGAAGGTGACGCCGCGCGGCGAGGGCCGCCAGGACGTCCGTGCCGTCCGCCACGGCCGCGCCCATCACCCAGAGTCGGGCGACGTCGCGCTCGTCCCGCCTGAGGGCACGCAGCGCACCCGCTCCGAGCACTACGTCCCGGGCGCCGAGTGCTCGGGCGAATACCTGGGTCTGCGGACGGGCGGCTGCATTTCGCCCGATCCAGGAGGCCCCCGCGCGCCCCGGAGCGAGAGCCAGCCCAAGGCCGAATACGACTCGACTCACGGCGAAGCCAGTTGCTGCGGTTTTGGGTGACATCACCGCCCGAGCTTAACCCGTCGGAGCGCCGGCATCGCGCTCGCCGCTTGTCACGGTCCGGTGCCTGTTTCGTAGCTGGCGCGTCTTGTTCTGTAGCGCGGCTGGCCGGAGCCTGCCCGTGTGACTTCGACTCGCCATCGCGCTCTGCAAGCGGTGCTCCGGGGGGAGTCCGGCCAGGCGCTAGTGCTGGTCCTGGGCCTCGCGGCCGCCCTGATGCTCGGCACGCTTGTGCTGGTCGGCTTCGGGCAGGCGCTGGGCGCTAAAGGCCGGCACCAGCGGGCGGCCGATCTCGCCGCGGTGTCGGCGGCGAAGGGCATGCAGGGGGACTACCCGCGGCTGTTCGAGGCCGCCGTGTTCGAGGACGGCTCGCCCAACCCACGCCACCTGTCGCAGGCCGCCTACCTGGCCCGGGCACGGGCCGTGGCGGCGCGGGTCGGCCGCCGCAACGGGGTGCCGGTGAGCGAGCGCGACGTGTGGTTCGATGGTGGCTTCGCTCCCACGCGGGTCACCGTGCGGGTGCGCGGCGAGACGCAGGTGCGCCTGAGCGGCGGTCGGCGGTCCGGCTCATCCAAGCGAATTGAGGTGGCGGCCCGCGCGACCGCCGCGTTGAGCACCCCCACGGCAGGTGCAGCAGAAATGCCGGCGCACGGCACCGGCGGCGGCTACGACGGGCCGCTGGCTTACCGCATGGGCAAGCCGATGCGCCCCGACGTCGCGGCTGCCTTCGACCGGATGGCGACCGCGGCTAGGCGGGATGGCCTCGCCCTCTCGGTCACCTCGGGGTTTCGCTCGGACACCGAACAGGCGAAGCTGTTCGCCGCCAACCCCAACCCGAAATGGGTCGCCCCACCGGGCACGAGCCTGCACCGCTACGCAACCGAGCTGGACCTCGGCCCGCCGGCCGCGTACGGCTGGCTGGCCGCCAACGCCCGGCGCTTCGGGTTCATCCACCGCTACGCCTGGGAGCCCTGGCACTACGGCTTCGGAGCCAACCCGCGCGATCGTGCCCACCCGGCGCAGCTCGAGCGCGGGTCGTGGGAGCCGCCCGGGGGAGACCACGGGCGGATCCACCATCACCTGCCGAGCTTCGTGCCGCCGCGCTTTCACGACCCGATCGCCACGGCCGCGCTGCGCTGGAACGTGCCGATGAACCTGCTGGCGGCGCAGCTGTATGCCGAGTCTGGCTTCAACCCGTTCGCGGAGAGCCCGGCGGGCGCGCGGGGGATCGCCCAGTTCATGCCGGGCACCGCGCGCGCCTACGGCCTGGCGAACCCCCTGGATGCCGGAAAGGCCATCGATGCCCAGGCCCACCTGATGCACGACCTGCTGGGGCAGTTCGGAGGAAAGGTGTCGCTGGCGCTGGCCGCCTACAACGCCGGCCCCGGGGCGGTGCAGCGCTACGGCGGCGTGCCGCCCTACGCCGAGACGCGTGCGTACGTGGCGAAGATCCTGGGGCTGCTCGGCGGGGCGGGGGACATCGGCGTCAGCGCCCTCGATATCCGGCTGGTGGAATGAGCACGGCTATCGTCCCGGGGCGCGCCGCTGTGCCTGGGCGCGCGTGATCACCCGCCGGCCCCACCGGGACGCGGTCGCGAAGTCGGCCAGGCGGATGAAGTAGCGCTCCACTGGGGCGACCTCGATACCGGCGGGCTGCAGGCGCCGGCGGGACCGGACGTCGTCGTAGTGCACGCGGGCCGAGAGGTAGGGGAAGTACACCTCGCTCTTGCGGAGCGCGCGGCGCCGCTTCCCGCCGGTGCGGCGCACCAGCAGCGGGTGCACGATCCGCGTGTAGAGGGCGGGCGGTATGGCCCGCGGCGCGCGGCGGCCGAAGTACCCGGCCGAGAGCTCCAGCAGCCGGCCGACCGTGGTGGCGCGTCGGCCGGCCACCAGGTGGTACGTGTGGTTGTCGCTATCAGGGGGCGGGCTGTTGGACAGCTCGAACACGGCGTCCGCCACGTAATCCACGGGCACCACGTCCACGGGTGACGCCGGGCGGACCGGAAGGGCGGGATACACGCCGCGGGCGAAGGCCTTCAGCGGCGCGTACAGCACGTTGAAGGAGGCCGTCCAGCCGGTGGTGCGCTCGCCGACGACGATGCTGGGGCGGAACACCTGGATCGGCAGGCGATCGCGGTAGGAGCGCACGAGCTGCTCCGCCTCGAACTTGGAGCGCTCGTATGGATTGCGAAAGCCCTGCCCGACCTCGAGCTGGTCCTCGCGAAACTCGCCGGCGTGCGTGCCGGCCACGTACGCCGTGGACACGTATGAGAATCGCCGCAGTCCGCCTCGCTCGCGGCACAGCTCGCCCAGCTCCAGCAGGCGCCGCGTTCCGGCCACATTGATCTGACGCGACTCCTCGAGCGGCAGGGAGAACGAAACCGATGCGGCGCAGTGAATGATGTCGCCCACCCGCGCGGCCAGGTGCTCGCGCGCCTCGCTCTTCCAGGCCCAGCCCGTCGGTCTCGATGTCGCCCGGCACCGCAACCACCCGGTCCGCGTAGCCCTCGTGCCGGCCGAACAGGGTGCCCAGGGTGGAGCGAAGCCGCTCGCGTGCCTCCTGCTCGTCAGCCGCCCGGATCAGCGTGTAGATGCGCCGGTCGGTGCGCTCCAGGAAGCGAGCGAGCACCTCCATCCCCACGAATCCCGTGGCCCCTGTGAGAAGTAGTGCGTCCTCGCCGTCGGTTTGTTCTCGCTCGCCTCGAATCGCGCTCTCTTCGAAGCGTTGCCGTTCCGCAGCGGGGCTAAACCCGGATACCGAGCGGCGGACGAAATGGGGGTGCGAATAGGGGAGACCCCCGATGCCCGGCGGCGCGAGCGGCGGGATCGTGCTCGCCATGAACACCACCACCACACCCACCTCCCCATTGGCGGCCAACCTGCGAGGCGCCGGCTTCGTCGGACGCCTCGTGGAGCCGGCCGACACCCACTACGACGAGGCACGCGCCGGCTGGAACGGAGCGATCGACCGCCGCCCGGCGGCCGTGGCCTACGCGAGCGACTCCGACGACGTGGCGGCGGCCGTCCGCGCCGCCCGCGACGCCGGGCTGGACTTCACCATTCGCGCAGGCGGGCACTCGGTCTCGGGCCGCTCGATGCGCGACGGCGCGCTGTGCATCGACCTGCGGGCGCTGAACGCCGTCGACGTGGACGCCGGCCGCGAGATCGTGCGAGTGGGGGGCGGGGCGCTGCTCAGCGAGCTCGACGCCGCCACGCAGGAGCATGGCCTCGCGGTGCCCGCGGGCCAGATCTCGCACACCGGCGTGGGCGGGTTGACGCTCGGCGGCGGGATCGGCTGGCTCATGCGCAGCCACGGCCTCACGATCGACTCGCTGCAGGCCGTCGATGTGGTCCTCGCGGATGGCGAGCTGGTGCGCGCCAGCCACGACGAGCACCCCGACCTGTTCTGGGCGCTGCGAGGCGGCGGCGGGGACTTCGGTGTGGTCACCGCCTTCGAGTACCGCGCGCACCGCGTCGGGCCGATGGTGCTCGGCGGAATGCTCCTCTACCCGTGGGAACAGGCGCGCGGCGCGCTGCGAGCCACCCGCGAGCTGATGGAGGACGCGCCCGAGCAGCTCACCACCTTCGTAGCGCTGATCACAGCGCCGCCGGAGGAGCCGTTCCCCGCCCAGCTTCAGGGCCGGCCCGTCGTGGCTGTGGCCATGGCCTGGACCGGCGAGCTGGAGGAGGGCGCGCGGGTCCTCGCCCCGCTGCGCTCGAGCTGTCCGCCCGCGGTCGATCTCGTGGCGCCGATGCCCTACGTGGCGCTGCAGTCAATGCTGGACAAGACCGCGCCTCCGGGCTGGCGCTACTACGACCGCCAGCACTTCCTACGCGAGGTGAGCGACCACTTCATCGACTCGCTGCTCGCCGGGTTCGAGCGAGCCCCCACACCGCAGTCCCACGTGATGACCGCGTGGATGGGCGGCGCCATCGACCGGGTGGAGCCCGGCGCCACGGCGTTCGGCCACCGCGGCGCGCACGCCCTCACCTGGATCATCGGCTGCTCGGGCGACGAGCCACTGGCCCCGGCGGCCGACTGGGTGCGCAGCCTCTGGGAGGAGACCGAGCAGTTCGCCAGCGGCGGCGTCTACGTGAACGCCCTGAACCGCGAGCGCTCGGTGCGCGATGCATATGCCGACGATGTCTGGCAGCGCCTGGTGGCGGTCAAGCGCAGGTACGACCCCGACGGCGCCCTCGAGGGCAACGGGATTCCCGCCTAGAGCCCCTCGCGCACGGCGTGCGCGGCCGCCTCGGTGCGGCTGCGCACGCCGAGCTTGGCCAGCACCCGGCCCACGTGGTGCTCGGCCGTCTTGGGCGCGATCACCAGCCGGTCGGCGATCTCGGCGTTGGAGAGGCCGGCGGCCACCAGCCCGAGCACCTCGCGCTCGCGGATGGTCAGCTCGTCGCGGTCGCCGCGGGTGGCGGTTCGGCCCGCCACGCCCAGCTCGCGCAGCAGCGCGGCGGCCTCGTCGGCGTCGCGGCGGGCGCCCAGGCGCTCCAGGGCGTCGCGCGCGGCGCGCGCGCCGGGGAGCGCGAGCGGGGAGCCGCCGGCGGCCTGGACGCGCGCGAGGGCCAGCCGCGCGCGGGCCTCCTCCAGCGGGTACTGCAGGGTCGCGAAGCGGGCCACGGCGTCCTCGAGCTCCCGTGAGGCCGTCTCGGAGTCGCCCTTGGCGGCGGCAACGCGACCGGCGAGCAGCGCGGCCTCGGCGGACAGATCCTCGCGGGCAAGGTCGTCCGCCACGTGGCCCAGGCTCTCGGCCGCGGCCGCCGCCGCGTCGAGGTCGCCTGTGGCCAGCGCGACGGCGCCTCGCAGGCCGGGGAGGTGGGCGGCGTCGCCATCGCCCTCCGGCTGGCGCTCGAGCAGAGCCTGGGCCATCCCCGGGTCGCCGCGCTGCAGCTGCAGCTCCACCAGTGGCGCGAGGGCGGCGGGATCGTCGTCGAGGCCGGTGAGCAGTTGCGCGGCCTCCTCGGTGCGTCCCTGGCGCAGACGCAGCTCGCCGAGTACTGCCAGCGGCAGCGTCCGGCCGCCGCCCCGGCGCCGGTCGGCCTGGCCCTTCAGCGCCTCGCCGAGCACCGCCTCGGCACGCTTCCATTCGCCCGCGCGCACGAGCACGGCGCCGTAGATGCCGCGGCACCAGGACTGCAGCGGGAGGTAGCGGCGACGTTCGCTGAACTCCACCACCGCCTCGCACCACTGCGCGGCGCGATGCAGATCGGCGAGGCCGTCGCACACCACGAGCGTCGTGCAGCAGGCGTCGCCGCACGCCAGCGGGTCGCTCGACTCGCCGCCGAGCGCCACCGTCATCGCCTCATCGAGCAGCGCGACCCCCTCCTCCACGCGGCCCTGGCGCACCACCGCGCGGCCGAGTTGGGCGAGGGCCATGCACTCCACGTCGGGGTTGCCCAGCTCCTGGGCGATCTCCAGCGCCAGCCGCGAGTGCTGCTCGGAGGCCGAGGGGTCGGCCGTCCGCTTGGCATCCTCGATCGCGAGCCAGCCCAGCTCGGGGCTCGTTTTTTCCCCGTCGAGCAGGCGCCGCGCTCGCGACAGCCAGCCCGCGGCAGCGGCGGTCTGGCCGTCGATGCGATGCTCACCGGCGAGGTAGACGGCCAGGCCCCCGGCGCTGCGGGTGTCACCCCGGCGCTGGTAGGCCGCGTAGGCCTCCCTCCGGCGGTCGATTCCGGCGTCGCGCTCTCCCAGCCACCACAGCGACTGGCCCAGACCATCGAGCGCCTGGGGATCGCCGGGCTCCTCCTCGAGCGCTATCGCGAACGCATCGCGGGCGGCCGCCCAGTCGGCCTGGGCGAACTGCTTCCAGCCTTCCTGCTTGCTGCCCATTCGGCGCACAGTCTGACCCCTCTCGCGGCGAGGGGTGAATGCACCGAGCGCCTGCCCGCTACTGCACCGCGGCGAGGTGACCGCGCCGAGCCTGGCGCTGCTCCGCCCGGTCGCGTAGCGAGAAGGCAAACAGCCAGAGTGCGTCCCGCTGGTCGGTGGTCAGTTCATCCAGGGCGTCGATCGCCCGTTCCACCTCGCGGAACGACTCACCCTCACTCATCAGCTCCGTCACGGCGTGACGGTAAACGGCCAAGCCCTGCCCCTGCCGGGTCGCATCCATGTGCGGCCCCTCTCCAGTCCTGTCGCCGCCGTGACCGTCGGCGATCAGTCCTATTGGGAACGCGCCAAGTATTCCAAGGCCGTGGCGTGAGTACAAGCACGGCTGGACGATTGTTCTGCGCGGGTGCCGCCGGGTAGGGTTGCGCCCAGGCCATGGCCACCGCGCACACCGAAGTTCGCGACGGACGGCTCCTGCCGGCCACGCGATGGGCGAGCCTGGTCATCTTCATCATCCTCGTCCCGGCTCTGGTGATCCTCTGGGGTATGCCGGATCGCACGGCTGACGCGTGGTCGTGGACGATTCAGCCGGACCTCACGCCGATCTTCCTCGGCGCCGGCTACGGCGCGGGCGCGTACTTCTTCCTGCGCACATTCCTCGCCGAGAGGTTCCACCCATCGTCCGCAGGGATCTTCGGGGCGGCGTTCTTCGCGACGCTCATGCTCGTCGCGACCATCATCCACTGGGACCGTTTCAACCATGGCGACGCGCCGCTGGTCGGGGCCGCGGTCTTCTACGGCTGGGTCGCCGTCTACATCGTCTCGCCGCTGGTGGTGTTCGCGCTGTGGTGGCTCAACCACCGCACCGACTCCGGTGAGCCCGCGCCCGGGGAGGCGATCGTGCCACCCGGTGTCCGCCGGATGGCGCTGGTCTTCGCGGGCGGCGCGTTCATCTCCGGTGGGGTGTTCTTCCTCGCTCCGGAAACGGCGATCGACATCTGGCCCTGGGACCTCACGCCGCTCACCTCGCGCGTGCTCGGGTCGTTCACCGCACAGGTGGGCGTCGGCGCGCTGCTGCTCTCGCGCGACGCTCGCTGGAGCGCCTGGAAGCTGATCGTGCAGACGTTCTTCGTGGCCACCGCGCTGCTTCTGATCGGGGCCATTCGCGCGTGGGAGGACTTCGACACCGGCAACGTGATGACCCACCTCTACATCGGGCGGACTTCTCGGCGGGGACCTAGCCCTGCTGATGCTCTACCGCAGCATGGGCCGGCAGGAGTCACACGCCGGCTCGGCGGCCCGCCCCCAGGCGGCTTCCTGAGCCGAGGCCTGCCCCGCTCAGCAGCGGGCGACCGCTCCCGGCCTGGCACCACCGTCGCGGGCCTCGAGCCGCCGGCGGTCGCAGCCGCGGTGCGTCGGGCGCAGGCGCGGCTGGGCCCCGGCGGCCACCCCCGCCGCGGTACCGGCCGTGGCGCCGAGCAGGCGCGGCATCGGGTCGATCGGGGTGCCGTGCAGGCGCACCTCGAAGTGCAGGTGGGGCCCCGTGGAGTAGCCGGTGGAGCCCACGTAGCCGATGCGGGTGCCGCCGGTCACGACCTCGCCCCGCCACGACGTGATCGTGGAGAGGTGGGCGTACCACGACTGGAAGCCCTCGCGGTGGTCGATCACCACGAGGTTGCCGTACCCGCCGGTGTTCCACCCGGCGAAGCTCACCACGCCCCGGCCGGCTGCGCCCACGCGCGCGCCCCCCGGGGCGGCGAAGTCGACGCCGGCGTGCAGCCGGCCCCAGCGCCTTCCGAACGGGCTGCTGATGGGCGCGTTGAGGGGCCGCAGGAAGGCCACCGCGCCGGTCAGGCCGTTGCCGCCGCCGGGGCTCGCGCGCCGGCGCAGGCCGCGCAGCGTGGCGGGGCCGGCCACGCCGTCGGCCCCCAGGCCGCGGGAGCGCTGGAAGGCCAGCACGGCGGCCTCGGTGGCGGGCCCGAAGCCTCCGTCGATGGTCACGGAGTAGCCGCGCCGGCGCAGCCGGAATTGCAGCGCGGCCACGTCCCAGCCCCGGTTGCCGAGCTGCATCGCGCGGGCGCCCAGGCGCGGGCGGCCGCGGCGCCCGAGCGCGCGGCGGGTCTGCGGGCCGGCCACGCCGTCCACCGCGAGATGGCGGCGGCGCTGGAAGCGGCGCACCGCGCGCCTGGTCATCGGGCCCTTGAACCCGTCGATCGCACCCGGGTAGGTGTTCACCGCCTTCAGCGCCACCTGCAGGGCGGCGACGTTGGCGCTGGGCGCCGCCTGGGCGGGGATCGTGAAGAGGGCGCAGGCGGCCAGGGCCGCGCAACTCACGAGTGTGGCCCGAACTCGCATCGCGGCGGCAGGGTAAGTGCGCAGCACACCCGCCGGAAGGCGTGAAACAGACCGTGCAGGAATTCCAGGGGCGGCGTCGAAGCGCGCCCGCCGCGGCCGGGCACTAGGCTCACCGCCATGGCTCCCCTAACCGTCACAGGGCATCGAAGAGTTACGCGCCACGGTGGGCAAGACCATCGGCCCCAGCGAGTGGCGCGAGGTCACCCAGGAGATGATCGACACGTTCGCCGACCTCTCCGGCGACCACCAGTGGATCCACGTGGACCGCGAGCGGGCGAAGGCCGAGAGCCCGTTCGGGACCACGATCGCGCACGGCAACCTCACGCTGGCCGCGATCGACGGCTTCCGCGACCAGCTGCTGCAGTCCGCGGGCTTCAAGCTCGGCGTGAACTACGGGTGGAACAAGGTGCGCTTCCCGGCGCCGGTGCCGGCCGGGATCAGGATCCGGGCTTCGATCGAGACGGTCTCCGTGGACGACGTGGGCGACGGCTGGTTCCAGGTGGTGCAGCGCTGGACGGTTGAGGTGGAGGGCTCTGAGAAGCCCGCCTGCGTGGCCGACTCCGTCGGTCGTCTGCTGGCCTAGGCGCCCGTGCCGGACTGGGCCTCGCAGGCTGCTCGCGACATCCGGGCCGAGGTGTTCATCACGTTCGCGCGGGAGGGGCGACCGCCGTCGCCCGGCGAGCTGTCGGGCTCGCTGGAGCTCGGTCGCGGCGAGGTGCTCGCCGGTCTGCGCGAGCTGCACGACGCCCATGCGATCGTGCTCACGGAAGAGGGCGACGCCGTCCGGATGGCGCACCCGTTCTCGGCCTGGCCGATGAACTTCGTGGTGAGCGCTCCCGAGGACGACCGCCTGTGGTGGGGCGGGTGCGCCTGGGACAGCTTCGGGATCGTGGCCGCGCTGGGCGAGCGGCTGGAGGTGCAGACCCACTGCCCGGGCTGCGGGGCCGAGCTGCGCTACAGCGCCGGTCCCCACGAGCCGCCCGACCGCCCGGGGCTGGTGGTGCGCCTCCCGCGCCCGGCCGCGGAGTGGTGGCAGGACGTGGTGGCCACCTGCACGAACATCCGCGCGTTCTGCTCGCGCGAGCACGCGGAGAGCTGGGTGGCGCGCAGCGGCTCGACGCCGGGTGACGTGGTGGACGCCGAGGCGCTCTGGCGCCTGGCGCTGCCGTGGTACGGCGACCGCCTCGACCCCGAGTGGGCGCCAAGGCCCGTGGAGCGCAGCCAGGCCATCCTCGACGAGGCCGGGTTTACGGGCCCGTTCTGGGAGCTGCCCCGCTAGAGCCGCCACCGCCCTGCGTATTCTCGATGTGAGTGCCTGAGACCGCCGCGAAGGGGAACCCCAAGAGCCGTGAGGAACGCATCGCCGAGCAGCGGCGATCGCTCCCGGACGCCTTCGGCGTCTATCTGTTCCGCGACTCACGCAACCGCGTGCTCTACGTGGGCAAGGCCAACTCGATCCGCAAGCGCGTGGCCGGCCATTTCACGAAGTCGCACACCCGCGCGGCCGACGACATGATCGCCGCGATCGACTCGATCGAGTTCGTGGTCACCCACACCGAGGCGGAGGCGCTGCTCACCGAGCAGGAGTTCATCAAGCGCCATCGCCCGCGCTTCAACGTGCGGCTGCGCGACGACAAGAGCTATCCCTACATCGCGATCAGCCTCGACGAGGAGTACCCCCGGGTCTACTTCACCCGCGAACGCCACAAGCGCGGCCGCGTGTACTTCGGCCCGTTCTCCAACGCCAAGCGCGTGCGCGGCACGCTGGACCTCCTCGGCAAGGTGTTCCAGTACCGCACCTGCGAGGGAAAGGAGCCGGGCCGGCTGTCGGGCAGCCCGTGCCTGGAGTACCACATCAAGCGCTGCCAGGCCCCCTGCATCGACGCGGTGAGCAAGGAGGAGTACCGCGAGAACATCGAGACGATCATCGCCTTCCTGTCCGGGCGCTACCGCGAGATCGAGCGGGAGCTGAACGAGTCGATGAAGCTGGCCGCCGCCGACCAGGAGTTCGAGGCGGCGGCACAGTTCCGCAACAAGCTGCGGGCGGTGCGTTCGCTGCTGGAGCGCCAGCGGGTGGCCAACGACTCGGTCGGCACGCTCGACGCGGTGGCCGTGGCGTCCGAGGAGACCGACGCCAACGCGCAGGTGTTCCAGGTCCGCGAGGGCGTGCTGGCCGACCGCCAGTCCTTCTACCTCGAGAACGCCGCCGGCCGCGACGAGTCCGAGGTACTGGAGGAGTTCGTGCTGCAGTACTACGCCAGCTCGATGTCGATCCCGCCCCAGGTGATCGTCCCGCGCGGCACCGAGCGCACCGAGGCGCTGGCGGAGGCGCTGAGCGAACGCCGCGGCGCCGCGGTGGAGGTGCGCTCGGCCGAGCGCGGCGACAAGCGGCGGATCTTCGAGCTGGCGGAGCGCAACGCGCGCCTGGCGCTGGACCAGGACCGGCTGCGCTCCGAGCGGCGGCGCAGCCAGCGGATCGATGCGCTGGACGGCCTCCAGCAGGCACTGAAGATGCCCCAGATCCCGATGCGGATCGAGTGCTTCGACATCTCCAACCTGGGCGAGTCCCACACCGTGGCGTCGATGGTGGTGTTCGAGGGCGGCGCGCCCAAGAAGTCCGACTACCGCCGGTTCAAGGTGCGCGGGGCGGTGCAGGATGACTTCGCGGCGATGGCCGAGGTGCTGGGCCGGCGGATGTCGCAGTACCGCGCGCAGCGCGAGCTGTCACCACACGAGAAGGAATACGACGCGAGCTTCGCCGCGCTCCCCGCGCTGATCGTGATCGACGGCGGCAAGGGCCAGCTGTCGGCAGGCCTGGCCGAGCTGGACGAGTTCCGCCGGCTGGGCACCACCGTGATCAGCCTCGCCAAGCAGCTCGAGGAGATCTTCATCCCGGGCCGCCCGGCGCCGCTGCTGCTGCGCCACGACGGCGCCCCGCTCCAGCTGCTCCAGCGCGTGCGCGACGAGGCGCACCGGTTCGCGATCGAGTTCCACCGCGGCCGGCGCGACCGCGCGATGACCCGCTCGGTGCTGGACGACCTGCCGGGCGTGGGCCCCACCCGCAAACGCGCGATCCTGCGCCACTTCGGCACGCCGGAGCGCTTCCTGGCGGCCAGCCGCGAAGAGGTGGAGGGGGTGCCCGGCCTACCCGGGAAGGTGGCGCGCGAGATCCACTCGCACGTGCACCGCGTCGACTGAAGTTCCGACCCAACAGCTACAAAGGCACTGAGTGCAAGACCTCGTGGTGATCACCGGTTTCAGTGGCGCCGGCAAGTCTCAGGCGATGGCGTGCTTCGAGGACGCCGGGTACTTCTGCGTCGACAACCTGCCCCCGGAGATGATCGCGGGCCTGGCCGAGCTGTTCGAGCACGAGGGGTCGAAGGTGGAACGCGCGGCGGTGGTGTCGGACGTCCGGGGCGGCGAGCTGTTCGACGGGCTGGTGAAGGTGCTCGAGGAGCTCGAGTGGCGGGGGATGCCCCACCGCCTGCTCTACCTCGAGGCATCCGAGGACGTGCTGGTGAACCGCTTCAAGGAGACCCGCCGCCGCCACCCGCTGGCCAGCAACGGCGGTGAGGGCGTGGGCGGCCAGGTGTCCCGCGCGATCGCCGCGGAGCGCGCGCTGCTCGAGCCGCTGCGTGAGCGAGCAACCGTCTCGATCGACACCACCGACCTCAGCGCCGCCCGCCTGCGCAAGGTGGTGGCGGACAAGATGCTGCCGCGCGGCAGCGTCGGCAAGCTGGCGGTCACCTTCCTCACCTACGGCTTCAAGCACGGCGCTCCTCGCGACGCGGACCTGCTGTTCGACGTGCGCTTCCTGCCCAACCCCCACTACGAGGAGGAGCTGCGCCCGCTCACCGGGCTGGACCAGGCGGTGCGCGACTACGTCGAGTCCTCTGACGGGATCGGCGAGCTTCTACGCGCACCTCGGCGCCCTGCTGGACTACCTCCTGCCCCAGTACGAGCAGGAGGGCAAGGCCCACCTCACCATCGGCATCGGCTGCACCGGCGGGCGCCACCGCTCCGTCGTTATCGCCGAGCACCTGGCCGCCGGCTACGCCGAGCGCGGCACCTACCTCGTGGACGTGGTGCACCGCGACATCGACAAGCTGCCGCGCACGCCGTAGGCGCGCAGTTACTCGCCGACGAGCCTTCTGTCGGATCCCAGGATGATCTCTAGATGAGGCGGAGAGTCCACCGTCGTCGATGGCGACGAGTACACGAACGTTCCCGTCGGCCTTACCGTCCCAGAACACCTCTGTGGCAACCTGATAGCTCGTTCCTGAGATCCCCACAACTTCGGCTTCGCGGGATACGAGACGCCAGCTGCTCGTAGGAGAGGGTTCGCAGCCGTGCTTTTTCGGCGGCCAGCACCGGTCGAGCTTCCTTTCGGTCCACCGCCGATGCAGCCTATGGCAGCCGCGATGACTCCGCAGATCTGTCAGCCGTATCCCCGTCGCGCGGCCCGATTGAGCAGTTGACCGCCCTATAGGCCATATAACTGCTCAATCGGCGCGTGGGTGGGCCGGGCGCCCCTCTCCAGCGCCCCTTTGACGGCCCACCGGTAGATTCCGGGGCAGAGAACTCCCCGCGAAGGAAAGGACCGCCCCCATGGCCTTGAAGGCCGGCATCAACGGCTTCGGCCGCATCGGTCGCAACGTGTTTCGCGCCGCCCACGAGCGCGGCGCCGACATCGACTGGGTCGGGGTGAACGACATCACCGACAACGAGACGCTTGCGCACCTGCTCAAGTACGACTCGATCCTCGGTCCCTTCCCGGGCACCGTGGAGGCCACGGCCGACGGCCTGGTGGTGGACGGCAAGGAGCTGCGCGTGACCGCCGAGCGCGATCCTGCCGACCTGCCGTGGTCCGAGCAGGGCGCCGAGGTGGTGATCGAGTCCACCGGCCTCTTCACCAAGCGCGACGACGCCGCCAAGCACCTGAGTGCCGGCGCCCAGAAGGTGATCATCTCGGCCCCGGCCACCGAGCCGGACGTGACGCTGGTGCTCGGCGTGAACGACGACGCGTATGACCTCGACTCGCACCATGTGGTCTCCAACGCGTCCTGCACCACCAACTGCCTCGGCCCCGTTGCCCGCGTGCTGCACGACTCGGTGGGGATCGAGTCGGGGATCATGACCACGATCCACGCCTACACCCAGGACCAGGCGCTGCAGGACTCGCCGCACAAGGACCTGCGGCGCGCGCGGGCGGCGGCGATCAACCTCGTCCCGACGTCCACCGGCGCCGCGAAGGCGATCGGGCTCGTGATGCCCGAGCTGCAGGGCAAGCTCAACGGCATCGCGATCCGGGCGCCGATACCCACCGGCTCGGTGGTGGACCTGGTCTTCCACGCCTCGCGCGAAGTGACCGTGGAGGAGATCAACGAGGCCGTGGCCTCCAAGGCCGACGCCGGCCCGCTGGCGGGAATCCTCCAGTACACCGAGGACGAGATCGTCTCGAGCGACATCGTGCGCTCGCCCTTCTCCTCCATCTTCGACTCCAAGCTCACGATGGTGATCGACGACCGGCTGGTGAAGGTGGTGGCCTGGTACGACAATGAGTGGGGTTACTCCAACCGCGTCGTCGATCTGGCCGAGCGCGTGCTGGTGGGCCTCGGGCAGCCAGTAGCCCAGTAGTGCAGTCGGCGCCGCCCCTCGGCAAGCGCAGCGTCCGCGACCTGGAGGTCGAGGAGGGCACGCGCGTGCTCGTGCGCGTGGACTTCAACGTGCCCCTGGAGAACGGCGAGGTGACCGATGACGCACGCATCCGCGCCGCGCTGCCCACGATCGAGCTGCTGCGCGGCAAGGGCGCACGGCTGGTGCTCTGCTCTCACCTGGGCCGGCCGAAGCGGCGCGAGCCGGAGACGTCGCTGGCGCCCGCCTCGGCGCGCCTTGCGGAGCTGCTCGAGGCGCCGGTCGAGCAGGCCCAGGACGTGGTGGGGGAGGACGCACGGGCGAAGGCCGAGGCGCTCGAGCCAGGCGGGTGTGCTGGTGCTCGAGAACACCCGCTGGGAGGTGGGAGAGACCGAGAACGACCCGCAGCTGGGCCGCGACCTGGCGTCGCTGGCCGACGCCTACGTGAACGACGCGTTCGGCGCCGCCCATCGTGCCCACGCCTCCACGGCCGCCGTGGCCGAGCACCTGCCCTCGGCGGCGGGCCTGCTGCTGGAGCGCGAGGTGACCACTCTGCGGGGGATCGTGGAGGACCCCGAGCGCCCGCTGGTGGTTCTGCTGGGAGGCGCGAAGGTGTCCGACAAGGTGGCGCTGATCGACCGCTTCCTCGACGTGGCGGACGCCGTTCTCATAGGCGGCGCCATGTGCTTCAGCTTCTTCCGCGCCCAGGATCGTCTCACCGGCAACTCGCTGGTGGAGGAGGAGGGGGTGGAGCTGGCGCGCAGGGCACTCGAGAAGGCCGAGGCCGGCGACACCGCGCGGCTGCTGCTGCCCACCGACCTAGTGCTGGGCAAGGCCTTCGACGCTGACACCGAGCGCCAGCGGCTGGACGGAGTGGACGTGCCCGACGGCTGGATGGGGCTGGACGTGGGGCCGGACACCGCCGAGGCCTACGCCCGCGAGGTGGCGCAGGCCGGCACCGTGTTCTGGAACGGGCCGATGGGCGCCTTCGAGCTCGAGCCGTTCGCCGCCGGCACCAGGGCGATGGCGGAGGCGGTGGCCGATGCCCAGGGCACCACGGTGGTGGGAGGCGGCGACTCCGCGGCCGCGCTGGCGTCGTTCGGGCTGGCCGACCGCGTGGACCATCTCTCCACCGGCGGCGGCGCCGCGCTCGAGCTGCTCGAGGGCCAGCCGCTGCCGGGCCTGGAGGCGCTCGACGATGCCTGACCGCACGCCGTTCATCGCCGGCAACTGGAAGCTCTGGGGCACGCGCGCCCAGGCCGCGGACTATTGCCAGCGGCTGCCCGCGCTGCTCCCGGACGATCGCGCGGCCTCGGTGGGCATCTGCGTCCCCTTCACCGCCCTCGACGTGTGCGTGGGCGCGCTGGCGGGCACCGGCGTGATGGTGGGCGCCCAGAACATGCACGCCGAGGAGCAGGGCGCCTTCACCGGCGAGGTGTCGGCGGCGATGCTGGTGGAGGCCGGCGCCGACAGCGTGGTGCTGGGGCACTCCGAGCGCCGGGCCCACAACTGCGAGACCGACCGAGCGCTGCAGGCCAAGGTGCCCGCCGCGCTGGCGGCGGGACTCACCCCGATCCTGTGCGTGGGCGAGTCCGAGGAGGAGCGCGAGGCCGGCGACATGCAGCGCAAGCTGCGCCAACAGGTGGGCGAGGGCCTCCAGGCGGTGCCAGAGGACCAGCTGGCCGAGGTGGTGATCGCCTACGAGCCGATCTGGGCGATCGGCACCGGCAGGGTGGCCACCCCGGAACAGGCGCAGGAGGCGGTGGCGTTCGTCCGCGCCCTGGTGTCGGACCGCTCGGATGAGGCGGGCGAGCGGATCCGGATCCTCTACGGCGGCAGCGTGAAGCCCGACAACGCGCCCGAGATCCTGTCGCAGCCCGACGTGGACGGCGCCCTGGTCGGCGGCGCGAGCCTCGACCCGGAGGGCCTGGCCAGGATCGTGGCTGCTGCGGGATGACTCTGCCGGCGGGACCCGGGGAGCCGCCGGTCCCGAGCGTATGCCTGGTGATCCTCGACGGCTGGGGACTGGCCGAGCCAGGGCCCGGCAATGCGGTGGAGCAGGCCGACACGCCCGTCTTCGACGAGCTGTGGAGCACCTACGACCACGCGCAGCTCACCGCCTGGGGCCGCGCCGTGGGCCTACCCGACGGCCAGATGGGCAACTCCGAGGTGGGCCACCTCAACCTCGGGGCCGGCGCCGTGGTGCTCCAGGACCTCACGCGCATCGACGACGCCGTGGCGGATGGGTCGTTCTTCGAGAACGAGGTGTTGCGAGAGGCGTGCGCCGCCGGGCGGGACGCCGGCCGGCTGCACCTGCTGGGGCTGGTCTCGGAAGGCGGCGTGCACGCGAGCATGGACCACCTGCGTGCCTGCATCGAACTGGCGGCGCGAGAACAGGTGCCCGACGTGGTGCTGCACGCGTTCACCGACGGCCGCGACACCCTGCCCGACTCAGGCGCCGAGTACGTGGCCGAGGTGGAGTCGTGGCTGGCCGATCACGGTGGGCGCGTGGCCACCGTGACCGGCCGCTACCACGCGATGGACCGCGACAGGCGCGAGGAGCGCACCGCCGCGGCGGTGGACGCCATCGTGCGCGGCGAGACCGAGGGCCGGCACTTCGACACCGGCGAGGAGGCGGTGAGGGCCGCCTACGAGCGCGGCGAGACCGACGAGTTCATCCAGCCGTCGCTGGTGGGTGAGGAGGGCCGCATGCGCGACGGCGACGCCGCGATCTTCTTCAACTTCCGCCCCGATCGCGCCCGGCAGCTCACCGAGGCGCTCAACGAGGAGCTGGAGCTGCACTTCGCCACCCTCACCCAGTACCGCGAGGACTGGGGCTACCCGGTGGCGTTCCCACCGCAGCGGCCGGAGGTCACCCTGGCCTCCGTGCTGTCCGAGAGGGGCTTGCGCCAGCTGCACGTGGCCGAGACCGAGAAGTACGCCCACGTGACCTACTTCTTCAACGGCGGCGAGGAGGACGAGTACCCCGGGGAGGAGCGCTTCCTCGTGGACTCGCCGCGCGACGTGCCGACCTACGACCACAGGCCCGAGATGAGCGCCCGCGAGGCAGCCCGCGCGTTCGTGGAGAGCTGGAAGGGCGGCGACCACGCGTTCGGCATCATCAACTTCGCCAACCCGGACATGGTGGGCCACACCGGTGTGATCGAGGCGGCGGTGAAGGCGATCGAGACCGTGGACGAGTGCCTGGGCAGCGTGGTGGCCGCCGTGCACGAGAGCGGCGGCGCCTGCATCGTGACCGCCGACCACGGCAATGCCGATCACATGCTCGAGCCCGACGGCAGCCCGAATACAGCGCACTCGATGAACCCGGTGCCGGTCGTCGTGACCGCGCAGGGTGGAGAGCTGCGGGACGGGGTGCTGGCCGATGTGGCGCCGACGGTGCTCGCCCTGCTGGGCCAGGAACAGCCGGAGGAGATGACCGGCGAGAGCCTCGTCTGAAAGACTTGATAGGAAGCCACTCAGGTTTTATACTCGCGGCAGCAATAGAACCACCGAACAAAGGAGGAGCAATGAGCCTTCTGATGAAGTCCGACCCCTTCCCCCGTGAGATCGATCGCCTGTTCGGCCGCCTGTTCGACGCTCCCGAAGCCGCGCAGCGCTGGGCGCCGGCGATGGATCTGATCGAGGCCGAGGATCACTACCTCCTGAAGGCCGACCTTCCCGGCATGTCGGAGGACGACGTCGCGATCGAGTTCGAACGGGGCATCCTCACGATCTCCGGCGAGCGCAGCGCCGAGCACGCCGATCACGGCGAGGGCTGGCATCGCATCGAGCGTGCCTCCGGACGCTTCAGCCGGCAGCTGTCGGTGCCGGACGGCGTCGACGCGGAGGCCGTGACGGCCGAGTTCGACCGCGGCGTGCTGTCGGTCCGGATACCCAAGCCGGAGCGCGCTCAGCCCCGGCGGATCGCGATCGGCACGTCGGCCAACGGCAACGGCGCGGTGGAGGGCACCGCGCACGAGAAGTAGCGCAGCGGCGAAGCAGCGGCACGCAAGCAACCGGCGCCCGCGACGGCCCGTGCCGGAGCGGGCGCCGCCGTTGTGCTGGTCACGCCGGCCAGGCCTGGGCGATCTCCCGGACGTGCCGATGATCGGTGCCGCAACAGCCACCGAGCACGTTCAGCTGGGGCAGCTTCGACCCGAGCGCCGCGTAGCGGGCAGCGAGGTCCGTGGGGTCGCCGGGATCGAGTTCGGTGGCCTCGTCGAGCTCGGCGTGGCTCTTGGTGGACGCATTGGCGCGCAGACCGCGGATCCGCTCCTGCCAGGGCTCCCCCGCGTCGAGCACGCTGTCGAAGTGCGCCGGATGTGCGCAGTTGATCATGTAGTACGCGGGGGCGGAACCGGTCCGCACGTCCACCTGCTCGATCGCCGCGCCGAGGGCCTGGCCGCTCGGCAGGCGCCCGTCAGTCTCGACTGTGAACGAGATGGCCACCGGCATTCCCGCGTCGGCCGCGGCCTGCGTGAGGCCCACCGCCTCGTCGGCGTAGGTCATCGTGATCGCCGTGACCATGTCGGCCGCCGTCTGGCTGAAGGTCCCGATCTGAGTCGAGTGGTAGTCGCGTGCCGCTGAGGCGCTCAGCTTCTCCGCCGGGTTGTAGCCGTCGTCCTGCGGCCCAACGCAGCCGCTGATGACCACCGGAGCCTCCGCCGACTCGTACCGCTCTCTGATCTCCTCCATCAGAGCTATCGCCTTGCGGTTGAGCTCGTCCAGCTCGCAGTCGGAGTAGCCGATCTCGGTCGCCCAGCGCGGACTGGCTCGCCACGTTGGGCTCTCGAGGATGAAGCCCACGCCACGTTCCGTTGCCAGCTCGGCGTATGGCTCGAAGTACCGGCGCAGTGTCTCGGTGCCCTCCGCGTCCTTCAGGAGGTCGAAGGCGGCGAAGGCGGGCAGGTCGAGACCTTCGTGGAAGATCAGCGTGGTCTCGATGCCGCCGTCTGTGAGGAAGAGGCCGCCGTCGAGCTGGGGCAGGCGCTGGCGGTGCTTCATGGGCCTCCTTTGCTCGCCGGGGCGAGGCTAGCCCAGCGATAAATGGCCCGCAAGTAGCCTGGGCCGCCCCATGCCTCTCTTCCACATCGGCGCCCGCGACGGGGCTGCCCGCGCGGGCGTGCTGCGGTGCGCCCACGGCGAGGTGGCCACGCCCGCCTTCATCCCCCTGGCGTCCAATGCGAGTGTGCGCGGCCTGGCCGCTGCCGAGGTGGCGGAGCTCGGCTTTCAGATGGTGCTCGGCAACACCTTCCACCTGTTCATCGACCCGGGCCCGGACTACGTCCGCGAGATGGGCGGGCTGCACGAGATGATGGGCTGGCGGGCGCCGATCATCACCGACTCCGGGGGCTTCCAGGTGTTCTCGATGGGGCACGGGTCGGTCTCCGAGGAGATCAAGCGCCGCCGAGGGCCGAGCCAGAGCCGCATCGTGGCCATCGAGGAGGAGGGCGTGACCTTTCGCTCCTACACCGACGGCAGTGAGCTGTTCATGGGCCCGGAGACCTCGATGGAGGTGCAGGCCACGCTGGGCTCGGACATCGCGCTGGCCTTCGACGAGTGCACGCCCTCGCACGCCGACAAGCGCTACACGCTGCGGGCCATGGAGCGCACGCACCGGTGGCTGGACCGCTGTGTGGCCTGGCATTCCGAGCACGCTCCGGACGGCCAGGCCCTCTACGGGATCGTCCAGGGCGGCACGCATGAGGACCTGAGGGCGGAGTCGGCCGCATACGTGGCCGGTGCGGAGGTGCCCGGCATCGCGATCGGCGGCTCCCTGGGACAGGAGAAGGCCGAGATGCACGAGGTGCTGGCGTGGTCGATGCGCGGCCTGCCCGACGAGCGCCCGCGCCACCTGCTCGGGATCGGCGACGTGGACGACATCCTGCACGCCGTGGCGCAGGGGATCGACAGCTTCGACTGCGCCACCCCCACGCGCCTGGCGCGCCACGGGACGGCCCTGGTGCCGGACCCCGATCACCGCTGGCGGTTGGACCTGACGAAGTCCGGCACGGCCGGCAGCCGCGAGCCGATCGCCGAGGGCTGTCCGTGCCCTGCATGCCGCGAGCACACCCGCGGCTACCTGCATTACCTCAGCCGCGCCAAGGAGCTCACGGGCGCCAGGCTGATCACGCTGCACAACCTCACCTTCATGGCGGAGCTCATGCGCGGCATCCGCGCTGCGGTCGAGCAGGAGAGCCTCGACGCCTACCGCGATCGGGTGATGGCCGGGTCGGAGCCGTTTGGGCTCTCGTGCGAGGGGTAGCCAGGGCCGCAACCACCCGGAGGAGGGAACTGATGAGCACCGCATTGATCATCATCATCGTGTTGGCCGTGATCGCCCTCGTGGCGTTCCTGATAGTTGGACGCAAGGCCAAGCAGCGCAAGAACGAGACCCGGCGCGTGGAGGCGGGACAGCATCGAGACGAGGCCCAGGTCACGTCGGCGCGAGCCGCGAGCCGCGAGGCAGAGGCCGAGGAGCGCGCGGCGCGAGCCAAGCGCGAGCAGGCCAAGGCGGAGGAGCAGGCCACGCTGGCACGCACCGAGCGCCAGAAGGCCGAGGATCGCCACCAGCACGCCGACAGCCTCGATCCCGACGTGGACGAGGACGCCGAGCGGGCGCGCCGCGAAGAGGGCGTGCAGGAGCCCGAGCAGCAGCGCTGATCTAGCGCGTGTTGTCGCGCAGGAACTGACGCAGGTCGTTCAGCTGCTGGTCCACGTTGTCCCGGCTCACGGGCGCGATGGGGTCGCCCCCGCTGCCGCTCGAGGCCAGGAGGGCCAGCGTGACCGCCACGGCGGCGGCCAGCAGCGCGAGCACCGTGAAGAAGCTGCCGAGTCGCCGCCCGCCGCGCCTACGCCCCTCCTCGCGAGCCGGGGCGGCGCGGCGCGGCGGCGCCGAGGCGGGCGCCTGCAGACGCTGCGCCTGGGACGGCGCATGGGCCCCGGTACGCCGGGTGCGCATGGCGTTGGTGGCGGCCGTGACCTGCCCGAGGGCTCTGGTGGCATCCTCGCTCGGGGCCGCGGCGGCGATTCCGGTCAGCCGCCGCGTGGCCTCTGTCTCCATCCCCTGGAGTCCCGCTTCCAGCCCTCGTGCCATCTCGAGCGTGGAGGGGTAGCGGGCGTCCGGATCGCGCTCCAGGCACACCCGGATCGCCCGATCGAGCTCCGGTGGCACCTCGGGCCTGTGCACCGTGATGGGCTCCACGTGGGCCTGCTGCTGCTTGAGCGCCAGCTCGGTGAGTGAGGTGTATTCGTGCGGGAGGCGACCGGCCAGGAACTGGTAGGCGCACACGCCGAGGGAGTAGATGTCCGACGGCGGCCCCGCCTCCTCGCCCGTTGCCTGCTCGGGGGAGAGGTAGGCGGCGGTGCCGAGCACCGAGCCCACCTGGGTGATGCGCGTCTGCTCGGCCGCCTTGGCGATCCCGAAGTCCGCGAGCTTGGTTGCGCCGGTGTCGTCGGCGAGCAGGAGGTTGCCCGGCTTCACGTCGCGGTGCACCACCCCCGCGCGGTGGGCGTAGTCCAGCCCGTGACAGGCGTCGCGCACGATCGCCACCGCCTCGTCCACCTCGAGCTTGGGGCGATCGCGGAGCAGGTCCGCGGCGGAGGGGCCGTCCACGTACTCCATGACGATGAAGTGGCGGTGCGAGTCGGGATCCTCGCCGGAGTCGAAGACCTGCACGATGTTGGGGTGTTGTAGGCGCGCCGCGGCCAGCGCCTCACGACGGAAGCGGGCCACGAAGTCCACGTCGTCGGCCAGGTGCTCCGCGAGCAGCTTTACGGCCACCTGGCGCTCGAGCACGGAGTCCACGGCCAGGAACACGGTGGACATGCCGCCCGCACCCAGCCGGCGCTCCACGCGGTAACGCCCGACGATCTCGGTCGGAGTGGCCATCAGCCGTCCGCTCCCGCACCGGGCAGCGCTCCGCCACTCTCGCCGGGGTCTGTGGGGTCGGAGGCGGGCGGCACCGCGCCGCCGTCGTCGCCCTTCTCCTTGGGCTTCTTCTCCTTGGGCGCCTCCTCCGGGTCGGTCTCGGTGGGAGTCTCCTCGGTGGTGGTCTGGGGTTCAGTCTCGGTGGGAACCGTCTCGGTCTCGGTCTCAGTCTCGGCCGGTTGCAGGTCTGCGCAGTCGGACTGCGCCAGCTCCTCCAGGCGGTTGAAGCTCTCCTCCACCGCCTGGCGTACATCGGGGTCCACGTCATCGGGGAGGCTGTCCACCAGGTCGTTCACCGCGGGAAGCGAGTCGTTCTGGATGTCGTCGCAGGCGCCCACGTTGCCGTTGTCCACGGCCTCTCGGTAGCGCCGCTCGATCTCGTCCAGGCGCCGATCCAGCTCGGAGGCGGTGGCAGCCGGCAGGCCCTTGCCCTCAGGCTCGTCGGAGCCTCCGCAGCCCACGGGCACCGCCACCGCGGCGCCGGCCAGGGCGAGCACAAGCATCTGTCGGGGGCTCACGGTCACTGCCCTACGTGTAGCCGATCGCCCAGGCTGTGTGGCAGGCCGGCCTTTTGAATGGCCTGCGCAGCCTCCTCCACGGGGTACTCAACCCGGTGCCACTGGGCCCACCAGCTGCCCAGGTCCAGCAGCATCCAGGCGGCGCGCGGATCGCCGTCGCGCGGCTGCCCGACGCTGCCGGGATTCACGAGCCACTCGTGGTCGGACAGGTCGTAACCGTTGCCGCCCTCCACCATCTGCGCCTGGACCTCGGTCTCGGTCCGGGTGAACCGTGAGGCCACGTGCGTGTGCCCGATGGCGCCCACCCGCTCGTCCATCTCGTCCATGCAGCGGTCCGCGCCGGAGGCCGAGGTCACGTAGTCCCACACCGGGTCGAGCGGACTGGCGTGGTAGAGGCCGATGGCTTCGCCGTCCCGCTGGGGATGGAGGTCTGAGAGGAACTCCACCGTCTCGCTGCAGATGTGCTCGCGGGTCCACAGCGCGGCCGCGGCGGCGTGCGGGGAGAAGTCCGAGATGTCGATGTGGCCGAGCACACCGAGGTCGTGGTTGCCTGCCAGGGCCAGATCGCACCGCTCGGCGGCGAGCTCAACGCACCCGTCGGGCTGGGCGCCGTAGCCCACGAGGTCGCCCAGGCACCAGATCGCGTCGGCGTCGCTGGTGTCCACGTCGGCCAGCACGGCCCGGAATGCGGGCAGGTTTCCGTGCACGTCGGAGACGAGGGCGATCTTCTGAGGGGCACCATTACTGTCCGGGGCATGAGGGGTCATCGATCAGGGTTCCCGCTGGCGATGGCGGTAGCGGTCGTCGCTGCAGGAGCGGCCACCTTGATCCTACGGCCCCGTGCCGGGCTCATCGAGCCGGCCGCGGTAGACGCGGCAGCCTACTTCAGCCAGGCGCAGCTTGACCGGGCGAGTGACTTTCGCGATGTCCAGCGCCTGATCGGCCTGGGCGGACTGGCCGTGAGCGGCGGCACGCTGGCGCTGCTGGCGCTGCGGCCGCCGGGGCGTGTGGCGGATCTGCTCGAGCGGGCCGGCCGCCGCCCCGTGGCGGGCGGCGCCGCGGTGGGCGCCGGCCTGTCGCTCACGCTGGTGGTCACGGGCCTGCCGCTGGCGCTGTGGGCCCGCGAGCGCGCGGTGGACGTGGGGCTGTCCACCCAGTCGCTGGGTGCCTGGCTGGGCGACGTGGCGCTCTCCTCGGCGATAGGCGCCGTGGTGGGCGCCGTGGGCGGGGCGGTGGCGGTGGCGCTCGTGCGCCGCTTCCCGCGCCGGTGGTGGATTCCCGGCCGCCGGGGTGGTCACCGCCTTCGCCGTGCTCACCCTCTACGTGTCGCCGATCCTGATCGATCCTCTCTTCAACAAGTTCGAGCCCCTGCCGCGCGGCCAGCTGCGCTCGGAGGTCCTGCGCCTGGCCGAGCGCTCGGGCGTTGACGTGGGGGAGGTGTACAGCGTGGACGCCAGCCGGCGCACGACGGCGATCAACGCCTACGTGGGCGGGATCGGGCACACCAAGCGGGTGGTGCTGTTCGACAACCTGATCGAGGACTACCCGCCCGACCAGGTGCGCTCGGTGGTGGCCCACGAGCTGGGACACGTGCACAACCGCGACCTGCCGCGCGGGCTGCTCTGGATCGCAATCGTGGCGCCTGCCGGACTGCTGCTCGTGCAGCGCCTGGCCGAGCTGATGGGGGGCCGCCACGGGCTCGGCGGCGGCGCGGAGCGCCGGCCCGGGCCCTCCGCGCTGCCCGCGGTGGTCCTGGCGCTGTCGCTGGTGAGCTTCGGGATGACGTGTGCGGGGAACGCCCTCTCCCGCCCGGTCGAGGCGCGGGCCGATGCCTTCGCGCTGAAGCAGACCCGCGATCCGGACGCCTTCATCAGGCTGGAGCGCAGCCTGGCGATCCGCAACGTGGGCGACCCGGACCCTCCGGAGCTCTACCAGGCGCTGTTCGGCACCCACCCCACGACCCTCGAGCGGATCGGGACGGGCGAGGCCTTCAGGCGCTAGCTGCCGCGCGGGTCGTCGTCGTTCTCGAGCTCGGGAAGGCTCTTGATGCCCTCCCGTGTCTGCCACTTGGAGAAGTTGTCCTCCATGGCGTCGATCAGCTCTCGCATGAAGCGCGGGGAGAGGTTCAGGCGGGACACCACCACGCCCGGCACGGCCTCCTCCTCGACCTCGTGGTCCACTCGGGCGAACGTGACGGTGAACTCGTAGTCGGAGTGGCTCACGTTCGCGAAGTTCGCGTAGTGGCCGGCCATGACCTCCGGATCGGCATGGATGTCGAAGTGGCGGTCCTCTGCGTCGTCGTCGGGCACGCGCCTAGTATCGCAGTCCCGGTGGAGCGCACTGCATGAGGATCGTGGTGATCGCGGTGGGGCGGCTGAGGCCGCCCTACGCCGACGACGTGCAGCATTACCGCAAGCTCCTGGCGGGCCTCGCCCGGGTGGAGCTGGTGGAGGTGGGCGGCGACGACCAGGTGGAACAGCGCATCCCCAAGCGCTGCTTCACGGTCCTGCTCGACGTGGGGGGGCGCACGTTCGACTCGGAGGGCTTCTCCCGCTTCCTGGAGGACCGCCGGCAGTCCGGCATGGACCTGTGCTTCGTGGTCGGCGGCCCGCGTGGCCTCAAGCTGCGCGAGTGCGACCTGCGGTTGTCCCTGGGCACGATGACCCTGCCGCACCAGCTTGCGCGGGTGGTGCTGCTGGAGCAGCTGCTGCGCGGCCACAAGATCCTGGCCCGCCAGCCCTACCACTACTGATGCAATCCTGAACACAGAATGAGCGATCAGGTGAGAGATCTCGCCTCGGCGGTGGCCGAGGCGTCGGCGTCGCTGAGCGGGGAGAACGAGGCCACCCGGCTGCCGGTGCTGGAGCGCCCACCGAAGCCCGACTTCGGCGACTACTCCACCAACGCCGCGCTGCTGCTGGCGCCCGCTCTGGGTGAGCAGCCACGGGCGGTGGCCGAGCGCCTGGGGGCGGTGCTGGAGGACCGGCTCGGCCCGCAGGTGGACAGGGTGGACGTGGCGGGCCCCGGCTTCCTGAACCTCTTCATGTCCGACACCTGGGCGCGCGCCGGGGTGGCGGGCGCGCTCGCCGGCGGCGATGCCTACGGCGCGGGCGACGGCGGCGAGCGCACCAACGTGGAGTTCGTGAGTGCGAATCCCACAGGGCCGCTGACAGTGGCCGCGGGGCGCCATGCCGCATACGGCGACTCCCTGTGCCGGATCCTCGAGTTCGCCGGCAACGAGGTGGAGCGCGAGTACTACGTGAACGATCACGGCAGCCAGATCCAGCGCTTCGCCGCGTCGATCCGCGCCCGGGCCGAGGGCGGCGATCCGCCCGAGGACGGCTACCAGGGCGAGTACGTGACCGAGCTGGCCGCCCGGATCGACGGCGTCGCCGAGCTCGGCGACGATGCCCTGGCCGAGCAGGGCGTGGCGATCATGCTGGAGCAGGTGACGGCGAGCCTGGAGCGCTTCCGGGTGCACATGGACCGCTTCACCCACGAGAGCCACAACCACCGCTCGGGGGCCGTGGCCGCCGCGCTCGAGCAGCTGTCCTCGCGCGGCCACGTGTACACCCACGAGAACGCCGTCTGGCTGCGCACCACCGGCTTCGGGGACGACAAGGACCGCGTGCTGCAGCGCAGCGGCGGCGAGGAGACCTACTTCGCGTCGGACATCGCCTACCACGCCGACAAGCTGGCGCGCGGCTATGACCGGGTGATCGACATCCTGGGCGCCGACCACCACGGCTACATGGACCGCGTGAAGGTGGCCTGGGAGGCGCTCGGCGGGCAGCCCGACCGGTTCGAGATCCTGATCATGCAGCTCGTGAACCTGATGGAGGGCGGCCGGCGCGCGCAGATGTCGAAGCGGGCGGGGGCGATCGTGACGCTCGACGAGCTGATCACCGACATCGGCGTGGACGCCACCCGCTGGTTTTTGGTGCAACGCAGCCACGACACCACGCTGGACCTCGATCTGGAGCTCGCGCGGCGCCAGAGCCAGGACAACCCCGTCTACTACGCCCAGTACGCGCACGCCAGGATCGCGAGCATCCTGCGCAGGGCGGGGGAGAAGCGGGTGCAGGCGGCGCTGGAAGCCGACCTCGCGGGCGGCGACGCCCCCCTGCATCCGTCCGAGCGCGCCCTGGTGAAGGGGTTGCTCGAGCTGCCCGGCGAGGTGCGCGACGCCGCCGAGCGGCGCGCCCCGCACCGGATGACCACCTACGTGACCGAGACCGCCCAGGCGTTCTCGGCCTTCTACCGCGACTGCAAGGTGGTGGGTGCGGCCGATGAGGGCGGCGACGAGGATCTGCGGATCGCGTTGTGTGAGGTCACGCGGCGGGTGATCGCGCGCGGCCTGGATCTGCTCGGGGTCGAGGCTCCGCGCCAGATGTAGTCACGCCACTACACTGCGCCGCCGCAACTCCGGCTGCTCTCGCACGTTTCGCTCCTCAATGCGTCGTCTTCTGATCGTCATCGCCCTGGCCCTGCTCGCCGCCCCCGCGGCGGCCTCGGCGTCCTCCAACCAGATCTCGATCATGCAGGACGACGCCACCTTCCTGGGCTATGACACGTCCAAGAACGCCGAGAGCGCCATGGCCGAGGCCCGCTTCCTGGGCGTGGACATGGTGCGCGCCTTCGTTAGCTGGTCCAAGGTCTCGCCCGATCCCACCGGCAAGCGGATGCCCGCGGGCTTTGACCCGAGCGACCCCAACTCGCCCGGGTACACCTGGACGGAGTACGACCGCTTCGTGAACAACGCCCGCGCCAACGGGCTGAAGGTGTTCCTCACGATGTCGCCGCCGATTCCCCATTGGGCGTCGGAGAAGCCGAGCTTCTGCCCCCACCACATCGGTGGCTACAAGAGCCTCGGGATGGCGTGCTACTGGAAGCCGCGCCCCGCCCTGTTCGGCAAGTTCGTGGCCGCCGTGGCCAAGCGCTACCGCGGCCGCGTGTCCATCTACTCGATGTGGAACGAGCCCAACCTCGAGCACTACCTCTACCCCCAGCCCTTCATCGGTCACAGGGGTCCCGTGGACGTGGCCGCCAAGCGCTACCGCAGCCTCTGGTACGCCGGCTACAGGGCCATCCGCAAGCACGACCCGGCGCGCCGCAACAAGATCCTGTTCGGCGAGACGGCGGCCATCAGCTCGCCGCTGGACACCCTCTACGCGGCGCTGTGCCTGAACGAGCAGGGCCTGCCGTTCAGGGGCGCCCGCAAGCGCAAGCAGGGCTGCTCGAGGCCGCGCCGGCTTCCGATCGGCGGCATCGCCGTGCACCCCTACGCCAAGGACGCCGCGGGCTCGGTGTTCACGAAGACCGCAACGCGCGACTCACACCCGATGGCCTACGCCGACCGGCTCCACAAGGTGCTCAAGCAGGCGGTCCGCTACAAGAGGATCCCCCGCGGGAAGGGCATCTGGAACACGGAGTTCGGCTTCCAGTCCAACCCGCCCGACCGCGTGCGCGGCCTGTCGCTGGCCAAGCAGGCGCAGCGGCTCAACGAGGCCGAGCGGCTGTTCGCGGCGGACCCCAAGATGCGCTCGTTCTCCCAGTTCGAGCTCTACGACGCGCCTGAGGTGGCCAGCGAGGACATCTACAACACCGGCCTGCGGTTCATCCGTGGCGGCATCAAGCCCTCATACAACGCCTTCCGGATGCCGATCGTGGCGTCGAAGTACTCCAAATCGCTGGTGGAGGTGTGGGGCCAGGTGCGCCCGGTGAAGCGCCGGGTGCGCCCGCGCGTGTACACCGTGCGCAACGGTAAGCGCCGCCTGGTGGCCCGGCCGCGCACCAACCGTGCGGGCTACTTCCGCTTCTTCGTGCGGCGCAAGGGCGCAACCAAGCTGCGCTTCCAGTCGCGGTTCCAGCTGCGTCCCGCCGAGTACGTGACCCCCGGCGAGGCCGTCATCCGCAGCCGCGTGGCCAAGGTGGGCCCGCGGATTCGCTACCGCACGTCGCCGCCCGGGCCCTGAGCCCTCCGCGGCCGGCTAGAGGTCGCTGAAGAAGTTGATCCCGAGGTCGTCCATCAGCGCCAGGGCCTCGGAGTTCAGCCGCGTGAGCTCGTTGGTGTAGAGCAGCACGCCCATCACCACCAGCACCACACCCGACACCACGGTGATCACGGCGTAGTGGTCGCGGAAGAAGCGGAAGAAGCCCGACACCGACGAGAACGCCAGCGCGCAGAGCAGGAACGGGACCGCCAGCCCGAGCGCGTAGAAGGCCAGCAGCACGCCGCCCTCGCCAACGCTGCCCTCGGTGCTGGCGGCGGTGAGGATGGCGCCCAGCGTGGGGCCGGTGCACGGCAGCCAGGCCACGGCGAACGCCAGCCCGGCCACCACGGGCCCGCCGGCGGAGGC
This sequence comes from uncultured Thermoleophilaceae bacterium, assembly GCA_963727395.1. Lineage (GTDB taxonomy): Bacteria > Actinomycetota > Thermoleophilia > Solirubrobacterales > Thermoleophilaceae > JAAYBF01. The sequence continues at coordinate 37,591 of CAVSGC010000025.1, read as the reverse complement.
GCGCGAGAGCAGCGACTCGGGGCGCCACTCGCGGTTCAGCCGCGACACGAACAGCGTGCCGATGAACACCAGGCCCAGCAGCGCGATCACCACGCCGGCGATCTGGCGCAGCAGCAGGCGGTTGTCCTGCAGGAATCCGCCGAGGCCGGTGGCGGTCATGCCCAGGGCGATGAACATGACCGAGAAGGAGAGGCAGAACAGCAGCGCCGGGCCGAGCACCTTCGAGCGGCCGCGGCCGGCCTGCAGGTCGGCGAACGAGACGCCGGAGATCGTCGAGAGATAGCCGGGCACCAGCGGCAGAACGCACGGCGACACGAACGAGATGAAGCCCACGCCGAAGGCGGCGATGACCGTCGTGTCCACGGTGGTCTGGGCGAGCGTGATCACAGTTCGTAGTCGTCGAGGTCGCGTTGAAGGCGCTCGGAGCTGGATTCTCCCGAGGTGGTGGGCGATCCACCCTCCGGGGCGGCGGGGTCGTCGCGGCGCGCCCGCCGGTACTGCAGGGCGGCCACGGCCACAGCGCCACCTCCCAGCAGTACCGCCAGCCCCGGGATCACGTAGGCCGCCAGGTCGAAGCCCTCCGGCTCGGGGAGCGCCAGCACCTCGTCGCCGAACTCGGCGGCCAGGCGGGTCTTGATCTGCTCCTTGGACCGGCAGTCGTCCACCAGGCGCTGGATGAGCTCGCGCTCGCGGATCGCCTGCGGCGCCTCGGTTGCCAGGCCGAGCGGGGTGCCGCACACCGGGCACATCACCTCGTCCTCAACGTCGCCGAGGGTGGTCTTCGGGCAGTCCTGGGCCAGCGCCGCGGCGGGCGACGCCGCCAGCGCCAGCATCGCCGCGGCGGCACCGGCCACCAGCCGCCGCCTCACGTCGGCCCCTCGAGCAGCGGCTGCACTTCCTCGCGCATGAACTTCTCGTCCACCGGCCCGCGGCGGCTCGCCACGATGCGGCCCTCGCGATCGATCACGAAGGTCTCGGGATAGGCCACCACGCCGTATTCGCCCAGCACCTTGCCCTCGCCATCGCGCAGCATCGGGTAGTCCAGGCCGTACTCGCGCACGAAGTCGCGGGCATCGTCGGACACGTCGAGCACGTCCACCCCGAGCACCGTGCCGCGGCCGCCCTTGGACACCTTCGCGTGCCAGCGGTCCAGCAGCGGCGACTCCTCGCGGCACGGCTCGCACCAGGAGGCCCAGAAGTTCAGCACCACCACCTTGCCGCGGAAGTCGGAGATCGACGACGTCCCCTCGCCGGACAGCTTCGCCGCGGTGAAATCCGGCGCCGGCTTGGGCTCTCCGCGGCTCAGCGCCTCCTCGATCGCGCGGTCCGGGGTGCTCTGCGCCAGCCCATAGGCCAGCAGTCCCACCAGGGCCAGCACACCGATCATCGCGGCGACCGCGAAGGGGGAGAGGAAGCGCTTCATCGCCTCACCGCAGGTTAGAAGGGCGGGGCTAGACTGCGCCCCGCGCGGACGTAGCTCAGTTGGTAGAGCGTCGGCTTCCCAAGCCGAAGGTCGCGGGTTCGACCCCCGTCGTCCGCTTCCTGGCCCTCATCTCGGCCGGGCCTTGCTCAAAGTTGTGGCGCAATCGCACAACCTGGGTTACGTTGGCCTCGCCAATCAACGTCAATGGTCGATGGGAGCCGGCCAGCTTGGAGGAACATGGTCGACGGATCGCCGGGGCGTAACGATGTAGCGTCGCCCTCTCGCCGTCGGCGATCCCTCCTGGTGGCGTTGAGCGCGTTCGTCTGCCTGCTCGGGCTCAGCGGCGTGGGCGCAGGAGCCAGCCAGCGTGAGAGCACCGACGAGAGCCGGGCCAAGCCGCAGGCGAAGGTGAGCCAGAAGAGAGGCGAAGAGGCCAGGTCCGTGGTCCGAGGCTATGTCCGGGGGCAGCGCAAGGGGTCCGAGGCGGACGTGCGCACACCTGCGCAGCAGCCACCGACCAAGATCGTGGGCGGTACCGTCGCGCCGGTCGGCGCGTATCCGTTCTTCGTGTCCATAAAGAGGGCCTCGGACAACTTCGCGTTCTGCGGCGGCACGCTCATCTCCAGCGTGTGGGTGCTCACCGCCGCCCACTGCGTCGACGGGGGGACCACAGCCGCGAGCCTGAAGCTCGTCATCGGCGCCAGCCAGCTCAGCAACGAGGCGCCCGGTGACGTCCGCAGCGTCACGTCGATCAACCTCAACCCGTCGTGGGACCCCTCCACCTTCGACAACGACGTCGCGCTGCTGCGCCTCAACACGGCGTCCACGAAGAGCTGGGCCCGCCTCGCGGAACCCGTCGATCCGGTGGCCCCCGCCAACACCGTCCGGACGATCGGCCACGGCCACACCACCCAGGGCGGCTCGGAGTCAAACGATCTCCGGCAGGTGGACCTCCCGATCCAGTCCGACGCCACGATGGCCGCGGCGGCCCAGTACGGCTCCAGCTTCCACGGTGCCGTGATGATCGGCGCCGGCCCGCTGGCAGGCGGCATGGACTCGTGTCAGGGCGACAGCGGTGGCCCGCTCTTCATCTCCGGTGGCCAGGTGCGGCTCGTCGGCGATACGAGCTGGGGCAGCGGCTGCGCCCAGCCCAACAAGCCGGGGATCTACGCAGAGGTCTACCAGGGGACCCTGCGCACGTTCGTCAACGGCCTGGTCACACGTCCCGCCAACGACAACTTCGCCGGCGTGGGCATCAGCGGAGCAGACGGCACGGCGTTTGGAAGCAACACCGACGCGACGGGACAGACCGGCGAGCCCAGCATCGCCGGCAGCCCCGCCGACACCTCGGTCTGGTACAGCTGGACCGCCCCCGAAAACGGCCCGACCACTTTCAACGTCCGCGACGCGGCGTTCGACACCACGCTCCACGCCTTCGCGGGCAGTAGCCTCGGCACGCTGGTCTCCGTCGCGTCCAACGACGACTTCAACGGGACGCTTCAGTCCAAGGTCACGTTCAACGCCGCGGCGGGGACGACCTACCGGATCGCGGTGGACGGCTTCGGTGCTGCGCACGGGTCCTTCAGCCTGCAGTACTCCCAGAACAGTCCGGCAAACGACAACTTCGCAACCCCGGCGACGCTGACGGGCGCCACCGGCAAGATCTCCACCAGCAGCAGTCGCTCCACCGGCGAGCCCGGCGAGCCCAACCACGGCAGCATTCCGGACCGGAGCGTCTGGTACTCGTGGACGGCGCCCGAAACCGGGCCGGCGGTCTTCAACACGCGCGAGTCCAACTTCGACACCGTGCTGGCGGCCTACACAGGCACGAGCATCACCGGACTCACCCAGCTGGCAAGCAATGACCAGTTCAACGCCACCAACCAGTCCAGGATCACGTTTGACGCCACGGAGGGGACGACCTACCGGATCGTGGTGGACGGATTCGGTAGCACGACGGGCAGCGTCGGCCTGCAGTGGACCACCAGTCCGCCGGCGAACGACAACTTTGCGCAGGCGCAGGTGCTCACCGGGCCCGCCGGGATCGGCCCGGCCACCAGCGTCCGTTCGACCGGCGAGCCGGGCGAACTGGACTTCCACGGCGGTGCCGCTGCGGACAACTCGGTCTGGTTTAACTGGACCCCTGACGCGAGCGCGCCCGCAGTCGTGCGGCTGCTCGACCTCGCCGGCGGACTCGCCCCGGGCGTAGCGGTCTACACGGGCAACGGCCTCGGTGCGCTGACCGGCGTGGGCAGCGGGGCCACGTCCGCCTCGTTCCCCGCTGTCGCGGGGACCCTGTACCGCATCGCCGTGGACGGAAATGGCGGCTCGACGGGCACGTTCAATCTCGAACACGTTCTCGGGGAATGCAACGGGCTCGATGCCACGATCATGGGCCGGGGTCCGATTGCAGGCAGCGCGGGCGATGACGTGATCGTGGGAGCCACCGGGGCCGACGACATCTCCGGCGGAGATGGCAACGACACGATCTGTGGCCTCAGCGGCGCTGACACATTGAACGGCGGCATAGACGCCGACAGGCTCGACGGTGGCGCCGGGGCGGACGCGTTCACCGGGGCGGGCGGCAACGACAACCTGGTCGCCAATGACGGCGCGGCGGATACGTCCATCGACTGCGATGGTGGCGAGCCCGCCGGCGCAGCGGACGTGGCCGCCGTGGATGACATCGACCCGGCCACCACGAACTGCGAGGCGGTCACGGTCACGGCCACGGTCACAGGCGGCGGTGGCGGTGGCGGTGGCGGTGGCGGCACCGCCGGCGTTCCGGCGCTGGCGGCCTCGTTCTCGGTCGTGAAGGCCAGGCTCGCCCGGGTGATCAGGAGGGGCCTCCGGGTCCGGTTCCGCTGCAACAGGGCCTGTGGGGCGAGGTTCGACCTGCTGATGGCCCGCAAGGCGGCGAGGAAGCTCAAGATCGCAGCGACCAAGCCGGTGCTGATCGGCAGGGCACGCTCGAGGCTGACAGCGGCCGGCAACAAGAGCGCCACCGTGAAGCTCACAAAGAAGGCCAAGCTGCGCCTGCGAAGGGCTCGCCGCATCAGGGTCACGCTGCGCAGCACGTTCACCGACAGCACCGGCAAGACGTCCGTCAAGAGCAGAAAGCTCACACTCAGACGCTGATTGGAGAGCCTCCCGTGCTCAGCGGACGTTGAACTTGGTGCGGGCGGTGAACTGATCGAACTTGGAGATGCGGACGTCGATCTGCGCCTCCCACTCGCCCGGTACTCCCAGCGGCGGGCCGAGCCGCTCGTGGTGGGCGGGGCCCTTGCGCGGGATGTCGAGTGTGAATGGGCCGATGTCCTCGTCGCGCTGGCGCAGCCGCAGGGTCACCTGCTTGACGTCGACCTGCGCGCCGGTTCGGCGGTTGAAGAGGTAGACGTGGTAGTCGTTCGGCCCGACCTTCGCCGGCTCGATGTCTATCTGCAGGCGCATCGGCCCGACATCGAGCTCACGCACGACCGGGCCACTGTCGCTGGCGGCCGGGGGCGCAGCGCGCACGAGCGTGGCCGTAGCGGCCAGCACCAGGACCGCCAGGAGCACCTCCGCGCGCATCGCTCGACGGAGAGCCGGCGGCGGCGTGCTCGCGCCGCTCGAGGTCAGCCGGGCCACGCGCCGGCGGTTCCCGGACGCGAGTCCGATGATGCCGGCGACAAGGCTCACCTTGGCCAGCAGGGCTAGCCCGTAGGTGGTCGTGAACAGGGCGCCCACGGAGCCGAGGTGGAACCAGGCTTGGGCGAGCCCGGCGGCTACGAGCACGGCGATCGCCGGCAGGGCCATGCGGGAGAAGCTCGCGGTGGCCTGCCTCGCTCCGTCGATGGGCTCGTGACGGCGGGGCCAGAAGGCGACGAGCAGCAGCACGAGGCCGCCGAGCCAGGCGCTTGCGGCGAGCACGTGCAGGACATCGGCGGGGATGAGCACCGCCCTCGGTGACTGCGTGTCGGCGTGCCCCGCGTACGGGAGTGAGCCACGAGAACGGCAGCGGGCAGCGCCACGAGCGTGAGCTCGACCCGGCCGGGTGGGCGCTGCGACACCAGCAGGACCGCGCCCGCGACGAACCAGGCGCAGGCGCGCAGCAACCACGCCTCACCGGTGCGCGTGGAGAGTGTGCCGTCGAGGACCTTGGAGTCCAGGGCGTCGAAGAAGGAGATGCCCGCGCTGAGCGCCCCTTGAAGGGCGATGCCGGCGAGCGCGGCGGCGAGCCCGACTGCGGCCGCGACCACCAGCAGCCGACCGGGCCAGCGCGCTCGGGCTTGGGCGGGCCAGACGAAGAGACGGAAGAACACTGCGCCCACCACGAGCAGCAGCGCCGCGTAATGAACGCCGCGTACGATTCCAAATGCCCCCTCGGTCACCGGACCGGTGTCCGAGCGGGCCAGGAGCTTCGCCACGTCCGGGGCCCCGCGGCCCCTGCCCCGCGCCACAGGCTCGCCGACGCCGAAGGAGAAGCCGCCGGAGACCGGATGGCCGTCGGCTGAAACGACGCGGTAGGTGCCCGTGTAGATGCCGCGCCCCAGACCCTCGCGCACGCCCACGGTGACGCTTGCCTGCTTGCCGTTGGGGTGCGAGACATCGCCCCGGTCGACGCGCTCTCCGTCGGAGTCGAAGACCCGCACTGCTCCGAAGCTCACCTCGACCGGCTCGTTGAAATCGAATTGCACGGCGCGTGGGGCCGCATCCACCGACGCGCCCTGGTGCGGCGTTGTGTGCGTCAGGACGGCATGGGCAGACGCGCTCCCGGGCACGGCGAGCATCAATGCCAGTCCTGCGAGGACGGCGGCGAGGGGGCGAGCCAGAGCCCGCCCCCCGCGCACCGCCGCGCTGTAGGTCACGCGGTACGCCGCCGCGCTGCGAGGAGGGCGCCGCCCCCGGCCAGCAGCCCGAGGCCACCGACGATCAGGGCGATCACGGCCAACGTGTTGCCGTCGTTGTCCGGGTCGGCGTCGTCGCTGACGGGCGCGGCCTCACGCTCGGCCTTGGCTGCGGTGAGCTTGACCTGGGGCGCGGGCTCGTCGGCGTCGGGCGGACCGATCCAGCGCACGACCTCTCCGTTGCTGTAGGTCTGCAGCGCCTTGAACGTGAGCGTGCTCGGCTTGTCGGGCATCTTCAGCGACACGCCGAAGTCCTCGAACTGGCCCGGCGCGATGCCCTTCCCTGTTGTGGAGAACGTGACCGTGTCGACGCGCTCGGTCTTCTTCTCGCCGAACTCCTCGACCGGCCTGGCGAGCTTGGCGTTCTTCACCGCGACGGTCCAGCCAGGCGTTGGCTCATAGCTGGCCGAGAGAAAGCCGGCCGGGAACTGAACCTCCACCTTGGTCGTGGAGGCCTGGTCGCGCTCGTTGGGCACGCGCACGTCAAGGCGCGTGAACCCGCCCGCGGGCACTTCCCCGGGCTGGAGCGTCACATGGGCCTGGGCCACGGGTGCGATCGTCGCGGCGCCAAGCAGCGCCGCGACGATGATGAAACGTCTCATTGAACTGTCCTTTCTTCGCTGGTTGATCACGCCCGTCGAGCGGGCGCAGCCGGGCGAACCCCGGCGATCAGGCCGGCGAAGGGGGCGCGCGACCAGCGAGGAAACGCGCCAGCACGCAGGCGGGCGCGATAACGACCGGTGGGCGAGGACCCAGAACAGCGCGGGCGCGTGGGCGCGGTTGGTGGCGATGACGGCGCGACGCCCAGGCTGCGACATGCGCTGCGCCGCGCAGCAGCAGCGCCAGGAGGCCACCCACGGCCACCACGAACGGGAGCACCTCCCAGCCGACCGCCCCGCCCAGCTCGGTAAGCGTCGGCCACTGTCCGTGCGCTGCCGTGACTTCGAGCGTCTCCTGGATGCCGAAGACCGTCAACAGGCTGAAGCCGGCCCCAATCCACAGCGCGCCGAAGGACGGCAGCTCGTGTCCGTCCCCACCCTCGGCCCGGCGTATCCACACCGCGAACTGGGCCAGCGTGACGAACAACAGGGCCGCAGCCAAGGGCATCAGCCAGGTGAAATATCCGTGCGCGGCAACGAGCTGATGGTCGTGCTCAGGAGGCGCGAGCAGGTACCGCACCTGATGGACGATCAGCGCGCCGACCAGGGTCAGGACCGCCGCACGCAGCCTCCAGAGGCCCGTCATCCTGCCGTAGTTTGCCAAATCGCAGCTCGGGGCGGGCAGCCCCCTGGGAAGAGGCGCCGTCGCACCCTCCGGCCGTTGCGCCTAGGCCGGGAGAGGCGCTCGCGGCGGGCTCTAGCGGAGACTGCGGTACTGCTGAGTGATTGGCGTTGGAACTAGTTGGCCGCGGGCTGCTGCTCGGCGGACAGCTGCAACATCGCGTCGGAGCCCTGTGTCTCAGGGGTCGACAGCGTGGCATCCTCGACGCTGGCGAGCGTCGTGAGCTCGGGCGCCTCGTAGGGCTCGCGGGCGCTGGGCTGGGTGTTTCGCTCGTCCATCTTCTCCTCCGCTTTGGCCAGTGGGTGGGGGCAGGCTACTACGCGGCCGCCGTGGTCGCTAGGTCACCGGCAACGGCCATGGCGGGGCGGTTCCGAACCAGCCCGCGAGCGCGGTCTTGACGCCGTCGCTCACCGAGGTCACGCGGTGCTCGAGCGCCGGGTCGATTCGGAACAGCAGCGCGTCGCCCGGGCCCGTGTTGTGCACCGCGGCCGCCACGTCGGTGGAGCCCTTGCGGCGAAGGAGCAGCTCGCCGCCGCCGTAGGGCTCGGTGCCCAGGTTCACGCTCATCGTCACGACCCGGCTGGGGCCCTGGAGGTCGTCGTGCCAGTTGTCGTAGTGCTCGGCCACCGGAAGGCGCCGATAGATCCGGCCGTCGAAGCGCACGATCGGCCCGGTGCCGGAGATCTCGCCGACGGCGCCGTGCAGCGCTGGGTCGTTGAGCAGGAAGAGCAGGCGGACCACCAGCGACGTGCTCTCATCCAGCGTCAGCTCGCCCGCCAACCCGTCGTAGTCGCGCGCGTCGAAGGCCGCCCGCTCCAGTTCCTCCTGTACCCAGCCCAGCAGGGCCGGCCCCAGCAGCCCCGGCAGCACCACGCAATGGCGTTCGGCGAACTCACGCCGAAGGCCGGCCAGCTCGCCGGGGGCGCTCACGGTGAGCCGGCCGGTTGCCGAGCCGGGGCCCCGGTCGAGCTGGATCATCGTGGCTCCCGGCCGCGCGTGGAAAGCCACATCCACTGCAGCAGCTGGCCGATGCCGGTCACCGGTAACGGCTGGGCCAGCTCGGCGCGCAGGGCACCCGCGTCCACGAGCTCCATGCCGGCCGCCGAGCCGTCCCAGGCGGCGGCGAATTCGCGCGTGTACGAGGAGAGGTACGCAGCGTCGAAGCGGGCCTTGGTCGCACGCGTGAGCACTCGCTCGGGCAGCAGGTCCCCGAACAGCGCCTGCAACAACTCGGTGCGCCCACCGCGCCCGTGGCGTCCGCCCCACGGCGCCAGGGCGGACAGGAACGACGGCTCGAGGAAGGGGTGCACGATCCGCGCGCCGGCGTCCTCGGCGAACAACTCGAGCTGGCGCCGCACGAGCTGGATGTGGCGGCAGCCCGCGAACCACTCCACGTAGCGGTCAAAGCGCCGCGGTTGGTCGCGCAGGTTCCGGATTCGCTGCTCCAGGCACAGGCGCTGCCCCTCCTCCGTGAGCCACGACAGCGGCGTGCCTGGGTCCAGCCTGCGCATCACGGCGTGCTGCACCCGCCGCGGCGCCAGCCGATGCGCCGCGGTCACGGCGTCGCGGGGCCGCGGGGGCTCTCTGCGACCCAGCACGTCGCCCACGCGCCGCCAGCGCCAGCCGCCGAAGAGGGTGTCGCCGTCGAGTCCCGTGATCACGGTGCCCCCGCCGGCCCGTTCGAGAAGCGGCAGCGCGAAGTGGGAATTCATCGGATACATCGACCCGTGGCGCGACAGAGCCGAGCGCGCGAGCGGGCCCAGGATGTCGAAGTCCTCGTCCTGGTCGATCACCTCCCAGTCCGAGATCCCGAGATGAGCGACGACCAGCTCCTGCCACTCCGTTTCCGCGGTGGCCGGTACCCCGGGAAAGCGCTGTGTGAGCGCCACCGGCGGATCGAGGCCCTCGCGCGCGGCAACGTGGGCCGCCACCGCCAGCAGCGCCGACGAGTCGCGCCCGCCGCTGAACGCCACCACGCATGGAGGGCGCTGCAGCGCGGTGGTGGCCAGGTGCTCGAGCATGTGCCTGGGGCCCCCGTCCACCCGCGGGAGGTCCACGTGCTCCGGCGGCCCCAGCGGGAGGCCGGAGGCGATCTCGATCCCGCTCAGCCCGACGTCGCCGTAGGTGGCATCCGGCTGTAGGGTCTGGAGAGGAGCCAGTGTCGCCTCGTCCCGCATCAGAGAAGAGCGCGCTGCCGGTGCGCGTGGTGTACGGCCTGCGGCTCGTCGGGGCCGACGGGGGCGGCATGCTCTCGCCCGCGCGGGACGAGCCGTGGCCGGAGGTGCGCGTGGAATACGCGAACGGCCACGCCGGCGGCGACTGGCACCTCGGCTTCGGTGGCCGCAGGGCGTGTTTTCGCCTCCCCGACGGGCTGCTGCGCCTCGAGCGCGAGCAGGCGCGGATGACCGTCCGGACCGACTCTCCGCTTCCCGAGGACACGCTCGTGCACCCGTGGCTCACCTCCGGCGCCGCGATGTTCGCGCTCTGGCACGGGCGCGACGCCCTTCACGGCGGCGCGTTCGTGGCCGGCGACGGCGCGTGGGGGGTGCTGGCCGAGCAGGGGGGAGGCAAGAGCACCCTTCTTGCATGCCTCGCCGCCCGCGGGCACGGCGTGGTGAGCGACGACCTCATGGTGGTAGAGCACGGCCACGTGTTTGCGGGCGCGCGCTGCGTGGATCTCCGGCCCGGTACCGCCGAGGCGATCGGGCTCTCCGGCGTCTCGGCCGCGCGCGGGTCCACGCGCGGGCGCCTGAAGCTCGGGCCCGTGCCGGGCCGCCTGCCGCTCCGAGGGCTCGTGCACCTGGCCTGGGGCCACGAGGTGGCCACCGTGCGGGTGCCGCTGAGCGATCGGATCTCCCGCCTGCGCGCACACAACGCGTTCAGCGCCGCGCCGGCGTCGGAGTCGGGTCTCCTCGAACTGGCTGCGCTGCCCACGCTCGAGCTCCGCCGCCCGCGCCGCATCGATGCCGTCGGGGCCTGCGTCGAGGCGCTGCTGGCCGCGGTCGCTGCCTGACGACCGCCGGCTCACGCCGCGCTGCGCCGGGTGAGCTCGCTGGTAGCCGGCCACCGAGTGCGAGTGGTCGCCCTCCAGCCATGCGTGCGCGCCGAAATCCTCACCGGGCGCCCTCACGCCGATGATCAGATCGCGGCGCCAGCCATGCGCGGCGTGCCACGCCTGTCGCACCGACGCGCGCACGAGGCACGTGAACAGGCGCGGGGCGAGCACGGCCTGCACCATCCCGACGCTCGACTCGGGCACGGGGGGCACCGGTGGGAGCGCGTACGGAGGCATCCGTCCCGCACGTACCTCGCGGCGTGCCGCGAGCGCCGCCCGCAGGGCCCACGCGCCGGCTTGCAGGGTGCCCACTCGCCGGCGGATCGTCATTCCTCGATCAGGTCGCGGTCGCGTAGGACGGCGAGGAAGCGGTCCACGTCCCGCGCCGCGGTGGGCTCATCCACCTCGAAGCGCTGCACCAGCGCGGCGGCGAGATCGTCAGGTGTGGCCCCGGCGGCCAGTTCGCGCCACAGGACGGCGCCCGCGCGGTTGGCGGCCACGTATTCGAACGCCTCCACGTCGAGGGCCACGACCTCACCCTCCACCTCCCGCCACTCGAGGGCGTCCGACCTGAGCCGAATCTCAGCCACCGGCGCCGCTCCTCGCACGTCGCCAGGCGGCCAGCGTGGCGGGCGCGCGCCACAGGAGGTCCAGTGGACGCAGCGCGTAGGCCGCCACGAGGTGCATACGGCCGCGGCGAGCGGCTGGGTGGATCATCTCGAGGTAGGCCGGCGGGGGCGCCAGCAACCACAGGAGCAGCCGCAGCTTCGCGGCGATGCCGTCGCGGCGCATCACCAGCTCGAGGGCCCTGGCCGCCTCCGCGGCCGGAGGCCCGCCGCTGAACGCGCGCGCCGCCGCATCGTCGGGTACCCCGAGCCGGCCGGCCAGCTCGCGGCCGCCCGGTGCCAGCCGCAGGCCGGCGCCGAATGCGCCCGCGGCGCCGATCGTGCCGGCCAGATCCGCCGCGGCGTGCCACTGCTCTGCATCGAGCAGGCGGATGGCACGCTCCACATCGGCGCGAAACTTTGCTCCCTCGTCCGGGCCGTGCTGGAGCAGCTGCATCGCGGCGAGCAGCGCCGTGGTGGCGGTGTCGGCCACGGCCAGATCGTGGCCGCCCACGCGCATCGTCGTGGCGCGCGCGCGGAGTGCCCGCCAGAGCCGGTTGGGGGGCGCTTCGGCGCCTATGAAGGTCCAGTGGAGCTCCACCGTGGCGCGATCGCTCGTTCGGGTCCACGTGTGGCTGTGCTGGAACTCGGGGATGAGCGCGGCGTTCTCGTCGGCCGGCAGGTCGAAGCCGCTTGACCGCAGCGCCGCGCCGGCCGCCTCGATGTCGGCTTCGCGTACGAGCAGATCGCAGTCGCCGTAGGGCCGCACCCCGCCGTCGGCGTAGAGCGCGTTCGCGGCGACGGCGCCCTTGACCAGCATGCAGTCCACACCGCGGCCGGCCAGCGCGGTGGCGGCCTCGGCCGCCACGCGGTCGATGGAGAGGCTGCGCGCGGTTGCCATCAGGGCCGGTCGGTTGGCGACGGTCATCGCGCGGCCAACCCTAGAGCGCCGGCGGCCTCAATAGCGAGCCAGCGTGCCGCGCCTGCGGGTGATGGCCAGCCCTGCCACGAAGAGGCCCATCGCCGCCACCAGCCCCACGGCGCCCATTGCGAGCAGGACGAGCACCTCGTCGCCCCAGCCGTCGCCCTGAAAAAGCGCCGAGCGCGCCCCGTCGAAGGCGAAGCGGGTGGGCAGAACGCTGCCGATCGCCTCGAGTGGCCCCGGCAGCGTGGAGCGCGGGAAGTACGCGCCGGCCAGGAACCCGAGCGCGAATGCGGTCAGGGCGAGCAGCGTCTCAGCGCGCTTGACCACGAGCACGATCGCCGCCATGGCCACGCCGATGGCCACGAGCACCCCGGCCGAGGCAAGCAGCACGAGCGAAAACCCGAGCCAGTCGGCGTCCGTCGACCCCGAGGCCGATGATCACGTCCGCCGACACGATGTAGACAGCCGCTCGCGCCACCGCCAGCAGGAACGGATAGCCCGCCAGCCCCACGGCCAGCTCGGTGGCGCTCAGCGGCTGGATGACCACGGCCTCGAGCGTGCCGGTCAACTGCTCCTCGCGCACGCGGCGCGCCAGTCCCACGCTGGCCGAGCCGATCACCGACACGATGGCAACGCCCACGGCCGCGAAGGCGAAGAAGGTGGGCGCTCCCCCCAGCGACCCATCGCTCGGCCTGCCGACGGTCTCGCTGATGAAGTAGTAGATGGCCACGTTCAGCAGCCCGAACAGGAGATCGGCGACGAGCGAGATCCAGTACGCCCGGCCCACCAGCAGGTCGCGCGGACGAGGGCCATGATGGGAGCCGGCGCGCGGCCGTCTAGCTCGGAAGGTCAACCCGCGTCCCGCAGCGCTCGACGTCGTCGGCGTGGTGTGTGGCGATGACCAGGCAGAGATGCGGCCGGCGATCGACGGCCGCCCACAGGCGCGCCACCGCGCCCTCGTCGAGCGAGCGGGTGGGCTCGTCGAGCAGCACCAGCCGCGGCTCGCCCAGTAACGCCCGGGCGAAGGCCAGCTGCTGGAGCATTCCCGTCGAGCACTCCTCCACTCGGCGTGGCGCGATCGCGTCCAGTTCGAGCTCCTCCACGAGCGCATCCACCTCGCGCATGGCGGCCTGCCGCGGAGCGCCGCGCAGCCCGGCGAACACGCGCAGGTTGGCGTGGCCGCTGTGGCGCGCGTAGAACGACCGCTCGAGCGCCAGTGCGCTCCCCACGAGCGCCCGCGCGGGCAGGGTGCCGGCACGTTCGCCGCCTACGGTCACCGCCCCGCTGCTGGGCTCGACGGTGCCCGCGACGCAGCGCAGGACCGTGCTCTTGCCCGAGCCGTTGGGCCCCCGGAGTGCCGCGCGGTCGCCCGGCCCCAGCTCCAGATCGAGCGACCGCACCACCACGCTGTTGCCGAAGCTCCTGGACAGGCCCTGGATGCTCAGCGTGGGGGTGCTCACACCCGCCTTTCTATTGGAAGAGCCGTTCGCTGAGCGTTGCTGTTTGAATCCGCCCATGGCCTCGGCCTCATACGAACGCCCGCCCGCGCTCAGCGTCGTGCCCGAGCAGGAGGAGATTCTGCTGCGCGAGGCCGTCGCGGGCATCTGCTCGGGCTTCGGCCAGGAGTACACGCAGCGCAAGGTGGCCGAGGACAGGCCGCCCACCGAGTTGTGGGACGCCCTCGCCGAGCGCGGCTACCTGGGCGTGAACATCCCCGAGGACTACGACGGCGGGGGGCTGGGGATGGCCGCGCTGTCGATGGTGGGGGAGGAGATATCGGCAGCCGGGTGTTCGCTGCTGCTGATCGTGGTCTCGCCGGCGATCGCGGGCAGCATCCTCATGCGCCACGGCAGCCCGGAGCAGAAGGACCGCTGGTTGCGCGGCATAGGCCAGGGGACCACGAAGATCGCCTTCGCGATCACCGAGCCCGACGCCGGCACCAACTCGCACAACCTCTCGACCTCGCTGCGGCGTGACGGCAAGCGCTTCCTGCTCAACGGGCAGAAGACATACATCTCGGCTGTGGAGCACGCGGATGCTGTGCTGGTGGTGGCTCGCGTGCGCAACGCGGACGGCGCGCTCGGCCTGCCCGCCCTGGCGATCGTGGACGTGGACGCGCCCGGGCTTCACGCGCACGCAGATCCCGATGCCCAACATCGGCCCGGACCACCAGTGGCAGTTGTTCTTCGAGGACGTCGAGGTGACCGAGGACCGCCTCATCGGGGGCGAGACGGGCGGCCTCGGCGCGGTGTTCGACGGGCTCAATCCCGAGCGGATCATGGGCGCCTCGGTGGCGGCCGGTGCGGGCCGGCTGGCCCTGGCCAAGGCGGCCGACTACGCCCGTGAGCGCAACGTCTGGGGCAAGCCGATCGGCACCCATCAGGGGGTCGCCCATCCGCTGGCCCAGGCCAAGATCGAGCTCGAGCTGGCGCGGCTGATGACCCAGAAGGCCGCCGTGCTCTACGACGCCGGGGCCAAGGGGGCGGGGGAGGCCTCCAACATGGCCAAGTACGCAGCAGCCGAGGCCGCCATCCACTGCGTGGACCAGGCGATCCAGACCCACGGCGGCAACGGTTTCGCGCTGGAGTACGGCCTCTCTCAGATGTGGTGGGGAGTGCGACTGGTGCGAACGGCCCCGGTATCGCGCGAGATGGTGCTCAACTACGTGGCCGAGCACAGCCTCGGCCTGCCGAAGTCCTACGGCCCCGGTTCGGCCTAGGGCTCACCGGCGAACGACGGCTGCAGCGCGCGCCTCAGCGTGACCGCGGCCACCGCGCCGAGCGCAGCCACGGCGCAGCCCACGAGGATGGCGGCGCGCCAGCCCTCGGACTCCGCCAGCGCGCCACCCGCCGCCGACCCGGCGGCCAGGCCCGCCAGCAGCGCGGTGAGCAGCCACGTGAACGACTCGGTGGCGGCGCCACGAGGGGCCAGGTGGCCCACGAGTTCGTTGCGGCTGGAGATCAGGGGGGCGATCGGCAACCCTGCCAGCGCCACCAGCACGCCCATGGCCAGCGGGCTGGAGGCGCCCGCCAGCGGCAGGCATGCCAGCGGGAAGATCACGGCGATCACGAGGAACGTCTCGGTGAGGCTGCGGGTTGGACGGCGCGCGCCGAACGCCAGACCGCCGATGCCGCTGGCGGCCGACCACACCGCGAGCAGCACGCCCGCCAGCGCCACGCTGCCCTGCTCCTGACTGAAGGCCGGAATCGCCACCTCCACCGTTCCGATACAGAACCCGACCGGAAAGGTCACGAGCGCGATCATCCGGATCCCTGGGTCGGTGAGCGGGCCCAGCAGGCCGCGCGGCCCCTCGTCGACCTCGCCCGCCGGGGCAACCGGCATGCGGGCCAAGAAGAGTGCGGTGCCCAGCACCACCAGGACAGCCGACAGGGCCAGCGCCACCTCGGCGCCGGTGAACGCCACGATCACGGCCGTGATGAGCGGCCCACCGACGAAGGACACCTCGATCATCACCGAGTCGAGCGCGTAGGCGGTGCGGGCGAGCTGAGCGCTGCCGGCAAGCTCGCGCCAGTGCGAGCGCAGCACCGAGCCCGACGGAGGGAATGCCGTCCCGGCGCACAGCGCCGCCGCGGCGAGCGCCGCGCCCGGCGCGCCGGACGCCCCGAGCCGCCAGATCACGAGCAGCGCGCATGCGTGCGTGACGGCGAGCGGAGCCAGCATCACGATCCCGCGGCGGTCGACCAGACGGGCGGCCAGGGGCGCGCCCACCGCGGTGCCCAGGCCAAGCGCCCCGGTCACGAGGCCCGCGGTGGCGAACGACCCGGTGGTCTCCCGCACGAACAGCAGGACCGCCAGGCCGTTGATCGCGAAAGGCAGTCGGCTGAGCGTGGTCGCCGCGAGCAGGATCGCCACGTGGGGCCTGCGAAGGAGCTCTGCGTAGGCCCTCATCCCTCGAGGATGGCAGCCCCTGAGCCCGGCGTTGCGGGGCCGGGCTTCAGCCGCCGAGCTTGTCGACCAGCGCGAATCCCAGCCGGTCGACGCTGCGTGAGGTATTGGACAGCACGACCACCGCCACCCGCCGTCGGGTACGGCGGCCGCGAAGCTGCGAAAGCCCCAGGTCCCGCCGTTGTGCCATGTCACCCGAGCACGCCTGGGGCGGTCCAGCAGGAGCCAGCCGAGGCCCACCGACATCCGCTCGAGCGCAGGCTGCAAAGGCATGAGGTCCTGGAGTGGGGGCTGGGACGTCCGCGCGGCGTGTGCCCGGTTAGCAGCGCCGACCACTCGGGGCCGGCACGTCTATATGGGTCCGGTTCAAGCCCAGGGCGGAGACGCCGGCTTCAGGCCGGTGTGGCCCCGACCGTGGCCATGGCGCTGGCCACGGAGGTGCGAACCACGTCGTCGGCCGCCACCCTGAACACGCCCGGCACCCCGGGAGCGAGGTGGCGCAGGCCGATGCCGAGCCTGGCCAGATGCATGGCCCCGAGCATCTGGGTCCAGAGCACGTTGGCGAGGTAGCCGGGGTCCTCCACCGTGAAGACACCGTCCTCGGCGCCGTCGCGCAGGATCTGGGCCAGCTGGTCGATGCAGCGGATCATCCCCTGGCCGAGACGGAGCCACACGGCGTCGGACACCGTCTCCTGCAGCTCGCGCGCGGGCTGGCGCATGAGCGACAGTGAGCAGTCGAGGAACGCCGGGAAGCGCTCGCAGTAGCCGCCGTAGGCCTGCGTGCAGGCTTCGAGGCGGGCCACGGGGCCGTCGGCCGCCTCGATCGCGGACTCCAGGATCTCCGCCAGCTCGTCCAGGTAGCTCGTGACCGTGAGCGCGAACAGCTCGTCCTTGGACGCGAACTCGCGATAGACAAGGCCCCGGGCGATGCCCACCTCCCGTGCGATCGCCTCGATGGGGGCCTCCTGCATGCCGCGCTCGTCGAACAGCCGGCGGGCGGCGAGCACCAGCTCGAGCCGGCGCCCCCGGCGGGGCGCCTGATGCGTAGTGGCTGCCACAGGCCCATCGTAGCCCCCGGGGCCGTCGATGAGAACGTAGGTGTGACAGTCGTTCTCATCTGGGTAAGCTCGTGGGGATGGCTGAACGTGGAGCTACACCGAAGGTCCCGCGGTGGCGGTTGCGGATTCTCCGCGCCCTGCGGTCCCTGTTCACGCCCCTGCTGCCCGACGACTACCTCGAGCTGATCAACCCCCTGTGGTCCACCCAGGAGCTGAGGGGGCGGATCGAGCGCGTGCATCGCGAGACTGACGACGCGGCCACGATCGTGATCAAGCCCGGGTGGGAGTGGGAGGGCCACCAGCCCGGGCAGTACCTGCGCATCGGGATGGCGGTGGACGGCATCCACCACTGGCGCGCCTACTCGCTCACCTCCGATCCGGGTCGCCCCGACGGTTGCATCTGCATCACGCCCAAGCTGGTGGAGTCCGGGAAGGTGTCACCGTTCCTGGTCCGCCAGGCCAAGGGCGGGGCGATAGTGCGCCTGGGCGGGGTGGAGGGCACCTTCACCCTCCCCGATCCGCTGCCGGAGAAGTTCCTGTTCATCAGCGCCGGCAGTGGGATCACGCCGATCATGAGCATGCTGCGAGCGCTGGCGCGTGGCGACAACCTCGACGACGTGGTGCTGCTGCACTCCGCGCACACCGCCGACGACGTGATCTTCGGCGCCGAGCTGCGCGAGCTGGCCGAAGAGCATCCCGGGTTCCGGCTGCACGAGCAGCTCACCGGCGAGATGGGCCGGATGGGCCCCGAGGATCTCGACGAGCTGTGCCCCGACTGGCGCGAGCGCGAGGCATTCCTCAGCGGGCCCGCGGACCTGCTGGACGCCATGGACGAACACTGGGACCGCGAGGGCGACTGTGACCGCATGCACATGGAGCGCTTCCAGCCGGTGGTGGGCTCCGAGGACGCCGAGCACGGCGACGGCGGCACGATCCGCTTCACCGAGAGCGACATCGAGGCGGAGAGCGACGGCTCGACGCCCATCATGGTGGCCGGCGAGGAGGCCGGCGCCACGCTGCCCTACGGCTGCCGCATGGGCATCTGCCACACCTGCGTCGGGAAGCTGAGCTCCGGCCAGATACGCGACCTGCGAACTGGGAAGGTCTCCGGCTCGGAGGGCGAGATGATCCGCACGTGCGTGAACGCCCCCGAGGGCCCCGTCGAGATTGCACTTTGAAAACTGTCCCTGACCCCAGGAGGACCCCATGGAGACGATGACCGAAAGCCCGCTCGCGCACCTGACCGAGGAGCAGATCTCAGAGCTCGGCAGGGAGTTCGACGCGATCCACGACGAGGTGTTCGACGAGCTCGGCGACCGCGACCGGCGCTACATCACGAGCATGATCGAGATGCACCGGCGCCTGGTGGTGATGAGCCGCGTGCTGCTGCTGGCGTCGCGGTTCAGGCCCGCGCAGATTGCGGGCACGTCGATGCTCTCCCTGGCCAAGATCCTGGAGAACATGGAGATCGGCCACAACGTGATGCACGGCCAGTGGGACTGGATGAACGATCCCCAGATCAACTCCTCGACCTGGGACTGGGACTCCGCCTCGACCGCCGAGGCGTGGAAGCACTCCCACAACTACATCCACCACACCTACACGAACATCAGGGGCAAGGACCGCGATCTGGGCTACGAGATCATGCGGATCGATCCCGCATCAGAAGTGGCACCCGATCTACCTGGCGCAGCCCTTCTACAACCTGGTGCTGGCGGCGCTGTTCGAGTGGGGGGTGGCCTCGCACGACCTGAACTTCGACGAGATCAAGTCGGGCGAGAAGACCAAGGAGCAGCTGCGCCGCGAGCTGAAGGGCATGGCGCGCAAGGGACGCGAGCAGATCACCAAGGACTACATCGTCTTCCCGCTGCTGAGCGCGCTGGCCGCCACGGCGGCGGAGGTTGGCGTCGAGATGGTGAAGGAGAACCGCCGCGGCAGGGCCGGCGGGGCGTTGAGCAGGATCCGGCGGCGCAAGGTGCGCAGCGGTGGCCTGGTGGGCACCGTCACTCGAGTGCTCGAGGGTGGCGCCTTCCAGCGCACCTACAAGGCGACGCTGAAGGCGGATGCGACGGCCAACGTGGTCCGCAACGTGTGGGCCTACGCGATCATCTTCTGCGGCCACTTCCCGGACCAGACCTACACCTTCAGCAAGGAGGAGACCGAGGACGAGTCGCGCGGCGCGTTCTACGTGCGCCAGCTGCTCGGCGCCGCGAACATCGAGGGCGGCCCGATGTTCCACGTGCTCAGCGGCAACCTCGGCTACCAGGTGGAGCACCACCTCTACCCGGACATGCCGAGCACCCGCTACGCGGAGATCGCGCCGCGGGTGAAGGAGCTGTGCGAGCGCTACGAGCTGGCCTACAACACCGGCCCGTTCCTCAAGCAGCTGGGCATGGTGCAGCGCACGATCCTGCGCCTGGCGTTCCCCGGCGGGCGAGCCGCGCCCCAAGCCCGGCCCCTACCGGGGCGAGGACGGCGGGGCCACCGTGAACGGCAACGGCAGGCGCGCCGGCTCGGCCGGCGCCAACGGCTCGGGCCCCGAGCAGCCGTCGGACGGCGTGCGGGTGTCGATGCCCGACGACGAGGACTGACGCGAAAGCGCGAGACGGCCGCCCGGAGGCGGCCGTCTCGCACTGGATGGAGCTGAAGCTGCGTCTCAGCGCTTGAAGTAGCGCAGCTTCGTGCGGGGCTTCGCGATGCGGCTGGTGAGCAGCCCGCCCGTGGCCGGTGCTGGTGATCCTCCAGCGCGTGCCGGCCGTGCCCCGCCGGATCATGCGCCGGAAGAAGCCCCGGCCGTTGGTGCGCACGGTGGCGGCGTTGCGGAACTGCCCGCCACCCCGCCTGCGCTGGATGGCGACGGTGGCCCGGCCGCCGGGACGGATCTGACCCCACACCTCGACGGCTGTGCGCGACAGGCGGGTGACCACCAGCTGCGCCTCGTACGCCGGGTGCGAGGGCTTCTCGCCGCCGCCGCGGTTGGTCGAGAACCGCAGGCCGCTGTTGAACTGATCGCCGAACGGGACGTCGTACAGCTCGTACTGACCCACCATCTTCACCTTGGAGTCGCCGTAGGTGAGGCGATCGGACTCGTTGATGTACTGGGCCTGCTCCCTGGGGCTGATCGTCGACCTTCTATCCGGCGGCCTGGTCTGGAAGCCAAACTCGGTTATGTAGACGCCCCGGCCGCGACTCCGGATCCGCTTGCGCCGAACCGCGTTGGCCGACAGCCTGTGCAGCCGCGGCATGTAGGCGATGGGAAGCGCCCTGGGGTTGCGCGTCCTGCTGATCGGCTTGCCATAGGCACCGAAGTTGTACGGGTGGATGGCGAAGCCGGCGCTGTTGAGCCTGCCGCTCTTGCAGCGCGCGGCCCGCTTGGCCCTGCCCCGGTAGGGCTGGCCGGTGGGATCGAGGCACAGAGCGGCATTCAGGAACGGCAGCGGGTTGCTGATCGCCGCCACCTCGCCCATCAAGACGCGGTTGCGCCGCCCGCGGTCATATCGGGCGATCGACTTGTAGCCGGCCTGGAACAGCTTGCGGTAGTGCAGCCCCGCCGAGCTCGAGCCTGGAGCCACCCGCTCGCTTGACCTGCGGGGTGAGCCATGTCTCGAGGTTGGGCTCGTTCCAGATCGCGTAGTAATCGACCATGCCGCGATAGCGCTTGGCCACCGCCGCGGCGAACTGGCCGAACACCTTGGTGTTCGGCAGGTAGGTGCAGGGCACGCGGCGGCACTTGCTCACCCGCGTGGACGACCAATGCGGGCCGGGGCCGGTCACTGTCATCAGCACCTTGATGCCGTTCTGGCGCGCGAGCTGCACCAGGCGATCGGTGCCCGCCCAGTCGTACTGGGCCGAGTTCGGGTCCGCCGGGTTGAATCCGGCCGGCCGTTTGCGCTGACCGGGCTGGTTGTAGACCTTGTAAAAGATGACGTTGGTGCGCACGACGTCGACGCCGAGGGACTTCATCTCTGCCATCACGCCGGCGGGGTCGTGGCCGCCGAGCCCGAAGAGCTCGCGGTCGTCCTGGATCAGCGAGAGCTGTCCGGTGCTGGCCGACGCCGCCGCGGGCGCCAGCAGAGCGGCGGTGGCCACCAGCAGGGCGCAGACGAGCAGTCGGAGGCTGCTGTACTTCTTCGGCATGCGGTCCCTTCGTGTCGGGCGGGGGTCGGGGATAGTACACACGGCCCGGAGGCCGAAGTTGCGGTGCGCTAGGGGTAGAGCGGCGTGCGGAGGTAGTGCTCGCGCGCTGCGCTCCAGGCGGGCTTGCGCCCGCCCTCGTAGGTGAGCAGGCCCTTGTGGTGGCGTGTGTTGCGCCCGCTGCCGCCGTAGGCGCCGCCCAGCCAGCCGGGGAAGATCTCGAACTCACGGAGCGTCCAGTGGATCGCTCCCGACAGCCACGGCTGGCGGTCCACCACGTCCAGCGTGCGGTTCACGTGCTGCTCCTGGAATGCGTAGCTGCCCTTGAAGTCGGCGGGCTTGCCGGCCAGGTCCGGCCGCCCCTCGGCGCCGAACTCGGTCATCACCAGCGCGCGGTTGGGGTAGTGGTCGCGCATCTCCTGCAGGAATGGCTCGAGCAGGTTGAAGTCCTTCACCCACTCGTACCACCCGAAGTACTGGTTGATCCCGATCATCTCGAACCGGCCGTAGGCGAACTGCTCGCCGAACCCGGGGCGGCCCTTGGTGTCGACCGAGATCGGAAGAGTGGGGTCCAGCTCCTGCGCCCTGCGCTGGGCGCGGCGCAGGAACAGCTTGGTGCCCAGCTTGGTGTCCGCCTTGAAGGCCAGCTCGTTGGCCACCGAGTGGGTGATCACCGACGGATGGTTGCGCGCGGCCCTGACCGTGCGTTCCACCTGCGCCACCGCCCGCTTGCGCTCGATCGGGAACCGGAGCAGGTTCGCGCCGTGGTCGCGCTGCCACACCGGCGCCTGGTTCCACACCATGATCCCGGCGCGGTCGAGGCGGCGCAGCAGTCCCTCGCTGAGCACATAGTGGGACCGGGTGACGTTCGCGCCGAGCTCCCCGAGCTCGCGCACGATCGTGTCGAAGTCGCCTCCCGTTAGGGCCGCGCCGTGTCCGCTCATGTCCTCGTGCAGCGAGGCGCCCCGCAGCTGGATGCGGCGGTTGTTCAGGTGCAACAGGCCGCGCTTGACCTCCACCGAGCGCAGGCCGATCTTCATTCGCCGCACCTGTTCGATGCGCCCCCGGTGGGTGAGCGTCACCGTCGCCCGGTAGAGGTTGGGCCGCTCGGGCGACCACAGCTCGGGCGCCGGGATGGGCACCTCGCCGTTCAGCTTGCGCCGCCCGTTCGGCGAGCCCGAGAGCTTCAGGGTCCGGCGGGTCACGCGTCCGGAGGGGGAGCGCAGCCGCACATTCAGCGTGGGCTGGCTGACCGGGAGCCGCCTGGTGAAGACCCGCTTGCCCCTTCGGACCCGCACCACACGACGCTTCTGCGCGGGCAGCTTGGACAGGATGCCCATGGTGAGCACCTTCGCCGCGCACCGAGTGGCCGGGCCCAGGCACTGCACGTCGGCGAGCAGGCCGAGGTCGGAGATGTTCACGCGCCCACGCGGGACGAGGGTCACAGGACGCGTGATCCCGCCCCAGTTCCACCATGCCTCGGGCAGGCGCGGATCCTTGCGGCTGTCCACGCTGACCAGTAGCTCGTTCACCTTGCCCGGCCGAAGGCCCTTGGCCTCCAGTTCGAAGGGGGTGTAGGGGTCCACGCTTCGGCCGATGGAGCGCCCGTTGAGGGTCACGATGGTCCGTCGGCGGGACTGCTCGAAGTGAAAGGCCCACTTGAACGCCCGCGTCCGCGGTGCGCGGAAGCGCAGGCGGTACTCCTTCACCGTGCCGCCGAAGAGGCTCGGCGCGGCGTCCACGTCGAACACGCCGGGCACCCGCACGGACTGCCACTCGCGCTCCTGCCGGCTCCCGGGGCTCTGGACCGGGGCGGGCTCGCCGCCGTTCTCCTGGCCCTCCTCGCTCTCGCTGGGGGGAGCGGGCTGGGGGGCGGGGGCCGCCGCGGCGGAATCGCGCATCTGCCAGCCGCCCTTGAGCAGGATGGGCTTCGGGGGCTGCTTGGGCTTTGCCGCCGCGACGGCGGCGGGCATGCAGACGCACGCGGCGAGCGCGCCGAGAACCACCCCGACCCTGGCTGTCGAGCGAGACACCAGACGGATGTAACCCCGCGGGGAGCGCATGGTTGTGGTGGGGGCGCGCGGTGCGCCTCCACGAGCAACGTAGCCATAATGGGTCGGGATGGATCCCACCCGTAAGCGAAAGCTCCGCCTCGTGGTCGCGCTGTCGGCCGCCGTGCTGCTGGCCGGTGCCCTGATCTACACGAGCTTTGCCGGCGCCACGGAGGCCAGTACCCCGTCGCAGCTGAAGGTGTCGGCCGAATCGGGCCGGTCCTACGAGCTCACCGGCAAGGTGGTGGACGGCTCGGTGGAGCGGGAGGGCGACGGCCTTCGCTTCAAGATCCGCGATCGCGACGGCACTGAGTCGCTGCCGGTGGCCTACCAGGGTGTCGTGCCCGATCCGTTCCGCGAGGGCCGCGAGGTGATCGTCTCGGGGCGCCTGGAGGGCGGCACCTTCGTTGCCGAGCGAGACTCGCTGGTGACCAAGTGCCCGTCCAAGTTCACAAAGGAAGAGAACGCGAAGTAGCTGCGGTGCTCGGCCGATCAGCGATCGGCCTGCGCTCCTCACCTTCACTACGCTGAGGAGGTGGCCTTCGCCGGGACCGCCTGCCTGCTGGTAGGCCTATTCACCGCCCTCTATGCGGCCGTCGCATCCGTCGTGGGAGCCCGCACCGGCCGGCGCGCGCTGGTGGTGTCGGGGCGGCGCGCGATGTACTGCCTGGCCGCGCTGCTGATCGGCGCCACGGCGGTCCTGCAGTCGGCATTCCTGCGCTCGGACTTCTCGTTCAAGCTGGTGGCCGAGGGCTCGTCCACCGACACGCCCACCTTCTACAAGGTCACCGCGATGTGGGCCACGCAGGACGGCTCGCTGCTGCTGTGGGCGCTGCTGCTGTCCGTCTTCTCGAGCGCCGTGCTGTTCCTCACCCGCCGCTCCCTGCGCGACATCGCGCCCTGGGCCACCGGCCGTGCTGGGGATCGTGGCGGCCTTCTTCCTTGTGCTGATGCTGGGCTGGGAGAACCCGTTCACCACCCTCGCGGTGGCCCCACAGGAGGGGACGGGCCTGAACCCGCTGCTGCGCCACCCGGCGATGATGATCCACCCGCCCATGCTCTACACGGGCTATGTGGGCTTCGCGATCCCATTCGCGTTCGCCGTCGGCGCGCTGATCACCCGGCACACGGGCGCCGACTGGATCCGCGCCACCCGGCGGTTCGCCCTCATCGCCTGGACCTTCCTCGGCACCGGGATCATGCTCGGCGCGCTGTGGTCCTACACCGAGCTGGGGTGGGGCGGCTACTGGGCCTGGGACCCGGTGGAGAACGCGTCGCTGATGCCGTGGCTCACCGGCACCGCATTCCTGCACTCGATCATGGTGCAGGAGAAGCGGGGGATGCTGAAGGTCTGGAACGTGTCGCTGATCATCGCCACGTTCGTGCTCGCCCTGATGGGCACGTTCCTCGTGCGGTCGGGGATCCTGGAGTCGATCCACGCCTTTGGCGCCTCCACGATCGGCGCCCAGTTCCTCACCTTCATCGTCGTTGTGATCGTGGGCTCCACGGCGCTGGTGATCTCGCGCCTGCCCTACCTGCGCAGCGAGTCGCGGCTGGACTCGCTTCTCTCGCGCGAGGCGTTCTTTTTGCTCAACAACCTGGTGCTGGTGCTGCTGTGCGTGTTCGTGTTCTGGGGCACGTTCTTCCCGCTCATCTCAGAGGCCATCACCGGCACCCAGGCCAGCGTCGGGCCGCCGTGGTTCAACGCGGTCACAACGCCGCTGGCGCTGGTACTCGTTCTTCTCACCGGCATCGGGCCGGTGCTGGCCTGGCGGCGGATCACCCCCTCGGGGCTGAGGCGCACGTTCGTGGTGCCCGGGGCGGCGACCGCCCTGACGCTGGTTGCGCTGGTGGCGCTCACCAACGCGGACGACAACGTGCTCGCCCTCGCGATGTTCTGTCTCACCGCCTTCGTGCTGGCCGTGGTGGGACAGGAGATGTTCCGGGGCACCGCCGCGCGGCGGGTGATCACCGGCGACAGCTGGCCCCGCGCCGCCGCCGGCCTGCTGGCCCGCAACCGCCGCCGCTACGGCGGCTTCATCGCCCACGCCGGCATCGCGGTGCTGTTCCTCGGCGTGGCCGGCTCCTCCGCCTTCCTCCAGCAGCGCGACCTGCGCCTGTCTCCAGGAGACACCTTCCGCGCGGGGGACTACCAGCTCACCTACGAGCGCGCCACGGCCCGCCTCGGGGGAGACGGCGCGGGCACGGGCGCGCCGATCGCCTTCGGCGCCGTGCTCACCGCGCGCAAGGACGGCGAGTCCTTCACGCTGCACCCGTCGCGGAACTTCTATCCCACCCGCGACGCGTCCAAGGGCTCCATCGGCCGCTACTTCGAGGGCGAAGCAACCAGCGAGGTGGACGTTCGCTGGGGCCTGAAGCGCGACCTCTGGACCGCCGTCCGTCCCGACATCTCGCAGCTGGAGGGGCCGATCGAGGAGGCCAACCGGAAGTTCGCGGACTCCAGTGGCGACGTCCAGGCCGTGGTGATCGCGGCGCTCGCCGAGCGCTACCGCACCGACCCGCCGCCGGCCGCGTTCCGGTCGATCGTCTCCCCGCTCGTCTCCTGGATCTGGATCGGGGGCGGAATCATCCTGCTGGGGGCCCTGATAGCCGCCTGGCCCACCCCGGAGGCGCGTGTGCGGCGCGTCCGGAGCCTCTACCGCGCCCGCGTGGGTCGCGAACTCACGGGCGCCTAGGGCTTCGCTGACGTGGAGGTCGTGCTCGCCGCCGTGGTGCTGGCCTGCCTGGTGGCCCTCGTGGTGCTACGGCCGCTGGTGGAGTCCGGCCCCGGCCGGGAGATCGCCGAGGACGCAGAGCGCGCGGAGCTCGAGGCGGCCAAGGAGGCCAAGTACCGCGAGATCCGGGACGCCGAGCTGGACCGCGGCATGGGCAAGCTGTCCGCCGAGGATCACCGGGCCACCGACCGTGAGCTGCGCGAGGAGGCGATCGCGATCCTGCGGAAGCTGGACGCCCTCGACGGCCGATCACCCCGCGGGTAGGGCGCCGCGCGCTACCCTCTCGCGTCGATGGAGTCGATCCTCTCAGGCGTCCAGGTGATCCTCTCGGTGATCGTGATCGTGCTCGTGCTCCTGCATTCCGGCAAGGATGCGGGCCTCTCGGGCGCCTTCGGAGTGGGAAGCGGCGGCGGTCCATTCGGCGGCGGCTCGCTCGTGGAGCGAAATCTCAATCGCTGGACCATCGCGTTCTCCGTGCTGTACGTGGCGAACGTGATCGTGCTCCTCAAGATCTAGCTATCACCCGCCACCGCCACCTTGAGCGGGACGTCCCGTTCTGGACGGACGTTCGAGTGGCACAATCCCGCGATCGCGCCTACCTTGGGCGACCCGGCCGGGCAGGCCGGGCAGGGGCTGTTCGATGCGAAGGATGCGAAGGGGCGAATGGAGGCGACCACCCACGAATGTGAAACAGGCCCGCGCCGGCGCGCCGGCGCGATGGCGCGCGCTGCCTGGGTGGCGCCGATTCTCACGATGTGCCTGCTCGGCGCAGGCCCGGCCGTTTTCGCGGCGACCGCAGCGCGGGAACGACCCTCCGCCTCATTCACCAACACACCCACCGATCCGGTCGTGGGCGAGGCGATCACGTTCACGTCGACCTCGAGCGACAGCGACGGGCGCATCGTCGCCCAGGCGTGGGACCTCGACAACGACGGCTCCTACGACGACGGCACCGCCGTGAGCGTGTCACGCACGTTCACCTCAACAGGCTCCAAGACGGTGAGGCTCTGGGTGAGGGACGACGACGGCGAAAGCCGCACCGTCTCCCGCAGCATCTCTGTGGCCGCCAACGGCGCTCCCACCGCGGCGTTCTCCGCCAGCTCGACCACGCCCGACACCGGGCAGTCGGTCACGCTCACCTCCACGTCCTCCGACCCCGAGGGACGCGCGCTCACCCAGCAGTGGGACCTCGACAACGACGGCTCCTTTGACGACGGCACCGGCGGCACGGCCAGCGTCAAGCTTCCCCACCAACGGCACGCGCCGCGTGACCCTGCGCGTGACCGACAGCGGCGGCACCGTCCGGACGGCCTTCCGCGACATCTCGGTCCAGAACCGCCGCCCGGTGGCGGCGTTCGGCGTGAGCGCGACGGAGGTGGACACGGGCACGGGGATCACGTTCACGTCGAGCTCGACCGATCCGGACGGCTCGGTGCAGTCCTACCGGTGGGACTTCGACAACAACGGCACCACCGATGCCACCGGCCCGAGCGTGAGCCGCAGTTTCGCCGAGGACGGGACCCGCACGGTCACCCTGTCGGTCACCGATGACGACGGCGGCACCGATGCCACATCCAGCCAGGTGACGATCCGCAACCGCCGTCCCACGGCGTCGTTTGATGTCAGTGCCACCGAGGTGGACACCGGCACTGCGATCACCTTCACGTCGAGCTCGACGGATCCGGACGGGACCGTCGCCGGCTACGAATGGGACTTCGATGGCGACGGCACCACCGATGCGACCGGTTCCGAGGCGAGCCACACCTTCGCCGACGACGGCTCGCCGACTGTCACGCTGTCGGTGACCGACGACGACGGCGCCGGCCACGCGGCCTCCAGCCAGCTGACGATCCGCAACCGCGCCCCGAGCGCGTCCTTCTCCTACTCGCCGGCCGACCCGCTGACGGGCGATGAGGTGGAGCTCAGCGCCACCGCCGGCGACGCCGACGGCGCCGTGACGGAGCACCGCTGGGACCTCGACGGCGACGGCGCATACGACGATGCCACCGGACCCGTGGTCAGCACGGTGTTCGATGAGGCGGGCCTCCACGACGTGGGCCTGGAGGTGGTCGATGATGACGGCGCGTCCAGCAGCCCCGCCATTGAGACGATCGAGGTGGCCGAGCGCCCGGCCCCGCCCCCGCCGCCGCCGCCGCCGGCCGCCGAGGCCGCTCCCCCGGCGGCCTTCCCGCCCTCCGTGGTGAACGGTGCCAAGTCGCCCAAGCCCACCCTGGTGGGCCCCCGGCTGCTGGACCCGTTCCCACTCGTACGGATCCGCGGCGTGACCACCCGGCGCGGTGCGAGGCTGGACCTGCTCAGCGTGCGCACAACCGGTGGGACGAAGATCGTGGTTCGCTGCAGAGGCCGGGGGTGCCCCTGGGCCCGCAAGACGGAGCAGGCCCGCTTCAGCGCCAGCCGCCTGCGCCCCCTGCGCATGCCGGGCTTCAGTCGCCGCCACCTCCGTGCCGGCGCCGTGCTTGAGGTCTTCGTCACGCAGAAGGGAATGATCGGCAAGTACACGCGCTTCAAGATCCGCCGGCTGAAGGCTCCGCTGCGCGTGGACAGCTGTAGCGCGCCGGGCGTGGCCCGCGTGCGGAGGTGTCCCGCGTGAGGCGGCGTTCGGCTACGCCCTGGCAGCGTCTGCGGCTCCGCCTGACTCTGTTCCAGGAGGAGGTAGCCGAGGCGCTGGGTGCGTTTCCCCAACGCGTCGGGGAGCGCTTGGCCCGCGTGCGTAACGGCCTCGTGCAGCGCCGCGAGGCCGTTGCCTCGTCGGCGGCGATGATCCCGCAGCGGCTGGGCGAGTGGCGCAGCCGCCGGCGCCGCGACCTGGCGTGGCGCGTTGAGACCGCGGCGTGGTCGATCAAGGCGATCCCGCAGCGCGTGGGCGAGTGGCGCGTCCGCCTTCGCCTCCAGCGTGCGCGCCGGGCTGAGGCCGTGGCGTTGTCGACGACAGTGCTCCGGCGGCGGCTGGGCCAGGGGCTCTCCCGCGGGCGCGCCCTGGCGAGCGCCTCTCCTGGGCTCCGCGCCCCCGGCCTCCGGCGCCCGATCGCCCTGGCATCTGCCGGCGTGGTGCTCACGCTCCTCGTCGCCGGCGGCGCTCTGCTGATCGGCTCAGACGATCGCGGAAAGCGGCCCACCGAGGCGTTGGCGGCCGCTCCGGTGGCCCTGACCGAGGTCCGGAGCGAGGAGTCCGCCGCGAAGGCCAAGCTGGCCGCCGAGAGGCGTGCCGCGCACCTCGCCGCACGTAGGCGCGTGCGCGTACAGCGAGCCCGTGATGCTCGCGCGCGCGCCCGCGCGAGGGCAGCTGCGGCACGCCGGCGCCGGCGTGCCCCGGCCGCACCGGCGTCGCCGGCGCCCGAACCGCCCGCCGTGACCGCCGCACCGCCGGACACCCCGGCACCCGCCCCCGTGCAACCGCAGCCCGTGGCTACGCCTGCCCCCGC
This sequence comes from uncultured Thermoleophilaceae bacterium, assembly GCA_963727395.1. Classification (GTDB taxonomy): domain Bacteria; phylum Actinomycetota; class Thermoleophilia; order Solirubrobacterales; family Thermoleophilaceae; genus JAAYBF01. The sequence goes on along the minus strand of CAVSGC010000025.1, from coordinate 8,089 downwards.
TCCCGCGCCTGCGCCCGCGCCGGCTCCCGCGCCCGCTCCGCAGCCACAGGGCGGTGTGACCTTCGACGACGAGGGCTGAGCCGCCCCGGACCGCCGGCTTCGGCCACGATGCTCAGCCCCTTGCCGGCCGTCTGAGCCGCGGCCGAAGCGTCTTCCTGACGGTGCGCGTGTTGCCGGCCGGGTCCTCAACCGTCGCCGTCACAAGCAGCGATAGCTTGCGCCGGCGCACAAGCCGGCGGCGGAGTGTCCGTGGCAGCCGCAACCGGACAGTCCTTCTGGCGTTCGCAGCGACCGTGAACGCCTTCGCCCGCAATCTGGTCGGCCGCCGTCGCTGAGCGGCGGACAGCAGGCTGGTGGTCTGCGCGGAGAGCCGTCCGCTCACGTCGAAGTCGTTTGCGTTCGATACCCGGACGGCAAGCGGGCCCTTCGCCGGGATTCGCCTGCCGGCGAGCGCGAGCGTGACTAGAGTCCGCGCCCCGAACGCCGCCGTAGGTGCCAGTACGGGCGCGCCGTCGCCACCCCCTCCGGCTGTGCCCCCACCGGGGGCTGACGGGAAGAGCGTCGTTTCGCAGTCGGTCAGCAGGTCGATTCCGGGGCTGTCTGCTGTGACGGTGTCGGCGTCGTCGGCCCCGCACTCGGCCCTGTCGGGCCCGCCGTCGCGTGCCAGGAGTGTGTCCGCGCCGTCGGATGCGACGAGCACGTCCTGACCCCCGCGGCCCTCGAGGGTGTCAGGGGAATCCGTCCCGACGAGCACGTTCGGGCCGTCGTCGCCGCGAAGGGTGGCCGGCCCCGCGAGGCCCCCGTTTACGTTCTCGATGCCCGAGAAGGTGTCAGTCCCTTGACCGGTGTCCTGCCCGCTGCCAAGCCCCAGGTCGACCGTGACCGGTCCGTTCGGATCCACGACGGCGAGGTCGGTGTCGGCGCCGCCTGACACGGTGTCGTTTCCCTCCCCGGGCTCCAGCAGGTCGTCTCCGCCGCCGGCGAAGAGAGTGTCGTTGCCATCACCGGCCATGAGCTTGTCCGAGCCCTCGCCTGCCTGGAGGTGATTGGTGCCCTGCCCGCCGTTGAGGATGATCTCCTCCCTCAGCGGGCTGCCGGTGCCTCTGCCGCCCCGCGCGTCGAGCTCGTCGTTGCCATCTCCACCGAGACCACCGAATTGCTCGACGTTCCCGGTGATGTCGGCGTCCGCGGGGGCCGCTTCGCCGACCGCGTTGGCGTTGATGCCGCTCGTCCCGAAAACGATCAGCCCCGAGGAGTTGCCCGTGCTCACCACGAGCCGCGAGCCGGGCCGGTCGTTGAGGTTCACGAAGATCTCGATCTCGTTCGACCCGGCCTCGGGCAGCGAACCGGGCACGAAATTCTTCGCCTCGGAGATCAGCACGCCCTGGTTATCGGCGTTTCCAGTCACCGATATCGCGGCGGTGTTCGTCACGGTCGGCGGCGCCCCCGGCCCGCTGCAGGTGATCGGCGTGGCCACCTGCTTGACCCTGATCTCGCCGGCGACGACCTCCAGAATCGCGCCGTCCTCCGCGGCGCCGAGGGCAACGGTCAGCACTCCAGACGAGGCGTCGCAGGTGACCGCCGCGGGCGCAGCCGCCGGCGCCGCGAGCGCGAGCAGGGCGGCGGTGGCCAGGACGGCGCCAGCGACCGGCGCGCGCATCACTCGCGCCTCCTTGGCCGCCGAGACGACGTCCCCGCGGGGGACCTCCGCGACCAGCTTGGGGTGAGCCTCGGCGGCCGGGTCTCGGTGGAGTCGGACGCGAAGCCTGGCGGCGGCGACGCCGATCGCCGTGAGAAGCGCGGGGCCGAAGGACCCGAGCGTCTCCTCGATCGGGAGGCCGCCGACGTGCGCGATCATTGGAAGATCTCGGTGGTGCAGTCGCCGCCCTCGAGGCGCGCCTCGTGCGCCCGCGCGGGTCCGCCCGGCCGCTCGTGGAAGTCCACGAAGAAGTCTCGGTCGACTGCCATCCCGCCCTCGGGATCGCAGTCCACCTTCAGCAGCCACGACCGCAGCTCGGGGTAGAACTGGTTGTCCCAGGTCGAGTAGAGCGAGTTCGTGACGTAGAGTCGCCGGCCGTCCAGCGACAGCTGGAGCATCTGCGGTCCGCCGTTCAGCTCGCGGCCGCCGTCGCTCTCCTTGCCGAGCAGCCCACCGAGCCAGAGCCGGCCGGTCAGCTTCGGGTGCTCCGGATCGGAGACGTCGTACTGGCGCAGATCCCCATGCAGCCAGTTCGAGAAGTACAGGAAGCGGTCGTCCATCGAGACGACCAGGTCGGTGATCAGCCCCGGCACCCCGCCGGGCAACGGCCAGCCCTCGAGCTCTTCGTTCTCGACGTCGATCACGGGCTCGGCCTGAAAGGCTGCCGTTCGAGCGGTGGAAGCGGAACATGTTGCTGGCCAGCGCCGCCCCGACGAAGCCCTGCTCGGCCTCGGGGTCGTGCAGCCAACGCACCTCGAGCGGGATCAGACCCGTCTCGCCCAGGTCCAGCGTCTGCTCGAGCCGCCGCTCCGCGAGGTCCCAGAAGTGCAGCCGCTGCCCGTATCGGCCGGCGCCGACGTCCTCGATGTCGAAGCCGGACTCGTAGGCGTTCGGCTCACCGAACTCCGACGAGATCAGGACGTTCTTGCGCGGCTGGTACCAGAAGTCATAGTTGAGCTCCGGTGTCTGAACCGCCGTTCTCCCACCGGCCCTTGACCTCGAAGGTGCGCGCGTCGAGGCACGCGAAGCCGCCCGCGCCGCCGCCATCTCTGTCGCCGAGCATGCTCGACCACGACGTTGTCGCCTGGCATGCAGTGGACGGTGTGGGGCCGGCTGTAGCCCGTCTTCTCGGCCAGCTCCTCCGGCTCGATCACCCTCTCGATCCGGGGCCGGCGCGGATCGTCCGCCACGTTCAGGATGTGAATGCGCGACGAGCGCAAGCCCGGCACGATCAGATGCGAGCGGTCGGGCCCGTGGCAGGCCGAGCTGCAGCGGTTCCAACCGAAGTGGTGAAGCTCGTCCCCGACGTTCGGCATCGGCGTCTCGCGGACGATCTCGCCGTAGCTGCCGGAGCCGGGATCGGCGTCGACCACCGCGATGAAGTCCGGCTCCTCGACGCCCGTGCCCTCGTGCAGACACGCGAGGTAGAGGAACCGTTCGGGAGGCGCCCCGAGCGCTTCCGCCGGGGATGCGTGGAAGGACCGCGCGAGCCGCTGGGCGTCAGTGTCCGGAGTGGGTGGCCATGCTTGTTCTCCTCTCGTGGCGCTCTGACGATCACCTAAGTCGTCCGTATTAGTCAGTTGACCAAAGCGGACTCGAGAGTCAAGTGCTCAACGGCCGAGCCGTGCTTCTCTACTTGGGACTTCGGCGGACAGGCCGTGGCTTTCTGGCTCTCTAGAGCGTGCCACGGCGCAGAGCGAGCCTGATCGACGGCGTTTCGCTCCCGGCGCGAAACAATTCGCGCCAGCGCGGAGCGGCTCCGTATCGCCTCGTCCGGCCAGGCGCCGCCGCTCCGTCTTGACGGGTGCCAAGCGAGCTGCGAGCCGGGCCGGTCGTTGAGATTCACGAAGATCTCGATCTCGTCGACCCGTCCTCGGGCAGCGAACCGGGCACGCGCCGGGATGTTCCTTCCGGCTTGAGCGCGAGCAGCGAGATGCTCTCGACCTCGTAGGTGCTGCAGGCGTCGAGCGCCCGCTCGGAGATGAAGCGGTAGTCGTTCTTGCGGACCTCGCTCATCTGCAAGCCCGATCGCCTCGATCGCCTTCAGGTAGTCGCTCCGCGGGATCGCCCCGGCGACGCAGGCGGCCCACAGCTCGACGTTGCGCCTCGTGCGCTCCTTGAGCGCGCGGCCGCTGACGATGTCGGCTATCGCCAGCCTGCCCCCGGGCCGCAGGACCCGCGCCGCCTCGGCGAAGACGCGGCCCTTGACCAGCGAGAGGTTGATGACGCCGTTCGAGATGACCGCGTCGAAGCTCGCGTCGTCGAACGGGAGCTCCTCGATGTGCGCCTCGACGAACTCGACCTGCGAGAACCCGTCTCGGTCGCGAAGCCGCGCGGCCTTCGCGAGCTGCTCGTCGGTGATGTCGACTCCGACGACGCGGCCCGGACTCGCCGACCAGCACCGCCGCGCAGAAGACGTCGGTGCCCGATCCCGAGCCGAGGTCGAGCACCGCTTCGCCGGGCTGGAGCGCGGCGAGGTCGAGGTGAGTCCCCACGCCCGCGAAGGACGCCAGCGCCTCGGCGCGGGATGGCGTCCAGCAGCTCGGCGGGGTAGCCGAGGTGCTCGGCCAGCCCCCGCCCCAGCTCGAAGTGGAGCTCCGCCTCGTCCTCGCGGGCCACGTGGCGGTACATGTCCTTGACCTCCGCCTCCAGTCGCTCGCCGTCCACTAGCGAGCTCGCGTCGAGCTGCGGCAGGGCCTCCGCCTGGGACATCTCGTCCGCCGCGGTGCCAGTCGTGAAACTCATCGGGACCTCCTCGGGGCAGTGCTTGCAAGTCCGCGCCCCGTCCGGGCGGGCCGCGAGTCGCGACTCGCTCGCCGGCGCGGGGGCGCTGGGCTTCTTCCGTTGTGGTGAAGAGACCGCCACTCCACCACTGCGCCGTGTGACGCCGCGTGTGATCAGGCGGCGGCGGCTAGCTCTGCATGCAGCACCGGATTGTCGATGGCCTCGCCCAGCAGGCGGGCGGACTCGAGGCCGCCGGGATCGCCGAGCCTCGCGCGGTGCAGCGCGGCGCGCACGACGAGCTCGCGCATGTCGCCGCGGGCCGCGAGCCGCTCCAGCTCGGCCACCTGCTCGCGGGCATCAGGTGCGGCGTCGGCGATTGCGACACCGGCGAGCGCATCCAGACACCAAGCGTGCATCCAGACGTAGGGATCGGCCACCCGCACAGCAGCGAACCGCGCCGTCGCGCAGCCACGCCAGCGCCGACTCACGCTCGCCCGCCGCCTCGTGAACGAGGCCCCGCGCGCGAGCGGCGATCGCCTCCCAGCACGGGTCGCCGATCCGGCAGCCAAGCGCAAAGGCGTGATCGAGCAGCGCGACCGCGTGATCGGGGTCGCCTTGGCGCAGCGCCACCTCGGCCCTCAGCGCCTCGGGGAAGGGCCGGAACGCCACCCAGCCCTCTCCCTCCACCAGCGCGAGCGACTCGTCGAGGATCTCGACCGCCTCCGGCAACTGACCGCTCAGCAGCAGCGCGCGGCCCAGGATCGCCAGCGACCACGCCGCTTGGCGCGCATCCCCGCAGCGCCGCGCCGCCGCCACCGACTCGCGGAGCAGGCCGATCGCCGCCTCGTAGTGCGCCCGGTCGGACAGCGCCTTGCCGCGCACGCCGAGCACGGCCGCACGCTCCTTGTCGTCCCGCGCCAGCGCACCGGCGCGCCCCAGCCACCTGCCCGCCGACACCCCGCGGCTAGCCTGGGCCGCGACGAAGCCCAGCTCGCGGCAGACCTTGCACGCAATCTCGCGGTCGCCGCCGGCCTCGGCGAGCGCGAGCGCCTCGTGCAGCACCGCCGCGCCCTCCTCGTCACCGCCGCGAACAGAGTGCACCAGCGCACCCCCGAGCGCGGCCAGTGCCCGCGCGAGCAGCCCCTGGTCGCCGACGCCCCGCGCCTCCGCACAGGCCTGTCTCAGGCACGCGATCCCGGGCTCGACGGCTCCGGCGTCCACGGCCGCGCGGCCCGCGTCGAGCTGGCCCATAGCGGCCGCCCGATCTCCGACTCCCGGCGCGCTCTGCGCTCCGTGCTCACCGGCCGCCCGACGCACCCCCGCATCGGGCGCACGCCCCAGCTCGCGGCGGAACAACACCTCGCAGGCGTCGGCGTGCTCGCGCGCGGCGCCGACCTCGACCCCCCCGTGCGAGACACCGCACGAGCAACTCGTGAGCGCCGTCGTCGAAGCTATTCAGCGCGACCGCCCTGGATGCCAGCGCGGCGCCGTCAAGGGGAACACCGGCCACCAACGCTTCCAGTGCCGCGTCCCTCAACACGGCCTCGCACACCCCCGCAAGGCGCCGACGCTCAACCAACAGCCACGCATCGAAGCCCGCCCCGGCGCCCGGGTCGATCCCCTCCAACAGCTCGCCGCGAGCGAGCCCGGGATCCGGGTCGCCCGCAGCCAGCGCCAGCACATCAACCGCGGCCCCCGCCGGCAACCCCAGCTCCAACGGGTCGTCGCGGAGCGCGCCCCCGACGCCGAGCGCGCGACGCAGCTGCGCCAACGTCCAACGCAGCGCCCCAAGCGGATCATCGGCATCGCCGAAGACCAGCCCGGCCAGCCGCGCCCGCGCGACCGGTCGCTCCGCCAGGACCAGATACCCGAGCACGGCCCACGCCTTGTGACCACGCGGCGGAGCGACAACCACGCCATCGCGCTCGATCTCCGGCGGTCCCAGCAGACGGATCACGAGCGTCGCCACGGCACTACGATCGTAACCGCCATGCTGTTTTAGGGCAGATGGGAGTGGCAACCGGCCGTCTGCATCGAGGACTCCTTTTCGCGCAGAGCGGCTAGCCGCGGACCCACCGTCCGACTCGAGGCGGGTCCGCACGCCGCCCGGTCCGGATTGCTCGGAGGCGCCCGTTAGGGCGGGCTGGGTTTACGGTCGGAGCGACTCGTCGTCACAGCCATTTGCAAGCTCTTCCGATGCGCCCAGGGAGACTCGAACTCCCACCCCGCATAAGCAGGACAAGGCCCTCAACCTTAGGATCTGCTTGTCAGATCCGTCCCATGCGTTCGTGGCGGGCCGGTTCGTCCGAAAGCGCGGACGATCTGAACACATCGGATGATGCGTTCGTTGCCACGGATGTTGCCACGGAACTCAGAGCGGCGCTCAGGAAGGAGGCGACTCGCTGCCGCCCGTTATCGCCTTGCGCCGGAAGCGATCTCCGCGAGGGCGCCGACCACGCTTCACCGGAAGGCAGGGCGAATGACGCGCTGTTGTCGCCCCAGCGGCACCCGGGCCCGAAGCCCTCGGCCTCGTGAGGGGCGGCGCGTCGGCTGCGGAGCCCGCGCTGGAGCGGTTACCCGGCGGGTTCGGCGAGCAGCGTAATGGCAGTCATCACGACCGCCAGTGCCCCGTAGCCCACCCGGCGGATCGCGCCGTCGGAGGTCCGTAGCGCGATCAGCGCCTGGATCGCGTAGTAGGCGGCGAAGGCGCGCGAGGCGATGGCGATGATCGCGAACGTGTCAACCGTCGCGGCGAGCGCGATCGCGGCGGCGCCGGTGGCCAGGTAAGCGCGGGGGCCGCGCATCAAGTGGGCCAGTCCGCGCAGGTTGCCGTCGGCGCCGGCCGTGTCCGCGATCGCAGCGCTGAACTGGCTCAGCACGGCGCAGATCACCAGCGGCAGCGCCAGGATCGGGGCGACGCGGTTGGTCACCTGCAGCAGCGTGTCGTCGGGACCAGCGGCCGTGCCGAGCCCCATCGCGGGCGTCGCGACCGCGACGATGCCGATGTAGATCGACGCCGCCACGGCCTGGGCCACGCGCGAAGCGAATATCCGCGTCTGCGCGTCGTATTCGTCGCCGAGGTAGCGAATCGTCTCGAATCCCTGCACGGTGATCACGATTCCGCCGAGGATCAGCAGCACCCTGCCCACGCCCACGTCGGGAACCGGCGGTAGCCGCAGCCCCGTGTCAAACAGCGCGCCCGCGTCGTCGATCAGCAGCGCTCCGCCGAGCAGAGTGGTCAGGACGAGCACCGCGGCCAGCGCCGCGCGCTCGAGCAGCTCGAGCCCGTGGAAGCCGCGCAGTACGCCGACGCCAGCGATCAGCGCCACCGCCGCGCACGCGAGGATCCGCTCGGCCGAGGCCGAACCTCCGTCGACTGCGAACGAGACGACGTACTCGGCCATGATCCGCAGATACAAGGCGACCGAGATCACGTAGGCCACGACGATCACCGCGTCGGCCAGTCGCTCCAGCCGGCGCGTTGCCCGATCCAGGTCGCCGGAGGCGGCCAACGGCTCGACCACCCGCACGCAATGGCGGATCGAGGTTCCCACCAGCCAAGCGACCGCGCATACCCCCGCAGCGCCCACGACCGCGAGGGCGCCCAACGTGCGTTCCAGAACCGGCACGATAATCAAGAACCCCGAGCCGAAGATCGAGGCCAGC
>CAVSGC010000024.1:0-20331 GCA_963727395.1 uncultured Thermoleophilaceae bacterium | reverse complement strand
TCTGGTGCCCCGGCTGCCAGGAGTGAGCAGCCCCCTAGGCTGGACGCAATGGCCGACCCCCTGATCCGCGTCGGGCACAAGGGCGCCGACCACGTGGCGCCCGGCAACACCCGCGCCAGCTTCGAGGCGGCGCTGGAGCACGACGTGGACATGATCGAGTTCGACGTGCTGCCCATGCGCGACGGGCGCCTCGTGCTGGCTCACGACTACGAGGACGCCACCTCCGCGGAGCCACTCGCCCTCGACGAGGGGCTCGACCGCTTCGCCGGAGACGCCTACAACGGCGTGGAGCTGGACGTGGACCTCAAGCTGCCCGGCTACGAGCGCGAGGTGGTGGCGGGGCTGAGGGAGCGCGGCCTGGACTCGCGAGCGCTTATCTCATCCACCTACCCCGAGAGCCTCGCGGTGGTGGGCGAGGCCGGCCCCGGGCCTGCGCCGCGGATGGTCGGTCCCGCGCGCCAGACGCGACTACACCAAGAGCCTGCTCACGGCCCTCCCGGCCTACGGCCTGCTGGCCTGGGTCCGGGCCGGGCTGCCCGCGCAGGCGGCGCGGGCGATCGAGCGCAGCCAGTGCGAGGCGCTGATGGCCCACCGCCTGCTGGTGAGCCGACACCTCGTCCACCGCGTCCACAGGGCCGGCGGCCAGCTCTACGTGTGGACCGTGGATGACGGCGACGAGATCAAGCGGCTGGAGGCCCTCGGCGTGGACGCCGTGATCACCAACGACCCGCGGCTGTTCAACCCCTGAGCTCGCAGAGGGCCCGAGAGTGGCCCGAGGATCTAAGTCCTCACGTCGCGTACGCCGGCGCGGGTGATCCTGGTGGCGCGCTTGACCACCCGCCAGCGCTTTTTGCGGCGCCCCAGCCAGCGGTAGTCCACAACCCCCCGGAGGACGAACGATGCACCCGCCGGGGGGGCCTCGAAGCGAAAGTCAAAGCCGGCCTGAACGGATTCCGAGGCGCCCCGGCCCACGCGCAGCCAGCGCGAGCGGTCTCCGATCGGCACGAACCGCTGCTGCGAGCGGTTGAAGAGCTGGGCGCCGAAGCGCATCAGCAGCCGGCGGCGCGGCTTGGTGCCGGGCATGCTCGCGCGAACGCCCATGGTGTCGGGGAACGCGGCGGTGTCGCATACGTTCACCGTGGCCCAGAGGTCGCGCTCGGCCTGGGCAGGGGCCGGTGTCAGCACGGCCAGGCCGGCCGCGGCGCACAGGGCCACGAGGGTGGTGCGGGTCCCATCGACGGCATGATGCCTAACCCGCCGTATCATCAGCGCCATGCAAGGCGGCGGGGAGACGGCCGCCCTTCTCCAGAGTCTCGAGGTCTTCTCCGAGCTGGAGGAGCGCGAGCTCATGCAGGTGGCTCACGTGGCTGTGCCGCGCTCGTTCGAGCGGGGCGAGGTGATCTTCCGCGAGGGCGACACCGGCGACACCCTCTACGTGGTGCGCAGCGGCTCGGTGAGCATCCACCGCGAGCACCTGGACGGCCGCCGGCTGGCGCTGGCCGAGCTGCGCCACGGCGACATGTTCGGGGAGCTTGCCCTGTTCAGCGGCGAGACCCGCTCGGCGAGCGCCGAGGCGCTGGAGCCCACCTCGCTCGTGGCGCTGCTCAGCGGCGACATGCAGCGTGTGATCCGGTCGAATCCCGACATCGCCCTGAAGATGCTCGCCGCGCTGGCCAACCGGGTGCGGCGCGTGAACGAGCGCTTGATCTCCCAGTCCTTCCAGACCGTTGCGGGGCGGGTGGGAGCACGCTGCTCAATCAGGTGAGCGCCCGCCAGGACGAAGGCGCCGGCGACCGGGAGGTGCTCGTGCGGGCCACGCAGGCCGAGATCGCCAACCTGGCGGGCACCTCGCGCGAGAGCGCCAGCCGCTTCCTGGCCACCCTGGAGCGAGAGGGTGTGGTGGCACTGGGGCGGGGCAAGGTGACCGTCCACGAGCCCGAGCGGCTACGTGCCTTCATCCACTGAAGAAGACCCGTTCGCGCTGCCGCGGCGGCGCATGGTTCAGCGCCAGCTGCGGCGGCGTGGGATCGAGGACGAGCGCGTGCTCGCCGCGATGGAGATCGTTCCCCGCGAGCGGTTCGTGCCCGAGAGCCAGCGGCGCCGGGCCTACCGCGACGGGGCCCTGCCCATCGGCGAGGGCCAGACGATCTCCCAGCCGTGGATCGTGGCGCGCATGGCCGCCGCGCTGGAGCTGGACGGTGTGGAGCGGGTGCTGGAGGTGGGCACGGGCTCCGGGTACGGTGCCGCCGTGCTCTCGCAGTGCTGTTCGCACGTGGTCACGGTGGAGCGCCGCGAGGGGCTCTCGGAGCGCGCGGCAGCCCTGATCGCCGAGCTGGGCTACCGCAACGTGGAGGTGCGCACCGGTGACGGCTCGCGCGGCGTGCCGGACCGGGCTCCCTTCGATGGCATCCTCGTGACCGCCGCCGCCGAGCGCGGCCCGCCGCAGGCCCTCCTGGAACAGCTGGCGCCGAGAGCGCCCCTGGTCTGCCCCGTGGACCGAGGCAGTGGCGAGCGGCTCATCCGGATGCGCGACGGGAAGACCGAAGCCATCGCTCCCGTGAGGTTCGTGGCGCTGGTGGAGGACGGCGAGTGAAGCGCGAGTTCTCGGCGGGCGGAGTGGTGCTCCGCGACGGAGGGGACGGAGCGCCCGAGGTGGCCGTGGTGATCCCCCGGCGCGGTGTGCTGTCCCTGCCCAAGGGCCATCCGGAGGAGGGCGAGACCCTGGAACAGGCCGCCACCCGCGAGGTGCGCGAGGAGTCCGGGCTGGTGGCCGAGCCGGTGGAGCGCCTGGGCGACGTGCGCTACTGGTACACGCTCAGCGGGGAGCGGGTCCTGAAGACGGTCACGTTCTTTCGCTTCGACTACCTGGGGGGCAGCGTGGCCGACCACGACGACGAGGTGGAGTCGGCGGCATGGATACCGCTGAGTGAGGCGGTCGAGACGCTCTCGTTCAAGGGCGAGCGGGAGATGGCCGCGAAGGCGCTGGATGGTGACGGGCCGTAAGGTCCGCGCAGCGGACCGGTCACGCCGCCTGGAAGGCGGCACGGCCATCAAGAGGCGGACAGGATGCCCGCCGAAGTATTCTGCGGCGCTCCCATGTTCGTCCTCAACTTCTACTCGCCGATCTTCATCGACCAGCTCAAGCGCGGCCGCAAGACCGCCACGATCCGGGTCGGCGACAAGCACAAGAAGTACCGCAAGGGTGAGGTGGTCCTGGTCACGGTGGGCTTCCAGCACTCCCCTCGCGAGCGCATCTTCGAGGCTGTGATCGACGGCGTGGAGGTGAAGAAGGTGTCCGAGCTGTCGCCTCGAGACATCGAGCACGACAACCCGGAGTTCCGCCGCCTGGACGAGACGGTGCACTTCCTCGAGCAGATCTACGGACGCAAGGTGGAGCAGGACGACCTTGTGACCGTGGTCCACTTCTCGCAGATCTCCGACCGGCCACAGCCGCTCAGCGAGCGGATGCAGCCGGGCCCGGCGCAGAACTAGGAAGGATCAAAGGGGGGCACAGCCCCCCTTTGCAACCTCCCCTCCGCGCCGGGGCTACGCCCCCGGCTTGGTGACGCGTCTACTCGACGGTGACCTCCTGCAGCATCCCCTTGGCCACGTGGGGCGGTCCGCCCTTGCGGTCCTGGATGAAGCAGAGGAACGCGTACTTGCCCTTCTTGAACTCGGCCTCGGTCACCTGGCTCTTGCCGCCGTCGAGCACGGTCGTGGACACGCCGTTCTCGAAGTCGACGGGCGGGGGTCCCGAGCTCTCGCCCTCGCTGGTCGCGAACTTCTTCACGTCGGCGAGGGTGGCGCCCTTGTTGTAGGGCACTGCGATCACGTGGTGCAGCTCCTCGCCGGTGTTCTCGAACGTGAGCTCATTCTTGCCCGCCTTCAGGCCCGAGGTCTCGAAGCCGTACTCCTTGGCCGTGATCGTGGCGTCGGTGCTCGGCAGCTCGGCATCGGAGGCCTCGCCGGTCACCTCGAACTCGGAGGACCCGCCACCATCTGTGTCGATGACGAAATAGCGGCCGGGCTCGAGCACATCGGTGGCGCTCGCCGACTGCCCGGGGTTCACGGTGCCCACCCCGCCGGCGCCATGCAGCCACTCCGGCAGCGGGCCGCCATCGGACTCCACGACCTTCTTCACGTCGGCCGCGGTCTGCTGGCCGTCCACTCCGATGATCTGGGCGTCGTGGGGCCGCTTGCCGCTGTTGCGGACCGTGACCTCGACCACGCCGGCCTTCACGGTCTTGGGAGCCTCAACCGTCGACTGGCCCTTCCCGGCGTCGCCGACTGTCACGTCGAGCGTCGCCGGATTCGATCCGCCGGACGCGCTATCCGACGACTCGTCGTCATCCGATCCGCACGCGGGCAACGCCAGCGCAAGTCCGAGGGCCGCGAGCGCGGCGCCAGTTCCATGCTTCATATGTGAGTCCTTCCGTTCCGAGGGGCCTACTGCCGGCGCCAGACTACCCGGGCCGTGGGCCGTAATTCCATATCGACCACAGAACTCCTGGGCCTTGGCACTCACCTTGTTAGAGTGCCAAGGGAACACTGAAACTTCAGTAACAGACGGAGGTTCCGCATGAAGCTCAAGCCTTTGGGCGATCGGCTGATCGTTCAGGCCATCGAGGAGGACGAGACGACCGCCAGTGGCATCGTCCTGCCCGACACCGCCAAGGAGAAGCCGCAGCGAGGCAAGGTTCTCGCCGTCGGCGAGGGCCGCTTCGACGAGGACGGGGATAAGCGCATTCCCCCTCGCGTCGCCGAGGGCGACGAGGTCCTCTACTCGAAGTACGGCGGCACGGAGATCACCGTGGAGGGCGACGACCTGCTCGTGCTCCGCGAGTCGGACGTGCTCGCCAAGATCGCCGGCTAGCCGGCCTCACCCACCCAAGCACCTGAGAAGGAAGGACTAAGCAATGGCTCACAAGGAGCTCAAGTACGCCCAGGAGGCGCGCACCGCGCTCCAGGAGGGCGTGGACGCAGTGGCCAACGCAGTGAAGGTCACGCTCGGCCCCAAGGGCCGCTACGTAGTGCTGGACAAGAAGTTCGGCGCTCCCACCATCACCAACGACGGCGTCACGATCGCTCGGGAGATCGAGGTCGAGGACGTCTTCCAGAACCAGGGCGCCCAGCTGGTGCGCGAGGTCGCGACGGCGACCAACGACGTGGCCGGCGACGGCACGACGACCGCCACCGTGCTTGCCCAGCAGATCGTGCGTTCGGGCCTGCAGAACGTGGCCGCCGGCGCCAACCCGCTGAGCCTCAAGCGCGGCATCGAGAAGGCCGTCGACCAGGTTGTCGAGAACATCGGCAAGCAGGGCCGGGATCTCGGGCAAGGACCAGTCGCCCGCGTGGCCGCCATCTCGGCCGCCGAGACGATATCGGCGACGTGATCGCCGACGCCATCGACAAGGTCGGCAAGGACGGCGTGGTGAACGTCGAGGAGGGCCAGACCTTCGGGATGGGCATCAAGTTCACCGAGGGCATGCAGTTCGACAAGGGCTACATCTCGCCCTACATGGTCACCGACCAGGACCGCATGGAGGCCACACTCGAGGACCCCTACATCCTCATCGCGAACCAGAAGATCGGATCCGTCCGCGACGTGCTGCCAGTGCTGGAGCAGGTCATTCAGGCCGGCAAGCCGATCCTGATCGTGGCCGAGGACGTCGAGGGCGAGGCTCTCGCCACTCTCGTCGTCAACAAGCTCCGCGGCACCTTCACCGGCGTTGTGGTCAAGGCCCCCGGCTTCGGCGACCGCCGCAAGCGGATGCTCGAGGACATCGCGATCCTCACCGGCGGCGAGGTGATGACCGAGGAGATGGGCCTCAAGCTGGAGAAACCCAGCTGTCCCAGCTCGGCTCGGCACGCCGCGTGGTGATCGACAAGGACACGACGACGATCGTGACGGCTGCGGCGACAGCGAGGCGATCAAGGTCGCATCCAGCAGATCGAGACGAGGTCGAGAACACCGACTCGGAGTTCGATCGCGAGAAGCTGCAGGAGCGCTGGCCAAGCTGGCCGGCGGTGTTGCGATGTGAAGGTCGGCGCCGCGACCGAGACGGAGATTAAGGAGAAGCATGCGTCGAGGACGTGCTGCAGGCGACCGCGCCGCTCTCGAGGAGGGCATCGTGCCGGGTGGCGGCGGGCGCTCCTGAGCGCTTCGGACTCGGTGGAGCCCAGGCCCTCGAGGGCAACGAGCAGACCGGCGCCCGGATCGTTCTCCGCGCTCTGGAGGAGCCGCTTCCCAGCTGGCGCACAACGCCGGCTCGAGGTCTCAGTGGTCGTCAACGACGTTCGCAAGGCCAGAAAGGGATTCGGTCCTCAACGCCAACACGGCGAGATCGTGATCTCATCGCGGCCGGCGTGATCGACCCCGCCATGGTCATGCGCTCGGCGCTGCAAAACGCAGCCTCGATCGGGAAGAACATCCTTACGACCGAGGCGATCGTCGCCGAGATCGAGGACACGAACGGCGGCGGCGGAATGCCGGGCGGCGGAATGCCCGACATGGGCGGAATGATGTGATTTAGGTCAAAGGGGGGAATGTTCCCCCCTTTGCAACCCCCCCTCCGCGCCGGGGCTTCGCCCCCGGCTTGGTGAAACAGTTACCTGGGGGTGTTCTTTTGGAGGGCCCCGCTTCGGCGGGGCCCTCCGTCGTTCTTGGGTCGTTTGCTTGACATAGCTCTACAACTTGTTTAGCTTTTCTTCAACAAGCTATGTAAGGCTGTGCTCATGACCGATCTCCGAGACTCCCAGCAATTCCGCCGCGCCTACGAGGCCCACAGGCCCTCGATGCTCATGGCGGCCAATCGTGTGCTGCGTGATCCCGCGGCCGCCGAGGACGTGGTGCAGGACGTGTTCATGCACCTGTGGCGCAAACCCGGCTCCTTCGACGCCTCCCGCGGCACGCTGGGGAGCTATCTCACCATGATGGCCCGGAGTCGCGCACTGGACCGCTGGCGCACGCGCTCGGTCCGCCAGGACGCCGTGGAGCGCTCGGCGCAGGAGCGGTTGGCGGAGCCCGCGATTGCGGAGGATGCGGCTGAGCCCGTGATCCGCCGAGACAGCAGCCGCCGCGTGCTCGGCGCCCTGGAGCACCTGCCCGGCGACCAGCGCGAGGCCGTTCTGCTGGCCTTCGGGAAGGGGCTCACCGCACGCGAGATCGCCAGCGCCTCCGGGGTGCCCCTCGGCACCGCCAAGAGCCGGGTGCGGCTGGGCCTTCAGAGGGCACGCGCGGAGCTGGTCTCGGCCGCGTGACCCACGACGGCCTCTCGATTCGGGACGTCGTGGCCCGGACGGGAGTGGAGGCGCCCACATTGCGGATGTGGGAGCAGCGCCACGGCTTCCCGGTGCCCCGTCGCCTGCCGAGCGGTCACCGCCGCTACTCCGACGAGGACGTGGAGCTGATTCGAGGCGTGGTCCATGACCGCGAACTCGGCCTCGAGCTCCGCGCGGCCATCGAGAAGGCCAGGCGCGCGGCGCAGACAGGCGCCCGGCCGATCGACGATGCCTCCATCTACGCCGGCCTGCGCCGTACGCGACCCGGGCTGCGCCCGTTTCTCCTGCCCAAGCGAGCCCTGGTGTCGATCAGTCACGCCATCGAGGATGAGTGCGGCGCAGGCGGCCACAGGCCCGTGTTGATCGCAAGCTTTCAGCGGGAGCGCTTCTACCGTGATTCGGAGGCGCGCTGGCGAGACCTCACCGCGTCCGCCGAGTACGCCGTGGTCCTGGCGGACTTCGCCAAGGTGCGGCGGCCTCGCCACGCGCCGGTGGAGGTGCCGCTCGACCCCTCCCACCCGATCGGGCGCGAGTGGTCGCTGGTGTGCGACGCGCCCGATTTCACGGCGCTCCTGTCGGCGTGGGAGCGTCCCGGCCAGGACGACGTGGTGGATTCCGAGCGCGCCTTCGAGACGGTGTGGAGCGTGGAGCCCGGCCTGGTGCGCGACGGCGCGCGCGTCGCCGCGGCGATCGTGGAGCGCTCCGCGCCCGGTGCGGTGCCCGGCCTGGCCGACCGTCTGGGCGGCCCCGTGGAGCCCCACCAGCCGCCGATCGGGCGCGTCGTGGGTTTGGCCAACCGCATGGTGGCCTACGTGGGTGGCGCTACGGCGCTCCCAGTACCGCACTCATCCGCAGCGGATTGACGCCGAGCGACTCGGCATCCCCGGTCCCGCGGGTGGAGGGCATCACCTCCTCCATCAGCTCGGCCTCCTCCGGAGTGGCGAAGGTGGTGCCCCCGGTGATCCGCTCCAGCGCGCGCAGGGATGCCCTCACCACCGGCATCGGGGTGTGCAGCAGCCGCCGCCGCCGGCCCAGCGCGCGCATCGCGGTGCGCACGATCTGGTCATAGGACAGCGATTCCGGCCCCGCCAGCTCGAAGGCCCTCCCGCTTGCGTCTGTACCGCGCTCCAGCGCGGCCATCACGCAATCCGCGGTGTCCTCGGCCCAGATCGGCTGGAAGACCGACTGCCCCGATCCGGCCACGGGTATGGCCGGCAGATAGGAGAAGCGCTCGAGCAGCTTGAGCCATGGGTCGCCCGGGGCGTAGATGATCGAAGCCGAGAAAACGGTGGTCTTCAGATCGGCGGCCTCCACCGCCTGCCGGGCGAGCGCCTTCGAGCGAAAGAAGCGCGTGGGCGACTGCAGGCTCGCCCCGGTGGCCGAGAAGAACATGAAGCTCTGTGCGCTCGAGCGCTCGGCGGCGCGAACGAGGCGCAGCGTGGCCATCGCGTTCAGCTCCTCGATCGAGCCGCGCGGCTGGTCTCGCGTGGAGGCCGCCAGGTGCACCACGGTGTCCACGCCACGCAGCGCGTTGCGAAAGGAGGCCGGGTCGGCCAGGTCGCCGAGGGCGATCTGCACACGTACCCGCTCGGCCCCCAGGCGCTTTGGCTCGCGCACCAGGCACCGCACCGGCCTGCCGTCGGCCACCAGCCGGCGCAGCAGGGCGGAGCCCACGCGTGCCGGTTGCCCCCGTGAGCAGGATCACCGGCGGCGCCTTCCGCGCGCCTGCCGTGCGCGCCAGCCGAAACCCACGACCATGGCCAGATTGCCCAGCCCGGCTCCCACGAGGCCCGCCCGGGCCCGGGTGTCGCGAATGGCCGGCGAGCGCGACCACACCACGTCGGTGAACAGCTCCGTGCCCCTCAGCCACGCCAGCGCCCACCAGTCCTCGGGGCGGCCGCGCACGGCGGCCACCGCATGGGCCGCCGCGAACGTGAGCCATACCGGACCGGAGCGGCGAAACAGCTCGCGCGCGTCGTCGGAGGGCTGGGCGTGGCCCAGGATGCGCAGGGTGGCGTCTGGCGCCGCCAGGGCCCCCGCCCCCAGCGCGAGGTCGAACGCGATCATCCCGCGGTTGTGTAGCTCCAGCATCTCGGCGGCGGTCATCAGGCGCGAGTGTAGAATCCCGCGCTCGCTCGGTCCGCCCGGGCAACCGACCCGCACTCGAGATCTTTCAAGGAACCTGACCATGGCCTACGTGATCACGGAGCCCTGCATCGGCACCAAGGACAACTCGTGTGTCGAGGTCTGCCCGGTCGACTGCATCCACCCAGCGCCTGACGAGCCCGACTACGACACGGTCGAGATGCTCTACATCGACCCCGAGGAATGCATCGACTGCGACGCATGTGTCGAGGCCTGCCCCGTGGATGCCTGCTTCGCGGAGGATCAGCTGCCCGAGGAGTGGACGAAGTACACCGAGGTCAACGCCGAGTACTTCAAGAACGGCGCGGGGGCCTAGCCCCCTCTACTGGGCCATCGGGAGGGCCGTGCCGGTGACGGCCGGCACTCCCGGCAGCGGCGGGCCCTCGGGCTCCTGCATCACGGCAAGCTCCTGCGGCGTCATGGCGATGATGCCGCGAGCGGTGTGACGCAGCGCCTGTGACGCGGGCGCGTCGGGGTCGTCGGTGACCAGCGGGCGGCCCTCGTCGGCCCCAACCCGCAACTCCTCCTGGAGCGGCACCTTGCCGAGCAGGGGGATGTCGAGCTCATCGGCCAGTTGCTGGCCGCCGCCCTCGCCGAAGATCGTGAAGCGCTCTCCCGTCGGGGTGGTGAAGCCCGACATGTTCTCCACCACTCCGAGCAGATCCAGATCGAAGCGCTGGGCGCTCTCGGCGGCGCGCTTGGCCACCTTCTGCGCGGCCGGCTGTGGTGTGGTGACCAGCAGGAAGCGGGCCTGGGGCAGCAGCTGGGCGAGCGTCATGGACACGTCGCCGGTGCCCGGCGGCAGGTCGATCAGCAGGTAGTCCAGCTCGCCCCAGTCAACGTCCTCGAGGAACTGGCGGATCGCCTTGTGGAGCATCGGCCCGCGCCACGTGATGGCCTGGTCCTCGCGCTCCAGGAAGAACTCGATCGAGATCGCCTTCACGCCGCCGGCGGCCTCGAGCGGGATGATCTTGCGCTCGGCGGTCACCGACGGGCGGCCGTGGACGCCGAGCATGCGCGGGATCGAGTAGCCCCACACGTCTGCGTCCATGGCGGCGGCCTGCATTCCCTCGGCCTGCAGCGCCGCGGCCAGGTTGGCGGTCACGGTGGACTTGCCCACGCCGCCCTTGCCGGAGCCCACGCAGATCACGTTCTTAACGCGGGCCAGCGCGCCCTGGGGCAGTGAGCCGCGGCCCAGGCGCTTCTGGAGCGTCTGCTTCTCGGAGTCGGACAGCACGTCGAAGTCGGTGCTCACGCTGGTCACGCCCTCCAGGGCGCCCACGTTCTCGGACACGGCCTGCTCGAAGTGCGAGCGGATCGGGCAGCCCGGCGTGGTGAGCGACACGCGCACGTGCACATGCCCGCCCTCGCCGCGCTCGATCGCCCGGACCATCCCGAGCTCCACGATGTCCTTGCGCAGCTCGGGGTCGATGACGCGGCTGAGGGCTTCTCTGATCTGCTCGTCGGTGGGCACGACCCAGATGTTGGCAGACGGCGCCTCTTGATCCCTTCACCAAGCCGGGGGTACCCGGCGCGGGAGCGGGGGGTTCGAAAGGGGGCGTGTAGCCCCCCTTTCCAACCACAAACAACAAGGGCCCCCCGAAGGGAGCCCCTGTTGCTCTGAGGGAGGAGAGATACTGCTCACTGCCGACGGGATACTGCTGTCGACAGTCTCGCCCCGAAGCCGGTCTCTCCAACGCCGGACGGGGATAAGCGGTCAGCCGCTAGGAAATGGCAGCGACCTGGTCCTGCGCGGTGCGGACGGCCTTCTCGGCGCCCTTCTGCACCTCGGTGACCTGGCGCTCCACGTCACGGCGCACGGACTTCACCTGACGCTCCGCCTCGCGGCGGTTGCGCTTGACCAGGCGAGTGGCCTGGTTGCGGCGCTGGCGCAGCTCGCGCTCGACACGCGTGCGGGTGCGCTTGACCTCGCGCTGCACGCGGTTGCGAGCGGTGGTGCCGCGACGCTCGAACCGACGGATGTCGGTGCGCACCTGACGCTGGAGCTTGTTCAGCTCGCGCTCGGCGGTCGTGCGGCTGGTGTACGGCTTGACAGCCTCGACGACGTTGTCGCGGGTGACCAGTGCGGCACCGACGGGAATCAGCACGGCGCGCTCAGCCTGCTGAGCGGCGTACTCGACGGTGAAGACACCAGCCTCGGCGCCGGTCTCCGCGGTGCGGGCGGCGTTGCGAGCGGTGGTCTTCGCGGCGGTCCGGGTGCTCCGGGCGCTGCGGGCGCTGGCGGTGCGGCGACGGGTCGCCGCAGCCTTCTTGCCTGAAGCGCTTCGCGCGTTCGAGTTTCGCTTACGGGTGGCGGCGGCCTTCTTGGCGGCTGCGCGCCTCTGTGTGGTGGTTTGCTCGGCCATTATTTGGGACCTCTCCTTCTCGGGCAATCAGTGCGTTGGACCTAAGCTTATTAGATCTAACGTCGGTAGTTATATACCACCGAACACATGTTTGTAAACCTCCTCGGCAGAGGGGTTACACAGTGCGCTTCGCAGAGGCTCAGCGAAGCCGAACGGTGGCGCGGTCCCGCGCCACCTGCGTGCCGTCGGTCGCCGTGAGGCTGAGCCTGTAGGAGCCCCGAGGGGCCTTCTTGCGCGCCACCCTTCCGTTCCAGCGGATGGCGTTCTTGCCAGGGCGAGCGTTGCCCACCACGGCGGCCACGCGGCGCGCACCCCTGAAGACCTGCAGCCGGACACGCGCCCGGGCCGTCGAGACGTAGCGGAGTGTGACCGACCTGCCCCGGCGCACCCTCAGCGAATCGAGGAAGGAAGCGATGAACAGTCGTTGCGCGGAGCTGGAGGTTGGCGTAGCGGGGGCCCCGTTGAGGCCGTCCTTCCCCGCGGGACCTGGCGGACCTGTCCCCTGGTCTCCCGGACCCTGCGGTCCTTCCGGCCCTCGGGGGGCCCTGCTGCGGATTCAGCACCTGGAGGTCGAAGATCGCGGAGGCCGACTGGCAGCTCGGGGCCCCGCAGGTGCTCGTCGCCTGGTACTGGAAGGAGTCCGGACCCGCGTAGCCGAGCGCGGACGTGTAGCTCACGAGCCCGCTGTTGAGGCTCGCCGTGCCCAGGGTCCCGTGATCGGGGGGGTCGATGATCGAGTAGCCCGTGATCGGATCGCCCCCGGAGGCGCAGACGAGCCGCAGGTTCGTCGCGGTCGACTGTGGCACGCTCTGCGACTGGTTCGCGCACACCGGCGGGGAGCCGGCGCCGATGCGCAGGCGGACGGTCCTCGTCGGGCCGACCTCGTCGGCTCCCCCCGCACCGCTGCCCGGAGAGACGCCCCGGAAGGTGAACGAGTCGTCGCCCGACTGCCCCGGGTTCGGGGTGTACGTGACCCACTGGTCGGTGCTTGTCTGGGCCGAGGGGGGATTGACCGTCCCCTTCGTGGGACTGCTGGTGACCAACACATCGGGCGATCCCGCGCCGGAGCCACCGGTGCAGTCGATGAAGATCGGGGTGGCGGCGTTGTGCGGCACGCCGACGTTCATGTCGTTGCAGGTCGGCGCGGCCGCCTGAGCGCTCGCGGGCCCGAGCAGCAGCGCGACGGCGGCCGCCACGATCAAGGCCCCGGGCAGCACCCAACGTTCAACCCCCTGTATCTCCCGATCCTGACACGGTTCGATGTGGGTGGCAAATCGAAGCTCTAGGCGGCTGCCGGAGCGCGGCCGGTGCGCGCGATCCAGTCCTGCGGATGCTCCAGCTCGGCGGCGGTGGGGAGGGACTCGGGGGAGGCCCAGACCCGGTTGAGCAGCTCGATCCCGCCCTCGGCGGCCACCGCGTCGCAGAAGCGCTTGCCCAGCTCGTACTGGCGCAGCTTGAGGTCCATGCCCAGCAGGCGCTGCAGGATGCGCTCGGGCGCCGAGCGCTGGGTGCGCCGGCGGTCCATGGCCTCGCGCAGCCCCTCGTGAGCTGGGAGCAACTCGGGCGCGAGCGCGTCCATCACGTGCTCGGCGTGGCCCTCCACGACGGCCATCGTGGCCTGCATCTGCTCCAGCAGGTCGCGCTGCTCACGACTCTGCACCAGCGCCACCAGTCCGCCCTCGCGGAAGCGCTCCACCAGCTCCGCGGGGTTGGGCAGGGACGGCAGGCCGCCCGCCGCGCCGCTGTCGATGCGCACATCCGCCGTCTCCAGCAGCTGGCGCAGCAGCTCGCCGAGATGGCCTCGGAGCCACGGCACGCCGCCGAACTGGAAGGCGTGCACCAGCTCGTGGACGCACACCCAGCGCAGGAAGCTGTCCTGATCGGCGTCGAGCTCACCCGCCGCCCGCTCCAGGTTGGGCGCCACCAGCAGCAGGCGCGCGGGCTGCTCCGGGGCCAGCAGCGACAACTCGTACTGGCCGAGCACGCGCTGGGACATGTATCCCGTGACCAGGCCCACCTCGGCGGCCAGCGTCACCCCGGCGCCCACCCGCAGCGCCCCGGCGAACGGCCCCGCCGAGGCGAAGCGATCTTCCAGGCGCTCGGCCACGGGATCGAGCAGGCTCGAGAGCGTGTCCAGGTTGGTGTCGGCCCAGGCAACCCGGCTCACCACCTCCACCGGCGGCACCGGCTCGCTGACCGAGAGGCCCGTGTAGGCGGCCACCGGGGCCTCCAGCTCGCGCGCGAGCGCGGGCATGTCGAGACCCAGCTCGGGCACCTCGTCGGAGCGGGCGGCAAAACGGGCTATCTGGCGGGCGATGCCCCAGTCGACCATCAGACTGAAAGCTAGAGGTCAGGCAGTTCCTGCCGCTCCGACATGCACCGGCTCGAACAGGTCGCCGGTGTCCTCCAGGCGCTCCAGCATCGCGGGAGCCTCGAAGACCAGCGAGCCCGGATCGCCTCCGCCCGCCACCGCCTCGACCTCCTCCCAGCGCAGGGGCGCGGACACGGTGGGCCGCCCACGCGCGCGCAGGGAGTACACCCCCACCGTGGTCTTGTGGCGGTCGTTCTGGCTCCAGTCGATGAACACCTTGCCCCGTCGCACGGCCTTGGCCATCGACGAGACCACCAGCTTGGGGTTCTGCTTCTCGAGCAGGCGGGCCAGCCCGTGAGCGAACGGCTTGGTGTCGTCGTAGGTGACGGGTGTGTTCAGCGGCATGTACACCTGCATGCCCTTCGAGCCGGAGGTCTTCGGCCGGCAGTCCAGGCCGAGGTGGGAGAGCACGTCGCGCAGCAGCATCGCCACCTCGCAGCACTGCGCCAGGGCCGCCGGCTCACCGGGGTCGAGGTCGAACGCGACCACCGTGGGCCGATCTGGGTCCTCCGCCAGCGCCAGGGAAGGGTGGAGCTCCAGGTCCGCGAGGTTGGCCAGCCACACGAGGGTCGGGAGGTCGTCGCAGAGCACGAAGTCGATGTCACGGTCGCCGGCCCTGATCGCCCGGGAGCGCACCCACTCGGGCGCGTGGGAGGGCTTCTGCTTCTCGAAGAAGTGGGGGGCGTCCACCCCGTTGGGGTAGCGGCGCAGCGTCAGCGCACGGCCGCGGAGGTGTGGCAGCACGTGGGGCGCCACACGCGTGTAGTAGTCGATCACGTGCCCCTTGGTGAAGCCCGTGGCCGGGTAGAGCACCTTGTCGAGATTGGAGAGCCGCAGCCTGCGGCCCTCGACCGTGACCTCCACGGCGCGCTACTTCTTGGCGGCGCTCTTGCGCTTCGAGCCGGACGACTTGGAGCCAGACTTCGCCTTGGAGCCGTTGCTCGACGCCTTCGCCGAGGTGTCCTTCTTCGTGGACGAGGGCTTCTTGCGCTGGCCCCCCTGGCGCTTGGCACCCGCGATCGAGGCCTCGAGAGCAGCCATCAGGTCCGGCACCTCGGCGGGCGCCTCGGGCGCCTCCTGGACCTCGATCTCCTGGCCCTCGGACTTGGCCTCGATCATCTCCAGCACGCGGTCGCGGTAGCTGTCGCGGAAGGCGTCCGGGTCGAAGTCGGTGGACAGCGACTCGATCAGCTGCCGCGCCATCTCGATCTCCTTCTTGCCCGCCTTGATCTCCGACGGGTCCGGGAGCTCCCCGAGCTGGGAGGGCGAGACGACCTCGTCACCGAAGAGCATCGTCTCCATCGTGAGCACGTTCTCGTGGGGGCGGATGGCCACCAGCGCCTCCTTGGACCGGATCACCACGCGCGCGATGCCCACGCGGTCGGTGTCCTCCAGCGCCTTGAGCAGCAGCCCGTAGGCCTTGGTGGCCCCCGGGCCGGGAGCGAGGTAATAGGGGTGGTCGTAGTAGATCGGGTCGATCTGCTCCAGCTCCACGAACGCCTCGATGTCGATCGTGCGCGTCTTCTCGGGCTCCACCGTCTCGAGCTCCTCGGGCGTGATCACCACGTAGCGGTCGGGGCTCAGCTCGAACCCCTTGACCAGTTGCTCGTAGGGGACCTCCTCGCCGGTGTTGGGATTCACCCGCTTCTGCTGGATGCGCGTGTTGTCCGCGGAGTCCAGCTGGTGGAAGCGCACCGTCTGGCGCTTCACCGCGCTGTAGAGCTTCACGGGGATGTTCACGAGGCCGAAGGAGATCGCCCCGCTCCAGATTGCACGCGCCATGCCTTCAAAGTTACCCGGCCGGGCGCGCCCGCAACAAACCGGCAAGCGAGCTTGCGCGGGCGTCAGCTCTCGCGAACCACGTCCTGGGGGTCGATGTCCTCGCGCAGGCCCTTGAACGACGGCGCCCGCAGCGTGCCGGCGCGGGTCCACTCGCGGAACTCCACACGCGCCACGAGCTCCGGCTCCACGAACACCGTGCCCTTGGGCGGCTGACGTCCCACGAAGGGCGAGCTATCGCGGCGCAGGGCCTCCAGCCGGCGCGTGAGGTCGGCCAGCGTGGTTGCGGTGAACCCGGTGCCAACCTTGCCCGCGTAGACCAGCCGGTCGTCTTCGAAGGTGCCCACCGCCAGCGCGCCGAGGCTGGCTGACCGTCCCCCCTCCCCGGGCGTGTAGCCGCCCACGACAACGTCCTGAGCGCCGTGGTTCTTCACCTTGATCCATGCGCTCGAGCGCCGGCCCGGCTCGTATGCCGAGTCCAGCCGCTTGGCCACGATCCCCTCCAGGTCCTGCTCGCGGCTGGCCTGGAGCAGCGCCTGGCCGTCACCCTCCCGGTGGGCCGGCGTGCGCCACCAGGGCCCGTCGAGCTCCAACTGCTCCAGCAGGCGGCGACGGTCGCTATATGGGAGGTCCAGCGTGGAGTGGCCCTCCAGCCACAGCAGGTCGAATACCACGTAGACCACGGGCACGTCGCGCATGCGCCGGCGCACCTGAGCATCCGATGCCAGGTGCATGCGCGACTGAAGGCGCTCGAACTCGGGCGGCCCGCGTCGTCGAAGGCCACCACCTCGCCGTCGAGGATCGCCCGGCGGGAACCCAGCGAACGCGCCATCGCCCGCACCTCGGGGTAGCGGCCGGTGAAGTCGGTGCCGTTGCGCCCGGTGAGTGTGAGGTGGCCCGCGTCCACGTGGGCAACGGCGCGGACGCCGTCCCACTTCACCTCGAACCCGAACGCGCCGTCGTTGCGTGGAAGCTCTCCCAGCCGGGCGAGCATCGGCCTGATCTCGTCCGGCATGGGTCCCGCCGACGGATCGGCCGGCGGGTCCATGCGATGGATCATCCAGTTCCTGCCGGCCGTGTGGAACAGCGCATAGCGCCCCTGCACGCGCTCGCCGTGCAGCGTGGCGATCACCTCCTCGTCCCGGAACTTCTCGGCCTCGTAGGTGCCCCGGTCCCAGACCACCATCGTGCCGGCGCCGTACGAGCCCCGGGGGATCTCGCCCTCGAACTCCAGGTACTCGACCGGGTGATCCTCGGTGCGCACGGCAAGGCGGTTCTCCTCCGGATGGGTGGGCACGCCCTTGGGAAGCGCCCACGAGGCCAGCACGCCGTCCCGCTCCAGGCGCAGATCCCAGTGCAGGTGGCTGGCGTCGTGCTCCTGGATCACGAACCGCGTCCCCTCGCCCGCCGGCCCATCCGTGCCCCCCTGGGCGGCCCCGCCGCCGGGCTCGGGCGTGGCGCCCAGGTCGCGCTTGCCGCGGTAGCTGCTCAGGCGGTCGGCCATGAGACCTTGATTCTGCCGCCTCCAGCATCGTCCATCTGTCCATCGGCGGCGCGGAGCCATCATGCCGCGCCTTCCGCCGCCGATCTAGAGGGACATGGCCCTCCGCCCCCTGAAGGTCGCATTCGGCATCGCCGCACTCTCGTGCGCCGCGCTGGCTGGTCCCGCCGCCGGCAGCGCAATGGCGTGCGACAACGCCAACGCGCGCCCCGGTGGCGCGAGCCGCGACCAGATTGAGAGCGCCACGGTGTGCCTGCTGAATGACGTTCGCCAGCGCAACGGCGTCGGCCGGCTGCGCGCGGACGGCCGCCTCTCGACCGCGGCGGCGGCCCACTCGGGCGACATGGTGCGCAAGCGCTACTTCAGCCACAACTCACGCGCAGGCAGGGACGTGGTGGATCGGCTGAAGCACTCCGGCTACCTCCCCGCCACCAGCTGGTTCGTGGGCGAGAACATCGCTTGGGGCTCGGGCTCGCGCAGTACGCCCCGCTCCATCGTGCGCGCCTGGATGCACAGTCCCGGTCATCGCCAGAACATCCTCAACCGGCGCTTCCGCGAGATCGGCATCGGCGTCGCGTTCGACACGCCCAAGGGCTCCTACCCCACCGGCGCCACGTACACCACCACCTTCGGAACCCGCTCCGGGCCTGCTCGTGGGCGCAGCGCCGGCCGGATCCAAACCGCTCGCGCCGGCCTGCGCCTGAAGATCAGTTCCGCCGCACGCGCGAAGCGCTCGCGCGCCGCGGCCTTCCTCCCGCTGGGCTAGCCCTCAGCGCCGGTAGCCCGCGCGCCTCAGAAAGCGCAGGAGGCGGCGCACGTAGGCACGGCCGTCAGCCACCCCGTCGCCCTTCACCCCCCTCAGCTCGCCCCGTGCGAGCGATCGCGCCAGACCCCGGCGCGCAATGCGCCCACGCCCGAGCAGATAGCGCTCGGCGGTCACGGCCGCGAGCACGCCACGGGCCACCAGCGGGTCGGTGCGGGCGCGGCGGTAGAGGTCGATCAGCCCGCGTAGATCGCGCCTGACGAGTCCTCTGAAGCGGCGCGTGACATCCACGAGCCTGGCGTCGCGGAGCTTGAACACCTGGATCGGCTGCGGGGTGCACGCGTTGCAGCCGAACAGCCCCCGAAGCGGGCGTCGGCCGACTCCAGCTCGGCGCTCCCGTCGTGGTTGAGATCGCGCGCGCCGCGATGGGAGCCGGTTCCCCACTCGCGGTCGATCCGCCGGTAGGCGGTCCGCGCGGAATCGAAGTCGTAGATCCTCGAGGCCCGGCAGCAGTTGGCGCCACCGGTGTAGAACTCGCCGAGCACCTCCGGCTCGGGATCGGCGTCGAGATTGCGCAGGTAGATCGACCTCCTGTTCACCTGTGCGAAGGCCGGCCAGAACTGGCAGAAGGAGCAGGAACTGAAGCCGGGGCCGCGCTGGTTGACCAGCCGCACGCCGTCTCGGACCACCCGCATGCGGACGCTGCGAAACCCGAAGTCGGCCTCCTGATAGGAGAGGATGGCTGTCACGTTCCCGCGCGTGACCGTCTCGGTATCGGCGGATGCCGGCGGGGCCGATCCGGCCGCCATCACGAGCGTCCCGAGGACGAGAAGGGAACGCGGATGCCGCACAGTGGGCAACCTAGTTCCGATCCAGGCGGTGGGCAAGCGGTGCGGCCTTATCCTGCGCTGAATGTCCCCGGCTATCGACGGCCTGACCCAATCGCAGCTGGCGGCCGTCACGCACCCGGGCGGACCACTGCTGGTGCTGGGCGGCCCGGGCACCGGGAAGACCACGGTGCTGGAGCGCCGCTTCGCATGGCTCGCGGAGCAGGGAGCGCCCCCCGGGAGCGTGCTGGCACTGGCGCTGTCGGAAACCGCCGCCGCCGTCATGCGCACGCGGGTGGAGGCGCTGGTGGAGCCCCCGTACGAGGAGCTGCGCGTGGACACGTTCCGCTCCTTCTGCGCCCGCCTGCTGCGCGACGAGGCCATGGAGGCCGGCCTCGACCCGGCGTTCGCTCCCGTGACGCGCGCGGACCGAGTGGCCCTGCTGCTGGACTGCATCTCCGAGCTGCGATTGCGCCACCACGAGATCGGCGGCAACCCGGCTGCGCTGCTCGCGGGCTTCGTGGCCCGAATCGACCGGCTCAAGGAGGAGATGGTGAGCGCCGGCGAGCTGCTGTCGCACGCGCAGGCGCGCGCCGAGGAGAGCCGCGAGGGCGACGACGCCGCGCGGGCACGCGCCGCTCGCGAGCTGGAGTTCGCCGGCGTCTACTGCGACCACGAGCGGCTGTTGCTGGGCGAGCGGGGCGCCGTGGACTCCGGCGACCTCGTGCTGCGCGCCTTCCGCCTGCTTCACGAGCGCCCGCACGTGCGTGAGCGCATCGCCCACCGTTTCGGTCACGTGCTGGTGGACGAGTACCAGGACGTGAACTTCGCCCAGGCCACCCTCCTGGGGCTGATGGGAGAGGAGCATCACGAGGTGGCTGTGGCCGGCGACCCGGAGGCCGCCATCCATCGCTACGGGGGGAGCGGCCGCGAAGAACATCGACGACTTCCGCGCTGCGTTCGACCCGGTGACCGAGGTGCACCTCGAGGAGGGCATGCGGTCCCCATCGAGCGTGCGCTTCTGGCGCTGCGCCTCCGAGCGCGCGCAGGCGCAGGCCGTGGCGGCGGGGGCCGAGCGGCTGATTGCCGGCGGGGTCTCGCCGGAGGCGATCGGCGTACTGGTGCGCTCGGTGGAGTCCGAGGGCACGGTGGTGGCATCCGCCCTCGAGGAGCGAGCGGTGCCGTTCGCTCTCACCGGCCCGGCGGCGTACTTCCAGCGCGCGGAGGTGCGCGACGTGCTCGCCTGGCTGCGGGTGCTGGCCGACCCCTCCGACGCGGGCGCCGCCGTTCGCGCCCTG
>CAVSGC010000023.1:0-232092 GCA_963727395.1 uncultured Thermoleophilaceae bacterium | reverse complement strand
GCCGGACGGCCGTCGGAGCTGATCTACGAGCACGCGGGCCGCGAGGCGATCGAGGTCTACGGACCGCCCCCGCGGCTGGCCGAGGCGGAGGCCGAGGCCCGCGCGGCGGGACTGCACACGCGCCGCACCGGCACGTCCGTGGCCGTGCTCGGAATGCACGACGGGGACGGCCACGAAGCCCCCGAGGGCGAGCGGCGCCCCAGCAACCTCGAGGACGTGTTCGTGCTGCTCACCGGCGAGGAGATCGCATGACCGCGGCGGCCGCCCGAGACCGGGCCAAGCGCCGGCTCGGCCGCCTGGAGCGTCCGGCGCTGGCGGGCGTGCTGGTGCGCGAGATCATCAACTTCACCTCGTACTGGCGCTCCACCACGTTCTCATCCACGGTCGAGCCCACGATCTACCTGCTGGCATTCGGCTTCGGGTTCGGCTCGCTCGTGTCCGAGGTCGGAGGGTTCCGCTACGTGGAGTTCGTGGGCACCGGGACGGTGGCCACCGCGGTGC
Organism: uncultured Thermoleophilaceae bacterium; assembly: GCA_963727395.1. Taxonomy (GTDB): domain Bacteria; phylum Actinomycetota; class Thermoleophilia; order Solirubrobacterales; family Thermoleophilaceae; genus JAAYBF01. The sequence goes on along the minus strand of CAVSGC010000023.1, from coordinate 231,591 downwards.
TGTTCTCGTCGGTCTTCCCGGCCATGTTCGGCACGTTCGTGAAGTACCAGTTCCAGCACACCTACGACGCCATCCTGGCGGCGCCGGTGGACACCGAGGAGCTGGTGACCGCCGAGGTGCTGTGGATCTCCATGCGCACGAGCGTGTACGGCTGCACTCCCCTGCTGGTGGCGATGGTGTTCGGCCTCGACCCCAGCTGGGGCATGCTCACCGTACCGCTGCTCGCCTTCACCGCCGGCTTCGGCTGGGCCTCCCTCGGCGTGGTGATCTCCGCCCTGCTGAAGTCGATCGACAACTTCGGCTACGTGACCAGCTCGGTGATCACGCCCCTGTTCCTGGTGGCGGGCACCTTCTTCCCGATCGACCAGCTGCCGGGATGGGCCCAGCTCGCGGCGCAGCTGAACCCGCTCTACCACTGCGTGGAGTTGGTCCGCCACGCCGTGTTCGGCTGGGAGGGCCTCACCGACGTGGCCCACTACTCGGCGCTGCTGGTGTTCGGGCTCGTCACGTGGCGCATCGCCATCTGGGCGATGACCCGCAAGCTGATCGACTAGCGGCTCATCCTGCGGGCCTCGTCGCGCCGATGGGGACATGGTGAGCGGCGTGAACGATCTGGTGCTCGTCCAGGGCATGAAGGACACGCGCCTGACGCTGCGGCGCTGGAATGAGCGCCCCCTTCAGGTGCTCGCGCCCTGGGCTGCGCTGAGCCTGATCGTGGCCGTGGGCCTGCTGGTTGCCGTCTGGCTGGTTGCCGTGCTGGGACCCACCGACGCCACCCCCCTGGAGATCAGTGGGCTCACGCGTCGCGTGGAGCTCGCTGACTACGCCCACGTGCTCTACCGCAACTCGCTGGTCCTGGCCCTGCATGCGATGGCGTGCGTGGCGGGCTTCATGGCCGGCAGCTCGATCCCGCTGTCAGCCGCCAACCGCAGCGGGATCGACCGGTGGGTGCACGAGCAGGCCGGGCGATTCGCAATCGCCTTCGTGGTGTGCGCGACCATCTTTTCCCTGACCACCCAGGCCTACATCATCGGCGGCACCGCGGCCACCTATGCGGGCCAGCTGGGCATCTCACCCGCGCTGTTGATCATGGGCCTGCTGCCCCACGCCCTGCCCGAACTGGTGGCCCTGTTCCTGCCGCTGGCCGCCTGGCTCATCGCCAGCCGCGCCAAGCGCTGGGAGGAGCTGCTGGCGGCCACACTGGTCACCGTGGCCATCGCCGTGCCGATCCTGCTCGCCGCCGTGGTGGTTGAGATGCACGTCTCGCCGCTGCTGCTCGAAGCGCTGGCGGGCTGACCGCCCCGAGAACGGCGACGGCCCCGCCTGAGCGGGGCCGTCGACCGTTACCGAACTGCTGCTGGAACTACGGGCGGCAGGCCGCGTTGTCCCTGCTGGTCTTCTTCACGCCGCCGCGGAAGACGTTCGTGAAGCTGAGCCTCCACTGACGTCCCCGGGGGCAGGCGTTGGTCTGGATGATGGCGACCCGCTTGCCCTTGATGCGAGTCGTGCCGTTCAGCTTGAACTGCAGCAACTCGATGCCGGTGGCCACGCCCGGTACCGGCTCCTGCACGGTCGCCGGGATCTTCACGTTCAGCTTGCGGCCGCGCACCTTGCCTCGGATCATCGAGGGGCGGATCGTCACGGGCTTGCCGTCGAGGAAGAAGCCGATGTCGCCGCTCTGGATCACGTGAGCCGTGACCACGATCGTCTCCGTGATGCCGTTGCTCGAGGACGAGGGCTTTGTCTCATCGGCGCCGCCCTTGGCGATCGCCTTGCCGTTGCCGACCTTCGAGCCAGTCGGGCACACCGAGTCATCGCCCTGGGCGTTGACCTTGTCGATGTCACAGCGCCGCCTCGCAGGCCACCGCTTGGCGTTCTGCTTGAACCCCTTGGGGAACAGGATGTTCAGCGAGGTACTGGTGGCGGGCTGGCCGTTGCCGTTCTTGGTCTTCGAGCGAAGCACCAGGTTGACGACCGTGTTCTTGGGCTTGGACTTCGTGCCGGCCTTCTTCGGGCTCGGCGTGAAGTTCACGCTGACGTCGGTGTTCGCAGGCGAGCCTACGGCCCAAGCCGACACTGCGATGGCCAGGGTCAGCAAGCTCGCAAGCAAGCCAACGAGAGTTCTACGTCGCAAAGCGCTCCTCCTCGGAGTAAGTGGGTACTGGTGGTTAGGCAGGGGTTATGCCTGCAAGCAGGGGTATGCCTGGAGGCAATCTACTTGAGATAACCCGCCGCCGACGCGTTTGTTTCGCTGTTCGCTCAGCGGCCGTGCTGGCGCTCCACGCCGTCGAGCAGCTCCCAGTTCCCCCGGAGCACCCCCTCCGCGACCTCCAGCAGCCGGTCCAGATCGGCGTCCGCCAGGCGCTCGTCGATCAGCTCGCGTGACTGGGCCGCGTGCTCATGGTCGCGTTCGGCGTGCAGGGCGAAGTACTCGGTGGCCGGGCCCTCCTCGAAGCCGTAGCGCTCCACAAGGCCACGCAGCTTGGTGTCCGCGATCGCCGGCTGGCCCGACTCGATCGTGAACGCCGCCACCAAGTGCTCCAGGCCGGTCCGGCCGGCGGTCCAGGACTCGTGGCAGGCCACGGTTTCGGGGCGCGGTGCACGGTCGATGTCGGCCTCGAGCGCGTGTACGAAGCCGTCCCACAGCTCCACGTGCTCGGCCTCCTCGGCCGCGTGCTCATCCAGCTGCGCGCTCACCTCCGGCTCGACGGCCCGCGCGGCCGCGTCCACGGCCTCGGCGAGCGCTATCACGGCGTGGCGGTACTCGCCCGCGTAGAAGGCGAGCTCATCGCGCTCGAGCTTTCCCTCGCTCCAGCGCGTGTAGAAGGGATGCTCGAGCACGTTCCAGCGGTCGCGCAGCGAATCCAGGCGGGCGAAGAAGTCCATGCTGTCTCCTTGGGGAAGGTCGGCGGCGAGTGTCGTCATGCTACTTCGCCAATGAGGCCCCCGTCCGGAGCCGACATCACCGCGCCCGAGTTCCCGCCCAGGATGGAGTGGGCGAACGTCGCGTTCCTGCGAATGGATCGCCTGCTGGGCCAGAGCTGCGTGCTCGTGGACTTCTTCGACACGGCCCGGGTGAACTCGCTCCGCACCCTCCCCTACGTGAAGGGCTGGCACGCGCGCTACGCCGACCACGGGCTGCGGGTGATCGGCGTGCACTCGCCCGGCTACTCCTTCGGCCGCGATCCCGACGTGGCCCGGCGCGCCATCGAGCGGCTGGAGATCGAGCACGCGGTGGTGCTCGACCCCGACTTCGCGGTGTGGCGCCAATACGGCAACAAGGGCTGGCCGGGCCGCTACCTGTTCGACCGCGGCGGTCGGCTGCGATACATCCACTACGGCGAGGGCGACTACCTGGATGCGGAGCGGGCGATCGGCGAGGCACTGCGCGAGCTGGAACCCGAGCTGGACCTGCCGGACCCGCTGGAGCCCGTCAGGCCGGAGGACGCCGAGGGTGTGCTGCTGGAGCCGCAGACCGCGGACGCGGCGCTACCGGCCGAGCGCGAGCGCCTGGAGCTGGTGCGCGACTGGCTCGACGGCGACGACTACATCGAGGCGGCCGACGCGGGCGCCGCCGCCACGGTGAAGTGGACCGGCGGTGAGGCGTGGGCCGTGCTTTCGGGTGATGCGATCGAGCCGGGGCTCTACGAGACCGATGGCACCGTGGTGGCCGACGACCCGGGGCTGCGTCTGCACGGCTTCCAGTTCACGCCCGCGCCGCCATCGCCTTCCGAATCTCCTTCGGAAGCATGAAACGCACGTCTTCCTGCACCACCTCGAACTCCGAGACGTCGGTGGTGCCGCGCTCGCGGAAGAAGTCCACCAGGCGCTGCACCAGCTCCTCGGGGGCGCTCGCACCGGAGCTGATGCCCACCACGCGCTTGCCCTCGAGCCACTCCTCGCGCACCTGGCTCTCGTTGTCGATCAGGTAGGAGTCGGCGCCGTGGTCGTGGGCCACCTCCACGAGGCGGTTCGAGTTCGATGAGTTCTTCGAGCCGATCACCAGCACCAGGTCACACTCGCCGGCCATCTGGCGCACGGCCATCTGGCGGTTGGTGGTGGCGTAACAGATGTCGTCGGTGCGCGGTCCGGTGATGTTGGGGAACTTCTCGCGCAGCTTGAGGATGATCGTGTTCGTCTCGTCCACGGACAATGTGGTCTGCGAGATGAACGCCACCCGATCGGGGTCCTCGACCTCCAGGGCGTCCACGTCGGCCTCCGTCTCGATCAGGACGATGTTCTCGGGCGCCTCGCCCATGGTGCCCTCCACCTCCTCGTGCCCCGCGTGGCCGATGAGAACGATGGTGTAGCCCTCCGCGGCGAACTTCTTGGCCTCCACGTGCACCTTCGTGACCAGCGGGCACGTGGCGTCGATGGTCTGCAGGTTCCGGATGCCGGCGTTCTCGTGCACGCTGGGCGCCACGCCGTGGGCTGAGAACACCACGGTCTGGCCCTTCGGCACCTCGGTCTCCTCGTCCACGAAGATCGCACCGCGCTCGCGCAGCCCGGCCACCACATGCTTGTTGTGCACGATCTCCTTGCGGACGTACACCGGCGGGCCGTACAGCTCCAGCGCGCGCTCCACCGCCTGCACCGCGCGGTCCACGCCCGCGCAGTAGCCGCGCGGGGCAGCCAGCAGCAGCTTCTCCGGGGTGTTCACGGACGCCTTCTGTGAGGTGGTGGCCATCTACCTCAGAGGGTAGCCAGCAGCTCGTGCACGGTTTCGCCGACGGCGTCCAGGCTCCGGGGGGAGATGCGGCTCAGGTCGTCACAGGTGCGGTGAAAGCAAGGGAAGTCGAAATCGATCAGGTCGATCGAGGGCACGCCTGCGCGAATGAACGGCACGTGGTCGTCGATCACCCCTCCGCTCTCGGCCGCGGGAAAGACGCTCCCCACGCCGGCGCGCCGCGCGGCCGCCCGCAGCTTGCGCCACAGCTCGGGATCTGAGCCCTGCTCGCGTGGGATGCGGAGGTTGCGCTCGCCAACGAAGTCCAGGAGCACCATCGCCTCGGCGCTCGCCTGGCCCGGAGCCGCCACCTTGCTCCCCCGCAAGCCACGCTGCGCGAACTGCCGGTCGGGGGTGCCGCGCGGGCTCTCCTCCCCGTCGAAGGCGATGAACACCACCGTGGGCCTGATCCGGCGGGGCGGGATGGTGCGAGCCAGGCGGGTGAGGATCGCCGTGCCCGACGCGCCATCGTTGGCGCCAACGAAGCCTGGCTTGTCCTTCGTGTCGTAGTGGGCGCCGACCACCACCCTGCGCGAGGGATCGCGGCCGCGGACCACCCCGACCACGTTGCGCAGCCCGCCCGGGACGGCCTGGAAGCGCCCGTTCGGCAGCGCCCCGCGGATCCGCTTCGCAAGCCGCCTGGACGCCGCCGAGCCGGCCGGGCGCGGGCCGAGCGCCACCTGGCGGCGCACGGAGCGCATCGCGGCCTGGCCGTCGAAGCGGTTCAGCTTTGGCCTGGGCACCGCCGCGGCCGCGCCGTTGGCGTCGTCCGAGGCGAACGGGAGGTTGTCGGTGGCCACCAGGACGACAAGGGTCAGCCCGAGCACGATCTGCACGGCGAGGAGGGCAAACAGCGGCTTCACGGGACCGCATTGTGCCAATAGGCTCTCTCCATGGCACAGGCGCACAAGGACCGCCTCACCGCGATCGACGCGTCCTTCCTGCACCAGGAGGGCAGCGCCTCGCATATGCACGTGGGGGCGATCACGATGCTCGAGGGCCCGCCGCCCTCACGCCAGGAGTTCGCCGAGCACATCGAGTCGCGCCTGCACCTGGTCCCGCGCTACCGCCAGAAGCTGTCGTTCCCACGGTTCGAGATGGGCCGGCCGTTCTGGATCGACGACCCGCGCTTCAACATCGACTACCACGTGCGCCACACCGGTCTGCCGGCCCCCGGCAGCCTGGAGCAGCTGCGCGGACTGGCCGGGCGGATCTTCTCCCAGCGCCTGGATCGCTCCAAGCCGCTGTGGGAGCTGTGGCTGGTGCAGGGCCTGGAGGGCGATCGATTCGCGCTCATCTCCAAGACCCACCATGCGCTGGTTGACGGGGTGTCCGGGGTGGACATCGCCACGGTGCTGTTCGACCTGTCGCCGGTGCCGGAGAAGTCAGACGAAGGCCCGCCGTGGGAGCCCTCTCCAGAGCCCTCGCAGGCCGAGCTGGTGGCCGAGGGTGTGAAGGGCCTGATTCGAACGCCCGGCTCGCTGGCCGGCGAAGCGATCAAGGCGGTGCGCAGCCCGAGGGAGGCGCTGGGGCGCGCGAAGGAGGCCGTGGAGGGAGTGGGCGAGGTGGCCTGGGCGGGCTTCAATCCCGCGCCCGACGTGCCGCTGAACGTTCCCATCGGCCCGCACCGCCGGGTGGAGTGGCTGCAGTGCGACCTGGCCGACTTCAAGGCCGTCAAGGACGGCCTGGGCGGGACCGTGAACGACGTGTTCCTCAGCGTGGTGGCGGGCGGGCTGGGGCGGTGGCTGCGCTCGCGCGGGGTGCGCACCGAGGGGCTGGAGCTGCGCGGCCTCGTGCCGGTGTCGATACGCGCACAGGACGACACAGGGTCGCTCGGCAACCGGATCGCCGCGCTTCGCGGGCCGCTGCCGGTCTACGCCGAGGATCCCGTGGAGCGGCTGCGCATCGTCCGCGAGGCGATGCAGGGCATCAAGGAGTCCAAGCAGGCGCTCGGCGCCGAGGTGATCTCGGGGCTCGAGGACTTCGCTCCGCCCACCCTGCTGGCGATGGCGTCGCGGCTGAACTTCTCCACGCGCCTGTTCAACCTGATCGTCACGAACGTGCCCGGGCCGCAGTTTCCGCTCTACCTGCTCGGCCGGGAGATGCAGGAGCTGGTGCCGGTGGCCTTCCTCCCGGAGGACCACGCCCTGGCGATCGCCGCCATGAGCTACAACGGCAAGCTGGACTTCGGGCTCCTGGGCGACTTCGATGCGATGTCCGACCTCGACAAGCTCGCCGAGGCGTTCGCCGAGTCCCTGCAGGAGATGGTCGAGGTGGCGCGCGAGCACAGCGGGACGCCTGCCTCCGCCGAGCCGGCGAAGAGCTGACCGCCGCCGGTCGGTCGCCGGCCGCCTCCAGCGCAAGCCCAATCAGCGCGGCGAGAGGTGCTCGGGCGCCAGGCGCTGCGCCAGCTGAAGTGTCGCGGGGTCGAGCTGCACCGGCTCGAGGCTGTAGCGCTCGCCGTATCCCGCCAGGATCGCGTCGTGCACGGCATCCCACGTGATCCCGGGCACCTCGTCCGCCACGCTGCCCGTGGTCTCCGGCCGCCAGTCCAGGCCGAGCGCGGCGTACACGGGCACGAGGATGTCGCGCACCGCGGCGAGGCCGTCCACCACCACAACGCCCCCCACGTGCACGCCGCCCGCGATCAAGCGCTGGCCCACGCCCATCACCTTGCGCTTGCCCCCGGCGTTCACGCTGTGCGCGCCCGGGCAGTACTCGCCCTGCACCTCGCCCACCCGCGCGTCCACCCCCAGGCCGCGGAAGGCCGCGGCCAGCAGCTCGGCGGTGTCCTCGAAGCGGCGGTCCACCCCGGGGCGGGGATCGGGGTCGGGAACCGCGTGGGCGAACGAGATCGTGTCGGGGTGGAAGACGGCGGCCCGCCCGCCGGCCAGGCGCTCGATCGCCTCGAACCCTCCGTCGCGGGCCGCGCGCACCGCCGCGCCGTATCCCTGCGCCACGGCGTCGCGCTTGCCGAACGCCACGATCCGCCCCGGCCGCGCAACGCGCAGCGTCTCCGGCAGCTCGCCGGCGGCCACGCGGAGCATCAGCGCCCGCGACACCGCGGTGTCCAAGGCGGCGTCGTCGGGGAACGAGTCGCTGAGAACGCGGAGGGGCGCCAGACGCTCGGTATGCATGGCTAGGGCGCTAGAAGCCCAGTGCGAACTTGGCGTCTTCGGACATGCGATCCGGCGTCCACTGGGGGGTGAACACGAGCTTGGGGTAGACGCCCGAGACGCCCTCCAGCTCGCCCACGAACTCCTCCATCTGCTCGGACACCTGGGGGCCTATCGGACAGCCCGCGGAGGTGAGGCTGAAGGTGATGAAGACCTCCTCGCCCTCCACCGCGATGTCATAGACCAGCCCGAGCTCCACGAAGTCGAGCCCCAGCTCGGGGTCGATCACGTTTTCGAGGGCTTCCTGGACATCGTCGACTGTGACCTCTGCCATGGAGTCGATGATAGTCGCCGGTAGGGTTGAGAACGATGCCCATCCTCGCTCTCGTACTGCTGTTCCTCGTGGTGCCGCTCGCCGAGCTGTACGTGATCCTCAAGGTCGGCGACGCCATCGGCGTGCTCTGGACGATCCTCATCCTGGTTGCGGACTCCCTCGTGGGCTCGCTTCTTCTGCGCTCCCAGGGCCGGGCGGTCTGGCGCCGGTTCAACGAGGCGCTACAGGCCGGGCGGATGCCCCACCGCGAGGTGCAGCACGGCGTGGCGGTGATCTTCGGCGGCGCGCTGTTGCTCACTCCCGGATTCCTCACCGACATCCTCGGCCTGGCGTTGCTGGCGTCCCCCAGCCGGGCCGTGATCGTGCGCCTGGCCCAGCGCACGGCGGCCAGGCGCATGGCGAAGGCCGCCGGCGAGCGCGGGCGCCGGCCCCAGCGCGGCTACGACGTGGAGGGCACCGCCTCCGAGCAACCGCCGCCGCCCACCGGCCCGCGCCGGCTCAAGCGGTGAGCGAGCCCGCCGTCTCGATCGCCTTCTTCGACCCCGAGCATGGGTTGCACGGCAGTGCGCGCTCGGGGACCACGCTGCTGTTCGAGGGCTCCACCGCCAGCGTGCTGCCCGAGGGGCCCGCAATCGAACGCGACGGGGACGTGTGGCGCGCCACGCTGGACCCCACGTTCTCGCTCACGCTGGAGCCCGTGGCTCCAGCGGCATCGCTGGACGGGGTGGAGGCGCACCTGTGTGCCGTGACCGGCGAGGTGAGCGGGCGAACCGTGAACTGCCTCGGCACGGTGGGCGAGACCCACGTGCCTCCGGCGTGGGACGAGTTGGGCGCACTGCGCAGCGTGGCCGCGGTCTTCGACCGCAAGCACGCCTTCCTTGCGCTGGCCCGGCGGCCGCTCGGGGCCGCCGGCCATGACGCCGAGGACGTGACCGGCTGGCTGCTGGCCGACGGCGAGCCCCTCGCGGTCGAGGACACCCGCCTATCGACGGTCTACGACGGCGCCGGGCGCCAGCGGTCGGCGGGCCTGGAGCTCTGGCTGCCGGGCGAGGACTTCCCCCGGCGCGGATCGGGCACCGTCGTGGCCGGGTCCTCGCTGCAGCTCGACGGCCTGCAGGTGCACGCCGCGATCTTCCGCTGGCGCATGGAGGACCGTGAGGGCACCGGCGCGTACGAGCTGTGGGTGCGCTCCGAGCTCGAGGCCGCCTGACCGATGAGGGCTGTGATCTCAGACTTCGGCGGCGTGCTCACCACGCCGCTCGGGAACTCCTTCGCCGCCTGGTCGAGAGAGTCGGGCATGCCGCTCGAGGACCTGGGTGCCGCGATGGCCGCTGCCACCGAGCGCCACGGCGATCATCCGTTGTTCGTGCTGGAGAAGGGCCTGATCACACAGGCCGAGTTCATCGGCCGGATCGAGACGGAGCTGGGCGCGGGGCGCGATCTCGACGGCATGCTCGACGTGTACTTCGACCACCTCGAGCGCAACCCCGAGATGATCGACCTGATGCGCGATCTGCGCGGACGGGGACTGCGCATGGCACTGCTCACCAACAACGTGCGCGAATGGGAGCCGCGCTGGCGCTCGCTCCTGCCCGAGATCGACGAGGTGTTCGACGTGGTCGTGGACTCCGCGTTCGTGGGAATGCGCAAGCCCGAGCCGGAGATCTACACGCTCACCCTCGATCGGCTGGGCGATGGGCTGGAGGCCAGCGAGTGCGTCTTCGTGGATGACATCGATTTGAATTGCCAGGCCGCCAGCGAACTCGGCATGACCGCGGTCCACTTCGTGGATACTGAGCAGGCGCGCGCGGAGATCGAGCGCGCGCTGGCCTAGAGCCACCATGCGCCTTTCCCACGCCGCCACCGCCGTCGCTGCCAGCGCCACCATGGCCCTCGCCTTCGCCGGCCCGGCCCTCGCGGCGCCCAAGACCACCACCTACCGCTACGGCCCGGTGACTGTCGGGCCCTACCAGGTGAAGCAATCCGACCTGGACTTCGGCATCCCCAAGCCAGTGGAGGACGGCTACGTGACCGGGATGGAGGTGGACATCGTGGACGCGAGCGGCAGGCGGGTCCCGATCAGCCGCCTGATGCTGCATCACATCGTGTTCTCGAACATGGGCGCGGACTTCGGCCAGAAGCGCGACCGCACATGCAACAACTTCACGCTGCTGGACTCCAAGACACGGGTGCCCGGGATCGCGGAGCGCTTCTACGCCGCCGGCGAGGAGCGCGCCAAGTTGCGCCTTCCGGAGGGCTACGGCTATCCGGTGAAAGGCGCCGACCGCTGGGCAATGACCTGGATGCTGATGAACCACCGCAAGCGGATCGACCGCGCGTACATCCAGTACAAGGTCACCACCGACAGCGCCCCGCGCCAGGAGGTCAAGCCCTACTGGCTCGATATCCGCAACTGCCTGTCGGATCCGGTCTTCGACATCCCCGGCGGGCGAGAGCGCGGCTCCACCACCACCAACACCGCCCGCTGGAACGTGCCCGAGTCCGGCCGCATCGTGGCGGCGTCGGGCCATGTGCACGGCGGGGCCAAGGCCCTCTCGCTGAACAGGGGCAGATGCGAGCTGTTCTCGTCCAAGCCCACCTGGGGCCTGCCCGGCCATCCGTTCTACAAGGTGAAGCCGGTCCTGCACGAGCCGGGACCGATCGACATGAGCTCGTTCACCAGCCGACGCGGGTTCGCGGTCCGGCGCGGCGACCGGATGCGCCTGGACGCCGACTACGACGGCGAGCTGGTGCACACGCGCGTGATGGGGATCATGGTGGCCTACGTCGCCCCCGACCCCGCCGCGCAGCGTTCCGCCGCCTGCCGCAAGCCCGCCGACCTGCGCGGCTACGGCCCCTCGCGCCCCGGCAGGCGCAAGCCGCCCCGCTTCGAGGTTCCCCTGATCGGCCTCGGCCGCAACGGCACCGCACGCGAGATCGAGCGCCCGCCGGGGCGCCGCGTGGCTCTGCGCAGCACGCCTTCGATCGGCGTGTACGACGACTTCATCCCGCCGAACGTCTCGGTGCGCGCGGGCTCCACCGTCAGCTGGGACTTCAGCGACGACGAGCTGCACAACGTGACGGTGGCCAGCGGTCCTCGGGGGTTCTCCTCCAAGCACCTCAACTCAGGCCGCCGCTACGCGAAGAAGCTCACCGTGCCCGGCACCTACAAGATCTTCTGCGGCCTGCACCCGGTGCAGATGACCGCCACGGTGAAGGTCGCTCGCCGCAAGCGGAAATAAACGAGACGCGGTCCCGCGTGCTTGAGGAGCGCGCCACCTTCGACCGAAGTCTCCGGGGCATCGCGGCGGGCCTCACACCTCTTGGCCTCGCTCTTTGCACTTGGGTCCGCGTCTCTGGCGGGCACTCAAGCAACGAGGCGGCGGGGCGTCAAGAGGGGCCGAGAAAACGATCCCGCTCTTTCGGAAAAACGTCTGTCACTTGTCGCTGCCGGCGGGCAGCGCAACTGACGAGGTCGAGGGATCAGGCGGCTCCTGGCCGGTCACCTGTCGCTGCCGGCGGGCAGCGCAACTGACGAGGTCGAGGGATCGAGGCGGCTCCTGGCCCGTCACCTGTCGCTGCCGGCGGGCAGCGCAACTGACGAGGTCGAGGGATCGGCTGGCAAGGACGCAGGGAGGCCGCAGTGCTCTGCACGCGGCCGACCGAGGACGCAGCCAGGCGATTCCTCGGCCCGTCAGTTGTCGCTGCCGAGGCGGTCCCAGCAGTAGAGCTCGACGGCCTCCGCCGCCAGCTCCATCGTGCGCTCCTCGGAGAGCCAGGGCAGCACGGTGTCCAGCGCCTGCTCCTCGGTGACGCCCGCGTCGAAGGCGTCCTCGCCGCGGAAGCCCGCGGCGATACGCAGCGCCTCACGGCGGTGCTCGCCCAGCTGCGGGAACGCCTGCAGCAGGAACTCCTTGTTGGCGATCGGCTGCCCGACCTCCAGCGACGCGTGCCAGGCGGCCAGCATCGAGAGATCGTCGTCGTCGAGCACCTCCACGGCCTTGGCGTAGTGCACGACCAGCTCGTCGTCGGGGATCTCGTCCACCCACGCGCGCACCACCTCACCGAGGAGCTGCCGGCGCGCCTCGCGCCCCACGGCGTCGGCGACTACCCGGATGGCCTCTTGGGGCTCTATGAAGCAGAGTGGCATGAGCCGGAAAGTAGGGGTCGGGTCGGTCGGAATGAACTACGGCGGTGGTTCTTCGGCCAGCGTGTGCTCCTCGTCCCAGCTGCACAGCGCCGCACGGCCGGGGCAGCCCGCGCACAGCGCCCGATGTGGTGCTGCGGTGGGCTCGAAACGGCCCTCCACCACCCCAGCGGCCAGGTCCAGCAGCTCGCTCTCCAGAGCGGGCGTGTCGGCGGCCGAGTAGACCGAGCTCACCGGCCCTCCCGGGCGCTCGAGGAAGACGTAGGCCACCTCCACCTCGGCCGCCCCGGCACGCAGGGCCGCGAGCGCGTAGACCAGGCGCTGCGTGGAGTAGGCCGCCTCGGTGATGTCGGCCGGCTCCTGCCCGTCGAGCCGGTTGCTCTTGTAGTCCACGACGAGGATGCGGTCTCCCTCGGTGGCGTGCACATCCACGATTCCGTTGATCAGCAAGCTGCGCTCCCCAGTGCCCAGCGTGAATCCGAATGGCAGCTCCGCGTGCACCCGATCGGCGCGCCCGACGCGCGCGCAGAGCTCCGACGCGACGAAGCCCTGCACCATCGCGGTGAGATCGTCCACGTGGGCGTCGAGCGCCGGCAGCCCGTGTTGTTCCAGCAGCTCAACCACCTCGTCGCGCGACGGCGGGCGCGGGTCGGCGAAGTCCAGCGCCTCGAGCAGGGCGTGCACGAGCGACCCGCGCACCAGGCCCGACAGGTCGTCCTCGAGCGCGACCTCGCCCAGCTCGGGCTGGCGCTGCGGCTCGGGCTCGTGGTCGAGCTCCAGCTCCTCGGCGCGCGGCAGGCCGAGGGCACGCTCGAGATAGAAGCGGTACCCGCAGCGGCGGTAGCTCTCCAGCCCCGAGTAGCTGAGCCGGCTCACCGGCTGGGCATCGGGGGGCACCACCGCGGCCAGCGCGGGTGCGGCCAGCACGTGGAGGCCGGGCGGCACCGGCTCGGGCGCTGTGGGGTTGCGATCGGCGGCCGGCAGCAGCTCGTCGACCCAGCCGGGGCGCAACACCTCGCAGCGCACCGTCACGGGGCGCCCGTCATAGAGCTCCGCGGCCGTGAACGACGCGCCCTGCTGGGGGAGATCTGGCGCCAGCGCCCGCCACAGCCAGCGCATCGGCTCGTCCAGCGGACCTGGCTCCCTCAGCCGCTCCAGGTCGGTGGCGCCGCTCAGCACGAGGTGATCCTGGGCGCGCGTGGCGGCCACGTAGAAGATGCGGCGCTCCTCCTCCTCGCCCTCGAGCTTGGACTCCTCGCGGATCTGGCCCAGGCGGGCGCTGTCCACCGACCCTCCGCCCATCTGCGCCAGCCGGATGCCCACGCGGCCGTCGTGGTTGATGCGCAGGGCGGAGTCGTCCTCGCGGCCGGTCTTGCCGAGGTCGGCCACGCACACGACGGGGAACTCCAGGCCCTTGGCGCGATGGATCGTCATCACGCGCACGGCGTTCAGGTCCTCGGCCTCCAGCGGGGCCTGGCCCTCCTGCTCCTGAACCAGGTCGCGCTCGGCCACGAAATCGATGAAGCGGCGCAGGTCGCGCCCCTCCTCCGCCTCGTACTCGCGCGCCATCCGCATCAGCTTGCGCACGTTGGCCATCCGCCTGTCGCCGGCGGGCATGGCCAGCACGGTGCGGTCGTATCCCGTGCGCGTGACCGCGCGGTCGATCAGCGTCTCCAGCGCGATGCGCGGCGCCGCGGCGCGCTCGCCGGCGAACAGGGGCACGAAGCTCCGCACCCGCTCGAGGTCTGGGTCTGAGAGCGCGACCGCCGGCTCGCTGCCCGCGGCCACGCTCTCGAGCAGGCGCCACAGCCCCCAGCCGGCGCGCCGCGCCCCGGCGGCCAGGATCACCAGCGCGTCAAGCGACAGGCCGACCAGCGGCGAGGCCAGCACCGAGTGCAGCGCCAGGGCGTCGAGAGGGTTGGCCAGCGCGGCGAGCCACGCGCGCAGGTCGCCCACCTGCTGCTGGCTCCAGTACCCGCGGCCGCCGAGCACGTGAGTGGCGATCCCGCGCTCTTCCAGCGCGCGCTCGTACACGGCCACGTGGGTGGTGGCGCGCACCAGGATCACCACGTCCGAAAGCGAGAACGGCCCGTCCTCGCCGGTGAGCTCATGAATCCGCCTGGCGAGCAGGCGCGCCTCCGCCGCGCGCCACGGGGTGATCGCGCGCATTCCCGCCCCGAACGGCAGCTCCTCGCCGGCAAAGCGCTCGTCCCAGCGCTTCTTGTCGCCATCGGTCACCAGCAGCTCCACGCACGGCTGGCGGCGCGGTGGCTCGTCACGAGCACCGTCGCGCTCCCGGAGCGGGTCGAAGTCCTCACCCCACAGCGCCCCGAACGTGAGATCGATCGCATCGAGGATCTCGCCGCGGCTGCGGAAGTTCACGCCGATGCGCTCGGCACGGCCGGCGGCCTGCGCATCGGCACGGTGCGTGCGGAACACCTCGAGATCGGCATGCCGGAAGCGGTAGATCGATTGGCGCTCGTCTCCCACCCGGAACAGGTTGTCCCGCTCGAGCAGCTCCAGGATCTCGTTCTGAAGCGGGTTGGTGTCCTGCATCTCGTCCACCATCACGTGCTCGAAGCGGTTGGAGTAGTGCTCGCGCAGCCCCGCGTCGGCCTCCAGGAGGTCGCGTGCCATCAGCTCGAGGTCGGCGAAGTCGAGTGCCGAGCGCTCGCGCTTTGCGGCGGAGTAGCGGGCATGGAAGAGGCCCAGCAGCTCGCGCAGCAGCACGTGGTCGTGGTACTCCCGGTGGGCGGTGCACAGGCGCTCGTAGGCGGCGTGGGCCTCGCGGTAGGCCTCGCTCGCCGGCCCCTTGAGAATCTTGGCGGCGGGCTTGTAGACGAGCCCCGTCACCTCGCCGGACTCCAGCAGCTCGCCATCGGGCAACCGGGCCAGCAGGGTCTCGCAACGCTGAAGCCTGGTGCGGGCCTCTCCGGCGCGCATGCCCTCGTCGGAGCCGATCTCCACCAGCGCCGCGCGCGCGCCCGCCAGCAGCCCCGCCCTCTCGCCACGCTCGCGCGGCGGGTCGATCTCAGGGAGGTCGGGGTCGGACTGGCCGCGGCTGCGCAGGTGCGAGTAGGCGGTCCGGACCATGTCCGCGAGCCGGTCGGGGGTGTAGGCCGCGATCAGCCGCAGGCGCTCGGGGTCCTCCCCGGCGCGAAGGAAGTCCCCCAGCGCGCGGTCGAAGGCGTCGATGGCCACACGCTCGGCCTCCAGCCCGTCCAGCACGCGTAGCTCGGGATCCAACCCGGCCGCCAGGGCGTGGGTGCGCAGCACGCGCGCGCAGAAGCCGTGGATCGTTGAGATCCAGGCGGCCTCGGCGTCGCGGGCACGCTCGGGCATCCCGTAGTCGAGGAAGCGCCGGTGCACGCGCGTGCGCAGCTCGGCGGCCGCCTTCTCGGTGAACGTGATCGCCAGAATCGAGTCCACCTCCACGCCGTCCTCCACAACCGCGCGCACGAAGCGCTCCACCAGCACCGACGTCTTGCCCGTGCCGGCCCCCGCGCTGAGCAGCAGCGAGCCGTCGCGCCGCTCGATCGCGCGCAGCTGCTCGTCGGTGAACCGCCGCTCCTCGGCCATCACACCTCCGTCCTGCAGATCGACGGATAGGAGCACCCGCCGCGCCAGGCGCAGCTGTCGGGCAGCGAGCAGATCTTCCCGGCCCGCATGCTCTCCGCGGTGTCGTGGATCGCTGTGCGAGCCCAGGCGATCCGCTCCTCGAAGTGCTCGGGGTCGGCACGGTCGGTGTCCACGAAGTCGCTGCCCAGCTGTCCCGCGAGATCGTCGCGCACCAGGCCCCGCGGGCGCCGGTCCCTTCCACTGAGCGGCACGTACACGCCCCCCGCGGCCTTCAGCCCGAGGGCGCGCTCCACCGCCAGCATGTACAGCGCCGCCTGGAAGCGCCGCTCGCGCTCCCAGTCGCTGCCCTTGTACTTGTCGACCCTGCCGCTCTTGTAGTCGCGTACCAGCGCCCAGCCGTCCCAGGTGTCCACGCGGTCGATCACGCCCCGCACCCGCGTGCCGTCGTCCAGCTCGACAGCGGGGTGCTCGGAGTTCGAGAAGCCAAAGCGCAGCTCCAGGTGCTCCGGCTCGAACAGCCCGTCGCGTTCCGCCTCGTGGGCGATGTAGCGAAGGAGGTCGAACTCGAGCCGCCGCACGGCCGCCCGCACACGGGTCTGGTCGGGCGACAGGCGAAACTCGCCGCTCTCGGATTCCAGCGCCGCCACCAGGATGCGCTCGGCCTCCGGGAGGTTGGCGGGGGTCACCCTCCGGGAGCCGGTCTGCTCGCGCAGGCGGCGGAAGGTCACCTCCAGCACCCGGTGCGCGTACGAGCCGCGAACCATCTGCTCGGGGTCGGGCTCGAGCTTCTCGGGGTCGAGCACGTCCTCCACCAGCCACTTCACCGGGCAGCCGGCAAAGCGCTCCAGCGCGCCCGCCGACAGCGCCTCCTTGGCGCGGAGCTCCTCCAGCGCGGGCGGCGCCGACAGCGGCTTTGCTCCCTCCTCCACGTGGCGAGGCCCCGTGCGCGCCACCGCCCGCTCCCACTCGGCCTCCGTGGGCGCATCCTCCAGGCCCCAGCTGACCTCGGCCAGCGTGCGCGCGCGGCGATGCTCGGAGAGGTCGGCCAGCACCGCCTCCACGTCCGAGAGCAGGAACGAGGGCGCCACCGGGTTGCCCTCCTCGTCGCACACCCTGGTGCTGAGCACCAGCAGGCGCTCGGCGCGCGACGCACACACGTAGAACAGGTAGCGCTCGCGCTCCAGCTGGTCCTCGCGCAGCGGCAGCCGCAGGCCGCTCGCGCGGGCCAGCTCACGGCGGTCGGCGTCGGGCAGGAACGCCTCGGGCGCGGCGCGGGCGGGAAACTCGCCCTCCACCAGCCCGCACACGAACACCGCAGCGAACCGGCGCGCGCGTATCTGCAGCGGCGAGGCCACCTGCACGCGGTCTGGCTGGGGGTTCTCCCCCGCCTTCACCGGCAGGCGCTCCAGGGTCTCGTGCAGCGCGCGGTCGCCCAGCCGCACGCCCGTACCGGCCCCCACCACCGCCTGCAACTCGGCGAGGGCGCCCTGCGCTGCCCGAAATGCGCGCGGATCGTCCAGCTCGGCCCCCGAGAGCACCGCCGCGCGACGGCGGTAGGGCGCCGCGAAGAGGCGCTCCAGGCTGCGGCTGAGCTCGGCGATCAACGTGCCCGTGTCGCGTGCCCGTGACATCCGGTCGACCTCGGTGAGCGGCCAGCGGCGCTCTTCCCACACCACGCGCGCCTCGGCGGCGCTGCGCGCGCCGGCCACGCGGACGTCGGCCTCCAGGCGGTCCGCCAGCGCTGGCTCGCGCAGCAGCCCGGGGCTGCGCAGGTAGGTGAGCAGATCGTCCGCCGTGCCGTCCAGGCGGGCACACCGCAGCAGCGCCAGCAGGCTCCGGCCCACTCCCGTGTGGGCGAGGGGGACCGAGCGGTTGATCGAGAACGGGATCCCGTAGGCCTCGAACACCTGCTCCACCAGCGACGCGTAGCGCTCGGGATCGCGCAGCACCACCGCCACCTCGCCCGGCGGAGTGCCGTCCTGGAGCAGCTTGAGCACCTCGGCGCCGCACAGCTCCAGCTCGGCGCGCTCGCCTCCGGCCACGTGCAGCCGTACGGCGCCGCCGGAGCGCACCACGGGCTGCCCTGGCTCGTACAGGCGCCGCTCGAGCGAGTGCAGCGCCTCGCGCGACGCGTCGGCGTAGTGCTCGGAGGTGGGCTCCAGGATCACGGTGGACGCGGCCCGCTCCGCCAGGTGCTCGCGCGTGGCCGCCGTGGCGCGGAAGGCCTGCTTGCCCGCCTCGAACGGGAGCGACACCGTGACGTCCACCCCCACGTGGTCGGCCAGCTCCTCCAGCGTCCGGAGCTCGAGCGGGTCGAAGTCGTCGAAGCCGTAGGCGAACACCGGCGTGTCGCCCCAGCTCGCAGGGTCGCCACGCAGGGCCTCGAGCGCCCGCCAGGCGAACAGGTCCGAGTCCACCAGCCCGGCCGCCTCCAGCCCCCCGCGATAGCGGCGGTAGACCTCCGCCACCTCCTCGGCATAGGCGCGCCGCGGGCCCTTGCCGGCCCAGTCGCGCAGCGCCGTGGAGAGCCGCGCGGGCTCCACCATCGAGCGCTCCAGCTCGCCCGCGAAGCGCACCGCCGCGCGCGCGAAGCCCGGATGCGCGGCAGATCGGTGCAGCACGTCCAGACGCGAGCGGCGCACCGCGTCCTCCATCACGAGGTGGCACTGGAGGTCCGACGCCCGGCGGGCCGCCAACCCGGCGCGGCCGGCGATCTCCCGGAACAGGGCGCTGAAACGCACCACGCGCGCGCCGAAGATCGCGCCGCGCTCCGCCAGCTCACGCTGGCTGTGCTCCACCTCCTCGAACGCCGGCACCACGAGGATCGGCTCCTCCGCCAGGCGTGCGCGCAGGGGGGCGAGCACTGCTCCCGCCTTGGCGGCGTTGGCCGGTCCCGTGACCAGGGTCAGCGGCATGGCGAACTTCTACAGGGGCGCGCAGCTGGAGTCGTCAGCGGCGTGCTGGTCCGCCTCCGCTCGGCGGGGCGAGCACACCCTTGCGGGCGGCGTCGGCCAGCGCCTCGGCGTAGCGGGCGGCGGGAAGCATCGGGGGCGCGTCGCGCAGCTGCCAGCTCGCGCCCGGCGGCTGCACCCAGCGGCCGATGCGTACGCGGCGATCGTCGATCGCCTCCACCCGCAGCTCCTCCCGGAAGTCCCCGGCGCGGCCGCGGCTCACCCCCGCGTCGCCTTCGCCGGAGCGCTCCTGCCCGAGCGCGGCGGCCAGCGCCTGGGCGTCCTCCTCGGAGAGCACCTCGTGCGCGCCGCCGGCCAGGCCGGCGAGGTCGGCGCCCAGGAGCACGGGGGCGCGTTTGCGCAGCTGGGATCCGGACCACTCGGCCAGGCGCACACCGCCCGGCACCCGCTCCAGGCGCACGACGTAGCTGGTGCCGTCGTCGTCCTCGTAGGGGCCGGCGCTCACATGGGGTCCGCTGAAGGCGGGTGTGGCGGAGCCCCGGCCGGCCCGCGGCCGGCTGCCGCCGGAACTCGAGCCGCCCGGCCGCCGCCTGGCCGTCCTGGCGGGGTCCAGCGCCGTGCCCTTCGCGCAGATCGGGCAGTCCGCCGTGAAGCGGTTGTGGCGACAGAAGACGGACACGGCCCCGAGGATAAGCGCTTGCGCCGGGCTACCAGACAGCGGAGGCCAGCAGGAAGGCCAGCGCCACCACGAAGACGATGAGCACCGCGAAGGCGAAGAGCCGCGGACCGAGTGTGGGCCCTCGCGACCCGGCCACGATGGGGCTCATCGAGACCACCGGCACCTCACCCTGCGGGGGCGGCCCTCCGATCGGCGGCACCGTCCGGCGCCGGACCAGTGCGGCATCGCGCTCCGCGACAGCGGCGGCCACCTCGTCGCGCTCGGCCGCCGCAGACTGGGCGCCCGCGAGCGAAGAGTCGCGCTTTTCCAGCGCGCGGTCGCGGGCCTCCTCCGCGGCGTCGCGCTCGTGCTCGATGGCGGTTCGCTCGCGGGTGGCGCTGTCGCGGTCGCGCTTGGCCTGGCGGGCCTCCGCCAGCGCGGTGTCGCGCTCGGTGACCGCGTCGTCGCGTTCCCGGCGCAATTCGTCGCGCTGGCGCTCGGCGGCCGCCTCGGTGGCCTCCAGCCGGTCGCGCACCTCCGCGTACTCGGTGTCGAGGCGCTGCCTTGCCTGCTCCGCGGTGGCCAGCTCCGTCCGGAGGCGGTCGGTCTGAGCCTCGAAGGCGGTGCGCACCCGATCCAGCTCCTCCCCCAGGCGATGGGCCTGCGCGCGGGCCGCACCCAGCTCGCGCTCGAGGGTCTCCGAGCGTGGCCTGCGCGCCTGGCGGCTCTCGACGGGGGTCTTGTCGGCCCTGTGGGCGGTGCTCGTGCCGGCGCGGCCGGGCACCCGCTTGCCCGGACCCTCCCTGCCCTTCCTCGCCGCGGTCACAGGGGCCGGCAGCTCCACGGCCAGGTCGGACCCCACCGACAGCTCGGCGGCCTCCGCGATCGGGTCGCCCTGCCATGCAAATGCGGCCACCCACTCCTCGCCGTCCACGGCGGTCCACGGCTTGTGCTCGAGCAGCGCCAGCAGCCGGCGGTGGCCGTCGTCCACCTCGACCTCCAGCGTGGGGCGGAGAAACCGCCGGCCGCGCACGCCGTACCAGCGCCCGGCCAGCTCGAGGCGGTCGTCGGCGGTCCATTCGAAGCGGTCTACCTCGAACGTGACGTTGCGCGCGGGCGGCGCTGGATCTCGAGCCACTGTCATGAAGATTGCCCTCCCCAAGCCACAATCGGGCACCGCAAGAGTAGTCGCAGGCCGGCCCGCAGCCAATAACGTGCACGGATCCGGCCACCGCCTCCGGGCCGTCCACCCATGCTCACCGCGATCCTCTCCGACCTTCACCTCGGCACAACTTCCGGCGCCGACGTGGCGCGCCGCCCGGCGGTGTTCGAGCGCCTGGCCGCCGCGCTGTCGGAAGCCGACCGCGTGGTGGTGTTGGGGGACCTGGTGGAGCTGCGCGAACGCCCCGCCGCCGAGGTGCTGGAGCTGGCGGGGCCGTGTCTCGAGGCGATCGGCCGGGCCACGGCCGGCAAGCAGGTGGTGCTCGTGCCCGGCAACCACGACCACCAGCTGGTCTCCCCCGCCCTCGAACGCGCGCGCCTGAACGGGGACGGGCCGCTACCGCCGGCCGCCTCCTTCGACTTGTTGGCGGGCGACCTCGCCTCCCGCGTGGCCGAGCGGATGCCGGATGCCGACGTGCAGCTGGCCTACCCCGGCGTGTGGCTGCGCGAGGACACCTACGCCACCCACGGCCACTACCTGGACCTGCACCTCACCGTGCCTCGCGTGGAGTGCGTGATCGCTTCGGCGCTCAGGCGCTTCGCCGCGGGCGCACGGGCACACACGGGCGCGGACGCCTACGAGGCGGCGCTGGCGCCGCTGTATGCCTTCGCCCACAGCCTGGTTCAGGGCTCCCCCGGAGCCCGGGTCACAAACGGCAACAACCTCTCGCGCAGGGTTTGGCGCAGCTCGAACCCCGAGGGGCGGAGCAGCCTCTCCGGGCGGGCGCTGGGGACCGTGGCGATCCCCGCCGCCGTGGTGGCGCTCAACGCCCTCGGACTCGGGCCGTTCCGCGCGGACATCTCGGCGGTGGAGCTGCGGCGCGCGGGCCTGCGTGCGATGGCCGAGGTGGTGAGCGAGCTGGGTGTGCAGGCCAAGCACGTGATCTTCGGCCACACCCACCGCGCCGGCCCGATGCCCGGCGAGACGGAGGGCTGGTGGCTGCCCGGCGGCATGCAGCTGACCAACACGGGCAGCTGGCTGTACGAGGAGGTGTTCGTAGGCGGCGGCGACTCCTCCAACCCCTACTGGCCCGGCCGGATCGCGTGGCTGGCGGACGAGGGCGCTCCCGAGCTTCGCAACGTGCTGGGGTGAGCCACATCGATGCTCAGGAGCTGCGCCGCCGCGCGGATGAAGTGCGCTGGTTTCACTCGCTGGACCTCGGCCACGGGCTGGTCACGCCCGGACAGGACCGCGATCCGGCGCGACTGGGCCGCATGTGCCTGCCCTCGGACCTCTCGGACAGGACCGTGCTCGACATAGGGGCGTGGGACGGCTTCTATTCCTTCGAGGCCGAGCGCCGTGGCGCGAAGCGGGTGCTGGCCACCGACAGCTTCTCGTGGCAGGTGCGAGGCGAAGGCACAGGCAAGCGCGGCTTTCAATTGGCCCGCGAGGCCCTGGGCTCGGCGGTGCAGGACCGCGACATCGACGTGATGGACCTCTCGGCCGAGGAGGTGGGCACCTTCGACGTGGTGCTGTTCCTCGGCGTGCTCTACCACCTGCGCCACCCGCTGCTGGCGCTCGAGCGGGTGGCCGCCGTGACCGCCGACCTGCTGATCCTGGAGACCGAGGTGGACCTGGCCCTCGGCAGCCGCCCGGCGATGGCCTTCTACCCCGGGGAGGAGCTGCGCGAGGACTGGACCAATTGGTGGGGACCCAACCCGGCGGCCGTGGTGGCGATGCTGCACGCCGTGGGCTTCGCCCGGGTGGAAGTGGTCTCGCCCAACTCGCGCGCCTACCGCGCTGCGCGGGCGGCCAAGCGCCTGGCTGGCGCGCTGCGCGCGCGCCAGCCGCGGCCCCTGGCCTCCGCCCAGCAGGGCCGCATCACGGTGCACGCATGGCGGTAGGAGCCGGGCGCCCCGGGGCACGCCGGCTGGCGGCTGGCGGCTTGGCCGCGACGCTCCTCGCGTCAGCGGCGGCGGCACCGGGCGCCGAGGCGGCGCTGCGCTTCGATCCGGTGGCTCGGTTCCAGGCGCCCGTGTATGTGACGGCCCCGCGAGGCGATGCGCGCCGGGCCTTCGTGGTCGAGCGCAGCGGACGGGTGCGGATCCTGCGCGGGGGCCGCAAGCTCAGGCGGCCGTTTCTGGACATCCGGCGCTCGGTCCGATTCCTGAACCGGGGCGATGTGACCAGCGACCAGGGCGGGCTGCTCTCGATCGCCTTCGCGCCCGGGTACCGGCGCACCGGCCGCTTCTACGCCTTCTATACGCACACCGACCGCACCATCCACGTGGACGAGTTCCGCCGCTCGCGCCGCGACCCCAACCGTGCGCCGCGCACAAGCGGCCGGACCGTGCTCCGCGTACCTCGCACCAGTGGCGTGGACCTCGGCGGCCAGCTGCAGTTCGGGCCCGACGGGCTCCTCTATGTGGGTGTGGGCTACGGCGGCGACGCGGCCTACAGCGCGGATCTCTCGCGCCTCGAAGGCAAGATCCTGCGCATCGATCCGCGCGCTACGTCGGCTCGCCGGTACCGGGTTCCCCCGTCCAACCCATTCGTGCGACGGTCGGGAGCGCGGCCCGAGATCTATGCCTACGGGCTCCGCAATCCATACCGCTTCTCCTTCGACCGCCGCACGGGCGACCTGGCGATCGCAGATCCAGGCGAGTCCCGCATCGAGGAGATCGACTTCGTGCGACGCGGCGCCGGCGCCGGCGCCAATTTCGGCTGGCCGTTCTTCGAGGGCCGGCTTCGCACGCGCCCCGGCCCCGCGCCGGGCGCGTTGTTCCCGGTGCTGGAGAAGCGACACCCGCTCGGCGGCTGTCGTGCGGTGATCGGCGGCTATGTGATCCGCGCGCCGGACCTGGGTCGTGCCCACGGTCGCTACCTCTACGCCGAGCTCTGCACCGGCCGCGTTCGCACCGCCCGGCTGCGGCGCCCACGGGCCGTCGGGGACCGCGACGAGGGGTTGCGCGTGAATGCACTGGTGTCCTTCGGCGAGGACGGGGTCGGCCGGTTGTACGCCGTCAGCCTGACCGGCCGCGTGTTCCGCGTCGTCCCGCGCTGAGCCTGAGGGTGATCAGCTGGCCTTGGCGGCCACTGCGTCGGTGCGCTCCTGCTCGGAGTCCTCGGTTGCGGCCTGGCCGGCGCCCTCGCCCTCGCGCGGGGGCGGTGGCTCGCCGGTGGCCCAGTCCTCGTCGAAGTCCACCTTCCACTTGCCCTCGATGTCCTCGCGCGGTTCGATCTTGAGCTTGGCGCGGAAGCTGCGCCCGGAACGGCCCTTGAAGCCGGTCACCTGCTTGGCGGTGCGACCCACCGGCGGCTGGTCGCCGCGCTCGAGGGACGCCTTGAGCGACTCCATCAGCTCCTTGGCCACTGAGACCGGGAGGTTCTTGCGCGCCTTCTGCTTCCAGATCACGAAGCCGCAACCGGGGTCCTCCTTGGACCAGCAGGAGTAGCCCTTGCGGTTCTCCACCACCTCGCGGCCACACACCGGGCATGGACCGAGCTTGGCCCGCTCGATCTGCACGCCCTTGAGCTTGTCCAGCTCCGCGACCGTCTCGGAGATGAACTTCGCGATGTCCTTCATGAAGGCCGGGCGAGAGTCCTCGCCGCGCTCGATCAGGCCCAGGCGGCGCTCCCAGTCGCCGGTGAGGCCAGGAGAGGTGAGCTGGTGCTCGCCGAGCAGGCGGATCACCTGCACGCCCTTCTCGGTGGCGATCAGCGCGCGGCCCTCGCGCTCGATGTAGGCCACCGAGATCAGGCGCTCGATGATCGACGCCCGGGTGGCGGGAGTGCCGATGCCCGAGTCCTTCATGGCCTCGCGCAGCTCCTCGTCCTCGATCTCCTTGCCCGCACTCTCCATGGCGGCGAGCAACGAGGCCTCGGTGAAGCGCCGGGGGGGCTGGGTCTCCTTGCGCAGGGACTCCATCTCGCGCGTCTCCGCGTCCTCGCCCTGCTCGAGCTTGGGCAGGCGCTGATCACCACCGGAGTCGTCCTCGGGCTTGTCCTGGGTGCGTGCTTCCTCGCCGTAGACGGCGCGCCAGCCCGCCTCGACCAGCACCCGGCCGCTGGTGCGGAACACATGCTCGGCCACGGTGGTCTCCACCCGGGTGCGCTCGAACTTGGCGTCGGGGTGGAAGATGGCCAGGAAGCGCTTGGCCACGAGGTCGTAGATCTTCAGCTCGTCTGCGCCCATGCGGCCGAGGTCGTGCTCGGACTTGGTGGGAATGATCGCGTGGTGGTCCTGGACCTTGGCGTCGTTGACCACGCGGCCCAGCGGCAGGTCGTCGAGCCCCACCACGTAGTCCGCACCCTTCTTGTAGGCGGGGTTGTGGCCCACCAGCTCGGCGATCGGCTTGATCTCCTCGATCATGTCGCCGGTCACGAAGCGGGAGTTTGTACGCGGGTAGGTGAGCGCCTTGTGCTCCTCGTAGAGCTTCTGCGCCGCGGACAGGGTGCGGCGGGCGGAGAAGCCGTGCAGCGTGTTGGCGTGGCGCTGCAGGGAGGTGAGGTCGTAGAGCAGCTGAGCGCGCTCAGTCTCCTCCTTGGTCTCCAGCTTGGTGATCACGCCGGACTTGCCCTTGGCGTCCTCGACGATCCTGGCGGCCTCGTCCTCGGTTATCCGCTTGCCACCCATGTAGCGGGCGAAGTAGGTGCGCTCACCGCTGGCGGCGAACAACGCCTCCACCAGCCAGTAGGGCTCGGGCTTGAACTCGCGGATCTCGACCTCTCGCCGGGCGACCAGCGCCAGCGTGGGCGTCTGCACGCGGCCGAGCGACACCGCGCCGTCGAAGGCGGCGCGCAGGCGGATCGACGCTGCGCGGGTGGCGTTCATCCCCACCACCCAGTCGGCCTCCGAGCGCGATCGGGCGGCGTCCTCGAGGCTGCGCATCTCCTCGCCATCGCGCAGCCGGCCGAAGGCCTCCTCGATCGCGCGCCGGGTCATGGAGGACAGCCACAACCGCTGCACGGGCTTCTTGGTCTTGGCCGTCTCGTACACGTAGGCGAAGATCAGCTCGCCCTCGCGCCCGGCGTCGCAGGCGTTGATCACCGTCTCCACCTCGTCGCGCGCCATCTGGCGGTGGATCACGCCGAGCTGCTTCTTCGCCTTGTCGTCGTTGGGCACGAGCTGGAACTTCTCGGGCACGATCGGCAGGTCGGCGAAGCGCCACTTCTTCAGCTTGGGGTCGTACTTGTCGGGCTCGGCCAGGCCCACCAGGTGGCCCACCGCCCACGTGATCACGTAATCGTCGCCCTCGAGGCTGGCCTTGTCCTTCGCCTGCGTGAACGATCCGGGCAGTGCCCCGGCGAGGTCGCGGGCCACGGAGGGCTTCTCGGCTACTACGAGTGTCTTGGGCATCTAGTGGTGCAAGGGTACGCAGTCGCTCAATAGCCGTACGGGTCGCTCACGTCCCGGTCCGGAGGCGGGGTGCCGGCACCCGGGCAGCGCTGGCGCCCGGGCCTGAAGGGCAGCCGCACCCTCACCGACGCCGAGTTGTTGCGCTCATTTGACTCGTAGAGCGCGTTCGTGGGGTCGGCCGTGTGCTGGTAGTCGAAGCAGCCGCGCAGGCCCGTGACGTCGATCCATTGCTCCGGATAGCCGGGCGGGTAGACGTCGGACCAGCCCACCGAGGTGCCGATCGTGACCCTGCGCTTGCCGGGATCGGTGCTGCAGGCCGGGTACACGAAGCGCCGGGGCGACCGGCGGCGTCGCGGGCGGCTGTGCGAGAGGTCGCGCAGGCAGTAGCTCACCTTCGGGCCGCGGCGAACCAGGCCGGTGCGTTCCCCCGAGGCGTCCACGCGCCACAGGGTGAACGAGGCCGCGCGGTAGAACTTCCAATAGCGCAGCTGCCCCGGCACGAACTTGAAGAACAGCCGCGCTCCGGTGTCGATCCCGAGCCGCCCGCCGCTGCGCTTGTGGATCCGCTGGCGGCCCTTCATGAAGCGCGGGCCCAGGCGCCTGCCGTGCAGCTCGGCGGGACCGAGGCCAACGTTGTCGATCGAGTTGCCGGCCCGCAGCACCGTGCGCCCGCGGACCGTCTTGCGGTCGAGCTCCAGTCCGAACGGGCGCTTCATCAGCAGGTCGGGGCAGTAGAGGCGGGCCCGGCGCATCGGGTCGAGGCACGGATTGGACGGCTTGGCGGCGCGGGCGCTGGGGCCCGCCTCCTGGCCGGAGCCGGGGGCGACCGCACCCCCGAGGGCCGGAACGGCGGCTATGAGCAGGAGGGCGGCGGCCGCCGGAAGCTGGAATCGGGCATATCGCACGGGCAGAGTTGTAGTGAACCGCCCGGGCCGAGCCGAGTTGCGGCGTGGCCCTATGCGCACGGTCCGGTGTCCACCGTGCCACGGGCACGGCCGAGCGCCTCCCGCACGATCGAGTCGGGCACCCCGAATCCGCTGCGGCTCGAGGAGTCCCTCGTGGCGGCGAAGATCGTGGTCACCACGCGCCCCTGGCCGTCCACCATCGGCCCGCCCGAGTTGCCCGGGCGCACCAGCCCGCGCAGCGCGGTGATGCGCCGCCTCACGGGCCCGCGGCCGTAGGCGTCCTGGCTGATCACCGTCTCGGTCTGCCCCAGGCGTCCGGGCCGCACGTCGTAGGGCCCGTTCTCGGGGAAGCCGAGCACCGCCGACGACGTGCCCACGCGGGCGTTCTCGTTGCGCTGGAGGGCGGGCACCGCGCTCACGGCCGGAACGCGCAGGAGCGCCAGGTCGTTCTTGACGTCGAACCAGATCGGCTCGGCGTCGAGGCGCGGGCCCTCGCCCTGGATCTGCACGGCGGTGTCGTCCTGGCCGGCCACCACGTGTGCGTTGGTCACCACCACGCCGCTTCCGGCCACCCAGCCCGAGCCCTCCACGCCCAACCCGCACGCGGTGCCGGTCACCCGCACCACGCTCCGGCTCGCGGCGCGCACCTCCGGGTCGCGCGCGATCCTGGCGTCGGGGGGGCGGACGTTGGGCGCGGGACCCGCGATCCTCGGGAAGGGGTCAATGCGCGCGAGCGCCTTCAGCAGAGGCCCGGACGGCGGCAGCACGGAGTTCAGCTGGCGCAGCACCGCCGAGCGCTGAATCGATTCACGCAGGTCGCGCGCGCCGGGAGTCTGCAGCGCCACGGCACCAAGCACCCAGGCCAGCGCGAGGCCCAGCGCGCCCACGAGCACCGCGCCGCCCAGACCGTCCACGGCGCCGAAGCGTTCGCCGATCCGCCGGCGCAGGTGAAAGCCCAGCAGCTCCAGCCCCGAGGCCAGCACGCCGCCGATCACCAGGGCCCCGACGAGGGCCGAGAGGGGTGCGTAGGGAGAACGCGAGCCCTCCTCCAGGACGAGCGGGCCGATGCGCGAGCCCACGAGCGCGCCGGCCGCGAAGCCGGCCAGCGAGAGCGCGCCCACGATCAGGCCCTGCTGGTAGCCCCAGAGCGCCATCAGCAGGGTGAAGGCGATGATGATCCAATCGAGGCCTGTCACGGGCTGGGGAAGGTAGCCTTCCGTGCCCTTGGAGAGCCACCACGCGCCAGAGCGCCACCGGCGCGTCACCCGCCGCGCGCTCCCGCTGGGAGTGCTCGCCGCATTGGCACTCGTCGTGGGGCTGGTCGTGGGCTCGGGGTTCCAATCGGGCTCGGAACGCGTGGCAGAGCGCTTCACCGAGGCCTGGGAGCGCGGCGACCACGCGGCCATGTACGGACTGCTGTCCGATTCCTCGCGGGCGCGCTACCCGCGCGACGATTTCCGGCGCGCCTACGAGAACGCCCGCGGCACCTCCACGGCGGTGGAGATCCGGGCCGACGACCCCGACGGCACCAGCGGCGGGGCGGTGCGCGTGCCGATAGCGGTGCGCACGCGCATCTTCGGGACCATTCGCGACCACGTGGAGGTGCCCGTGTCAGACGATGCGGTCCAGTGGGAGCCCGAGCTGGCCTTCCCGGGGCTCCCCGAGGGCGGCCGGCTCACTCGCGACACGAAGGTCCCCAGGCGGGCCAAGATCCTCTCGGCGAACGGAGTCACGCTCGTGGAGGGCCCCGCGGGGGAGCGCAGCTCCCCGCTCGAGGGCGTGGGCGCGTCGATCGCCGGCGGGATGGAGGTACCGGACGAGGATGACGGCGACGACCGCGCACGCTCCTACGCCCGGGGCTTCCCTCCGGACACGCCGGTGGGAATCAGCGGGCTGGAGCGCGCGCTCCAGCTCCAGGTGGAGGGGCGGCCGGGCGGCACGCTGTCGGCCGGCGATCGCGTGCTGGCGCGCAGCGAGCCGCGCGCCGCCGGCCCGGTGCGCTCCACGATCGACACGAGGGTGCAGGAGGCGGCGGTGACCGCCCTCGCCGGGCGCTTCGGCGGAATCGCCGCGGTGGAGCCGAAGACCGGGGAGATCCTCGCGCTCGCCGGAGTTGCCTTCTCGGCTCCCCAGCCACCCGGGTCGGTCTTCAAGATCGTGACCACCACGGCGGCCCTCGAGGCCCACAAGGTCACGTCCTCCAAGCAGTTCCCGGTTGAGACCGGGGCGGTGATCGACGGCGTGCCGCTGTCGAACGCCAACGGCGAGTCGTGTGGCGGCTCGTTCAAGGACAGCTTCGCCCACTCGTGCAACTCGGTCTTCGCACCACTGGGCGTGGAGGTGGGCGCCAAGCGGCTGGTGGCCACCGCCGAGCGCTTCGGCTTCAACGAGCCGCCCACGATCGCCGGAGCGCTGCCAAGCACCCTCCCCGAGGCCGGGGACATCGGCGGGCCGCTGGACCTCGGCTCCACCGCCATCGGCCAGGGACGGGTGCTGGCCACCCCGCTGCAGATGGCGTCCGTGGGTCAGGCGATCGCCAACGACGGGGTGCGCCTGACCCCCACACTGCTGGCGTCCTCTTCTGCGCGCCGGGCACGCGTGACGTCGCCCAAGACCGCCAACACTGTGACCCGCCTGATGGAGGGCGTGGTGGCCTACGGGACCGGCACGGCGGCCGCCGTCGACGGCGTCCGGGTGGCCGGCAAGACCGGCACCGCCGAGCTGCAGGACACGCGCGGCCCCGAGGCGGAGTTCGACCTCGCCGATCCGTCAACCAACACCGACGCATGGTTCACCGCCTTCGCGCCGGCCGGCAGGGCGCGAATCGCGGTGTCGGTGCTGCTCATCCGGGCCGGCGCGGGCGGGGCGGTCGCCGCACCCGCGGCCCAGGGCGTGCTCGTGGCGGGCCTGAAGCGCTGAGCGCTACAGGTCCAGCTCGACGGTCTTGACCTCCCGGTCCTGCTCCAGCGCGTCGAACGGGCCGCCGATCTCCAGCTCCAGGGGGCGGTTCTCCGTGTTCTCGAGCGGGAACTCGAACAGCAGCATCGACCCGGCTGTGGGGCCCTGCTGGGCCACGCTGCCGTCCTCGGGGATGCATGCGCCCTCGGCCAGGTCGGTGGGCCGGTAGGCGAAGGCGTTGTCGGCGGGCAGCGGCATCGGCTTGTACTCGGTGCCCTGGTTGTCCTTGACCGTGAAGTCCCCCGTGCTCCGCACGGTCTCCGGCCCGGGGTTGCAGGCTTCGATGAACACGCCGTAGAGCGCCTTGCCGGGAGGAGCAGGCGGGCCCTCGTAGTAGGCCTTGTCAGGCGTGATCGCGAGGTTGAGCTCGCGGGTGATGAACACGTTGTAGTCCACCCCGCCGACGTCGATGGCGAGGCCCTCGCGGGCGGGCTCATCCACGCCGGGGTCGTGCTCGCCGCACCCCAGAGCGACGCCGCAGATCAATGCGGCGACGCAGGCGGCGACGGTCCTCAGTAGGGCGGGGGCCATGGCGGGCGCGCAGTCTATTACTCGGGGGCGGGGGCCTTCTCGCGCGGGGGCAGGTGCGCCCCGAACCGCGGCGCCCTCAGGGGCTCGTAGCCGGCCATGCCCAGGCTGGCGCGCTCCCGCGGGCCCGGCTCCTCGAAGATCTTTCGCAGCCGCTCGAGCGACTTCTTTGTCTGGCGCCGCATCCAGCGGTGGATGCCCCGCTGCTTGAGCCGGTCGACCAGGGTCTTGGGCTCGCTGTAGGTGGTGAGCTCCACGCGCGTGACGCCGCCCGCCTCGGGCATGAACTCGTAGACGGCCACCAGCCGCGAACGCCCCAGCCGGCCCACCCGGCCCTCCTCCACGATCCGCCGCGGCCGGATGGCCTCCACGATCCCTATCTCACCCCGCTCGCTGAAGATGGGGGTGTCGAGCAGAAACCGCGCCGCGGCGCCCTTGCCCACCGGGTTGGCGCGGGCAAGGCGGAGGTCCTTGAGGTAGTGGTCGGCGTAGGACGGGCGGTTCGACAGGTCCACCACGAAGTCGAACAGCTCCTCGCGGGGAGCTGAGATGACGGCGCTCACGGTGACCTCCTGCATCGCGGCCGGAGTCTACGGGCAGCGCGCCAGGGCTCAGCGCCGAGGGCGCGGAAGCCGGCGGGTGTCGACCACCTCGAAGTCGGCGCCTCGGACGCGGCCGAGCGAATGAAGATCGTCGTTGTCCCAGCCCGGGCTGGGTGCGCCGGACACGTACCAGGCGGAGCCGTTGTCGGCCACGAGCGCGCCGTAGCGCCTGAGCGCGCGCAGCACCACGCGTGATTGGCGCGGGAAGCGCGACACGTCGAAGCCCCGCCGCAGGCGCACCCGCTGCCCCATGGCGGGCAGGTCCGCGGCGCTGGAAGTGGAGGCGAAGTGGCGCGCGGGATAGACGAAGGCGCGCCGCGTACGCGGGACCGTGATCCGCAGGGCGTGATCGATCCTGCCCCGCCTCACCTCGTCGTAGCGCGCCAGGCCGGGGAGGATCGGCAGGCCGGCGGCGTCGGCCGACGTCCAGCCCCGCGGGCGCATGTGGTTGGAGCGCAGGCTCCAGATCGCGCCCGACCCGGCGCGCCAGCGGCGCCCGCCGTCCTGCGGATGGGCGGAGAACAGCTCGTACAGCCGGCAGCGCGAGCGATCCACGAGGATCACGTGGCGGTCGCCGTCGCCCCCGCGGCCGCCCTCCACGGGCACTCCCGGTGGGATTGGATACGGCCCCCGGTCGGACTCCGACGTGTACTCAAAGCGAACGGGCACTCGCCTCTGGCCCGCCTTGACCACGCGGTAGGGGATCCCTATCGGGGCGCCCTCGTAGAGGCCCGAGCCGAAGTCGGCGTGCGCCGGCGCTGCGCGGCCCACCGCCCGCACGATCGCGTCGGAGCGAGGGTGCACGGGCAACCGGTCCACCGGGAGGTTCCAGTGGCTGGACGACGGGAACACGGGACACCTGGGCGCGCCCGGCACGCGGCTGCCCTCGCTTGGCAGGGCCAGCGCCAGCGCCGTGAGCAGCGGGGCGGCGAGCACGACTGGCAGGCGTCGCATGCCCGAAGGCTACGTCTAGGCGGCGCGCGGCACGATGGCCAGCGAGCGCTCGCTGGCGTGCACGCGCTCGATGCGCACCGCGTGGCGCTTCTCAGCCGGCAGGTGGGTCAGGCAGAGCCCGCAGAGGGTGCGGCCGTTGTCCATCTCGTGCAAGCATTCGCCCACCAGGGGCACGCGGCGGCAGTCGGCACAGCGCTGCCGACCGCTGTCCAGGGATCCCATGCTCTTGCGGAGCAGGATGGCCGCCAGGTCGGGCATATGTCCAGTTTTCGCCTTTGAACGGGCATTTCCTCCCGGGCTTACCGAAGGTGAAACCGGGTACCCACTGCTTGTCAGGGGCGTCGGTCATGCGCGCAATTTGCGGTCATGGCTATTGCGGGAGCCCGGACTTCTGGCACAATCAGCATCATCGGAGGAGGGCAAGTGCAGCACTACGAAGCAGGGACGTTGGCGGGCATAGGTTCATTCCGGTGCGACGGCTGCGGTTTTGCTGTCGCACTCAACCAGCGCGACGAGGTTCCGGCCTGCCCCAGCTGCGGCGGTGACAGCTTCCGCCGGCAGTCGCTGTTCGAGGAGGTCGAGACACCGGCTCCGCAGTCCGAGGGCGACCTGCCCGACTGGCTGGCCGAGGCCCGCGCCGCCCTCGTCACGGCTGGCGAGTACCTCGCCTTCGAGGACGGCAGCCGTCTGCGGGTGATCTCCCTCCAGGAGGGCTGGACGCGCGTGGGGCGCAGTCTCTCCGCACATGTGCGCATCGACGACCCCACCGTCTCGCGCCGCCACGCCCTCGTCTACTGCGGCGAGGACGGCGCCAAGGTGCTCGACGACCGCAGCCTCAACGGCGTATTCCGCAACGGCAAGCAGGTGGACCTCGCCCCACTCGAGGACGGCGACGTGATCTCAGTGGGCCGCTTCACGCTGCACTACGTGGTGCTCGCGGGCGACCGCGAGACAGTGAACTCGGGCTAACGCCCCCGTCACTACTCCGTCGACACGGACGGATCCGTCTGCTGCTGCTCGGGGATCGACATGAGGAAGTGCTGCTGAGCGGCCGCTGCCAGCCCCGCCACCCGATCCGCCTCCTGGTCCTGCCCGGTGGCCCGCAGCTCGACGCAGTAGTTGCCAAGCAGCTCCTGGACATCGAGCACGCCCTCGGCATCCAGCTCGCGGATGTTCACCTTGGCGCCACGGCCCTTGCGCCGCTCGAGCGCGTCGCGGTCCAGGTTCCACTCGGGGTTGATCCGCAGGTACACGCGGCCGCCGGTCTGCCCAGCGCAGAACCACGGTCCCGGATCGCCCATCACCACGGCGCGGCCGTTGGTCATGTACTCGAAGGCGAAGCCCTTGAGGTTGGCCCGGTCGCCAATGGAGCCGATTGAGTCGTCCAGCGGCTGTTCGGGCTCGCCCGCGATCACCACGTCGGCGCCCGACAACCGGATGCAGAAGCGCGAGTCGGCGGATCCCTGCACGAACATCCGGCCGCGCTGGGCGCCGTAGGCGAACGACTTGCCCACCGACCCGTTCAGCCGCCGTCCCGCCCGGTTGAGGCCCTTCATCACAGCCACCTTGCCGCCGAGCATTCCCTTGGCCACGCCGTCCTGGGCACCGCCCTCGACGGTGATGTCCATGCCGTAGACGTTGAACGCGCCCAGGCCCTGGCCGCCCACCGAGCCGCCGTCGAAGCGCAGCGCAGCAAGCGTCTCGTCGCTGGCGGCCGGCCCGCCGTCGAAGATCCGCCGGCGCGCGATCGCCCCCGACAGCTCGGTGCCCAGCACGCGGTCGTGGGCGTCCACCGGGCCGTCGGAGCCGGAGCCGCCGCCCGCCTCGCCCCAGCCTTCACGCAACACCCTGCCGGAGGACACGTCGCCCGCCAGGGCGGCCAGGCGCGTGGATGACTCCTTGGCCTGCATCCGGATCGGGCGGGCGCAGATGAGGCCCGCGGCCTCCCGCTCGTCCACCTGAGCGGGCAGGTCGATCGGCTCGAGGTCGAGCATCTCCTCCAGCGGGCGGATCAGCTCGGACACGTCCACCCGTGCGGTCTCGCGCGTCTGCACGAGCAGGTCCGAACGGCCCACGAGATCCTGCGCGCGCTCGTAGCCCAGGGACGCCACGATCGCGCGCAGCTCCTCCCCCATGCCGGTGAAGAAGCGGGCGCAGTTGGCCGCCGACTGCTCGAACTCCTGCGGGGTGAACTTCTTCAGGCCCTTGAGGTCGGCCTCGGCCTTGTCCTCGATCTGCGTCGCGATGCCCACGTGGCAGGTGTCCAGCTGGCAGCCGCGGCAGATGGTGCAGCCGAGCGAGACCATCGCCAGGGTGCCGAAGCCCACGCGGTTGGCGCCGAGGCAGTGCAGCTTCACGATGTCCGAGGCGTGGCGATAGCCGCCGTCGGCCCAGATCTCCACGCGGTTGCGGATGCCGGCCTCCATCAGCGCCAGGTGCACGGCGCGCGTGCCGATGTCCGAGGGGAGGCCCACGTGGCGCAGTGCGTGCGCGCGCGCCGCGCCGGTGCCGCCCTCGAAGCCAGACAGGGTGATCATGTCCGCGCCCGCCTTGGCGATCCCCACGCCGATGGTGCCGATGTTGGGCACCACCGGGACCTTCACCGATATGCGAACGTCGGGGTTGGCCGTCCGCAGCTCATCGATCAGCTCGGCCAGGTCCTCGATCGAGTAGAGGTCGTGGTTGTTCGAGGGCGAGATGAGGTCGGTGCCCTCGGTGGCGTTGCGCGCCTGGGCCACCTTGGCGGTCACCTTCTTGCCGGGCAGGTGCCCGCCCTCTCCCGGCTTCGCGCCCTGGCCGATCTTGATCTCCACGAGGTAGGAGCTGTTGAGCATCTCGCTGGTCACGCCGAAGCGCCCGGAGGCCACCTGCTGGCCCCGCCAGCGCGGGTACTTGCCGTACATGTCCTGGATCTCGCCGCCCTCGCCGTTCATCGCGATGATGTTGGCCCGCTTGGCGGCCTCGGCATACGCGCGGTAGGCGGTCTCGCCCTGCGACCCGAAGCTCATCGAGGAGATCACGATCGGGTAGGAGTGCAGGCCCACGCCGGGATCCACCTGGTCGGCGGGGATCGGCTCGCGGTCGCTGCGCACGTCGAGGATGTGACGCAGCGAGATCGGCTGGTGGGACTCCAGCTCGTGCACCTTCTGCGAGTAGGCGCCGAACTCCCCCGCCCCGTTGGCCGCGGCGATGGCGGACTTGTAGACCTTGGGGTAGAAGCGGAACGTCTTCGCCGGCTTGGACTCCGCCTCGCCGGCCAGCACGCGCTGGCGCTCGTCGCCGTCGAAGTCCAGTTGCGCGAAGCCGGTGCCGCCGGTCTCGCTGCCCATGTAGCCGGGTGTGTCGAACACGGCCGCCACCTCGGGCTGGAGCCCGATCGAGGCGAACAGGCGGGAGTAACCCCGCACCTCATGGATGCCGATCGTGGAGATCACCTTCTCGATGCCCTTGCGCAGTGCGGCCGCGAGGTTGCCAACGTCGGTGGCGTAGTCGTCGAGCAGCGACACCTCCACCATCACGTACGGGCACACGGCGTCGGCTCCGAGGCCGAGGGCCAGCACGGTGTCGTGCACATTGCGGATGGCGGCCGAGCGCAACACCACGCCACAGCGCCGGCGTAGGTTGGTCTCGCCGGGCGAGGTGTAGTGCTCGCGCAGCGCCAGGTCCACCGCGGCCAGAGCCAGGTGGGGGTCGAGATAGCGGCGGTCGCCCTCGTAGACGGTGCGGTCTGACAGCACCACCAGCTCCGCGCCCTCGCGCACCGCCACGGTGGCCTCCTGCTTGAGCCGCTCGATCGCCCCGCGCGTGTCCTCGGATTCCAGGCACGACGCATCGAGCACCGCGCTGCGCCCGCGGAAGGCCTCCCACAGGTCCTCGAGGAGATAGGTCTTGTGCTCGTGGGCCACCTGGCGGTAGACAGCGTCGGAGAGCGGGGCCAGGCCGTCGTGGCCGCCGAGCACCACCGGGAACGCCAGCTCCACGGTGGTGGGCTCCGGGCGGATGTCGTGCAGCGAGGGCCGTGCCCCGATCACGGCGCGGCAGGAGAAGTGCTCCACCTCGCGCTCGCGGTCGATCGCGGGATTGGTGACCACGGCCACCGACTCCTTGAAGTAGTCGGCCAGGTTCTGGCGCTCGGGCGAGAGGCACGCCAGCGGGCCGTCATAGCCCAGCGAGCCGATCGGCTCAGCGCCGGTGGCGCCCATCTGCTGCACCAGCTTCATGTCCTCGCGCTGCCAGCCGAAGCCGCCCAGCACCCGGTCCTCCACCTTCACCGGCTCGGATGGCCCGGCCGAGGTGTAGCCCGGGATCTCCGAGCCGTGCAATGGGCCGCCGGTGAGGATCGCCGCGGCGTAGGCGGCGTCGTCCAGCTCCGACTGGGTGCGCTCGCGCCAGCGCTGCACGCAGATCTCCTGCATCTGGGCGTGGTCGCGGTGGAGCGTGCGACCCCTCCGGCGGTCCACCTCCACGAGCACCTTCTCGCCCGGGGCGAGCGGCTTGGGCTCGGACACCGTGTCGGCCACGGCCACCACCCCGGCCTCCGACGAGAACATCCATGCGTCGGCGGTCTCCAGCTGCCACAGCGGCCGCAGCCCGAGAGCGTCGACGGAGAAGATGTGC
Source organism: uncultured Thermoleophilaceae bacterium (assembly GCA_963727395.1). GTDB lineage: Bacteria > Actinomycetota > Thermoleophilia > Solirubrobacterales > Thermoleophilaceae > JAAYBF01. The sequence continues at coordinate 195,034 of CAVSGC010000023.1, read as the reverse complement.
TCGTCTCCGAAGCGCGAGATCAGCGCCACCGGGCCCTGCGCGAACGGGCCGAAGGCCTGCCGCAGGTACATGTAGAAGCCCCGCAGGGCGCCGGGCAGACCCTTGATCTCGGCCACGATCGGCGGGAGCACCAGCTCCATCGCCTCCACCAGCGTGAGGTCCTGGCGGTAGATCAGCGCCTCGATCGTGCGCGACAGGTCCTGGGAGTCCGAGCCGTCGCGGGTGAGCGGCACCTCCACCATCCGCGCCTCCTGGCGCAGGCGGGCGATCGTGTTGATCTCGCCGTTGTGGCCCAGCACGCCGAACGGCTGCACGCGCTTGAACGACGGCCAGGTGTTGGTGGAGTAGCGGTTGTGGCCCAGGACCGAGACGGTTTCGACCCGCGGGTCGCTCAGGTCGGGGTAGTAACGGCCCAGCACCGAAGGGGTGCCGAGCACCTTGTAGACCACGCTCGTGGTGGAGCAGGACGCCACGTGAAGGTCGAGCTTCTCCTCCAGCTCGAGGGTGAGCTCGAAGCAGCGCTTGGGATCCTCGATGAGGCCCGCCAGCTGCCAGAAGACCGGTTCCTCCTCGCGCGCGTGGGGTCCGAGCGCCGACGAGTCCACAGCGCCCTCGCGCTCGGCGAGCACGCGCAGGCCGGCCTTGCTGATCATCCGGCGAGCGCGCTCCTGCACCTCGCCCACCCGACCGCCGGAGCGCGGGAGGAACAGGTGCAGCACCGAGAAGCGCTCGTCGAGCGCCAGCTTGGGCGCGTGACCGCCCGCGCGCACCTCCTCCGCCCACAGCTTGCGCGGGATGTCCACCAGCATGCCGCAGCCGTCGCCCTCGCCGTCCACGTTGCCGGCGCGGTGGAGCATCTTCTCGAGCGCCACGAGAGCGTCGGGTATCGCGTCGTGGGTGGCCTTCGCGGCCTTGCTCACCGACGCGTATATGCCACAGGCGTCGGAGTCCTCGACCGTCTCAGGCGCCCGCAGAGGGCGGTAGGCCTGCGTCGAGGAGAAGCGCTCGGGAAGACTGCGGGCTGCCGGCGCCGCGGGGCGGGGGTGCTTCGACACGTTGGGTCCTCCTCGGATTCCGTGCCTTCTTCGAGCGGGCACGCGACGGGTAGGGCCGGGAAACTATAGTCGCGGCCCGGGCCGAATCGCCGTCGGCGGCACCCGGAAACCGCAAATTACGGAGGACCGACAGGATCCGAATGGCCACCACGATCGCAGTCATGTCCCAGAAGGGCGGCACAGGCAAGACCACCACCGTCCGCACGCTCGCCGATGTGCTCAGGCGCCTGGACCTGAGGGTGCTGTGCGTGGACCTCGACCCCCAGGGCAACCTGTCCGACTACTTCGACGTGCCGGCCGACGCCGACCCCACCCTGGCCGACGTTCTGGCCGGCCACGCCAAGGCGCTCGACGCCATCCACGACGACATCCTGCCCGCCAACCTCGGCCTGGCCGAATCCGAGCTGGTGCTCAGCGGCAAGATGGGCCGGGAGATGACGCTGCGCCGGGCGCTGCGCGAGCCGGGCAAGCGCTACGACGTGATCCTGATCGACTGCCCGCCGTCCCTCGGGCTGCTGACGGTGAACGCCCTCGTGGCGGCCGACCACGCACTGATCTCCAGCGAGGCCGAGTACTTCTCGCTCCAGGGCGTGGAGCAGGCTCTGGAGGTGGTGGAACTGGCGAAGGAGAGCCTGCATCCCGACCTGGAGTGGCTGGGCGTGGTGCTGAACATCGCCGACCTGCGCACGGTGCACGCGCGCGAGGCGCACAAGCAGCTCTCCGAGCGCTGGGGCGACAAGGTGTTCGACACCCCGATCCGCCGCTCGGTGGCCTACGCCGAGTCGGCCGAACGCGGCATCTCGATCCTCGACCATCGCCCCGACCTCGGCGCCGACTACCTGGGGCTGGCCGAGGAGGTGCTCGACCGGCTGGGCTGGAGGTCTGAGCGCTCACGGCTGAACGAGTTGCGCGCCGAGGCGGCGCCCGCGGCCTACGTGTCCGAGCTGCTGCGCAAGCCGGCCGTGGAGCTCGCCCGCATGGTGCGCGAGGGCGAGGTGAGCTCGCGCGAGCTGGTGGAGGCCTCGCTGGCCCGGATCGAGGCCACCGAGCCGCTCAACCACTGGACGCTGCTCGACGCCGAGGCCGCGCTGGCCACCGCCGACGGTATCGCCAAGGGGGACGAGCGGCCGTTCGCGGGCGTGCCGCTGGCGATCAAGGACCTGTTCGCCCCCGTGGCGGGACTGCGGATGGCCCAGGGCTCGGACCTGCTCGGCGACTTCACGCCCGACTACGACTCCGCGGTGGTCCGCCGCTTCCGCGAGGCGGGCTTCGTGCTGGTGGGCAAGACCCAGACCCCTGAGTTCGGGATCCTGCCGGTCACCGAGCCACGCCGCTTCGGGCCCGCGCGCAATCCGTGGGATCCCGAGCGCACCACCGGCGGCTCGTCCGGCGGTTCGGGCGGCGCGGTGGCCGCGGGCGCGGTGCCGGTGGCGCACGGCAGCGACGGCGGCGGCTCGATCCGCATCCCGGCCGCCTGCTGCGGCCTGGTGGGCCTCAAGCCCCAGCGCGGCCGGATCTCCCGCGGCGCCCGACCTCGGCGACCAGATGCTCTCCACCGACGGCGCGCTCACCCGCACCACGGCCGACGCCGCGGCGCTGCTCGACGTGATGGCCGGCTATGAGGTGGGCGACGCCACCTGGGCGCCGCCGCCGGAGGCGCCCTTCGCCGAGCTGGCGCAACGCGATCCCGGCAAGCTGCGCGTGGCGCTCACCTTCGACATGCCGATCGAGGCGGAGCTCGATCCGGAGTGCGAGCGCGGCGCCCGCGAGGCCGCGGCCGTTCTCGAGGAGCTCGGGCACGACGTCGAGGAAGTGGAGGCCCCATGGAAGGGCGCCGACCTCCTCCCCACCTTCAGCGTGCTGTGGGCCTCCAACGTGTCGGCCAGCGTCTTCCATGGCCAGATCGTGAGCGGCACGGAGCCCTCCGACGAGAACATCGAGCCACTGTCGAAGTGGCTGTGGGAGACCGGCCAGGCCACCCCCGCTCCGCAGTACATAGGCGCGGTGGCGGCGCTCCAGTCGTTCTCCCGCGGGGTGATCGCATTCTGGGAGCGCTACGACCTCGTGCTCACCCCTGCGCTGGCCAAGCGCCCCGTGCGCCACGGTGAGGTCGACGCCTGCGGCGAGAACCCCGCGTTCGAGTTCAAGAAGTCGGGCGAGTTCACGCCCTACACCGCGGAGTTCAACGTGACCGGCCAGCCGGCCATCTCGGTGCCGATAGCCCAGGGCGACGACGGCCTGCCGACTGCCGCTCAGATCGTGGGGCCGCCGCTGGGCGAAGGGCTCCTCCTTGCGGTGTGCGGGCAGCTGGAGGAAGCGCGGCCGTGGGCGGACCGGGTGCCGCCGGAGCCTGCGTAGCCTCTCCAGTCAGGGCGCTTCCGGCGAAAGTCATCCCTCGCCGCCGCTCGTCCGGACACCGGATATGGAGATCGATGGCGCACGAGTGGTCGTGGCCGGCGCGACCGGCGAGTTCGGGGCCGCGCTCACCCGCGCGCTGGCTGCCGCCGGTGCGGAGCTCGGCCTCATGGGCCGTGACCGCTCACGGCTGGACGCTCTGGCAGCTGAGCTGAACGCACCCTCTGCCCTGTTCGAGGCCACCGACGCTGACAGTTGTCGTGGCGGAGTGGACGCGCTGGCCGCCGCCCTCGGCGGACTGGACGCTTTCGTCGTGACCGTCGGGGTTGCGGGCTTCGGCCAGGCCGGCGAGTTGAGCAGCGAGACGCTCGACGCACTCTTTGCGGTGAACGCCACCGGGCCGATCGCCCTGATCGATGAGGCGCTCGGCCATCTCGAAGACGACGGCGCCGTGGTAGCCCTGTCGGCCATCGTTGCCGACCATCCAACTGCCGGCGTGGCCGCGTATTCGGCGAGCAAGGCCGCGCTCTCGGCCTATGTGACCGCACTGCGACGCGAGCGGCGCAAGCACGGCCTCACGGTGCTGGATGTGCGCCCGCCCCACATGGACACTGCCTTCGCAGAACGCGCCCTGACCGGCTCACCCCCTTCCCTTCCCGACCCGCTTGACCATCACGACGTTGTGGCCGCGGTGATCGAGGCCCTGCGTGAGGGCCGCCGCGAGGTTTCCTGGGACCTCCAGGACAAGACCCTCGTGGCCAAGGGCTGAGCGGAAATGGCGGCAACTTCGACCCAGCGCCTGAAGGCGCGCATCGAGCCCGGACTCGCGCGTCTGCTCGGGCCGCGCCTGCTCGCCGCGAAGCTCATTCTGCTCGCCGCAGGCATCTCGTTCGTGTTCTCGGTCACGCTGTGGTTCACCGGCAACGAGACGGAGGCGCTCTTCGTGGGCCTCTGGGTGCCGTCGATCCTGTCGCTCGGCGGCTTCTACGGGGCCACGTTCGGCGGCGGTCGATGACCGTCGCCCTCGCCGCCGGAGGCATACTGGTGTTCCTGCTGGTGGCGCTCGGACTGGTACTCATGCTGCCCAGCGGCACCGAGCCCGCGCCTCGCGCCACGGACGACGTGGATCCACCTCCCTCCACCGTTTGAGCACTTTCCTGGGCTATGGGTCGGCCAAGTGCTCAATCGAAGCGAGCACTTCGCGGTCGCGGTCGTAGGTGAGCCGCTCGACGGCGTCGTCAACCGCCAGCCAGCCGACCGAGTCCACCTCGTCGTTGGGCTCGAACTCCACGGGTTCGCCCTCCACCTCCATCAGCCAGTAGCGCACGACCTTCGGGCGGTCCTTGTTGTCGCGGTACTCGGCGCCCGCCAGCTCCTCGCCGAGCGTGCAGCGCAGGCCGGTCTCCTCCCACACCTCGCGCAGCGCGGCGTCCTCGAAGCTCTCGCCGGGATCGAGCTTGCCCTTGGGCAGCGTCCAGTCGTCATAGCGGGGGCGATGGACGAGGAGGACTCTGTCCCCATGCATCACGACTCCCCCGGCGGCCTCGATCCGCTTCACATCTCGCTCACGTCGGCGCCGCCCGGGGCGAAGGTCACACGGCGCACGTTGCAGTCCTCGGCCTGGACCTTGAGCGCCTCCACCAGCGAGCCGGTCTGCTGCCAGTGACACCAGAACAGCACCGACGGCCCGGCGCCCGAGATCGTGGCCCCCACCGCCCCCAGGTCCACCGCCTGGCGGACCAGCTCCATCGAGCGTGGATAGAGGTGCGCGCGGCGGTCCTGGTGGAGCCTGTCGGACAGGCCGCGGGCGATCAGCGAGAAGTCGTCGCGCGCCAGGCCCAGCACCAGCAGGGACGCGTGGGCCACGTTATGCACGGCGTCGGCCATCGGCACCTCGTCCGGCAGCGCCGCGCGGGCGTCAGGCGTGGCCACCGGATCCGGCGGGGTCGCCACGACCGCCTCGAGGCCGGGCGGGGGGTCGAAGCGCGCGGGCTGCGAGTCGGCGCACACCACGAAGCCGCCCAGCAGCGCGGCCGCGACGTTGTCGGGGTGGCCCTCCAGCTCGGCGGCAAGCTCGAAGATCGGCGCGTCCAGCTCGTACATGTGGTCGGCGGCGCACAGCCCGGCCACGATCGCGGCGGCGCTGGAGCCCAGTCCCGCCGCCACCGGGATCCGCGAGCGGATCTGGAAGGTGATGCCGTCGGCGGGGTGCAGCGCCTCGAACGCGCGCACGCAGAGGTTGGTCCGGTCGGTGGGCACGCCCTCCACGTCGGAGTGCACGAACAGCTCGCCGGTCTCCTCCACCTCCAGCTCCAGCGAGAGGTCCAGCGCGGCGGCCAGCGCGTCGTAGCCCGGGCCCAGGTTGGCCGAGGACGCCGGCACCCTCACGATCCGCCTGCGCTTCACGCCCGTTCCATCACGGCGGACTCCACGGAGTCGATGTCGGGCTCGCACGGGATCACCGATGACGCCCGGCTCATCGCCGTCTGGGGGTCCTTGAGGCCGTTGCCGGTGAGCACGCACACCACGCGCCCCTCGGGCGGGTTGGCCAGCAGACCCGCCACCGACGCCGCCGAGGCCGGCTCGCAGAACACGCCCTCGCGCGCGGCCAGCAGCTCGTAGGCGTCGAGGATCTGCTCGTCGCTCACCGCGCGCACCTGGCCGCGCGATGCCGTGAACGCGCCCATCGCGTCCTCCCACCGGGCCGGGTTGCCGATCCGGATCGCCGAGGCCACGGTCTCCGGCTGCTCCACGGGCGCGCCGTGCACCAGCGGCGCGGCACCGGCCGCCTGGTAGCCGTGCATGGCGGGGGCCACGCCGTACTCGGTGAAGCCGCGCCACCACGACGTCACGTTCCCGGCGTTGCCCACGGGCACGCACACCACGTCGGGGGCCTCGCCCAGCTCGTCGCACACCTCGAACGCGGCGGTCTTCTGTCCCTCGATCCGGTACTCGTTCACGGAGTTCACGAGCGCCACGGGGTGACGCCGGCTCAGCTCGCGCACCAGCTCCAGCGCCTGGTCGAAGTTGCCGCGCAGCGCCACCACGCGTGCGCCGTGAACCAGCGCCTGCGCCAGCTTTCCCGTGGCGATCTTGCCCTCGGGCACGATCACCGCCCCCCGCAGACCCGCGCGCGCCGCGTAGGCAGCCGCGCTGGCGGCCGTATTGCCGGTGGAGGCGCACACGACGGCCTCCGCCCCCTCGCCGATCGCGGCGGAGACCGCCACGGTCATCCCCCGGTCCTTGAACGACCCCGTGGGATTGGTCCCCTCCAGCTTCAACCACACCTCACACCCGGTGAGCTCCGACAAGACGGGCGCACGCACGAGAGGCGTGTCCCCCTCGTCCAACGACACAAGCGGCTCAACCGGCAACCGATCGGAGTAGCGCCAGAGGCTCATGTGCTCACTCGAAAACCTCACCGATAACGCGAATCACCCTGGGCGGCGACCGCACGAAATCCAGCCGCCCGATCAGATCCACCGCGGCGCGGAACCGCGACTCCAGCAGCGGGTGCATCACCATCGCCAGCCGCGCGTCGTCGCCGAGGCCCTTCTGGACCACCGACTCGATCGACGCTCCCTGCAGGCCGAGTATCTCCGCCACCTGGGCCAGCACGCCGGGGCGGTCGGCCACCTCCACGTGGAGGTAGAAGGCCGACGGGCGGTCGGTGACCAGCGGCACCGGCTGCGCCGGCGGCGGGTTGAAGGGCGGCGGGATCATGGCCGACACCACGTCGCCGAGCACGGCGGAGGCGGTCTGGCTGCCGCCGGCCCCCGGGCCGGAGAGCGTGATCTCGGTGATCGCGGGGGACTCGATCGTGACCGCGTTGAACGACCCGTGAACGGCCGCCAGCGGATGGCCGGCGTACAGGAACGCGGGATAGACCTGCACCGACAGCCCGCCGTCCACGCGCTCGGCGCTGCCGATGAGCTTGAGCGACAGGCCGAGCTCACGCGCATAGGCGATGTCCTCCGCGGTGATGTTCTCGATCCCCTCCGCGGGCACGTCGTCCACGTGCACCGGCACGCCGAACGCCAGCCGGGCGAGTATCGCCATCTTGGCCGCGGCGTCCTGGCCGGTCACGTCCTCGGTGGGGTCGGCCTCGGCAAAGCCCAGCTCCTGCGCCTCGCGCAGCGCGTCCTCATAGGAGGCGCCGGTGCGCTCCATCGCCGTGAGGATGTAGTTGGTGGTGCCGTTCACGATCCCGTGCACCCGCTCGATGTGCGCGGCCGCGAGCGTCTCGGAGATCACGCGGATGGCCGGCACCACGCCGGCCACGGCGGCCTCGAAGCGCAGCTGCACCCTGGCCTTGCCCGCCGCCTCGAACAGCTCCTCGCCGTGTCTGGACACCAGCTGCTTGTTGGCCGTCACGAAATGCTTGCCGGCCTCCATGGACCGCAGCGCGTAGTCCAGCGCGGGGTCGGTGCCTCCCATCAGCTCCACGATCAGCTCGCTGCCCTGAAGGATCGCGTCGAAGTCGCCCTGGCTGCGCGTCAGGACGCCCGAGATCTCAGGCCGGCGCCCCACCTCGGCGGCGATCGCGTCGGCGCGCTGGGAGACCAGCTCCTCGAAGGCAGCCCCCACCGTGCCGTGGCCCAGGAGGCCTACTCGGAATGGCTCAGGCGTCACGCAGGGTGAGGTCGTCGTAGGTTTCGCGGCGCACCACCACACGAGCGTCGCCGTCCCGGCAGAAGACCACCGGCGGGCGCCGTACTGCGTTGTAGTTGTTGGCCATCGCGTGACCGTAGGCGCCGGTGGCGGGCACGGCCAGCACGTCCCCCGGCCGGGGGTCCGCCAGCGCGGCGTCGGGCACCAGCACGTCACCGGACTCGCAGTGCATGCCCGCAATCCGGCAGGGCGTGCTCTCGCCGAACCGATCGGCTACCTGCGCCTCGTACGCGGCGTCGTAGAGCATGGGCCGAATGTTGTCCGACATGCCGCCGTCCACGGACACGTAGGTGCGCACGCCGGGGATCTCCTTGACGGTCCCGATCGTGTAGAGCGTCACGCAGGCGTTGGCCACCAGCGAGCGCCCGGGCTCGCACAGCACCGACATCCCGGCGGGCAGCGCGCTCATCATGGCCTCCGCGTAGGCCGCCGGAGCGGGCGGGCGCTGGTCGCGCGTGTAGGCCACCGCGAAGCCGCCGCCCATGCTCACCACGGGCAGGTCGGCCAGGCTCGCGAGCACCTCAGCGAGCGTCTCGTACACGTCCAGCTCGAACACCTGCGAGCCGATGTGGGAGTGAAGCCCGCGCAGCTCCAGGCCGGCCGCCCGGCAGGCCTCGATCGCGCGCTGCACGTGGGGCAGCGGGATGCCGAACTTGGAGTCCTCCTGCCCGGTGGCGATCTTGGCGTGGGTATCGGGCTCGATGCCGGGCGCCACGCGCAGGAGCACGCGCTGGCCGCTCGCCGACACCAGCTCCCGCAGGCGCTCGATCTCGTCGAGCGAGTCCACAACGATGTGCCCCACCCCGGCCTCCAGCGCCAGCGCCAGCTCGGCCTCGGTCTTGTTGTTGCCATGCATGTACAGGCGCTCCGGGTCGAAGCCAGCGCCCAGAGCCAGATGCAGCTCGCCCCCGGAGGCCACGTCGCAGAGCAACCCCTCCTCCGCAAACAGGCGAAGGGCCGCGGTGGCGGGAAACGCCTTGCTTGCGTAGACCACGCCCCCGTCCACGCTGCGCTCGGCGAAGGCGGCCACCGTGGCACGCGCGCGGGCGCGCATGTCGTCCTCGGCGTAGAAGTAGCCCGGTGTGCCGAATTCGCGCGCCAGCTCGAGGCTGTCGCAGCCGCCGATCTCCAGCCGGCCGGCCTCGTTCAGCCGCGAGCCCAGGGGGAACACGGGGCCGAGTCCGCCTGGGAGGTCGGCCACCCCGGCATCGGCGAGTGTTCCCTGGGGGTGTCCCGCGGCCATAGGCTGCGCGATTATGAAGCACTCCGCCCCGGCGCCACCGGAGCTGGGCACCCACGACGGCATCTCCCATGCCCTGTTCGTGCCCGAGGCCGAGCCGGTGGGCGGCGTGGTGGTGCTGCACGGCGCCGGATCGTCCAAGGAGAGCCACTTCGACTTCGGCCGCCTGTGCCGCGACCGCGGGCTGGCGGCGCTGGCCTACGACGCCCGCGGCCACGGGCGCTCGGCCGGCGAGTTCGGGCCCACCGCGTTCGGCGACGCGCTGGCCATGTGCGACCTGCTCCGCGCCCACGCCCCGCGGGTGGCGCTGCGGGGCTCGAGCATGGGCGGATGGCAGGCCATCCATGCGGCGGCGCTGGACGGCGACATCGACGCGGTCGTGGCCGTGTGCCCGGCGCCCGAGGACATCCTGCTGCGCGGCCTGCGCGCCGGATCGCTGGAGGGCTTCGAGTGCGACGCCGAGGCGATGGACCCGTGGGTGGCGTCACTGGACGTGTACGCGGCCGCGGCGCAACTCGGACCGAGCACCGCGCTGCTGCTGCTGCACGCCCGCGGCGACGAGCAGATCCCCTACACCGTGAGCGAGGAGATCCACCGCGTAGCGCGGGAGCCCAAGCGCCTGGTGCTGTTCCCGGGCGGCCACCACCGCTCCCTGCAGCACGACCTCGAGGTGCAGAATCTCTCCGCCCGCTTTGTCGAGCGGGCCTTCTCCGCGGGTTGATAACGGTTCTCATTTAGGATCTCCCAGTGGAGATCAGGTCCCTGCCCTCGCCGTTCGACCTGCTCGAGCTGCCGGTGTTCCGCACCGCCCTGCTCGAGCTCGGCCTGCTGGCGCTCGCGGGCGGCCTGCTGGGCGCCTGGATCGTGCTCAGGCGTCTGGCGTTCTTCACGCACGGCGCCGGCACCGCGGCCTTCCCCGGCCTGGTGGTGGCCGAGGCCGCCGGTGTGAGCCCGCGCCTGGCGGCGCTGGTGGTGGGTCTCGGCTATGCGGGCGGCGTGGAGCGCGCGGGGAGGAACGGCCGCCCCACCGATGCCGCCACCGCGCTGCTGCTGGTGGCGGCCCTGGGCGTGGGCACCGTGCTGGCCAGCGACGTGTTCGAGTCCGGCGCGGCGGTGGACCGCCTGCTGTTCGGCACCGCGATCGGCCTGGGCTCCGCCGACGTGGCCTTCTCGGCCGTGGCCGCCGCGCTGGCGGCCGCGGGCACCGTGGCGCTCGGCCGCTCGTGGACCGCGACGGGGTTCGATCCCGGCGCCTCTGCCGCCCTGGGCCTTCCCACCCGGCGCGCGGACGGCCTGCTGCTGGTGCTGGTGGCGCTGGCGGTCGTGGCCTCGCTCCCCGCTGTGGGAGCACTGCTGGCGGCCTCGCTGTTCGTGACGCCCGCCGCGATCGCACGGCTGTTCGCGCGCAGCGTGAACGGGCTGCTGGCGGGCGCTGTGCTCGTGGCGGCGGCGCTCGGCGCCATCGGGCTGTACGCCTCCTTCTGGCTGGACCTCCCGCCCGGTCCCGCCGTGGCCGTACTGGGCGGCGCGGCCTACGCGCTGTGTGTCGTGGCCAGCTCGATCCGGCCGTGGACGGCCCTGAAGGCGGGGGAGGCCACATGACGGGCGCACCCGCCGTTGTGGCCCGCGGCGCCGCCCTGGGCTATGGCGGGGAGCCCGTGCTCGAGGACCTGGACTTCGCCGTGCCCGCCGGCCGGACCGTGGGCGTCCTCGGGCCCAACGGCGGCGGCAAGACCACGCTGTTCGGCGGGTTGGCCGGCCAGCTGGCGCCCACGGCCGGCGAGCTGGAGGTGCAGGGCCGCCCCGCCTACGTGGCCCAGACCGACCGCACCCGGCTGGACTTCCCCGTGAGCGCCCTCGACGTGGCGCTCATGGGCAGCCTGGCCAGGGGGCGCTGGTGGCTCCCGGCGTCGCGCGCCGACCGGCGCGCCGCCGAGTTGTCCCTGGAGCGCGTGGGCCTGAGGGCCCAGGCCGGCACCCGCTTCGGCGAGCTGTCGGGTGGCCAGCGCCAGCGCGTGCTGATCGCCCGCGCGCTGGTGCAGGACGCGCGGGTGCTGCTGCTCGACGAGCCGCTGGCCGGAGTGGACCCGGCGAGCGCCGATGGAATGGAGCGCCTCTTCTCAGAGCTGCGCGACGAGGGGCGCACCCTGCTCGTGTCCACCCACGACGTGCGAAGCGCGCGCGCCTTCGACCTGGTGCTGTGCCTGAACCGGCGCCAGGTGGCCTTCGGGTCCCCTGGCGAGACACTGCACCGCGAGGCGCTCGAGGCCACCTATGGCAGCGAGATCGTGGTTCTCGACGATGGCGACGGCCCCGTGCGCGCGGTCACCGTCCAGCACCACGAGCACTGACCCGTGGACGTGCTCGACCCCCTCCTCGACCCGCTGCGCTCCGGCATCGACCGCCGCGCGCTGGCGGAGGTGGCGCTGCTGGGCGTGATCTGCGGAGGCCTGAGCTTCTGGGTGGTGGGCTACCGGCTTGCCTACCCCGCCGAGTCCCTGGCGCACGGCCTGCTCCCTGGGCTGGTGCTGGCGTCCCTCGCCGGGGCGCCGCTCGTGCTGGGCGCCCTCGGCGGCGTGGCCGCGGCGGCTGCGCTGGTGGCGCTCGCCGCCCGTGATCAGCGCATCGAGGCCGACACGGCCACCGCCGTGGTGGTCACCGGCATGTTCGGGCTGGGCGCGCTGCTGGCACTGGCGCCCGAGACCCCCACGCGCCTGAGCGAGCTGCTCTTCGGCGATCCGCTGGGGGTCACCGACGGCGACCTTGCGGCCGCCGCCGCGCTCGTGGTCCTGGGGGGCCTGGCGCTCGCCGCTCTGCACCGCCCGCTTGCGGCCACGGCGTTCGACCCCGCCGGCGCGCGGTCGCTGGGCATCGCACCGGCCCGCGTGCAGCTGGCGCTGCTCCTCCTGCTGTCCGTGGCCATCGCGGTGGCCGTGACCGGCCTGGGCAGCCTGCTCGTGCTGTCCGTGCTGGTGGCTCCCGCCGTGGCCGTTCGCCGCCACGCCGCCGGCCCGCTGGCCGCCATGGCGGCCGGTGCCGGGCTGGCCGTGGTGGCCGGGGCGATCGGCATCTACGCCTCGCACCACCTGGGATCAGCCGCCGGGGCGTCGGTGGCCCTGGCGCTCGTGGCGGCCGCCGCGGCGGGGTCGCTTGGAGCGCCTAGGCCGGGCGCGGCTGCGCGGCAGAGCCCCGCAGGCGGCTGAGCCACACGGCCCCGCCGGCCGCCATCGCCAGGCCGATCAGCTGAGCCGGGGTGAGGCCTGCCAGCACGGCATCGTTGCGGCGGATGAACTCGATCAGGAAGCGCTCGATGCCCGCCAGCACCAGGTAGAGGGCGAACAGCGCCCCGGGCGCCATCCGGTCCCGCAGCTTCCACAACAGCAGCGCCACGAGCCCCATCGCGGCGGTCTCGAACACGGGCGTGGGGTGGACCTCGTCCGTGGTGGGCTCGGTGCCGTCGGGGTAGGCCATCCCCCAGGGAAGGTCGGTGGGCTCGCCGTAGTCGCCGTCACCGGAGAGCTGACACCCCACCCGGCCGATCGCATAGCCCAGCGCGAGCGCCGGAGCGGCCACGTCGAACAACCGCCGCTCCAAGAAGCCGCGCCAGCGGGCCCACAGCATCACGCCGATGGCGCCCCCCACCATGCCCCCGAACCACACCAGGCCGGAGCCCGAGAAGAGCGCGCCCGTGAGGTCGTCGGAGACGCTGTCGTAGTTCTGGATCAGGTAGTCCAGCCGCGAGCCGATCAGGCCTCCGACCAGCCCGGCGAAGATCATCTCGTAGGCCCAGTCCACCGGCTTGCCCAGCTCGGTGAAGCGGCGCCCGAGCAGCAGCCCGGCGCCGAGGAATCCGAACGCGAAGCAGATGCCGAAGGTCTGGAGGGTGACCGGGCCCAGTTCCAACTCGGGGTACACGTGCCGCAGGCTAGTGGGGCGCGCGATCTAGAGGACGTCGAGCTTCCACTCGCCGTCCTCCCTGCGCAGCGTGGTGTCGCCCGTGTCGTCGCCCTTGATCTTCACCGTCGCCAGGTCGCCCTTCACCTCGGTCTTCTCGAACTCGAGATCGTCAGCGCTGGTGGGCAGGCCCTCCAGCCCGCCCGCCTCGTTGGCCTGCTGGAAGACCTTCGCGCAGCCCGCGCCGCCGGTGGCCGCGTTGCCGAAGGTCAGGCGCACCTGCTCGGTCACGCCCTCGCACGCCTTCTCGTAGTCCTTGTCCTCGATCGCCGACGCGAAGTCGCGTACCGCGTCCTGGACGTCATCCTCTTCGCTCCCGCCACAGGCGGGGAGCAGTAGTGCTGCTGCCGCCGTCAGAGCCGCCGCGGCGGGCAGGCGGCCACGTAGCGCTTGCATGCGCTGACCGTATCCGAGCCGGCTACAGGTAGCCCATCGGGTCCACGGGGGACCCGTTCACGCGCGTCTCGAAGTGCAGGTGGTCGCCGAAGCAGTGGCCGGTGCAGCCCACCGAGCCGATCACCTGACCCTGGGAGACGTTGGCGCCCTGGGAGGTGGCGAAGCTGGACTGGTGCGCGTAACAGGTGGACAGCCCGCCCCCGTGCGCCACGCAGGTGTAGTTGCCATAGCCCGACACGGAGCCCATCAGGACGACCGTCCCGGAGTCCGCGGCGCGGATCGCCGTGCCTGCCGGCACGGCGATGTCGATGCCGGCGTGCAGGCGGCCCCAGCGCATGCCGAAGGGCGACACGAGCGGCCCGTTCACCGGCCAGATCAGCTGGCCGGAGCCGCGGCGGATCGGTCCGGCGTGTGCGCCGCCGGAGCCGTTCTGAAGCTGGGCCGTGATGCGCGCCTGAGCGGCCTCCATCTTGCGCAGGTCGCCCTCGAGCGCCACGCGGCTCTCGCGGACCTGTGCCAGAGCCGTCTGACGCCCGTTGCGGGCGCTGCGCAGCTCACCCTGCGCTGAGGCCAGGCGATCGCGGGCGGAGGCGATGTCGTCGCGGCGCTCCAGGATCGTCTCCGCTGCGCTCACCTTCACGTCCTCCAGCTCGTCGAGGTGGCGCTCGGCCTTCTCGGCGCGCGCCTTGAGGATCCGGACCTCGGTCACGATCTCGCCGTCGCGCTCGGAGATGCGCTCCAGGAACTCGGTGCGCTCGAGCAGGTCGGCGAAGCCGTCGGCCTCCAGCACCACCGTGAGGGCGTCGGGCTGGTCGGCCTTGTAGAGCTCCACCAGGCGGTCGGCCAGCCCGGCCCGGGAGGCCTTGAGCTTGGCGCGGGCCTTCGCCAGCTCGTCGCGCGCCACCTCGAGGTCGTCGCGCACCTTCTCCAGCTGGGCGCGCGCGCCGTCGAGCTCGGACTGCACCTGGGTCAGGCGGCTCTCGGTGGTGTTGATCTCGCCCTGGAGGCTCGAGATGTTCGTGTTGTAGCGCTGGATCGTGGTGGAAAGCACGCCCTCGCGCTGCTTCTTGGCCTCCACCTGGCCCCGCTTTTGCTCGATGCGGTCCGACAGCGGCGCCGAGGAGCCGGGCAGGGGCAGCAGCACGTACGCGGCGGCAGCCGCCAGGAAGGGAATGAGAAAGAGAGTTCGTCGCATTTGGAGCGGGTGTCCCGTGCGCCGGGCGAAGCCCGTCCAGAAGCGCGCCGAGGAGCCAGGCTCGGCCACGTTTACCCGTCGTTATGCAGGTATTTCAGCGCTTGGGACCGGGGCACCGTAGCACGGGTTCAGCGCCCTCCCGGCCAAATTCCTGCCCGCTGCAAGGGATTTTTCAGCCGTCACCGAGCGGGGTGCGCACGGCCGGGCGTTGGCCGGGCCGAGCACCGGAGCCCGCTCACTACACTTGCCGCATGGCGTCCCAGAAGGCGATCTTCCCCCGCGACACCGGCCTCCAGTTCCGCATGCTCGTGACCCTTTTCCTGCTGGGTCTGCTGTACGTGGCGTTCGTGGGGGCGCTGTTCACGGCGGGCGCCAGCGCGGTGCTCATGCTCGTGGTGATCGGCGGGCTGGCGCTGTCCCAGCTGTTCCTCTCGGACAAGCTGGCGCTGGCCGCCATGGGCGCGAAGGAGGTCGCCCCCGAGCAGGCCCCGGGCCTGCACTCGATGATCGAGCGCCTGTGCATCCAGGCCGACCTGCCCAAGCCCAGGATCGCCGTGGCCGACACCCCCGTGCCGAACGCATTTGCGATGGGCCGGTCGCCGAAGAAGGCCACGATCTGCGCCACCACCGGGATCATGAACGCCCTCTCCCCCGCCGAGCTCGAGGGCGTCATGGCCCACGAGCTCGCGCATGTGAAGAACCGCGACGTGATGATCATGACCATCGCCAGCTTCTTCGCCAGCGTGGCGGCGATGATGCTCCAGTTCGGCTTCTTCTTCGGCGGGGGCGACGGTGACAGCGACGATGGGGCTCCCGCGTTCCTCGTGATTCTCCTCGCCTCGCTCGTCGTCTACGTCGTCTCCTTCTTCCTGATGCTCGCCCTGTCGCGCTACCGCGAGTTCTCCGCGGACCGCGGCGCCGCGCTGGTCACGGGCCGGCCGAGCGCCCTTTCGTCGGCCCTGATGAAGATCTCGGGGGCGATGGAGACAGTGCCCCAGCAGGATCTGCGTCAGGCCGAGGGCATGAACGCCTTCTTCATCGTGCCGACCGGCGTCAAGAGCAGTCTGAAGACGCTCTTCTCCACGCACCCGCCGATGGAGAAGCGCATCGAGCGCCTGCAGGAGCTCGAGCGCGCGCTGCAGGCCGGCCCCGCCTAGCCGGTGGGTTTCCTGGACTCGATACTCGGAGGCCAGAAGAAGCTCAGGGGCGTGGCGCCCGACCGGCTGTTCGCCATGACCACGTCGTACGTGGCGATGGAGACCGAGCTGGGGATGAAGAGCGCCGCCGCGGCCGGGATCGTCTTCCAGCCGCTGGCCACCTCGGACTTCGACCAGATCCTGCGCGACGCCGAGGAGCTGCTGCAGGGCACCGCCGAGGAGCAGGGCTCCACGCTGGAGTCCGCCGACGACGAGTTCGGCTATCGCTGGATCGTGCTGCGCGACCCCGACTTCGACGATCTCGTGGTCTCGCTGAACACGATCTCCACCGAGCTGCAGGGCGGCGGCTACGGCGACCGCCTGCTGGCCGCCGTGTTCGCCTTCGAGGATGGAACGCCGAACCAGGGTCGGCGCGTGTACTTCATCTACAACTTCAAGCGCGGCGGCTTCTACCCGTTCGTGCCCAAGGGCGACAAGCAGGAGCGCGATACCGAGCGCGAGCTGCGGCTGAAGGCCCAGCTGGACAAGGAACTCCCGTTCGAGGAGGACACCTCGCGCTGGTTCCCGCTGTGGGAGATTCCGCTCTAGAAGCGAGCGAGCCGGCTCAGTCCGGTATCAGGCCCTCGCCGGTGAACTCGCCCTCGGCCTCGCGGAAGCTGATGTCGCGCGGGGGAAGGATCACGTCGGACTCCACCAGCTCGTCGTCGTCGAGCGCGTTGCCGTCGTGGGCCACGATCTCGAGCATCTGGCTCCACAGCTCGTGAAAGCCCGCCTCGTCGCCCTGCTCGACTGCGGTCACGGCCCGGTTGTCCAGCTCGTTGAGCCGCGGCGCGTCCTCGTCGGGCAGCCGGAACTGACCCTCGCCCGACACCCGAACGATCACGCGTCCTCCTTCTGCTCGCCCTCGCTCAACTGCGGCGAGGCGCCCCCGCCGGAGCCCAGCTCGGCCTTCATCTTGGCCAGCTCGTCGTCCACCTGGGAGCCGGCGCCCAGCTGGGCCAGCTCGCGGTCGATGTCGTCCTGGCCGCTGCCCAGCTGGGTGAGGTCCTCGAAGGTGCCCGCGGCCTCGAGCTCCTCGACCGCGCCGGCGCGCGCACGCATCTGCTCGGTCTTGTCCTCGGCGCGCTGGATCGCGAGGCCCACGTCGGCCATCTCCTCGCCCACTCCAGTGGCCGCCTCGCCGATCTTCACCTGCGCCTCCGCGGCGGAGTACTGCGCCTTGATGACCTCCTTCTTGGTCCTGAAGGCCTCGATCTTGCCGCGCAGCTTCTGCTCGGCCTGCGTGAGCTGCTCCTGCTGGGCCTCGAGCTCGTTCACCTGCGTGTCCAGGGACTGGAGCTCGGTCTGAGCCACGGTCTTGCGCTCGAGCGCCGCGCGGGCCAGGTCCTCGCGTCCCTGCGACACCGCCTGGCGCGCCTGCGTGTCGAGCTTGACCACCTGCTGCTCGAGCTTCTGCGACTGCATCTGCAGGCGCTTCTTGGAGGTGACCACGTCGGCGATCCCCTTCTTCACGTTCTGAAGGTGCTCGACCTGCTTCTGATAGCCGTAGTCGAGGGTCTCGCCGGGGTCCTCGGCTCGATCGAGCAGCCGCGAGATCTTGGCCTTGATCACTGTGGACATGCGTCCGCCCATACCTGCCATGACCGTCCTCCTTTGCGCCTGTTGGGGAAGGGTCGACGAAGACTAGTCGCTCGATACAGCCGCCCGGCCGCGTCCGGCTAGACCACAGGGCCGGTCGGCCGCGCGGGTTCGGCCAGCTGGCGCCACTCGCTGAACTTCCCGCCGCGGAAGGTGAAGCGCACGCGGGCGCTGCCCTCGCACGGACCGCCCGGGCCGTCGCGCAGCCGGAACGCCGCGAGCACGGTGTCGCCCTCGTCCTTCACGTCGGTCACGTCGGCCTTGCAGGGAAGGCTGCTGTTGAAGGCCACCGCGGCATTGCGGTCGGCCAGGCGGATCTCCCGGGTCTGCTCCACGATCGCGCCGGCCGCGAAGTAGGAGGCCGCGCGGTCGAAGTCGCCGTCGTTCACGGCCCCGCTCCACGCACGGATCACCGCGGATCCGTCGGGCTCGCGCTGGCGCTCGGCGCCCGCGCCGGGGCGGTCCGGCCGGTCGCTGCCGGGAGCCCCCTCGTCGCCGAGGCTGCAGCCGCCCAGGACGAGCGCCGCCACGAGCGCCAGCGGCGCGGTCCTCATCCCGCGACCGCCGCTGTGCGATCGCCGCGGTCGTGATCCTCGGCGGAGCGATGGAAGACGAAGCCCAAGCAGAACAGCATGACGAGGAGGTCCAGCCCGAGCATCATCCCGCCCGCCACCTGCTGGTCGGTGAGGGCCGAGATGCCGTGCTCGGGCGCCGTCTGGCCGTAGAACTGGCCATAGGCGGGCGAGCGCAACAGCACGAAGGCCATGCCGAGGAACATGCCCCCGAGCCGCGCGCCGATCACGTACGGCACCTTCCACAGCTCGCCCGGCATGCGGCGGCGCTTGGGCTCGATCACAGACCACCAGACGAGCACCGCTCCCACGACGAACGACTGGTGCTGGACCACGTGCACGAAATCGTTGCGCAGCGCGGCCTCGAAGGCGAAGCTCAAATGCCAGCCGTAGAGGATCGTCAGCCACACCGGGACCGCCACGAGCGGGCGCCGCAGCCACCGCAACAGGCGGCGCAGGTGGGTGGCGCGCGCGAGGGGAACCAGGACCGGCCGCGGGAGGATGAAGGCGAACACCGGCGAGCGGATGCCGATCAGCAACAGCGGCGCCGAGATGTCGGCGATCAACAGGTGCTGGCCCATGTGGGCGATCAGCAGCTCCTCGCCGAGCGAATCGATCGGAGACAGCAAGCCGATCGCCGTGCACGCCACGCCGGCGTGCCATGCCGCCTGCTGGCCCACCGGCACGCGGTACCCGCGGCCGCGGAGCACCCGCACCGCGCGCACGTAGAGCGCCTCGGCGGCGAGCACCAGCAGGATGGCCGCGGGGTCGAGCGAGAAGCTCACGGCACCGATTGTGAATGGATCCTGCGGTACTCGCCCGACCACTGATCGGGGTGCGCTCCTCGGCTGAGGCGCTTTCCAGGTCTGCCCGCCCGGCTAGGCCGCCGCGGGCTCGGCTTCCTTCTCGCCCTCGGCGGCGTCGCCTGAGGACGATCCCGGCGCCTGGGCGTTCACCTCTTGCCCCTCGGTCAGCTTCTGCCGGTACTCGGCCCGCTGCATGCGGCTGATCACCAGGCGCTGCACCTGGGCCGTGCCCTCGAACAGCTGGTAGATCTTCGCGTCGCGGAAGTACTTCTCCAGCGGGCAGTCGGTGGTCTGCGCGTACTCGCCCACGAGATCCATGAGGACCGTGGTGGCCCACATGGTCACGTCGCCGGCCTTGAGCTTGGACATCGAGCCCTGGCCGCCGGTCATCGGAACGCCGGCGCGGCCCATCCAGGCGGCGCGGTAGACCAGCAGTCGCGAGCACTCGATCTCGGTGGCCACGTCGGCCAGCACCTGCTGCACGCGCTGCTGCTCGATCAGGGGACCGTTCTCGTCGGACTTGTCCTCGAGGTACTCGAGCGTCCACTCGTAGGCAGCCTGGGCGATGCCGAGCGCCGAAGCGCCCACCATCGGGCGGGTGATCTCGAACGTGGCGAGGGCGTTGGAGGAGCCGCCCTTCTGCCCGGAGCGGGCGCGCTCGAGCTTGCGGTCCAGCTTCTCCTTGCCACCCAGGAGGTTCTCCATCGGCACGCGCACGTCCTCGAGCACCAGCTCGGCGGTCTGCGAGGCGCGGATGCCGATCTTGTCCTCCTTCTTGCCCTGGGAGAGCCCCGGGGTGTCCTTGGGGACGATGAAGGAGGCCTGGCCGCGGTGGCCGAGCTCAGGGTCGACGGTGGCCACGACCACGTTCACGTCGGCGATGCCGCCGTTGGAGATGAACACCTTGGTGCCGTTGAGGACCCACTCGCCGGTCTCTTGGTCGACCTTGGCCGTGGTGCGCAGCGACTTGACGTCGGAGCCCGCTCCCGCCTCGGTGACCGCGTAGGCGCCGAGCTTGATCTCGTCGCCCTCGCCGAAGCACTCGGGCACCCACTTGCCGATCTGCTCGGGCGTGCCGGAGGAGGCGATACCCGCGGCGGCCAGCGAGGAGGCCGAGATGGCGAGCGCGATGCCGGCGCAGCCGTAATGCAGCTCCTCGGCGTAGATCACGCCGAACATGCCGTCGGGATCGTTGCCCATCTTCATGATGTGCTCGAGGCCGTGAAGGCCCCACTCGCGCGCGGCCTTGATGGCCTCCCACGGCACGGACTGCTCGCGGTCGTACTTATCGGCCAGCGGCCGGATGACCTCGGTCGCGAACTTGCGACAGTAGGCCTGAAACTCGAGCTGTTCGTCTGAGAGCCGGAAATCCACTGTGTCAGAGCCTCCAAAGGTGCGCCGGGGGTGTGTGCCCGTCCGGCGGAAGGTGTGCTGGACGGTGACCAGCAGCCATTGACTGACTAGTCAACCAACGATTGACTGACTAGTCAACCAACGGAAGTTGTACCCGTCTGCCCGGCGAGACGACCCGGGAGGCGGCCCCGCCTGATTCGACCGGCCCTCGCGCTGGCTAACCTGCCGCTTCGATGCGCACGAGCCGACTCGCCCCCCTCCTGCTCGTGCTGGCCGTCATCCCGGGCTGCAGCCTCGGCGATGACCCCAGCACCCCGCCCCAGCTGGGGCCATCCTCGGGTGACGACGAGGCGGCCGCCAAGCTCGGCTTCCCCGCCAGCGCCACGAAGAACACGGTGCGGGTGGCCGGCGGCGACGCGGCGTCGGACGCTGCCGGCGTGGCCAATGCGGTGTTCCCGGGCACCTCCCCCGCGACCCGGCCCACCGCGGTGGTGCTGGTGGACTCCAAGGACTGGCAGGCCGGCGTGACCGCCTCCGTGCTCACCGCCAACCCGATCGGCGCGCCGCTGCTGCTGTCCGACGGCGACGAACTGCCGGAGGTCACGGCGGACACGCTGGATCGGCTCAAGCCCAAGGGCTCCGATCTGTCCAAGGACGCACAGGTGATCCGCATCGGCGACGCCCCGGCGCGTCCGGACGGCCTCAAGGCGGCCGTGATCGAGGGCAAGGACGCCTACGCGCGCGCAGCTGCGATCGACCGCTTCTTCTCCGCCGCCCGCGGACGGCCGTCGCCCAACGTGATCGTGGCCTCGGGCGAACAGGCCGAGTACGCGATGCCCGCCGCCGCCTGGGCCGCCCGCTCGGGCGACTCCGTGCTGCTCACCCGAAAGGGCGCCCTGCCCGCCGACGACCCGCAAGGCCATCGCCGAGCACGACAAGCCCCGGATCTTCGTGCTGGGCCCCAAGAAGGTGATCTCCGATGCCGTGGAGGACGACCTGCGCAAGCTCGGCAGGGTGAAGCGCATCGAGGGACCGGACCCCGTGCAGAACTCGATCGAGTTCGCGCGCTACGAGGACGGCCGCAGCGACTTCGGCTGGGGCGTGACCGTGCCGGCCACAACTTCACCGTGGCGAACGCGTCGCGACCGCTGAACGCCGCCGCCTCGGCCTCGCTGGCCACGAAGGGCGTCTACGCGCCACTGGTGCTCACCGACCAGGCGAAGGCCCTCCCGCGCGCGCTGGAGGCCTACTTCCTGAGCGTCCAGCCGGGCTTTGACGCCGATCCCGGTGACGCGGTCTACAACCGAGTGTGGATCCTCGGCGACGAGGAGCAGCTGTCGGTTGGCGCGCAGGCACGCCTGGACCAGGTGACCGAGCTGATTCCGGTCCAGGCGAACGCGCCCTAGCGTTAGGCTCCTCGCGTAATGAGCGAGTTCGAGCAGCCGGGACGGCTGGAGCGCGAGCCGTCGGTCGAGGACGTGCGCCAGTTGATGGGCGCCTCCACCCCGCACTTCGCGCTGCACCTGCGCAACCGCATCCGCAACCTGATCTCCGGCCTGTCCGAGGGGCACCCCGCGCGGGTGGAGGGCGAGCGCGAGATCGCCCGGCTCGACGCGGTGGCGGAGGGCTCGGAGCGCCGCGGTGCCCAGGGCCATGAGGAGCCCGCCATGCCCAGCCTGCGCGCCGGGCACGTGCCCGAGTCCACCGGCTCCTCCGGCGCCGCCTGACGGTGGCCACCGTGAGCGAGGCCGGCGCGCTCGAGCGCGCGGTCGCCCTACTCGACCCCGAGGTCCGCGACGAGGCGCGCGCGCACCCGGCCGGCTACCTCGATCTGATCGGCGGCTCCGGGCCGCAGTCCACCGGCACGGTGCAGGACCTGATGCTCACCGGCGCCGTGCCGCGCATCTACGAGCGCTGGTGGCGGCCCGCTCTCGGGCCGGGTGATGAAGGGCGTGCGAGGCCCCGGCATGGCCGACGAGCACCGCATCGCCCGCAGGCTGCTCGACCTGCAGGCCGGCGACGCGGTGCTGGACGTGGCCTGCGGCACCGGGAACTTCACGCGCGGCTTCGCACGGGCCGTGGGGCACGTGGGCCTGGCCGTGGGCATCGACGTGTCCGAGACCATGCTCGCCCGGGCCGTTTCCGACACCGAGTCGGCCGGGCTCGCGGACCGCACCGCCTACGTGCGCGGCAACGCCCAGGAGATGCCGTTCGTGGACGGCGTTTTCGACGGCGTGTGCTGCTTCGCCGCCTTGCACCTGTTCGCAGACCCCTCGCGGGCACTCGACCGGATGACGGCGATGCTCGCCCCGGGCGGGCGGATCGCGATCTTCACCAGCGTGCGCGGCCGGTCGGCTCCGTTGCGCACGTGGGAGTCGGTGGCCGGAGCGCGCAGCGGCATGCGCCTGTTCGAGCGCGACGAAGTCACCCGCGGCCTGGAACACCGCGGCTTCGAGGACGTGCAGCAGCTGGTCACGGGCGTCACCCAGTTCGTGGGCGGCACGCGCGCGGGGTAGGCGCAGGGGGTGGCGGGCAGCGCCGCCCGGGAGTACCCTCGACCGCATGGCATCGACGTTCAGCGTGCTCGTGATCGCGAACGTGACGGCCACGTCCCCGGAGCTGAGTGCGGCGCTCCTGGAGCGGGCTGAACTCAACTCCTGCCGCTTCACCCTCGTCGTGCCGGCGCCCCGCGGACCCGCGGGACGGGCACGGGTGCAGGAGGCTGTCGCCCACCTCCGTGCCGAAGGGCTCACGGTCGACGGCCTGCTGGGCGATCGCGACCCGACTGCCGCGTTCCACGATGTCTGGGACCCCGCCGCGTTCGACGAGATCGTGGTGTCCACCCTCCCCACGGGCCCATCACGGTGGCTCCAGGTCGATCTCCCGCACCGCATTGAACGGGCCACCGGCGTTCCGGTGAGGCACGTCGTGGCCGAGCACGAAGGCGCGGGCCAGCGAACCTGAGCGGCTAGGCGCCGGCCGCGACGGGCTCGGCCGAGCCCAGCCCCGACAGCGCGGCCACGCGCTCGCGGTGATCGCGAGCGGAGCCAAACAGCGTGCCGTCCACCTTGGCCCGCTTGAGGAAGAAATGCAGGTCGTGCTCCCACGTGAAGCCGATGCCGCCGTGCACCTGCAGCGCCGAAGAGGTCACGTTCCAGCCCGCGTCGGAGGAGTAGGCCTTGGCCATCGCCGCAGCCAGCGGCAGCGTCTCGGGCTCGGAGTCGGCGGCCCAGGCGGCCCACAGAGCCACCGAGCGGGCGCTCTCGGTCTCGCGCAGCATGTCCGCGCACTGGTGTGAGACGGCCTGGTAGGCGCCGATCGGGCGGTCGAACTGCTTGCGCTCGCGCGCGTACTCCACGGTCATCTCCATCGTGCGCTGGCACACGCCCACCAGCTCGGCGGACACGGCTGCGCAGATGCGGTCCCACGCGGGCCAGAAGTCGGCCTCCAGCGCGTCGCCGTCGCCGTTCGGCTTGACGCGCGCAAAGCGGCGGGTGGCGTCGATCGACTCCACTGGCTCGATCTCACACGCGGAGGGCTCGTGCACGGCCGCCAGCGGGCCCTCGGGCCCCTCCGAGAGCAGCACGATCACCCCGGCCGAGTCGGCGTCGGGCACCATCGGCGCCGCGTCGCCGCGCACGATGCCCACGGTCCCCCGGGCCTCGCCCGAGGCGATGCCCGGCAGCCACCTCGACCTCTGCTCGTCCGATCCGGCGTGCTGGAGGGCAAGCCCGGCCGTGGCGTTGGATAGGAACGGCACCGGCGCGAGCGTGTAGCCCAGCTCCTCCATCAGCACGCTCAGCTCGACGCTGCCAAGGCCCTGGCCTCCATGCTCCTCGCCGATGAAGATCCCGGGCCACCCCAGCTCGGACAGCTCGGCCCAGTGCGACGTCGTCGTAGCTGCCGGCCTCCGCCAGCTCGCGCACCTTCTCGAGCTTGAAGCGGTCGGCCAGCAGGTCCGCGGCCGTGCGCTTGATCGCCTGCTGGTCGTCTGTGAAGTCGAAGTTCATCGCAGCTTGGGCAAACCGAGCACGCGCTCGGCGATGATGTTCTTGAGGATCTCGGTGGTGCCGCCCTCGATCGAGTTCGCGCGGGCGCGCAGGAAGCGGTAGGTCCAGTCGGACTCCTTGACGGCCGCCTCCTCCCCGCGGATCTCCATCGCCAGCTCGGTGATGCCCTGGTTCACGGCGGACCACTGCAGCTTGGGCAGCGAGCCCTCGGGGCCGGGCACGCCCGTCTTCATGATCTGCGTGAGCCCGCGCCAGGCGTTCAGGCGCAGCGCCTCGGCCTCGATCAGCAGCGCTGCGATCTTCTGGCGCACGACCGGGTCGTCGTCCACGCCGCGCTCGCGCGCCAGCTCGAGCAGCTGTCCCAGCACGATCTTCACCTGCGCCGCAGAGGCCGCGCCCAGGCCCGCGCGCTCATGCATGAGGGTGGTGATGGCCACTCCCCAGCCGTTGCCCACGCCGCCGATCACGTTCTCGTCCGGGATCCGCGCCTCCTCGATGAACAGCTCGTTGAACTCGGCCTCGCCGGTGATCTGTCGCAGCGGGCGCACCTGCACCTCGTCCTGTTCCATGTCCATCAGGAAGTAGGTGAGGCCCTTGTGCTTGGGGGCGTCCTGGTCGGTGCGCGCCACGAGCATGCACCACTTGGCGTGGTGGGCGAAGGTGGTCCACACCTTCTGGCCCGTGACCACCCACTCGCCGTTGGACTTCACGGCCTTGGTCTTGAGCGAGGCCAGGTCCGAGCCCGAGTCGGGCTCCGAGAACCCCTGGCACCAGATCTCCTCCGCGGAGAGGATCGGCTCGAGGTAGCGCTGCTTCTGCTCGTCGGTGCCGTGGGCGATCACCACAGGCCCGCCCATCACCAGGCCGAGCACGTTGGCGGTGGAGGGCGCCTTGGCGCGCGCCATCTCCTCGCCGAAGATCGCCTGCTCGATCAGCGTGGCCCCCTTGCCCCCGTACTCCTCGGGCCACGACAGCCCCGCGTAGCCCGCGGCGTGCAGTTGCTTCTGCCAGGCGATGCGGAACTCGAAGGCGGCCTCGTCGCCCGCCGGCTCCTCGCCGGGGTGGTTCTCCGACAGCCAGCCGCGCAGCTCGTCGCTGAAGGCCTGCTCGTTGGGGGAGAGCGTCAGGTCCACGCGCGGGGCACCCTACCTCCTCGGCCTAGCGCGGCACGGAGTCGGGCCCCAACCCTCGCAGCAGGCGCCGGGCCACCTCGCGCTCGGTCTCGCGGGCGTAGCCGGGGCCCTGGCCGGCGGTCAGCACCGCCACGGCCACGCGGCGGTCGCCGCGCCGCAGCAGGCCCACCTGGTTCTCGGTGCCGGGCACCCAGCCCCCCTTGAAGTACAGCGCCCATCCGCGCGGGCGAACGTGGGCGATGCCCCAGCGCTGGTAGGACACGATCGAGCCCAGCAGGCGCATGGCGAACCTGCGATGGCGGCGGACCACGAAGCGGTCGATGTTCAGGAACAGCTTGGTCTGGTCCCGGGCGCTGATGCGGGTGGCGCCCCAGACCGGATTGGGCCCGAACTCGCGCATGCCCACCCGGCGGGCCAGGTGCACGAGCGCGCCGTTGCCCACGAAGTTGCGCACCTGGCTGGCGGCACCGTTGTCCGAACGCCGGATCATCGGGCCGAGCAGGCCGTGCTCCGCTCCGCTGAGCTTGCGGCCACGCACGCTGCGGTGGTTGAGGTAGGCCACCATCAGCATCGCCTTCACCACGCTGGCGGACCTGTTGGTGGCGCCCCCGCGGTGGGCATAGAGCCTCCGCCGCGTGCGCAGGGCGAAGGACGTGAAGCCCGTGCGCCGCGAGGCGTAGGTGCGCGCCGCGCGCGCCGCGGGGCGCCAGCCGCTCGCGCTCTCGGTGGCCACCGGTGTGGCGCCGAGCTGGAGCGCGCCGGCGGACTGGAGGGATGCTGCGCCCGCCAGCGCCAGGGCGAGGGCCAGGCACAGCGCGGCGAGGAAGCGGCGCATCGGTCGAATCTACAACCCGATCCGGGTGGCTCCCGTGACCGTGCTGTGACCGCCTAGGATCGCGCCGTGCGCATTGGGCTCTTCCTCGCCTACTGGCCCTGGTTCTCCCCGCAGGAGCAGGTGGAGCTGGCGCGCCAGGCCGACCGCGAGGGCCTGGACTCCGTGTGGGTGTCGGAGGCATGGGGGCAGGATGCCGCCACGGTGCTCGGCCACATCAGCGCCCTGACTGAGCGCGTGGGCCTCGGCTCGGGCCTGTTCCAGATCCCGGCGCGAACCCCGGCGATGACGGCCATGACCGCCGCCACGCTCGACACGCTGTCCGAGGGCCGGTTCCGGCTCGGCCTGGGCGTGTCCGGCCCCCAGGTGTCCGAGGGCTGGCACGGCGTGTCGTTCGCCCGTCCCCTGGCGCGCACCCGGGAGTACGTGGAGATCGTGCGCGCGGCGCTCGCCCGCGAGGGCGCGCTCAGCTATGAGGGCGAGGAGTACCGGCTGCCCGTCGAGGGCACGGGCCTCGGCAAGCCGCTGCGAGCTGCTGATCAAGCCCGCCACGCGCCGACATCCCGATCTACCTCGGCGCGATCGGGCCGAAGTCGGTCGAGCAGACCGGCCGGATCGCCGACGGCTGGATCCCGTTCATCTTCGACCCCGGCACGGCCGGACGAATCCTGGTCGCCCGTCGGCGGCGGGCGGACGCGCGGTCGACGTCTCCCCCGCCGTGCTGCTCTGCGTCGACGACGACCTCGAGGCGGCGCGCGACATGGCCCGGCCGTGGCTGATCGATCTACCTCGGCGGCATGGGCGCCAAGTCCAAGAACTTCTACGTGGAGGCAGCCGAGCGGCTGGGACAGGGCGAGTCGGCGCGGCAGGTGCAGGAGCTGTTCTGGCCGGCGACCGCGAGGGCGCCGCGGCGGCCCTGAGCCCGAGATCATCGACGCCGCGCCATCTGCTGCCGCCCCGGCGATCGACGACCGCCTGGCGGCGTTCGAGGCGGCCGGTGCGGACACGCTGCTTGCATGCCGTTGGGGACCGGCCGACGATCGTGGAGGCCCTCGCCGCCGCGGCGCGGAGCTAGGCCGCGTCAGTGGAACGAGGCCAGCGCAGGGAGCACCAGGCCCACCGGGATCGAGGGCTCGCAGCTGAAGGGCCCGTTCCCGGTGGGCGAGTACGCGGCGGCGCTGCGCGACCGGCTGCGCGAGTTCGCCAGGTCCAGGTGTTCGGCGAGGCGTCGAACGTCCGCGTGCGAGCCAAGGCCGTGTACTTCGAGCTGCGCGACGAGTCGCGGCGCCTCACTGCTCGATGTGGCGCATCGACTACGACCGGACCGGCGTGGAGCTGGAGAACGGCGCCCAGGTGGTGCTCGCCGGCGGCTGCGACTACTACCCCGGCAGCGCCACGTCCTCACCGTCGTTCACCTTCCGCGCCACCGGCCTGCGCGTGGCCGGCGAGGGCGAGCTGCTCGCCCAGATCGAGCGCCTGCGCAGCAGCTGCACGCCGACGGGTTGCCGCGACGGCCGCAGCAGGCCCTCCCCCTCCCCGCGCTGCCGCGCGCGATCGGCGTCGTGACCGGCGAGCGGGCAAGGCGCGCGACGACGTGCTCGCGGGCCTGCGGCGCCGCGGCTGGGCGGGACGGCTGGTGTGGGCCTTCGCCCCAGTCCAGGACCGCCGCGCCGCGCCGCTGATCACGCGCGCCCTGCAGGACCTCGCCGCCGTGGGCCAGGTCGACGTCATCGTCGTCGCCCGCGGCGGCGGCTCGGTGATGGACCTGATGGCGTTCTCCGACGAGACCCTCTGCCGCACGGTCGCGCTGCTCTCGGTCCCGGTGGTCGCGTCCGTCGGCCACCACACCGACCGCACGCTGATCGACGACGTGGCGCCGGTGTCGTGCTCCACGCCGACCCACGCCGCCGAGGCCGCCGTGCGCCTTCACTGCGGCGATGCGCGGCGCTCCGCCGCGGCCGCGGCCGCGACGCCTGGAGCGCGGCGGGCGGCGCGCGGTTCTCGAGCGCGCACGCAGGCTCACCGCGCTGTCCCGTGCGCCCGCCGAGCACCTTGCCGCCGAACGGCGCCGCATGCACCAGCGCGTGCGCGAGCTGCGGGCAGCCGGCGGGCGGCAGGTGGACGAGGAGACCGCCGTCACGCGGCGGCGGCTGCTCGTGCTGCGGCGCCAGTCGGAGCGGCTGGGCGCCGCCGGGGCCGGGAGCAGCCCCTGGCGCGCGGGCGGGCGCGCGAGCTGCGCCGCGCAACCGGCGCCACTCTCGCGCGAAGGGCACGCGACCTCGAGCGGCTGTCGCTGGCCCTGGCGGCGCACGACCCCGAGCGCACGCTGGAGCGCGGATACGCGCTCGTGGAGCGACCTGACGGCCAGGCGCTCACCACGGCCGGCGCCGCCCGCGAGGAGTCCGACGTGTGGCTGCGGTTCGCCGACGGGCGGGTGGGCGCGCACATCGATCCGGAGGAGGAGTCGTGACCGACGAACCCCGCAGCTACGAGGTGGCCGCCGCGCGAATCGAGGAGATCATCAAACGCCTGGACTCCGGCGAGGCGGGCCTGCGCGAGACGCTGGACCTCGTTCGCGAAGGCCGCGAGCTGGTGGACTGGTGCGCCGGCGAGCTGGAGGCGGTGGGCAAGGGCCTGGAGGAACTGCGGCTGGACGAGCTGGTGGCGCGGCTCGAGGGCGGCGGCCCGGACCCGGAACGGGCCTAGCCGGCGTTCTTCCGGGCGTCGGCCAGCTCGGCCTCCACCACCTCGCGGCGGTCGTCGGAGAAGCTCAGGCGCTTCTCCAGGTAGGGAATCGCCTCGTCCGGGTTGCCCGAGCGGTTGAGCGCGGTGCCCAGGTTGAACAACGCGTAGGCGTGGTTGGCCGACGTGTCGTCCGAAGGGAACGAGGCCACGGCGCGGCGTGCGATCGGCACAGCGCCGGCGTAGTCGCCCTGCTTGATCAGTCCGAAGGCCTGGGCGTCCAGCCGCGCCCCCCTCGCAGGATCGGTGCCGCCGCTGTCCACCGGCTGCTCCTCGGTGGCCTTGGGCTCCTCGGCTGGCGTGGGCTCGGGCTGCTGCTCCTCGGTCTGGGTCGGCGCGTCGGTCTGGGCCTGGCCGTCTCCGGCACCCGCCGAGCTCTCACTCGCCGGATCGCCGCCGCCACTCGCGAGCACGGCCACGGCCACCACGACAGCCACCGCGGCCAGCAGCGCCGCGACCGGGAGCCAGGCCGGCAGCCCGCGCCTGGCGGCGGCGGGCGCGGAGGAAGCGGCCGGCGCAGGCCGGGACGGCGGTGGCGGCGGCACCGGCCGCCGCGGCGGGGTCGGGCCCGAGGAACCCGTCACCGGGAGGGCCGTGGTGCGATCGGTGTCGTCGTAGGGCGCCGTCGCCGTGGCCGCGGTGGGCTTCCGGCGCAGACCCTCCTCCAGGTCACGCGCCAGCCGCCCGGCGGACTCCGGCCGGTCGCCCGGGTCCCGGGCCATGCCGCGCATGAGCACCTCGGCGGCTCCGGCCGGAGCGTTCTCCCACTCGCGGCGGAGGTCGGGCACGGGGTTGGTGGCCACCTGATGGGCGATCTCCACGGGGGTCGCCCCGGCGCGGGCCTTCTCGCCGCCGAGCGCCTCGTACATCACGGCGGCGAAGGAGTAGACGTCGGAGGCCGGGCCCGCGGCGGAGCCGTCCAGCTGCTCGGGCGCCATGTATGACGCCGTGCCCACCACCATCCCGGCACTGGTCAGCTGGGTGGACTCCGCGGCCCGGGCTATGCCGAGGTCGGCGAGCTTGGCCACGCCGTCGGTGCGCACGAGGATGTTCGCCGGCTTCACGTCGCGGTGCACCACTCCGGCGGCATGGGCGTGGTCCAGTGCCGCACCCACGTCGCGGGCCACTGAGATGGCCTGCTCGATGCCCAGCGGGCCGTCGGCGATCAGCTCGCGCAGCGTCTGGCCCTCCACGTACTCCATGACGATCAGCACCGATTCCGGCTCGGTCTCGATGTCGAAGACCGAGACGAGGTTCGGATGGTTCAGCGACGCCCCCAGCCGCGCCTCCCGCTCGAAGCGCGAGGCGGCGTCGTCGGGGCTGTCGGAATGCAGCCGCTTGACGGCCACCTTCCGCCCGAGCTTCTCGTCCTCAGCGAGATAGACGCGGGCCATCCCGCCCGCGCCGATGTGCCCGAGGCGCCGATAGCGCCCGGCCATGAGCCCGTCTTCAGATTCCACGGTCACCGCAGTCATCTACCCCAATACGCCAAAACGATCCTTCAGGGGCGCATCTGCAGCCGGTCAGACGCGCTCTATGAGCGTGCCGGTGCCCAGCCCGCCGCCGCAGCACATCGTGACCAGGCCGACCTGCTTGTCCGAGCGCTCGAGCTCATGCAGGAGGGTGGTGATCAGGCGCGCGCCGGTGGAGCCGAGCGGGTGCCCGAGCGCCATCGCGCCGCCGTTCACGTTCACGCGGTCCATGTCGGCGTCCAGCTCGCGCTGCCAGGCGGCCACCACGGGCGCGAACGCCTCGTTGATCTCCACCAGGTCGATGTCGTCCATCGTCATGCCGTTGCGCTCGAGGATCTTGCGCGTGGCGGGAATCGGACCGGTGAGCATGATCACCGGGTCCACGCCCACAGTGGTCTGGTCGACGATGCGCGCGCGCGGCTTCAGGCCCAGGGCCTCGGCCTTGCCGCGCTCCATCAGCAGGACGGCGGCCGCGCCGTCGGAGATCTGCGAGCTGTTGCCCGCGGTGATCTTGCCGTCCTCCTTGAAGGCTGGCTTGAGCGCTGCGAGCTTCTCGATGTCGGTGCCCGGGCGGATTCCCTGGTCGGTGACGAACGTGTCGCCGTTCACCTGGTAGGGCACGATCTCGCGCTCGAAGCGGCCCTCCTCGGTGGCCTGATGGGCCAGTGCGTGCGAGCGCACCGCCAGCTCGTCGAGCTCGGAGCGGGGGATCTCCCACTGGTCGGCGATCATCTCCGCCGACAGGCCCTGGGGGATCAGGTTGTACTTCTCGAGCAGCTGCGGCGAGAACGCGGCGCCGTGCTCGGACATCACCTGCATGCCGTCGCCGAAGGAGATGTGGCCCATGTGCTCGACACCGGAGCCGATGGCCACGTCGAGCACGCCGGAACCGATCTGGGCGGCGGCGAAGTTCACGGCCTGCTGGCCGGACCCGCACTGGCGGTCGAGAGTGGTGGCGGGGGTCTCGATCGGCAGGCCGGCCTCGAGCCAGGCGTTGCGGCCGATGTTCATGCCCTGCTCGCCGAACATCTGGACGCAGCCGGTGATCACGTCCTCGACCTCGGAGGGCTCGATGCCTGAGCGCTCGATCACTTCGGAGTAGGTCTTCGCGAGGAGATTGCTGGCGTGTTCGTCCTTGTAGTAGCCCTTCTCCTCGTGCCCGCGCCCCACCGGGGTGCGCACGGCCTCGACGATCACTACCTCGCGGTTTCCGGTCTCCATGAGTGCTCGGTACCTCCGTTGAAAGGTCGCTCTGATGGGCGCGTTCGCGCCTCCTGCAGTTAGGGTACTCGATTGACTGGTGAGTCAACCAACCCCTCAGATCAGGCTTGGGATAGCGGGAAGCGGGGCGATCGCATGCGGTCTGGCGGTCGTCGCGGCACCGCATATGGACACTCTCCTATGGGCCCGCAGCGACGCCTCCGCGCAACGCGCGCGAGAGAGGCTGGGCGACGCCGTCGAGGTGCTCACCGACCTCTCTGAGCTGGCGAGACGCAGCACAGTGGTCGTGGAGGCCGTGGCCGAGGACGCGAAGGTGAAGGGCGAGCTGCTCGCCCGCATCCACCAGGACCTCGCCCCCGATGCGCTGCTGGCCACCACCACCTCCTCCCTGTCGGTGGGCGAGCTGGCACAGGCCAGCGGGCGCCCGCAGCGCTTCGCCGGCCTGCATGTGTTCAATCCCGTGGAGAAGATGGACCTGGTGGAGCTGGCCTTCCCCGATGCCACCGTCGACGAGGTGCGCGAGGAGTTCCACTCGCTGTGCCAGGCCCTGGGCAAGACCGCAGTGGAGGTGCCCGACGTGCCGGGCTTCGTGGTGAACCGGCTGCTGTTCCCTTTCGCCTTCGAGGCGGTGCGCCTGGTGGAGGAGACCGGCCTGGAGCCCAAGGCGATCGACAGCTGCATGAAGCTGGGGGCCGCACACCCGCTGGGGCCGCTGGCCCTGCTGGATCTCGTGGGGCTGGACGTGGCCGTGGCGATCGGTGAGTCGATCGACGCCGACGTGCCCGACCGCGTACGCGCGATGGTGGCCGAAGGCAGGCTGGGCCGCAAGAGCGGCAGCGGCTTCTACACCTACTCGTAGAGCGCCAGAACCGGCAAATCTCGACGTCTGTTTGAGGGCGTTAAAGCGCCGTGATTCTCAGACGATGACCCAAGGGATGCTGAAACGCGCCCTGACATCCTCGGTCGTTTGGGGAATCACAGCTGTGATTCTCGTCGGCGGCGGCACGGCCACCGCGGCCTCGCTGATCACGGGCGCGGCGATCGAGGACAACTCGCTGACGGGCAAGGACGTGCGCAACGGCTCCCTCGCAGGCGCAGACATCCGCAACGGCTCGCTGAGGAGTCGGGACATCCGCAACCGCTCCCTCAGAAGCCGGGACGTGCGCAACCACTCCCTCACGGGGAGGGACATTCGCTACCAGTCGCTGACTGCGCGTCACTTCAAGGGCTTGCTGGATGCCTTGCCGGGAGCGGCGGCGGCGCCGTCAGGACCGGCAGGTCCTCCCGGCCCAGAGGGCAAGACCGGCCCCGTCGGGCCGACCGGGGGCGATCCCGGACCGCAGGGCCCGCAGGGACTCACCGGCGCCACCGGCGCCAGCCGGTGCGCAGGGCCAGGCCGGCCCGCAGGGACCTGCCGGCCCGCAGGGCCCGCAGGGACTCCCCGGCGCGCAGGGCGATCCCGGCCCCCAGGGGGCCCCCGGCGCAGCCGGTGGCTCGGGTCCTCAGGGTCCCGCCGGCCCCCAGGGTGACGACGGATCGCAGGGTCCGGCCGGGCCGACGGGCGACACGGGCCCCCCGGGTCCGATCCTTCCCGGGGACGTG
Source organism: uncultured Thermoleophilaceae bacterium (assembly GCA_963727395.1). Taxonomy (GTDB): domain Bacteria; phylum Actinomycetota; class Thermoleophilia; order Solirubrobacterales; family Thermoleophilaceae; genus JAAYBF01. The sequence continues at coordinate 161,630 of CAVSGC010000023.1, read as the reverse complement.
ACCTTCCTGTCCAGCTCCGGCATCCTGACCCAGTGGACCGCCCAGCCGGCCGCATTGACCGAGATCTACGGGGCAGCGCGAAACCGGACGAAGGTGGACCTGACCAACGCGACCCAGGCGCGCTTCCTCTGCAATGTCGCCACGGCCGGAGCCGCCGCCGCCACGCTCAAGGTCCAGTACTCCTCCGACCAGACCAGCTGGACCGATCTTCCCGGGGCGAGCGCCGGCATCGGCACGACCGGCCTGAAGGTCACGGCATTCACCGCTGTGCCCGCCGACATGAAGCAGGACGTGTTCCTCCGCGTGGTCGGCCTGAATGGCGACGGCTCGGCAGATCCGGCCTTTGGCGTCACCTCGTTCCAGTACAAGTAGCGCTCATGACCGTCGTGGTCACGAGGCGCAGCACGATTGCACTGGTTGCGGTCGCGCTGGTGACGGTCACCGCGCTGGCCGTGATCCTCACCGTGATGCTCACCGGGGAGACCGGCACGAGGTCCTTCGAGTCCAAGCCGGGCAGGGCCGTGACCGTCTCCGCTGACGAGCTACACGAGTTTGCCCGCTCCTCGAATGGGCCCGTCTACTGGGCTGGCGAGCTGCCCGGCCGCAACCTCGAGCTCACCCGCACCAGCCGCAACGAGATCTTCGTGCGCTACCTCACAGGCGACGCCGCGGCGGGCGACTCCAGGCCCGCATTCGCCACCGTCTCCACCTACCCATACGAGCGGGCTTACGAGGCCACCGCGAAATCGGGGAGGGGCAAGGGCATGGTCAGCCGCAACGCTCCGGACGGCGGTATAGCCGTGTGGAGCAAGAGCCGCCCCACGAGCGTCTACGTCGCCTATCCCGGCTCAGACCGTCTCGTGGAGGTCTTCGACCCCAGCCCCAGGCGGGTGCGGGACCTGGTCTTCTCGGGACAGGTCAGCGCAATCGAGTAACGAACGCGGCCGCCCTCAGGCGGCCTGGCGGCCGTCGCCCGACGGCACCATGCCCGAGGCGAGGTCCCAGAACACGTCGGCCTCGTCCACACCCTGCGCCGCGGCCATGCTGGTCACCCTCTCCCATGGGAGCACGGCGTCCGGCAGATCATCCCAGCGCGCGTAGTCGAGCGCGTCGAGGACTCCGGTGAGCGACGGGCCGAGCTCGCCCTGTGCGGCCAACAGCGCTCGGATGGCGTCGCGGTGAGAGTCGCTGAGCTTGACGCACCACATGGTTGACCTGGCTCCAAGCTAGGAGCGAGGCCGGACGGAAGCGCTCTAGGCCCCTTCGCTGGCCTCGCGCGGCTCAGGCTGGTCGTGTTGCTCGCCGGCCGGCTCGGTGCCGTGGTCGCGTATGCGCACGGCCTCGATGCGATTCTCACGCACCGATTCCACGCGCAGCGAGTAGCCGTTGGCGCGAACCATGTCGCCGCGCTTGGGCAGGCGCCCCAGCTCGCCGAACACGAAGCCGCCGACGGAGTTGTAGGCGTCGGAGTCCACGGGCAGGTGGATCCCGTAGTCCTCGAGGTCGGTGATGGGAACGTGGCCGCGAACCCACCAGTCGCCGTTGGCCAGGCGGCGCACGCCGGCCACGGCGGGGTCGGTCTCGTCGGCGATCTCGCCCACCACCTCCTCCACGATGTCCTCCACGGACACGATGCCGGCCGTCCGCCCGTACTCGTCCACCACCACGGCCAGCGACGCGCGCTCGCGCTGGAGGTCCGCCAGCAGGTCGTCGAGCGGCTTGGTCTCGGGCACGATCAGCGCGTCCTTGACGCTGGGCTCGATCGACGCGTCCGGGCCCTCGTTCATGAGCAGGCGCGCCAGGGAGTTGTTGTGCACGATGCCCTTGATCCGATCGGTGTTGTCGTGCTCGGTGACCACGAGCCGGGTGTGCCCGGAGTCCACGCAGTGGCGCAGCGCCTCCTCGGCGGTGGCCGTGACGTCCACCGTGACCACAGCGGGTATGGGGGTCATCACCTGGCGCGCCTGCTGCTCGTGCAGGTGAAAGACGCCGGACAGCATCCCCGCCTCGCCCGGGTCGAGCTTGCCCCCGCTCTGGCTCTGGGCGATGAGCAGCTTCAGGTCCTCCGAGGAGGAAGCCTCGTCGAACTCCGCCTTGGGGTTCACCCCGATCGCACGCAGGAGGGCGTTGGAGGTGGAGTTGAGCGCCCAGATGAGCGGCTTGAGCGCCACGCGGAACAGCTCCAGCAGGCGCGCCGTGCGCCGGACCGTGACCTCCGCGTGGGTGATCGCGTAGATCTTCGGCACCTGCTCGCCGATCGTGATGTGCAGGGCGGTGGTGATGACGTAGGCCACAGCGAGCGAGATGCCCAGGGACAGGCCGTGCGAGATCGACTCCCCGAGGGCGTCCTCGATGAGGCTCGCGATGGCGGGCTCGCCCATGAAGCCGATGCCCAGCGAGGCCATCGTGATGCCCAGCTGACAGGCCGACAGGTACTCGTCGATGCGGTCTATCTGCAGTGCCGCCAGCGCCGCCCCCCGCACGCCCTCGTCGGCCATGTCGTCCACCTTTGACGCGCGGGCGCGCACGAGCGCGAACTCGGCGGCCACGAAGAACCCGTTGGCAGCGACCAGCACAGCGACGCCGAGCAGTAGGAGGAGCTCGGTCATCTGGCCCCTAGGGGCACGGTTTCGAGGCCGGGTGAGGGCCTACTTCGAGGTTCGTCGTCGCCCATCCGAGAGATGCAAAGGATTAGCAGAGGACCCGGGCGGCGAAGCCTGCCGGCTAGCCCAGCGCGTCGATCCGCTTGGCCAGCTCGAAGTCGTGGTCGGTCAGCCCGCCCTCGGAGTGCGTGGTGATGGTGATCGTGACCGTGGCCCACGAGATCGCGATGTCGGGGTGATGGTTCATCTCCTCCGCCACCGGCAGGATTCGGTTCACGAGGTCCACCGAGCCCGCGAAGTCACCGGCCTCGCGCTCGGCCACGATCGCGTCGCCATCCCGGTTCCAGCCCTCCATCTCGGAGACCTTCTCCTCGATCTGCTCTTCGTCAAGACGTGCCATGGTTCAACTCTCTCATGCGGATCGTTTCCCTGGTGCCCTCCTCGACCGAGATGCTGTTCGCGCTCGGGCTGGGCGAGAGCGTGGTGGGGGTCACCCACGAGTGTGACTACCCGCCGGGCGCCTCCGACCGGGAGCACCTCACGCGCAGCGTGATCGGTGACGGCCTGTCCGCCGGGGAGATCGACACCGCCGTGCGCGAGCGCACGAGCGAGGGCCGGGCGCTCTACGAGCTGGACGAGCCCCTGCTGGCCGAGCTGGAGCCCGACCTGATCGTGACCCAGGCGGTGTGCGAGGTGTGCGCCGTGTCCTACGACGACGTGGTGGCGGCGGCGGGGCGGCTGCCGTCACGCCCACCGTGCTCTCGCTGGATCCCTCCACGCTGGGCGAGGTGCTGGGCGACGTGCCGCGCCTGGCCGAGGCGGCCGGGGCGGTGGAGGCCGGTGAGGACCTCACCGGGGAGATCGGCCGCCGGATCGACGCCGTGGTGGAGGCCGTAGCGGGAGCCGAGCGCCCCATGGTGGCGGCGCTGGAGTGGCTCGACCCGGTGTTCGTGGGCGGGCACTGGGTGCCCCAGATGGTCGAGCTGGCCGGAGGCGAGGACGTGCTCGGGCTACCGGGCGAGAGGTCGCGCACGGCGGAATGGGCCGAGGTGGAGGCGGCCCGGCCCGAGGTGGTGGTGGCGATGCCCTGCGGGTATGGCACACAGCGCTCGGCCGAGGAGGTCGCGGACCACGCACGGCACCTGGCCGGGCTGGACGCGCGCGTGGCCGCCGTGGACGCGTCGGCGTACTTCTCCCGGCCCGGCCCGCGCCTGGTGGACGGCATCGAGCTGCTGGGCCACCTGCTGCACCCCGATCGCATCGACCGCCCGGCCCCGGGGCGCTTCGCGTGGGTTGACCTCGAGCGCCCGGCCCCGGTTTCATAGGGGCGATGGGAGGCCGGACCGCCGAGCGGCAGATCCACGTGGAGGGCAGCCCGAGCGAGTGCTTCGCCGCGCTCACGGACTTCGAGAGCTACCCCGACTGGCAGGACGCGGTGAAGGAGTGCGAGGTGCGCTCGCGGGACTCCGCGGGCCGCGGCAGGCGCGTGGCCTTCGTGATCGATGCGAAGGTCAAGTCGGTCTCCTACACCCTCGACTACGGCTACGAGGAGCCGCACCTGATCACGTGGGACTACGTGGAGGGCGACGTCCGCGACGTCGAGGGCGAATACGTGCTCGAGGACCTCGGCGACGGCAGCACGCTGGCCACCTACACCCTCCGGATCGATCCGGGCGTGTGGCTTCCGGGTCCGATCGCCAAGGCGCTCAACGATCAGGTGATGCGCCGGTCGGTGGAGGACCTCAAGGCGCGCGTGGAGAACGGGGCCTGACCCGCACCGTCCTCATGCTGCATTCGTCGGCCGGCCTGTACGGCGCCGACCTCCAGCTCGAGGCGATCGCGTCGGGCCTGGATCCGGAGCGGTGGCGGGCGCTGTGCGTGCTCCCCGAGCGCGGCGAGCTGGCCGCCCGGCTCGAGCAGACCGGCGCAGAGGTGTGCGTACACCCGCTCGCCGTCCTGCGCCGCGCCCTGTTCTCCCCCGCCGGGGCGGTGCGCCTCTCACGCGCAGTCGCGCGCGACCGCCGTGAGCTGGGCGCGCTGGCACGGGGCCGCGGTGTGGCGCTCGTGCACGACAACACCTCTGTCGTGATGTCGGGCCGTACCGTGGCCCGGGAGGCCGGCATCCCTCATCTCGTGCACGTGCGCGAGATATACGCCGGCGCCGGCGGCCGGGTGGCCTCGCCAATGTGGCCGCTGTTGCGCGCGCGCCTGCTGCGTGCCGATGCCCTCGCGTGCATCTCGAGCGCCGTGGCGCGCCAGTTCTCGGGCTCCAGCCGGGCGCGCGTGATCCACGACGGCCTGCCCCGCGCCCCGCGGGCGCTTGACCGCGACGAGGCGCGCGCTCGATTGCGCATCCCCCGCGGACGGCCGGTCGCGGCGCTGGTGGGCCGGATCAGCGACTGGAAGGGCCAGGACGTGCTCATCCGCGCCATGGCCGAGGCGCCGCTCGTGGAGCACGGAGCCGTGGCGCTGCTTGCGGGGGACGCCGCCCCCGGCGCCGGCCACCTGCCCGGTGACCTCGAGCGTCTGGCGGGCCGGCTGGGCCTGGCCGAGCGAGTGCGATGGCTGGGCTTTCGCCCCGATGTGGACGACGTGTGGGCCGCGGCCGATGTGGCGGTGGTGCCCTCGACCCGCCCCGAGCCGCTGGGTCTGGTGGCGATGGAGGCGGGCGCCGCCGGCCTGCCCGTCGTGGCGTCCACCCACGGCGGGGTGGCGGAGGTGGTGCGCGACGGCGAGACGGGGCTGCTGGTGCCGCCCGGGAATCCGACCGCCCTGGCGGCGGCGATCCGGCTGCTCGCCGACGACCCCGCCCTGGCGGAGCGCATGGGCCAGGCCGGGCGCCGGCGCGTGGAAGAGCACTTCGGTATGCCTCGGATGCTGGCCGAGCTGCAGGACCTCTACGAGGAGCTGGCTGGGCCGAAGGCCTCCTAGCCGGAGGCGGAGACCATGATCGAGCCGGCCACCGAGGCCACGCCGATCGCGCCCGCGAGCACCATCGGCACGGCCGACGGCACGCTGCGCCGCTCCCCCAGCTCGAGGATGAGCAGCGTGGCGAACGCGCCGGCGATCAGGCCTCCGAGGTGCCCGCCCAGGGAGATCCCGGGACGGAAGCTGAGCAGGATGTTCAGCACCAGGAGGAGGCCCAGGCCGGTCTCGAACGGGTTGATGCCGCGTTTGCGCATCAGCACGAAGGCGGAGCCCATCAGCCCGAACACGGCTCCCGACGCGCCCGCGGTGAGGGCGTTGGGCTCGAGCAGCAGAGCGCCGAAGGACCCACCCAGCAGCGACACGAAGTAGACGACCCCGAGGCGCAGGCGCCCCAGTGAGGGCTCGAGCTCCGAACCCAGCACGTAGAGCATGAACATGTTCAGCCCCAGGTGGAAGATCCCGTAGTGCAGGAAGCCGGAAGTGACCAGCCGCCAGTACTCGCCGTCGTCGATGTAGAAGCGCGACACCGCTCCGTCCTCGATCAGTGGCGCGCTGCCGGAGAACAGGCCCGCCCCTCCGCCGCTGAGCAGGACACCCAGTGCCACCGCCACGTTGATCCCGATCAGGATGTAGGTGAGCTGCGGGTCGGTGACCGAACCCATCGTCTTGACCTGCGTCTTCTGGCTGGCGCATTCCGGGCAGCGCATGCCCACCGAGGTGGTGGTCATGCAGTCGGTGCAGATCGCACGCCCGCAGTTGGAGCAGGCGACGCCCGTCTCACGACCGGGGTGGCGGTAACACGTCTCCATGGCGGAGATCAGGGTAGTCGTCAGAGACGGACGGTCAGGACCGGTTTCTCGGTGGGAGCCTTGGCCCCGCCCGCGCGCTCGCGCGTGACCATCACGGCGTCGGCGGACTTGAGGTCATCGGCCACAGCGGCCGCCCCGTCGCCGTCCTCGCCGACGCTGAACATCGACTGCGAGATCACCTCGCCGTCCCGGCGCAGCCACACCTGGTAGACCGAGCCGCTGTCGAGCGCGGGCAGTCCGTGCACGCGAAGCACGCCGCCGTGCTCGGAGTCCTCGGCCGCCGCGAAGCTCCCACTTGCCTGTGGCAGGCGCGTCTTGTCCACGACCGCCGCGAGTGTGCGGCCGCTGCCGTCGCCCGAGCCGAGCTCGGAGATGGCATACAGGCCCGCGGCGCCCCCGAGGACGCCGGCGACCAGCAAGATCGAGGCCGCCACCCAGGCCACGCCGGGGCGCATGCCGGCCATGGCTCCGTTCAGCCCGGAGATGCGCTCACCCAGGCGCCGGACGATTCCGGGCCCCCGGGCCTCGGCACGGCTCTCGCGGGCGTCGGCGTTCACGGTGGCCATCAGCGAGGCCTTGAGGCTTCCCGGTGGCGTCGACGGGGTCCACCGAGCGGGGCAGGGCCCCCACCGCTGGGCGCAGCCGCTCCACCTCGTCCTGGCACACCGGGCACTCGGCCAGGTGCCGCTCGAAGGCGCGCTCCTCGATCTCGGTGAGCGCGGAAAGCAGGTAGGCGCCCACGTTCTCCTCCTGGGCCTGGTGGCGGTCGACGCTCATGCGGCCACCCCCGCGAGGCTCTTGCGCAGCTTGTCCAGGCCCAGTCGCATGCGCCCCTTGACGGTACCGATGGGCATTTCGAGCATGTCCGCGATCTGGCTGTGGCTGAAGCCGCCGAAGTAGGCCAGCTCCACGACCCGCGTCTGCTCGACGGGAAGCTCGGCGAGCGCCGCTCGCACACTGCGCGCCTCCTCGCGGCGGGCCGCCTCACCCGGGGTGGTCTCCTTCGCCTCGAAGCGCTCCTCGATGCCCTCGGCGCTGCTGCGCCGCTTGTCGTGCACCAGGTTGCGGCGGAGGGCGTCGATGGCGCGGTGGTGGACGATGCCGAGCACCCATGTGCGCACGCTGCCGCGGTCGGGCTGGTAGCGGTCGCGGCTGCGCCAGATCGAGAGAAACGCCTCCTGGGAGATGTCCTCGGCGCTCACCCGGTTGCCCACCATTCGGTAGGCCAGCGAGAACGCCGGACCGCCATGACGGTCAAAGAGGAGCTCGAAGGCCCTCGGGTTGCCCTCCTGGACGAGGTGCATGACCTCCTCGTCGGCGAGGTTCTGGATGTGGTCTTGGGGGCTCACGGCCTACGGGAGTGTGCGCAGTACCACTGCGCACGGATCACGCTGAGCGGCCCCGTGGCCGCCGCTCAGTTTCCCAGACGGCGCTGCAGATCCTCGGTCACGTCGCGCAGGCTGCGCTCCAGCGCCTTCAGACCGGTGCTCTGGCGGCGCTTGTGCTGCTGCCGCGCCCGCACCAGCACCAGTGCGCCCGCCGCGGTGCCGCCCACCACCACCGCGGCCACCGGCCGGCCCCAGTTGCGGGGGTCGCGCATCGCCGACAGCTCCCAGTCGGCGAGTTCCTCCACGGCGAGGTCCGTCAGGTCGGAGAGGCCTCGCTCCAGCCGGTCGCTCAGGGCCTCTGAGGGCTCCACCGGCACCAGGGCCGAGCGCAGCAGCGATTCCACGTCGTGCACCGGTGTCATCGATATCCCGTGCTCATTCGTCGGGCTCCTTCAGGCTCTGCTCCAGCTGGCGTATGGCTCGGTGAATCAACACCTTCGTGGCCCCTTCGCTTCGGTCCAGCGCCCGCGCGATCTCGCGGTTGTCCATGTCGAGGGCGAAGCGCATGATCAGGGCCTCGCGCCGGTCCTCGGGAAGGTTCGACACTCCCTCGAGCACGTCCTTCAGCTCCTGCCGCCCCTCGGCCAGTTCCTCCGTGCCGTGCGGCGCGGAGACCACGGCGGCGTCCTCGAGCTGAGTCTGAGGCCGGCGCGAGCGGTCGCGGTAGTAGTTGGCCGCGAGGTTGTGGGCGATCCGGATGAGCCAGGGCCGCAACGGACGGCCGGCGGACTCGCGCTGCGCACGCTCGAAGTGCCGGTAGGCCTGTAGGAAGGTCTGCTCGGTGATGTCCTCGGCGTCGTGGTGATTGCCGATGCGGTAGTAGGAATAGCTGTAGACGTCGCGCAGATGGGCGCGGTAGAGGTCGCTGAAATCGCGGTCGATCCGCTGTTTGTCCGCCAGTTCGTCCACCCATCGGCCAGCCTACCCCCGGATCGCCCCGCTCAGGCCGCCTGCCGCTCGGCGCGTTCCAGCGGCCGGCGGTCGTCGGCGATGGGCATCGGGCCCCCGAGCCACGCCCACTGGAGCTCGACGCACGGCCAGATCCGGGCCGTGACCTCGGTGGCGAGGCGCTTGGAGGGCGTCTGAACCCGCGGGTAGGTGAGCGGGCGGCCGCAGCGGATGTCCACGCGCACGGGACGGAACAGGATCCCGGTGCGGGCGCGCTCGGTGCCGGTCACCGCGACGGGCACCACCGGGGCGCCGCTCTCCAGGGCCAGCCTCCCCACGCCGCGCCTTGGCGGCTGCAGCGGACCGGAGCGGTGGCGGGTGCCCTCCGGGAAGATCACGACGGCCTCGCCGCGCTCCAGAAGCGCGAGCGCCGTGGCCGTGGACTGCTCGTCGGACTCGCCGCGGCGGACCGGAAACGCTCCGAGGCAGTTGAGCACCCAGCCGATGAGCGGGATCGTGAACAGCTCCTGCTTGGCCACGAAGTAGATCGGGCGCGGCACGCAGCAGCCGATCACAAAGGGGTCGAGGAAGCTGCGGTGGTTGGAGGCCAGCAGCACCCCGCCCTCGGGCACGTGCTGACGGCCGCCGCGGCGCAGGCGGAAGAAGACCTGGAGGAACGGCTGCAGCACCGCGCGAACGGGCCAGTAGACCCATGGGTTCACGCCGCGCCCGCGGGTGCGCTCGTGGTAGCGCGACAGTCGCTGCTGGTGGCTCGACGGCACATCCCAGCTACCCACTCGGCCGCACACCGTTACGCTGCGGTGCGTGAATCTCAAGCGGAGCCTGAATGGCGCCCTGGCGGGCAGCCTGGCCGCCACCGTGTGGGCGGCCCAGCAAGCGGCCGACAAGCGCGCATTCGACAGCGACTACGACGACGTGGAGCTGCTCGGGAAGGCGGTCACGCGTGGCAACGCCTGGCCCGCCGCCGGCGTCGCCCTGCATGCGGTCAACGGCGCGGTGTTCGGGGCCGCGTACTCGCAACTGCGGCCGTTCCTGGTCGGCCCGCCGCAGGTGCGTGCCGTCACGATGTCGCTGGCCGAGCACGTGGCCCTGTGGCCGCTCGGCCGCCTGGTGGACCGCTACCACCCCGCGCGTAAGGACTTCACCCCGCTCAGCGGCAACGGCCGCGCATTCGCGCAGGCCGCCTGGCGCCACCTGCTCTTCGGCCTGATCCTCGGCGAGGTGGAGCGCCGCCTCAACGTCGAGGGCGCCGACGAGCCGCCCGATGTTCCCGTGTCCTCCAACGGACACGGGAACATCGAGCTGGCCGTGGGCGCGGCCTAGCGGTCGCCACGCAAGCCCGCCCTCGGACTCGAACCGAGAACCTCTTCATTACAAGTGAAGTGCTCTGCCAATTGAGCTAGGCGGGCAGCTCAGAGCCGCAGGCCCAGCGTATCCCGAGCAGCCCGGGGCGGAGGCTGCAGCGAACACATGTTCGCACGATGCCCACCGCCCCGGACGCCCTTCGTGAAAACGACCCGCTGCGGCGAGCCGGGCTAGCGCCTGGGCGCTGCCGCTCCGCCGCCTCCGAATCGGCCCCCAAGGCCGAATCCGCCGCTGGGAATGCCGGCCAGCAGCACGAGAATCGCTCCGACGATCGCGACGATCGTGGAGACGTAGGACAGGATGACGTAGACGATGACGGCCACGAGCACCGTGATCAGGATTCCGACGATGTTCACTTGACTTCCTCCTCCGATGGATTGGCCCCCACGAGGGGGTCCGCCCCGCACTACCCCCCTGCTGCGAGCGGAAACGCCGCTAGGCCGGTACGGCCCGCGAGTCCAGGTGGGTCCCCACCTTGCGCTTGACGCGCTGGAGGGCGTTGTCGACCGTCTTGGTGTCGCAATCCAGGTGCTCGGCGATCGTCTCGTAGGAGCGCCCGTCGAGGTATAGGGACAGCACCGAGCTCTCCAGCTCGGATAGAACGCTCGAAAGGCACGCCACCAGGCTCTGCAGCTCCTCGGTCGAGATCACCTGGTTGACCGGGTCGTGCGCTGTGGGCCCGGGCAGCAGCTCGTCCAGGGTGGGGTCGTTGTCCCCCCCGGATGCTGCCGGCGTCTGCGAGAACGAGACGTACTCGTTCAGCGGCGTGTGCTTGTTGCGGGTGGAGGTCTTGACCGCCGTGATGATCTGGCGGGTGATGCACAGCTCCGCGAAGTTGCGGAAGCTGGACTCGCGGTCCGTGCGGAAGTCGCGCACGGCCTTGTAGAGGCCCACCAGGCCCTCCTGGATCAGATCGTCGGAGTCGCCGCCGATCAGGAAGTACGAGCTGGCCTTCAGCCGCACGAACCCGTGGTAACGCTTCACGATCCTGTCGTATGCGTCCGGCCGTCCCTGCTTCGCCAGCGCAATTAGATAGTTGTCCTCGGGCTCAACGTGAGCCTGAGGCTTGCTGACCACCGATGCGGATGGGGAGATAGATGCAGCCACGAATGCTCCTTCCGGGCCGCCCTCTCAAGAGGCCCTTGAAGCTCAGTGGCGCGCTACCTCCCCTGGCGCCGCGCTCACCTGCAGTCGAACCGTCAAGCTCGACTCCAGCTTTATCAATGGCGCGAGTATCTCCGCGTTATGAATCCTTGTCAAGCCTGGATTTGCGCAGATGCAAGATCCCGTACAGCAGGGCGGCGGCGGCGGTGGACACGTTCAGCGAACCCACGCGCCCGCGCTGGGGCAGCGATACCAGCTGGTCGCAGGCCGCCGACACCCTCGGGCGCAGGCCGCGGCCCTCCGACCCGAGCACCAGCACCACGCGGCCGGAGTAGTCGGGACGGTCATACGGCACCGTCTCCCCCTCGGCGGCGGCGCCGTAGACCCAGGCCTTGGCGTCCTTGGCCTCAGCCAGCCAATCGGCGAGGTTTCGCACCATTGCCACGGGCAGGTGCTCCAGCGCGCCGGCCGACGCCTTGCACGCCGCGGGAGTCACCTCGGCGGAGCGCCGCTGCGGTATCACCAGCCCGGCCGCCCCCGCGGATTCGGCCACCCGCGCCACGGCGCCCAGGTTGTGCGGGTCGGTCACCTCGTCGAGGCAGACCACCAGGGCGTGGTCGAGGAGCGCAGCAGCTCGTCCGCGTCGGAGTAGGGGTAGCGCTCGGCCTCAGCGCAGACCCCCTGGTGGTCCGGCGAGCCGCACAGCCCCTCGATCTCGCCCGCGCCCGCCACCGTGTGCCCCACGTCCTTGAGCCACCACTCCCGCGCAGCCGCCTCGGTGGCCCACACCTGACCCACCCGGCGCCTGCCTCGCAGCGCTTCGCGAACCGGGTTGCGTCCGTAGAGGATCACTGCCGGCGGCGCACCAGCCGCGGCCCCTCGGGGGTGTCGCGCACGTCCCAGCCGCGCTCGGCCAGGGCGTCGCGGACCGCGTCGGCGCGGGCGAAGTCGCGCTGGGCCCGGGCCCGCTCGCGTTCGGCCATCAGCCGCTCGGCGTCATCGCCGCCCTGCTCCTCGGCCTCGAGCAGGTTCTCCAGGCCGAGAACCTGAAGCATCTCGGGGAGGCGTCCGCGCCCCAGCCTGGCCCCCGAGTCGATCCGGCGGTTGGCCTCCGCCACCCAGTCGAACAGCGCCGCGCGGGCGGCAGGGGTGTTGAAATCGTCGGCCAGTGAGTCGAACAGGCGGTCCGCGTACTCGTCGAGCTCGTCCGAGGGCGGCGCCTCGGCGTCCAGGCGCCGGCACACCTCGCGCACCCGGTCCACGGCCCGGCCCGCCTCGGCCAGCCCCTCGGCGGAGAAGGCCAGCGGCTGCCGGTAGTGACCGCCCACGAAGTACATGACCAGCGCGTCGCGGCCGAACTCGTCCAGCGCGGCATGCAGCAGGTGGATGTTGCCCACCGACTTGGCCATCTTCTCCGTGCCCATCTGCACCATGCCGTTGTGCATCCAGATCCGGGCCAGCGGCTGACCGCGGGCTGCCTCGGTCTGGGCGATCTCGTTCTCGTGATGGGGGAACACCAGGTCAGAGCCCCCGCCGTGGATCTCGAAGTCGGTTCCAAGGATCTGCTCGGCCATCGCCGAGCACTCGATGTGCCAGCCGGGCCGCCCCTCGCCCCACGGCGCGGGCCAGGACGTGTCCTCGTCCTCCTTGTGGGCCTTCCACAGGGCGAAGTCGCGCGGGCTCTCCTTCAGGTCGGCGGCGTCGTCGCCCTCCCCCTGCTCCATCTCCTCGGACGGGCGGTTGGAGAGCCTGCCGTACGCGGGGAAGCTGGCCACGCGGAAGTACACGTCGCCGCCCGCAGCGTAGGCGTGACCGGAGTCGATCAGGGCCTGGATCAGGTCCACGATCGCATCCACCGTCTCCGCCGCCAGCGGCTCGTGATCGGGTCGTCCGAGGCCCAGGCGGTCGGTGTCGGCGAGGTAGTGGGCGGCCATCTCCCGCGCCAGCTCCGCGCTGGGCACTCCGGCCTCGCGCGCCGCCTGGTAGATCTTGTCGTTCACGTCGGTCACGTTCTCCACGAGCGTGACCTCCAGCCCCTCGTGCTCCAGGAAGCGCTTGAGCAGGGCGAAGACCACGAACGGGCGGGCGTTGCCCACGTGCACGCGCGCGTAGACCGTGGGCCCGCAGGCGTAGATGCCCACCTTCCCGGGCTCGCGCGGCTCCAGCGGGCGCAGCTCCCCGCTCAGGGTGTCTTGCAGGCGAACCTCGCGCACGGCGGAGAGGCTATTGCGAAGCGGCCGGGTCGGCCGGCTGCGCACGATTCTTATCCGAGAGGAGGGCGGCGGTCCGCCCAGGGGCGCTCGGCCTCGATCTGGGCGGAGAGCGAGAACAGCGTGGACTCGTCGTGCGGCCGCCCGACCAGCTGGACGGCCAGGGGCAGCCCGCCGGCCGTGAAGCCGGCCGGCAGCGAGGCCGCCGGCTGGCCGGTCGCGTTCCAGGGCGCCGTGTAGGGATAGGCCAGGCTCATGGAGGCCAGCGTGCGCAGCGCCCCAGCCCCTCCCATTGACCGGCTCGCACGGGCGGCCGTGCTGTCACGGGCGTGAGAAGGACATCGTGGTCTGAGAACAGCTGCAGGATCCGGCTGGTCTGGCGCTCCTCGTCGCGCAGGGCGTGGCGCAGTGCGGCAGGGTGGATCACCCGCCCCAGCCGCACGAAACCACGCGTGCGCCGGGACAGCCGCTCGGGCCGCGACATCGCCTCGCCCTCCTGCTGCATCCCCTTGAGAAACCGGGGCATGAAGACCGTGCCCAGCTCGTTGTAGGCGGGGTTGCGCTCCTGAACGACATGGCCCAGCGATCGCAGCAGCTCGACGGTTTCGTCCAGGGCACGCCGCACGTCCTCGTGCAGCCGGGCGGGGACGAAGGGCATCGTCGACACCGCCACGCGCAGGCGCCCCGGCAGCTCCCGGGCGGCCTCGGCAAACGGGCGCTGGGGTGGCTCGGCCACGTGTTCGTCGCCGGCGGCCGGGCCGCTCATCACGTCCAGCAGCAGCGCGCTGTCTCCCACGGACCGCGTGTGTGCGCCCGCCACGCTCAGGCCGTGCCAGTGGCGCGCGTCGGGCATCAGGGAAACCCTTCCGCGCTGGGGCTTGAGGCCGAACAGCCCGCAGCTGGCGGCGGGGATGCGGATCGATCCGGCGCCGTCGGTGGCGTGTGCCGCCGAGGCCAGGCCCGCCGCCACGGCGGTCGCACTGCCACCGCTCGAGCCGCCGGAGGAGCGGCCGGTGTCCCATGGGTTGCGGGTCTGCCCGAACGTTGGCGATTCGGTGTCCCCGATGATCGCCAGCTCGGGCATGTTCGTCTTGCCGATGATCACCGCGCCGGCGGAGCGCAGGCGGCGCACCAGCTCGGCGTCGGCGGTGGCGGGCGCCGGGTCGTGAGCCGAGGTCCCGTGGGTGGTCAGCTCGCCCGCCACGTCCACGTTGTCCTTGACCGCCAGGGGAACTCCCAGCAGCGGCCGGTCCTCCCCCGCCTTGCGACGCTGGTCGGCCTGCTCGGCCTCGATCAGGGCCCTCTCGGCCATCACCGTGCGGTAGGCGTTGACCTGAGGGTCGATGCGCTCGATCCGCTCGAGGTAGAGCTGGGTGAGCTCCGTTGCGCTCACCTCTCCGGAGCGCACCAGCTCGGCCTGGCGCGACGGTCCTGCGAATGCGAGGTCAGCGCCGTCCACGACCGAGAACCTAGCTGGTCCTCGCGCTCGACCGTGGCCACGGCTAGAGCGGCTATCCCCTCGCCGCGACCCACGAACCCCATCCCCTCGTTGGTGGTGAACTTCACGTTCACCTCGAGCGGTGCGAAGGCCCACGGCATCGGCCAGGCACGCGCGCATCGCGTCGCGGTGGGTGCCCAGCTTGGGCGCTTCGCAGATGACGCTGGAGTCGATGTGGCGCACGGTCCAGCCGTGCTCGGCGAGGAAGCGGCAGACCTCCTCCAGCAGCGCGATCGAGTCGGCGTCGCGCCATTGCTCCTCGGTGTCGGGGAAGTGCAGCCCGATGTCGCCCAAGCCCGCCGCGCCCAGCAGCGAGTCGATCACCGCGTGGGTCAGGACGTCGGCGTCGGAGTGGCCGGTGAGGCCCCGCTCGGCCTCGGGTACCTGCACACCACCCAGCACCAGGCGGCGGTCCTCCCCGAAGGGGTGCGAGTCGTAACCGATGCCCGTGCGCGCGCTCATCCGCCTGTGCTCCCGGAGGGAGTGATCGGCTCCAGCCTACGCTCGCGACCCTCGAACACCGCCAGTTCGCTCACGCCCAGGCCGGCCAGCCACTCCACCGCCCGGTCATAGCCATGGCCCAGGTCATCGGGCACGTGGGCGTCGCTGGACAGCGCCACGGGCCGGCCCGCCTCGAGGCACATCTCGAGGAACGCCGCGGCTGGGTAGATCTCGCCCACCGGCTTGCGCAGACCGGCGGTGGACACCTCCACGGCCACGTCGGAGTCGGCGATCCCATCCATGGCCAGCTCGTAGAAGCGGCGCAGGTCGCCCTCGGGCGCCGGAGCGTCGGCTCCCCAGACCTTCACCAGGTCGGGGTGGGCAAGGATGTCGAACATGCCCGAGCGGGCCGCCTCCCCGAGCGTCTCGAAGTAGCGCCGCCAGACCTTGTCCGGGTCGCCCGAGCGCCACACGTCCCAGTCGCTCCCGCGCATGTCCACGGCCTCGTCGCGCAGGAAGTGGACCGACCCCACCACGTAGTCCCACTCCCGTGCCTCCAGCAGCGAGGCCATCCGATCCTCGCGACCCGCCACGAAGTCGGCCTCGATCCCCAGCCGCAGGTCGGTGTCATCGCGGACGAATGCGCAATAGGCGTCGATGTCGTCGTGGGCGTTCTGGCGCCACCACGGGTGGGTCCAGACATCCAGCGCCTGGACGAAGCGGTGAACGTGCTCCGACACGCCCAGCTCCGCGATGCCGCGCTCCGCCGCGGCCTCGCGGTAGCGCTCCGCGTTGGCGGCGGTGAAGTACTGCTCTGCCGTGGTGCCCTCGTCATCGGGACGCAGATGTACGTGGTAGTCGGTCAGCACCGGCCGGCCAGTATGGCCTCCGCCACGCGAAGGTCCAGTGGAGTGGTCACCTTGAGGTTCTCCCGCGGAGCGCCCACCAGGCGCACGGCGCCGCCCGCCGCCTCGACCAGCGACGAGTCGTCGGTGGCCGCCGCCAACACCGAGTCGTCCACGTCCATCGCCCGGCGCAGGGTGTCGGCGCGGAACACCTGGGGCGTCTGGATCGCCCACAGCGAGGCCCTGTCCATGGTGCGGGTGACCATGCGGTCGGCATTGACCTCCTTGATGGTGTCGCTCACCGGCGCGGCCGCCACGGCGCCATCCACGCCGGCGAGGCCGTCGACACAGGCCCGCACGAGCGCGGCCGTCACGAGCGGGCGCGCCGCGTCGTGCACCACCGCCACGGTGGCCTCCGGGCGCCGCCTCGAGCGCCCGGCGGACCGACTCGGAGCGGGAGGCGCCTCCCACCACACGATCGGTCACCTCGCCCTCATGCCCGGCGGGCACCGCCACGACCACGCGGTCGCACACGGCGCCGAGCACGTCGCGGCTCCAGTCCAACAGCGGGCGGCCGGCCAGAACGACGAACGCCTTGGGGCCATCGGCTCCAAGGCGTTCGCCGCTGCCGCCGGCGGCAATGATGCCGACGACGCTCATCTCGTCAGGTGCCTACGCCGTGGCCGGCTCGGCCATCCGCCCGGCGTGAGCCTCTTCGATCAGGGAGTCGAGGTGCTCCTCGGCGCCGTCCTCCTCCATCTCGAGCGCGTACATCAGCTCGGAGGCGAGGATCTTCTTGGCGCGGGTGTACATCTGCTTCTCACCCGTGGAGAGCCCCTTCTCGGACTCGCGGATGGCGAGGTTGCGCACCACCTCGGCCAACTCGAACACGTCGCCGGTCTTGATCTTCTCGCGGTTGTGCTTGAAGCGACGGTTCCAGTTCTTGGGCATCTGGCTCACGTCGTCGCGAAGGACGGACAGCACCTTCGCCACCGCTTCCTCCCCGATCACGCGCCGCAGCCCGGCGCGGCCCGCGTTCTCACACGGGACCATCACGGTCATGTCGTTGTGAAGGATCTGGATCGTCAGGTACTCGCGCTTCTCGCCCAGCACCTCCTTCTGCTCCTTCTTGAGGACCTTGCCGGCGCCGTGGTGCGGATATACGACGTGATCCCCGATTTCGTAGTCGATGTTGGGGATCTCACGGGTTATCTCGAGGTCCTCGATCTCTTGCTCCACCGTTTCGGAAATGACTTCCTCCTGTTCTAAAAGCCCACGGGCATCGTGCCCCGGGCGCCTTGTCACGTGTGTAGATACCTATCCACGAGGTTGACCTCCTGAAGCCTCCGGAGGCCCTCGCGGATGTCCTTCGCCCTCATGTCCCCCACGCCGCCCACGGCCTCGAGCTCGCCATCGCTTGCGGCGAGGATCTCGTCGAGACCGCCGAACTCGCGCACGATCTCCTGCACCACGAGCTTGGGCAGCCTTGGAATGCGGCCGAGCACTCGGTGCCCGCGCGGAGAGGCCGGGTGGTCGAGGGTGTTCAGCTTGCGGTCGTGGCCGAGCAGCTCCGCCAGACGCCCGAAGTCGAGCAGATCCTGGTGGGGCAACCGCGCCAGCGAGTCGAGCACGTTGGCGTGGGTGTCGTCCCCAGGCTCGGAGATGTAGTCGCGCACCAGCGCGGCCTTGTCCCCGGCCACACCCACCATCGTCTCCTCCAGCTGCATCTCGATCAGGCGCCCCTCGGCGCCCAGCTCGACGATGAAGCGTTCGATCTCAACCGCCATTCGGGTGACCAGCTCAGCGCGCTGGACGACGGTGAGCACGTCATGAAGCGTCACGCCGCCCTCGAACTCCAGTGCGGTGAGGCGCGTGGAGACCTGGTCGAGGCGGCTGCGGTACTTGTCCAGCGTGGCCAGCGCCTGGTTGGCCTTGGCCAGCACCACGGGGATGTCCTCGAGGATGTACTTGGCACCGTCGAGGTACAGCGAGACCACGCTGCGGGCCGCGGAGATCGCGATCACCAGGGCGCCGGTCTGCTTGGAGACGCGCTCGGCGGTGCGGTGCCGGGTGCCGGTCTCCAGGGAAAGGATGGTGGGGTCGGGCATCAGCTGAACGTTGGCCCAGCCGATCTTGGTCCCGTTGGCGGAGAGCATGATCGCACCGTCCATCTTGGCCAGCTGGAACAGCAGCGCCGGGGCGTAGTCCACATCGAGCTTCAGGCCGCCGGAGTAGAGGAACGAAAGCTCCTCGTTGTCCCCGATGCAGATCAACGCGCCGGTTCGGCCCTGGACGATGGCATCGACGCC
Source organism: uncultured Thermoleophilaceae bacterium (assembly GCA_963727395.1). Taxonomy (GTDB): domain Bacteria; phylum Actinomycetota; class Thermoleophilia; order Solirubrobacterales; family Thermoleophilaceae; genus JAAYBF01. The sequence goes on along the minus strand of CAVSGC010000023.1, from coordinate 143,221 downwards.
CTCCCGCACCGCGGTACCGGGGGCGATCATCTCCAAAGCACGAACCAACCGGGGTTCTTGCCGAGCTTCGAGCTCCGTTACTTCATCCCCGGCAAAGTCCACCACACCGATTGTACGGCAATGGCGCCGGAAAGGCCGCGTTTTCCCCTTGACGCAGGGAAAAGCTTTCGATTGGCGCCTACGGCCGCTTGTAGAAGAAGCCGATGCCCCGCCCGGTGCCCGCCTTCGAGCACCCGTACAGGCGGTTGTATTCACCTGAGACCCGGGTCGGGACGCACCGGTAGCCGAAGGCGCGATAGCGCCTCCCCCTCGCCCTCCTGGCCACCTTGCGGGCCGTACGGCAGCTGGTGCCGCCGGTGGCCGCGATCGACCGGGCCCGGCCGCCGTTGCGGGCCTTGATCGCGCCACAGGCCTTGGAGGACCGAGCCTCCGGCTGAGCCGCTGCGGGTCCCGCGATCCCGCTCCCGGGCACCAACAGCGCGGCGCCTGCGCCCGCCATGGCGATGCTCCGTGGAAGCCTCATCGAGCGGAATTCAACACTAGGCCGCGCGGTCGCGCGCCACCTGCGGCGTCGATTGAGACTCGGGCTGCGGTGCTCGCCCGGCCGACGCCCGGGCTGCGCTCCTCGCCGGCAGTCCCGCCGCGAGGGCCGAGCGCAGGTGGGGCAGGGCGTCCCCGGGGTGGAGCACGCCGTCGAGCCCGAACTTGCGCGCCTCGGCCAGGCGGCGGTCGGGGTGGGCGGCGTGGCGCAGCTCGCCGGTGAGGCCCAGCTCGCCGAACGCCGCGAGCGGCCTGTCGCCGCGGCCCAGGGCCACGCCGCGGGCCGCGGAGGCCACGGCGAGGGCGATCGCCAGGTCGGCGCCCGGCTCGTCCACCCGCACGCCCCCGGCCAGCGAGACGAACACGTCGGCCGAGCCCACCTGCACCCCGGCGTGCCGGGCGAGAACCGCCAGAACGAGGGCGAGGCGGTTGCGGTCCACCCCGTTGGCCATCCGCCGCGGGGGCACCAGCTCGGTGGGAGCCACCAGCGCCTGCACCTCCACGAGCAGCGGCCGCGATCCCTCCATCGCACACAGCACAACCGAGCCCGGCTCGCGCGTGGCCTCGGCGACGAAGCGCGCGGAGGCGTCCTCCACCTCCACGAGGCCCTCGTCGCGCATCTCGAACACCCCCGCTTCGTTGGTGGACCCGAAGCGGTTCTTGAGCGCCCGCAGGGTGCGATAGGTGCGCTCACGCTCGCCCTCGAAGCTCAGCACGCAGTCCACGAGGTGCTCGAGCACCCGCGGCCCCGCCAGCGACCCCTCCTTGGTCACGTGCCCCACCAGCACGATCGCGATACCGCGCTGCTTCGCCGTGCGCATGAGCGCCCCGGCCACCTCGCGCACCTGGCCCACCGAGCCCGGCGCACCGGTGAGGCCGTTGGCGTGCATCACCTGCACGGAGTCCACCACGCACACGTCGGGGCGCTCGGCCTCCACGGTGGCCACCACCGAGTCGAGATCGGTCTCCGCCACGATCGGGACCGACAGCGCGCCGGCCCCCAGCCGTTCCGCGCGAAGGCGCACCTGCGCGGCCGATTCCTCCCCGGACACGTAGAGCACCTTGTGCCCGGCTGCGGCGAGATTGCCCAGCGCACCGGTGGTGATGGTGGACTTGCCGATCCCGGGCGAGCCGCCGAGCAACACCAGCGACCCGGGGACCAGGCCGCCGCCCAGAACACGGTCCAGCTCACCGATGCCGGTGCGCAGCCGCGCCACGCGCGGCGCCTGCACCTCCGAGAGCGCGATCGGCCGCAGCGCCTTGGCCCCGGAGCCGGAGCGGCCTCCCAGCCGCCCGCCCGAGCCGCCTGAGGGCGCCGTGGGCCGCGCCTCCTCCACCAGCGTGTCCCACTGCTCGCAGCCCGGGCAGCGCCCGTGCCACTTGGCCGACTCGTGGCCGCAGCCGGAACAGACGAAGTGGGTGGCGGAGCGGGCCATACACCGAAGCTAAGGCCGCGGGCGGACGTTTCTCGCCCCGGCGCAAGCGTTCGTTCAAGGCGTCCGGGCCGCTCGGTGGGATAGCCGGCCCGTGTCCGCACCGGCCGCCTCCCCGCCCCTGACCGATCACCTCCTCGCCACCGCCGAGCTGGTGGCTGTGGACACCGAGACCAACGGCCGCGGTGGCGGGGGCTGCGAGCTCACCGAGGTGGGTGCCGTGCTGGTGGGAGGCGGCGAGCTGCACGACACCTGGGAGTCGCTCGTGCGCGTGGAGGCCCCGCTGTCCCGGGGCATCGAGCGCCTCACCGGCATCACGCAGGGCATGGTGGACGGGGCGCCACCCCCCGCCGAGGTATTGCCCGAGCTGGCCGACCTCCTGCGCGGGCGGGTGATGGTGGCCCACAACGCCTCCTTCGACCGCCGTGTGCTGGCCGAGGCCTTCGAGCGGGCGGGTCTGGACTGGCCCGACCCGCCCGTGCTCTGCACCGTCTCGATGGCTCGCCGCTTCGCCCCGCTCGTGCGCCAGCGCAAGCTGGCCTCACTGGCGGGGGCGCTGGGGATCGAGGTGGACGCCGTGCACCGCGCGCTGCCCGACGCCCTCACGTGCGCGCGGATCCTCTGCGCGCTGTTCCCGCGCCTGTGCGCGCACGCGGCCACGGTGGGGGACGCGGTGGCACTGCTCGGAGCACGACGGCGGCGGGAGCGCTCCTCGGGGCCGCCGGCGGTCCGCCGCCCGCCCGCGGACCGGCCGGACATGTCCGCGCTGCCACAGGACCCGGGCGTGTACGTGTTCCGCGACGAACGCGGCAGGCCGCTCTATGTGGGCAAGTCCGTGTCCTTGCGCACGCGGGCGCGGGCGCACTTCTGTGCGCCGGCCGGCTGGACCGAGCGCGCGGAGATCGCCGACTACAGATCCACCAACTCGGAACTGGGCGCGCTGGTGCTGGAGAACCGGCTGATCAAACGCTGGCGGCCGCCGGGCAACACGGCGCTCAAGCGCACGGACCGGTGGGTGTACGTGCGCTGCCGCCTGGACATCGAGTACCCCGTGCTCGAGGTGAGCCCCGAGCCGGCGGAGGGTCGCGCCGTGAGCATCGGGCCGCTGCGCGGACGTGCCGCCGCTCGCGAGCTGGCCGACCACCTCACCTCGATGTTCCGCCTGCGCCACTGCGGGCGCCGCATGAAACGGCGCGAGCACCCGTCCATGTACGGGCAGATGGGGCGCTGTTGCTCGCCCTGTCTCGGCGACCTCGACCCCAACGCCTACCGCCGCCAGCTGGACGCCGCGCTCGCGCTCTTCGACGGGCGCGGCGACGGTGGCGCACTCCTGCTGGAGCGCCTCGACGGCGAGATCCGCGAGGCCTCGGCGGCCCGCCGCTACGAGCGCGCGGCGGCGCTGGTGCGCCGGCGGGAGCGGCTCGAGGGCGTGATCGCGCGGCTGGGAGGGATGCTCCGGGCGGTGCACGCCGTCCCGCGCCTCATCCTGGCGGCGCACCCCACGGCCGAGCGCTGGGATGCCCTCTGGATCGTGGGCGGCCGGGTGGCCGACTGGGGCGCGCTACCCGGGTGGACGAGCTGGTGGAGCGCACCCGGGCCGTGCTCTCGGCGCCGGCTCCGGCCGGCGTGCGGCCGGACGACGTGGACGAGGTGCGCATCGTGGCCGCCTGGGTGGCCGAGCACGAGCCGCCGGCCCTACCTCTGGACCCTGCTCCGGCGCCTGCGGACCTGAAGCGGTTCATCGACCGCGCCGCCTGAGCTCAGCCCTCGTCGGCCTGGGCCACCGCGCGCTCGGCCGCCTCGAAGCCCGTCCTGGAGTGAGTGCCGTCGCAGAAGGGCTTGGTGGTGGAGCCGCCGCAGCGGCAGAGGGCCACCGGCCGGTCATCGCCCCCCAGCTCGTAGGTGTTGCCGTCGGCGTCCACGATCGTCACCGGACCGGTCACCTTGTAGGGGCCGTTCTCGCGAACCTTGATCTCAACCGGGTCCATCCCGGGAGCTTAGGCCGGGGTCGTCCCGGCCGCCTCGGGCTCGCTGGTGAGCAGCGTGAGCAGGCAGCCCACCACCAGCAATCCTGCAAGCACGAGGAAGGGGGTCACGAAGTCGCCGGTGGAGTCCTCCATCGCGCCGGTGAACGCCGGGCCACCGAAGCCCCCGAGGTTGCCGATCGCGGCGATCGCTCCGATGCCGGCCGCGGCCGCGCTGCCGGTCAAAAAGCCGGTGGGCAGCGACCAGAAGATCGGGATCACGGCCAGCAGGCCCACCGTCGACAGGATGAGCGACAGCGTGATGAGGACCTCCGTCTGCGCATAGGCGGTGAGCACCGTGCCCGCGGCACCGGTCAGCAGCAGCCCGACCACGTACTGCCGGCGCCGGCCGCTGCGGTCGGCCCTACGCGCCAGCACCACCATCGCCACCGTGGCGAAGGTGTACGGCACCGCGGCGAGCGCACCAACCTCGAAGTCGCTGAGACCTGTGCGCTCCTGGACGAGGTCGGGAACGAAGAAGGTCAGACCGAAGGCAGCCGAGAGGATGATGAAGTAGATCGAGGCGAACAGCCAGACCTGCCCACTGCGCAGGGCGTCGCGAATGCGGCTGCCGGGGCCCTCGCCGGCCTTGGCCCGCAGCTCGCCTGCGATGCGGGCGCTCAGGGCCTCCCTCTCTTCGGCCTCCAGCCACTCCGCGTCAGCCGGGCGGTCATCGAGGAACCGCAGCGCCACGAAGCCCAGGCCGATGGCCGGCAGGCCCTCGCACAAAAACAGCCATTGCCAGCCGTCGAGGCCGGCGAGCCCATCGAGCTCGAGCAGGCCGCCTGAGATCGGGCCACCGGCCACGTAGGAGGCCGAGATGGCGGTCATGAACAGTGCCAGCGTGCGGCCACGATCCGCCTCCGGGAACCACCACGTGAGGTAGAGCACGATGCCCGGGAAGAAGCCCGCCTCCGCCACGCCCAGCAGGAAGCGCATCACGTAGAAGGCGCCGGCGCTGTCGATGAACATCATCGACGCCGAGATCACACCCCAGGCCATCATGATCCACGACAGCCAGCGGCGGGCCCCGAAGCGCTGCAGCAGCAGGTTGCTCGGCATGCCGAATATCACGTAACCGAGCGAGAAGATCCCGGCGCCCAGGCCGAAGATCGTGTCGCTGAAGCCCAGGTCCTCCTCGAGCTGGAGCTGGGCGAAGCTCACGTTCACCCGGTCCAGGTAGGCCACGACGTAGATCCCGAACAGGAACGGGATCAGCCTGCGCGTGGCCTTGGCCACCGCCCTGCGTTCTGCACTCACTCCCGCCTCCCGCGGTCGTACCCCTTTCGGGCACGACCCTACCGCCTCCGCGGTACGGCGGGCTGCGGCGTACTCAGCTCTTGGAGTCGCCCTCGTCCTCGGGCGCCGGCGGGGCGTCCGGGATCTCGGGCAGGACCTCGGGCTCGGGCAGCTCAGTGGAGCCCTCGGGCGAGTCCTCGCCACCCTCCGGAGCCTCCTCGGAGCCGCCCTCGGCGCCCACGCCCACGGCCTCGCGCTTGCGCGCGGGCTTGTGCACCGTGACCTTCACGCCGTCCTCGTCCTCGCCGTCGTCGCCCTGGACCGTGGCCTTCTCGACCTCGACCGTGGAACCCGGCTCCATCGACTGGGCGAGCACCTGGTCGGCCAGCGGATCCTCGATGTAGCGCTGGATTGCCCGGCGCAGCGGGCGGGCGCCCATCGCCGGGTCCCAGCCCTTGTCGACGAGCATGTCCGCTGCGTCGTCGGAGAGGTTCATCGTGAGCTCCTGCTCCGCCAGCGACTCGCGGATGCGCTTGAGCAGCAGCTCCACGATCTGACGGATCTCGTCCTTGGCCAGCTTGTGGAAGACGATGACCTCGTCGATGCGGTTGAGGAACTCCGGCCGGAAGACCTTCTTGAGCTCGCCCATGATGCCCTTCTTCATGGCGTCATAGGTCACGCCCGTCTCGTCCTCGCCCACCGTGAAGCCCACGCCCGTGTTCTTGGCGATCTCGGCCGCGCCCACGTTGGAGGTCATGATCACGATGGCATTGCGGAAGTCCACGGTGCGGCCCTGGCTGTCGGTGAGCCGGCCGTCCTCCAGGATCTGGAGGAGGATGTTGAAGACGTCCGGGTGCGCCTTCTCGATCTCGTCGAGCAGCAGCACGCTGTAGGGCTTGCGCCGCACGGCCTCGGTGAGCTGGCCGCCCTCGTCGTAGCCGATGTAGCCGGGGGGTGAGCCCACCAGGCGCGACACGGCGTGCTTCTCCATGTACTCGGACATGTCGATGCGCACCATCGCGTCCTCGTCGCCGAAGAGGAACTCGGCGAGGGTGCGGCCCAGCTCGGTCTTGCCCACGCCGGAGGGGCCCAGGAAGATGAACGAGCCGGTGGGGCGCTTGGGGTCCTTGAGCCCCGCGCGCGAGCGGCGGATGGCCTTGGAGACGGCCTCGATGGCGGCGTGCTGGCCGATCACGCGCTTGTGCAGCTCGTCCTCCATGCGCATGAGCTTCTGGGTCTCGGCCTCGGTGAGCTTGAACACCGGGATGCCGGTCCACATCGAGACGATGTCGGCGATCTCCTCCTCGCCGATCTCCGGGCGCTCGCCGGACTCGCCGGAGCGCCACTGCTCCTCGAGGTCGCGCTTCTTGTTGGTCAGCTGGCGCTCGCTGTCGCGGAGGTTCGCCGCCTTCTCGAACTCCTGCGCCTCGATCGCGGCCTCCTTGTCGCGCCGCGTGGTCTCGATCTCCTCCTCGAGCTCGCGGTAGACGGGCGGCGCGGTCATCGACTTGATGCGCGCGCGCGAGGCGGCCTCGTCGATCAGGTCGATCGCCTTGTCGGGCAGGAAACGGTCGGAGATGTAGCGGTCGGCCAGCTCGGCCGCCGCGGCCAGCGCCTCGTCGGTGATGCCGACGCGGTGGTGGGTCTCGTAGCGGTCGCGCAGCCCTCTGAGGATCTGCACGGTCTCCTCGGTGGAGGGCTGCTCCACCCGGATCTGCTGGAAGCGCCGCTCCAGCGCGGAGTCGCGCTCGAGGTACTTGCGGTACTCGTCGAGCGTGGTGGCGCCGATCGTCTGCAGCTCGCCACGGGCGAGCGCAGGCTTGAGGATGCTGGCCGCGTCGATCGCGCCCTCGGCGGCGCCCGCGCCGACGAGGTTGTGCAACTCGTCGATGAACAGGATGATGTCGCCGCGCTGGGTGATCTCCTTCATCACCTTCTTCAGCCGCTCCTCGAACTCACCGCGGTACTTCGAGCCGGCCACCAGAGCGGCCAGGTCGAGTGTGTAGATCTGCTTGTTCTTAAGGGTCTCGGGCACCTCGCCGCTGGTGATGCGCTGCGCCAGGCCCTCCACCACGGCGGTCTTGCCCACGCCGGGCTCGCCGATCAGGACCGGGTTGTTCTTCTGGCGGCGCGAGAGGATCTGCATGATCCGCTCCACCTCGGTCTCGCGGCCGACGACGGGGTCGAGCTTGCCCTCGCTGGCGAGCTTGGTGAGGTTGCGCCCGAACTGGTCGAGCAGCTTGGAGCTCTTCTTGCCCTCGCCCTGGCCGCCGGCCTGTGCGCCGGAGCGCTGCCGGCCGCCCGGGCCGGAGAGCATGCGGATGACCTCGTTGCGGATCTTCTCGGAGTCGGCGTCGAAGTCGAGCAGGATGCGGGCAGCGACGCCCTCGTTCTCGCGCACCAGGCCGAGCAGGATGTGCTCGGTGCCGATGTAGTTGTGCCCGAGCGACAGCGCCTCGCGCAGCGCCAGCTCCAGCACCTTCTTCGCGCGCGGCGTGAAGGGGATCTGGCCGGAGGTCACTTCCTCGCCCGACCCGACGATCCTGACCACCTGCGCGCGCACGCGCTCGACCGTGATGTCGAGCGACTCGAGGACGCGGGCTGCGAGGCCCTCCTCCTCGCGCAGCAGGCCGAGCAGGATGTGCTCGGTGCCGATGTAGTTGTGCTTCAGGATCCGGGCTTCCTCCTGGGCCAAGACGACCACTTGGCGGGCCCTCTCTGTGAAGCGCTCGAACACGGGGCAGATCCTTCTCTTATCGGGGTCTGGCGGGACGGGTCATTGTCCGACTTCTTATCCAGCTATTCGGCAGCGAAGCCTTACGGGATGAGAGGACGGATCGGTGACGCGGCCTGGAGGCCAGTCTAACAACGCGGTTCGGCCTGCCACCGCGGTTCCCTGCGTGGGGAAAGACGCTAGTTGCGACCCCCGGCGTCTACCGCATCGCGGGGAAGAGAACGACCTCGCGAATCGAGGCTCGTCCCGATAGCAGCATCACCAGCCGGTCGATCCCCACCCCGATCCCACCGGTGGGCGGCATGCCCTGCTCGAGCGCGCGCACGAAGTCCTCGTCGTAGGGCTGGGCCTCCTCGTCGCCCTCGGCGGTGTTGCGGCGCTGTTCCTCGAAGCGGGCGCGCTGCTCGTCCGGGTCGTTGAGCTCGGTGAAGGCGTTCGCGAACTCCATCCCGCCGGCGAAGCACTCGAAGCGCTCCACCAGTCCGGGCTCCGAGCGGTGTGCCTTGGCGAAGGGCGACAGCTCCACCGGGTAGTCGGTGACGAAGGTGGGGTCCGCGAGCGTGGGCTCCACGTGCTTGGAGAGCAGGTCGTCCACCCGCTTGGCCCACGTTCCCTCGCCCGGCACCTCCTCCTTGCGGATGTCGATGCCGGTGGCCTCGCGGATCGCGTCGGTGAGCGTCACGCGGCGCCAGGGCGCGGAGAAGTCGATCTCGCCGCTGTACCCCACCTGCCCGGCCACGAAGGACACGAGCTCCTCCAGCTCGGTGGCGATCACGTTGTAGTCGGCATAGGCCTCGTACCACTCGAGCATCGTGAACTCGGGGTTGTGCTTGTGCGAGACGCCCTCGTTGCGGAAGTCCTTGCCCAGCTCGTACACGCGCTCCAGGCCGCCGACGATCAGCCGCTTGAGGTACAGCTCGGTGGCGATCCGCAGGTAGAGGTCGCGGTCGAGCTCGTTGTGGTGGGTGGTGAACGGGCGCGCCAGCGCGCCGCCGTAGAGCGGCTGGAGCACCGGCGTCTCCACCTCGAGGAATCCGCGCTCGTCGAGCCAGCGGCGCGCGGCGGCCACCACCTTCGACCGCAGGATGAACAGCTCGCGCGCCTCCTCGTTGGCGATCAGGTCGAGCTCGCGGCGGCGGTAGCGCGTCTCGGTGTCCTCGAGCCCGTGGAACTTGTCCGGCGGCGGGCGCAGCGACTTCGCCAGCAGCTTCCACCCGGTGGCCTTGAGCGTGAGCTCGCCGCGGCGAGACTTGAACGCCGTCCCGTCAACGCCGACGAGGTCGCCGAGATCGAGGCTCGTGATCGCGTCGAAGGACTCGTCGCCGAGCACGTCCTTGCGCGCCTGCACCTGGACCTTCCCCGACCGGTCGGTCACGTCGAGGAACGCGGCCTTGCCGAACTCCCGCCGGCCGGTGAGGCGGCCTGCCACCCGGTAGGCATCCTCGGTCTCCTCGCCGGCCTCGAGGTCGGCGTGGGCGGCCTGGATCGAGGCGGTCGGCTGGACGCCCGCGTACTCGTGGGGGAACGGGTCGATGCCCCGCGCCCGAATCGCCTCGAGCTTGCCCCGCCGATCGTCCTCAGCCATGACCGAACCCTATGCGGCCTTTCGTGATCGTGGCTGGCGGGCACGTGCCGCCGGGCGCGGTCAGGCCGCTTCTATTTTTGTGATCTTCAGCTTGCGCGCGGGCCCGCGCGGAACGGGCACGGAGACGGTCTCGCCGCGCTTGCGGCCCATCAGGGCCTTGCCCACCGGCGACTCGTTGGAGAGCTTGGACTCGGAGGGGTCGGCCTCGGCGGAGCCAACGATGCGGAACTTCGTGGACTTGTCGGTCTTCTGATCCTTCACGTGGACCGTGACGCCGACGGACACGGCGTCGGTGGTCGACCGCCTTTTCGTCGATCACGCGGGCGTCGCGCAGCTTGTCTTCGAGGTCGGCGATCTGCTTCTCGAGCATTGCCTGCTCGTTCTTGGCGTCGTCGTACTCGGAGTTCTCGGCGATGTCGCCGAACTCGCGCGCCTCCTTGATGCGATCCGCCACCTCGCGGCGGCGAACCGTCGACAGGCGATCGATCTTGGACTTGAGCTCGGCCAGGCCCTCAGGTGTGAGAAGTGTCTCTCTCGGCATAAGAAAACTCCCGTCGGGTGCCCGGGAGGACGCGGCAGTCTAGCAACCGCTCAGGCGGCGACAACCGCCTCTTCCAGGCGCTCCAGGCGGGCTCGCGCGGCGTCCGTCGTGGGAGAGGTGGAGAGCTCGTGGGCGATCTCCTTGGACAGGTCGAGCCGCTCCGCGTACCAGGGGTAGAACTTGCGCAGGTAGCGGCCCGCCCGATCGGTGCCCAGGTGCTCCTCGGCGCGCTCGATCACCCATCGCAATTCGGTCAGCACCTCGGCCTGGGACGGCTCGCCCTCGCGCAGGCCCAGCAGGCGCTCGAAGCGCCACGGGTTGCCGAACGAGCCTCGCGCCAGCATCACGGCCTCCGCGCCGCTGGCCTCGAGCGCGTGCATCGCCGATTCGTCGGAGAGCAGTCCGCCCGAGACCACCACCGGCACGTCGAGGGCGTCCACCAGCTCGGCGGCCAGCGCGTAGTCGGGCCTGCCCTTGTGCTGCTGGGAGGCGTGGCGGGGATGGAACGCGATGCCCGCCACACCGGCCTCGTCGACCAGGCGCTTGGCAAGGTCCACGCCCGCGCGGTCGCCGGGCATCCGGCCGGGGCGCAGCTTCACCGTGACCGGCAGGCCGGAGCCGTCGCGCGCGGCCTTCGCGATGGCGACCGCCTTGTCGGGATCGTCCAGCAGCGCGGCGCCCGCACCCGTCTTCATCACCTTGCGCACGGGGCAGCCCATGTTCAGGTCGATCGCGTCGGCTCCGGCGGCCGCCACCTTCTCGGCGGCCTCGGCCATCACCGCGGCGTCGTGGCCGAACAACTGCATCGACACGGGGTGCTCATCGGGATGAATGCGCAAGAACTCGCGCACGGTGCGCTCGTTGCCGTGCTTGATGCCGAAGCTCGACACCATCTCCGACACCACCAGCCCGGCGCCGTGGCGCCTGGCCTGCAGCCGCACGAACCAGTTCCCGATGCCCGCCAGCGGGGCGAGCACGAGCCGGTTTGACACCTCGATGCCGCCGAGGTCCCAGGAATCGTTCAGCGAGCGCATGCTGAGACGGTAGCGCCGTTCAGGGCCCCTCCAGCATGCGCCGCAGGTCGCGCTCCACGGCTGCGGGAGTCTGGGTCAGCTGGCGCCACGTGATGCGAAGCGGCCGCCAGTCCGCTGCATTGAGGATGCGATCCCGCTCCCGGTCGCGCTCGTAGGCGATGGCGGTGTCGTGGAACCGTCGGCCGTCCAGCTCCGCCACCACGCGCTCACGCCACCACACACAGTCCGCCTCGAACCCCTCCACCGTCATGTTGAACGCAGGCCGTGGCAGGCGCCTGTCGGCGAGGAAGACGCAAAACAGGGCCTCCATGTCCGACCGTAGGACCACACCGCCGGGCGGCAGCAATGCCAGCGCCGCCCGCAGCGCGGGGGTGCCGGGCCGGCGGGGGTAGCGCCTCAACAAGTCGAGCAGCGACAGCGGATCGGCAAGTCGCTGGACCTCCGCCTCGTTGATCGCACTCAGCAACTGATGGCGCGGAACGACGGCAGCGAGATCCAACAGCGTGCGGGAAATGCCCGGTGACGGGATGCCGTCGCGGACGGTTCGTTCGTCGCCGGGTACCGCGGCGCGACGAAACACTGACCCCGGGCCGGCCGCGGCGCGCGTGGCGAACGATCACGTCGGTGGCGCCGCTGTGCGCCCGAACGGCCCAGAGCGCGCCGGCGGCGCCGATGCCGAGCGACGCGCCCCGCCCCCCGCACAGCACGGCGGCCATCCACCGGGCTCGGCGTCGAGAGCGCATCGTGCCCTACGGCGTAGACACCACGGTGAATGGGAATGAGCCGGCCGCGCGCGACCCGGTGAGCAATGGCGTGTTTGGTCAGGCCGAGGCGGCGAAGCTGCCGTGCGAGACCACACCGTGCTGCCTACGGACGAGCTCGGTAGCTCCGTGGACCGATGGGCGTCAGATTGGTTCCGCATAGGCGGACCAATCTCACGCGCGTCCCCCATGCGCTCCACGATCCCGAGCCGGGACACCCGCGTGGGTCACGAGCGTTACGACTCAGCCGCGGTTGCGCTCCCAGATGATGCGCAGCCCCTCGAGCGTGAGCAGGTCATCCACCTCGTCGACCTGCTCGCAGAACGGCACGATCGGGCCCGCCAGGCCGCCGGTGGCAAGGGCCGTGGCCTCCTCCCCCAGCTCCTCGCGGATGCGGCCGATGATCGCGTCCACCTGGCCGGCGAAGCCGTAGATCACTCCCGACTGCAGGGCGGCCTGGGTGTTCTTGCCGATCACCGTCGCCGGGGGGTCGAGGTCGACCTTGAACAGCCGAGCGGCGCGGCTGGCCAGCGCGTCGATGGATATCTCCACCCCCGGGGCCAGCACGCCGCCCAGGTACTCGCCCGCCGAGGAGACCACGTCGTAGTTGGTGGAGGTGCCGAAGTCGACCACGATGCACGCGCCGCCGCAGCGCTCGAAGGCGGCCACCGAGTTCACCACGCGGTCGGCGCCCACCTCGTGCGGATTGTCCATGCGGATCGGCATCCCGATCTTCAGGTCCGGCCCGACCACCGCGAGCGCGCCCGCCAGGTAGCGGTGTGAGACCTCCTCGTACTCGTGGCCCAGCTGGGGCACCACGGAGGAGACGATCGCCGCGTCCACGTCGCGCAGGCGAAGGTCGCGCAGGCCGAGGAGGTTCGCCAGGTTGGCGGCCACGGTGTCGGCGGTGTCGTCGCGGTCGGTGGCCAGCCGCCAGTGCTCGAACAGCTCCTCCCCCCGGAAGAGCCCGATGTGCGTCTGGGTGTTGCCCACGTCCACGGCGAGGAGCATCGCCGCGCGATCATGCCATGAGCACCATCAGCGCCGCTGATCCGCCCCGTGGACGCGCGCGAGCGCGCCTACTGAACGGCGTGCGGGTGAAGAGCGAGGCGCAGCGCCTGCTCGCCGTTGAGCGACACCGTCCTCACGTACCCGCACGAACGGCAGCGGCACTCCACCTCGGCCTCCCACACGTCGGTCCGCAGCGACCACTCGACCGCCCCTGAGAGGCACCGCCTGCAGGCCAGGGAGGCATCCACCAGGGCGGGAGCGTCATCGCCACGGAACGCGGCCAGCTCGCAGGTGGTGCTCACACTCTCAGCATCCCACTTGAGCGGACGACCAAACTTACGCGGACAGATTTCCGACGGCCGGTCCTAGAGCGGGCCCGCACGTTGGACGCGCTGGCCCGAGACGCCTTCGAGCAGCGGCGCCAGCGGCGTGCCGTCGGGCAGCTTCAGCCCGGGGTCCAGCTCGAGCAGCGGCTCGAGCACGAAGCGCCTCTCGGCGATGTCGCGGTGGGGCAGCACGAGCGCCTGCGACCGGTGCTCGAGGTCGCCGAGCAGCAGCACGTCCACGTCGATCGGGCGCGGACCGTGCCGCGGCCCTCCCGGCCGGCGGCCCAGCTCGCCCTCCACCGCCTTGGCCGCCGCCAGCAGCTCCTCCGGCCGGAGGTCGGTGTCGATCTCCAGGCATGCGTTGAGGAAGTCCGCCTGGTCGAGCACCTCGCCCTGTGGCGCGGTCGTGTAGACCGATGACGAGCGCGTGACGCGGACGCCGTGAGCGCCCAGGGCGTCGCGGGCGGCGCGCATGGCGCCCAGCGAATCGCCCTCGTTGGATCCCAGGCCGAGGAAGCCGCGCAACCGGCTAGCCCTCGCGCCAGACCTCGACCGACACCTCTTCCACCGGGAGAGGGATGGGCGGCTCGGGCTTGGTGGCCTTCACCCTCACCGAATCGGCGCCGTAGCGGTCGCCCAGCCGCTCCGCGATGGCCGCACACAGGCGCTCGAGGGTGCGATAGGAGCGCTCCTGGGCGGCCAGCGCCACCTGCTCGCACGCGTCGGCGTAGTCCACCGTGTCCTCCACGCGGTCGGTCACCGTGGCATCGCAGCCGCTCACCTCGAAGGACACGTCCACCAGCAGGCGCTGCCCGATCTCGCGCTCCGCCTCGGTCACGCCGTGGCGGGTGAACAGCGACAGCCCGGCGATCTGGATCGTGACCGCGGGCTCGGGCGTCTCGTCGTCGTCGAAGTCGTCGTCGAGGCTGTCGTCGGGCTCGTCGCTCATGTCTGCCCCACTCCCTGACCCTGCATCACGGCGGCGGTCACGGCGAGCGCGTCCGCCACCTCGGCCACGTCGTGCACGCGGAAGATCGACGCCCCGCGCTCCAGCGCGAGCACGTTGGTTGCGATCGTGCCCGGCAGGCGCTCGGACTCGGGCCGCCCGCCCGCGAGCTTGCCAAGGAAGCTCTTGCGCGACGAGCCCACCACCACCGGGCGCCCGATGGCCACGATCTCATCCAGGCGCCGCAGGAGCTCGAGGTTGTGGTCCACGGTCTTGCCGAAGCCGATACCGGGGTCGAGCCACACCTTCTCCTCCGCCACCCCCGCGTCCACGGCGAACGCCAGCCGCTCCTCCAGGAACGCCTTCACATCCGAGACCACGTCCTCGTACGCCGGCGCATCCTGCATCGTGCGCGGCTCGCCGAGCATGTGCATCAGACAGCAGCCGGCGCCCCTATCGGCCACCAGCTCGGCCATCCCGGGATCCCCGCGCAACGCGGTCACGTCATTGACGATCGCCGCGCCCGCCTCGAGCGCCGCCTCCGCCACTGCACGCTTGGCCGTATCCACCGAGATCTCCCAACCGCTGTTCTCGGCAGCCAACCCCTCGACCACAGGAAGCACCCGCCGCAACTCCTCGTCCTCGGCCACCGGCTCGGCCCCCGGCCTGGTGGACTCGCCACCAACGTCAAGAATCGCCGCCCCCTGAGAAGCCAACTCAAGCCCATGGGCAACCGCGGCATCAGGATCAAGAAACCGCCCCCCATCGGAAAACGAATCAGGGGTCACGTTCACAACACCCATCACGGCTGGAATCTGCAACACCACACCCCAAGTATCCCGGCATCGCCGGTCGGGGCGGCGCCGGCGGTGTGCCCCCGACAGGGCGTGTCCGAGGAGGCGAAGCCGACGAGTGGAGCCGAAGGCGACCAGCCCTGGAGGGGGACACACCGCCGGCGCGGCCCAGCGTCGCAACAGAGCGGCTACGAGACGTCCGGCTTCTCAGGAAGGTCAAGCCGCATATCGGCCGTCCCGCCCGCCAAGCCCGGGCCGCGGCAACGGCGACCGCCCGCGCTCGGGCTTGCGAGCCGGAGCCTCCGGCGCCGGCTCGGGCCCCGACGGCAGCACCGGCTCATCAGGCCCGAAGACCTCTTCCTCGGACTTGCCGTCGAGCAGCTGGATGAACTCCTCGCGCTCGATCGTCTCACGCCGGAGCAGCACCTCGGAGGTGCGGTCCAGCTGCTGCTGGTGCGCGTCGAGGATGCGCCGCGCAGCCACGTGGGCCTCTTCCACCACGCGGCGGATCTCGTCGTCGATCTCGCGCGCCACGTCGTCGGAGTAGTCGGGCTCGGAGGAGAACTCGCGGCCGAGGAACGGCTGGCCGTGGTCGTGGCCGAACACCCGCGGGCCGAGCTTCTCGGACATCCCGAAGCGCATGACCATCTGCTTGGCGGTGGCGGTCACCTTCTCGAGGTCGTTGGACGCGCCGGTGGTCACCTCGCCGAACACGAGTTCCTCGGCGGCGCGGCCGCCGAGCGTCATGGCCATCGTGTCCTGCAGCTCCGCGCGCGTGGTGAGGAACTTGTCCTCGGTGGGCAGCGAGATCGTGTAGCCGAGCGCCTGGCCGCGTGAGATCACGGAGATCTTGTGCACCGGGTCGGTGTTCTCGAGGAAGTGGGCGACTATCGCGTGGCCCATCTCGTGGAAGGCCGTGATGCGGCGCTCCTTCTCGCACATCACCCGGGTCTTCTTCTCCGGACCGGCGATCACGCGCATGATCCCCTCCTCCAGCTGGAGGTGGTCGATCTCGCGCTTGCCCTGGCGCGCGGCCAGCAGCGCGGCCTCGTTCACCAGGTTCTGCAGATCCGCGCCCGTGAAGCCGGGCGTCTGGGCGGCCAGGTTGTCGAGGTCGATCGTCTTGGCCAGCGGCTTCCCGCGGGTGTGCACCTCGAGGATCTTGGCGCGGCCCTTGCGGTCGGGGCGGTCAACCACGATCTGGCGGTCGAAGCGGCCCGGGCGCAGCAGCGCGGGGTCGAGGATGTCGGGCCGGTTGGTGGCCGCGATCAGGATGATGTTGTCGGTCATCGTGAAGCCGTCCATCTCGACCAGGAGCTGGTTGAGGGTCTGCTCGCGCTCGTCGTGCCCGCCGCCGAGCCCAGCGCCGCGATGGCGGCCCACGGCGTCGATCTCGTCCATGAAGATGATGCAGGGGCTGTTCTGCTTGGCCTGCTCGAAGAGGTCACGCACGCGCGAGGCGCCCACGCCCACGAACATCTCCACGAAGTCCGAGCCGGAGATCGAGAAGAACGGCACGCCGGCCTCGCCGGCCACCGCGCGGGCGAGCAGCGTCTTGCCGGTGCCCGGCGGCCCGTAGAGCAGGACCCCCTTGGGGATGCGCGCCCCGAGCGCCTGGAACTTCTTGGGGTTCTCCAGGAACTCCTTGATCTCGTGGAGCTCCTCCACGGCCTCGTCCACCCCGGCCACGTCGCGGAAGGTGATCTTCGGCGAGTCCACCGACATCCGCTTGGCGCGCGACTTGCCGAAGGACATCACCTTCGAGCCGCCGCCCTGCATCTGGTTGATGATGAAAAGCCAGAACAGCAGGAAGATCACGAACGGCAGCAGGTAGGTGAGGAAGGTGACCCAGCCGCTGCCGGACTTGGCCTTCACGTCGATCGGGATGTTCTCCTGGCGCAGCGTGTTCACCAGGGCCTGCTCGGTGTTGTCCGGGTAGGCGGTCTCGTACTTCGCGCCGCGCGTGCGCTCAACGTCGATCTTGTTGTTCTTCGTGTTGAGCGTGACCTTGCGGACCTTGCCGTCGATCCACCTGGGCCAGGAAGTCGCTGTAGCTGGGGTCGGGGCGCTGCTCTCCGGGGCTGATCAGCTGCTGGGCGAAGTACGCCAGCACGACAACGATCAGAATCGGGAAGAAGGCGCTCTTGAAGAATCGGTTCATGGGTAGCGAGCCCCCCGCAGGGTGAAACCACAGGCTAGCAAGGGTGTATTCACCTTCTTGCGCCTTTTCCAGGCGCAGCCCGCTACTGCGACTGGTCCTGAAGCACCGCCACGTAGGGCAGGTTGCGGTAGCGCTCGGCATGGTCCAGGCCGTAGCCGATCGCGAAGCGGTTGGGGATCTCGAACCCGGTGTAGCGGATCGGCAGGTCCACCTTGCGGCGCTCGGGCTTGGTGAGCAGCGCGCAGACCTCCAGCGACGCCGGGGTCACGGGCGCGCAGCGTGCGCAGCAGATAGGACAGCGTGAGGCCCGAATCCACGATGTCCTCCACGATCAGCACGTCGCGGCCCTCGATCGATGCGTCGAGGTCCTTGAGGATGCGCACCACGCCGCTGGAGTCCGTCGAGCTGCCGTAGGAGGCCACCGCCATGAAGTCCACCTCGCACTCCACCTCGAGCTCGCGCATGAGGTCCGACAGGAAGAAGAATGCGCCCTTGAGGACGCCCGACGAGCAGGAGTGTCCTGCCCTCGTAGTCGGCTGAGATCTCGCGGCCCAGCGCGGCCACGCGGTGCGCCAGGTCATCCTGCTGGACGAGGATCTCGCCGATCGAGGAGTCCGTCACCGGCGGGAGTCTAGGTGCCGCGCCGAGAGCCCCACCGCGGCCACGTCGCCATCCGCGGCGGCGAAGCGCTCGTCCAGCGCCACACCGGCCACCCACACGATCCTCCCCTCGGCCTCCACCACCGGCAGCGAGCGGCGCAGCGCGCGCGGCACCTTGCGGTCGGTGAACAGGTCCTGCAGCGTCTTGGTGCCGCCCAGTCCCACCGGGCGCATGCGGTCGCCGTCGCGCCAGCCGCGCACCGTGAGCGGTCCGCCGCCGATCGCGTCGGCCGACACGCCCACGTCGCCGGCCGACCCCACGGCGGCCTGCACCTGCCAGGCGCCGAACCGCGCCGCGCCGGGCACCCCCAGCGCCACCGGATCGGGAGCCTGGGCGCCGTCTGCGCCGCCGCGGCGGAAGCGCAGCGTGCCGTACTCGGACACGGCCGTCAGCGAGTCGCCGAGCTCCAGCGACTTCGTGCCGCCGCTCTCACCCAGGGCCAGCACGGCGTCCACCTCGGCGCGCGACAGCGGGTGCCGCCCTCCCGCGGCCGCTTCCGCAAGGCCGCGCAGCACGATCCGGGCAAGCCCCCGCGGCAGCTCGGCCAGCGCGGCGATCTCCACCGCGGGCCCGCCGCCCAGGCCGGCCAGCGCCTCGGTCGCCGCGGCGTCCAGCACCTCCGCCTCGTCACGCAACGCCAGCGCGGTCTCGGCGATCGCGCGCTCGGCGCGCGGGTCGAGCGCGCGCAGCGCCGGCAGCAGCTCGTGGCGAGCGCGCGAGCGGGCGAAGCGCGGGTCGGCGTTCGACGCGTCCTCGCGCCACTCCAGCGAGCGGTGGCGGCAGTAGTCGCGCACCTCGTCGCGCGTGACCTCCAGCAGCGGGCGCACCAGCCGCCCGCGGCGCGGCGCCATCCCCAGCAGCGCGCGGCGCCCGGGTGAGGTTGCCAGCCGGTAGAGCACGGTCTCGGCCTGGTCGGAGGCCGTGTGGGCGGCCGCGTAATCGCCCGCGGCGTGCTGCTCGGCCCGCGCGTAGCGCGCGTCCCGGGCCAGGGCCTGGAGGTTCCCCGCATCGGGGTCGAGTCCGTACCCGCTCCACCACCAGGCGCACCCCCAGGGCCGAGCACAGCGCCCGGCAGTGCTCCTCGTCCGCCGCGGCCTCGTCGCGCAGGCCGTAGTTGCAGTGCAGCGCGGAAACCTGGGCTTCCAGGCGCACCGCCACGTCGAGCAGGGCCACCGAGTCGGCGCCGCCGGAGAGCATCACCAGCAACGGCTCGCCCGCGCGCACAAGGCCGGAGCGCCGCGCGAAGTCGAGCACACGGTCGGCCATGTCAGTCCGAAGGGCGGGTGGCACGGTAGAGCTGCACGCGCTCGGAGAATCCCTTGAGCTTCACCTGGCCCACCTCGTCGAAGACGAGGTGCCTGGACTGAGCCACGCGCTCCACCACGGCATCGGACACCAGCACCTCGCCGCCGCGGGCGCGCGCCACCACGCGCGAGGCCAGGTTCACCTCGCGGCCGAAGTAGTCGCCGTCGCGATAGAGCGTGGCGCCGTAGTGGATGCCGATCCGCGGCTCGGGTCGCTCCGTGAACAGCGTCTGGAAGCCCACCGCCCAGTCGGTGATGGCCTGCACGTCCTGCCCGACGATCATCACCTCGTCGCCGATCGTCTTGATCACCCGGGCGTCGTCGGGGAGGGTGTCGTTCACGCCGTCCACGAAGCGCTCGACGATCGACACCGCCTCCTCCTCACCCTCTTCCTCGGTGAACCGCGTGTACCCGGCCAGATCGCAGAAGGCGATCGCCACCCGCACGCGCCCGAGATCGGAGCTGTCGTCGGTGTCGACCTCCATGTGACCCACCACGTCCTGCTGGATGTAGTGCTTGAGGAAGCGCTGGTGCACGTAGTCCATCAACGGTGAGGCCAGCGGCAGCAGGTCGCGCGCCAGGTGGTCCATCTCCTCCGCCATCTGGAGCCCCGGGACTCCCTCGCGAATCAGAGGCTCGTGCACATAGATGTGAAACAGGCGCACCTCGGCGTCGGCGATCTGCGCGAGCGCCTGGCCATACACGCGCCCGAGCTGGAGGAAGGCCACCAGCGGGAAGCCCGAGGCCAGCACCGACGCCGCGTAGTGGAGGGCCTGAACGTCCTCCTCGCTCAGATCCTCCAGGCCCTGGGTGGGAAGCCCAAGGCTGGTCCAGTAGCGCTCGATCAGCGCGGGCTCCAGGCCGGTGGCCTTCGCCGCGTCCTTGAGGGAGTACCGGGCCTCCGGGGGATCCGGGAACAGATCCTCCATATAGCCGTACGCCAGTCGTCCCTCCTTCGTGGCCTCGCGAATCGAGTCAAGCGAATGGCCGCGCTGGCGCAGGCGCGCCACGATCCGGGCATGGGCGAGCACGGGCGGGGTCCACTTGGCGCCACCCTTGCCCCCGACCCCCGGGATCACGCCCGTGGCGGCCCACCGCTTGAGGGTGGCCGGCGTGACGCCCACCTGCTCGGCGGCCTCTTTGAGGGTCAGCACTCGATCGGCCAAGGACCCTGACGCTACAACGGCGGAGCCCCAGGGTGAAGCCCCGCCGCTGTGCGCGGGCGAAGCGGCCCGCGGCGTAGGCCGGCGACGCGGTCAGGCGCCTTGCAGCGGACTCTCTCCACCACTTTCCGGCCTCGGATTCCGGCTGCGTTGAGTTTCCCGCGCGCGAGGGCGGGAGTCAAGTCGCTCGCGGAGTGGACGGCGCTGTGTGCGGGATAGACTCGCGCGGCCAGCCAGACAGAGGGAAAGAGAGAAACAGAACCGTGAACTACTTCGTGACCGGCGCCACCGGCTTCATCGGACGCCATCTCGTGGGAGAGCTCCTCAAGCGCGAGGGGACGATCTACGTGCTGGTGCGCGAGGGGTCGCGCGGCAAGGTCGATGCGCTGATCCAGCGCCTCGGTGCGTCCGATGGCCGGATCGTACCCGTGGCCGGGGACCTGACCAAGCCGGGCCTGGGCGTGGAGGACTTTTCAGAGAAGATCGACCACCTCTTCCACCTGGCGGCGGTCTATGACATCGAGGCAGACGAGGAGTCCGCGGAGCGGGCCAACGTCGAGGGCACCAAGCACGTGATCGAGTTCTCCAACTCGCACGACGTCGGGCGCTTTCACCACACCAGCTCGATCGCCGTTGCCGGCTCCTACAAGGGCGTGTTCCAGGAGGACATGTTCAACGAGGAGCAGAAGCTGCCCCACCACTACCACAGGACCAAGTTCGAGTCCGAGCAGATGGTGCGCAACGGCGTGCAGGCAAAGACGCTGATCTTCCGCCCGGGGATCGTGGTCGGGCACTCCGAGACCGGCGAGATGGACAAGATCGACGGCCCCTACTACTTCTTCAAGCTGATCCAGAAGCTGCGCAACGCCCTGCCGCAGTGGTTCCCCCTCGCCGGGCCGGAGGGCGGCAAGACCACGATCGTGCCGGTGGACTTCGTGGCCAAGGCGATGGACCACATCGCCCACCTCGACGAGGCGGACCTGCCCGGCGACACCTTCCACCTGGTGGATCCCGAGCCGCTGTCGGTGGGCGAGACCCTCAACACCTTCGCCAAGGCCGCGCACGCGCCCCAGCTTGCGATGCGCTTCGACCAGAACCTCACCAACGCGGTGCCCAAGCCGGTGCGAGCGGGCATCAACGCCCTGCCGACGGTGCGCAAGATCCGCAACCAGGTCTACCGCGACCTGGGCATTCCGCCCGCGGCGATGGAGGTGCGTGACTTCAACTGCACCTTCGATGCCCGCGACACCCAGCGCGCGCTGGACGGCACGGGCGTCGCCGTGCCCCCGCTTGACACCTACGCACCCAAGCTGTGGGACTACTGGGAGCGCAACCTCGACCCCGACCTGTTTCGCGACCGCTCGCTGGCCAGCGCGATCAAGGACAAGCGTGTGCTGATCACGGGCGCCTCGAGCGGCATCGGCCTGGAGACCGCCGTGAAGGTGGGCGAGGCCGGCGGCGAGGTGATCCTGGTCTCGCGCACGCGCGAGAAGCTGGAGGAGGTGGCCAAGCAGGTGGAGGACGCGGGCGGCACCGCCCACGTGCACCCCGCCGACCTGTCGGACCTCGAGGACATCGAGCGGATGGCGGACGAGGTCATCGCCGAGCACGGCGGAGTGGACATCCTGATCAACAACGCCGGCCGCTCCATCCGTCGCTCGGTGGCACGGTCCTATGACCGCTTCCACGACTATGAGCGCACGATGCAGCTGAACTACTTCGGCGCGCTCAAGCTGATCATGAAGCTGCTGCCGGGCATGCGCGAGCGCAAGTCCGGCCACATCATCAACATCTCCTCGATCGGCGTGCAGACCAACACGCCGCGATTCTCGGCCTACGTGGCGTCCAAGTCGGCGCTCGACGCGTTCTCGCGCTGCGTGGCGCCTGAGTGCGTGGCCGACAACGTGAAGTTCACGACGATCTACATGCCGCTCGTGCGCACCCCGATGATCGCGCCCACCGACATGTACAAGGCGTTCCCCACCATGTCGCCGGACGAGGCCGCCCAGATGCTCGCCGACGCCATGATCGACAAGCCCAAGCGCAAGGCCTCGAAGCTGGGGACCTTCGGCGAGGTGCTCTACGCGGTGTCGCCGGCCACGGTGGACATCGTGCTCAACCAGGCCTACGAGCTGTTCCCCGACTCATCGGCCGCGAAGAAGGGCAAGGGCAAGAAGAAGGAGCTGTCCGACGGCGGCAAGGACGAGCCCGCGGAGATCCCGCCCGCCGGCGACGAGGAGATGTCCACGGAGGCCGTGGCGATGGCCTACCTGCTGAAGGGTGTGCCTTCTAGTCTTAGGGGCCCGCGAGCCAGGCAACCAGTCCCAGCTGAGCTCTCATTCCGTGCACCGCTGCGGAGTGTTGAGCCGGCGCACGTTCCTTGAAGAGGCGGGGACGCAAGGTGCGCAACTCAGTGCTACTCCCAGACATTCCGCGCAGTCTTTTTAAGCTCGGACAGTTCGTCGTCGCTAAGCGTCTCAAAGGAGTCCTTCGCGTCATGAAACAGGAGGCCGGTCGCCTCCGAGAGTCCAGCGTAGACTCCTTCACCCATACAGCTCGGGTCAAACAGATCTGGCGGGTCGACGAAGTCTCCTAGCCGCCAGCCAAGCTACTCCGCAGCCGGCTGCCAGTAGCCGTGACAGCGTCATGCCGATCGGATCTCTCCACGCGGCGGTTCCAGGCAAGGAGGAAAGCCGGAAGGTCCAGATCTCGACTTCCCAACCGGGTCCGCCTAGGACCCACGGCTCCGAATAGTCGTCAGGGAGCAGGCCAGATCCCTTCAAAGGCAGGACTACTCTAGTGAGCCCGGAGGCCTCAGTCCGTAGGCGAGGATGCCTGGCACCTCTTCGCCCGCCCACCACACCGTGGCAGCCGCTCGGATAGAGAGCGTGCGCACTCGTAGTCGAACCCCCACATCCTGCGCTGATAGCCGCCGGGGATCACGGCGTTGCCGATCTCGCCTTGGTACTTGCCTGACTTGTAGATCTGAAGGGCGACATCATGCCCGTCGATCCGTCCAGTGAAGACCTTAGTCGGCGTTCCACCAAGGGAGCCATCAAACGTCGCTTGAGGGTTCTCAAGAATCGGAGCAAGTTTCTCCCGGTAGAGCCCAGGGCTGGTCTTTCTCTTGAAGCTGTCAAGCACACCCGCTCGCCGGAGGTGCGCGTCGCGTAGGCGAGGCGATGCGTGGGCAACGCGGCGCTTCCGGTCCCCGGTGCGAAGCCGATCGGGCGGGATGCTGCGCCTGAGCGGCCGACTGGGGTTCTCAGAGTTGCAAGCCCTACCAGGACGTTCGCCGTGATTTCATCCACGTCGCCGCGGAACACGTTGACGAGGTCGTCTTTCGACGGCAACCTGACCGAGTTTGCCTCCTTGCACGCGGAGCTCTCGCTTCGCCCGCTGAGGGGTCCGCAGGCCCGTTCATTGGCGATCGCCCCCTCCACCGCGTGCTCTCCCTTTTCATACATGTTCGTGCTTACGTCTCCGGCGAAATCGCCGGCATCACACACCGTTGACAGCAGGCCCCCACAGGACCCACCGACGCCCAGGATCTCGCGCGGCTTGGTGTGGACGGCCCTCGGTGCCGCGGCCCTGCGCTTGACGGGTGGTGCTGCGGCTGCGTAGGACACCGCAGCTGACGCGTAGGTTGCTGACTGGCGCGCGCTGAGCGGTCGGCGCTGGGCCACTTCGGTGTTGCGTCGGCTGGCTTCAATGCTGGAGCCGCCGCAGGTGTGCCCCCCGCTGCAGACCATGTGCCCGTCGAACTCGATGTTGTTCGTCGGATTTCCGCCGGCGAAGGCATACCGGTTCTGGGTGAGAGGGTCGGCCTGGAGGTTGAGGTCGCCCGACGCTTGCTCGTACCGGTCCTGTGTAAGGAAGCGGCCGGTGTTCGGCTGGTACTGACGCGCCTGCATGTCGTAGGTCTTGACACCGGAGTCGTAGTAGAAGCCCTCGAAGCGGAACGGGTTGTCCTTCGCGGCGTCTGAGAGCCCATCGTCACCCTCCTGGCCATCGGCCACATCGCGCTCGCCGTAGGGGTCATAGACGTACTTGTTGTCCTCCGGAGTCGAGCCGTCGTGTTCCTCCAGCTCTTCGACCGAGCCGTTGGCGTCCTTGCCATCAGGAGCGATAGGAGGTCGGTCGGTCTGCCCGGAGGGTGCCTTGGCCTGCCCCTCCCGTTCGCCGTTGGCGGAGTAGTCGTAGTAGAGGGTCTTGCCGTCAGCGTTCTGCTCGCGCGACAGGCGGCGCGACAGGCCGACATACCCGTAGTCGCGGCGCTTGTCGGCACCCGAGGAGGTGCGCTCGATCTTCGAGTCGCGCCGATCGAGCCCGTCGTAGTCATAGACCGCGGTCTCCTCGTCCAAGCCAGGGCCGCGGGCCGTGACCATCCGCTCGAACTCGTCGAAGCAGTAGAGCGTCGTACCGGAGTCAGCGCCCGACATCTGGCCCTCGCACGCCGGCGGCAGATCGGACGGCAGGTCGTTGACCGGCGGGAACACGGTGCCCCCCTGGTTCAGGGTCGATTGGATCCGGGTGACCGACCCGAAGTCGTCGTAGCTGTAGGCCTGTGTCACGTCCTTATCGACGACCCTGCTCAAACGGGTCCCAACGTACTGGTAGTCGATCTCCCGATCCGCACCAGTGCCCGGCAAGGCGGTGTCGATCCTCTTGTCGGTCGCCCCCGTCGCCGTCAACTCGTAGGTGACCTCGGTGCCAGGCTGCCCACGTCGGATCCACTTCGGATGTCGTTGACGTGGGCAGTCGTCTCTGCGGCGTTTCCGCGGAAACGCCCAGCGCCCACCTTGGGCTGATCCATGCGCTGTGAGGGACGCTGCGCTCACGCGCTGCCCACCCTAGTAGGGCCGGCTCTGTGCAGCCAACGGTCAGTCGGCGAAGAACTGAGCGACGTCGAAGTTGTCGATCCGCAACCAGGTCTACCGCGACCTCGGCATCCCGCCGGAGGCGATGGAGGTGCGCGACTTCCAGTGCACCTTCGACGCGCGCGACACCCTGCGTGCGCTGGAGGGCACCGGCATCGTGGTGCCCCCGCTCGACACCTACGCGCCCAAGCTGTGGGACTACTGGGAGCGAAACTCGACCCCGACCTGTTCCGCGATCGCTCGCTGGCCGGCGCGATCAAGGGCAAGCGGGTGCTGATCACGGGCGCGTCGAGCGGCATCGGGGCGGAGACCGCGGTGAAGGTGGGCGAGGCGGGCGGAGACGTGATCCTCGTCTCGCGCACGCGCGAGAAGCTGGAGGAGGTGGCGAAGCAGGTGGAGGACGCCGGCGGGACCGCCCACGTGCACCCCGCCGACCTGTCCGACCTCGAGGACATCGAGCGGATGGCGGACGAGGTGATCGAAGAGCACGGCGGCGTGGACATCCTGATCAACAACGCCGGCCGCTCGATCCGGCGTTCGGTGGCCCGCAGCTACGACCGCTTTCACGACTACGAGCGCACGATGCAGCTCAACTACTTCGGCGCGCTCAAGCTGATCATGAAGCTGCTTCCCCGGCATGCGCGAGCGCAAGTCGGGCCACATCATCAACATCTCCTCGATCGGCGTGCAGACCAACACGCCGCGCTTCTCGGCCTACGTGGCGTCGAAGTCGGCGCTCGACGCGTTCTCGCGCTGCGTGGCGCCCGCAGTGCGTGGCCGACAACGTGAAGTTCACGACGATCTACATGCCGCTCGTGCGCACCCCGATGATCGCGCCCACCGACATGTACAAGGCGTTCCCCACGATGTCGACCGAGGAGGCCGCGCAGATGCTGGCCGACGCGATGATCGACAAGCCCAAGCGCAAGGCCTCCAAGCTCGGGACCTTCGGCGAGGTGCTCTACGCGATGTCGCCCGAGGTGGTGGACATCGTGCTCAACCAGGCCTACCAGCTGTTCCCCGACTCGACCGCCGCCAAGGGCAAGGACAGAAGAAGGAGCTGTCCGACGGCAAGGGCGAGGTGCGACGCACCCGAGGCGCCGCCCGCGGGGACGAGGAGATGTCCACGGAGGCCGTGGCGATGGCGTATCTGCTGAAGGGCGTGCACTTCTAGTCTTAGGGTCGGCGAGCGACCAAGTCCCAGCTCGCACAGCAAGCCCGACCAGACACTCCTCGGGTCCGAGCGTTGGGAGCGGCGTCCGGAAAGCCGTCGAAGGCGCTCACTTGAGCGTCTCCTCGATCGCGGCTCGTAGGTCGGACACCCAGGCAAAAAGGTCTGCATCACCCGCCACCCCTCGATCCAGAAGGCGATCGAGCTCCAGCGAAGTCCAAAGAGAATCTCCGAGGAGGTCGACCCACCCTCGATTGCGTCGACGATTCGCTGCGCGACGTCGGGTCTGTCACGTTCGAGCAAGACCGCCAGCGAGTTCTCTCGCTTCCCCGTAGAGATCGCGACTCGTACCACGAACTCACCGTGCTCCCCCGGTGTACGAGAACGAGCGCAGCCGAGCACCGCCGCTTGGCACAACAACCTCGATGCCACCGCCGGAATTGAGACCGACACCAGGCGCTTCGCGCGTCACGAACGACCCGCCCCGTGGAAGGACCGCCGATTCAATGAAGTCCGCGTTCCGCAGGTTGCGCCTCGGGAATACCGTACCGCTTAGCGAAGCCTGGGGAGTGGGGGTGTTCGAGGGACCAGAATTCCGCGTTGCGAGCCCTGCTCTTCCCCGTCGTGCCGACTCGCCAGAGCACCGCCCCCTCTTCGACCTGGCTTCGCGCGGCTAGGGCGGTCCGCGATGTGCCCTGTCGCGCGATTCCCCGCGTGGTCTCAATCGCCCCCCTTGCGATTCCCCTCGTGCTCGCAATCCCCGAGGCTTGGGCAAGCCAGCCAGCGCCTCTCTCAGCGCCATTAACCGCCGCTCTTCCCACCGTCTTGCAGATCGGCGCGAGCACGAGCTTGCACGGGCCAACCAGGGCACTTGCTGCCTCGAGAGCTTCGCCAGTCGAGACACCTCCGCCTTCGCTGCTCGCGACTCGAATCTCTCGTTCCGCCCGCTTGATCTGTTCGGTGTAGCGGAGCAGGGCGGTGGGCGTAAACCGCTCGAAATCTGAGCTAGTCGCTCCCGGGAAGACCGTTCTTGCCGCAGGGCTCTTGACTATCCGCCGCACAAGGGCGGACGCGGCCGGAGCCCGCCTATCCACGTAACCGCTGCCGCCTGGTCCACTGCCCGCTCGCGGCCCACCAACGGCCCTTCCACGCTGCCGGTCCACCACCGTCCCGTCGACCGTTTGGATGTGACGACTGCCTTGATCGTCCGTCGAGCCGTAGTGACCGTCGAACTCGATGTTGTTCGTCGGATTGCCGCCGGCGAACGCGTAGCGGTTCTGGGTCAGCGGGTCGGCCTGGAGGTTCATGTCCCCCGACGCCTGCTCGTAGCGATCCTGGGTCAGGAACCGGCCCGTGGTGGGCTGGTACCTGCCGCGCCTGCATGTCGTAGGTCTTTACGCCGGAGTCGTAGTAGAAGCTCTCGAAGCGGAACGGGTTGTCCCTCGCGGCTTCTGAGAGCCCTTCGTCACCCTCCTGGCCGTCGGCCAAATCGCGTTCGCCATAAGGGTCATAGACGTACCTACTGTTCTCGGGAGTGGAGCCGTCGTGTTCCTCGAGCTCTTCGACTGACCCGTTGGCGTCCTTACCGTAGGAGCGATAGGAGGTCGGGTCGGTCTGCCCGGAGGGTGCCTTGGCCTGCCCCTCCCGTTCGCCGTTGGCGGAGTAGTCGTAGTAGAGAGTCTTGCCGTCAGCGTTCTGCTCGCGCGACAGGCGGCGCGACAGGCCGACATACCCGTAGTCGCGGCGCTTGTCGGCACCCGAGGAGGTGCGCTCGATCTTCGAGTCGCGCCGATCGAGCCCGTCGTAGTCATAGACCGCGGTCTCCTTGTCCAAGCCAGGGCCGCGGGCCGTGACCATCCGCTCGAACTCGTCGAAGCAATAGAGCGTCGTACCGGAGTCAGCGCCCGACATCTGGCCCTGACACGCCAGCGGGAGGTCGGACGGCAGGTTGTTGACCAGCGGAAACACAGTGCCGCCCTCGTTCAGGGTCGATTGGATCCGGGTGACCGACCCGAAGTCGTCGTAGCTGTATCGCTGGTGACGTCCTTATCGACGACCTTCTCCAAGCGTGTGCCGTTGTACTGGTAGTCGATCTCCCGATCCGTGCCCGTGCCCGGCAAGGCGGTGTCGATCTTCTTGTCGGTCGCGCCCGTCGCCGTCAGCTCGTAGGTGACCTCGGTGCCGGGCTCGTTGTGCTTGGGGCCGCGCTTCCACCACACCTGCTGGTCGCGAGCGTTGAAGGCGTGGTCGCCCCGCTCGTCCTCGATCCGGTTGCCGTTGGTGTCGTAGTCGTAGGCCTGGTTCTTGTGGTAGTCGCTGGCGCCTTCTCGTTTGCGACGAAGGAGGGTCAGTTCGCCTCGGCTGTTCTCGAAGCGATCCTCGGTGATGTTGTTCCCGGCGCCCGACTTAAGCGTGGTCTTCGTGCGCAACGGGCCGGAGCCGTCCCAGTAGGCCGTTCGACCGCCCGGTCGGGGTCGTACTCCTGCGTCAGCGCATCTCGGTTTCGCGGTCGAGGCGGTCGTAGGAGAGCGTCGTCGTCTGGTGTCGTTGCGCCCTCCATCGGAGTCCACGCACTCCTCGGTCGACGAATTCCAACGGCCATCGGTCCTTCGGGTCGTCTGTTGCCGCAGCGTCGTAGCCGGAACGGATGTCTTCCCCCGAGCCCCATGTCTCGTCGACGAGCACCTCGCGCTCGGCATCGTCGCGGGTAATGCTCGTGGCCCTCGAGCTCTTGGCCCTGCGGGCGGGCGGGGTTGCGGTCGTGTATGTGGGATAGCGAGCGGTTGGGGTTGTAGAAGTAAGAGTACGCGCGGGTAGTGCTCTCGTCGCGCTCCTCGTCATCGAGCACCTTCTCTGCCTTCTTGGTGGCGAGGAGTCCGTTGTCGTAGAAGGTCCGGTTGACCTCCCGCCCGCGCGAGCCCTCCTCGGCATGCTTGGACTTCCAGAGGGTCCGGTTGCCCTCCTTGTCGTAGTCGTACTCGACCAACTGACCGTAGATGCGTGAGTTGGCAGTTCTGGATCGCGTATCTCCTCGTCGGAGCTCAAGCGACCCAGCCGCTGTCGAAGAACGTGTAGGAGCGTTGGGGCGCTCCCGCCGCCCACCGGATGCGGCTGAAAGCGGTCTTGGCCGACCGCGGTGTCGCGCTCCCAGGCCTGGTGAAGCAGCGCTGGTCGAGTCGTCGCAGTCCCCCCAGGGAAGTACTCGCCGGTGATCAGATCGTCGCTGTCGTAAGCGCGACAGTAGCGTGCTTGTGCCGCCTGAGGTTGCGTCGGTGTTGCCCCGGTGTCAGTATAGCGGGTCGCCCGAGCGTTGAGGCCCTTGGCGTGACGATGCGCCGCAGGTTGCCGTTGGATCGTGCTCGCGTATCGTGGTGCGAGCGCTGCCCTCGGGCCTTGATGGTCTTCCACGTCAGCCGCGCCGTCATAGGACGTGCGGTGACCTGGCCTCGACGGCTCACCGGCGCGCCGGCAGCGCCGGGGCCGACACGAGTTGCGATTGCCATCAGCGTCGTAGCCGTAGCTGGTGTCCTTGCCGAAGCCGTCAGTGACCAGGTCGAGTCGTTCAGCAGCGTCGAAGCAGTAGCTGGTGTCGTAGATGCTCGCGCCGTCGGCACCGTGTCGACCGTCGGGAGTGCGCGCGAGCCACGCTCGACCGTCCAGTTGCCCGCAACGTCGAGCTTGTACGCCCACCAGTTGCCAGCGGAGTTAGCCTCACTGGTCAGGCGATCAAGAGAACGCAGGTGAACCGGAAGGTGCGTGGCCGGCAGGTGTCTAGCGCGTGAGCGCATTCCCATTGGAGTCGTAGGTGAACTGGTCAGTTCCCGCGAAACCGGTCCGCTGGCTCAGCCGGTGCGCCTGGCTTCCTCCCAGGCCCAGCGTCGTAGCCGTCGTAGCCGAAGTCGTCTGGAATCCACAGCCGTTCTAGTAGCTCGTGAGGTTGCCGTTGGGTCGTAGCTGAGCGTGGACGCTCAGATCTCCCTGTTTGTGAGAGAGCGTCTTTGTCAACGTCTGCTGGTCGTAGGTGATTGACCGTGCCACGTTTTCGACGTCAGTCACCCTCGTGAGCCGCATCTCCTTGTCGTAGCGAGCGTCGTGTCGCCAGCGAGCAGCAGCATTCCCAGCCGTTGCTCCCTCTCGACGGAGCCGAAGTTTCCGGTGCTCTCGGAGTCCGGAGGTCCGGGCCTGGTCTGACTGGCAGCGTTTGTGGAGCGCTGCGAGTTCTCAGCGAACTGTGCCCGCCAGTGCCGATCTCGAGTCTACGTCGCCCCCGTTGTCGCTGAAGCGAATTCCCGCAGCCGGAGAGGCGTGCAGCTGCCCGCTCCAGTTGAGCTTCCACCATGGGGCGCCCCGTGGTCTTAAAGTCGCCTGTGTCCCAGAAAGCGTTCTCGAAACTGTTGCCCCTCGCGTCGGTGATCGTCGTCGGCTCCCAGCGGGTCGCGCTCGTAGCGACCTGCCACTGCTTCAGGTCAGCGTCGACCGCCCGTACTAGTTCGGTGCGAACAGAATCGAACGAGATGCGAGGTCGCCGTTGGGTCGTAGCGTAGCGGTGTGAAGTACTTGTATGCCTCGATCAGAGACCCCTCAGCGATCAGCTCCTTCGCGCCATTCTCAACGCCGCGCAGCTGGCTTGCGACCACCTTGCCGTCGTTGCAGCGAGTGTAGACAGTCTTTTCCCCAGCCGAGTTGCGGATCTCAGTGAGCTCGTCGCAGTGGTCAAACTCATAGGTCGTGTGAAGTCACTAGTGACACCGTCAGCGTCAGCGAACTTACGTGAGTGCTCCACCGCCGTGCGATTGCCGTTGGAGTCGTAACCAAACTTAGTTCGGACAGCAGCTATTCCGCGCGCTGCGTCAGCCGCGGTGGTTAGTCCTGCTGTGCCACCAACTCATCGACGCCGCTGTATGAGTAGGTCATCCTGCGCTCCGCCACCTCAGTCGCGTCAGCAGCAGCATCTTCGGAGTCTTGCCAGCGTCGCGACGCGGATCGATCATGCCGACCATGTTGTCCCAGCGATCGAACGCGTACGAGGTGATGAGCTGGTCGGGAGTCTCGTTCAGCGCGTGACGCGTCTCAGCCACCCGACGACCGACCTCGTCGACCAGATACTCCGTCGTGTAGCTTAGCCCCCGTGCTGCGCAGCTCCGTACAGCTCGTAAGCTAGTCCAGTCGTCGTACCCATAAACCGTTGTTTCCGCACCGTTCGAGCCGAGCGCCACGACTCAGTTAGCACGTCCATCAGCGTGTAGAAGATGCTAGTGGTCTGTGACTCCCCGTCAACCGAGCTAGTCAAATTGTCGTTAGCGTCGTAGACCCGCTAGCGCACGATCCGCTGATCCGAGTCGCCATTCGTGTCCTTCAGCAGACGCTCGAAGCAGAAGCAGTCGAGATCGTCGTACTCGACAGCGTGGTGTAGTCACTCCGAGCATCGTCGACCCCGCCGGTCTTAGCGCCCCTGGTTGGTCACAGCCACGACGTTGCCAACCGAGTCGTACCAGTAGATCCAGCAGTGGTCAGTTAGCGTTGCTCCCGCTACGTTGCCGCGCGGAGCGACGCTCGGCTGCCCGGTAGCGTGGAAATCGTCGAAGGTCGTGACGTTGCCTTCCTCGTCCTCCTCACGTGTCACTCACCGAAAGCGTCGTAGCAGTCGTTGCCGTGTAGCCCTGCGCATCGGAACGACCTGTCACGTTGCCGCGATCATCGACATCGAACGTCCACCCAGTACCAGCCTTTGGATTGTCCATCGACGTCAGGTCAGTCACGAAGCCCCCCGCCGCGTCGTCCACGCCGTCAGCGCCGGAGATGTAGCGTCCGCCACTTGCCGTAGCCAAGAGTGCGGTCCGAGCCGCGCCGATCCGCCGGGATAGCGTGTCTCAGTCACAACCTAGCCGTTAGCGTTGTACGTCATGTCAGCGACCGTGTGTCCGCGGAGCCCTCAGCCTCCTCCACCTTGACACGTCGTTGTATCGCTCCACGTCAAGCTTTGTCCGCGTCTCCAGCGGTCGACCAGCAACGTCGACAGCCCCTGGAATCCATGCTGTGGACCACTCGCGACCTAGCGCGTCGGTGATCGTCGCGCTATCCACCGACGAACCACCGTCGTCTGTGTGCTCGTAGGAGACCTCGCGCAGCTTAGCGCGCCAGTTGACCACCCTCGACACCCGTTTGCGTAGAGCAACCCGTCACCCGCCTCACCAAGCCCACCAGCGGGACTGTCGCTGCTGTGGTGAACGCAGTCCTGCCGTCGCCGCCGACAGTTGTTTCCGTCCCGTTCGAGTCCGTTACGCCCACGAGGGCCGCCGACGCAGGATAGACGTAGCGGATTCCGCAGCGTAGTCGTCCAGAGACCCGTTCGCAGGACTACCCGCGGCTTGCGTCATCTGGTCAGGTAGCCGGTCTCGCTGTACTCGAACCCCAGTTTCCGGCCGGCGTGGTCGGTGATCTCCTTCACCGGACCCGACGCAATGGCGCCGCCCTCAAGCGGATTGTCGGCGTAGTAGGTCAGGGTGAGCGCCCGCGAGACCTGGTCGTCGGGGTCGTCGACACGCACCAGCCGACGCGGCACACGGCGTCGTCGACCACGGCCTGACCACCCGGAAGCAAACCGTTGGAGTCAGCGGCCGCGCATGCGCCGCCGGTCGGGCTTCGGAATTCGTAGGTGAAGCCGAGGCGGTTCCCGTTGCGATCCTCGATCCCGGTCTGATAGCCGCGGCATCGAAGAAGTGCGTCACGCCGTCAGGACGCGTTGCGGCCCACGCCTTCTCCGGATCTTGGACCAGACCGCCCGCGGCCAGGCCGCACCCCGGCTCGACTAGCGCCCCCGCCGAGAAGCGACGCAGGTGCAGGCGGACGCCGGGAGGCTTCGCGAACGTTCGACACCCGTCACCCGACACGAACTTGTGACGGGTCCCGTCGGCGTCTGTCAAGCGGATCTCGCCCAGCGCCAGCCGATCGAGCGCCAGCGGCTCGTTCACCCGCGTCACACCCGAAAGCCCGAGCGAGAATCCCCGGCCGGCCTGGTTGTACTGGCCCAGCGCGTCACCGAGGACGTTCTCCGGCAGCACGGCCTCCTCGGGCGTTTCCTGCGAGTTGTAAGTCACGTTGACCACGCTCGAGAGGCCACGCCCCGGATTCACCACCGGTACGGAGTGCCACAGCAGGTTGCCGTTGGCGAGATTCACGTGTGCGCGTGTACCGCCCCCGGTCTCGGTGGAGTCGTAGTGCCAGAAGTCCTCGAATCCCAGCCGTCCTCCAGTACCGGCAGCGCCGAGCCCAGCGCGGCCCGACCCAGACCGTGAACTCTTCGGTGCTCAGGTGGCCAAGCTGGTCGGTCGCCTCGACCCTGATCGTGTAGCGCTTGCCCTCCTCGAACTGGCCGGTCTCGAACCGCCAGGTCCCCGAGATTTCGCAGCTCCCGTCAGGCAGTCTGCCGGCGGCGTGGCGTGGCGTTCCACGAACTCCGCGTCTCCCTCCTTGCGTGTCAGCACCCGAACCTGGCGGCACCGGAGCGCTCCTCCGACGCCGATGAACGCGATCCATCCTTCGCCGAGTAGTCCAGCACGTAGTCATCGAGTACGAGGATCGTGTTGCGCGAGGAGTACAGGCCGCCGTCCAGAGTCAGCACTGGAGGGAACGATCGACCCGCACCTCGTCGCTGACGGCAGCGACCGGCGGCCAACTGCATCCACCACGGTCCCGCGTACCTGTGTCCGGCCCTCCTCAGGGAAACGGGGCCCGTCGGTCAGGTAGTCGAAAGCGGCCTGGTCCGAGGAGGCGCATCGCCCAGGAGGCGTGAGACCACTGCACGCACGCGTAACCGTCGCTGGAGCGCCGCCCGGAAACGCGAGCTCGAACGACTTCACCCCTGACCCGGAGTCGGTGCCGCGAACCGTGGCCGAAGCCGCCTCGCCTTGCTTGAGCCAGCGATCGGGCGTCGCTTCTACCGAGGTCGTCGTGGCGCCGACGATCGACCTCGACAGCAAAGGACCGGCCAGAACGTGCTGGGCCCCATTTATCGCGTCGGCGGCGAGCTGTCCTTGACGATCGTCTCGACCGTGTAACGGCCATCCGCCAGCTGGCTCGTGTCCACGTTGAAGGTGTTGCTGAAGTCGTCGAGCAGCCGTTCTGGGGGTGACAACTCGAGTTGGAAGCGCTCGTCGTGCCCCCCGTGTTGACGACCGGCCCTTCGACGCCACCTTGGTGAACCCGATACTCAACCGACTGGACGCCGGAGAACTGGTCGTGGCCATCGACTCGCAGGCTGTACGAGTTCTCGGTCAAGAACTCTCCCGCCCTGTCGTACAGGCTGCCTGCCGGCGAGCGGTCGCTGGCGGAGAGATGTCCTTCTTGATCACCCATCGGGGATGCGACGTGGGACTCTTGACGAGCACGTCGTAGGCACCAAATTGACCTCACCCACGCCCTCACTCAACGGTTGAGCGCCCGCGGCGTCGGGGTTCATGTCATCCGTGGAGTAAGAGAACCCGACGTTCGGCCAAGCTTCCGGACACACCGACCGCTCCTGGCGCGACCCGGTGCAAGGATGCACCTCATCCCGGTAGGCGTAGCCATAGATCGGCCGCCGGGAGTCGGAAACAGGAGGCGCAGGTACTTCACACCGAGCCCCGGATCCGGGCTCATAAGGGGTGCCAGTCACTCGCTCTGAGTAGGAGTGGATCCAGCGGTCCGGCGGGGCCACGGTATGGCTTACATCCCTCACCGCCGGGACGTCATAATCGTTCAGGAACAGGCTCGCTCCCTTGACGATGGCACCAGCGCCCGGCTGTACCCAGGGATTGTCATTAGCCACAACAGGACGCGGTTGCCGCGTGTCGGCGGTAGCCCGGCGTATCGAAGATGTGATGCTTCCAGTTCATGCTGTGCCACTCACAGGAGTTACCGAGGTAAACGTAGCTTCGGCCGCCCGTTCTGAGGGCCGCCATATTCGGCAGACAGGTCGCCCGCCAGGGGCTTGGAGGGTTGTTACTTACCTCCCTCACCCTGGTAGCTCAAGCGCGTGTTGCTGGTCGCTGGCTGATACCCCGCTGGATGATGCCAACGACCCTTCTCCCAGTTGCCCCGCTCATGCGACCACACGCCCTCTACCAGACAGGTCCCCCCCTGGCCAATGGTTCGCGTACAGCTGCACGCTTTCGAAGTAGGACTTCCGAATCGCGAACTGGGACCATTCCCCGGCCTCGTACCCGGCGTAGTTGACGCCTGCCCGAGTGTTGATGTAGAGCCCGTCGCAGTTCTCTGCGTAGCTGAATCGCGTGCTTCCGGACCGCCAGCCGCTGCCGCTCCACCAGCCGCTGCAGTCACTCTTGGCTGCCCGTTGCCGTCCGTCAGGTGACGCTCCGCAACGGTGGGATCCACCAGCAGCGGGTACTGAAACTCGGCCGATCTATGATCCACCAAAACGGCCAACTCGTTGCCGCTCAGGTCGTATTTGGAAGGAACCTCGCGTCCATCGGCATCAACGGCCATGGCACGCTCACGCTGCCAATAGCCTCGCCGTCCCTCAAGATGTTCCTCCTCCTCCTCCCCCACACTCCTGCCGTGCTCCGGTTCCAAGCTAAACAGCCGCCCCCCATCCGGTAGCTCAAACCGCAGTTAGCTGCTGCGGACTCGCCGCCGAACGCAGCTGCCAAGCAATCTGAGCCCCAAGTGCCTCAGGCGAACGATTAAGTCCGTGTCCGCGGTCGCTTCCTCGGCCTCGAGGTTCGCGAAGAAGACACGGTCGCCAGCCAGCGCCGGCGTATCTGAACCCGCCCCCGCGCTGACCGAAATGCCGCTTTCTGGCAATGTCAGCAGGTCGCCCACCTAGCTGCCAATCGCGGTCTCGACCAAGGGGTTGTCGGGGCGAAACCGCCGTCAGTCGCCGCAGTGTCAGGTCGACCGGTCGCTCGGCCCCGGAGGTAACCCCTACGTCGACTGCAACGCAGCGCGGATTGGACCAAGGACCTTTCACCCGGCTCGGTAGCGCTTTCCACGATCGCCGCGTGGGACTCTGGTAGGAAACGACCCTTTGGTTGCGGCCAGCCTGAGCGGAGCCCAGAGCGGAGCCTGCATGAATGAGTCGAACTCCCGTCGCGCGAGCGCGAGCGCTGCACTGCTTCCAAGCTTACGGTGAGCACTCCGCGAAGCGGCGCCGCTCCTCAACCCTGCTGACGTGTGGATCTCCCGAGTGCAGTGACCGAAGGTCCGCGCCAGGCCGCACGATCGATCGGCGTTGGCGTCGCCCGATCGAGCGCAGCCTCGTCCTCCCGACTTGCCTGGTGACTGCGGAGGCTGGTGGGCGTCAGCCTCCCCTTCGCGAGCAGGCTCTGCCGCACGTCCTCACCTACATCTCGATCCGACAGATCCAACGAGTGGTCGACCGGCGGCCGACCCTGGATCGCTATCGCAGAGCGCGCGCCGTCAGGCAGATGCAAGGCCGATGCCACCCCGGTCGCCAGCAGCGCAATCGCGACCAACAGCGACCTGCACCTCCGATGGCCGCGGGGCATCAGCGAGGTCTCACGCGGTCAAGCCAGAGAGCGGTGCCTGCATTGGGCAGCATCCTTCCCGCTCTCATTTTCCCTGTCTGCCCTCCGATCGGCCACACGATCGACTAGACCTACGGCCTTGATCGGAGTGCTGGCGTTATTGGAGGACCCGGCTTGGGGAACAGTCTGTCTGTGAGGGACGGGCTGATACAGGCCTCGGTCGCCGACGATCAGCCGCTGTTCCTGCGGGGGATCGTCGCCGCGCTGGATCAACATCCCCAGCTCGAGGTCGTCGCCGAGACCACGACCGGCGACGCGTTGGCCGCGATTCTCAGCTTCCAACCCGATGTAGCCATCATCGGCGAGGCAGCACGACCGATACAAAGGACTCAACTCCTGCAGGACCTCAACCGGCGACAGACGCGTAGCAAGATCCTGGTGGTCACACCAGTTGGCGAACCAGACGCAACGCAGTCCGTGCTCGCTTCAGGTGTCAGCGGCTACCTGTCAAGGAACGCCAACGCGGCACAGACGTGCGGTGCGACGATCGTCGTGGCCGGAGGCGGGACGGTGATTTCCGAGGAAGTGAGCATCAATCTCACGGAAGCACTCCGGCCAACGGCTCTCGATGGGCACAACCCCCTGTCCGAACGCGAGCAGGAGGTCCTCACTCAAATCGCGCACGGCAGCCCCGCTCGCGCATCGGCGAACGTTTCCATCTCAGCGAAGCGACGGTGAAGAGCTACCTGGCCGTGTCTACAGCAAGCTGGGCGTGTCCACCCAGGCCGCCGCAGTGGCTGAAGCCATCGACCGAAACCTGATCGTTTATCGGCGGCCCGGTCGCAGCGCTGCCGGTCAGTTCAAACCGGCAGCAAGCGCCGACGCAGCGTTAACGCTCGTCGGGTCCGAACCGCCAGGCGGTGCCGGTCGATCGCACGACGCGGCGGCTCCGAAACGCCTCCCGCCCGCCGCCTATCGTGTAAGTTGCGGCGCGCTCCCGCGCAGGGATGCACGCAGTCAATCGTGAGCCGGCTCGCAGGACCCGGACTCGCGGGTAACAGGCCCGCAGGCCGCTTCCGCGGCGTCCACTTCTAAGCAGCTGGGGGCTCACGCCCCCCGCCTACCCGGCGTCGATTGCCGTGTCCGGGGCGCTCAAACGAACGCCGGTCCGCGCTTGACCACGTTCTCCAGCACCTTCTGCTGGACCACCTCGCGCACCCGCTCTGACAGTTCGAGCACCAGCGCGCGGTCCCCGGCGGCGTCGGGGCCGTAGCTCGCGGTCTCGATCGGCTGGCAGAACTCGATCCGCCACTTCGACGGCAGGGGGATCGCCCCCAGCGGGCCCAGCCACGGGAAGAGCGGGGTGAGCGGGAAGAACGGCGCGCCCATCAGGCGGGCCAGCAGCGGCGACTCGCCGAGCTTGGGATAGATCTCCTCGCTGCCCACGACCGCCACCGGCACGATCGGGGCGCCGGTGCGCAGCGCGATCTCGGCGAATCCGCCGCGCCCGAAGCGCCGCAGCTGGTAGCGCTCGCTGTAGGGCTTGCCCGTGCCCTTGACCCCCTCCGGGAACACCGCCACGAGCTGGTCCTGCTCGAGCAGCCGGATGGCGTTGTAGGGCGAGGCCACCACCCCGCCCACCCGGCGGATGGCCACCGAGAACCAGGGCAGGTCGAAGGCCCAGTTGAGCACCAGGAAGCGCGGCTGGCGCGGCAGCGGGTGCTCGCGCATGATCCCGACCGACATCATCGTCGCGTCCCACGGCAGGATCCCGGCGTGATTGGCGGCCAGCAGCGCGCGGCCGTGGGACGGAACGTTCTCCACCCCCACCGTCTGCACCCGCCACCACATGTCGTAGAGGAAGTCGAAGCCCGGCTCCACCAGCTCGACGAACTCGGAGTCGAAGCCCCACTCGTCCTCCTGGTAGTCACCGTCGAGGCGGCGGGCCGCGCCGCGCACGCGCTCGCGGGCGCCGTGGGGAAGGCCGGCGGCCGAACGGGCCAGCGCCTCGGGCAGCTCCAGGCCCTGCTCCAGGCCGCCGCGAAGCGCGCGCATGAAGCCGACGGCGGGCCCGATCGCGTCCGAGGGCCCGGGCATCAGCCGGCCACCCCGGAGAGGCTGGGGAGCATCCGCCGGCCGTCACGACGCTGCACCCAGTCGGCCACGGCGGCGGGCGTGCCGTAGCGGGGCGTGAAGCCCACCTCGTCGGTGAGGCGGGTGGTGTCCACCGCCCTCCCCCAGCGCAGCAGCCGGCGGAAGTCCTCCGACAGTGACGGCAGGCCGGCCCGGCGCATGGCGTTGGTCACCGGGCCAAAGAGCGGCGCCGCGATCGGCAGCGACGGCCGCCCGGCCGTGCGGATCAGGCGGGTGAGGCCGATCGTGCCCGGCCCGGCAACGTTCACGGCGCCACGGACGGGGTTGCGCACAGCGGCCACGAGGGCGTCGATGCCGTCCTCCTCGTGCACCAGCTGCAGCCGCGGGTCGTAGCCGAGGTAGGTCGGGGCTGCGGGCGAGGAGAGATAGCGCGTGACCTGCGTGTCCAGCGAAGGGCCGATGGCCGGCTGGTATCGCAGCATCGTGCAGGTCACATCCGAATGGCGGCGCGAGAAGGTCTCGAAGTAGTTCTCGATCTCGCCCACGTCGCGCTGGAAGCGCGTGCGCAGCGGATACAGATGCGCCATCTCCTCCCCGAAGAACTGGGGGGCGTGGGGCTCGGAGCCATAGATGCCGGCGGAACCGCGGATCACGATCGCCCGGATCGTGGGCGATCGCTCGCAGGCGGTGAGCAGCTGCAGCGAGCCGATCACGTTGATGTCGTGCATCGAGCGGCTCGACATCCCGGGGCCGGGACGGCGCACGATCTGGTTGTGAACCACAGTATCAACCTCAGCTTGAGGTATAAGGTTGGCGATCACCGGGTCGCGGATGTCGGCGTCGATGAAGTCCGTCTCCACGAGCCCGGACGGGGGCCGGCGGGTGTCGAGGCCCACCACGTACTCACACTCGGGGTCCTGCTCGAGGCGGCGAGCCAGTGCTGACCCGATCGGGCTGCCCACCCCGGTGATGAGGACTCGGCGACCGGCCACGTCAGCCGGCGGTCGAGCCGCCGCCGGGCCGCGGCGACGTAGGCGCGGCGGGCCCGCTCGCGGCGAGGCGCGTCTCGATCACGTCGAGCCTGCGGGAGACCTCGCGCAGCTCGGCCGTCAGCAGCCTGATGTCCTCCTGGGTGGCGGGCAGCCGATCCTCGACCGCCGCCCGCACGCTGCGCCGGCCGGTGCGGATGCCCTTCTCCGCGCCGCGCACCAGCTCGTTCGCCGAGCCGGCGACATCGCCCACGGCGTCCTGCGCGCGCTCGCGTGTATCCACTGTGGCGCGCACGGTGCGCTCCACGGCGTCGCGGAGAGCATCGGGTATGTCGCGGCGCTCGGCCATCTCCCTCCAAGTCTAAGGACATCGTGTTCAGCCGGCCGAGCCGGCCGCTTCGCCCTAGGGTGAGGCCGGTGAGCGCGCCGATTCACCTGCGCCCCGCGGCCGAGCTGGCCGGGAGGGTGCTGCTGCCGGGGGATCCTCACCGCGCGCTGGCCGTGGCGCAGGCGGTGCTCGACCAGCCGCGCATGTTCAACCACGCACGCGGGCTGTGGGGCTACACGGGCATGGCGCAGGACGGCGAGCCACTGTCGGTGCAGTCCACGGGGATGGGTGGCCCGAGCGCGGCGATCGTGATTGAGGAGCTGATCGACCTGGGCGCCCACACCTTGATCAGGATCGGCACCTGCGGCGCCCTGGCCGCGGGCTTGGAGCTGGGCGAACTGGTGGTGGCCGGCGCCGTGCTCAGCGCCGACGGCACCAGCGCGGCCGTGGCGGGCAGAGAGCGGTTGGACCCCGACCCAAATCTCACCGCCGCGCTGGAGCGCGCGGGCGCGCGGCCGGTGCTGGCCGTTTCCACGGACGTGTTCTACGAGCGCCGGCCCGATGTCGAGCGCGGCTGGATCCAGGCCGGCGCCCAGGTGGTGGAGATGGAGGCGGCCACGCTGCTCGCCGTGGCCGCTCGGCGCGACGTGCGCGCTGCCGTGCTACTTGCCGTGACCGACCTGCTGGAGGGAGGAGAGCGGCGGCGCCTGTCCGTGGAGGAGCTGGAGGCGGCCGGTGTGCGCCTGGGCGAGGCGGCGTGGGCGGCGCTCGCGGGCGAGCGGAGCGGCTAGTCGGACGCTTCGGACACCGTGAGCCGCTCCTGGGCCCGCGGCATCGGCTCCGCGCCGGGTGCCACGGCCTCCCGGACCGCGGCCACGTCGCGAGCGATCTCCTCCAGCCTGGCCTCCACCTCGGGAGGCACGTCACCGGAAACCGCGCCGAGGCGCTCCTCCAGCCGGTCCAGGGAGTCCTCGATGCCCTCCAGCCGCTGCGACACCGACCGCAGCCGGCGGGTGAGGCGCTCGACGTCGGCGGCCGACGGGATGTTGAGCGCGCCCATCGCCGCCTCCTGCGCCTGGACGGCCTTCTCGCGGGCCTCAAAGGCCCCTGTGATCGCCCTGTTGACCACTGGGTTGGCGATCAGCTCCTCGGCTATCCGCCCGAGTGCGTCCTCGCCCTGGCGCGACAGCCGGTCCACGATGCTGGGATCTGAATCGTCGCTCATCGGACGGGC
This sequence comes from uncultured Thermoleophilaceae bacterium, assembly GCA_963727395.1. GTDB lineage: Bacteria > Actinomycetota > Thermoleophilia > Solirubrobacterales > Thermoleophilaceae > JAAYBF01. The sequence goes on along the minus strand of CAVSGC010000023.1, from coordinate 101,785 downwards.
CACACTACCGCAGAGCTGCGCCCCCAAACGCGGGCCGGACCGATCCGCGCCAAGGCTCGAGTCGTCATTGAGCGTTCCAGATCTCGCTCGACGGGGAATGTCTGCTGTTGCACCTTTAACCTGCGCGAAGTAGGTTGCGCGTGCCGGGCAATGCTTCTGCTAGGTTGCCCGCGTCCGATCGGCGGCCCGCATGGGATCATTGGGGAGGGACTCGTTTCAGGGATGAAGAAGCGGTTTTTGTATTTCCTGCTCTGTGCAGGACTCATCGCAACCGCCGGTATCACGGCGTTCACCGTCCCTGCCTCCGCACAGCTGCGCAACGTCACGGTCCAGCTTCCCGACGGCCGGATCGTGACCGTCACGGTCGACGTCCCGCCGGGAACCCCCCTCTCGGACATCGAGCTCCCGGGTGTGCCGGTCGATCCCGGCACGCCGAGCCAGCCTCTTCCCACCCCCACCGCACCGCCCGAGCAGACGGTCCCCGGGACCGGTGGCGGCACCCAGCCGGACGAGGACGCTGCCGCGCCCAAGCCCCAGGGCGGCTCCGAGCAGCCGCGCGGCGGCAAGCGGGCGCCGGCCAACAAGCGCAAGAAGCGGGCCCGCCGCGACGGCTCCGCTGACCCTCAGGCTGAAGTCGAGGGTAAGGGTCGTAAGCGCCGCCGGGCCAAGGACACCCCGCTGCGCAACGCCGACGGGTCCCCCGCTCCCGGCAACCCCGGGGCGATCGACGCCCTCCCGGGCCCATCGCTGGCTACGGGTGTGCCGAATTTTGTGATTCGTAAGTTCCGGGTGCCGGTGTTCTTGTTGCCGATCTATCAGGCGGCTGGGATTCAGTACGGGGTGCGGTGGGAGGTGTTGGCGGCGATCAACGAGATCGAGACCGACTACGGCCGCAACCTGAACGTCTCCAGCGCGGGTGCGCTGGGGTGGATGCAGTTCATCCCCTCGAGCTGGCGGGCCTATGGGGTCGATGCGAACAAGGACGGGCGCAAGGACCCCTATAACCCCGTCGACGCGATCTTCGCCGCCGCCCGCTACCTCAAGGCCGCCGGCTATGAGCAAGACGTGCGCCGGTCGATCTTTGCCTACAACCACGCCGACTGGTACGTCGACTCGGTGATGATGCGCGCCCGGCTGATCGCCGGCGTCCCCGCCGACCTCGTCGGATCGCTCACCGGCCTCACCGAGGGCCGCTTCCCCGTCGCCGCCCGCGCCCGCTACGCCGACGACATCCAGGAAAAGGAAGCGCTCAAGCGCGTCAAGCAAGGCCAAAACGCAGCCAACGTCGTCGAAACCAACGACGACCGCCGCACCGTCCAGATCTACGCCCAAAAAGGATCGCCGGTAGTCGCCACCAACGACGGCCAAATCAAAAAAATAGGTGTCTCGAACCGCGTCGGGCGCTACATCGTCCTCCAAGACGTCTACGGCAACCACTACCGCTACACCGGCCTCGGACAAACCGCCAAGTACTACCCCGTACCGAAGGAAGACGCCTCCGATCCCAAGGGCATGGCGAAGGCGCTGGCCGCCAACGACCGGGACGCCAAGCCGGGCTCGGCCGCGTCGGCCGGCCGCCAGCCCGACCTCGACGACTCGGACTCGTCCGGCAAGGGCAGCAAGGGCAAGGCGAAGGCCAAGCCCGAGAGCGAGGCCCCGCAGGCCTCCATCCCCGTGAAGCAGCGCCTGTTCGCCCACCCGGACGCCGCGGGCGCGCGTGAGTCCGGCGGGTTGGAGCAGGTGCTCGACGCCAAGCTGCGCGCGAAGGGCGGCTTCGAGACCTACCGCAACTACTTCTCAAAGGCCTTCGGGGCCGACGCCAAGAACGTGCGTCTGCGCCGCCTGAAGGTGGGCTCGCGGGTGATCGCCGGCACCCAGCTCGGCCGCGTCGGCCGCCCCGTGGAGGGCAAGGCCGCGCACCTGGAGTTCGGCATCCGCCCCGCCGGCCGCGGCGCCCCCCGGATCGACCCCAAGCCCATCCTCGACGGCTGGAAGCTGCTCGAGGCCACCGCCATCTACCGGGCCTCCGGGCGCAACGTGCTCTACGGCCAGGACGGCGCGGACGGCCTCTCGATCGGCCAGATTCTGCTGCTTCCGAAGCCGCTGCTGGAGCGCCGCGTGCTCTCCGATGAGCGGATCGAGATCTATGAGGGCGGCCGCAGCGACATCAAGACCGGCCAGATCGACCGCCGCGTGCTCGCCACGATGGCCTATCTCGCGGAGTCCGGCCTGCGGCCCACGATCACCAGCCTGAAGTCCGGGCACGGGTTCTTCACCAGTTCCGGCAGCGTCTCCCACCACAGCTCAGGCAACGCGATGGACATCGCCGCGATCAACGGCGTGCCGATCATCGGCCACCAGGAGCCCGGCGGGATCACCGAGCAGTCCGTGCGCAGGCTGATGCGCCTGCAGGGCACGATCGCCCCCGACCAGATCATCTCCCTGCTCGAGATGGGCGGTGCCACGTTCGCGATGTCCGACCACGCCGACCACATCCACGTGGGCTTCCAGCCGCTGTTCGGCACCAACGCCAAGCTCGGCAAGCAGGCCGTGGCGGTCCTCAAGCCCGGCCAGTGGTCCGACCTGCTCAACCAGCTGCGCAAGATCGAGAACCCCGTGGTGCCGACCAAGCCGTCCAAGTACTCGCTGCCCGCCAAGAAGCGCGCCAGCGACGCCCACACCGGCGAATAGCTCCGTCCGGGAGGGTCCCGGATGACCTCCTCGCGCGATCTCTTCGGATTTGTCCAGTTCGAGTTCGGCTTCCTGCTCGGGCCGGGCGACGGCCGCTTTCTCGTGCGCCCCGCGCCGGGCCGGGACCCGGAGCGTGTGCTCGTGCTGAGCACGCTCGGCGCGCCCGAGCGCCGGCGCTTCAGGGATCGCAAGGGAAAGCGGGTGCTGGAAGGCCAACCCGAGCCCGTGCCCACCAACCGGGCCACCGTGATCCACGCCCGCCCGTTCGAGAGACCGGGTGAGGCGGCGGCCTGGCTGGCAGAGGTGCGGGACGGTGGGGAGCGAGCCGACGCGGAGCTGGCGTCGGCCGCCGAGGTGCTCGCCCGTGCGCTGCACGCCCACCGCGTGGCCCATGCCGACCCCCACACCCGTGACGTCTCCCACGCCCAGGCGCTGGTGGCTCGCATCGGCTACGGCGACGGCAACGCCGTGGTCGACGGCCGCTACGAGGAGGCCTGGGAGCTGCCCCGCGGGCGCAAGCGGGCACGCCGCTCGATGGAGGCCCCCGAGGAGCGCTTCGCCGCCCTGCTCGGGGCACGCGAGCAGATCCTGGTCTGTGAGGAGCTGGTGCTGCGCGTGCGCGCCGACCTGAGCGCCGGCCGTCTGCGTGAGGCCGCCCTCAGCGCCAGGGTGGCCCTGGAGAGCGTGCTCGCGGAGCTGGGCTCCGAGCTGGCCACGTCCCGCCGCGAGGCGGCTGGAGGCCGACCGCGCCCCCGTGGGAGAGGCCGCCAACGCCGCGCTGCGCGGCAGCCTGGCCCCCGAGTCGGCGGACGCGCTGGCGAAGGCCGCTGAGCACATGGAGGCCGCGCTGCGGGCGCGCCGCCTCGACAGCGCCGGCTGAGCGGTCACCGGATCGTCACCGGGTGCGTGGACACCGGTCCTACCGTCGAACTCGACAAGCGGTCGAGCCGGCTGGGCCGGATCTTGGCCATCTGGCGATAGGAGGTTGGTGTGGCAGACGCAAAGATTCCTCTCGTGAAGGCACCCGTGACACACCTTCCTCGTGGTTTGGGCCGCGACCAGCGGGTGCACAGGGAATTCCAGGCCCGCCGCCGTCCCCACTCTCCCCGGGGCGGCGGGCGGGCCTGGATAAACGGCCGCGAGATCGGCGGCGCCGACCCGCGCTACAGCCACCTCAACTGCTCGTACGACTAGAGGGCGGCGAGCACAGCGTGCAGCTCTGGCCACCACGTCGCCGTCGAGCTTCAGGTCAGCCTCGCCGTCGTAGGGCGTCTCGCCCTCTGTGACCAGCGCCACGCTGCCGCCGTTGCCCTCGTGAGCCCGGCAGCCCGGCCACCGGGTAGACGGTGAGCGACGAGCCGATGCACACCATCAGGTCCGCCTCCGCGGCCAGCGCCTGGGCCTCGGCCATCGCCTCGTCCGGCAGCAGCTCGCCGAAGAGCACCACGTCGGGCTTGAGGGGTGCGATGCAGGCCACGCACTCGGGCGCGCCCTCGCCCGGTCCGAGCAGCTCCACCACCCGGTCCAGCGCCACGCGGCAGCCGCACTGCATGCAGCGGCTCCACTCGATCGAGCCGTGCACCTCGACCACCCGCTCGCTGCCGGCCATGCGGTGCAGGCGGTCCACGTTCTGGGTGATCACGCCGCGCACCAGGCCACGGCGCTCCAGCTCGGCCACGGCCTCGTGGGCCGCGTTCGGGCGCTTATCGATCAGCGAGGCGAAGCGGTCCCCGTAGAACTGCCAGAAACGATCCGGATCCCTCCGCCACGCATCGATGTGCGCGACCTCCATCGGATCCACGTTCTCCCACAGCCCCGTGCCGGGCGACCGAAAATCAGGAATCCCTGAGGGCACCGAGATACCGGCCCCGGTGAGCACGACAGCGGAGGAAGCACCGGAGAGCAGCTGGGCAAGCTCTGCCGAGTGCCGAGTGCCGGCCACCGCCTCAATGGGCACAGCTACTCACCCTTGAAATGCGGCTCACGCTTGCCAAGAAAAGCGCCAATGCCCTCCTTGGCGTCCTCCGACGCGAACACGGTGGCAAATGCCTGCTTCTCGGCCTCGATCCCCTCATCCAGGTCACCGGCGGCCGACACCTGCTTGATCTGCTCCACCGCCAGCGGGGCCTGCCTGGCCAGCTTGCGCGCCCAGGCGAGTGCGGTGTCGAACAGCTCGTGGTCGGGCACCACCGCGTTGGCCAGCCCGAGTCGCAGCGCCTCGTAGGAGCCGATCGGATCGCCCACGAGGTTGAGCTCGAGCGCCTTGGACTCACCCACCAGCCGCGCCAGGCGCTGGGTGCCGCCGAAGCCCGGAATGATTCCCAGGTTGATCTCCGGCTGGCCGAAGGAGGCCGACTCCGCCGCCAGGCGGAAGTCGCACGCCATCGCCAGCTCGCAGCCGCCGCCGAACGCGAGCGAGTTCACCGCCGCGATCGTCACGGTGGAGGACCGCTCCATCGAGCGCATGAAGGCGTGGGCGGAGTCGATCAGCTCCTTGCCCTCCTTGTCCGGGGACATCTTGGTGAACTCCTTGATGTCGGCCCCGGCGGAGAACGTGAAGATGTTCGAGCTGGCGAACACCACCGCGCGCAGCTTGCCGTCGATCTCGCCCCAGAGCTCCGTGAGCTCTGAGATCACCTGCGGTGACAGCGGATTGGCCGGCGGGCGGTTGAGCCATACGATGCCCACGTCGCCGCGGGTCTCCAGGGCGATCGTCTCGCGCGACTGCCCGTCATCGGGGTTGGGGTAGGGGAAGAACCCCTGCCCGCTGGACTTGCCGAGGCGGCCCTGGGCCACCAGCCGGCGCAGGATCTGCGGCGGCTCGAAGCCCTCGCCCCACTCCGAGTGGGCGCGCTCCAGCGCCTCGAGCACGGAGTCCAGGCCCTGCTCGTCGGCGCGCGAGAACGGCCCCGGCAGGATGCCGGCGCCCATCATCATCCCGATCTCGATGTCCTTGGCCGACGCCTCGCCCTCTTCCAGGACGAGGCACGACTCCACGATCGCCTTGAGCGAGAAGCGCTCTACGAGTGTGCCCGTGGCCTCGGTCTGCTGGTCAGTTGTGCTCATAGAAGCCCTTTCCGGTCTTCTGGCCGAGGTTGCCGTCGGCCACAAGCTGCTGCATCGCGGGCGACACGAAGAAGCGGTCGCCGTAGCTCTCGTTGAGGTGCTCGGCCACGTGCAGGACGGTGTCCAGGCCGAGCAGGTCGGTGAGGAAGAAGGGGCCCATCGGAGCCGCCTTGGACTCCTGGATCACCTTGTCGACCTCCTTCACGTCGAGGCCCTCCTCGTGGGTGACCTTCCAGATCTCCGACACGGCGGAGTTCAGGATCCGGTTGACCACGAAGCCGGGGCCCTCGCCGCAGCGGATCGCCGTCTTGCGGATCTGCTGGGCGAAGTTGGTGGTGGCGCGGAGGGTGTCCTCGGAGGTCTCCTCGCCCTCGATCACCTCGATCAGGCGCATCATCGAGGCCGGGTAGAAGAAGTGGAAGCCCACCACCTTCTCCGGGCGCCCGGTGGCGTCGGCCATCTCCGAGATCGACAGTGAGGAGGTGTTGGAGGCGAGGATCGCGTGGCCGGGCGTGAGGTCGTCCAGCTCGGCGAACACGGCCTGCTTGATCTCCATCCGCTCGGGCACGGCCTCGATCACGAAGTCCACGTCGCCGAAGCCCTCGTACTCGGTGGTGCCAGTGATGCGGCCGGTGATCTCCTCGAGCTGGCGGTCGGCGTCGCTCCTGGGTGATCTTCTCCTTGGCCACGAGGCCGCCGAGCTGGCCCTGGGTCACGTCGTGGGCCTTCTTGAGGCCGGTCTCCACGAACTCCTGCTTGACGTCCTTGAGCACGACGGGCACGCCTGCGGAGGCGATCACCTGCGCGATCTCCCCGCCCATCGTGCCGGCGCCTACGACGGCGGCTTTGAATACGTACATGGGTCCTCTCGGAGTTGCTTGCGAGCCGGCCGGGAGGCTACGAGGAGCCCGACTTCTCAGGGATCTGGGCCTGCTCGGCGCCCGCCTCCAGGCCGGGCTCGGAGTGAGAGGCGCGCAGCTCGTAGGCCCGCCGTGCGCCCAGGTCGGCGCCCGAGAGCACCGTGTCCGCCTTCAGCGCCCGCGCCACGCCCTCGCGCCCTCGCCGCGGCAGCAGGCCCACCACCTGGCCGATCGGGCCGATGGACTTGGGCACGAACACGTCGAAGCGCGGGCTGCTCGAGCGCCTCGACGATCCCGGCGCCCACGTCCTCGGGGCTCACCTTCTTCACCGCCCGGGTGGTGCCGAGGCCCTCGGCGAGCTCGGTGTTGACCACCCCGGGCATCACGCACGGAGACCTCGATGGGCGTCTCGCGCAGCTCGGCCCTCACGGCCTCGCTGACGCCCACCACGAAGTGCTTGGTACCGCTGTAGGTGGCGCCGCCGGGGTAGCCGGCCTTGCCGGCCGAGGAGGCGATGTTCACGAGGTGGCCCGTGTTGCGCGCGAGAAATCGCGGCAGGACCAGCTTCATGCCCGTCATCACGCCCCCCACGTTGATGTCGATCATGCGCTGGGCGGTCACGTCGTCCTCGTCCACGAACGGGCCGAGGTGCATGATGCCGGCGTTGTTCACCAGGACGTCCACCGGGCCGAGCTGGCGGTCGGCCTCGTCCAGGAAGTTCTCGAACGAGGCTCGCGGTCGGTCACGTCGAGCGCGATGCCCACGGCGCCGGACCCACCCGCTCGGCGGCGCTCTTCGCCTCCGCCTCGTCGAGGTCGCCGATCGCGACCTTCATGCCCTTCGCCGCGCACGCCCTCGCGGTCGCCAGGCCGATCCCGCGGGCCGCGCCGGTGATCGCGACCACCCTGTCGTCCAGGTTCCGGGGCTCCTTCGCCATGCCTGGAAGCTACCGCAGCCCGGCCTGGTCCTCGGCCTCGACGGTGTAGCGGCGCACCGTGCGGACCAGCGCGTCGCGCAGTGCGCGGCGGATGAAGAGGATGTCGGTGAGCCCCGAGAACGGGCCGGCGTCCACCAGCTCGTAGTCCAGGTTCACGCGCAGGGTGGTGTGGCCCTCGGCCTCCGATGGCTCGAACACGGCGGTCTGGGTTCCGGCCAGGCGCTGCTCGTAGACCAGCGTGGAGAACCTCCGCGGCTCGTGCTCGCGCACCTTCTCGGTCACCCGGCCGCGACCCCCGGGGCCGGACTCCCACACCACGCGCGAGTCCACGGACGGCCAGTCCCCCCGTCTGCTCCACGATCCGCGCGAAGCCCTCCACGAAGCTGGGCCAGCGGCTGAGGTCGCGCCACAGCGCGGCGGCCTGCTCGGGCGCCAGCGGCACCTGGCCGGCCGCCGCCACGCTTCGCCCCACTACCCGTAGACCTCGCGCACGATCTCGTCGATCGAGTGCGCCACGGACTCCAGGAAGGGGCGCACCTCCTCCACCAGCCGCTCGTACTCGGCCCGCCCGGTGGCGGTGAGCGAGTAGAACCGCCGCGTGCGGCGCTCCGGGTGCTCCCAGTTGCCCTCGATCAGCCCCTGCTCCTCGAGCCGCCTCAGCAGCGGATACATGGTGTTGGGGTTCACCGACAGGACGCCCTCGGTCATCCCGGCGATGCGCTCCATCAGCTGGTTGCCGTAGGACGGGCTCTCCGAGATGAGGTGAAACACCAGCAGCGGAAGCACCTCGCGCCGGCGAAGCTCGCCGCTGAAGGGGTCAGAGCCCCGGCCCCTGGGACCGGGCTCGCGGGCCTTCGGCCCGATGCCACCGGCCTGCTTGACCGCCTTGCGCGCGGCCTCGCGGCTGCGGTCGGGCTTCGAGGGGGTCGCCCGCGTCATGCGGGGGAATGCTGACAGGCGCAGCGGAATGCGTGTGAGATTGGTACGCGCTATGCGGAACCGATCTGACGCCGATCTCGATCGAGGAGCCCGCAATGCAGAAGATCTCACCCACCGACGGCGACCGCGCGGACCTCCGCGGCCTGGGCACGCGATATCTGCTGCGTGGCGAGGACACCGGCGGCCAGTTCGCGCTGATCGAGCACACCATCCCGCCGCACGCGCTGGCCGCTCCGGTGCACCTGCATCAGAACGAGGACGAGTACTCATTCGTGCTGAGTGGCCGCGTGGGCATCCAGATCGGCGACGAGGTGGCCGAGGCCGGACCGGGCGAGCTGGTGGCAAAGCCGCGCGGCGTCCCGCACGCGTTCTGGAACCCCGGCGACGAGGAGGCACGGCTGCTCGAGCTGATCTCACCGCCCGGGTTCGCGAGCTACTTCGAGGAGCTGGCCCCGGTGCTGACGGCCGAAGGCCCGCCCGACCTCGAGAAGCTCGCCGCGATCCAGGCCAGCTACTCGCTGCAGATGGACTTCGACACGATCGTGCCCCTGATGGAGCGTCACGGGCTGGCGCAGTAGCCCGTGACGCAGGCGCTTCCCGGCAGCTATGCAGCGGCTGTGGCGGGCTCCTCGGCGCGGCGGGGCATCAGCACCTCGCGGGCGATCACCAGGCGCTGGATCTGGGACGTGCCCTCGTAGAGCTGCATGATCTTCGCGTCGCGCATCAGCTTCTCCACCGGGTACTCCTTGATGAAGCCGTAGCCGCCGTACACCTGCACGGCGTCCACTGCGACCTCCATGGCGGAGTCCGCGGCGAAGCGCTTGGCGTGCGAGCTGGCCAGCGTGTTGCGCTGACCCTGGTCGAGCAGCACTCCGGACTTCCACACCATCAGGCGGGCGGCCTCGATCTTGGTCGCCATGTCGGCGATCATGAACTGGATCGCCTGGTGCATCGCGATCGGCACGCCGAACTGCACGCGCTCCTTGGAGTACTCCGAGGCGAACTCGAACGCCGCGCGGGCGATGCCCACGGCCATGGCCGACACGCCGGGGCGGGTGCGGTCCAGGGTCATCATCGCGAGCTTGAAGCCCTTGTTCTCCTCGCCCAGCAGGTTGGCGGCGGGGATCTCGACGTCGTTGAACGAGATCGTGGCGGTGTTGGAGGCGCGCTGTCCGAGCTTGTCCTCCTTCTTGTCCACGGTCACGCCGTCGGAGTCGCGCGGGACCACGAAGGCCGAGATGCCGCGGTGGCCGGCCTCCTTGTCGGTCTTGGCGTAGACCGTGTACCAGGAGGCGTGCGAGCCGTTGGTGATGAAGCACTTGGAGCCGTTGATCACGTACTTGTCGCCCTGCTTGACGGCCGTGGTCTTCATGCCGGACACATCGGACCCAGCGTCGGGCTCGGTGAGGCAGAAGGAGGCCAGCTTGGGCTCCTCGGTGAGCATCCCGAGGAACTCCTTCTTGATCTCCTCGGAGCCGCCGATGCCGACCGGCGCAGAGGCCAGGCCGTTGCACATCAGCGAGGTGCCGATGCCGGAACAGCCCCAGCCCAGCTCCTCCTCGATCAGGCAGCCGGTGAGGTAGTCAAGGCCCGGCCCGCCGTACTCCTCGGGCACGTGGGAGTTCATGAGGCCGACCTCCCAGGCCTTGTCCACGATCTCCTGCGGCCAGGTGCTGTCCTTGTCGTACTCCCAGGCGACCGGCCGGATCTCCTTCTCGGAGAAGTCGTGCGCGAGGTCGCGGATGTCCTTCTGCTCGTCGGTAAGCGTGAAATCGACCACTGGGCAGGCTCCTCAGGTCAGCGGCGCCAGCGCGGGAAAAGACTGCTTCGGCGGCGCCCGATTGATTCGTCAGTCAACGATGGACACGGAAGGGTACCGCACCTCGCGGCGCCTCGCCGGACGAATTCAGAAGAGGACCTTGACCACCGCGTAGATCCCGCCGCCGATCGCGATCAGCGAGAACAACGCCAGCCCCAGCTGGTCCGGATAGAGCAGCGGCCGGCTGGGGGCCATGGTCCGGCGGCGAAGGCGTTCGAGCATGGCGTGAGACTCTACGTGTATGGAGGCGACCTTCGGGACCGTCCTGATCGTGATCGCGCTCGTGGCCATCGTGGTGGCCTGCGTGAGCTACATCGGCAGCGGCGGGATCTACCAGGGGCTCGGGCGCACGGGAATGACCACGCTCGACGAGCCGGACATGCGTCCCGGCCCCGCCGTCGGCTCGGCGGCCGCCAACGCCGAGGCACAGGAGGAGATCCGCCAGATGCTCGAGGCGAAGTCCGACCGCCGCGAGGCCCGCGGCGAGGCGGCGCTGGACATCGACGCGGAGATGGCCGATCTGCAGGGCGGCCCCGCGCCCCAGGACGAGGGCCTGCGCGAGGAGGTGCGCCAGCTGGTGGTGGCGCGCAACGAGCGCCGCGCGCGCCGCGGCGAGGAGCCGCTGGACGTGGAGTCCGAGGTGGACAGGCAGCTGCGCGACCTCACCTCCTAGCCCCTCCGGGTCGCGATCGACGCTGGATCGGGTATATAGGGCGCATGGCCGACGACCGCCGATACGAGCTCGAGGATCTTCTGGTCCGCCCGGGCACCTACTTCAACCCTCAAACCGAGGTGCTGGTGGTGGTGGACGACTCCAACTCGATGGACGCCGAGATCTTCAATCTCGAGGAGTTCGAGGGCGCCGACTGGGTATTGGTGTCCGACGACCTGCCGGTGGACGAGGCTCAGCGCGACGTCCTGCTGGAGGAGTTCCAGACCACGTGGAGCACCGGCGACGTCCGCCGCGCAGCGGCGGCGGCCGACGCCGACGACGCCGACGACGACGACACCGACCTCGACGAGGAGGACGACGACGACACCGGCCCGGATGCGGACGGCGAGGCCGAAGAGGACGCCCAGGCCTAGGTCCTCCCGTCTCAGCGCTTAGTCTGCGCGCCGTGCGCCCCGTCTACTTCCTAGGCGTCTTCATCCCCGCGGCCATCGCGCTGGAGCTGGCACACGCCGATCCCGTGCTGGTGTTCGCCGCCGCGGCGCTCGGCGTGATCCCCACCGCCGCGGTGATGGGCGAGGCCACCGAGCACCTGGCGGCCAAGACCGGCCCCGGAATCGGCGGCCTTCTGAACGTGACCTTCGGCAACGCGCCGGAGCTGATCATCGCCTTCTTCGCGCTTCGGGAGGGCCTGCAGGAGGTGGTCAAGGCCTCGATCGTGGGCTCGATCATCGGCAACATCCTGCTGGTGCTCGGCGCCGCGATGTTCGTGGGTGGCCTCAAGCGCGACACGCAGACCTTCAACCGCACGGCCGCCAGCGCGCAGTCGGCGATGCTGCTGCTGGCGCTCACGGCGTTGATCCTGCCGGCGGTGTTCCAGCTCGTTCACGGCGGCGGGCTGCCCGGCGTGTCCGAGGAGCGGGTGGATTTCGGCCCGGACGTGGAGAAGCTTTCGTTCGGCGTGGCCATCGTGCTGATGCTCAGTTACGTGGCCGGCCTGATCTTCTCGCTGAAGACCCACCGCAGGGTCTTCAACCCGTTCGACGAGGAGGGCGCCGATCACGGCGGCGGATGGTCGATGAAGCGGTCCTTCATCTCGCTGGGCGTGGCGGCGATCCTGGTGGGCGTGATGAGCGAGGTGCTGGTGGGCTCGATCACCGAAGCGTCGGACACGATCGGCCTGTCCGAGTTCTTCGTGGGTGTGTTCGTGGTGGCCATCGTGGGCAACGCCGCCGAGCACTGGGTGGCCGTGCTGGTTGCGGCAAAGGACAAGATGGACCTCGCCGTGGGTATCGCCGTGGGCTCGAGCGCGCAGATCGCGCTGTTCGTGGCGCCCCTGCTGGTGCTGCTGTCGTTCGTGATCGGGCCGGCGCCCATGGCGCTGGTGTTCAACGGCTACGAGCTGGGCGGGCTGGTGTTCGCGGTGCTGATCGCCAACCACATCACCCAGGACGGCGAATCGAACTGGTTCGAGGGCGTGCAGCTGCTGTCGCTGTACGCCGTGCTGGGCCTGGTCTTCTACTTCGCCTAGCGATGCCTGACCGCGGCGGCCTGGAGCGCATCATGGCCTTCCTCGACGCCCAGAAGCGCCTGGTGGCCGACCGCGTGGAGGCCGTGGACGGCGGTTGTGCGCTGGTCACGGACTCGCTCCCGCGCGTGTGGGACCTGAACCTGCTCGTGGCCGACCCGGACATCGGCGCGGGTGCCAGCCAGCTGGCGGCGGAGGCCGACCGCGTCTATGGCGGGGCCGGATTGGGGTTTCGCAAGGTGGTGGTGCGCGACGAGGCGGCCGGCGAGGAGCTGGTCCCCGGCTTCACCACGCTCGGCTGGACCGTGGAGTCCTCGGCCGTGATGGTGCACTCCGGGGAGCCGCCCGCTCCGGGCAGCGCGCACGCCGAGGAGGTGCCGGCGGCCACAGCGGCCGCGGTGATGGCCGCCTTTCGCGGCGAGCGCCCGTTCGGCCGCGACGGCAGCGTGCTCGGCGAGCTGGCCGAGGCCGACGCCCGCTACACCGAGCGGTTGGGCGCGCGGGACTTCGCCGCGCCCGCCGGCGGCCCCCACGCAGCCAGCTGTCGCCTGTATTCGCTCGAGGGCACCGCCGAGATCGACGAGGTGGGCGCCCTCGGCGAGCATCGCGGGCAGGGCCTGGCGGGCGCAGCGGTGCGCGCCGCGCTGGAGGCGGCTTCCCAGGAGGGCCACGAAACGGTGTTCCTGCTGGCCGACCGCGAGGACTGGCCGCGCGACTGGTACGCCCGCCTGGGGTTCGAGGAGGTGGGGGCCGTATATGAGTTCCTCCTGTTCCCTGCCGGGGCGGGTAGCGGCGGCTCCTCCTAGGGGGTCTGGCCCGCTGCCGCGAAGCCCGAGACGCGCCGGTGGAGCTCGTTGCGCTCGATGACGCGGTCGATCAGGCCGTACTCCACGCCCTCCTCCGGGTCAAAGAAGCGGTCGCGGTCGGAGTCCTCATGGATGCGCTCAACGGGCTGACCCGTGTGGCGGGCATAGATCTCCTCGGCGCGGCGCCTTAGCTCGAGCACCTCACGGGCGTGGATCTCGATGTCCGAGGACTGGCCCTGAAAGCCTCCGCTGGGCTGGTGGATCAGCAGCCGCGAGTTGGGCAGCGCCAATCGCTTGCCCTCCGCCCCGCCCACCAGGATCAGGGAGCCCGCCGACATCGCGATGCCGAAGCAGATCGTCTGGACGTCGGGCCGCACGTACTGCATGGCGTCGTAGATCGCGAGACCCGCGTGCAGCGAGCCGCCGGGCGAGTTCACGTAGATCGACAGGTCCTTCTCGGGATCCTCGGACTCCAGGTGGAGCAGCTGGGCCACCACGAGGTTGGCGATCTCGTCGTCGATCTGCTGGCCGATGAACACGATGCGCTCGTTGAGCAACCGCGAGTAGATGTCGAAGGAGCGCTCGCCGCGCGCCGTCTGCTCGACCACCATCGGGATCAGGGAACCGGTGCTCACGCCCATCCGAACCTCCTCAGTCGCGCTATCATGCAACCCATCAGTTGCGCTTGGTCTCGGCCGAGCATAGCGCAACCATTCGGTTGCATTTACGAGAGGAGTCCAGATGTCCGACGACGTGACCCGCGAGACCATCCTCCCCGCCGAGCCCGCCGACGTGTGGCGGCTGCTCACTCAGCCCGAGCGCCTGGCCGCCTGGCTGGGCACCGACGCCGAGATCGACCTGCGCCCCGGAGGCGACCTGGCCGTGCGAACCAGCGACGGCGAGCTCCGCACCGGCTGGGTCGAGGAGGCCGACGCCCCGGCGCGCCTGTCGTTCTGGTGGAGCGCCGACGGCGACGACGAGGCCACGCGCGTGCAGCTCGACCTGGAGGAGGCCGGCGACGGCGCCACCCGCCTGATCGTGACCGAGTCGCGGCCCCTGGCGGTGCTGGAGACCCAGATCCACGGCCCGGCCATGCTCGCGACGGCCTAGGTGGCCACCGCGGGCGCCCAGGACGCGGTGTTTGCCGCGCTGTCGGACCCCACACGGCGACGGCTGATGGCGCTCCTCTCCGAGGCCGGCGACGCCACCCCCACAGAGTTGGCGGCGCTCCTGCCCGTGAGCCGGCAGGCCGTGGCCAAGCACCTCGCCAGCCTCGGGGACGCGGGCCTGGTGAGCAGCTCCCGCACGGGGCGCGAGGTGCGCTACCGCCTCACGCCGGAGCCGCTGTCGGGTGCGGTGTCGTGGATGGCGACCGTGGGAGCGCAGTGGGACGACCGGCTCGCTGCGCTGGAGCGGGCCCTGGTGAAGCCGTGAGCCGGCTGGACGTGGATTCGGTGGCGGCCGCCCTCGCCGCGGTGGCCGACGCGGACGACGCCGCCGTGCCCCGGCCCCCGGGAGGCGACCCCTGGCCGGCGTGGCGCGAGTGGCTGGCCACGCGCAACCTCGGTCTCGTCCCGGTGCGAGATCCCGCGGGCTTCGTCTGGCCCGGGCGCTTCCTCGCGCTGCTCGACGACGGGCACTCCCACCGCGGCGTGGTGATGTTCGGGGTGCCTCCCGGGGTGCTCCTCGACCCCTCGGGCGGGGATGGCGGATCGGTGGCCGAGGCGTACGTGCTGGCCGCGCTTGACCCTTCCTTCGCGCCCGGGGTGCAGCCCTACGGCCGGGCCGCGGCGAACGCGGGCGTGGTCGAGGCCATCGTCGTGGCCGGCGCGGCGGAAGCGCCGCCCGAGCTGGTGGAGCGAGTGCTTGCAATCGCCGGACGCGGGCTGGACGGCGACCGCTACGCCAGGGGCGAGGGCACCTTCTCCCACGGCACCGGCGACGGGCGCGCGCTCACCCTGATCGAGGGCGAGGTGCTCGACGCCCTGGAGCTGCCGAACGGCTCGCGCATCGGCCCCGCCGAGGCCCGGCGCAACGTGATCACGCGGGGGATAGAGCTGAACCCCCTGGTAGGGCGGCGGTTCACCGTAGGCGACGTGCGGTGCGAGGGACGGCGGCTGTGCGAGCCCTGCGCGCACCTTCAGCGGCTCACCGAGCCCGGCGTGCTGCGGGGCCTGGTGCATCGCGGCGGCCTGCGCGCCGACGTGCTCAGCGACGGAGTGATCGAGGTCGGCGCGCCGGTGCGCGTGCTGGACTGGGTGTAGTTCCTTGGGACGTGCTGGTTGAGCGCCTAGGGCGAGCCCGCCGGCTCGGGCTCGGCCTCGGGCTCTGCCTGCCCCGAGTCCGGATCCGTGCGCCGCATCCGCTCGCGGCGCTTGGCGTCTGAGTCGGGATCGCGCCTATCGGCCCACAGCGACGCGATGATCCCGCCGGCGAACAGCACGGCGATGATGCCCAGGCTGGCGAGCGGTCCGATCTTCACCGCGTCCTCGATCAGCAGCTTCACCCCCACCACGCCGAGGACGATGGCGATCGTCTCGTCGAGGTAGCGGAAGCGGGCGATCAGGCCCTCCACCAGCACGAACAGCGCCCGCAGGCCCAGCAGCGCGAACACGTTGCCCATCCAGATCAGGAACGGGTCGCGAGTGATGGCGAACGCCGCGGGGATCGAGTCGATCGCAAAGGCGATGTCGGCGAACACGATGGCCGCGAGGCAGAGGAACAGCGGCGTGGCGAAACGCCGTCGGTCCTGCGTCACGAACCAGTGGCCCTCGTGAAAGTCGTCGGTGACCGGGTAGAAACGCCGCACCAGGCGCACCATCAGGTTCTTGTCGGGGTCCACGTTCTCGTCGACCCCCTGGAAGATCCGGTAGGCCAGCACGATCAGCGCCGCGCCCAGGATGTAGATCACCACGTGGAACTGCTCGATCAGCGTCACGCCCGCGGCGATGAATACCCCCCGCAGGGCAAGCGCGGCCACGATGCCCCAGAACAGCAGCCGCGCCCGGCGGTCCATGGGGACGCCGAAGTAGGCGAACAGCAACAGGAACACGAACAGGTTGTCGAGCGACAGAGAGCGCTCGATCAGGTACACCGTGGTGTAGAGCACCGCGGCCTCGCCGTCGTCCAGCACCCAGATCACCACCGCGGCGAGCAGGCTGATCACCAGCCAGCCCACTGACCAGATGGCCGCCTCGCGGAAGGCCGGCTCGCGCCCGCGGCCGAAGTAGTGCAGGTCCACCCACAGGAACACGAGCAACAGGCCCACCAGCGTGGCCCACGGGGCGATGTCGGCTAGCACCATCTGGGCGGAGAAGGTATCTGGCGGACCGGGAGCGCTCAGCGCAGCAGCTCGGCGCAGCGGGTGAGCGCTGCGGTGTCGCCGGCGGGTGCCTTGTTGAGGCAGTCCTCGTAGCTCTGGCTGCCCTCGGCGCCACCGTCATCCTGTTCGCCGGAGCCCACGCCGCCGCCGCCCAGCGCGCTCAGACCGCCGAGCTGGCTGGCCAGATCGGCGATCGGGCGCGCCTTGGCGGGCACCTCCACCGTCTGGTTGCCGTTCACGTCCGCGAACTCCACCGAGAAGCGCAACGAACCGCCCTCGATGCCCCCCGCCTGGGCGCGGTCGGCCTCGGGGATCGAGATCTCCAGGTTGGCGGACACCCGCCGGATGATGTCGTCGTCCTTGCCCACGTAGACGTCGAAGGCGGGCTCCTTCACGGCGGTGGCGAGCTTGTCCAGCTGGTCCTCCGAGAGCGGCTTGGGGGTGCCGGGCGCAACGCCTCCGACGGCCGCGCCGGAGCGCTCCACCGCCTTGTTGAGGTCGGTGAGCATCCGCCGCACGTCCAGCCTGGCCGACAGGTGCTCGGTGGTCACGCCCGCCACCTCGTCCTCGCCCTCCATGCGCGCGCCGGCCACCCACGCGCTCGGCTTGACGCCCAGCTGGGTGAGCGCGCTCTCCTGCTCCTTGGAGCCCGACTGCTTGAGCTGGCGGTTGGCGCGCGCGATGTCCTCGCGCGGCTGCTCGTAGAACTCGCCGCCGAACTTCAGGAAGGCGCGGTCGCCCGTTGAAACGAAGCCAGTCTGCACCGTCTGGCCGGCGTCCTGGGCCCCGAGGCGGACATCGACGTCCAGCTGGGGCAGCCCGCCGTCGCCGCTCTTGAACGGCCCCGATGCGTCCAGCCGGATCGGACCCTGAAGCCCCTTCAGGCCGCGGATCTCGAGCTGGGCCTCCACCTTCATGTCGGCGCTGGAGATCGACTTGGCGAAGGCGCGGTCCATGAGGGCCTGGGCCTCGCGATCGTTCTCCGAGTCATCGCCCCCACAGGCGCCGAGCGCCAGCACGGATCCCACGGTGAGGAGGACGAGCAGGGCCACCCGCAAAGGGCGCCGAAACGAGGCTCTCGATGGCTTGGACATCATGGCGGCGGGCGGGACCGCAGCCTAGCGACGGGGCAGCGCAACGCCGCAACTTCCCCGCTCTCGCTACTTTGAGTGACTTGATGTCCCCGCTAATGCGCATGTTTGCGGCGGGCGCGATTGTGGGAGCGGTGCTGTTTGCGGCCGCCCCGGCACATGCGGGCGAAGTGCCCGGGGTGGACGGTCCGCGTGTTGTTTCCAGGAATACGATCCCGGGATGACCCCGCGGACGATCCTCTACACCGGCAAGGGCGGCGTCGGCAAGACCACCGTTGCCGCGGCCACCGCGCGGCGCTGCGCCGCCGCCGGCCTGCGCACGGTGATCCTCTCCACCGACCCCGCACACAGCCTCTCCGACGCCCTCGACACGCCGCTCGGGGCACAGCCGACGCAGGTGGCCGAGGGCCTCGACGGCCAGGAGGTGCAGGCCCAGGACGAGATCGAGCGCCACTGGGAGGCCGTGTCGGCGTGGCTCTCGGAGCTGCTGGCCGACCGCGGCGTGGACTCGATCTCGGCCGAGGAGCTCACCGTGCCACCGGGAATGGACGAGCTGTTCTCGCTGCTGCAGATCAAGGAGCACCACGAGTCGGGGGCCTACGACGTGATCGTGGTGGACTGCGCCCCAACCGGGGAGACGCTGCGGCTGTTGTCGTTCCCGGACGTGTGCACCTGGTGGCTGGAGAAGGTGTTCCCGGTGCAGGGCCGCATGCTGGCTGCCGCGAGGCCGCTGGCGCGCACGCTGATCCCCGACCTCGCCCTCCCCGGCGATGCCGTGTTCGAGGACGTGGAGCGCCTGGCACGCAACCTGGTGGCGATGAACGGCATCCTGCGCGACCGCGAGCACACCACCGTGCGGCTGGTGATGAACCCCGACCGCATGGTGGTCAGGGAGGCCATGCGCACCTTCACCTACCTCAACCTCTACGGCTATCTCACCGACGCCGTGATGGTGAACCGTGTGCTGCCCGAGGAGGCGGCCGGCGGCTACTTCGGCGAATGGCGGGAGCGCCAGCAGGAGCACCTGGAGCTGGTGCGCTCGGGATTCTCGCCCGTGCCGATCCTCACCGCCCCCCACTTCGCGCACGAGGTGGTGGGCCCGGCGGCGCTGGACGAGTTGGGCGAGGCGATCTTCGCCGGCCGCGACGCCGCCGCCGTGCTCCACGCAGATCTTGCCCAGGAGCTCTCGGTGGACAACGGGCGGGCCACGCTGCGCCTGCCGCTGCCGTTCGTCGAGAAGGGCGAGGTGAAGCTGCGAAAGATCGGGCTCGAGGTGGTGGTCCGGGTGGGCACCCAGAAGCGGACTATCATGCTGCCCGCCGCGATGGCGGCCTACGACGCGCGCGGCGCCCGCTTCGCCGGCGGCGCGCTGGAGGTCACGTTCGAGCGGAATCGCGATGGAGGAACGGCCGAGAACACCACCTGAGGGAGCCCCGACCGACTTCGGCTGGGGTGAACGCCGCCGGGGCGAGCCGGCCGGCGAGCCGCCCCCTCACCCTCGCGAGGAGGACGACCTCTACGCGGGCACGGGGCCCGACACGGGCGTCCCGCCCCCGCCGCCGTCCGGCTCGGGGCCGGACCTCTCGGCGCTTTCGTGCTGCTCGACGCCGTGCGCCACGCCGCGCCGGCGGAGCTGCAGGAGCGCATCACCACCCTGATCCGCGAGGCGCTGCTCACGCTGCGCTCGCTGATCGACTGGTACCTGGAGCGCCTGGACCGCCGCCCGCGCGAGCCGCGGGTGGAAGACATCCCGATCGACTGACCGCCCGGCTATACCCTTGGGCCATGGCCAAGACCTGGGTGCTCACCGGCTCGCTGGACAACTTCCGCGCCACGCGCGAGCGCGGCTTCGAGCTGATCGGTGCGAAGGAGGGGCGCCGCGGGATGGCCGAGCAGATCGAGCCCGGGGACGAGATCGTGTTCTACGTGACCGGGGTGCAGGCCTTCGGCGGCACGGTGCGCGTGACCATCTGAGATGTTCGAGGACCGCGAAAAGGTGTGGCCGGGCAAGCCGGGCAAGGTGGACGCCTACCCGTGGCGCTTCGAGACGGAGCCGGTCCTGGTGCTCGACGAGGCGCAGTTCGTGCCGGCCGTGGAGCTGGTCTCAGAGCTCGAACACGCGCAGAAGTGGCCCGCCGATCATTGGCATCTGGCCTTTCAGGGCCAGCTCCGCACCATTTCCGACGCCGACGCCCAGCTGCTCTCCGGGCGCCTGCGCGAGGCATCCGCCACACCCGCGGCGGGTTGACCTCCGCCCGTTGACCGTGCCCCAGGAGCGCCGCTACACCGTCGAGCAGGCCAACGCGACCATCCCCTTCGTGCAGGAGCGCATCGACGCCCTGCGCGCCGCCCGGGAGGGGCTCAACGACGAGGAGGCCCGTGCGGCGCTGCACGAGGCCACGGGCGGCAACGGCGGTGGCCCGCCGGGGCGCGTGGTCTCCGAGGCGTTCCTGGCCATGCGCTCCGCGCTGCACGAGCTGCAGGAGATGGGCGTGGTGCTGCGCGACCTCGACCGCGGCCTGGCTGACTTCCCATCCACACGCGGCGGCAAGGAGGTCTTCCTCTGCTGGGAGGAGGGCGAGGACGAGGTGCGGCACTGGCACGGGCCCGACGCCGGTTTCGAAGGCCGGCGACCGCTCGACGACGATGGCTGACGCCGGCCGCCTGGCCGGCGACGCCGCGGGCAGCCTCGTGGAGAGCTGGCGCCGCCTGAACACCGAGCAGCGGGTGGCCGCCGTGGGCGCAGTCCTGCTGATCGTGAGCACGTTCGGCCCGTTCTCCTTCGTGGAGGCTGCGATCGTGCTCACCGGCCTCTCGGTGCTGTTCCTGCTCAGGGCGCGGGCGAACAGACGGGAGTTCCACCTGCCCTCGGGGGACGGAACGGTGATCCTGGCCGCGGGCCTGTGGGCCGCCCTGCTGATCGTGGTGCGGCTGTTCGACCGTCCCCTCGGGTTGAGCGCGCTCGCACTGGCCTGCGCCATGGTCCTCGCCGCGGCTGGCCTGCGGGAGCGCACCAAGCGCCCCGCCGATGACGTACCTGCCTCGGCGCACGCGTGGGGACGACCCCACCGTGCACCTCACCGCCGAGACGACGCGCCTACCGCGCGACCCCGGCTAGACGCCGCCGCTCACTCTCGCCCGGGCACGCCGCCTCGACCGGGGCACCCGCCAGCTGCCCGCCCGCGCAGCTCCTGGCCTCCACCCTCCGGCGGGGATTGCGGATGCCGATCAGACCCGCGAGGCCTCCCAGAGCAACCAGGCCGGCCGCTATCGCCATGGCCAGGTGGAAGGCGCCCACGGACCCGTCGGCCCCCTCGCCATAGCGCGACGCCACAATCGGGCCCACGATCGCCAGACCCAGCAGGCCCGCCAGCCGGGCGATCGCGTTGTTCACCCCGCTGGCGATGCCGGCGTTGGACTCGTCGGCTGCGGCGAGCACGGTGGAGGTGAGCGGTGCCACGGTCATGGACAGGCCCACGCCGAAGAGCGACCAGTGGCGGAAGCAGATCCGTGACGTAGTTCAGATCGGCATCCAGAGTGGCCATGAGCGCCAGCCCCGAGGCCGCCACCAGCGGCCCCAGGCCCATGAGCAGCCGCGGCCCGTGGCGATCCGCCAGGGCGCCGAAGCGCCTGGCCAGCAGGAAGATCGTGACCGTGATCGGCAGGCCCGCGGTGCCCGCCGCCACGGCGCTGTAGCCCGCGGCGTTCTGCAGGAACAGCGCCAGGAAGAAGAACAGCAGCGACAGCCCGGCGTACATGGCAAGGGTCTCCAGATTGCCCACCGAGAAGTTGTGGCTGCGAAACAGCTTCAGCGGGAGCATCGGGTGCGTGGCGCGGGCCTCGTAGGCGAGAAACGAAGCCAGCAACGCGATCCCGCCCACCAGCGGCACGAACACGGTGGGGTCGCCGAAGCCCACCTCGGGCTGGCGGATGAGGCCGAAGGTGAGGCCGGCCAGGCCAAAGGCGCACATCAGCCCCCCGGCAACGTCCACCTTGGTCTCCGCGAGCTCCCGCCGCCCCCCGGGCACGTAGCGCGCGATCAGGTACACGGTGGCCGCCACCAGCGGCACGTTGATCGCGAAAATCCACCGCCACGACGCGGCGTCCACCAACTGCCCGCCGATCAGCGGACCGAGCACAGCTCCGATGGCTCCCCACGCCGTCCACGAGCCCACCGCCTGCCCCCTCTCCTCAGGGCGGTACACCGCGACGATCACCGCAAGCGCCGCCGGCGTGAGCAGCGCCCCGGCCACGCCCTGCAGCGCCCGGGACAATACGAGCACCTCGATCGTGGGAGCCACGGCGCAGAGCACCGAGGCCAGGCCGAAGCCCAGCACTCCGAGCGAGAACACCCGCCGCTCGCCCAGAATGTCCCCAAGGGAGCCGCCGACGAGGATCAGCGATGCCAGTGTGACGAGGTAGGCGTTCGCGGTCCACTGCTGGCCGGCGAAACCGCCGCCCAGGTCCTCGCGGATCGCCGGCAGCGCCACGTTGACCACCGTGGAGTCCACCAACACCACCGAGCTGCCGAGGATGCAGGCCAGGAGCACCATCTTCTTGTCGCGGTCTGAGAGGACGGTGGCGGTGGTGGTGGCCACCGAGCGATTATGCAGCAGACCCTAAAGTCAAACCGCCAGCTGCCGATATCGCACGAAAGACCCCTCTCACCGGGTCTATTGCGTGCTTAGAGACGCGCAGCTCGCAGAACCTCCCTCCTGTCGAGCCAAGGCGGCCGGCCCTCTCATCCCGAGGGCCGGCCGTCGCTCTTTCTACGGCGGCCCGGGTGAGATCAGTCCTCGAAGAACGCGTACCCGTACTCGCCGCGGCGGTACGCCAGCTTCGCTATCGCAACCATCCGCTCGTCATCGTTGTGCTCCACCTGGTCCAGGCAGGCCTCCACGCGCCGGGCGGCTCGGTTGCAGAAGGTCTCGGCGATGTAGCGCTCCTGGCCGGAGGGCTCCACCCCGTGCTCGTCGAAGATCGCGGTGGTGCGCGAGAGCAGCGCGATCTGGGCGTAGATGTCCGCGCCGGCGTCGGCCAGGCGCTTCTGGTGGAACTGGCGCTGGATGATCTCGCCCTTGTGCTCGCGCAGCAGCGACTCGCTCACGCTCGCCAGGCGCTTCACCTGGTCGGTGATCGGATCCGTCAGCGGCTTTAGCTCCTCGTGCCCGTGGGTGATCCGGTCGGGGCGCACCTCGCGCTGGATCCGGCCCGTCACGTAGTCGGCCAGCACGCCGATCGACCCCACCGGATCGGCCAGGTTCAGCTCGCCCATCTCCTTCAGCCGCTCGCCCACCGGCTTCATCGCCGACAGGGCGATGAAGGCTCGCATCACGTCGTTGGCGCCCTCGAAGATCGGGAAGATGCGGGTGTCGCGCAGGATCTTCTCGTACGGCTCGTCGCGCATGTACCCGGCGCCGCCCTTGAGCTGCAGGCAGCGGTTGGCGGCGTACCAGAGGAACTCCGTGCCCGCCACCTTGCCCATCGCCGACTCCAGCGAGTAGTCGGGCACGCCCTTGTCCACCAGGCCGCAGGTGAGATATGCCATCGACTCCAGCCCGAACAGGTAGGAGACCATCCAGCCGATCTTGTCCTGGACCAGCTCGAAGTCGGCCAGCGGCCGGCCGAACTGCTTGCGCTCCTTCACGTGGTCGATCGTGCGGTCGAGCAGGAACTTGGCGCCTCCGACGGAGCCCGTGCCCAGGCTCATGCGCCCGTTGTTGAGCACGTGCATGGCGATCTTGAAGCCCTCGCCCGGCTCGCCGAGCACATTCTCGGGGGGCACGACCACGCCGTTGAAGTGCAGCTCGCGCAGGTCGTTGCCGCGCAGGCCCATCGTGTCGAAGCGCTTGCCCACCTCGAACCCGTCCATCCCCTTCTCCACGATGAAGGCCGTGTGGCGGCGCTCGCCGTCGTGCTCGGTGGCGGCGAAGGTGACGAACACCGAGCCCTTGTCGCCGTTGCCGATGTAGTGCTTCATCCCGTCCAGGCGCCAGGAGCCGTCGGCCTGGCGCTCGGCGCGGGTGTGCATCCCGTGAACGTCGGAGCCCGCCTCGGGCTCGGTGAGGGCGAAGCCGGCCAGCTTGCGCCCGGAGGCCAGGTCCGGCAGGTAGCGGGCCTTCTGCTCGTCGCTGCCGAACAGGACGATGCCCTTCATCCCGATCGACTGGTGCACGCCGAGGATCACCGACAGCACCGCGTCGATCTGGGCGAACACCTCCGACACGCGGCAGTAGCCGGTCTGCGACAGACCCTGCCCGCCGTACTCCTCGGGCACGTAGAGGCCCATCACGCCGGCCTCGCCCAGCGCCGCGATCACCTCGTCGCCGATCCAGCGATCCTCCTCGACACGGCGCGGGTCGATCATCTCGGCCGCCACCTCGCGCGTGGCGGTGCACAGGGCGCGGATCCGGTCCTGCTCGGAGTCGTCGGGCTTGGGAAACGGGAAGACGAGGTCCTCGTGGATCTCGCCGAGGTACAGCGACTTGGCGAACGACGAGACGCCCTCGACCGGAGGCGTGTCCTGCGTGGTGGTGGCGGCCTCCATGGCCATGGTCAGGTGGCTGCGGACCCCTCCACCTCCGACACCGGCCGCGGCCCCTCGCCCACGTACTTGGCCGTGGGCCGGATGAGCCGCGCCTCGCGCTTCTGCTCCAGGATGTGCGCGGCCCATCCGGCCACCCGCGCGCAGGAGAACAGCGGCGTGAACAGGTCCGGCGGGACGGCGGCGGAGTCGAGCACCACGGCGGACCAGAACTCCACGTTGGTGGCCAGCACGCGGTCGGGCTTGCGCGCCTGCAACTCGGCGAGCGCGGCCTTCTCGAGGGCCTCCGCCGCCTCCACCCGCGGTGCGCCGATCTCCTTCGCGGTGCGCCGCAGCACACGTGCGCGGGGATCCTCGGCGCGGTACACGCGGTGGCCGAAGCCCATCAGACGCTCGCCGCGGTCCAGGGCGTCCTTCACCCAGGCCTCGGCATCGCCCCGCTCCTCGACGCCGTCGAGCATGCTGAGCACCCGCGACGGCGCGCCGCCGTGCAGCGGCCCCGAGAGCGCACCCACCGCACCCGAGAGGGCCGCGGCAACGTCGGCTCCCGTGGAGGTGATCACGCGCGCCGTGAAGGTGGAGGCGTTCATGCCGTGCTCGGCCGCGGAGATCCAGTAGGCGTCGATCGCCTTGACATCATCGGGGTCGGCCTCGCCACGCCAGCGCGTAAGGAAGCGCGCGGGGATCGAATCCGCCTTGTCGATCTCGGTCTGCGGCACCGGGGGGTGGCCCACTCCGCGCGCGGACTGCGCGACAAAGGAGAGCGCCATCACCGACACCTGTGCGAGGTCGGCGCGGGCCTGGGCGTCATCGATGTCGATCACGGCCTGCAGGCCCCACTCCGGGCCGAGCATGGCCAGAGCGGCCTGGAGGTCCACCCGCGGGTCGCCGGTGCGAACGGTGAGCGGGTGCGGGACGGCGGGCGGCATGCCCGGCTCGAAGGAGCCGTCCACCAGCAGGCCCCAGACCTTCTCGAACGGAACGTGGCCGACCAGGTCCTCGATGTCGACACCGCGGTAGCGGAGCGCTCCACCCTCCTTGTCGGGCTCTGCGATCTCGGTCGCGAAGGCGACTACGCCCTCGAGACCTGACTGAACCTCAGCTACCTCGGGCATTCGGCCTCCTTGAAAGTCCCTCTGAACGAGGGCCCGAGACTACCGACAGGTAGCGTTCCGCCGGTGGTGAAGGTGTGGCGAGCGGCGCCGGAGGAGGCTGGGACCGTGGCCGGCCTGCTGGTGGGCTTCCGCGGGTGGATGGGCCGCGACGAGCCCTCGGACGAGGCCCTGAAGCAGGGCGTGGCCCGGCTGATCGAGGACCCCCAGACCGAGTACCTGCTCGCTGCGGGCGCCCCCGGCGACTCGGCGGCGGGCGTGTGCCAGCTGCGATTTCGGTACGGCCTGTGGCATGACGCCCCCGACTGCTGGCTGGAGGACCTCTACGTGTCGGATGCCGCCCGCGGCGCGGGCCTCGGGCGCGCGCTGGTGGACGCCGCCGCCGACCGCGCGCGGGCCCGCGGCTGCGCCCGGGTGGAGCTGGACGTGAGCGACGCCAATCCGCCCGCGCTGGCGCTGTACGAGGCGGCGGGCTTTGCCACCGGAAAGGATCCCGGCACGCGCGATCTGCTCATGCGCCTGCCGTTGTAGCCTCAGATCATGGCCATCCTCCACGAGCACGTCGAGGGTTACCTGCGCGCACTGCGCCCGCAGCGCGACGCCGTCACGGCCGAGATGGAGGCGCTGGCCGAGCGCGACTCGGTGCCGATCGTGGAGTGGGAGACCGGGCGCTTCCTCGCCACGCTGTGCCGTGCCACGGACCCGCGCGTGCTCGAGGTGGGGACGGCCGTCGGCTACTCGGCGCTGCACATCGCCCAGGCCCTTGAGCACGGAAAGCTCGTGACCCTGGAGATCGACCCCGCCCGCGCCGCCACGGCGCGTGAGTTCCTCGACGAGGCCGGCGTGGGCGAGCGCGTGGAGATCGTGGAGGGCGACGCCCGCGAGACGATCCCGAACCTCGAGGGCCCCTTCGACATGCTCTTCATAGACGCAAAGAAGGATCAGTACCGCGAGTACTTCGAGCTGGCCGAGCCGCTGCTGTCCCAGCGCGCCCTGCTCGTGGTGGACAACCTGCTCATGTCGGGCGAGGTGGCGCTGCCCCACCACGCCGACACCTTCTGGGCCGAGGAGTCGCTCGCGGCCGCCCGCGAGTTCAGTGTCGAGCTGCTGGCGAGCGAGAGGTGGCTGGGATCGGTGCTCCCGATCGGCGATGGCGTGGGCTTCGCCGCGCGGCGGGGCTGACGGTGGCATCAGCGCTCAAGCCCCTGCTGCTGATCCTCGCCGCGGTGCAGATCGCGACTGGGCTGCTGATGGCGATCGGCCCGGGCACGTTCTTCGAGGAGATCGGCCCATACGGCGTCCAGAACGACCACTACATCCGCGACGCCGCCTCGTTCACGCTGGCGCTCGGGCTGGTGCTTGCGATCGCCGCCTTCCGGCCGCGGTGGCGGCCGGCCGCGATCGCCGGCGCGCTGTTCCAGTACGCGCTGCACTCGATCAACCATCTGGTGGACATCGGCGACGCCGAGCCCGAGCGGTTGGGCCCGGTCAACTTCGTGTTGCTGGCACTGGGCGCCGCGCTGCTCGGATGGATGTTCGTGGCGGCCACACGGGAGGACCGCGGATGAGGGTCTTCCTGGCGGGCGCAAGCGGGGCCTTGGGTCGGAGGCTCACGCCCGCGCTGATCGAGGCCGGACACGAGGTCACCGGCATGACCCGCTCGCAGCAGAGCGCCGAGCGCATCCGCGAGGCCGGGGCCCACGCGGTGGTCTGCGACGTGTTCGACCGCGAGCAGCTCGCCGAGGCCGTGCGGCAGGCGGCGCCGGACGTGGTGGTGCATCAGCTCACCGCCCTCCCCTCCACCTTCGACATCCGCAAGATCGACTACGGCCCCACCAGCCGGCTGCGGACCGAGGGCACGCGCAACCTGATCGAGGCAGCGTCCGCCGCCGGCGCGTCACGCTTCGTGTCCCAGAGCATCGCGTTCATGTACGCGCCCGACCCGGGCGCGGCCGCTTCCGAGGAGGACCCCGTTTACACCGAGGCGCCAGCGCCGTTCGGGGACGCCGTGGCAGCCACCGAGAACGGCGACCGCCAGGTGGTGGAGGCCCCGGGGATGGCGGGGCTGGTGCTGCGCTACGGCTTCTTCTACGGGCCCGGCACCTACTACGCGAGCGACGGCACGGCGGCCGCCGAGTTCCGCAAGCGCCGCAGCCCGGTGGTGGGTCGCGGCACGGGGGTGTTCTCCTGGATCCACGTGGACGACGCCGCGAGCGCGACCGTGGCCGCGGTGGAGCGCGGAGCGCCCGGCATCTACAACGTCTGTGACGACGAGCCCGCGCTCATGCGGGACTGGATGCCCGCCTATGCCGAGGCGCTGGGCGCAAAGCGGCCGTTCAGGGTGCCGCTGTGGGTGGCTCGGCTGGCGGCGGGCCCGCTCGCGGTGGGGTTCGCCACGAGGCTGCGCGGGGCGTCCAACGCCAAGGCGAGGCGTGAGCTGGGTTGGCAGCCCCGCTGGGCCAGCTGGCGCGAGGGGTTCCGGGAGACGCTGGGCTAGGAGGAGCGGGCGCCCGAGGCGTTCTCGGGCTGCTCGCCGGTGGCCTCGCCGTCGTCCTCGGGCGGCACCGGGATGTCGGCCGCGGACGCCTCCACGGTGGGCTCGTCGGCGATGGCGGCCTCGGCCGTGGTGTCGTCCACCACCGGCATCGGCTCCTCGTCGGCGGGCGGCTCCATCCGGTCCAGGGCGTCGTCGGCCACGTTGAGCACCTCGTCGGCCAGCTGGCGCATCTCCTCGATCAGGCGGGCGCGCTGCTCCCACATCTCGCGGTTGTCGCGGTCGAGCTGCTCCACCCGCTCCTCAGCGTCGCGAAGCATGACCTCCGCCTCGCTCTCGGCGCGCTGGAGCCGGCCCTCGGCCTGGGACCGCGAGCGCGCCGCGATCTCCTCCGCCGAGTCGTGGGCGCGCTGCAGGATCGAGGAGGTCTCGTGCCCCACCTCCTCGAGCGCACGCTTCACCGCGGCATCGCGAGGCTGGGCCTCCTCGAGGCGCTCCACCAGCTGCGCGATCTCCTCGCGCCAGGCGTCCACCGCGGCGCGGTCATAGCCGCGCATGACGATCGCGAACTGTGCAGCGCGCACCTTGTCGGCGTCGCTGCGTCGCCGCGCCCTTCGCGGGGGCCTTGGAACCGGAATCTGAGAGGTCTCTGTTTGAGGTTCTTCTGGCACGACCGGGAGGCTAGTCGAAGCGTCCCACGGCAACCAGGAAGACCCCGGTGCCGATGAAGATCAGCGCGATTCCGGCCGCACGCAGGGTCTTCGAGTCGAACAGGTGGCCCAGCGTCCCGATCAGAAACCCGCCGCCGAACAGCAGGTAGAAGGCGGACAGAAGCCCCTCGAGGTCGTCTGAGCCGCCGGGAAAGTTGGTTGGGCCTTGAGCCAGCCAAACGAGCACGAGGGGCGAAAGTATCCCCCAACGCCGGTCAGCGCCCGCAGCGCTTGAATCGGACGGCCCTCGTGGCGCGATTGCCCGTCTGGTCAACCGCAGTCACTGCCAGCCTGTGCCCACCCGGTCGCAGGTGCCGCACTCGCACCTGCACTCGCTGTCGCCTGGCGGCGGTCCTCCGTAGCCGGCGCCCGTCCAGCCTCACCCCGACGCCGCGCAGACCGCCGTGATCGACCGCCAGCACCCGAGCGGTGAAGGCCCGCTGGGCGCACCTGCGCCGCGGCACCCCGCGGACGCGCACCCTCGGCCGCCAGCGGTCGGGACGGCGGCAGGCCGAGGGGGGGCTCGCAGCGGTCTGGGTCACGCCGTCGCGATAGGTGAAGCTGGCCTCGGCGAGCCAGCGGCGGGCCCGCGGGCAGACCGCCGGCGTGGTGATGAACGCCTGACGCCGCCCGTTGACCTCCCGGGTGACCGGGTCGAGCGCCACGCGCACGCGCTTCAGGGCGAGGAAGGGGTCGGGTGGAGGGGTGCCCGGCACCGGCGGCACCATCGAAGTCAAGGTGGCCGGGCCGACTTTCACGCGGCCGGAAGTCCGGATCGGGGGGTTGCCTGCGTTCGTGGACTCGGTGAACAGGATCAGCTCGTCGTCGGCGTTGAAGAACACGACACGGCTCTCGATCACGCGGGGGACAGGACCGGCCCCCATGCCCGAATCGGCGTCCAGCCGGCCGCCGCCAACACGGCTCGCCGGTGGACAGGCCCCCTCACCCTGCGACATCAGCTGCTGGTCCGACGCTGTGCACCGCGGAGGCACCGAGGTATCTATGCGCGTGCCCGGATGAAGGCGCTGCACGATCCGCTCGACCGCGTACGGCTTCCCGTCGGGCCGCTCCGGGTCGAGATAGTCGATCGACAGGCGATAGCCCGAGCTCGTGGAGGGCTTCTGCGCGGTGAAGGTGCCCGAAAACGACTGCCGGCTCTGCGCCTGCGCGTCTGAGACGGCCGCCGTGGTGACCAGCAGGACCGTCGCTGCCGCAATCCTCATCGCTCGCATTCAGCTACCTCCCATTGTTTCCGTACGCGTACGGATATACCGTACGAAATCGTGCCGCGATCTGCAAGCCTCAGCCGCGAAGCCATCGCGCGCGCCGCGCTCGAGCTCACAGACCGACAGGGGGTCGAGCAGCTGAGCATGCGCAACCTGGCCGACCGCCTGGGCGTCGGGACCATGACCCTCTACGGCTACTTCGCGAGCAAGGACGAGCTACTCGAAGCGATGGTGGCCACAGCGACGGAGGATGCCCCGGCGATCACCGTGGGCGACGGCACCTGGAAGGACCAGCTGGCCAACCTGATGCGCGGTGTCCGCGCCACGCTCGCGGAGCATCCGACCGGAGTCCAGCTGCGCCTTCAACGCCCTCTCCTGAGCCCGGCGGCGCTGCGCGTGACCGAGACCGCGATGCGGATCATGAACCAGGCAGGCTTCACCCCGCTGCAGGCGGCCGGGGCCTATCGCACCATGTTCGTCTACACGTTCGGGTTCGCGAGCTTCAACCCGTCCGAGGCCGATGCCGAGGCCAAACGGCGCGCGCGCGCGGCGCTGGCCGCGCTGCCGGAGGCGGAGTTCCCGGCGCTGGTGGCAGCGAGCGCGGAGGCGGTGGATGCAATGGGCGGCGACGAGCAGTTCGAGTTTGGCCTGGCGCTCCTACTGGACGGCATGGAAACTGCGCTGCGGGCGAAAGTATCCTTCGAGCGGTGAGCAGCGAGCTCCGGTCCATCGATGAGACCCGCGAAGCGCTGGGGAGCGCCGGCTATCTCGCGGGCGAGTCCACGGCGCTCGTGTCCTACCTGGCGGGGCAGCTGGGCAAGCCGGTGCTGGTGGAGGGGCCCGCGGGCGTGGGCAAGACCGAGCTGGCGAAGGCGCTGGCGCGGGCCACCGGGCGCAAGCTGTGCGCCTGCAGTGCTACGAGGGCCTGGACGAGGCCAAGGCGCTGTATGAGTGGAACTACCGCAAGCAGCTGCTGCGAATCCAGGTGGAGGCGTCCGACGCGGGCTGGAACGAAGTGCGCGACGACATCTTCGGCGAGGAGTTCCTCCTCCCCCGCCCGCTGCTGAGCGCGATCTCCGCCGAGGAGCCCGTGGTGCTGCTGATCGACGAGATCGACAAGACCGACCAGGAGTTCGAGGCGATGCTGCTGGAGGTGCTGTCGGACTTCCAGGTCTCGATCCCCGAGTTGGGCGTGGTGGAGGCCAAGACCCACCCGCTGGTGCTGCTCACCTCCAACAACTCGCGCGAGCTGACCGAGGCGCTCAAGCGCCGCTGCCTGTACCTGTGGCTCGACTACCCCGACATCGAGCGCGAGCTGGAGATCGTGCGCCTGCACGCGCCGGACCTGTCCGAGGACATGGCGCGCAAGCTGGTGGAGGTGGTGCACATGGTGCGCGACCTCGACCTCAAGAAGCCGCCCTCGATCGCCGAGTCGATCGACTGGGCGCGGGCGCTGCTGCTGCTCGGCGCCGAGGACCTCGACGGCGAGGTGCTCGAGCGCACCATGAGCGTGATCGTCAAGCACCGCACCGACCTCGACCTGGTGGCCGAGCGCGTGGGGGTGAAGCTCACCGATGGCCTCATCGGGTCCCGCAGGGCCGGGTAAGGGCGCGCTCTACGGGGGGATGCCGGACGCCCCCGGTCCGGCCGGCATGGCGCCGCGGCTGCTGGAGCTGGCCGACGAGCTGAGAAACGAGGGCATGGCGGTGGGCACGTCCGAGCTGCTCGACGCGTTCGCCGCTCTGGACACCGTGAGCTGGACCAGCCGCGAGGACTTCCTCGAGGCGCTGCCGGCCACGCTGGCCAAGTCGCAGGAGGACCGCCGCGTGCTCGAGCTGGTGTTCGACCGCTTCTTCTTCCGCGCGGTGGAGCGCGAGGCAGCGGAGCGCGGCGTGAAGGAGGTCGACGGCGACCAGCCCGAGGGCCAGGGCGCCGGGGGAGCGGCTGGACCTCGAGGCGCTGCGCGACCGGATCCGGGCGGCGCTGCAGGGCGAGGACGGCTCCGACGGCGAGCTGCGCGACCTCGCCCGGCTGGCGATCGCCGCCTTCGGCCGCCAGGGCGAGGGCTCGGGCGTGATCGGCGTGGACGTGCAGCGCATCCGCCGCACGCTGGGCCTGAAGGGCGAGAGCCAGAGCGCCCAGCAGCCCGACCCGGACTCGGTGCCGCGCGAGCGGCTGCGCGCAGTTCGAGCGGCACGTGCGGCGCGAGCTGGAGCGGGCGCTGATCGAGCGCACGCAGGCGCTGCCGCCGTCCAAGCCGCTGCGCGAGCTGGACCGCGCGCTGCCCACCGGGCCGGCCCAGGACCTTGCCGCCGTTCACCGGGTGGTGGCCCAGCTGCGCCGCCGCCTCGCCACCCAGGGGCGCGAGCACCGCGGTCGCAGCCGCTCCTCGGTGGTCGACGTGCGGCGCACGATGCGCGCCTCGCTGTCGACCGGCGGCGTGCCGCTGGAGCTGCGCTACCGGCCCCGCGCGGCCACGGCGGCCCGAGCTGTACGTGCTGTGCGACGTGTCCACCAGCGTCACCAGCGCCAGCGTCTTCTTCCTGTCGGTGCTGCACGCGCTGCACGACTCGTTCCGCAAGCTGCGCTCGTTCGTGTTCGTGGAGCGGATCTCGGAGGTGACCGACGTGTTCGAGCGCGAGCGCTCCTTCGAGGCCGTGTCGCGCGCGATCGCCGCCGACGCCGGCGTGGCCGACGTGTCGGGCTACACCGACTACGGGCGCGTGTGGCTGGAGTTCCTCGACCAGGTCGTGGACGACCTCGACCCGCGCTCCACGCGTGATCGTGCTGGGCGACGCGCGCACCAACGGCCGCGACCCCCACGCCAAGGTGTTCGCGCAGGTGGCCGAGCGCGCCGGGCGCACGTTCTGGATGAACCCCGAGCCGCGGCTGTACTGGAACTACGGCGACTCGGTCATGGCGGCCTACGAGCCGTACTGCGACAGGCGTGTTCGAGTGCTGGACCACCAAGCAGCTGGAGGGGTTCGTGAACGCGATCGCGGACCTCGGGCCGGTGCGCAAGAGCTAGCCGTGCCGTGGCCGGCGAGTTCCTTCTGTTCCTGGTTGTCGCGCTGGCGCTGCTCGTGGCGCTGGGCGCCCTGGCGGCCAGGCTCGTGTTCGACGCCAAGGCCTTCCGCGCGCCGAGCGAGTCGATGCTCCCGACGGTCGACGTGGGCGATCGCTTCATCACCACGAAGGAGCCCGACCCCGAGCGCGGCGACGTGGTGGTGCTCCACCCGCCCGCCGGCGCGGCGGACAGCCGCTGCGGCGCCCAGGCCCCGCTGGGCAGCCCGTGCCCCAGACCCACGCCGGGCTCGCTGGACCGGACCTTCGTCGAGCGCGTGGTGGCCGTGGGCGGCGATCGCCTGAGCATCCGGGACGGCCTGACCGTGATCGACGGACAGGGTGCAGCGCGAGCCCCACGCGCGCAAGGACGCCGAGTGCCAGGCGTGCAACCTGCCCCGCGAGATCACCGTGCCCGCCGGCCACGTGTTCGTGATGGGCGACAACCGCGGCGCGAGCGACGACAGCCGCCTCTGGGGCCCGGTGCGGGTTGGTGCCGTGGAGGGCGAGGTGCGGCTGCGGTACTGGCCGCTGGATGCGCTGGGCGGGCCGTAGGTCGGTGCCACCATCGGGCTGACTTTGGGTGGATATACAACCCGAAGTCAGCCCAACCGCCCGCCGGAGCGCCAGCGCGCGTTCGGCGTCTCGCCGCCCCCGCTAGAGTCCGCGCCACGAAAACAGGGGGGCTCGCGGGTAGGCGGGCTGAGATCGCGTCCATGGCCTCGGCCGCTCGGCGCAGACCCTTCGAACCTGTGGGGTAATGCCCGCGGAGGGAGCTGATGGAGACGAAAGTCGAGGCTTCCGTGGCGGAGCCTCTCTCCGTCTCGGGACGGGGTTTGTCACTGAAGGGCGTCGGGCGCACGTACCGCTCGCGGCGCGCCGACGTGACCGCGCTCGACGGCGTGGACCTCGAGGTGCGCGCCGGCGAGGTGGTGGGCGTGGTGGGGCCGTCCGGACTGCGGCAAGTCCACCCTGCTCGAGCTCGTGGCAGGCCTGCAGGAGCCCGACGCGGGCGCCGTGGAGGTGGCCGGCGCAGCCGAGTCCGACGCGCGCCGTGGCGCCTGCTCGTTCATGCCCCAGCGCGACCTCCTCCTGCCCTGGCGCGACGCCCTGGGCAACGCCGCGCTGGCGCTGGAGAGCCAGGGCGTGCGCCGCCGCGACGCGCGCGGGCGCGCCGCGCCGCTGTTCGAGCGCTTCGGCCTGGCCGAGTTCGAGGACGCGCGGCCGGCCGCGCTGTCTGGCGGGATGCGCCAGCGGGTGGCGTTCCTGCGCACGCTGCTGCCGGGGCGCCCCGTGCTGCTGCTGGACGAGCCCTTCGCCTCGCTGGACGCCATCACCCGCGCCGAGATGCAGGCGTGGCTGGCACGAGCGCTGGAGGCCGAGCCGCGCACCGTGCTGCTGGTGACCCACGACGTGGAGGAGGCGCTGTTCCTCTCCGACCGCGTGGCAGTGATGTCACGGCGCCCGGGCCGGATCGTCGAGCAGCTCGACGTGCCGCTGGCGCGCCCGCGCGACCGCCGCGCCGCGGTGTCTGACCCCGGCTAATACGCCTGCGCGAGCGCGCCCTGGAGGCGCTGGGCGCATGAGGCGGGTACTGCTGGTGGCACTGCTGCTCGGGGCCTTCGTCGCGGCCTGGGCGTGGATCGCGTCGCTGGCGTCGGTGGACGACCTCCTGGTGGCCTCCCCCGGCGAGACCCTCGACGGCCCTCGGCGACGACCGCGCGCTGCTGCTCGACAACGCGTGGGTCACCCTCTACGAGGTGCTTCTGGGCCTCGCCCTGTCGATCGCCGCCGGGCTGCTGTTCGCCGTTGCTATGCACCTCAACCGCACGCTTCGCGAGGCGGCCTACCCGCTGCTGGTGGCGTCGCAGGCGATCCCGATCGTGGTGCTCGCCCCCATCTTCGTGCTGGCGTTCGACTACGGGATCGGCCCCAAGATCGCGATCGTGGCGCTGATCTGCTTCTTCCCGATCACCGTGAACGTGCTCGACGGCCTGCGGGCCGTCGACCCCGGCCACCTCAAGCTGATGCGCTCCTACGGCGCCTCGCGCCTGCGCACCCTGCGCAGCGTGGAGCTGCCGGCCGCGCTCCCGTCGTTCTTCAGCGGCCTGCGCATCGCCGCCAGCGTGTCGGTGATCGGCGCCGTGTTCGGCGAGTGGGCGGGCGCCGACGAGGGCCTCGGCCGGCTGGTGCTCCGAGGCAACGACGAGCTGCAGACCCCGCGCGTTTACGCGGGCATCCTGATCCTCACACTGATGGCCGTGGCGCTCTTCTCGCTGGCGTCGCTGGCCGAGCGCCTGACCTGCCCCTGGAACCGAGACGAAAGGACCGCATGACCCTCCGCCCCCGCATCGCGGCCGCCATCCTGGTGGTCTGCGCCCTCGCCCTGCCCGCCTGTGGCGAGAAGGAGGACGCGCTGGGCCCCGACGGATCGACCCAGGTCGAGCTGATGCTCGACTACTTCCCCAACGCCGACCACGCCGGGATCTACGCCGCCCAGGCGGGGAAGCACTTCAAGCGCGCCGGCATGGACGTGAAGATCCGCCAGCCGGCCGACCCGGCCGCGCCGATCAAGCAGGTGGCTGCCGGACGGGTGGACCTGGCCATCTCCTACGCGCCCGAGGTGCTGCGCGCCCGGGACCAGGGGCTGGCCGTGACGTCGGTGGCCTCGATCGTGCGCGAGCCGCTCACCTCGATCATCTCGCTGCCCCAGGCCCGTATCCGGTCGCCGAAGGACCTGGAGGGCAAGACGGTGGGCACCGCCGGGATCGACTACCAGTCGGCTTACCTGCGCACGATCCTGCTGGAGGCCGGCGTGGACCCGAAGACCGTGAAGGAGCGCAACGTCGGATTCGGGCTCCTGCCCGCCCTGCTCACCAAGCGCGTGGACGCCACGCTGGGCGGGTTCTGGAACTACGAGGGCACCGACCTCCAGCTGCGCAAGCGCAACCCTCAGATCATCAAGGTGGAGGACGCCGGCGTGCCGCCCTATGACGAGCTCGTCCTGGTGGCCAACGAGGACGCGCTGGAGCGTGACGGCGAGCGCATCCGCGCCTTCGTGGGGGCGTTGAGCCGCGGGACGGAGGATCTGCGCGACGACCCGTCCGAGGCGATCGACGGCCTCCTGGAGGCCAACCCCGAGCTGGACGCCAAGCTCCAGCGGGCCGTGGTCGAGGTGACCCTGCCGCTGTTCCTCCCCGAACGCGGCAAGCCGTTCGGCTTTCAGGACGAGGAGCGCTGGCAGGCGTTCGCCGCCTGGATGCGAGAGAACCGCCTGGTGACCAAGATCCCGGACGCCGGAGGGGCGTTCACGAACGACTACCTGCCGGGTGCGGGGCTCTGAGGTGTGTATAACCCGGGCATGACCACTCGCATGCGCTGGCCCCTGCTGCTCACGATCATCGCGACCCTCGCCCTCGCGGCGGTTGGTGTGGGCTGCGGTGGAGACGACGGGGGCGGCAGCTCCGACGACGCCGCCGCGCTGCTCAAGAAGGCGTTTGCCAGCGAGGTGGACAGCGCCGACCTCAAGATCGACGTGAGCGCCGACGTCGAGGGCGTGCCGCAGCTCAACGGCCCCCTTTCGCTCACCATCGAGGGCCCGTACAAGTCCCAGGGCAAGAAGAAGCTCCCCCTGTTCGACTGGGACATCAAGGCGCAGGGCGCAGGCCAGAGCTTCTCGGGCGGCCTGGTGGTCACCACCGACAATGCCTACGTGCAGTTCCAGGGCGCCACCTACGAGGTGGGCACCGAGCTGTTCACCCAGTTCGCCAGCCAGATCGAGCAGCAGTCCACCCAGAGCCCGCGGAGCCTGAAGGCGCTGGGCGTGGACCCGGCCGAGTGGTTGAGCGATCCTGAGGTCGAGGACGGCGACGACATCGGCGGGGACGCCACCCAGGTGGTCACCGGCGACGTGGACATCGAGCGCGTGGTGAAGGACATCTTCGACCTCATCCAGTCGCCCGCGGTGAAGCGCCAGCTCGAGGCCCAGGGCCAGGCCGCACCTGAGATCAAGGAGCCCACCCAGGAGCAGCTCGACAAGGCCAAGGACGCGATCGAGAACCTCAAGTTCGAGGCCAACGTGGACGACGACGACGTGCTGCGCCGCCTGTTCCTGGACGCCGAGTTCAAGGTGCCCGAGGGCGCCGACGCCGGGTCGGTCAAGGGCGGCAAGGTCTCATTCGAGTTCGTTCTCAACGAGGTGGGCAACGACCCGACGATCAAGGCCCCCTCGGGCGCTCGCCCGCTCTCCGAGCTCACCCAGCGCTTCGGGCTGCAGGGCCTGGGCGGCGGGGCGACGCCGCCGGTGCCGGGTACCACACCCTAGGAACCGCACCAAACCTCGGTCGGCGCGCGGGCAAGAGGGCGAACCTCTGGTAAGTTCGCTACATCTGCAACTTGCTGGCTGGCCCGAGCCGCTGCAGCGTGCGCTGCACGCTGATCGCGATTCTTTTCCTGCTCACGATGGCCCCGGCCGTCGGCGCCGCCTCGATCGCGTATGTCGACGGTGGCGAGGTCTGGCTGTCGTCGCTGGACGGGACCCAGAAGGTGCGCCTCGCGACGCCGGTGGTCACCGGCGGGGGGACGGAGCAGTGGCTCTCGGTGGCGGCTTCCGACAGCGGCCGGATCGTTGCCGTGCGCAACGTGCCCGGAGGCCTCGCGACAAGCTCGAGGTTCAGCGTCTGGGAGCCGAACGGCACGTCGACGGTCGACGGGCCGCTGAATGCGCCGTCCGGCTGGGCCGAGTACGTCTACCCGCTCGGCCTCGACGTCACGGCGGACGGCTCGCACATGGTCTACGGCTACGCGAACAGCAGCGTGTGCTGTCCGATCACCTTCGGCCGCGGGACGTACGTCCGGCCTGTCACCAACGACACGGCCGCGCCGTTCGCCATCGCCGACCAGGAGCACCCGACGCTGTTCGGCAGCCGCGCGATCGCACACGCCGGCGAAACGATCAGCGCACAGGCATCTTCGGCCGCCCCCTACGGCACGACGTTCACGCCGTGGCTCGACGTCTCTGGGAGTGGGCTCGAGCTCCGCCGCAGCGACATCGCCGCGAACGGGCAGCTCGCTGCGCTCGAACTCGGGGAGGGAAGCGGCAGCTCGCAAACGATCGGCAAGATCGCCGTGTCGGCGATCCAGGGCGTCGACCAGGCGCCCGCCTTCCCCGCAGCCGTTGATTGCTCCCTGCCGGCCACCGGGGTGGCCACAGATTCGTCGCTGTCAGCCGACGCGACGCGCATCGCCTGGACGGACGACCAGGGTCTCAAGGTGGCGGGAACGCCGACGACCAACGCGGACCCGTGCGCGCTCACCTCGCCGCCGGTCGTGATCTCGGCGACCGCCTTGCAGGGGTCGATCGGCGGGGCAAACGTGTCCGCGTTCCTACCCAATGCGCCTTCTACCCCGCCGTCGAGCGCGGGCCCGCCACCGACCGCAGGACCGCCCTCGCCCAGGTACGCGGCGCCGGTGGCGACCGTGGCGAAACGGGTCAGGACGAGGGCGCTGGCCAGCCGCAGGGGATTGCGGATCAAGGTCAGGGTCTCCCGCGCGGGCAGGGTGAGGATTTCGGGGACCGTGCCGGCGAGGATCCTCAGACGGAGGGGTAGACCCATCGTCGTCGCGACCGGATCGGCGACCGCGAAGCGCGCCGGGACCGTGACGGTGAGGGTTCGCCTGACCGCCGCCGCGCGCAAGCGGCGAAAGCGATTGCAGCGCGTCCGAATGACGTTGCGCGTGAGTCAGCGCGGGCTCAGCACCACCAAGCGCGTCACCCTTCGCTGACCCGCACGCCCTAGGCGCGCGCTAGCCGCCCCGCTTGACCAGCAGCCGCTCCAGGCGGCTGGCGTCGCTCGACACCGTCACGTGAATCGCCGCCGGCTCGCGAACCCACGCGATCAGGTCGAGCGCCTCCAGGCGGTCCAGCGCGTACTGCAGCGCCTGCGCCTGCTTGCCTCCGGAGTAGCGGCGCAGGATGTCGAACGACCAGCCCGTGGTGTGGAGGGAGTAGTTGTCTGTGGCCTCGGGGTTGCCGCGCCGCAGCAGCCCCTGGTACTCGCGGTCGCGCACCGTGCTGGTCACCGTGAGTGGCGCGACGCCCCCGCCGGCGTCGCGCGTGAGGCGCGCCAGGTACAGGGCCAGCGCGTAGGCCTCCGGGCGCAGGCCGCGGTAGAGGGTGCGCGGCCTGTCCAGCCGTCCCGCCAGCTCGCCCATCTGACGGTCGCGGCGCAGCCCGGTGTCGCCCGGAGCGTCCGGGAAGGGACGCAGCTCGCTGTCGCGGTAGGCGTTCTCCAGCTCGCCGGGGTCGTCGTACACCTCGGTCTCCTCGGAGGGGTGAAGCACCTCCTCCGCGGAGTTCTTGGCGGTCTGAAGCTCTGCCGTGCGGGCCAGCGCATCCGGGTCCGAGCGGTACAGCGCCATGATCTCCCGCGCGGCCTGGACCCGCCAGTAGTAGGTCACCGAGTCGTCACCCAGGCCCTGCAGCCGCCGCCAGGCGCGGGCGTGGCTGTTGGGGGTGCTTTCGAAGAACAGCCGGGCGTAGCTCACTCCCGGCCCGGCGCCGAAGTCCTCGATGGCCGACGTGAGGTTGCCCACGCCCATGTGGTAGGAGACCACCGCCAGGTCGTCGCGTCCAAGCTCGCCGCGCGCGAAGGTGAGGTAGCGGGCCGTGCCCTCCAGCGCCTTGCGGGGGTCGAAGCGCTCGTCCACGCGCCTCCTGCGAGCCCGCAGGCGCTTGGCCCGCCCCGTGAGCCCCCTTGCCCTCGCGCGGGCGATACGGGCCGTGAGGGCGCGGCTGCGGGCCGTGTCCACGTCCATGGCGAGCAGGCCCTGCCCGGTGGACGCCAGGATCTGTGTGAGCCCCACCGCGCCCTCCAGCCGCGGGTCCGCCGCGGCGTCGGGCCGCCCCGCGCTCTCGAGCAGCACGATGGCCTCGATCACGTCCGCGTCCAGGTCGGCCGAGGTGGCGGCCCCCTCCACCAGCGGCCGGTAGCTCGCCGTGCGGCGCGCGGCCTCCATCACCCCGCCCGGGCTCTTGGCGTAGATCACGTGGGCCAACCCGCTGGCGGCGCGGCGCTCCAGCTCGGCCTCGCGCTCCCCGGTGTAGGCGAACGGGTCGCCGGCCGTCGCCTGCACGTTCACATCCGGGCCGATCACCTCGATCGGCGGGGAGGGCAACGGGCCGGCTCCGCGGGTGGCGAGCAGCACGGCCGCCCCAACCACGAGCAGTGCAAGCAGTACGAGCCCGGCCTGGGCTCCGCGGGTGCGCCGCGTGCGCGTCAGGGCCTGTCGGCGGGGTCCAGGTCCAGCGCCAGCGAGTTGATGCAGAAGCGGTCGCCGGTCGGGCCAGGGCCGTCGGGGAACACGTGCCCCAGGTGCGAGCCGCAGTTGGCGCACAGAACCTCGGTGCGCTTCATGAAGAGGCTGTTGTCCTCCTCCAGGCGCACGTTCTCGGCCACCGCCGGCTCGGTGAAGCTGGGCCAGCCGCTGCCCGAGTCGAACTTGGTGTCGGAGCTGAAGAGCTCAGAGCCGCAGGCGCCGCACTTGTACATCCCGCTCTCCTTGGAGTGGGTGTACGCGCCCGTGAACGGCGGCTCGGTGCCCTTCTCGCGCAGCACGTGGTAGCGGTCTGACGGCAGCTCCTCGCGCCACTGGTCCTCGGTCTTGTTCACGCTTGATTCCATGCGATCAATAGTAGGCGGACGGGCTTACCTGGCCCTAAAGGCACCCACTGCCGCCGCGTGCACCAGATAGGTGCCCGCAAGTCCGGCGAACGGCGCGTACGGGGCGAAGAACTCGCGCACCTCGTCCTCGGTGGCGCGGCGTCCCAGATGAGCCAGGCGGCCCACCAGCTTGATGTAGGCGAGGTCGCCCGCCGGGAGCTGGTCGTCTCGGCCCTGCCCGTACAGCGCGAGGCTCTCCAGCGTCCAGGGGCCTATGCCCGGGATCCTGCGCAGGCGGCGCCAGGCGGGCTCGTGCTCGGCGAGATCAGCCCGGCCCGAGGCCACCTCCCGCGCGGCCTTGACCATCGTGATCGCGCGGCTGGGCGAGAGGCCGCAGGCTTCCACCTCCGCGGGGCTGAGCCTCGACACCGCGGTGGCGGAGGGCACGTCGCGGTACACGCCGCACGTGCTGCGCGCACCGTGGCGGTTCACGAGCCGCCGCTCGATCGCCGACGCCCGCGCGCCGTCTATCAGCTGCTCGCAGATGGCCCACGCCAGCGCCTCGAACGGCTCCGGCCGGCGGCGCGGGCGAAGCCATGGGCGGCGGCGCAGCACCGGGCCCAGCAGCGGATCGCGCGCGAAGGCGCGATGAAAGGGCGTCAGGTCGTGGTCGGTGCCCAGGGCAAAGCGCATCCGCTCCACCGCCGCGGTTGCGGCCTCGTCGGTGTCGGCCTCCGCCCGGATCCTCACGGCCCCGCCGCGCACCCAGGCCCGCACCACCGCCGCCTGCCTGTCCTCCGGCGAGGGCGCGGGCACGTGCAGTAGGCGGGCCAGCGCACCGCCGCGGCCGCGCAGGACGCCGTCGCGCCCGCCCGAGGGCATCCGAAAGGGTCCCACCGGCACGACATCGACCTCGGCGACGCCGCCGCGCCGGCCGGAATGGACGCCCCGGAAGCTCAGCGCTTGAGGAGGTGGACGTCGACGAGAAAGGACTTGGTGCCCTGCACGTCCACGGCGCGGCCGCGGTTGGTGAGCCTGCCCCTGCGGCCCACGAGGGACCGCGCTGTGCTCGGACGGCGCAGGATGCGCAGCGCCACGAAGGCCGCCACGCCCAGCAGGAAGCCTCCTGTGGCCGCCACCACCGTGGCCGGCACGGCTCCCGCCCGGCGGCGTTCCAGCCCCGTGGGCGCGGCCTCGGCGGGCAGCGGCAGGCGCCGGACCTCGGCCACCTGACCCCCCTCGGACGAGGGGTCGCTGGGGCCGGGCACGAGCTCCCCGTCGACCGCCTCCGGCTCCTCCGCGCTGTCCGCTTGGTCGGGCACGAGTGGGCGAGTGTACTCCCGGCCGGGTCGGCCCGGGGAGATCAGGCCTCGAGCACGCGCTCGTAGACGCGGTAGCGCTTGACCTGGGTTCCGCCCATCCCCTCCATGGCGCGGTTCATGGGGTCATTTGTCTCGAGGATCCAGCCCATCTCGCCGCCCTTCTGGCGCGTGCGCGCCGCGGTTTTGAAGTGCTCGATGTACAGCCCGGCGGCCACGCCGGTGTGCTGGTAATCGGGCTTGACCCCCAGAAAGCCCACCCGCACCTTGGTGATCCTTCGCCGCCCGAACAAAAAGTGCCACCAGCCGAAGGGCAGCAGCCGCCCACCCATCTTCTTCAGCACCTGGTTGATGTCGGGCACCGTGATGGCCACCCCCACACTCTCGCCCGTGTCCACCTTCTCGGCGATCATGAACCAGTTGCGGTCGAAGACCAGCTGCAGCTCCTGGGCGTAGTGGTCGAGGTCGCGCTTGGAGTAGGGAACGAAGCCCCAGTTGTGCTTCCAGGCCTCGTTGTAGGTCTCGCCGAAGAGATCGAGCTCCCGCCGCAGGCGCCTGCGCGACATCCGCCGGATGCGCACACCATGGTCGGCCTCCAGGCTCGCGGCCAGCTCCACCATTCCGGGCACCACCCGCTCGCGATCAGTGATGTCGAGTTGCCACATCAGAAGGTCGACAGCCTTCCCGAGCCCCGCGGCCTCGCACAGGTGCTGGTAGTAGGGAGGCTGCCAGGGCTGCGCAACCATCGGCGGGAGCTGGTGACCCTCGATCAGCACGCCGCACTCGTAGTTCATCGTGAAGTCCATCGGGCCGACCATGCGGTCGCGGCCCCGCTCGGTGAGCCAGGCGGCCGCGGCGCCCAGCAGCGCGTCCAGCGCCTCCTGGTCTTCCTCGACCTCGAGGAACCCGAACATCCCCCAGTCGTTGCCCTGGTAGGTGTTGAAGGCGTGGTCGATCTGCGCGCTCACCCGTCCCACCACGCGGTCGCCGCGCCGCGCCAGGAACAGCTGGGCGTCTGCGTGTTCGAAGAAGGCGTTGAAGCGCCGGCTGAGGAACAGACGCCGTTCGATCCGGAGCGGGGGAACCCACTGCTCGGCGTTAGCATGCAGGCGGAAAGGCAGGTCGATGAAGGCCCGCAGGTCGCGCCGCGACTGCACCGGGCTGACGTCGACGCCGCTCACGGCGGCGGACCCTACCCATGAGGAGCGCGTCATGAAGATCGCCACCGACGTCTTCG
The DNA here is from genome assembly GCA_963727395.1 of uncultured Thermoleophilaceae bacterium. Lineage (GTDB taxonomy): Bacteria > Actinomycetota > Thermoleophilia > Solirubrobacterales > Thermoleophilaceae > JAAYBF01. The sequence goes on along the minus strand of CAVSGC010000023.1, from coordinate 58,690 downwards.
AGAAGGCACGCAGCCACGAACGGCTGGAGCAGCTGCAGGCTGCGCGCGAGCAGGACCTGCTGCCCTACTTCCGCGAGGTGCAGGGCGAGCCCGGCCCGGTGGTGGAGATGGAGGGCCGCGAGCGCATCACGCTCGGCTCGAACAACTACCTCGGCCTGACCACCGACGCCCGGGTCAAGCAGGCCTCGCGCGACGCCCTGGACGCCTACGGCACGGGCCTCACGGGCTCGCGCTTCATGAACGGCACCACCCCGCTGCACCTGGAGCTCGAGCGCGAGCTGGCCGACTGGATGGGCACCGAGCAGGCTCTGGTCTACACCACCGGCTACCAGGCCAACGTGGGCGCCGTGGCCACGCTCCTCGGCCCCCAGGACACGGTGATCTGCGACTCGGGGGACCACGCCTCGATCCTCGACGCCGTGTCGATGGCCCGCGCCCGCGTCCGCCCCTTCCGCCATAACCGCCTCGACAAGCTCGAGCGGATGCTGTCGCGCGCCGAGGACGACGGCGGCGGTGTGCTCGTGGTCGTGGACGGCGTGTTCTCCATGGAGGGCGATGTGGCCCCGGTCGCGGACATCGTGGCGCTGTGCTCCGAGCACGGCGCCCGCCTGATGGTGGACGAGGCCCACGGCGTTGGCACGATCGGCGAGAACGGGACCGGCGCCTGCGAGGCGTTCGGAGTGGCCGACCAGGTGGACCTGCGGATGGGCACCTTCTCCAAGTCGCTGGCCTCCTGCGGGGGCTTCATCGCGGGGCCCGCCGACGTGATCGACTTCCTGCGCGTGTCCTCGCGAGCATTCATGTTCACGGCGGCGGCCGTGCCCGCGGCCGTGGGGGCCACACTCGGCGCGCTGAAGATCGTGCGCTCGCAGGAGGGCCGCGACCTGATGGCGCGCACCCTGGACAACGCGCGCTACCTGCGAGCGGGCCTGGCGCAGCGTGGCTTCGACGTGGGGGATGCGAGCACGGGACCAGACGGCGGGGAGATGACCACCCCGATCGTGCCGGTCCTGATCGGCGACGACTGGCAGGCCGTGCTGTTCTGGAAGGCGCTCTACGACGAGGGCGTCTACACCAATGTGGCGCTCTACCCGGCCGTGGCCCGCGGAGGCGCGCTGCTGCGAACGAGCGTGATGGCCACGCACGAGCGAGAGCACCTCGACGGTGCTCTCGCTGCGTTCGAGCGGGTACGGGAGCAGCTGGCGGCTAGTAGCGCCGGCGCCACCTGAAGGACCGCGGTGACTGTGCGCTCAGCTTCGCGTCGCGGACCTGGGCGCTTGCCACCTGCCAATTGATCGCGGGGCTCATGCCGCTCTCCTCTCTGTCTGCTGGACCGCGCGCAGCGCGACCAGTTCCTGGACCTCGGCCGTACGGCGGAAGGGGTCGGCCACCGAGTAACCGTCCGCGGCACGGGCCACGGCAAGCTCGCCGTCCACGAACGCGAGCAGCGCCTCGCCTCTGGGCATGGCGCGGTCGTCGAGGTCCGCCAGGCGGTGGATGGCCTCCGAGTCCGCCGCGCTCGCTTGGCGGATGACGATCGAGTTCTGTATGGCGGTCGCGTCTCGCATGGTGGGCCTCCTTGGTAACCTTCTACTTCCGAATGCAGGTTCACTGTAGCACCGGCTAACCTTGATTGCTAGTTACTAGTGCTGATACCCTCGATAAGCGATGCCAATAACTCAGACAACGACAGACACCCCCAAGTCCGTGATAGTCGAGGCCGGTCCCGACAAGCGCGCGCCGGAGCCCCTGCGCCTCGTCCAGCAGTTCGTGAACAGCGCCGAGCCCGACGAGGACCTCGATGAGATGACCACGCCGGCGGAGCTCGGAGCCTGGCTCGCCAGCCGGGACATGGCCGACGCGGACTCCGAGGTCTCCGATGGCGACCTCAGGCGAGCCCTGGACGTGCGCGAGGGGCTGCGAGCCGTGCTGTTCACCCACAACGACGGCGAGCGCGACCCCGATGCGATCGCCCGCCTGGAGCGTGCCGCCGGCGCCGCGGCGCTGCGAGCCAGCTTCCCGCTCGAGGGCGACCCCGGCCTGGTGCCGGCGCGGGACGGCGTGAACGGTGCGCTCGCCCGCCTGCTGGCAATCGTGGCCGAGGCATCGGCCGACGGCAGCTGGCGCCGCCTGAAGGCGTGCGCGGATCCAACCTGCCGCTGGGCCTTCTACGACCACTCCCGCAACCGCTCGGGCCGCTGGTGCTCGATGGCCACATGTGGCAACCAGCACAAGGCTCGCAACTTCCGCGAGCGCTCGAAGGCCTCCGCCTAGAACGTTCGGCCAGGGTTTTCGGGGTCCGCCAAGCAGCTAGGGCAACTGCTGAGGTGAAAAGCCCGCTACTAGCGGGGCCCCTCATTGGCTGGCCGTTGACGGTTGCCGCCACCTTGGCTTTATTTGCCCTCGGGCCGTCTGCGGGGGAGGAACTCGATACGGCGCAACTGCATCACTGTCGAGACTGCACCTTGTGCTAGGAGGATTCTTCATGGGCGATACCGCCTTGCTGGACCGCGGGCAGGACCAGGATCAGCATCTTCGTGCCCTGCAGCATGCAAACCGAGTGCGTCTGGCGAGAGCCGGGATGAAGCGCCTCGTCGCCACCGGGGACCTTGCGGTCGCCGACATCATTCTGAGCTGCCCGTGGCAGGCCGACAGCATGGAGGTGGGTGATCTGCTCATGAGCCAGAAGCGCTGGGGGCTTGCGCGCTGCCGTCGCCTGCTCGTGTCGATCGGCGTGCCCGAGAACAAGGCGGTCGGCAAGCTCACCGAGCGCCAGCGGCTGGCCCTCGCGCGTGCGCTGGAGGCCCGTATGCCCAACGCCCGTGAGAGCCTCCGGGGGCGCCGGTCCACGTGCGCCGCCCCCATGCCGTGCCGGTGTCCTGACGGACCCGGCAGAGCCTCATTCGTCCGGGACGATGCCCGGCCCGGCGGTCGCCAGCTCCACGATGTGACCGTCGGGATCGCGGAGGTAGATCGACTTGAAGAAGGTTCGGTCCATCACCTCCGTGCACGGCACGCCCTGGCCCGTCAGGTAGCCGTGCCATCCGTGGAGCTCCTCCTCGCTCTCCACGGTGAGGGCGAAGTGGTGGGTGGATCCCACCCCCACCGTGCCCGGCTGCAGGTCGGGGTATTCGAGGCAGGTTATGAGCGTGCCCGGCCGGCCCTCGTCGTCGCCGAAGAACAAATGGCGGGCGCCCTGGTCGTCCTCGTTGGTGGTCTCCTTGACCATCCGCATGCCCAGCAGGTTGCGGTAGAAGGCCACCGACTGGTCGAGGCTGCGGCACAGCAGCGTGATGTGGTGGATGCCTGCGATGCGCAGGCGGCGGGGCTCGGACATGGCGGAGAGCCTACCCAGGCCCTATAGGCCCAGCCCGGTGGGCAGCGGGCTGGACCCCGAGAACAGGAAGAACCAGGTGGCGAACCCCACGAGGGCGATCGTCGCGCTCACGGTCATGACGCCCTCCAGGGCCGTCTGGCCGTGGTCGTCCAGGCCTCGCGCCACCCGCAGCTCGGAGTGCTTGCGGCTCAGCCAGCCGAGGATCGGCACCACGACGGCGATACTCACCACCACCCCCACCATCATCACCAGCAGCGCCGTGCCAAGCGAGTCGGTGCCGGCCTGTACCTGCGAACCCACGTAGAGCCAGCCGATAGGAATCGCCACCCACAGCACCAGCCCGCCGCCGAGCATGATCGCCACCAGGAGGAGCCCGCTCCCGCCGGTGCGCAGGAGCTCTTTCATCAGCGAAACGACAGGCCGCCGGAGCGGCGCCTGAAAAGCTCGCGGAGTGAGAAGAAGGAGCCGGCGAACACCGCCCCGCCGGCCACCAGGAGAGGGCCGAAGGTGTTGAGCCCGGCCCCGAGGCCCAGCCCCACCATCACGATGATCGCGGCCCCGCCCGCCAGCAGCGTGGTGTGGGAGCGAAAGCCGGTCACGTGCTCCCGAACGGCGAGCTCCAGCCCAGCCAGCGATGCGATGCCCAGTCCCGCGGCGATCTTCTTGTTCGCGCTGCCCTCGGCGCCGGAGAGGAACCCCCAGGTCATCAGCACGATGCCCGCGAGGATCAGCAGCTCGGTGAGGGGAAACGGCGCCCACGGCGGAGGCGGCCGGTCGTCCATCGTGGTGCGGCCCGGCCTCGCCTTGGGCCTTGCCTTGGCAGCCCCCTCGTCGCGAGCCCGCTGGGCGCGCTGGCGGCGCGCCAGATCGCGCTCCGCCCGCGTGGTCCCGTCGCGCCCGCCGACCGGGGTGCCGGCGGCGTGCGCGCGCTTGCGGCTACGCCGTCCCATTACACGCGTTGGCCATGGGGCAATGCGTTCCGTAGCCGAGTCCAGCTAGGACGTACCCCGTTCGGGGCACAGGCAGCGCCGCGTGGCCTGCTTGGCAGGCGAGCGACCGAGGACAACGCTGGGCGAAGGCTACGGGGCGCAGGGCCCCTTGGCTAATGGGCAACCGGAGGAGATTCGTACGCGCCACCAGTTCATCAGCATCCCGAGGATGCCCCACCGGGGACGCACGTGCCAGTGCTTGCAGCCCGGCTCGCCGATGTCGTCGTTGCCGATGCGCACCCACTTGTGCTTCTCGGGCTCCAGCAGCATCTCCTCGATGCGGCAGCGATGCTTCTCCTCCAGGTAGGTGCGGTCGCTCAGGGTGCGCCGGGCGTCGTCCACACGCGTGGCCAGGTCGTCGCGCAGCAGTTCCAGCTCGGCCAGCGCGAGAAGGCGCGGCCCGGCGCGGGAGGCCACCGAGAACTCGACGCCCTTGCGGGGCCAGGTCGAGACGAACAGTGCGGAGAGATCCTGCTCGAGGTGCCCGATCTGGTCCAACAGGGTGCGGCGCGCGGGCCGCTCGTCCGGCGCCGTGCGCGGCACCAGCGGCGGTCCCTGCGGATCCGGCGCGATCGGTCTGCGTCGCTCAAGCGTCTCAGGCAACGTGCTGCCTCTCCCCGATTGACTGGACAAAACCCTACCAAGGGCTCCGGTGCGCGTCAGCCCCCAACCGAGATGGTCTCCACCACCGTCCAGAGGGCCTCTTCCACGCTGATGCTCGGGACCCCCTTCACCTGGATCGCCCCGATCGCCATGTTCGTGGTGGAGGGGGTCACGCCCCGCTCCTCGGCCACCTCGCCCGAGAGCACCGCCACGCAGCGGTCCTCGTCGGCCACCACGATCTGGCGGGTGGACAGCGGACGGCCCGAGCCGCCGAGCAGCTCCTGCTCGCCCGTGAGGCGCAGGCCCAGCTGGCTGCCCACGCGGTCGGCGTCCAGCGCCACCACCGGCACCCCGGTCTCGAACGTGGCGATCGTGATGGCGTCGTCGAGCAGATTGCGGCTGCGCAGCCCACCCCACTTCAGGCGATCGAGGGCGATCTGCTCCACCGGTGTGCGGGTGGTGTCGGGATCGAGGCCGATCTGGCGCCAGAACACGCGGTACGCCCACGGCACGGGGTCCTGGCGCATGTGGATCACGTGCCCGCCGGTGATCCGGCTCGACAACGCCCTCAGCCGCTCACGCACCGCCTCGGGACTGCGGCCCGAGCGCGCCTGAACGCGCACCGTCCAGAGCGCCAGGCCGGGGAACTCGTCGGCCAGCTCGCGGTCCACCCAGCCGAGCTGTACCTCCGGCTCGGGGGCCAGGCCTCAGCCCTCCGCGAGGAGCGCGCGCAGCTCCGCCCGCAGCTGCGCCTCGGTGAGGTTGCCAAGGCGGGTGTCACGCACCTTGCCGCCGGCACGGGCGAACACGGTCGTGGGGCATACGCCCACGCTGTAGAGGTTGAACGTCTGCCCGTCTGGATCCACGGCAACGGGCATCTTCCAGCCCCGGCGCCGCACGATCTGCTCCACCTCCTCGCGGTCGTTGCCGCCCATGACCGTCGCGAAATTCACCTCCGGGAAGTCATCGCGAATGCGCTCCACCCGATCCACCTGCGGCTCGCAGTCCGCGCCACGGCTGGTCACGAACGTGAGCGCGAGAGGCTTCTTTCGCAGCTCGCACACGTTCACCACCTCGTCGCTCACCACCTCGCACGCGGGGACGCGGCCACCCGCCTCGGTGCATTTGCCCGTTGCCTGGCAGAGGTTGGCGTCTCCCTCGGCGCCCCCGGTGGCCAGCGGGGCCGCGAAGTCGGGCACGATCGCGCCCTTGCGCGGGCCTTCCAGGCCGGACGGGCCTGGGGCGTCCCCGAGGCCCGCCAACCCTCGGAGCAGCACGACACTGGCGAACATCAGCATCACGATCCCCACGACCCAGGCGTACTTGTTGCCGGCCCGCGGCACCTCCGGCCGCCGGGGCGGCGTGTCGGGCTCGGGGTTGATGCGGTCCTGCTCCTCGAAGCGCTCGGCGGCGCTGCGGCGATCCTTGTCCTCCCCGCCTCCGAGATCGGAGAAGCGGTCCTCGTCAGACATCGCGGCGGCGCGTTCGCAAGGCTCGCAGCGAGGGCCGCGGCAGGCGCGGCATGGACGGGCGAGGACGGCCGCGCAGCCCCGCCAGCAGCCGCCTGGGGTCCAGGTCTCGCAGGCGGAACGGACCGTGCTCCTCTGCCCAGACCAGGGCCGCCGGGAGCACCAGCATCACGCCGATCAGCGACACGCTGAGGTCAACCACCGTGAGGATCCCGAAGTCGCGCAGCATGCGGATCGGCGAGGCGATCAGCACGGCGAAGCCGGCGATGGCGGTGGCTCCCGACGCCAGCACCGCCGCGCCGGTGGAGCGGTAGGTGAGCTCCAGCGCCACGGCGGGCGCGGCGCCGTTCTCGCGCTCCTGGCGGTAGCGCGACGACAGGAGCACGCTGAACTCGGTGGAGATCGCGATCACCAGCGCGCCGAGGGTGACCGACATCGGGTTGAGCTCCACCTCCAGCGGCCCGGGCAGCAGCCCGAGGAAGAACAGCACGCCTCCCGACCAGCCCGTGGCGAGGGCGATCGGAACCAGCGGAATGCCCGCCTCACGGGCTGCGCGGCCGCGGTCGCGCTCTCCGGCGATCCGGCGAGCCGCCATCAGCACGGCGAAGACCACCGCCAGCGCGGCGAGCAGCGTGAAGATCGCGCCTGAGCGGAGAGGACAGGGCGCCGTTGGCCTCGGCGGCCAGCACGGGCAGGCCCACCACAGACGCCGTGACGCCCTCGGGCGGGTCGAGTCGGTCCTTGATCTTCTCGACCACCTTCTTCTGGTCCTCGAGCGACTGCAGCCGGATGCCGAAGGCCAGGTTCGCGGTCTTGCGATCGCGGGTGACCACGCCCTGCGAGAAGTACGCCGGCACGGCATCCAGGAGCCCCCTCACCTGGCTCTGCTCGCGCGCGTCCACGGTGCGCAGCAACGTGGGCAGCGACAGCGCCGGGCACAGCTCGGGCGGATCCTTCTCCTGGGAGCAGCTGGCACCCTCCTTGTAGCCCGCGGCCTTCAGCGTGGACTCCTGGAAGCGGCTCATCCACGCGATCACGCTGGGCTCGGTGATGTCGTCGGCGCGCACGGTCACGTCGATCTCGCCGGACACGCCGGTCTCCTCCTGCAGCACGTTCACGTCGCGCAGCTCCTGGAGGTCGGAGGGCACCAGCTCCCTCACGTCTGACACCACCCGCGATTGGGTGTCGAGGCCCCAGCCCACCACCGCCACGGCCAGCCCCACCAGCAGCACCTTGCGCGGGCGCGACACCGAGTAGGCCACCGCCCGCTCCGCGCGGCCGGCGCCACCCTCACGTACGCGGTCCAGGAAGGCGCCGAGCGCGCGACCCGGCGGCGTGCCGGCGATCGCACCCCCAACCCTGGCCGAGCGTGCGCGCAGCCGGGGCAGCGCGGGGGGCAGGTCCTCCGGCCGCCCGCGCTCGCCGCCGAAGCGCGCCAGCGCGGCATAGCCTGCGGTGAAGGCGCACACCAGCCCGATCACGATGCCAACCACCAGCAGCGCGCCGAACTGGCTCACCATCGGCACCGGCGAAAGCAGGAGCACCAGAAAGCCCGCGGCGGTGGCCAGGCCGGCGGTGGCGATCGTGGGCCCGCCGGCGGCGGCGGCGGCCGGCGCGGCGGCCGCCGGCCCGGCACGCTCGCGTTCCAGCACCTCGTCGAAGCGGGCGTGCGACTGGATCGCGTAGTCCACGGCCAGCCCGATCAGCACGGGCAGTACGGCGATCGTGGCCATCGTGAGGCCCCAGCCGGTGAGCGAGAGCACGCCGAAGGTCATCGCAGCCGCTGCGAGGGCGAGCGCGAGGGGCAGCAGCCGAAGCCGCGTGCGGAACACCAGCGCCAGCGTGGCCGCCATCACCAGCAGCGCCGCACCGAGCAGCCAGAAGATCCCGTTGCGCACCTCGCGGGCCAGTCCGTCCACGATCACCGGGACGCCTGTGGTCAGGTACTTGCCGCCCTGCTCGAGCTTGAACTCGGGGGCGGCGACGGCCGCGCGCACCAGCTCGATCGTGCGGGTGCGCTCGGCATCGGTGAGGCCGGGGCGCAGGCGCACCTGGATAAGCGCCGAGCGCCGGCTGGGGAACAGGTAGGCGAAGCGGGTCTTGGGCTCGCCCACCTCCACGCCCTCCTTGGGGCGCTGGAAGACCAGCGTGTCCACGAACTCGGCGTTGTCGATCGAGGGCGGGGTGGTGATGCCGTAGCGCAGGGCGGCCTCCAGCAGCGTGCGCGTGAACTCCCCCTCCACCAGCTGCCGTGCGCTCTGGGCGAGGCGCTGCTGCTCGGCGGGCGGGTCGCCCCGTCGCTTGGACAGCTGCCGCGCCGAACGTGCGGCGGCGTCGGCCCGCTGGGCGCTGGACTGCTGGCGGCGGCCCAGCTCGCCCTGGATCTGGTTCACGGCGGTGTTCACGAACGTGCCGGGGCCGAACACCACGCGCGCGGGCTTGAGCTCGGACAGCTCGCGGCAGGCGGGCGGCAGGTCGCGCAGCCCGGCCGCGGGCACGTTGCCCGACAGGCAGCCCTCGAGCCGGATCAGGCGTCCGAGGTCGGAGCTGAGCACCGTGCGCTGGAGGTCGCCGCGCACGAGCACCACCACGGCGTCGTCGCCGAACTCCTGCTTGAAGCGGGCGTCGGCCTGCGCCGTGTCGGAGGAACCCGAGACCAGGGTGTCGGTGCCGGCGCTCGGCTTGAGCTGCAGCGCCAGCACGGCGCCGCCCAGCGCGAGCAGCGCCACGATGCCGATGGTGAGCAGCGGCCGGCGCGCGCAGGCACGCACGACAGCCGCGAAGTTGACTGCCCTCCTCACGCGGTCAGCTTAGTGAGCGCGGTTGCGCCATTGCCCCGCTCGGAGCCACGAGCCTGGGCCGGGTCACTCGCCGATGGGCTGCAGGCGCGGGTAGCGCCCGGACTGGCCAACGAGCCGACCCAGCGGAGCCTGCTCGCGGCACGGGGGTGCCTGCGGACCGCGGTCGGTGAACACGAAGTCCTCCACGATCCTCCGTACGTCGTCCTCGAGGTTGGGGTCGTCCGCGCGCAGCCGTGGGTAGGGCGGCGGGTTCTCGCACAGGTAGCTGCCGAACACCGGCAGGCCGCGTCCCACCTGCGAGTAGGCGCCGGGCTCCGAGTAGGGGTTCGAGCGGTTGGTCTGCAACCGGCGGGGGAAGGCGGCCAGCACCTCCGCGTTGAGCGGCTGCAGCGTGCGCAGGTAGTTCAGCGGGCCGCTGCTCGAGGGCGTGGGGTCCGAGGCCTGCGTGACGGCGGTGTCGTTGGCGAAGAACGCGGCGATCTCGCGGCGGTAGAGGCTCAGGTACGCGAACGTGGGCTCCAGCGTGCGCAGGAAGGGCTCGATCCGGCGCAGCAGCGGGCGGGTGTCGTCCAGCGAGCGCTCAAGGGCCGGGAGCCCGGTGCGGGACACCGTCACGAGCGGCCCGAGGTCGCGGAACAGGCCCCGCAGGTCCGGCGCGATGGCGCTCAGCGTGGTGAGCGTGGGCGAGAGCTCGCGCGCCGCCGGGCGCAGCTGGTCGATCAGCGGGTCGGTGTTCTCGGCGAACTCCGTGAGCCGGCGCGACGTGGCGCGCGTCTCGCGCAGGAAGGTGGGGAAGGCGACGAAGGTGTCGGCCAGTTCCTGGTCGCGGGAGGCGGTCGTCTCGAACACGCGGTTGGAGTTCTCGATCAGCCGCCGCAGCTGTCCCTGGCGCTCGGTGAGCGCGCCGAACACCTCGCCCGTGTCACGCACCAGGCCCTGGGTGGCGCGCTCCTGGCGGTCGAGGATCGCCAGCACGGAGTCCACGTCGCGGGCGAACGGCGCGAGGCTGGCGAGCGCGTCGTTGAGCGCCCTGCCGCCCCTGTTCACTGCGCGCCCCTGCTCGTCCATCCAAATCTGGAATGCCCGGCGCGTCTTGGGGTCGAAGGCACGGAAGATCTCGTCCAGCTCCACCGTGGGCGACACCTGTGCCGTGGGCAGCCGGCCGCCGTCGGCCAGCATGTTGTCCTCGTCGCGGGTGCCCGGGCTGAGCTCCACGTAGGTCTCCCCCAGCAGCGTCTTCTGGCGCAGGATCGCGCGCGTGTCACGCGGGATCGGCGCGTACTGCTCCTTCAGCTCGATCACGGTCTCGGTGAGGCCGGTGCGGTTGTCGGGCTGCTTGGTCTTGACCTTGCCCACGTTCACGCCCGAGATCCGGACGTCGGCCTCCTGCGCCAGCTGGGTGGCCTCCGGGAACTGCAGGTTCACGCGGTAGCCCTCCGGCCGCAACGGCACGGACCCGCCGAAGGCCAGCCAGAGGTAGAGCAGGATGCCCACGCAGGAGGCGGCGAACAGGATCATCGCCGCGAAGCGGGCGGGACTGGGGGCCTCCTTGACCATCTAGGGCGTCACCCCCTCCTTGATGTTCGGCGCCGCCTGCAGCTCAGGCACGGCGTCGAAGCCGTCTCTCTCCGCAGACTTGGCGCTCGCGCCCGGCGTGATCGTGGTCTGCGGGTTGTTGGGGCAGACCACGCGCTCTTCGGGGAGGTTGGTCAGCTCGGTGATCGCGTCCAGCTGCGGGTTGTTCGGGCGCACGGCCAGGTTGAGGGTGTTGAGCGCCGGGCACGTGACCAGGACCAGGCCGCGGCGGACGATCCCGTGGGCGTCGGACTGGCCGAAGATCGTGGCTCCCGCGTGGTTCAGCCACGACAGCCAGAACAGATAGCCCTCCTCGGCTCCGCGCGGGTTGTGGGCCAGCGTGTCGAAGAAGGCGTTGAGCACCCGGAAGGTGCTGGTGAGGCGCGGGGTGACCACGGACACGTCCTCCGCGGTCCGGCGCAGGTCGCGCACGGTGGGCTGGACGTCGCGGGCGAACGGCCGGATCTGGTCGCGGATCGCCGGCGTGGTGGCGCGCAGGAACGGGCGGGTCTGGCGCAGTGACGGCCCGAGGGCGCGCGCACCCGGTCGCAGCTTGGACAGCGCGGGCCCGAGCTGGCTGGACAGGGCCTCCAGGTTGGTGAGGGTGGTGCGCGTCTGGCCCAGCGTGCCCGGAAGCCGGCGAAGCGCCTGCCGCAGCGCCACGTCCTGGTCGGAGATGGCCTCGAAGTTGGCGTTGGCGGAGACCACCAGCTCGGCCAGCTGCCGGTCCTTGGTGCCCAGCTCCGAGGCCAGCTCCTGGAAGTTGTGGATCACTCGCTTGACGTTGCCGCGGCGCCGCGCCAGCAGCCGGGTTACGCGGGCCCCGTCGCGCGCGGTGGGCTCGAAGCGCTTGAGGGTCTCGCGCAGGTCGGCGGGGCCCTCGCCGGACAGCGCGTGGGCGCCGGAGTTCAGCAACACGCGCAGGTAGGCGCGCGTGTCGCCGTCGAGCTGGGCGAGCACCTCGTCGGGGTTCACGTCGGGCAACGTGTTGGAGACCAGGATCCGCTGGCCCTCGCGCAGCGCGCCGGCCGACTCGGTGCCGGGGTCCAGCTCGAGGAACATGTCCTTGAGCCCCGTCTTGGGCCGCAGCAGGATCGTGGCGTCGCGGTACACGGGCGCGTGCTTCTCGTCGATCAGCATGTTCACCACCGCCCGGCCGTCCTCGAGCCGCACCTCGCCGATGTCGCCCACCTTGACCCCCGCGACGTTCACGGACTGGCCCTGGCCCGGCACCACGGCCTGGGCGGTGGACAGCTCAGCCTTCAGCTCGTAGAACTCCTCGCCAACCACCGGGATCCATGCCGGCGGGTTGAAGCGCTGGTTGGACAGGATGTAGCCGCCCACGCCGAGGGCGATCAGGAACAGGAACAGCAGCGCCACGAAGTCGCGCAGGTGGTCGTTGATCGCGCGTTTCACGGTCCGCCCCCCGTGCGCGCGTTGTCCAGGTTGGGGCGCCGCTGGGTGTAGCAGGGCTCGGTGCGGTTGTAGGGCGGGCGCTTGGCCGGACGTGCCGGGCGGGTGCCCAGCGGCGGCCGTGTGGCGTTACCGAACAGCGGCTCGGAGCCCACCGGCCCGGTCTTCACGATGTCGGCGCCGCCGCCCGGCTGGAAGCGCGTGTAGGGGCCGTTGCCGTCGAAGTTCGAGGACTCCCCTGAGAGCCCCACGAGGCTCTGGAAGAACTCCTTGTAGTTCTTCACGCCCGTGGTGCGCGGCCCGTCGGCGATCACGTCGTCGCCGGTGGGCAGCACGTTCGCGGTCAGGCAGCGGTTGAACAGGTCCACCTGCGGCAGGAAGCGCACCGTGCCGTCGGTGAAGCGGGCGAGATCGTCGATCGCCGGCTGCAGATTCGCCACCAGGCCCTGCAGCTCGGCCGGGGACACCAGCGCCCTGACCTGGGCTATCCACGGCAGCGACGCCTCGATCGTGGCGGGCGTCTCCCGTACGCCGGGGATGATCTCCCGGGCGAAGGCGCGGGTGGGCGGCAGCGCCTCGTTGAGCTGATCGAGGGCTGGGTTGGCCGCGTCCAGCACCTCGGGCAGGAGGCGGATCGTCTCGCGCAGACTGCTCTGCTCGTCCGCGAAAGCGGTCGAGGTCTCGTTGAAGTTGGTGACCAGGTCCTTGAGCTCGGTCTCCCTCGTGGCCAGGGCGCCGGTGACCTTCTGGAGGCCGCTCACCAGCCGCGAGAGGTCCCGCAGCTCAGTCCCCCGCAGGGCGTCGTTCACCAAGGCCGTGTCGCGGAGCCCGGCGTCGGAGTACTCCAGCGAGTCGTTGAGCGCCTCGCCGCCGGTGTCACCCCGGGTGTCGGGGTCCTGGTCGGCGTCCTCGCCGGGGCGGGGCTTGCCGGCAACAGCGTCGCCGTAGCCCCGCAGCAGCGTCTTCAGGTCCTTGCGCGTGTTCGACCTGAGCACACCGAGCACCGCGTCCAGCTGCACCGGGGCCGCCGTATGGGTGGCGGGGATCGTGCCGCCGTCGTCCAGCGTGGGCGTGTCGGGCGTGCCGGGGCGCAGGTCCACGAAGAAGTTGCCCTCGAGGAAGATGCGCGGCCGGATCTTGGCCCGCGCGTCGGTGTGCAGGGGCAGGGCCTCGTCGTTGATCTCCATCGTGACCACCGAGAGCGTGGAGTCTTCGGCCAGCGGCTCCACCTTCGCCACCTTGCCCACCTCCACCCCGGCGATTCGCACGGGCGCGCTCACGCCCAGGGCGCTCGTGTCCTTGAACACCGCGTTGATCTGCGTGCCGCGCGTGAACGGGATGTCCTTCGCGAAGGCGAAGTAGACGGCGACCCCGATCAGGGCCATCGCCGCCAGGCCCACCTGGAAAGCCGAGAATCGCCCCCTCTTCCTCACGGCCGCTCACCCCCCACAGCCGAAGCGGCTGCGCCCTCCTGGCCTGAGGTGAGAAGACCCTGGTTGCCGGGCACGTTGCCGATCGTCGTGCGGCCCACCACGTAGTCCTCGTTGCCGGCCTCGCACTCGGCCTCCTGGCCGGGGGACGCCGTGTTGGGATACGGGTTGATGTGGAGGTTGTTCTTCACGCTGCCGTCGTCGCTGGCCGGACGGCTGGACGGCCCGCCCTCGGAGTTCGGACCGAGCGGCGCCGCGACCACGATGAAGCGCTGGTAGGTGCCGTTGGAGTCGCCCTCGGAGAACAGGCTGGCGGCGTTACGCGCCAGCAGCGTCACGTAGTTGCAGCGCGTCTGCACCGGGGTGAGGAACGCCACCAGGGGCTTCAGAGAGCGCATGGTGGACGCGATCCGGTTCAGGCCGCGCGGCACCGCCGGGTCGTCGGAGAAGTCGGCCAGCGCGTCGAACAGGCTGGCCAGGCGGCGGTTGAGGGCCGGAGTGCGCGGCAGGGTCTGGATGCCGAAGCGGAACGCATCGGCGAGCACCGGGGCCGATGCGGGCAGCGTGGCCACGCCCGGGCGCAGTTCGCGGAAGAGGCCGGCGCTGTTGCGCAGGAAGGGGCGCTGGCGCGGGAACTCGCTGATGCCGACGTCCAGCGTGGGCGGGGTCTCGGAGATGAACTCCTGCAGGAAGGGCGCAACACCGGCCAGCGCCCCGAAGGTGGTGGCGAGGTTGCCGAACATCGCCGCCTGGGTCTGGGCCACCGGCGCGGTCTGCGCGGCGGCGTCACCCAACTCGGTGAACAGTCGCGCCAGGCGCGTCTCGGGGTCCGCCAGGTTCGCTGCCACCGGCTGGAGGTCGTCCAGCAGCGGACGCAGCTCGATGATGGCCTCGTTGAGGGCCTGGCCGCGGCCCGCCAGGCCGGGGCCGAACCCGTTCAGGGACTTCTGGATGCCGGTGCGGGTCCTGTCGTCGAACTGGTTGAGGAAGTCGTCGATCTCCACGGTCTCGGTGAAGCTCGTGACCGGCACCGTTGAGCCGGCCTTGAACCCGGCGCTCCCGGTCCCCGGTGTGAGCTCCACGTACTTCAGGCCGAGAGCCGATCGCGGCCGCACGATGAACCTGGAGTCCGCCGGCAACGGCTCGAGGTCCTTGTTGAGCTTCATCTTCAGGCTGGCCGTGGGTGTGCCGTCGGCGTTGGGCACGGCTTCGATCGAGTCGATGGCCCCCACCCGCGCCCCGCCGATGCGCACCTCGTTGCCCCTCACGAGGTTGGCGGCGTTGGGCAGCTCGGCCTTCAGGTCATAGGTGGGCACGAACGGCAGGCCGGCGTTGGCGTTGTAGGACAAAAAGACGGCGACGATCGTGACCAGCAGCGTCACGGCACCGACCAGTACGGGGCTTGCCGCCAGCGAGGTTGCACCCGCGCGCCGCCGGCCCATCAGCCGTCATCTCCCAGGAGGTAATCGAGCATCGGCTCGGGGCCGTCGCGCAGGGCCGGCGACGGCCCGGCGGCGCCCCTGCGGATCCGCTGCACCTCACGCCTGCCCTCCGGCGTGGCGCCCGCCGACCCGGGGAGGCTCTCGAACAGACCGCTGCGCGGGGTGGGCACGCTGCCGCCGCTGCCGGGCTCGGGGTCCGCGGCCAGCCGCGGCTGTGCCTCGGAGCTCGAGGCCGACCCCGAGCCGATCGACCGCGTGCGCCTGAAGGTGGCGTTGCAGCCCACGGCCTGCTGGGTGGCGAAGCCCGAGCAGGTGTTCACGAGAAGGCCGGCCCGGAGGTAGTGGCTCACCGAGTCGAAGCCGTTGATGGACAGGGTCGAGAAGAAGATGAGGTCCATCAGCCGCTCGATGCCGCCGGTTCGGTCCAGGCTGGCGGTGAGGCGGTCGAGGTTGGTGGCCACCGGCCTGGCGTCGCGTCCGAGCTTGCCCAGGTCCCGGATCAACGGCCGCGCCCGGATCAGGGCGGGACGGCCGGCCTCCAGGGCGTCGCCCAGGCTGAGGAGCGAGGGCTGCGCCGCCTGTGAGAGTGGGCCCAGGCGCTGGAACACGCGGCTGAGCTGCGGGGCGGCGGCATTCAGATCGCTGAACACCGGCGCCGCCTGGGAGGCGAAGCCGTCGAGGTCGGCCATGAGAGGCCGCAGTTCGTCCAGGAACCCCGGCAGCCGCTGGATGCCGCGCTCGATGTCGTCCCGGCGTGCGGCCGTGGCCTTCGCCGTGTTGTTGGCCTCCACGATGAAGCTCGACACGCGCTCCTTCTGCTGCGCGAGGGGCGCCAGCGCCTCGTCGGAGTCGCGGGCGAGGTCGGCCAGCACGCGGTTCTGGCGCGCCAGGATGGCGAGCACGCGGTCGGTGTCGCGCAGGGCCGGGTTGGCACGGTGGATGGCCTCCTTGAGGTCCTCCCCGCGGCCCGCCAGGCCCGTGCCGAACTCGTTCAACAGCAGCGCGAAGCGCTCGCCGTAGGGCCGGCGGAGGATGTTGTTGAACAGGTCGAGGTCCACCTGCGACTGCGTCCGGTCGAGCGGCAGCAGGTGCGCGCCCTCGCCTTCCTCGCCCTCGGGGATCTCCTGGAGCGCGGACTGCGCAGCGGTGCCCGGCTCGCACTCGATGAACTTCTCGCCGATCAGCGACTGCGGTCGCACCACGCAGGTGGCATCGGCGCGGAAGGGCGCGAATCGGGCGTCCTCGATCCGCAGCGTGACCGCCGCCTTCTTGTCGTCGGTCACGTCCATCGACTCGATCACGCCAACCTTGGCCCCGGCCACCTTCACGTCCTCACCGGGGACGGCCGACGCCACGTTGTCGAACACCGCGCGGACCCTGTACTCGGAGCCGAGCTGATCGTCGGCGCCCAGTCCGAGCACGAGCAGGACCGGAAGCGAGACTCCGAGGGCGAGGACGGTCACCAGACGTCGCATCGCTCAGCCCCCCGGCGGCGTCTGGTTGGGGTCACACTCGTCCACGGGGAACGGCGCCGAGCCGTCCGGCGGGGGCTGCACGGCGCCGCCCGGGCAGCGCCGCTGCTGGCCCGAGCCGAATCCGTCGATGCGCTGGGCGTCGGGCTTGCGGGTAGCACGCCGGTGTCCTCGTCGTAGTCGAACAGGCCGACGACCGGCTGGATGCGGGCGTAGTGGCCGTTGGCGTCGTAGGCGCTGGCCACCTGCCCGAACTTGGTGAACCAGCCGGCCAGGTCGGGGGTGTACTGGCGCAGCGTGTCCACGAACTCCTGCGACCGGTCGAACGTGCGGTTGGCGCGCGGGAAGACGGTCGAGGTGAGCCGCTGCAGCCGCGGCAGCTTCCCGGTGAGCTCGAGCAGGTCGTTGTTTGCGCCCGGGGTGCGTATCAGCGTGCGCAGGTCCCGGATCGTCGGGCGAGCGTCCGCCAGCAGCGGGCGCAGGCGGCGCAGGAACGGAGCGAGGTCGCGGGTGCCGGTCTTGGACTCTTCCACCAGCACGTCGAGATCGTCCAGCGCGGCGCGCAGGTTCACGAAGGTGGTGTTGGACTTGCGCAGGGTGCCCGGCAGCAGGTCCAGCGCACGGGCCAGGGCCACGTTCTCGTCGCCGATCGCGCCCAGGGCGGTCCCGGTGTTCTGCACCAGGCCGGAGAGGTCGTCGCGCCGCTCGGCGATCGCCCCCATCGCGGCGGAGGTGTCGGTCACGAACTTGGAGAACACCTCGTCGTCCACCACCAGCTCGCGCGTGAGCCGCGACGTGGAGTTCAGCGCCGGGGCGAAGTACTTCAGGCTGCGCGCGGCGTCTGCGCCGCGGCCCTGGTACCAGTCCGCCTGCCCCTTGATCACCTGTTGAAGGCCCTTGCGCGCGCCCGGGTCGAGCGCGTTGAAGAGCTGGTCGAGGTCCACGGGCGCGGTCGTGTCGTCGGCGCCGATGCTCCCGCCGCTGTCGATCTCGCCGGCGTCGTTGGGGCCCGGTCGCAGCGACACGTAGCGGTTGGCGATGCCCGACAAAGACGTTGCCCGGATCGTGGCGTCGGTGCCGGTGTGAAGGGGCGCCACGTCGTCCTCCACTGACATCTCCACCACTGCCTGGGCGCTGTCGTTCAGCTCGATCCTCGTGATCGTGCCCACGGCCCGGCCGCCGACCCGCACCTGGTTGCCCTTCACCAGCTGCCCGGCGTTCTCAAACGTGGCGGTCACGCGGTAGCCGCCGTCGCCACCGAACATCACCAGCGCCACGAGCACGGCGGCGCCGATTACAGCTGCAAGGACCGCAAACCGCGCGACAGCCGCCCCGGGCGTGGCCGGTGGCTTTGCGCCCGTGGTTGCATTTCCCTCAGTCAATTCCGATGCTGCACCAGCGCCTCTCCCCGAGCCGAGCCTAAGCCATCGACCGGCGTCTGTCACTTGGCTTAGGCGCAAGTCAACAATGCGTCCCCCGGGCGGGGGATGCCCGCAGTCAGCCCGCAGCCGCGGCGGCGAGTGTCTCGCGCAGCTCCTGCGGCAGGCGCGCGGGGCGCTGGGCCTCGTAGTCGTAGCCCACCAGCCAGCCGTACCCCTCGGCAGCGGTGCGATCGTCCACCGTCATGGTGAACAGCACCTGGAACGCCGACCGGCGCACCTCGCCGACGGAGCAGTGGACCTCGAGCTCCTCGTCGAAGTGCACCGGCGAGCGGTAGTTGATGTGGCACTCGGCGAAGATGAACCCGAAGCCGCCGCGCTCCGGGTCCGGCGGGATCGTGGCCGGGCACCAGCTCGCGCAGGTAGGCGATGCGTGCCGACTCGAAGTACCGGAGGAAGACCACGTTGTTGAGGTGGCGCATGGCGTCGAGATCGCCAAAGCGCACGCGCTCGCGGTGGACGAACGGCGAGGGCGCGCTCATCCCACCGACATGCCCGGCTGCACCGCCACCTCGACCAGCCGCGGCTCGGAAGCCTCGATCGCCGCCGCCAACGCGGCATGCAATTCGTCGCGCCCGCCGGCCTTCTCCGAGCGCACGCCGTAGCCGTGCGCCACGGCCGCGCAGTCCAGCGCCGGCAGGTCCAGCCCCGGCGCACCCTCCACCGACTCCAGGCCGGCGAACCACTTCAGGATCGAGTACTCGGAGTTGTTGAGCACAGGAAGGTGACCGGCAGGTCGTACGCGGCAGCGGTCCACAGCCCGGTGATCGCGTACTGGGCCGAGCCCTCGCCCAGGATGCACACCACCGGCCGGTCGGGGCGCGCCAGCTGAACGCCGAGCGATGCGGCCAGACCGAAGCCCAGCCCGCCCCCCGCGCCGAACCAGTAGGACCCCGGACGCCCGATGCGCAGGCGGTTGCGGAGAGCCAGGGTGCTGGAGGGCGACTCGAGCACCACGATGCCGTCATCCGGGAACACCTCGGCCACCGTGGAGTGCACGGCGTCGGGCCCCAGCGGATTCTGCTCCTCCGGCGCCTCGGGGCCGGGGCGCGGGTCCGGCGGCCGGCGGTCGGAGCCGCCCGCCGCCACGGTGAGCGCGGCCAGCGTCAGCGCCACGTCGGCCACCAGCGCGTCGCCCATAGGGGCGCGAGCGGCCTCGTCCGGGTCGTCGGTGATCGCCACCAGCCGTGTGCCCTCGGCCAGCAGCGGGCCTGGGATGTTCGGATAGAACGGGAACACTGAGCTGCCGGCCACGATCACCAGGTCGTAGGCCGACAGGGTCTCCCCCATCGGCCCGATCGCCGGTGGCAGGCTGCCCTGAAACAGCGGGTGGTCCTCGGGGAAGCCCAGCCTTCCGCCGCCCGGCAGCGGCGTGGCCCAGACCGGCAGCCGCTGCGCCTCGGCCAGCGCCACCGCGGCGTCCCACCCACCCGACGCGTCCACGCCCGGACCGGCCACCAGCGCCGGTCGCTGCGCCTCCGCCAGGCGGCGCCCGAGGTCGCGCAACGCAGCCGGGTCGGCCACGGCGCGGCCGTGCACCTCCCGGCGAGTCTGGTGGGCCACGGCCGCCTCGTCCACGTCCACGCCCCAGTCGTCCATTGGGATCGACACGAACGTGGGCCCCGCAGGCGGCAGCGACGCCATGTGCGCGGCGCGCGCCAGGGCGTGGGGCACGTCCTGCGCTCGCGGCGGCTCGTAGCTCCACTTGACCAGAGGGTGTGGCATCCGGGCCGCTTCGCGGTTGGTGAGGTTGGCCTCGAGCGTCATGAGCGAGCGGGCCTGCTGCCCTGCCGTGACCACCACCGGCGACTTGTTGGCCTTCGCGTTGAAGATCGCTCCCATCCCGTTGCCCACGCCGGGCGCCGTGTGCAGGTTCACCCAAGTGGGTTGCCCCATGGCCTGGGCGTAGCCGTCTGCCATGCCCACGGCCACGGCCTCCTGCAGCGCCAGCACGTAGCGGAAGTCGTCGGGGAAGTCCGCGAGCATCGGCAGCTCGGTGGACCCCGGGTTGCCGAACATCGTGGTCATGCCGCGCTCCCGCAGCATCTGGAATGTGGCCTCGCGCACGGTGGTCATGGCCAGCGAACCTACCTCAAGGCCCAGCAATAGAGTGGCCGGCGATGAAGGCGCTCCAGATCACGAACTGACCGGCCCCGACGACGCCCTCGAGGTCGGTCGACGTTGCCCGACCCCGAGCCCTCGCACATGCTCCGCCGGGCGAGCGGCGTGGTGGTGGACGTGCACGCCGCCGGCGTCTCGTTCCCCGAGGTGCTCCAGACGCGCGGCGAGTACCAG
This sequence comes from uncultured Thermoleophilaceae bacterium, assembly GCA_963727395.1. Lineage (GTDB taxonomy): Bacteria > Actinomycetota > Thermoleophilia > Solirubrobacterales > Thermoleophilaceae > JAAYBF01. The sequence goes on along the minus strand of CAVSGC010000023.1, from coordinate 38,425 downwards.
GTCAAGCCCGCCGTTGCCGTTCGTGCCCGGGCAGCGAGGTGGCCGGAGTGGTGCGCTAGGCGCCCGAGGGCGCGGCCGTGAGCGCGGGCGACCGCGTGGCCGCGTTCTGCATGCTCGGCGGCTTCGCCGAGGTGGCCGTGGCGCCTGAGTTCTTCACCTTCCAGCTGCCCGACCGCTCGACTTCGCGCAGGGCGCCGCGCTCATCCTCAACTACCACACGGCCTGTTCTCGCTGAAGCTCCGCGGCCGCCTGGCCGAGGGCGAGACGGTGCTCGTGCACGGCGCCGCCGGCGGCGTGGGCACGGCCGCGCTGCAGGTGGCCAAGGGCGCTGGGCGCGCGCACGATCGCGCGTGGTGTCGACCGACGAGAAGGAGGCGGTCGCGCGCGAGGCCGGCGCCGACGACGTGGTGCGCTCCGACGGCCCGTGGAAGGACCAGGCGAAGGAGATCTCCGGCGGCGGCGTGGACGTGGTGCTCGACCCCGTGGGCGGCGACCGCTTCACCGACTCGCCTGCGCTCGCTGGCGAGGACGGCCGCCTGGTGGTCGTCGGCTTCACCGGCGGCTCGATCCCCGAGGTGCAAGGTGAACCGCCTGCTGCTCAACAACACCGAGGTGATCGGCGCCGGCTGGGGCGCCTACGTGATCGGCAAGCCCGAGCTGAACCGCGAGATCGGCGCCGAGATCGACCGCCTGGTCGAGTCGGGCTTCGTGAAGCCGATCGTGGGCGCTCGCTTCCCGCTGGAGCGAGGCGGCCGAGGCGCTGCAGCTGATCGACGGCGCGGGGCGCTGGGCAAGGTCGTGCTGGAGCTGAGGGACTAGGCGACAGTCGCCCGCCCGCTACTCCATGCCGAGCGGCCCCTGGCCTCGCCGCTAGAGGAACTGCCGCACGAACTGGTTCGGCGAGTTGAACAGCTCGCTCGCGGGTCCTGACTCCACGATCCGGCCCTTCCACAGGACCGCGATGTAGTCGGCCACGCGGCGGGCGGACATGATGTCGTGCGTGATGACCACGTAGGCGCCGCCGTTCTCCGGCGTGGATCTCCTGGATCAGCTCGCACAGCAGCGCGGTGCGGACGGGATCGAGGCCCGAGTCGGGCTCGTCGAAGAGCACGATCTCCGGGTCGAGCACCAGCGCGCGGGCGAAGCCGGCGCGCTTGCGCATGCCGCCCGACAGCTCGTTCGGCATCTTGTCGCGCGGCGCCCGAGAGGCCCACCTCACGCAGGCGGCGGCCGCAGATCTCCATGATCTCCTCCTCGCCCTTGTCCGTGTGCTGGCGCAGCGGGAAGGCCACGTTGTCGAACAGGTTCATCGAGCCGAACAGCGCGCCGTCCTGGAACAGGACGCCGAACTTCTTGCGCATCTCGAACAGCTCGTCGTCCTGCATGTTCGGCACCGACTCGCCGTGGACCAGGACGTCGCCCTCGTCCGGGTAGAGCAGGCCGACCATGTGCTTGATGCACACGGACTTGCCGGTGCCCGACGGGCCGAGGATCATCGAGATCTGCTCGTCCGGGACGCCCATGTTCAAGCCGTTCAGGATCGTGTTGCGGCCGAAGGACTTCTTGACGTCGATGAACTCGATCGCGTCGGTCGAGCCATGCGGGCGCTTCGTGCCTGAGTGCCACTTGTAGGGCTCCTCGCCCTGACGCGTCTGCTCCCAGATGTTGTCCGGGACGTCCTCCTCGGTCTCGGACGGGCATCGCGATGGGCGGTCTCAGCGGCGCTCTGCTTGTCCATCTCCGCTGGCCATCCGGCTCGGGCTCGCGCGTCCGCGTCGGGGGCCTGCGGCTGCTCGGGCTCCGCCGCCGCCGCCGGCTCCGGTCGTGCGCGTACGGGGTCCTCGGCCACGGGCTGCTGGTCCTCGGCGGGCTGCGACCTCGGCCGGCTGCTCTGCGGCAGGCTGCTCGCCCTGGGCGGCGCTGTCCCTCGTCGTCGGCCACCGCTTCTCCTCAGAACCATCAATCGTTTCAGCCGCCGATTGGGGCTCTTGGATTGCGCCCCAGAAGATCTGGGTGCCAAGCATGCCCGACGAGGTGGACCATGACGGTGTTCAGCACCATCGACTTCGCGGTTGCCGTGCCCACGCCCACCGGTCCGCCGCCGGCCGTGTAGCCGTAGTAGCAGCCGACGAGCACGATCACGGTGGCCATCGCCATGCCCTTGATCAGGCTGAATACAACAGGTCGGGTGGGTTCTGGAACATCCAGAAGATGAGGAAGAACCCGCCGGACGAGACCTCGCCGATCTGCTGGACCACCGCCAGGTACGAGGCGAAGAAGCCGGCGCCGACGGCCGCGATGTACATGAAGGGCAGCACCATCCAGGCGGCGAGCAGGCGGGTGGCGCAGAGGAAGGTCATCGAGCTGATGCCCATCACCTCGAGGGCGTCGATCTCGTCGGAGATCCGCATGGCGCCGATCTCGGCGACGAGGCCGGTGCCCACCTTCGCGCGCATCATGTAGCCGAACGCGTAGGGCATGATCTCGCGGAGGTCGCACCAGGCGGAGAACACGCCCGCGTACGCGGGAGCGCCGACCGAGCGGTTGAAGTAAGCGCCCTCGATGCCGCACTGTGAGGCCGAGGATGAAGGCCAGGCCCCAGATGACGATGGTCGAGCCGAGGATCAGCACGCCGGCCTGACGCAGCGCCTCGCCGAAGAACTTCAAGACGCGCAGCGCGTAGACCTCGCCGATCACCCGCGCGCAGAACTTGGCGATGTCGCCGAACGATGGCGATCCAGTCCTTGCGGAACTGCCAGCCAGCGGCCCATTACTTGATCACCGAGATCTCGGGATGGGTGGCGAGCAGCGTCTGGGTGAAGACGTAGTTGAACGCGAAGATGCCGAGGAAGGTGATGACCACGGCCTGGTTCACGGCTCTACCGACACCCTCGGCACCACCGGACGCGGTCATGCCCTTGTAGCAACAGACGATCGCGATGATCGCCCCGAACAGGGTCGTCTTGACCACCGACCCCCAGAGATCGGTGGTCGTCGCGTTCGTGAGCAGGGTCGCGAAGAACGGCCCCAGTGGCGCGTCGAAGGTGAGCGTGGCGAGCACGCCGCCGAAGATGCCGAACAGCAGCGCGTAGATGTTGAAGAGGCCGGTCACGATCATCAGCGCGAGGAAGCGCGGAACGACGAGGTTCTTGACCGGGTCGACGCCGAGCACCTGGAGCGCGTCGAGCTCCTCGCGGATCTTGCGCGCGCCCAGGTCCGCGGTGATCGCGGTCCCGGCGACGCCGGCGAGGATGATCGCCGTCACGAACGGCGCGAACTCACGGATCGAGGCGAGCACGAAGAAGCCGCCGAGGCGATCGAGCGCGCCGAAGAGGACCAGGAAGTTGCCGGCCTGCAGGCCCGGGGCGCCGTAACCGAACGCCACCGTCGAGATCAACAGCGGGAACCAGCACAGCCGCAGAGCGAACAGGAACTGGCACGAACTCCCCGCCATACGGGTACGGCGGACGCAGGGCAGACATCATCGTCTTCCCCGTGAGAATCATCATGTCCCCGACCTGCTCGAGCAGGTTCTTGGTCGGCAGGAATGCTCGATCGGCTACGGCGCGAACCACTAGGCTCTCCTCCCTCTTCTACGGCGCCGCAATGTACTCCATTCTGGAGCGGAACACTAGTTCATGCGCGAGCGCACTGACAACTGGGAACCCCCGCGAAGTCACCAAGAGCCGTGGTATGTTGCGCCGCGCCTTGAGGGGGAGTTGCTCGTGCGGACGATTGGGCTGTGCGACGCGGTCGCCGGTTGTGGTGGTGGCGAGAGCCAAGACGAGAACGAGCCGGCGGGCAACTACAGGTCGAGGTCACGAGTGCCGCCTTCCCCGCGAGGCAGAAGCTCGCCAAGCGCTCCGAGCTCGAGATCGCGTCAAGCAACGCCGACGACCAGCGAGTTCCCAACATCGCGGTCACCCTCCAGGGCCTCGACAAGCGCATCGCGATCCGGCCTCGCCGACCAGCGCCGTCCCGTCTTCGTGGTGAACGGCCAGTTCAAGGACTTCGGCAACTTCCCCGAGGCCAAGACGCCGCCCCAAGGGCGGGGAGACCGCCTACGTGGACACGTGGTCGCTCGGGACGCTCGAGCCGGGCGAGGCCAATCGTTCAAGTGGGACGTCACGGCGGTCGTGGCGGGGCCTATGAGCTGTCTACGACGTCGCCGCCGGCCTCGACGGCAAGGCGAAGGCGGTCGGCTTGGAGGGCCACGCGCCCGTCGGGCACTTCGCAGGCACGATCTCCGACGCCGCGCCGGTCACGCGCGTCGCCGACGACGGCAACACCATCGTGCGCGGCACCCGGTAGCTCTCTCAGCAGTTGCCCTCTCCGGCCGCCCCGCGGCTCGTATCCGCGGCACTCGAGCACCGGGATCCTCGGGTACTTGGGAAATGACGGGTCGGTCTTGGACCGCTCGCACATCGAGAACGAGCTCCCGCGGGTGTTCCGGATGAGCCTCTGGTGGCGGCAGGTCTCGCAAAGACCGGGTTTGGGAGACGGCACGAGCCGAGTATGCCGCCGCCAGGGCGAAAGGCCAGGGCATCATTTTCGACACAGGTACAAAGCGACCCGCGCGTGGTCGGACTAGGGTGCCGTGGACCCCACCGAAACCTTTCGGCCAGTCGCGCGCGCCTGTCCGGGCGCGTCGCACGATGTAGGAGGCTTCTCAGTCCGCATGCCCAGGATCCGTCAGCAGAACGTCACGGCCGCCCAGTGGAGCCCCAACGGGGGCAACCTCGGCGCGGTTGACCTCACCGACGCCACGAACAACCCGTTCGCGGCCAACGTCTTCTCCATCGCCGTGCAGCGCCAGCGGCTCCCCAAGGACGTGTTCAAGCGCTTGCAGCGCACGCTCGAGAATGGCGAGGCGCTCGAGCCCTCGATCGCCGACGCCGTGGCGCTGGCGATGAAGGAGTGGGCGCTCGAGAACGGCGCCACCCACTACACGCACTGGTTCCAGCCGCTCACAGGGTCCACGGCCGAGAAGCACGACTCGTTCTTCGGCCCCGCCGAGGACGGCACCGCGATCGCCGACTTCTCCGGCTCCGAGCTGATCCAGGGCGAGCCCGACGCGTCCTCGTTCCCCACGGGAGGCGTGCGCGCCACGTTCGAGGCCCGCGGATACACCGCCTGGGACCCCACCAGCCCGGCCTTCATCCTCGAGAACCCCAACGGCGCGCTGCTGTGCATCCCCACCGCGTTCGCGTCGTGGACCGGCGAGGCCCTGGACGCCAAGATCCCGCTGCTGCGCTCGATGGACGCCCTCTCGAGGTCCGCGATCCGCGCCCTGCGCCTGCTGGGCGACGAGCAGTCCGAGCGCGTGTTCACCACGGTGGGCGCCGAGCAGGAGTACTTCCTGATCGACGAGCAGTACTTCTTCGAGCGGCCCGACCTCCAGACCACGGGGCGCACCCTGTTCGGGGCCAAGCCGCCCAAGGGCCACGAGCTGGACGACCACTACTTCGGGTCGATCCCCGAGCGCGTGCTGGCCTTCATGATGGAGTCCGAGCGCGAGCTGGCCAAGCTGGGCGTGCCGGTCAAGACCCGCCACAACGAGGTGGCGCCGGCCCAGTACGAGATCGCGCCGGTGTTCGAGAACTCCAACGTGGGCTCGGACCACCAGCAGCTCACGATGCAGGTGATGAAGAGCGTGGCCCGCAACTACGGCCTGATCTGCCTGCTGCACGAGAAGCCGTTCGCGGGAGTGAACGGGTCGGGCAAGCACAACAACTGGTCGATGGGCACCGACACCGGCCACAACCTGATGGAGCCGGGCGACACGCCGTCGGAGAACATCAACTTCCTGTTCTTCTGCGCGGCCGTGATCCAGGCCGTCAACAAGCACCAGGGGCTGCTGCGAGCCTCGGTGGCCAACATCGGCCAGGACCATCGGCTGGGAGCGAACGAGGCCCCGCCGGCGATCATCTCGATCTTCCTGGGCGGCGAGCTGGACAAGGTGTTCAACGCCCTCGCCTCCGGAGATGGGGACTCCGACACCGAGGACGCCGTCCTCACGCTCGGGGCCACCGTGCTGCCGCACCTTCCGATGCACGGCGGCGATCGCAACCGCACCTCGCCGTTTGCCTTCACCGGCAACAAGTTCGAGTTCCGTGCGCTGGGGTCGAGCATGTCGCTCTCCTTCCCGAACAGCGTGCTGAACACGATCGTGGCCGAGGCCATCGACGATCTGGCCGACAAGCTCGAGGCCAAGCTCGGCGAGGGAGGCGACCTGGCGGTGGCGGTCGGGGCCGTGGTCAAGGACGCCTACGTGGCCAACAAGGCGGTGTGCTTCGGCGGCGACAACTACTCCGAGGAGTGGCACGCCGAGGCCGAGCAGCGCGGGCTGAAGAACCTGCGCACCACGCCGGACGCCCTCCCCGAGGTGGTGTCCGACTCATCGGTTGCCGCCTTCGAGAAGTACGAGGTGCTCTCCAGGCGCGAGCTGGAGTCGCGCTTCGAGGTGTGGATCGAGCAGTACGCGCTGCAGGCCAACATCGAGGCGGAGACCACGGCGTCGATCGCCCGCACCCTGCTGGTGCCCGCCGCGCTGCGCCATCTGGCCGTGATCGAGGCGGCGGGCGTGAGCGGGCTCGAGCAGGAGCTGCGCGAGCTGCTCGAGGAGTTCACGGCGGCGATCACCGAGCTGGAGGCGGCCAACGTTCATCCCGACTCCGAGGGCTTGGAGCTGGCGATCTACGCGCGCGACAGCCAGATCGCCGCGATGGCCAAGGTGCGGGAGCTGGGCGACCGCCTCGAGAAGGTCGTGGCCGACGACCTGTGGCCGCTGCCGAAGTACTCGGAGATGCTCTTCATCAAGTAGGGGCGGGCATGGTCGCTATCGCTTCACGGGCGGCTTCGACGAAGGGCGTCGGCTCCACGTCGAAGACGCTGCGGATGGCGTTCTCGGCCACGACGAGGTCGCCGTGGAGGCCAGCCATGAGCGGTTCGAGCAGTTCCCGTTCCTCACCTGTCACCATGGCCGCGGTTGCCGCCTCCAGGCGGGAACTGCTGAAGGGCAAGGGAATCGAGCGGTGGGTCTCACCGAGCAGATCGGCTATCACCTCCGTCATCTCTTCGAAGGTGAGCTTGTCGGGCCCGGCGACCTCATAGGTACCTGGTGCCACGTTCCGAGCCTTGACGAGACAGGCGACAATGTCGCCTATCGCGATCGGCTGTGTGCTGCGGTCCCGCCAGGCCGGCAGCGCGAGCACGGGCAGGCGGCTCACTAGGCGGACAAGGGTCCCGAACGACGCGCTGCCGGCCCCCACGATCATCGAGGCGCGCAGCGCCACGAACTCCGGTCCCGCACGGGCAAGCAGTCCTTCAACTTCGCGTCGAGAGGTGAGGTGCTCGCTGTCGGTGTCGTCGTCGGAACCGATTCCGCCGAGGTAGATGGTGCGCCTCACACCAGCATCGCGCGCGATGCGCACGTAGTTCTCAGCGGCCACCCGGTCGCGCTCGGCAAATCCCTGGCCGCCGCCGGGCTCCATCGAATGCACCAGGTAGTACACCTCGTCCATACCCTCCAGGACCGGAGCCAGCGAGTCCGGGTCGGCCAGGTCGGCCTCGACCGCCAGGGAGCGATGGCCCTCTCCCAGCCGGCTCGCGTCGCGAACCAGGCACCTGAGCGAGTCGACTCCGCTGAGCGCAGGCAACAATGCACCCCCCACGAATCCGGATGCCCCGGTGAGCAGCACCGAGGCCCGCTCCACTCCGCCGGGTTCACTCATGTCCGGATCGCAGCCGATGCTGCCAGCTGAACGGCAGCTCCTGAGTGTCGCGGGGCGCCGGGAAGAGGTGGTGGATCACGAGCCTGCACCTTAGGCGACCTCAGGGGGGTGGAGAACCCTCCCTTCTCTCAGCCCTGCGCGGCGCGGGCGGCAGCGGGGTGCCCCGCGACGCAACCATGACCCGTGGCAGACCCCGCCGCACGCCCAACGCGAGTACGGCCGCCGCTAGCGCGGCAGCCGCGGCTCGATGATCCGGAACGCCTTCAGCCCCAGGCCGAGGCGCTCGCGGTCCTCGCTGGTGAAGGGGTCCAGCCCGGACAGCTCCTTCACGCGCTCCAGGCGGTAGCTCACCGTGTGGCGGTGGGCGTGGATGGTCGCGGCGGTGGCGTTCATGTTGCAGTTCTTGGCCAGGTAGGCCTCGAGGGTCCCGATGAGGTCGGTGGAGTACTGGCTGTCGTAGCGCACCAGGGGCGCCACCGTGTCCTCGTAGAAGCTGCGCACCTCCTCGGGGTGCGACGCCAGCACGCGGAACAGCAGCCGGTAGGTACCGCCGCCGATCTCCTCGCCGGGCGGGCCCCCGCCGGCGGCGGTCACGCCCAGCACCAGCTCGGCCTCCTCCAGCGCGCGGCGCACGTCGCCCGGGTCGGTGTAGTGCGATGAGAGCCCCACCAGCGCCTGGCGCCCAAGCCGGCCGGCCACCCGCCGGGCCTCGTCCACGCTGCCTGGCAGCAGGGCGTACACGCGCCCGCCCACCGTCTGCGCCAGTGCGCCGGGCCGCTCTCCCGAGATCGCGGCCAGCAGCCGCCCGGGCGCGCGCTCGCCCGGGTCGGCGCACAGGCCCACGGCACCCTCGGAGAGATCGCAACCCAGCCGCGCGGCGCGGCGCACGATGTCCGAGGGGTCGAGGTCCTCGCGCGTCAGAAGCTCTTCGAGGAAGGAGCCGCGCAGCGTCTGCTCGGTGTCGTCACGAGCCTCGGCCACGGCCACCTCGGTCAGGGCGGCCACCGCAGCCACGTGCAGGTATTCACCGGCATCCGGCGAGCCGTTGCCGAGCAGCAGCACGGCGCCGAGCTCCTGGCCGCCGGAGACGATCGGCACCTCGGCGACCACGTCAGCCGGCCGGTCGGGGCGCCCGCCCGCCAGCCGCTTGGCCACGTAGCGCTCATACGGCGCCCAGGCCTCCACCGGTGCGCCCAGCCTCGGCACGACCACGGCCACCGCGGCCTTCGCGTGCGTGGCGGCGATCTCGGCCACGCGCTCGAGTCCATCTCCCGCCAGCACGGCGCCCACCATTTCCAGGTGGGCGCCGCGAGGCGAGGGGAGCGATTCTGGTGCCGTCATGGCCAAGGCGCCAGATTGCGCTCTGGAGGGGATCAGGCCCCCGCCGGGATCTCCTCCGATTCGTGGGCCTGAAGCACGGACTCGCCGTCCTCCCCGGTGCGAATGCGAACTGCGCTCTCCACCGGAAGGACGAAGATCTTTCCGTCCCCGACCTCACCTGTACGGGCGTGCTTGAGGATGGTCTCCACGACCACGCTCACGTCACTCGACTCCACCACGGTCTCGAGCTTGAGCTTGGGCCGCAGGTGAATGGTCAACTCGGAGCCTCGGTACTGCTCCGTGATGCCCTTCTGCCTGCCCGAGCCCTTCACCTCGGAGAGGGAGAGGCTCGGGAAGCCCTTGTCCAGCAGCTCCAAGCGGATCTGCTCGAACGACTCGGGGCGGATGAATGCCTCGATCTTCTTCACGCTGTCACCTCCTCGGTGCGTGCCGCCGGAACGGCTGTGCTTGTGGGTGCGGTCTGTGCAGCGCCGAACCCGGAGGCCGGACCGGTCGATTCGGCACCGATCTCGGGCAGCGGGATGAACGCCTCGGGGTAGCCGTACATGCCGTGCTCGACGATGTCGAGGCCGGCGTCTTCCTGCTCGTCGGTCACCCTCAGGCCAATCGTGGCCTTGATGATCGCGAAGGTGGCGTAGCTCATCGCGAACACGAAGCTGAACGCGATCGCGACACCCACCCCCTGTGCGATCAACTGGTCGAAGCCACCGCCGTAGAGCAGTCCCCCCTCGGGGTTGCCGAAGGCGTTGTACTGGGCCAGCCGCGGTGCGGTGAACAGGCCACAGGCGAGCGTGCCCCAGACACCGGCGAGTCCGTGAGCCGACAGCGCTCCGATCGGATCGTCCAGCTTCTTGTCGATCGCGATCACCCCGAACACCACGATCAGCCCGGCGACGAAGCCGATCGGCGGTCCGGCCCACGCCTCCACGTAGCCCGAGGGCGCCGTGATGGCAACCAGCCCGGCGATCATGCCGTTGCCGATCATGCCGATGTCGATCGTCTTCAGCTTGAGCTGAGACGCGGCGAATGCTCCGATCACGCCGCCTGCGGCGCCGAGCATCGTGACCACCGCCACCTCGGCGAGGCGGCCGTCGGTGATCCCCAGCGTGGACCCGGCGTTGAAGCCGAACCAGCCGAAGAACAGAATGATCACGCCCAGGCCCACCAGCGGCATCGAGTGCCCGGGGATCACCCGTGGCTTGCCGTCGGGGCCGTACTTGCCCTTGCGCGGGCCGAGCAGCAGCAGTGCGGCTAGGGCGCCGGTGGCGCCGATCAGGTGCACCGCGGTGGAGCCGGCGAAGTCCTGCATGCCGGTGGGCAGAAGCGCGGTCTCGCCATTCTGCAGCCAGCCGCCGCCGAATACCCAGTGCGAGCCGATCGGGTAGATGATCGACGCGAACACGATCGCGTAGATCACGTAGGCGGAGTACTTGATCCGCTCCAGCGTTGAGCCCCAGACGATCGCGAGCGACACCGCGCAGAAGGCGAACTGGAACAGGAACTTCGCCTCGATGGTGGCGGTGGAGAGGCCCATCACGGGCAAGGACTCGGCCGGGTTGCCGCTCAGCTGGAGGAAGAACCCGTTGCTGCCCAGCAGCTGCGACGAGATTCCGAGCACGTCGGAGCTCCCGAACGCGAAGGCAAAGCCCACCGCCCAGTAACAGACGGCAGCGATCGAGAGGTTGGTGAGGATCTTGGCCACACCCGTGCCGGCGTTCTTACCGCGGGAGAAGCCGATCTCCAGCATCGCGAAGCCGGCCTGCATGAACAGGACGAGCACCGCGGCGATGACCACCCACATCGTGTTGATCGGAATCGTGTCGCCGAGTGCGCCCTCGCCCGCCTGAACGAGGTCGTCCGCCGTGGCGAACGACGCAGTGGGCAGGACAAGTAGGGCGAGCAGCGCCAGCACCGCGAACGGCCCGGCTCTCCTCAAGGTAGATCTCATGGGTGCGAGCGCCTCCTAGACCCCGGCGACGCAAGCCGCCGGATCGCAGAATCGGGTACTCGATCAACCTAGGAGCGACCCTGCCCAGGGTCTTTATCCACGTGTCGAAGATTCGGGGGGGCACTCTCTCCCATCGGTCGAGGGGGAGTGGCCCGCCTGTCGTCGGGCGGGCGCTAGCGCGGCAGTAGTAGGACGCGGCGCGTCTGGAGGGGTGCCCCTGGAAGGCTCACGCGTACCTGAAGGCGCACGCGCCTGCGCGCACGCAGAGCACGCCGCGCGACCTTGCGTCCACGGCGGTTCAGCCGGGCGGTGACCACCACGGTGCGGCCCGCACGCAGACGGCGCGACCCGGCGGCCACCCGTCGCTTACGCATCCGTGCACCCACCTTGCACCGCCCCGCTCCCGACGCCCGGCAGCGGACTCGGATCCCGCGGCGCAGCACGGTGCGGATGCGCTGCCTGCGACGCACCGACACGAGGGCGCCGGAGCCGGCCCCGCCCCCGCCGGCCTGGTCCGACCCGAGGCCGGCGACCGCCCGGCGGGCGTTCACTATGCCCGCCCCGTACTCGGGATCCGGCCCCTCTGGCCCGGCATCGCTGGCCGTGGCCAGGATTCGCTGCACCGCCGCCTGGCCCCGCAGGCCCTTGGACACCAGCAGTGCGGCCACTCCGGCCACATGCGGCGCGGCCTGGGAGGTGCCCGCCATCTCGGTGTAGGAGGCGTCGTTCTCGTTGAAGGCGGAGATGATGTCGCGACCCAAAAGGGCCGACCCGCCGGGCGCCATCACTCCCAGGCCCGAGCCGAAGCTGGAGAAGAAGCTACGCCGGCGGTTCTCGTCCACCGAGCCCACGCACAGCAGCCCGTTCTCGGCCGAGGGCTGCTCGCACACCGGCAGGCCGGTGTTGCCGGCCGCGGCCACCACCACGCGCCCGGCCGCCAGCGCGCGGTCGATGGCGTGGGAGAACTCGGGGCTGGACGCGATTGCACCGGTCTGGTCGCCCAGGCTCAGGTTGATCACGTGGGCGCCGTGGGCAACGGCGAAGTCGATCCCGCGAGCCACGTCCTCGGAGGACCCCGAGCCGTCGTCGCCCAGCACGCGCACGGGCATGTACATGGCGCCCGGCGCCACGCTGGACACGCCCACGCCGTTGCCCTCGTTCGCCCCGGCGATCCCGAGCACGTGCGTACCGTGGCCGTCCGAGGTGGCGCCCACGTTGGCATCGGGGTCGTCGTCCACGAAGTCGAAACCCGGCAGCAGGCGGCCCTGGAGGTCCTGGTGGGTGGCCCGCACGCCGCTGTCGATGATCGCCACCACCGCGCCGCGGCCGGTGCTCACAGCGTGCGCGGCGTCGGACTCCACGATGTCCAGCCCGTACTGCTGGGAGCGCAGCGGGTCGTTGGCCGCCTCGGCCGCGGTGGCCGGCACCGCGAACGCACAGACGCACAGGGCTGCTCGGAGCAGTCGCCGCATCGCCCGCGGAAGGTTAGAGATCGCGATCCGGCGGCGCGCCAGGCGAAGCGGATCTCGCGCTACCCGTGGGCCACATTTGCCTTGCATGTCAAGGTAAATGCGCCCCACCGCCCGTTCCACGCCTCCAGCCGCGCGGCTCCGGGCTGCTAGGCCGGCACTTCGTCGCGCTTGGGCTCCACCCCGGGGTCCTCGTCCGGGTCTGACTCAGGCGGCAGCTCGCCGCCGCGCTCGGTGCCGGCGATGATCTCGTCCGGCGCGCGCTCCTCCGGCACGAAGCCCGACTTCATGCCGAAGTACACGGCCTGCGGATGGTGGGCAACGATCGCCACCGTGGACTGCTCTGGCATCACCGCGTAAGCCGTCGGAGAGGTACATCCCGATCGAGTCCAGGCCCAGCAGCTTCCACACCTTCTCGTGCTCGGACTGGTCCGGGCAGGCGGGGTAGCCCCAGGAGTAGCGCCGGCCCTGGTCGGGGTCGATCCCGAGATCCGAGCGAACGCGCGAGTGCAGCCACTCGGCCAGGCCCTCGGCGGACTGCACGCCCAGGCCGTGGGTGTAGAGCTGCTCGGCGAACTCCCCGTCCGCCTCCAGCTTGGCCATCAGCTCGGTGACCTCCGAGCCCACGGTCACGCCCTGGATGGCCACCACGTCGCGCACACCGTCGTCATTCAGCGGGCGGTAGAAGTCCGCCAGGCAGATGCGGTCGTGCTTGGGCTGGCGCGGGAAGGTGAGGCGGCAGAGCTCGGAGTCACGGTCCTCGGGGTCGAAGACCACCAGGTCGTTGCCGTCGGAGTTGCACGGGAAGTAGCCCAGCTTGACCTTGGGGTGCAGGTACTCCTGCTCGGCCCACATGCGCTCCAGGCGGGGTTGGAAGCCCTCCTCCTCGCCGTCGCCCTCCACGAGCTTGCGCCACTCCTCGCCCTTCTTGCCGCGCCCGCCCCAGTGCAGCTTGAACAGCACGTGGCGGTCGAGGTGCGGGTAGACCTCCTCGAGATCCACGTCCAGCTCACGCGTGCCCCAGAAGGGAGGCTCGGGCACGGGGGCCTCGGTGCTGGTCTTCGACCGCACGCTGTCGTCGGTCACGGGCGGCCCGTCGTCCACCTTCTCGGGCTTCTCGCGCAGGGTGGCCGCCTCGGTGCGCATCTTCTCGACCAGCGCCTTGCGGGCATCGTCGTCCACCAGGGCGTCCATCGTGTCCAGGCCCTGGAAGGCGTCCTTGCAGTAGAAGACGCCCGGCTCGTAGGTCTCGTCGGAGTCCTTGCCGCCCGGGTAGAGCATGCGCCGCCCGAAGTCGCGGTTGATCGCGGCGCCACCCACCAGCACCGGGTAATCCAGGCCGCGGTTGTGCAGCTCGCCCACGCAGATGGGCATCTGCTTCGAGGTGGAGACCAGCAGGGCCGACAGGCCGATGGCGTCGGCGTCGTGCTCCTCCGCGGCGTGGATGATCGTGTCCACCGGGACCTGCTTCCCGAGGTCGATCACCGTGTAACCGTTGTTGGTCATGATCGTGTTCACCAGCGACTTGCCGATGTCGTGCACGTCGCCGAAGACGGTGGCGATCACCACGGTGCCCTTGGTGTGGCCCTCCATCTTCTCGAGGTAGTTCTCCAGCCGCGCCACGGCGCGCTTCATCACCTCGGCGGACTGCAGCACGAACGGCAGGATCAGCTCGCCGGCGCCGAACTTGTCCCCCACCTCCTTCATGGCGGGCAGCAGCACGGTGTTGAGCGTGGGAACGGCGCCGATCTTCTCGTTCGAGCGGTCGATCCAGTCCTCCACCCCCTCCTTCTTGCGGCGCAGGATGTGCCAGTGCAGCGCCTCCTCGGGCTCCATGCCGGCTGTGGGGTCCTCGGCCTCGTCCTCGGCCTCCTCGCCCTTGGACTCGAAGTGCTCGATGAACTTCTCCAGCGCGTCCTCGCGCTCGTTGAAGACGAGGTCGTTGGTGAGCTTGCGCTCGTCCTCGGGGATCTCCGCGTACGGGGTGACCTCGGCCGGGTGCACCATCGCGAGGTCCAGTCCGGCCTCCACGCAGTGGTGCAGGAAGACGGAGTTGAGCACGCGGCGGGCGTTGGGCGAGATGCCGAACGACACGTTCGACACGCCGAGCGAGGTCTTCACCTTGGGCAGCGCCTTCTTCAGCTCGCGTATGCCCTCGATGGTCTCGACGGCGGACGGGCGCCACTCCTCGTCACCGGTGGTGAGCGTGAAGGTGAGCACGTCGAAGATCAGCGACTCCTCGTCCAGGCCGTGCTCGTCCACGACCATGTCGCGGATGCGCTGGGCGATCTCCACCTTGCGCCGGCGCGTCTTGGCCATCCCCTCTTCGTCGATCGTCAGCGCGATCAGTGCCGCGCCGTGGGCCTTGGCCAGCGGCGCCACCGTGTCCAGCTTGTCCCGACCCGCCTCGAGGTTCACCGAGTTCACGATCGCGCGGCCGGGGATCTGCTCCAGCGCACGCTCCAGCACCTCGGGCTCGGTGGAGTCCACCTGGATCGGCGCGGGCAGCGACAGCGATATGCGCTTGGACAGCTCGCGCATCTGCTCGTCCTCGTCCTGGCGCTCGGTGAGCGCCACGCAGAGGTCGAGCACGTGCGCACCGCCCTCCACCTGCCCGGTGGCCACCGACAGGAGGCCGTCGTAGTCGTCCTCCAACAGCATGGCCTTGGCCTTGCGCGATCCCTGCGAGTTCACGCGCTCGCCCACGATCGTGGGCGCGGGCTCCTGCACGAGCGTGGTGGCGCTCATCATGCTCGAGATCATCGGAGGGCCCGGCTGGGGCCGCTCGCCGGCCTCGCGGCCGGCCACGCGATCGGCAATGGCCGCGATGTGCTCCGGGGTGGTGCCGCAGCAGCCGCCCACGATCGTCACGCCGTGGCGCTCCACGAAGTCCTGCAGGGCCTGGGCCAGCGGCTCGGGCTCCTCGGGGAAGATCGTCTCTCCCTCGGGGCCCTGGATCGGGATGCCCGCGTTGGGAATGCAGTGCACCGGCAGCGGGGAGTGCTCGCCGAGGTAGCGGATCGCGTCGCGCATGTCCTCGGGGCCCGTGGAGCAGTTGAGCCCGAGCACGTCGATGTCGAGGGCGGTGAGGGTGGTGAGCACCGCCTCGATGTCGGTGCCCAGCAGCATCTTCCCGCCGTTGGGCAGCAGCGAGACAGAGCACTGGATTGGCAGGGTCCGGCCGGTCTCCTTGAAGGCGGCGCGGGCGCCGAAGATGGCGGCCTTCACCTCGAGGATGTCCTGGGCGGTCTCGATGATCAGGAGGTCCGAGCCGCCATTCACGAGGCCGGTTGCCTGCTCGGTGAAGACCTCCACCAGCTCGCGGAAGGTGATCTTGCCGAGCGTGGGGTCGTCGGACGCCGGCAGGTGGCCCGTCGGCCCGATCGAGCCGGCCACGAAGTTGTCCTCCCCCGCGGCCTTGCGGGCGATCTCGGCGGCCTTCGTGTTGATCTCGAGCGTGTGCTCGGCGAGCCCCCACTCCTCGAGCTTGATCCGGCTGGCCTGGAAGGTGTCGGTCTCCAGCACGTCGGCGCCGGCCTCGATGAACGAGGAGTGCACGCCCTCGATCACGTCGGGGCGGTTGAGCACCAGCGCCTCGTGGCACTTGCCCTGGAGGCCCATGTAGTCCTCCTGCGTGAGGTCGAACTGCTCCAGGGTGGCGCCCATGCCGCCGTCGAAGATGACGACGCGGCGCTTGACGGTGTCTAGGTAGTCGCGTCCCATGCGGTCTGCAGAGACTAGCGCAACCTTGACACAGTTGTGTGAAGGTTGTGCGGGATGCCGCATGGCACCCCGCTTTCGTCGGTCTCCGGGAACTAGCGGCGCGCCTCCAGCACCAGGTTGAACGGCGTTTCCGTGGCCCGGCGCACCGTGCCGAACCCCGCCTCATGGAGCACCTCTGTGAGCCGTGCCTCACCCGCCTGCGCCCCCAGGGCGAGTCCCACCTCCTGCGCCTCGGAGGCAGGCGTGCAGATCACGGTGGAGGCCGCATAGAACATCCGGCCCACGGGGTTGACGTTCTGCTCCAGCGTGTCACCCGCCATCGGCTCGACGACCATGTACGCCCCACCGGGGGCCAGCGCCTCCGCCGTATGGCGAGCGGCGCCGACGGGATCGCCCATGTCGTGCAGGCAGTCGAAGTTGCACACCAGGTCGTATCCCTCACCCGCAAAGTCCTGAGCGGTGGCCACCTCGAACGTCACCCGGTCGTCCACACCCGCTTCCCGGGCCACCGCTCGCGCTCGCTCGATCGACGCGTCGTGGTAGTCGAACCCCACGAAGGTGGACTTCGGATAGGCCTCGGCCATGATCACCGTCGAGGCGCCGTGGCCGCAGCCCACGTCGGCCACCCGGCCGCCGGCCGTGAGCGTCTGCTCCACGCCGTCCAGGGCCGGAATCCACTCGGTGGTGAGATGCGCCTTGTAGCCGGGGCGGAAGAAGCGCTCGGTTCCCTGGAAGAGGCGGTGGTCGTGCTCGTGCCACCCCAGGCCGTTGCCTGTGCGGAAGGCGTCGGCCAGCTTGTCCTCGTCGGCCCAGATCGATGCCAGCAGGTCGTACGCGCCCATGACGTAGGCCGGGCTGTCCTCGTCCGCCAGCGCCAGCGCATGCTCTTCGGGCAGCTCGTAGCGATCACTGTCCGCGTCGTGCGTGACGTAGCCGCCGGCCGTCTGGTTGGCCAGCCACTCGCGCACCATCCGCTCATCGCAGCCGGCGCTCTCCGCGACCTCCCCGGCGGTCATCGGCCCCGCGTGAGCCATCGCCCGGTAGAGGCCCAGGCGACCCCCCAGCAGCGTGAGCGGAGCACTGATCTGCGCGCTCATGTCGCCCACCACCTGCCCCATGAACTGCTCCAGCTTGCTCTCGTCTATGGCGGTCGCCGACATCCGGCCTCCTTCATGGGGAATTGGCGCGAACCCCCCGGCCGGCGCAGCGCGCGTCCGCAGTGGACCCAGTCTCCCCCCGCACGTGCCGTGTGTCAACGCGCCGGGAGGTGCGTGGGCCGGACCCGGGTCGTCATGCGACCCAAATCCAGCCCGTCGGTCTTGAGGAACTTCCGCGCGTCGGCGATCGTCTTCCCGGGGGGGAGGCGTGAGGCCAGGAAGTGGTGCGACCCCTCGCCGGTGTTCTCGATCAGCACGGGCTCACCGGACTTCACGCCCTCGCCGCTGAAGCCGTCTTCGGCCGCACTGACCTTGGCGGCCGGGGCCTCGACCGCTGCGCCGGCTTCCCCGCCCACCACGAACTTCGTCAGCGGAAGCTTGGGTCGGTGAAGCTCGGCCACGACCTGTTCGTCGGTGTGCTGCGCACTACTCGCTGACGCGGCGTCACCCTGGGCGGGTCAGGCCTCGACCTCGGCCGGCTCGCGGCCGCTGTGAGCGGCAGCCCGCAGCTGCACGGGCGCGGCGTACATCGCGCGAAGCCGCAGGTCCTTCCAGGTCATGCCCTCGCGCACGAGCGCGGGCATACCCATCGCCAGGGCGGTGGCGATCTCCACCGCCTGCAGAATGATCCCGTAGGCCAGGGCGTCGGTCTTGCCCACCCCGTAGGCCGACAGCACTGCCACGCATGCGGCCTGGAAGACGCCCAGGTTGGACGGTGTGGCGGGCAGCGCGGCGGTCACGTTCACGGCGAACAGAACGGCCGCCGCAGCTCCGATCCCGGCCCGGTCGTCGAGCCCCAGCGCCACGAGAAGCAGATAACAGGCCACCCACTGAACCGCCCACGCGGACAGCTGCGCGGTGGTGGCCCACGCGGCCAGCTTCGGCCGGCGGAACACCTGGAGCCCGCTGCGCACCTTCACCACCGCGCCCCGGACGAGCGCCACGGCCTGCTGTACCCGCGCGAAGCGTGACGGCTTGCCGCGGCGCAGCAGCGCGGGGGACGCGAACAGCAGCGCCAGCAACACCACGGGCGCAATCGTGGCGATCACCAGTGCGTCCTCACCCCCGCGGAACACGCCCACCGTGGCGAACATGACGCCGCCCAGGATCACCAGGGCAAGGATGTTGAGCAGGGTCTGGGACACCAGCGAGCCCAGCACCACCGGGAAGTTGTCGCGCATCCGGCCCACCCTGCGGGCCAGGATCAGCGCGCGCGAAGGCTCGCCGAGGCGTGCGGGCAGCGTGGCCGACATCAGCACCCCGATCATGGTGGCGCTCGCCGTGTCGCGGCGCCGCACACGGGCGTCAGGCAGCGCGGCGCGCAGGATGGCGTGCCATGCCTCGGCGCGGATCAGCATCGAGGCGCACATGAGCGCGAAGGCCAGCAGCACCCACACAGGCGTGGCCGCGATCAGGGCATGGCCGATCGACGCGATGCCGATGGTCTGAAGCGCCAGCGCCGTGAGGCCCACGCCGGCCACGGCGGCCGTGGCCACGCCCACACGGCGGGCCACCTTGGCCAGTGAGCGGCGGCCGGCGCCTGGCGCGGCGGGCTCGAGCGAGGGAAGACGCACAGGAGGAACGGTGGGGCCCGGCTCCGCGCGGCTGACACCCAGCACGCGGCCCGCCCGAGCGGACCGCGTCTGGGGCACGGGCAGCTCCACGGCGTGCTCGTAGACGGCGGTCACCTCAGCGGCCACCGTGGGCCACGCGAACCGGTGGACGCCCTCGCGAGCGGCGGCCGCCATGCGCTCGCGGCGAGCGGGGTCCAGCACGAGGTCATGCAGCGCCTCGCCCAGCGCGGTTGCGTCGGCGCTGGGCACGAGCACGCCGTCCACCCCGTCGCGCACCACGTCGCGGTAGCCGGCGATGTCCGAGGCCACCACCGGCGTGGACGACGCAAACGCCTCCGTGAGAACCATGCCGAAGCTCTCGCCGCCCAGCGAGGGCGCGCACAGAACGTCGGCCTGGCCGAGCAGGCGCCACTTCTCGTCGTCGGTCACCCGGCCGGCCACCTCCACGCCCTCGTGATCCAGCAGCAGGGGCTCCACCTCTTCCGGGGTGGCGCCGGCCACGGTCAGACGGGCGGAGATTCCGGCGTGACGCAGCGCCTCGAAGGCGCGCAACAGCACGGGAAGTCCCTTGCGCGCGTCCGCGCGGCCGACGAAGAGAATCCGCAGGTCCTCACCCTGGCCGTGGTCCGGCCGCGCGGCGGCCAGGTCCACGCCGTTGGGAATGATCCGGTAGTTGCCGCCGTAGAAGCGTTGCGCGGTCCAGCGCGCCGCCTCGGACACGGCGATGCGTGCGCCGAGCTTGCCGTAGAGGCGACGAGCGCCCACGTTGGCCGCCACGGTGCCCGCCAGCACGCTGCGCGAGTAGGTGTGGAAGGTGCCCACCAGCGGCGCGGGCGCGGCCTCGGTGGCGAACCAGCTCACGAATGGTGCGTTGGGCTCGTGGATGTGCACCACGTCGTAGCCGCCATGGCGCAACTCGCGGCCCAGGGTTCCCACGGACTCGGGGAAGATCGACAGGTTGGACACCGCGCCGTTGGCCGGCAGGCCCATCGTTCGCCCGAGCGGAATCAGGTTGTCGGGCAGGGGCCGTGGCTCCGGGGCTGCGCCACGGTGCATCACACGCGCCAAGCGATCGTCGGGGTCGTAGGGGGCCAGGATGCGGGCATCGTGGCCCGCATCGGTCAACTCTTGGGACAGAGCTTCTACATGCCTTCCGACACCACCCGGATACGTGTACGAGTAAGGGGATACAAGCCCTATCCGCACGGCGCCATCGTAGCCCAGACTCCGGAATCCGCCAGGGCGGCTAACCCCACCGTTGCGAACGCCCCCACGCGATGCGCCACACTCCCGGGCGGTGTCCAGCTCGCGCAACTTCGTCAAGTTCACCTTCATCCGGGTGCTGCCGGAATGGCGCCGCCTCCCGGTGGGCGAGCGAGCGGGCCACAAGCGCGAGTTCGCCGCGGCCTGCCGGGAGTTCGGCGAGGATCACCTGCTGCGCTCCTACTCGCTCGTGGGCACCCGCGGCGACTGCGACCTGATGGTCCGGGCCCTCGCCCCATCGCTGGACCCGATCCACCAGTTGCACGTGCTCTTCAACCAGTCGGGCCTGATGCGCTACGCCGAGATCGCTCACTCCTTCCTGGCGATGACCAAGGAATCGGTGTACTCCGACGAGCCCCAGCCGCTGGAGCCGCGCCCGGGATCGGACGCCAAGTACCTGATCGTCTATCCGATGTGGAAGAAGCGTGAGTGGTACCTGCTGCCGGCGGAGGAGCGCATGCGCGTGATGCGCGGGCACATCGAGACCGGGCGGCGCTACGCGAACATCGAGATCAACACCGCCTACTCCTACGGACTCGACGACCAGGAGTTCGTGGTCTCGTTCAACGCCGACGAGCCGGGCGAGTTCCTCGACCTCGTGCAGGAGCTCCGCTCCACCGAATCGAGCTCCTACACCGAGTCCGAGACTCCGATCTTCACCTGTATCTCGGCCTCGCCCGAGCGAGCGCTGGACGCCCTTGACGGCGAGGCGCTCGTGGCCGCCGAGCCCTAGACGGAGGTCTTGGCCGCGTCGAGCATCTCCTCGACGCGCGTGAGCTTCACCCGCGGGCGGCCGTGGGGCTCGCCCGCCGCCTTCTCGGCGGCGTCGATCAGCTCCCAGCCCGCGTAGGTCACGTGGTCAGGGGCGCGCTCGGCGAGCAGCCCTTCCACGTCCTCGGGGGCCGTTCCCGCAGAGGGTTCCGAAAGACGGCCCTCGTGGACGTCCTCGATCAGCTTGTCGACCGTCTCCTGGGCGTCGCGCTTGTTGGTGCCGATCACGCCCGACGGGCCGCGCTTTATCCACCCCACCACGTACTCACCCGGTATGGCGTGCTGCGCGTGGGGGTCGATCACGCGGCCCTCCTCGTTCGGGATCGTGCCCTTCCACTCGTCGAAGGGCACGCCGTCCATGGGCACGCCGCGATAGCCGATCGAACGGAACACGATCCCGGCCTCGAGCGTCTCGTGTTCGTCGGTGGCGTTGGCCCGCAGGGAGCCGTCGCTGCCGTGATGGAGCTCGTTGCGCACCAGCTCGATCGACTCGACCTTGCCGTCGCCATGGATCGCCACGGGCGACCGCAGGAACCTCAGCACCACCCGCTTGGGCTTGCCCTCGGGCTCGCGCTGCGAGTAGCCGGTGAGGATCTCCACGTTCCGTCGCGCGGTGATGGCCCCCTCGGCCTCGACGTGCATCAGGCTGTGCTCATCGAGCTCCATATCGGCGGGATCGACCACCACGTCGGCGTCGGTCAGCTCGCCCAGCTCGAGCAGCTCGGGGTTGGTGAAGGCGGCCTGCGCGGGGCCGCGGCGGCCCACGATCACCACCTCCTCGATCTCACACGCGGCGAACGCCTCGATGGCGTGGTCGGCGGTGTCGGTGGTGTCCAGCTCCGCCTGCGGCAGGACGAGCATCCGGGCCACATCCATCGCGACGTTGCCGTTGCCGATCACAACCGCGCGCTTGCAGGAGAGATCGAACTCCAGGTCGCGGTAGTCGGGGTGGCCGTTGTACCAGCCGACCAGCTGGGTGGCGGCAAAGCTGCCCGGAAGGTCCTCGCCGGGGATGTCCATGTGACGGTCGGTCTCGGCGCCCACCGCGTAGATCACCGCGTGATATCGCTGCTTGAGCTCGTCGTGGGTGATGTGCTCGCCCACGTTCACGTTGCCGAAGAAGCGAAAGCCCTCGCCAGCCGCGGTCTTCTCGTACACGCGCGTGACCGACTTGATCTTGGGATGGTCGGGCGCAACGCCTGCGCGGACAAGCCCGAAGGGCGTGGGGAGCCGGTCGTAGAGATCGACCGAGACCTCGAGGTCCTTGGCCTTGAGCAGGTGCCCGGCGGCGTAGAAGCCGGAGGGGCCTGAGCCGACGATCGCGACTCGCAGGGAATTCTCGGACGTGCCGGGAGCGGAAGCCATATCGCTGGAGAAGCCGCCCTGGACGGAGTCCCGAGGGACCGGCGGCGGACCGGCGATTATAGGGAGAGGGCTCTAGCGACCGGAGTCGTCGGAGGCGGCCTGGCGCTCCTCGACGTCCTGCATCAGTAGGTCCATCGCCGAGACCGTTTCGATCGGCTTGACGATCGGCGCCGGGGCATCCGGCACCTCGGTCTCGGGGTAGCGGCTGGTTGGCGCGGGCGCGGGCTCGTCGGCGGACGCGGGCGCGTGCTGATAGAGGGTCGGCTCCGGCTCCGGCTGCTGCAGCTCCGGCTCCGGCTGCTGCGGCTCCGGCTCCGGCTGCTCGGCGAAGGTCTCGGCCGGCGAGTACGGGTTCGGGTCCTCCTCACCGAGGGGGTCGGACTCGGGATTCAGGTGCTCGTACGGGCTGCGCTCCGCGTCCAGGTGCGCGTAGGGGCTGACTTCCGGATCGCCACGCACGCCCGGCTCCTCGATCTCCACGACCGGCTCGGACGCTGCCACCGGCTCCGGCTCCACGTGGTGGTAGAGGCTGGGCTCGGGCGGAGTCTCGGACATGGGCTCGGACTCCAGCTCGACCTCGAGCTCGCGCTCCACGACCGGCTCGTAGGCAGACGGCTCGCGCTCGATCTCAACCGACGGCTCGCGCTCGATCTCAACCGACGGCTCGCGCTCGATCTCAACCGACGGCTCGCGCTCGATCTCAACCGACGGCTCGCGCTCCGCGTCCTGGTAGAGGCTGGGCTCGGGCGCGGCCTCCGGATCGGGCTCCACGACCGGCTCGTAGGCAGGCGGCTCGTGCTCGATCTCAACCGACGGCTCCGTGGCGGGGCTCGCCCACACCTCAGGCTCGACCACCGGCTCATAGGCGTGCGGCTCCTGTTCGATCTCAACGGACGCCTCGGTGGCATCCAACTGCGGCTCGGGGTCGGGCTCGATCTGGACGACCGGCTCGCGGTCCAGCTCGACACCGGGCTGGTGCTCCGCGACCGGCTCGGCTGCTGCGACGGGCTCGGGCTCGTCCACCGGTTGGGGGGCCGGCCACTCCTCAATGAGGTCGAAGGCGCGCAGCTCGTGCTCCGGCTCGGGGCGCAGGCTGTCGGGCAGCGCCTCTGGGGGTAGGGCCTCACCGGCGTGGGGCGCGGCGGGCATGACGGCACCCGGCCCCACCTCGTCGGCCTTCTTCTTGCGGCCGATCTCGATCTTGGCGAGATCCTTCAGACTGCGGCGCTTCTTGCGCTGCTTCTCAACGGGCTCCGCGACCGCCGCTTCGACGGCTGCGTCGTTCTTCTTCTTGGAGCCGCCGATCTCGAGCGTGGCGAGGCTCTTCAGGCTGCGGCGGCGCTTGGGCTCGGCGGCGGCGGGCTCGGCGGCGGCGGGCGCCGCCACGGGCGCCTCGGCCTCGGCCTCGGGGTTCTTGCGCTTCTTGGAAGCGCCGATCTCCAGCTTGGGCAGGCCCCTGAAGCCCCGGCGACGCGTGGGATCGGTGACCGGCGCCTCGGGCGCCGCCGCGGCCGCCGCGATGGCGGCCTCGGCCTTCTTGCGCTTCTTGGAACCGCCAATCTCCATCTTGGCCAGGCCCTTGAGGCCTCGGCTGCGCTTGGGCTCCTCCACGGCGGCAGGGGCCACGGCGGCCGGGGGCGCGGGGCGGGCGCGGGGGCAAGCACCCCGTTGGCCACGGCCTGCTGAGCAGACTTGTCCTTCTTCTTGGATCCGCCGATCTCGAGCTTGGCGAAGTCCTTCAGGCTCCGGCGACGCTTGGGCTCCTTCGCCACGGGAGGCGCGGCGGCGGGCGCTGAGGGCTGCTGAAACGCGCCGTTGGCCGGGGCCTCTTCGCCCGCGGGCTCGGTGGCCAGGGCGTCGGTCACGACTGTGCCGGCCACCATGTCGCCCAGCCGCTGGCGGCGTTCGCCGCTTGCGACCATGGCGATCAGGCCGATGATGTTCCAGTCCACGATCCTCACGATCGTGCGCTTGAAGATCTGCGAGTCGGTTGCGGGGCTACCGTCGGCAGACACCACGCGGAGCTTCATCACTCTCTTGCCCAGGGTCTGACCGCCGGAGGTCTCGAGCGCGAAGCAGTAGTAGAGGGCCCAGCCGAGGACCACAGCCAGCATCCCGACCGTGAGCGAGAGGCCGGCGGCGCCGGCCGCCACGCCTATCCCGACGGGCACCATCAGGTCGATCAGCCCGGCGAGCACCCGCCGGTTGTCGAACTGAGGGCCGGTGGTCACCGACGGGGTTTGGTTGGCGCTGGGGCGGGTCTTGGCGAAGGCAGCCATATGGGATCGCTATCGGCACCCGCGCCGATCGACCTTAGAGGCGACTTTCCGGAGTCGGCGCACGTCCGCGATGGGTCCCCGGCCGGGCCAGGGGCCATCATCCAGCCAATGGAACGCCAGTCCGTGATCGACATGGGATCGAACTCGTTCCGGCTGGTGGTGTTCCAGTACGAGCCCGGCAGCTGGTGGAGCCTGGCCGACGAGATCCGCGAAGCCACCCGAGTGAGCGCCGGCATGGGCGACGAGGGCGTGCTGCAACCCGAGCCGATGGACCGGGCGGTGCACACCGCCGCCGTTTTCGCGTCGTTCCTCAGGGCGTCCGGGGTCGCGAGGGTGGACGCGGTGGCCACCAGCGCCATCCGCGACGCCGCCAATCGCGACGACCTCCTCACCGCGATCAGAGACCGGACCGGGCTGGAGGTGCGCGTGATCAGCGGCGCCGAGGAGGCGTTCTACGGCTATCTCGCGATCGTGAACTCCACCACTCTGGACGACGGCTTCGGCATCGACGTGGGCGGCGGCAGCGTGCAGCTCACCCGCATCGTGAACCGGCGGCTGGCCGAGGCTGAGTCGGTGAGGCTGGGCGCCGTGAGGGTGAGCGAGGCGTTCCTCCCCGGCGAGGAGGCCAGTCCCAAGCAGCTCAAGGCGCTGCGCAAGCACGTGATTCGCACGCTGTCGGAGTTCGAGTGGTGGCAGGGGGGCGAGGAGCTGCGCCTCGCGGGCCTGGGCGGCACGATCCGCAACCTGGCCGCGGCGGTGCAGAAGCGCCTCGAGCTGCCCGACCTCGACGTGCAGGGCTTCGTGCTCACGCTGAAGGACCTCGAGAAGCTGACCGAGGAGCTGGCGTCCCGCCCGGCATCCAAGCGCGGCTCGGTACGCGGCATCAAGCCCGACCGCGGCGATGTGATCCTCGGAGGGGCCGTGGTGGTGGCGGCGGCGATGGAGCTCGGCGGCTTCACCGAGATGGAGGTGACCGAGGCGGGGCTGCGCGAGGGCATCTTCTTCGAGCGGCTGCTGGAGGACAGAGACCCCCCGCTGGTGGAGGACGTGCGCCGCGACGCTGTGACCAACCTGGCCCACCGCTTCCGCACCGACGACCAGCACGTGGAGCACGTGGGCAGGCTGTCGCTGCAGATGTTCGACCAGCTGGGCGAGGCCGGCCTGCACGAGCTCGACGGCAGCGACCGCGAGCTGCTGTGGGCCGCCTGCATGCTCCACGACATCGGGGTGACGATCGACTACGACGACCACCACCGTCACTCGCACTACCTGATCCGCAACGCGGGCCTCCCGGGGTTCAGCCCGCGCGAGCTGGAGCTGGTTGCCCTGATCGCGCGCTGGCATCGCAAGGGCGAACCCGACGCCGGCGAGCTGGGCCCGCTCGAGCGCAAGAGCGACGACGGCCGGCTGCGGGTGCTGTGCGGCGTGATACGGCTCGCCGAGCAGCTGGAGCGCAGCCGCGACCGCTCCGTGCGGTCGGTGCGGCTGGAGCGCGACGGGGACGCCGTGGCGCTACACGCCGAGACCAACGGCGGCGAGTCCGATCCGAGCGTGGCGATCTGGTCGGCTCAGCGCAACGCGTCGCTGCTGGCCGAGGCCATCAGCCAACCCATCGAGGTGCTGCGGGACTGACGACAGCTGCTATTTCTGCGAGTCGAGCAGGCAGAACATCCGGTTGTCGGCCGACAGCTTGGGCCGATCGCGGGCCTGCAGATGCGTGGCCGCCTGAATGGGGGTCATCATCGTGCCCGTGGGGACCGACGGATCCTCGGCGCCGCTGAAGCGGTAGACGTCGAACCCCCGGTTGATGTCGTTGCCGTACATGTGGAAGCTGCCGTTCGCCTCGATCCGCGGTGTCTTGACCGCCCATGTGTCGGAGTCGTCGAAGCGGTAGAAGCCCACCTGGCGCATGCCCTCGCCCTGGAGGTTGGTGTCACCGAGCGCAATGCCCTCCAGCCCGGAGATATCGACCACGCGGACGCCGCCGTTGTAGTAGGCGATGGTCATCATCTGCTCGTCCTCGTGGATGTCGAACACGTGCGCGGTGCAGCGGCCATCCGGGGTGGTGGTGGGCCGCGCGTCGTCGATGTTCCAGTAGCCCACCTTCTGCGGATCCAGCTCCATCTCCCCGGTGATCTCGTAGATGTGCACGCCGCCGCTGGGGCAGACCGGGCCGCCCGCTGCGCCGGCGAACTCGTCCTCGACCACCAGGAACTCGCGATCGCCGATCGTGACCGGATCTGACTGGTGCCAGACGTTGATCGACGGATCGAGGAAGCTGGTGAGCACCGACGGGTTGGCGGGGTCCTCGGTGTTGAGGATGATCCCCTGCGAGAGCGCCGCGGAGTACCCGCGCGTGCCGTCCTCGTTGAAGGTGATGTCGTGAGACTCGGTGCCCAGACCCGGCCGTGGCGGAAGCGCCACCTCCGCGATCTTCTTCGGCCGATCGAGCGTGCGGATGTCGAACACCTCGATCGCGGGCTGGAAGGAAGTGATCAGGTCCGAGTTCGAGTGACGAGCACCGCGACGCCGCCGACGGCGACGACCCACCGGTTGCCCGTCGCGATCAGCACGGCCGGGGCCACGGCCAGCGGGATCGCGACCGCCAACGTCGCCCAGCTGAGCATCGCGTACGCGTCGTCCACGGTCACCTCGACGGCGTCCCGGCGCCGCGGTCGACCCTCCACGACCTGGTCGTCGAGCCCGGTCAACCCCGAGCTCGCCAACGCCAGTCTGGGCAGCACGCCGCAGACCACGAGCGCGACGACTGCGGTGACTGCCGCCGTCCGCGGCAGCGCGACCCCGGAGGCGACCAGGACGATCGGCAGCGCGGACAGCACGATCCCCAGGTAGCTGCCCAGCCGCACCGGACGGGAGCCGAGGCCGGCGCCGAACCCGACCCGCAGTGCGACCCAGCCCAGCAGGGCGAACTCGGTGAGCGCCGCAGGAACCCGCAGTGGTCCGCGGAGTGCGGTCCTGCCGCTCAGCAGCCGCATCCCGGCGGCGGCGACCCCCAGAGCGGCGGCGGTGAAGGCGACGCCGAGCCACCGAGCACCGAGCCGGCCGGCGATCCCGGCCCCGAGTACGAGGATGGCGAAGGCGACGGCCAGCCCGACCGGGTCGTGCCTCACCAGGGTGGTCACCGCGATGGCCAGCACCCCGATCGCGATCGCCCCGGTGACCTCGCGGGTCCTGGTCGACCACCGGCCGGCCCGGTCACCGAGCGACTCGCCGAGCACGTGGGTGACGTCGGCCACCTCCGGAGGAGGCGGTGCGTCATCGGAGCGGACGAACCGCAGCGGCTCCCCGTCGAGGACCTGCTGGTCGGCCACGGTCATCGAGACGTCCAGCTGCTCGCCGGTCGAGCGAACCAGGGTCAGTGGCCGGGCGGTCGGCCCGGATGCCTCACCCAGCAGGTCCATCAGCCGGGGCAGCAGTCCGCCGACCGGCTCGTCGTTCGGCACCACGAGGTCGGCCTTGCAGTCGGTGCCGATGATGGTCAGCCGGGTGAACTCGGTCACTGGTCTCTCACTCCTAACCGATCACGGGTCGGGCGACGAAGTCGTAGACCGACACCTCGAGCGCCCGTGGGCCATGGGGCCGACTGGCCGCGACACCCGGCGCTCCGCTGCGTTGCAGGGCGTCGAACTCGTCCTTGGCCGCGACGGTCCAGTCAGTGGGCTCGGAGTCCTCGACCCGCCACACCTTCGCCCGGATCACCGTGGGGTTGACCCCGAACACCTGCAGCCGGACCTTGAGCCGGGTGCCCGCCCAGTACGCCCCGAGTAGTCCGGCGGAGTTGGACAGCCCGACGGTCTTGCCGGCCTGCCGCGACTCCAGACCCACCGACACCTGCTTTTTCTGGCTGGAGCCGGACGACCACCCGGTAGTCGTCGGCCGCCACCTTGCGGCCAATGACGTCCAGGCTAGAAGCTCCAGCTCATCCATCGCGACGCTCGTGGTGACGTCGGCGGTCTCCCGGTCGGCGTCGGTCAGGTACGCCTGGCGGGTGCCCCCGATGGGAACGTCGACCAGCCCGACCCCGCCCCGGACGGCGTAAGCCGTGACCGGCCCGGAGGTCTGCCAGCGCCCGCCCACCTCGGCCCCGGCCCATCCCCGTCGGTGCGGTTTGTCGAAGTAGTCGGCCACGTACGCCTGGTCGTCGATGCCGGGGACCGGATTGGTCGAGGTCTGCTGCTGCGACGCCTTCTGGGCGGCGGCCTGACGGGCCAGCAGTGAGGTCACCAAGGAGAAGCCGATGCATCCCGTGCAGACGACCGCCGCCAGGACCACGCTGCCCAGCAGTCGCTTGATGTTGTCCTGCCCGAGGCGGCGTTCCGCCAGCTCGCCGTACAGGAACGCCGACAGCAGCCGGGCCCGATGCGTCTTGACCGTCTCCAGCAGGACGGTGTCACGGTTATTCGCCATCGCCGGCCTCGATGGTGGGGGCGGCCTCTGCGGCGGTGTGCCGCCGCGAGAGCCCGAGGACATCGCCGACCTTCTCGGTCCCCACGGCACTCAGGATGGCGTCCAGCCGGGACCAGGTGGGGTCCTCCAGACTGCCCAGGGGGGAACAGCAGCCCGGGGATCCGGGGCCGGCCGACCGTCACGGCCCCGAAGTCTCGCACCATCTCCTCGGTGGCGATCTCCAGGCCGCGTACCCCGGCAGGCCGATCAGCAGGGCCAGCGGGCTCGGCGGCTGCTGCAGGAAGGGCGGGGTCAACAGGGCGTCGCGGGCCGGCCGGGCGAGCACCAGACCGACCAGCGGCATCTCCGTGGCGGCGAGCTGGGCGAGGAACGCCTCGAGCTGGGCCCGTTGCTCCTCGAACCGGACAGTGCTGGGGACACCCAGGTCGGCGTGGGCCTGGGTCGTTCTCCGCGTCGAGCCCGTGGTCGGTGCGCTGGATGACCAGGCTGGCCCGGAAGCCTTCGCCAGCCCCCAAGAGGAGGGCCGGGCCGGGCATCTGGGTCTGGGCGAAGGTGGTCAGCAGCTGGCGGTCCCACCGGTTGCCGACCGGCTCATGGGCCCCCCAGACCGCAGGTGACCTTGCCGGTCAGCAGCTCCGACAGAGCGGCGATCGGGCCACCCAGCAGCGTCGAGCTGCGCGGCCGGTGCCGCAGCGACACGACCACCAGGACCTCGACGCCCGTCGCCGGTGACGGCCTCAGGAAGCCCAGGTCGATGTCGTCGATGGTGCGGACCCCGGGATCGGTGAACACCTCGCCGATATCGCTCAGCCGGCGCCCACTGAAGCCTTCCCGGAGACCCCGCGGGCTGCGGACCACCCACGCGGCCCCTGCCTCCCGCCATACCTCGACGAACGCCGGGGTGAGCATGCTGAGCTCGTCGGTGACCAGCACCACGCGGCGGTCCTCGGCCGCGGCCGCGGTCAGCAGGCTGACCCGTCCCGCAGTCAGGAAGACCACCGGCGACCGGCTCTCGGTGGCGACGAACCCGTCCCCGCCGAAGTCGACCAGCGGATGGGAGACTGCTGCCGTGCTCAGCCCGCGCATCGTGCCTCGTTGGCTGGTGAGCCGATGACGGCTCCGTAGGCGCTCACGGCGCCTCCGTCCGCGGCGCGGCGTGCACGGTGAAGGACCGGTTGCCGCACCGGACGGTCCAGCCGATGGCGGCCGGCGCCGGGATGCCCGGCACCAGCGGCAGGATGTCACCGTCGGGGCTGACAGCACCAACCCGTTGGCCGAGTGCAGGTCGGTCACCCCCAAGACCGCCCCGACCACTCCAGCAGTGCGTGAGTCTTCGCCAGCGTGCGTGAGAGGTCGGGCAGGCTGAGCAGCGGAGGCTCCACCCCGGACGGCGAGCTCGGATCGTTCTGGCCTGCGGAGCGCCAGCGACGAGAACCCAGCTGGGGGCCTGCTGGGCCGACCCAGACGATCAGGGCTGCGGCCGATCAGCAGCGACCCGCGGACCACCTGCCGGCGTCCGGTGTCGAAGACGATGAGGACCGAGTCGGAGACGGTCTCCCGGGCCGCATCGGCCGACCCGGGGACTGCGAACAGGGCCAGGTCCAACCTGGATCCCTCGGCGAGATCCGACCCGCGCAGGGCCGGCAGGGCGACCATCACGGGTCCCGACCCCGGGCCAGATCGCCAGCACCGTCCGCCGGGTCACGTGCGAGGCACTCAGCCGGGAGATCACCTTCCGGACGCTCACCGGGTTGCCGGTCAGGTCGTCGACCGTGCGCAACCCGA
Organism: uncultured Thermoleophilaceae bacterium; assembly: GCA_963727395.1. Classification (GTDB taxonomy): domain Bacteria; phylum Actinomycetota; class Thermoleophilia; order Solirubrobacterales; family Thermoleophilaceae; genus JAAYBF01. Next base: position 7,589 of record CAVSGC010000023.1, on the reverse strand, counting down.
GCGCGACCCGGCCGAGGGAACGGCCGCGGCGATCAGCATGGCCAGCTGCGCGGCCACGTACGCCGCGGTCACCAATGCGGTCCAGACGAACGGCTCGTACGCCCGGGCCACGAGCTGGGCGATCAGCACGATCACCGCCACGACCGCGGGCAGGATGTCGACGACCAGAGCCGAGTAGCGACGTGCGGCGCTCGGCCGGGTGATGCCGGCGAGCAGGGGGTTGAAGGTGCCGACCACCGCGCCGGGGGCGGCCGGAACCAGCACGCTGCCGCACTCGGGGCACAACGGCCCGCTGGTGCCCAGCGAGGTCCCGCAATGTCCACAGCTGGCGGCGCCGACAAGCGCTGCGGTCATCGCCCCCCCTTCCGGGCTGCTTGGTGCTGAGCATGTCGTGGTGATCAGGAAAGTCGTGGTCGGAAGAAATGTAGGTGGGCAGTGGTCGGATAACCGGGCGTCGCGGTGGCAAACGGTTGGCCCCGCCGGCTGGGCATTGACTGTGTTGACGGTCACGTGCCGTTCTCGGTTCCGTCGAGTCTATGGGCCATGAGGTGAACCCCAGCCACGATAAGTTGGGTCAGGTCGTGACCTAACCGTTATCTTGCCACCGTTCCGGGGCGGAAGGAGCACAGGATGAAGTTCCAGATGGGGGCTGAGGTGCTTACCCAGCTCACGAAGCAGACATCGTCGGCCAACGACGACCTCGGAGGGCTGGTCAAGGACCTGTTCAAGGCCGCCGAGCCATCTACGGCAAGTTCAACGGCAATGGCCGGGCCGCCTTCGACCAGTTCAACGGCCAGACCAACCAGATCGCGAATGAGCTGAACGCCGCGCTCGCCTCGGTTCTGGGCGGCATCGGCGGCCAGAACGTCGCCTTCCTGCAGGGCGAGCAGCAGATGGTCGACGACACCAACGCCGCCGCGGCCGGAGCCAACTTCGACGCCGCCCGCTTCTCCGGATCCCACTGAGAAAGGACTGTCCACTCATGTCTTCATCGGGTAACAACATCGAGCGCCGGGACTACGACATCCCCGCTTCTCAGAATGCGCAGCAGGCCTTCAACGTCGTGGCCAACCACCTCGAGTCGCTGATCAACCAGCGTGATCGTGACGTCAAGCTGGCGATGGCGGACTACCAGGCAGACGGCGTCTCGGAGGAGTACGCCGGCAAGGAGCAGCGCTGGCACAACGTGGCCGACGAGGTCAAGGGCATCATCCACGTGCTCCGCGGATCGCTCGGCAGCAACGACGAGTCGGCGGCCCAGGCGCTGCAGCGCGCGAAGGGTGCCGTCGGCGGCATCGGCTGACCTGACCACACACCACTGGGGGGACGGAGCATGACCGGCTACAAGATCGACCCCAAAGGGGTCGAAAAGGTGCTGACCAGGACCAAGACCGATGCCGAGAAGTTCGGCACGATCTTGAAGCCGTTGCAGGGCTGGGTCGAGTTCGCCGCGACGGGAACCGGTGGCAGTGGCGCCATCCTTCCCGCGCTCCAGTCGTTCTTCGAGGTCGAGTCGACCGGGCTGAAGGACATGACACCCGGGTCGAGGCCGCGCTCACCGGGGCGGTCAAGGCCACCCAGGCCTACATCGACGGGGACGACGACATGGTGCGGACCTACCAGAAGAACGCCGCGGCGGCGGCTGACCCGCCTCCGCCCCCGCTCGGTCACGGAAGGCTGGGGCCCAACTGATGGTCGACCACATCGACACCTCGGCGATACCCGGCGCCAACCTGCGACCGGACATGGTGCAGATCGGCGCCCACGAGATGAAGTCGATCGGTAACGACGTCAGCACCCAGGGCGGAACCGTCCTCACCTCCTGGCAAGGTCTCGCCGCGCACTACGAGGCACCCGAGGCCGGCACCTTGTTCCACGTGATGGACAAGGTCAAGACCGACGCCGAGACCTTCGGGACCAACGTGGGCAAGGTGAGCCGCGCACTGAACACCTACGCCGCCGAGGTGGAGCCGATCAAGGCCGAGCTGGCCAAGCTCAAGACCGACGCCGAGAACTTCGTCACCTCGATCGCCGGCGGGGTCGAGAAGAAGACCTACAGCCGGGCCGGTGTCTCGACCTCGAAGATCTCCTGGGACGAGGACCAGGCCTCGGTGGACAAGAACAACTCCCTGATCCACCAGGTGAACGCACAGATGGTGCTGCTGTGGGCCGCGGAGCGCAAGTGCGCCAACGCGATCTACGACGTCATCGGCTGGGGTCACATCGAGGCGGCCACCGACGACAACCCCAACGGCTACGGGGTCACCGAGATCCCCGACGGAGCCGACACCCCCTGGGGCAAGTCGGTCAAGCGGACCGAGGGGTGCGGCGAGAAGGCCGCCGACGCCGTGGGGCACTTCGTCTGGGACGGCGTCATCGTCGGCGGTATCTGGGGCACCGTCAAGGGGCTCGGCTCGCTGTTCCTGGGCTACAACCCCAACACCGGGGAGTGGTTCGACGGCTCGACGTACGGGGCGGCCTGGAGCAACCTCGGCAAGCTCGCGGTCGGGACCATGGTGATGGCCTCCCTGGGGGCGGGGGCATCGTGTTGACCAATACGCTGCCGGGCCCGGTCGGCAACTTCCTGCGCGACTCCCAGTCCACGGTGATCAACGCCGGCAAGAGTCTGATCGCCTGGGACAAGTGGAAGACCGACCCGGCCGCCGCGGCCGGCGAGGCCACTTCAACATCGCCACGATCATCATCCCGGGCGCGGCCGAGTCAGCGCGGTCAGACCGGCACCAGTGTCGCCGCGTCCGCCATCCGGACCGCCGCCAAGGTGATCGAGGTGGTCGACCCGACGTCGGTGGTGATCAAGCTCGGCGTCAAGGGGATCAAGATCGCCATGCCGGCCGTCGCCGACCTGGTGAAGACCCTGGACCTGTCCAAGCTCGACCTGGGCGGTCTGGAGCACGGCGGCAAGATCGAGTTCGACATCCCCAAGGTCGAGGTCCCTGCGGTCAACACCCACGACATGACCGTCGCCACCTCCAAGACCGCCTCCGACGTGACCGTCCCGGTCCGCGACCTCGACCATGCGACGGTTCCGGTCCGCGAGCCGGTCGCGGTCGGGGTGGGCGGCGGCGACACCACCACCCACCTGGGCAGGCGGCGACAGCACCACCATCTCGGCGGCCACGACGGCGGGCCGACAACGACCGGCGGCGGCACCACGACCGGACCGGGCAGTCACGGCGGCGGTGACGTGCCGAGCGGAGGCAGCCACCCCACCGGTAGCGGCGACCCGGCCACCGGAGGACACAACCCGACCGGCGGTGACCCCACCACGGGCGGCGGCACCCCGGCGGACCGGGGAACGGCGGCTCACTCCACCAACCCGTGGGACCCGAGCCAGGGTGACCCGGTGCTCTCCCCGGCCGACCACGGGCCCGGGTTCGACCGGGACTACGGCAACCGGGGCAACCCCGTCGACCCGAGCTACGGTCAGCCGACCGGTCACGGCGGCCACCTGGCCAGCCAGTACCTGCCGCCCGACCTGGCCCACATCCCGGCCGAGGTTCGCGAGCTGGTCACCGACCCGGGTGCGCCGTTCGGTCGGGACGCCGCCGATCACCACCCGCTCCTCCGGTCCGAGTGGGAGGACCGCTACCTCGACGCCAACAGCAACCCGATCTATCCGGGCAACGACGGCGCGGTTGTGGGCCGACGGATCGACTTCAGCAACACGACGGAGTTCGAGGCCCACTACGGCGACGTACTTGATCGGATGGGCCGGGAGGGCGGCGACTTCATGTCCTTCCCCGACACTCCGTTCGAGGCTCGCGGCCTGCCCGGCAGCAACCTCTCGCAGCCCTACCTGACCGTGCGGCTGACCGGCGATCTGCCCCCCGGGATGCACATCGAGGTGTCGGAGGTGGCGCCCGCCTTCGGTCAGCCGGGCGGCGGTCTGCAGGTCCGGGTGATGAACGGCACCGAGGCGATGAGCGTCACGGATCTGCGCCGGGCGGGCATCCTGCAGATCATCGACGACACCCGCTGGCCGGCCGACTGGCCACGCCCCGAGGGTGGGACGACGCCGCACTACACGGACTGGAGTGAGCTCGTACCGCGATAGCACCCGCGGTACGAGTCACCGGTCATCCGAGGGAGATGGCAATGAGCGACGACCAGCTGGCGGCCGACACGGCCATCATCGACGGACTGGCCGAGAAGCTTGGCTGGCTGCGCCGGCCGGGCGATTCCGACACCGTGCTCGAGGTCGGGGACTTCGAGATCAGCCGGGCCCTGGCCTATCGGCGCGGTCTGCATACAGTCGAGTCGACGAGCCGCGGAGCCCGCACCATCGAGGGCACGTTCTCCTCGGCGCGGGACGCCCGGCGGTTCCTGGTGATGGCCCTGGCCGACATGGTGCGGATCGAGTCGGGGATGCCGGACATACCGCATCCGGGGATCGCTCCGGGGCTGGAGCTGGAGGAGGGGCCCACCGACTACCGGCTGACCTGGCCGGCCGGTGAGGCCACCTTCAGCGTCGGGCTGCTCGGCAAGATGCGGGCCACCGACTTCAGCTGGGTCGCCCAGGCTGAGGTGTCCGACATCGCCGCCAGCTACCGCGACCTCAACGGGAGCCCGCTGTTCGACCTGGGCATCCGCTACGAGACACGCTTCCGGGATGGCACTCCCGGCTGAGTCAGCCGAAGGCCCGTCAGCTCACTCGACGACCTCGATCCCATTCATCCGGCCGGCAGCGACCAGGTCCCGCAGACCCACCTCGGGCTCCTGCAGGGTGAACCGCAGCCCATCCCCCGGCCGTCCGAACCACGGCGGGGTGAGGACGGCCGCCACCCGAACCTGCGCGGCGGTGAGGAAGGCGTGCACATCGTTCTCGGGTCGGAGGACGGTCGGGGGCAGCGACCGGAACTCCAGCGGGGTCTCGATCGGGTAGGTATGCACACCGTCCAGCGCCCCGACCCGGTCGAGTGGCAGCTCCGGCGGCAGGTCGATGACCAGCCCGACGGAGCCCGGATTCCCGAACCCGATCGCGAAGGTCGAAGTAGTGCAGAAGCAACTCGGCCGACGATGGTGTCCAGCTCGCTCCGGGGCACCGCGCGGACCGGCGGCAACGGGCGGGAGACGTAGCCGAGGACGAGCTCTCGAGCCTCGGCCTCGGTGGCCGCCCAGCCCAGCCGGTGGCCTGCCCGTAGTCCACGGTCTCCAGCACGAAGCCGTCGCGGTCGACCCGCAGCCGCAGGGCGCCCTCCAGCGCAGCGACCGCGGAGTCCTCCCCGGGCAGCACGATGTCGAACGGGGTCAGTCCCAGGGCGTCCAGCTCAGTGCGCAGTCCGTCGAACATGTCGCCCACCGTAATGCTTCACCTGGTTCAGCCGCCGCGTCGGCAAAGTTGACGAACACGCCCTGGCTCACGGCCCGTCATTTCACCGATCCTTAGCATGTGCTGCGAGTGCCGTCTGGCCCGATTGGCGTCACGTTTTGAGGGATCCCTCGAGACAAGCCTCTTCTCGCGACTGCCCGGGGTAGCTGCCCCACATCGTGAGGTCGCATGAGGGTCGCCCAGGAGTTCCCTCAAAAGGTGACGCCAATCGACCCATTCGGGGCCGACACGCCGGTCAGGGACGAAATGAGGGGCCGGTTCTGAGAGTGAGGGGGCGGAACGGGGATCGGGTTCTGCCTTTGCGTTCAGCAGTCGAGGATGACCCAGGAGTGCGGCGGCACCTGGCCTCGGGTGACGGCTGCTCCGGACTCGACGACCTCACCGGTCAGACCCGGCAGCTTGTACGGGGCAGCCGCGAGGTTCAGCACCAGCGTGAGGCGTTCCTCACCGGAGGCGCGGTCCTGGGCGGTGATGGTCATCTGCCGCTCGCTGACCTCCGACGTGGCGATCATCGCGTCGACCAGCCAGGGGTGGCGGCGGCGCAGCCCGATCACCCGCCGATATAGCCTGCTCAACTTCGGGGTGCGGTGGGTGAACAGCCACCGCTCCTTCGGCATCTCCGGCCGGACGGCGTCGTCGCCGTCCGGCCCGGTCCTCCTTTACCGCCTCCAGGCCGAACTCGTCGCCGTAGTAGATGCTCGGGACGCCGGGCAGGAACGCCAGCAGCGCCACCGCGTGCGACCAGTGCCGCGGGTCGGCGATCTGGCTGGCCACCCGGGTCACGTCGTGGTTGCCGAGGAACGTCAGCGGCACGAAGTGCTCGAGCGAACTCCCGCTGCCGGCCCAGCGTCCATTCCAGCTCGTGGAGGTTGACGGTTCAGGAGGACCAGATCGCCTTCCACAGCTCGTACTGCGTCACCGAGTCGAGGCCGGACGTCCGCGACGTAGTCGGCGTAGTCGCCGTGGATCATCTCGCCGACGAACCAGGCGTCCGGGAACTCGCTCGCGGACCGCCGGCAGCACCGCCGCCCAGAACTCCGCCGGCACCGCGTACGCGGCGTCCAGCCGCCAGCCGTCGATGCCGCGCTCGCAGCCAGTGCAGCATCACGTCGCCGACGTAGTCCTGCACCTGTGGCGAACCGTGGTTGAGGGTGACGAGGCTGTCGTGGCCCTCGAAGTAGTCGGCGGTGATCACCCGTCGGTGTCGTACAGCCGGTGCACCCAATCCGCGGCGCCGATCCCGGGCCCTCGGCGAGCGCCTGCGCGACCGGCGGGAAGTCCCGGCCGACGTGGTTGAAGACGCCATCGAGCAGCACCCGGACCCCCGCTCGCGGCACGCCGCGACCAAGGCGTCGAAGTCGTCGTCGTCGCCCAGCCGCGGGTCGATCCGGAAGTAGTCGACGGTGTCGTAGCCGTGGCTGCTGGAGGTGAAGATCGGCCCGAGCAGCAAGCCGTTGCACCCCAGGAAATCAGGTGATCGAGCCACCCCTCGCGCCGGCAGCCGCTGCTCGCCCCGGAGCGCACCAGCTCCTTCTCGGCCCCGAGAAAACCGAGGGGATAGACCTGCCACCAGATCACGTGGTTAACCCAGCTGCCCATGGGACTCAGCATCCCAGATGGGCTGCAGCTGGGGCGTGACCGCTCGCGCCACGACTAACCTCGCCTCGTGACTTCTGCCGATGAGATCCTCGCCCTGCTGCACGCCTCCCATGACCGACTCGCGGCTGCGGTCGAGCCGCTGAGCACGAACAGCTGATCGCGCAGGCCTATCCGACCGAATGGTCGATCGCTCAGGTGTTGTCGCACATGGGGTCCGGCGCTCAGCTCGTTCGGCGGAATGATGAAGGCGGCCGCGGACGGGGAGCCGGCACCGTCGTTCGACGGCTTCAAAGAGGTGTGGGCCGAATGGAATGCCCAAGACACCGAGCGCGCAGGCCGCCGACGGTCTGGCGGCCGACAGCACATTTCTGGACTGGGCCGACGGGCTGACCGAGGAACAGCGGGACGCGTACACGATTGACCTGTTCGGCACCCAACAGGACCTCGCTGGCGCGCTGGCCATGCGGCTCGGGGAGCACACGCTGCACAGCTGGGACGTCCTTGTGGCGCTCGACCCGGGCGCTACCCTGCCCACTCCGGCCTCCGGCATCATCCTTGACGGCCTCAACCGCCTGGTGACGAGGACCGGCAAACCGGTGAGCGAGCCACAGCAGATCGCAGTCCGCACAGTTGACCCGAG
>CAVSGC010000022.1:0-76565 GCA_963727395.1 uncultured Thermoleophilaceae bacterium | reverse complement strand
CGCCACCGCCTTGCCGTGGGACATGATCGTCACGAACTCGGCCAGGCGCTGGGCCTCCTCGATGTAGTGCGTGGACATCAGAATCGAGACCCCCTCGGAGCGCAGCCTTTCGATCAGCGCCCACAATTCCTGGCGCACCTGGGGGTCGAGGCCCACCGTGGGCTCGTCCAGCAGCAGCAGTCGAGGCTCGTGCACCAGGGCCCTCGCGATCAGCAGCCGGCGCCGCATGCCGCCTGAGAGCTCGTCCACCTTGGTGTCGCGCCGGTCGGTGAGGTTGGCGATCTCCAGGGCGCGCTGCACGGCCTCGCGGCGCTCGGGGCGGGGCACGCGGTAGAGGTAGGAGAACACCACGAGGTTCTGCTCCACCGTGAGCGTGGTGTCGAGGTTGTCCAGCTGGGGCACCACGCCGCACTCCGCGCGCGCCTGCTTGGACTCGCCCGGCAGCCGGTAGCCGAGCACCTCCAGCTCGCCCTCGTCGGCGATCGCCTGAGCGGTGAGCAGCTTCATCGTGGTGGACTTGCCGGCGCCGTTGGGGCCCAGCAGTCCCACGCACGTGCCCTCGGGCACGTCGAGGTCCAGACCGTCGACGGCTGTTATCGGTCCGTAGCGCTTGACGGCGCCGCGGAGCTGAATTGCGTTGGCGACCGGGTGCGATGGCACCCGGCCCAATCTACGCGACCGCCGGCTCCTCCACCTCCGCCGGCTGATCGGCGATCATCGGCCCGTCGCCGGAGGGGTCGATGATGCCCTCCTCGAGGAACTTGTAGTCGCCCTCGAGGACCCTCATGGCCGCCGTGTAGTTGGCGTCGTCGGTGTTGCGCCAGAGGTCGTGGAACAGCTGGTCCACGCGGCGCCGAGACTGCGCGCAGAACAGATCGGCCAGCTCGCGCGCCTGACCGGCCTGGTCGGGCCGCTCCGAGGCGATCGTGTTGGCGTAGACCACGGCCGAGGAGATGGCGAACAGCTCCGCTCCGATGTCCACGATCCGGCCCAGGAACGCCTGGCGGCGCTCCAGCTTGGCCTGCCACCGGCTCATTCCGTAGAACAGCGAGCGGGCCTGCTTGCGCGCCGCGCGCTCGGTGAAGCGCAGGTGCTTGGCCAGCTCGCCGAACTCGTCGAACGAGCCCGGACGCTGGCCCTCGCCGGTCACGAGCCCGGGCAGCCACGAGGCGTAGAACTTGCCCGCCCCCACGGCCGCCTTCGCCTTCTCCTTTATCTCGACGTCCTCGTCGAGGATGTCGCCGGCCACCTGGAGGTGGCTGTCCACGGCCTCGCGGGCGATCAGCAGGTGCATGATCTCCGTGGAGCCCTCGAAGATGCGGTTGATCCGCATGTCGCGCATCGCCTGCTCCACGGGCACGGCCTTCTCTCCACGTGCCGCAAGCGATGCCGCGGTCTCGTACCCGCGGCCGCCGCGGATCTGCATCAGCTCGTCCGTCACCTTCCAGCCCGTCTCGGAGGCGAATAGCTTGGCGATCGCCGCCTCGATGCGGAAGTCGTTCTTCTTGTCGTCCGCCAGGCGGCTGCTCACGTCGAGCATGGCCTCCAGCCCGAAGGCACTGGCCGCGAGGTAGGCGATCTTCTGGGCCACCGCGTCGTGCCTGCCCACCGGCTGGCCCCACTGGACCCGCTCGCTCGCGAACTCGCGCGCCACCTTCACCGCCCACTTGGCGGTGCCCACGCAGATCGCCGGCAGCGCCAGGCGGCCGGTGTTCAGCGTGGTGAGGGCGATCTTCAGGCCGTCGCCCTCGCGCCCGATCAGGTTCTCCTTCGGGACGCGCACGTTCTCGAGCAGCGTGACCGAGTTCTCGATGCCCCTCAGGCCCATGAACTCGTTGCGGTGCTCCACCGTCACGCCCTCGGTGTCGTAGGGCAGGATGAAGGCACTGATGCCGCCTCGGTTGCCGTCCCCCTTTGGCACCTTGGCCATGACCACAACCACATCGGCGATCGCGCCGTTGGTGGCCCACAGCTTGCGGCCGTCGATCTCATAGCCGTCCTCGGTGGGGGTGGCGGTGGTGGCCAGGCGCGCGGGGTCCGAGCCCACGTCGGGCTCGGTGAGCAGGAAGGCGGATACGTGGGTACGCGCGACCTTGGGCAGCCACTCCTGCTTCTGCTCCTCCGAACCGAACAACAGCAGCGGCTCGGCCAGGCCGATCGACTGGTGCGCCGAGAGCAGCGTGGACAGCGCGGCATGCCAGCCGCCGACCAGCATCAGAGCGCGGTTGTAGTACACCTGCGACAGCCCCATCCCGCCGTATGGCTCGGGCACCTTCATGCCGAAGGCGCCGATCTCCTTGAGGCCCTCGATCACGTGCTCGGGGATGCGGGCGTCGCGCTCGATCTGCGCCGGGTCGACCTCGTTCTGGAGGAAGTCGCGCAGCTTGGCGAGAAAGCCCTCACCCTTCTCGACCGCGCCGGGATCGAGCTTGGGCTGCGGGTGGATCAGGTCCAGGCGCAGGTTGCCCATGAACAGCTCCTTGCCGAAGCTCGGCTGCTTCCACTCGGCCTCGCGTGCGTCCTCGGCCACCTGGCGTGCTTGCTTCTCGCTGACCTGCTCTGGCATTCCCGCTCCTGAGTTGAGTTCCGTTGATGGGTGTTACCCGTCAATCAGCCCGGCGAATCGGCAAGATGCCCGGTAATTTGGTGCTGGTGCGGCGCTAGTAGCCCTCGCGCTCCACGTGGGGGAAGCGGCGTTCGCGTTTGCCCTTGAACAGCAGGTTGGGCGGGACCCAGCAGGCCGGCGTGGAGCCGGCGGGCGAGGAGCGCGCATCCACTTCCCCGCCCGAGGGCTTGCAGTCCCAGTTGGGCTGGATCAGGCGGCGCGAGGTCTCCCGGCCGGTGTAGATAGGGGGCAGGTAGGCGTTGCCGCGGTTGCTACGCACACGCTGGCGGTGGATGCCGACCGACTCCAGCCCGCTGACGCTCAGCTGGCGAAGGTAGTGGCCGGTCTCGCCGGCCGGGGCGGTGGGGTTGCGGTCCGCCAGCCCTGAGGCCGCGTAGCCGAGGAAGTCCGACACCAGGTGCTGGTTGAGCTCCAGCCACTGGAAGATCGGGTTGAACTCCGACAGGAAGGGGTGCAGTGATGCCAGCAGCGGACGCGCCTCGTCGAGCGTCGCGCGCAGCGCCGGCAGGCCCCTGCGCGAGGCCGTGATCTGCTGGTCGAAGTTGCGAAAGAAGCGCCTGAGGTCGGGGGCGAACGCCCGCACCGACCGTACGGTGGGCTGCAGCTCGCGCATCACGGGGCGCAGGTCGCGCACCAAGGGCCGGGTATTGGAGGAGAAGGCCTCCAGGCGCTTGAGCGTGGCCCTGGACTCGACCAGGAACGTGGGAAAGATCTGGAATGCGGTGGCGAGGTCCTCGCGCTCGGCGGCCGTTTGGCGGAAGATCCCGTGCGAGCCGGTGATCAGGCGGCGCAGCTGGCGCTCGTCCTGGCTGAGGGCCGAGTAGACCTCGCCGGTGTCGCGCACCAGCCCGCGAAGGGCGCTCTCGTGCTCGTCGAGCACGCCCAGCAGGTCCGCGCCGTTCTCGGCGAACTCGGGGAACTGCCCGAGCGCGTTGTTGAGGCTCTCGCCGCGGTTGCCGAGGGCCGCGCCCAGCTCGCGCTGCCAGATCTGGAAGGCGCGCCGCGTGCCCGGATCGTAGGTCTGGAAGATCTCGTCGAGCTCCACGGTGCCCGCCACGCGCGCATCGTCCAGGCGGCCGCCGTCGGGGAGCTTGGGGGCGGACGGCGCTCCCGGGTGCGATCTCCACGAAGGTCTCACCCAGCAGGGTCTTGCGGCGCAGGATCGCCCGCGAGTCGCTGGCCAGCGGCGCGTAACGCGCCTCCAGCTCGATCGTGGCCACCGCGCGGTTGCGCCGCTCGTCGATGTCCACGCGGCGCACGGCGCCCACAGGCAGGCCCGCCGCCCGCACGTCCACGTTGCTGATCAGGCCCACGGCCTCGGGAAAGGCCACCTTCACCTGGTAGCCCTTTGCCTTGAGCGGGATCGAGCCGCCGAACTGAAGCCACAGCGACAGCAGGATCGCCGTGCACGACAGCGCGAACGCGACCATCGCGAACACCTGGCCGCGGCTTGGGGCCTGCTTGATCACTCGCCGCAGAGCTCCGGGTTCGTGAGCAGAGGCGTGAGGTTCAGCAGGAACTCCATCTCGGGGTCCTGGGCCACGATGCTCCGGAAGAACTGGCAGCGAGCCGGAGACCAGCGACGGCCTGAATGGGCCATGGGCGTCGGCCGTGGAGAAGATGTTGGCCGACTGGTGGGCCACCCATGCGAGCCAGAACAGATAGCCCTCCTCGCGACCGGGCACGGTGGGCCCCTCGCGCCCGCGCGGGTTGTGGGCGGCCATGTTGAAGAAGCGGTTGATCGTGCCGAAGGTGCGCCGCAGGTTCGGCGTAGCCGATGCGAGGTTGCGCGCCGCCGGACGCAGGTCGCGCACCACGGGGCGCGCGCTGCGCACGAGCGGGCGGATCGGATTCTCGAGCAGCGGGGCGGCCTCCCGAGCGAACGGCCGCAGCGCCACCTGGCTGCGACCCAGCGCCCGGGCCGCTGGACGCAGGTTCTCTGTTGCCGGGCCCAGCACCTCGGCCAGCCGCTCGACATCCCGGAGGGTGGCGGTGGTCTGGCGCAGCGCGTCGGGCAGCTCGCGCACGGCGCGGCTGATGTTGCGGTCCTCGGCGGCGTAGGAGCGGAACACGGTGGCGGCTGAGTCCACCAGGCCGGCCAGCTCGTCCTCCTTGCCCGCCAGCTCGCTGCTGAGGCGGTCGAGCGACGTGACCAGCCGGCGCAGCTCGGTGCGGCGGGTGGCCACCGCCGAGCTCACGCGGGCGAGATCGCGGTGGGTGGGCTCGAACAGGCGGAACACCTCGCGCAGGTCGCGCCCGCGCCCGTCGAGGCCCCTGCCGGCGCCGGTCACCAGCAGCTTGAGGTAGTCGCGCGTGTCGGCATCGAGCATGGCCAGGAACTCGTCTGTGTTCACGTCCGGGAGCGTGTTCTCGACGGGCACCACGTCGCCCTCGCGCATTGCCTGGCCGCGGCCGGGGTCCACCTCCAGGAACATGTCCTTCAGCGGGGTCTTGGGACGCAGCAGCGCCGTGGCGTCCTCGCGGATGACGCCGTCGTACTCGGGCTGGATCAGCAGCTCCACGACCGCGTAGCCGTCATGGAGCGCCACCTTGCCGATCTCGCCGATCTGCACGCCCGACACCCGCACCGTCTGGCCCTGCCCCGGAGCCACGGCCTGGGCGTTGGCCAGCTCCATGCTGAGCGTGATGGGGGCCTGCTCCAGTAGGGGGAAGCGCAGCCGCTGGTTGGAGAGGATGTAGCCGGCGATGGCCATCCCCAGCGCGAACATGGCGAACACCAGCAACAGCGCGCGCAGATTGCGACGCAGCATCAGCCTCACGGACCCGCCCCCCCGAGCAGCTCCCCACGGGTGATCTCGTGAGGCTGCACCTGGTACTCGCCCTCGAGACCTTCCACCTTCACCTGCTTCTTGAGCCAGTCCACGGCGGCGTCGCGCGCGTCCGCGTAGCGACTGCGCGCCGCGGCGGTATCCGGAAGGCCGCGGGCCACCTCCGGCTCACCGGGTCCCACCCGAGTGCGCAGATCGGGCCGCTCCTGCGTCTCGCAGGCCGTGTCGCGGCGCAGCGGCGGGCGCGCCTTGGGCAGCGGCGGATTGGTGCCGAGGATGGGGAACAGCGCCTGGGCGAAATTGCCGTTGCCGAGCGAGACGGAGCGGTCCCCGGCGCTGTTGAGCACGTGCACCCACTGGCCGTTGGCGTCGCCGTTGCGGCTCTCGGCCGCCAGGCCGGGGAGCGCCTTCGGCGCCTCCTCGAACACCTTGCCGGTGGCCGGGAAGTTGGGATCCTCAATGCGGTCCAGGGCCCACGGGCTCAGCACTTCGTTCTCGCAGCCGGCCGCCAGCCGGACCTGCTCGTAGAGGCCTGGGGTGCGCTCGGTCAGCCGCGCGAGGGCCGGGGCGGTGGGGCGCAGGTCACGCGCAAGGCCCCGCAGCTCGGCGGGGGACACCAGCCGCCGAGCCTGGCGGATGAACGGCAGTGCCACGTCGATCGTCTTGCCCGACTCTCGGATGCTGGGCTCCAGCTCGTGCGCGAAGCGCCTCAGCGACGGGAAGCTGTCGTTGAGCTCGGCCAGCGCGGGCTGCGCTGCCCTCAGAGTGCGCGGCAGCTCGGCGATCGCGCGTTCGAGGCTGCCGGCCTCGCGCGCGAACGCCCCGGCCGCGGTGTCGAAGTCGGTGATCAGGTTGCGCAGCTGGCGCGGGCTGCGGTCGAGCCCGCGCGCCACCCGCCCGGCGCCGTCGATGTAGCCCGACAGGTCGTGCCGGCCCTGTCCGAGAGTGGCCTCCTGCACGATGGCCGAGTCGCGATAGGCGGGCTCCCAGTGGCGGATCGAGCGCTTGAAGCCCCGCGCGCCCTCGCGTTCGAGGGCGCTGGAGTACTCGTCGAGCAGGCTCTGGAGGTTGTTGCGCGTGTCCGACTGCAGCGCCGTGAGCACCTGACCCAGTTGCACGGGAGTCTTGGTTTGCTGAACGGGGATCACCCCGCCGTCCTCGATCTCGGGCTGGGCGGGGGTGCCGGGCTCGAGATCGATCAGCCAGTTGCCCTCCAGGAACAGCCGCGGGCGGATCTTCACGGTGGCGTCGCGGTGCACGGGCCGGCCCTGGTCGTAGATCCGCATCGTGATCACGGCGCGCTCGGAGCCGGGCTCGGGGTGCTCGATGCCCACGACCTTGCCCACTTCCACGCCAGCGATCCGCACCGGCTGGCGCACCTTGACGTTGTTGGCCGACTTGAACGCGGCGCTGATCTCGTAGTGCGACCGGAACGGCACCTCCTTGGCGAAGGCGAAGTAGGACGCCACGGCGAGCACCACCACGGCGAGGAGGCCGGCGCGGAACCGGGACATGCCGCGGTGCCGTTTCATCGGTCGAGCTGGGCTCCGGTCTCGGGCCGGTCGGAAAAGCTCTGCCCGCGCGGCACGCGCGGCCGCCCCGTGTAGGTGGTGCCCTGTAGGCCCGGTGTCTCGGGGTCGGAGACAATCTCGAAGCGCGGGTCGGAGAATCGAGCCAAGCGGCGCGGGTAGCCGCGCTGGCCGTTTTCACAGTCGGCCATCCCGTCAGGGGCGATGGCGCGCGTGTAGGACTGGCCGTGGAAATGGACCGGGTCGCCGCGGGACCGCGAGGCCTCGTTGTACCCCTCGCCGTTGGCCGGCTCGGCGGAGCCCATCGAGCTGTTGTTGTTGGTCTGCTGGCCGGTGCTCTTGATCGCTGCCCGCTGGGAGAAGCCGTGCGGGCCCCGCTGGCTAACGGTCTCGGCCAGGTAGGTGAAGAAGTAGTTCCAGTAGTTGCACACCGTCTGGTAGGGCCCCAGGAAGCGCAACTGGGGGGCCAGGGTGGTCACGTTGGCCGTGAGCCCGCGCAGTGCCATCCCCGTGCGCGGGTCGCGCATGAGGTCGCGCAGCGACACGAGCGTGGGCTCCAGGTCCCCATAGAAGTCCACCGACCGCCGCGTGACCGGAATGCCGGCCTCGAGTGCGTCGTTGATCTCGGGGAGGGTGGGGCGCAGCAGACGCGCAACGGGCTGCGTCTCGCGCGCGAGGGCCGCGCTTTCGGTCAAGAACGGGCGCTGCACCGGGAATGACTCGATGCCGGCCTGGAACGCGGGATGAGAGCTGGAGATCGTCTGCTTGAGCGCCTCGGTGTCGCGGGAGATGGCCTCGAAGGTCTGCGCCGAGCGGGTGAACACGTCCGCCTGCATGGCGGCCACCGGCGCGAGCACGCGGGCGGTCCTGCCGATCCCGGTGAAGAAGCGCCCGAGCCGGGTGCGGCGGTCGGAGAGGTTGCGCGCCACCGGAGCCACGCGGGCGAACAGTCGCGGGAGCACCTCCAGGGTGCTGTTCACCGACGCCCCGCGTCCGGCCAGCGCGTTGCCAAAGCCCTGGACGTTGTTTCGGATGCCGGTGCGGGTGCGCGCATCGAACTGGCGCGCGAAGTCGTCGAGCTGCACGGGAATCACCGTCTGGCGCGGCGGGAAGATGTGGCCGTCGCCGGCCTCGCGACCCGAGCGGCCGCGCACCATCTCGAGGTACTTCAGCCCTAGTGGTGACCGCGGACGGATCGTGAAGCTGGTGTCCACCGGCAGATCGCCGGCCGAGCCATCCACGCTCACCGCCATCTCGGCGCCGGCTCGCCCGTCGGGCAGCCTGATGCTGCTGATCGTGCGCACGAAGCCGATTCGCATGCCGCCCTCGCGCACCTCCGACCCCTTGGTCATCGCTGCGGCGTTGTGTGCCCTCACCTTCACCTCCAGCGTCGGCGCGAACGGCAGGCCGTTGTTCGCGTTGTAGGCGAGGAAGACGGCGATGGTGGTGACCAGCACGGTCACCGCGCCCACGATGCCGGGGCTGGCGACCAGGGATGTGGTGGCGCTCCGTCTCACGATCCGAGCAGGAAGTCGAGGAGGGGGTCGGTGGCCGGGGCCGGTGGGGCGGGGGCCCGTGGGGCATCGCGAGTACCGCCCAGGATGTCGTCCAGCACATCGGTCAGTCCGCGCGGGGGCCGGCCGGCTCCGGGGGCGCCGGGAGCCCTGTCGTGCGCCCGGTGCCGGGGCGCCGCCGTCACCCCCAGATGGGTGGCTTGCCGACTGGCGCCCGGAGGTTGCCGCTCGCCCTCGCGCTTGAGCGCGGCGGGCGCGCCCCGGAGGGATCGGGCGTGGTCACCCCGGGCTGGTTTGGCCCGAGCCATGACCGGCACTCGGCCAGGTCGGGGTCCTTCGCGGACTCGGCGTCGCGGTATGGGCCGCACTTGTCGGTGAAGGCCGCGGTGCGCACCATGTAGCCCATTTCGTCGAAGGCGTTGTTGGTGAGCGACTGGTTGAAGACATACTGGAGCAGCGCCTCGGTGCCGGAGAAGCCGCGTCCGCCCGGACTGCGTGGGTCGCGCTCCACCGCGCGAGATGGGTCGTCGAAGTCCCCCAGCACGATCCGCAGGTTGCGCGCGAGGTCGGGAGTGCGGCGCGCGTAGCGACGCAGCTCGCGCACGTTGGGTTTCGCCGCCCTGAGCGCCTCCAGGCCCGGCTCTGCGGCCTCGCTCAGAGCCCGCACGGCCGGCCGCGACGCCGTGGCGAAGTCGCCCGTGTCGTCGAAGAAGCGGCGCAGCTCCCCGGCGCTCGCGTTCAGGTCCACCAACACGGGCCGCTGCTCGCGTGCGGTTTCGCCCAGCGCGTCCATCGTGGGGGTGAGCTGCTCGAGGAAGTCGGGCAGCTTGCGGAAGTTCGTCTGGATGTCGGCGCTGCGCTCGGCGGAGGCGGACGCTGTGTCGCGCGCCTCGACCACGAACCGCCCCACGTTGCGGCGGTTGTCCGACAGCCGCTTCAAGCACGGTGTCCGCGTTGGACACCAGGTCGCGAATCACGGTGTCGTGACGGGCGAGGACCTCCAGCAGCCGGGCGCTCTGACGCAGCGCGGGAACGCCGCGGCGGATCGCGGCGTTGAGGTCGTCCGGGCGGCCGGCCAGGCCCGCACCGAACTCGTTGATGATCAGCCGGAAACGCTCCCGGTACGGGCGCCGCATGATGTTCTGGATCAGGTCCGGGGGAATCGTGGACGCGGTCTGCTTCACCGGGATCCGGCTGCCCGGCGCCAGCTCGCGCTTGGCCCGGCCGGGCAGGCAGTCGACGAAGTACTCGCCGATCGGAGACTGCGGGCGTGACTCGCAGAACACATCTGAGCGCAGCGAGCCGAATCCCTCCTCGGTGATCTCCACCTCGACGAGTGCCTTCTGAGTCCGTCTGTCGAGGTCGAGTGCCACCACCTGGCCGGCGTTCGCCCCCGCCACCCGGACATCGCCCCCTTCGACCAGCCCGAAGGCGTTGTCCAGCTCGATCGTGTAGCGGCGCCCGTCCGAGTCGCCGCCCCCGGCCGCTCCAGCGAGCGCTGCGGCCACCGCCACCACCGCCACCACCGCCAGGCTCGAGAGCAGGCGTCTCATGGCCCGATCGGCAGCTGCTCGGGGTCGCAGTTGAAGTCCGGGGACGGCCGGAGCGGGGTAGACCCGTCTCCGTTGTCACGCTCGACCGATCCCGGGCAGCGATTGTTCTGCCCGAATGTGGCCAGCTCCTTGAACGACTCGGCACGCAGACCGGGCGCGATCGGCGCCAGCACTCCGTTCTTGATCGAGAACGCGTTGGCGTGGGTGCCGATCCGGGCGGTGCCGCCCAGCGCGTCGAAGTTCCCGCTGTGGGAGAAGTCGTCCAGCCAGCCCGTGAAGTCGACCGAGTAGGGCCGCGCGAACGCCAGCCGCGGCGCGGCGCTGGTGAGCGCCTCTGTGGCCGCCGGGAACGCTCCCTCGCGCCTGGCGCCGTTGCGCCTCACGGGCCCGACGGCGATGTCGCGCACCCTCGGCGTGAGGCGCGCCAGCTCCACGAGATCGTTGGGGCGTCCGGGCCGGCGGATCACCCCGGCCAGGTCGCGAATGGTGGGCTCGGCATCCTCGACAAGCCTGCGCAGCTCGGCGGTGTAAGGGCGCAGCCGCTTCGCCACCGGCTTGAATTCGTTCACCAGCGGGTCGAGATCGTCGAGCGTGGCGCGCAGGTTCACGTACGTGGTGTTGGCCCGGCGCAGAAAGGGCGGGAGCTGGTCGATCGCGTCGGCCAGCGAGCCGCGCGGGGCAGCTATCGCCGAGGTGGTGTCGGCCAGGCCGCTCACCAGCGAGGCCAGCTCATCGCGGCGATCGGCCACGTCGCCCACCAGGCCCGACGACTCGTCGATGAACCGCCTCAGCTTGGGCGTGTCGCGATTCAGCTCGCCGAACAGGCGGCTGGCCGAGACGAGCGCCGGATCGAGGTAGAGCAGGCCCCGGTTCGCGCGCCTTCCCTCGCCCTCGTACTGGCGCCGGGAGCCTCGGATCACGCCGCGGATCGACTCTCGCGTGCGCTTGTCGAAGATCGAGAAGATGGTGTCGATGTCAACGTTGGACGTGGTGTCCTTCAGATCGAGCACCGCGCCGTCGTCCAGGTCGCCCGCGTGTTCGCGCTCCGCACCGGTGGGCAACTGGAGTTCGATGTAGCGGCTCGCGGGGCCCGACAGGCCGAACTGGCGGATCTGTGCGTGGGTGCCTGCCGGGATGGGCGCCCAGTCGGGGTCGATCGACAGCGTGAGCTCCGCCGCACCGTCGTCGGTGAGGCGCTGGTCGGTCACGCTGCCCACCTGCTTGCCCGCGATCTCGACCAGCCCCCCCTTGACCACCTGGCCGGCATCGTTGAAGCGCGCCTTCACGACGTAGTCGCCACCCCCGGGGCCGAAGAGCACCATCGCCGTGAGCGCGATCGCGGCGATCAGCACGGCCACGGTGAGCGCGCGGATCACGGCGCAGCCTTCCCGGCCGCCGCGCCCAGCGCTCGCCGCCGGCGGACCAGCAGGTACGTGCCACCCCCGGCGGCGATCACCGCCACCAGGACGAGCGCGCCCCGGCTCAGCGCCTGCGCCACCTCGTCATAGGAGCGGTAGAACAGATAGCCGGAGCCGCAGAACAGGAGCGTGAACAGCAGGCTGCCGAGCGCGTTCCAGGCCAGGAACCGGCCGTAGGAGAAGTGAGAGGCTCCGGCCACGAACGGGCCCAGCGGGCGGGCCAGGGGGATCAGCCGGCCGAGGCAGATGGCGGCGGACCCGTGGCGATCGAGCCAGTCGTCCAGCCGGGCCAGCCTGGCCTCGGTCATCCCCAGGGGCGCACCGTGGTGGAGCACGAACGGGCGACCCAGGCGGCGCCCGAGCATGAAGGCGGCGGAGTCGCCGGCGGCGGAGAACAGCCACACCAGTGGAAGGAGCACGAGGATCTCCACCTGGCCGTCGCCGGCCATCGCCCCGCCCAGCATCACCGCCCACTCGCCCGGCACCACCAGCGTGACCGGCGGGATCGACGTCTCCAGGAAGGCCATGGCGGCCATGAACGGGTACGTCCAGCCACCCAGCACGTCCCCGGCCTCGGTCACCGCGCCCTCGCCGCTCGGCAGGGCAGCAGTCTGGTCGAGAGGCGTACAGCGCCAGCAGCGCCGCCAGGAGCAGGCCCAGGGCTGCGCGGCCCGGGCGTCCGGAGCGCAGCCGGTAGGCAGCCAGGCACACCAGGACAGCGGCGCAGGCTGCCGCCACGATGCGTGCCGCGCTCACGGGGCCTCGTCGCCGTTCAGCTCCCGGCGCGACTCCGCGGCCGCCCAGGCGAAGACTCCACGCGCCATGGTCGATTGCTCCTCGTCCGCACGCCGCTCGTAGATCTCTGCCCGTGTCTCCCTGGTCTGGTGCGACCCAGGATTGGCCAGCCACGCGAGCTGGGCGAGGTGGCCGGCCAGACGTGATTCGCCCACGTCCGACAGCTCGCGGGCTCGCTCGGCCAGGCGCTCGGCGCCGCCGGCCATGGCGGCCAGCTCCTCGAGCCAGCCGGGCGTCCGGCGCCGGCTTGAGGCGAGCCGGATCGCCGTCATACCACCCTCCGTACAGGCGCCAGAGGTTGCGTACGATGAACTCGGGCTCGTCGTAGATCGCCTTCAGATAGGGCTTGTCCACCAGCTCCTCCGGGGCGCTCTCACGGCCTGCAGCACGCGGTCGAGCGGCTCGCCCTGGTTCATCAACTCGAGCGTCTGGTCCACCAGCGACTCGAGCAGGGCCGCGGTGTCGGTGAGGGCGGCCTGGACCCGCTCCTCACCCACCACCGGCAGCCCGTGACCCGGGCAGCATCGTCTCGGCGCCCAGCTCGGCCATCTCGCGCAATGCGGCCGCCCACTCGCGGGGGTAGCGCTGGGCCTTCTGCGGGTTGCCCGCGTTGGGGGTGGCCCAGATGAATAGGTCGCCGCAGCAGAGCACCCGGCGCGATGGCATCCAGGTCCAGGTGTGATCGTCGGTCTCGCCCTTGGCGTGGTGCAGCTCGAAGCGCTCCCCCCCGATCTCCACGCCAGCTGCGAGCGATAGGTCTCGTCCGGATAGCGGAACTCGGTCGGAAAGGCCAGCTCGGGCAGCTGGAACTGGCGTGCGTTGATGGCGCCGTTGTAGCCGGCGGTGAGCGTATAGCGGTCGAACCGTCGCGGCACGTTCTCGTGCGCCACCACGCGGGCGGGGCGGGCGCCGTCCTCGCCCTCGAAGTGGGGCACCCCGAACACGTGGTCCACGTGGCCGTGCGAGTACACGGCGGTGTGCAGGGGCATGTCGGACCATGCACGGATCTGCTCATGCACCTGGGGTGCGATCACGTATCCGCCGGTGTCCACCAGCACGAGGCCGTCCGAGGTCTCGAAGGCGGTCACATTCGCGAAGGACGGCAGGAAGGCGAGGCCCTCCGCGAGCACGGCCAGTTGCCCGGTGTAGCCCACCGGGTGGTGCTGCTCGATCGGCTCGTCCCCCTGCCATAGGCGACTCGCGAGCTCGAGCAGCACCGCAGCTCCCTTCTGCGGCGTCTCTCCCAAGACATTCTCCCTGTCCAGCGGTGCCGGGCGGCACCGTCAGCGCGGGGGTTTCTACCACATGGGCGCGTGTCTACGCGCC
The DNA here is from genome assembly GCA_963727395.1 of uncultured Thermoleophilaceae bacterium. Lineage (GTDB taxonomy): Bacteria > Actinomycetota > Thermoleophilia > Solirubrobacterales > Thermoleophilaceae > JAAYBF01. Next base: position 63,015 of record CAVSGC010000022.1, on the reverse strand, counting down.
AACGGATCCGGCCGGCTAGCCGATGCTGCCGACCATCTCCAGCTGAATCAGCCTGTTGAGCTCCACCGCGTACTCCATCGGCAGTTCCTTGGTGACCGGCTCGATGAAGCCGTTCACGATCATCGCGGCGGCCTCCTCCTCGGAGAGCCCGCGCGACTGCAGGTAGAACATCTGCTCGTCGGAGATCTTGCCCACCACGGCCTCGTGGGCCACGGTCACGTGCGGGTTCTGGATCTGGATGTCGGGCCAGGTGTCCGAACGCGAGTAGGGGTCCATCATCAGGCCGTCGCACTGCACGTGGGACTTGCTGCCCTGCGAGTTGTGGCCCATGCGGACCAGCCCGCGGTAGCCCATCACGCCGCCGTCCTTGGAGATCGACTTGGCGAGGATGTTCGAGGTGGTGTTCGGGGCCAGGTGCAGCACCTTGGCGCCGGTGTCCTTCCACACGTCGCCTGAGGCCACGCCCACGTTGAGGTGGTCGGCGCGCGCGTGCTCTCCCATCAGGAACGAGCCGGGGTAGAGCATGACCTTCTTGGCTCCCATCGAGCCGCCGACCCACTCCACGGTGCCCTCGGCCTGCACGATCGCGCGCTTGGTGTTCAGGTTGAACACGTCCTTCGACCAGTTCTGCACGGTCGTGTAGCGCGCCTTGGCGCCCTCCTTGACGAAGATCTCGACCACGGCCGAGTGCATCGAGTTGACGCTGTAGGTCTGCGCCGTGCAGCCCTCGATGTAGTTCACCTCAGAGCCCTCGTCGGCGATGATCAACGTGTGCTCGAAGGTGCCCTCGTTGGCGCCCTCCATGCGGAAGTAGGCCTGCAGGGGCAGATCCACCTTCACGCCCTTGGGCACGTACAGGAACGAGCCGCCCGACCACACCGCGCCGTGCAGCGCCGAGAACTTGTTGTCCTGCGGCGGTACGCACTTGTTCATGAAGTGCTCGCGCACGAGGTCCTCGTGCTCGGTGACCGCCGTGTCCATCGAGGTGAAGATGATCCCGAGGTCCGCGTACTCCTTCTTGAGGCTCTCGTAGACCGGCTCCTGGCGCCAGGTGCCCACCACTCCGGCCAGGTGCTCGCGCTCGGCCTCCGGGATGCCGAGGTCCTCGTAGGTCTTTTTGATCTCAGCCGGGACGTCATCCCAGTTGTCGTAGCGGCCGGCCTCGGGAGGGCTGTAGAGCACCAGCTCGTCGAGGTCGAGATCGGACAGGTCCACGCCCCAGGTGGGGATCGGCTTGCGCTGGAAGATCTCGAACGACTTGACGCGCATCTGGCGCATCCAGTCGGGCTCGCCCTTGACCTTGGACAGCTCCTCGATCACCTCTCGGGAGATGCCCTTCTTCGCGATCAGCTGGCCCTGATCGTCCTCGACGATCGGGCTGGGCTTTGCGATCCGCGTTGAAGGATTTGGCATGGATGCCGAATCCTTCGCAGTTCTTACGTTGTTGGCAGCCATGAAGTCCTTCGGTCTCGGGTCCGCTCAATATCCGTTCTGAACAGTCGGGTATGCAGTCTAGCGCCGCGGTCCGGCGGGCATGGGTAGGGTCCGAGCCATGAAGCTATACGTCTGTTACGGCACCTTCACCACCACTCCGCGGCCCGGCGGGCACCCCTGCGGGAACGCCTACAAGGCCCTCAGGGAAGCCGGCCACGACCCGGAGGTGATCAGGTCATACGGCCTGGCGATGCTGCCGGAGATCATGAACAGGACGCGCGGGCGGCAGGAGGTCAAGCAGCTCACGGGCCAGCTCACGGTGCCCGTGCTCGTGACCGATACCGGCGAGGTGGTGCGGGAGTCGAAGGACATCGTGGCGTGGGCGCAGGCCCATCCGGCGGGCGCTCCGGCCGCTACGTCGACTCAGGGCGCCTAGCGAGTCATCCGCAGCATCATCGAGCGCGCGGCCTCGATCGAGAGGTCGCGGTCGTGGCTCACGGCGAAGTCGAATCGGCGCTCGCGCTCCGGGCCCGTGTCCCCCACGTCCCAGGCGGCCAGGGTCGCCGCGAAGTGGGGGGACACCACGGCCACGTCCCACTCGCTCTGGAGCGGGTCGGTCGGGCCGAGCTCGGCGCCGCGGACACCCGGTTCGGGCTCTCCCGAGAGGCCGATGCCGAGCACGCCCGTGAATGCCAGCCAGCGCCCGAGCGTGCGGTAGGTCTGCCGGACCCTGGTGGTGAAGTGGCGCCGGTCCTGGAAGCTCGCGATCAGAATCGCGCTCTGGCCCAGCGCGGTGGCCTCCAGCTCGAATGAGCGGCTGATCGCCTGCAGGAGGGGCTTCGCCGCGCGCCGCACCGGGCGGTCGCGCAGGAGCAGGATCTCGAAGGGAGTGCGCCCCGCTCCGGCAGGCTGGGGCTCGAGCAGCCGCACGCCGCGCGCGCGAGCCGCGCCGCGGCCGGGCAACAGCGCGGGACGGCCGAAGTGAAAGCCCTGGGCCAGCGTGGCGCCCACCGATCGGGCGATACCCACGTCGCCGGGGACCTCCACCGCCTCGGCCACCACCGCCGCCCCGGTGCGCTCGGCCTCGGCGCTCACGGCCAGCAGCACGCGGGCGGTCTCCACCGCCGGGCGCTCCTGGACGAGCCGCAGATCGAGCTTGATCACGTCCGGCCGCAACAGGGGCATCAGAGCCAGCGCGCGCGAGTCGGCGCCCACGTCGTCGAGGGCGATGCCGAATCCGCGCCGGCGCAGGTCGCCGGCCGACGCCAGGATGGCGGCGGGGTCCGACACGAGGGCCTGCTCGCTCACTTCGAACACCACCCGCACGCCCGGCGGCGGCTGGAGCGCGGCGGGCGTGCCGGGGAAGCTCGCCTCCGCCAGCGCCGTGGGCTCGAGGTTCACGAACACCATGTCGCCGCCTCCCAGCCCCGCCGCGGCGGCCGCGCCGAAGGCGGACTGGCGGCAGAGGGCGTCCAGCTCGCCCAGGCGCCCCTCCTCGCGGGCGGCGGCGAACAGGGCCTCGGGGGTCTCGAGGAGCGACCCCCGGGGGCCGCGGATCAAGGACTCGTATCCCACCACCGTCCCGGTCTGCAGGTCGATCAGTGGCTGGAAGACCGGCCTGAGCCCGCGCGCCCGGAGCACGGCGTCGATGCGTCCGCGGGCGGGTACGGCGATGGTTGCGCCGGTCGAGGACACACCTCTGTATCGGTCCGAGAGGGACCCCCTTGAGGGCCGCGTTGCGACTCGGGTCTACTCTGGCCAGCTGGCGTCGCCCGAGGTGGCGCCGCGCATCACCTTGAGGTTCAGCAGCGCGCACTTGCGACGCGTGGGGGAGATCTCGATGCCGAGCAGCTCGATCGCCCAGCCGGCGTCCAGCTTGGGGATCTCGTCCACCCTCATCCCGATCAGCTCCTCACTGGCGATCGAGGCGGCGGCCTGCGAGATAGCGCACCCCTGGCCGTGGAAGCGCAGATCCTCGATCGTGCCGTCGCCGGACACGCGGATGTGCACGCCCATCTCGTCGCCGCAGAGGGGGTTGTGGTCGTGGGCCTCGAGGTCGTGGGGCTCCAGCGTCCCGAAGTTTCGCGGGTTCTTGTAGTGATCGAGTATGTAGTCGCGGTACAGAGCGTCGGTCACAGCCCGAAGACCTCCCGGGCGCTGGCCAGGGCCGCCACCAGGCGGTCCACGTCATCGCGCGAGTTGTAGACGTGCAGCGAGGCGCGCGCGGTGGCTCCCACGCCCAGGTCGCGCATCAGCGGCTGGGCGCAGTGGTGCCCGGCGCGGATGCACACGCCCTCGCGGCCGCACAGCTCGCCGATGTCGTGCGGGTGCATGCCCTCCAGTGCGAACGACATCACCCCGCCCCGGCGGTCGGGGTCGCCTGGGCCGAAGACGGTGATGCCCTCCACCTCGGCCAGCCGCTCCAGCGAGTAGGAGGTGAGCTCGCGCTCGTGCGCGCGGACGTTGTCCATCCCCAGGTCGGAGAGGTAGTCCACGGCTGCGCCGAGCCCCACCGCCTCGGCTATCTCGGAGGTGCCCGCCTCGAACTTGGACGGCAGCTCGCCCCAGGTGGACATCTCGTCGTCCACGCGCGAGATCATGTGCCCGCCGCTCAGGAAGGGGGGCATGGCCTCCAGCACGTCGCGGTGGCCGTGCAGCACGCCGATGCCGGTCGGGCCGAGGGCCTTGTGTCCGGTCCAGACGTAGAAGTCGGCGCCGATCGTGGATAGGTCGACGGGCATCTGCGGCACCGCCTGCGAGCCGTCCACGAGCGTGGCGGCGCCGGCGGCGCGCGCCCTGGCGCAGATCTCGGCCACCGGGTTGAGCGTGCCCAGCACGTTGGAGATGTGGGCCACGCCCACCAGCTTCACGCGCCCGCCGGCGAGGGCGTCATCCAGCTCGGCGAGGTCCAGCTCCCCCTCGTCCGACACGCTCAGGTAGCGCAGTTGCGCGCCGCGCTCCGCGCACAGCAACTGCCACGGGACGATGTTCGAGTGGTGCTCCATGCGCGTGATCAGGACCTGGTCGCCCTCGCCCACGTTCTGGCGCCCCCACGAGTACGCCACGAGGTTGATCGCCTCGGTGGCGTTGCGGGTGAAGATGGTTGTGGCGGGATCCCACCCCACGAACCCCGCGATGCGCTCGCGGGCACTCTCGAACAGCGCCGTCGACTCGGCGGCCAGCGGATAGACGCTGCGGTGAATCGGAGCGTTGGAGTGGCGGTAGTAGTGGTCCATCGCCTCGAGCACGGCAGCGGGCTTCTGCGAGGTGGCGGCCGAGTCGAGGTAGGCGATCCCGCTCCCCAGCAGCGGGAAGTCGCCGCGAACGTCGAGCTGGGGCGAGGCCACGGTCACCGTGGTGCCACCTCTGCGGGCGGCGCAGTCTCGTCCACCCGCACACGCGAGTCGATGAACTCCGCCACCTGGTCCTCGGCGGCCTCGAGCTTACGGGCGATCCGCCGCCGGACGAGGCCCTGCATGCCCTCGTCGTACAGGCGCTGGACGACCTCCTCGAAGTAGCCCTCCACCAGCACGCGCACGGCGTCGGGCCGCGTGATGCCGCGGCTCATCATGTAGAAGATCTGCTCCTCGTCGAGCTCGCCCACGGTGCCGCCGTGGGAGGCCGACACGCTGTCGGTCTCCACGATCAGCGATGGGATGGCGTCGCCCTTGGCCTTCTGGGAGAGCAGCATCTGGTGCGTCTGCAGGTAGGTGTGGCTCTCCTGGGCGTTCGGCACGATGTGGATGAGCCCCTCGTACGACGCGCGGGAGTTCCCCGTGAGGGCCCCCTTCCAGACGGTGTCGCCGGTGGTGTGGCCCTGCCTCGTGCCTATCGGTGGTGAACAGGTCGAGGTGCTCGTCGCGCTCCGTGAAGTAGAGGCCCGTGTGGCGCATGTCCGAGCCCTGCTCGGCGGTGACGATGTCCAGCACCTGTTTTACCAGCCGCCCGCCCAGGTGCACGGGCACCCAGTCCACGTGGGCGTCGCGCGCGATCTCCACGCGCTTGGTGGAGATGTCGTAGATCTCGTCCGGCCCCCAGTCGTGGAAGTGGGCGAGCCTGACGTTGCTGCCGGGCCGGGCGTACAGCTCGAATGCGCCGGCGTGCAGCGCCTGGCCTCCGATGGCGGTGCCGAGGCAGTACTCGCGGATCGAGCACTCCGACTGCTCGCCCACGATGGCGAGCGTGTGGGCGTACTGGGCCACGCCCGGCTCGTCGATCACGTACGCGGTCTGGATCGGGCGCTCCACCTTCACGTTCGGCGGCACGTGGATGAACGCTCCGCCGGTCCAGAAGGCGGCCGCCGCCGCGGCGAACTTGCCCTCGTCGTGGGACAGGCGCTGCATGTACCACTCGCGCACCAGCTCCGGGTGCTCCCGGAAGGCGTCCTCGAGCGAGCTCACGATCACGCCCTGCTCGGTGAGCTCAGGCGCCACCTCCACGTGGATCGTGGTGGCGCCGCGCTGGACCACGATCGCGCCCACCTCATCGTCGCCCAGCGCGTCCGCCAGGGCGGCGGGCGGCACGTCGGTGCGCTCGTAGTGGCGGCTCTCGAGGGCATCCAGGTCCAGGTCGCGCAGCGACGTGGTCCAGAAGCCTGAGCGGCGCCACGTGGGCAGCGGCTCGGCCTCGTAGGCGCTCAGCGCCTCGGCGCGCCGGTCCTCGAGCCAGGAAGTGTGCTTGGCGGTGGCCTCAGGCATTGCCTGCCGCGACCTCCTCGCGCACGAACTCATAGCCCTTCTCCTCCAGCTCGTCGGCCAGCTCCGGGCCGCCCTCGCGGACCACCCGGCCGTCGAGCATGATGTGCACGAACTGTGGCCGCACGTAGTTGAGGATGCGCGTGTAGTGGGTGATGATCAGCGAGCCCAGATCGGGTCCCGACAGCGCGTTCACGCCGTCGGCCACGACCCGCAGGGCGTCGATGTCCAGCCCTGAGTCGGTCTCGTCGAGCACCGCGATCTCGGGGCGCAGCATGGCCATCTGGAGGATCTCGGCCCGCTTCTTCTCGCCGCCCGAGAAGCCCTCGTTGAGGTAGCGGCTGACGAACGAGGAGTCGATCTTGAGCATGTTCACGTTCTCGCGCATGAACTTGCCGAAGTCCTTGACCTTCATCGGCTCGTCGCGGCGCGGCGTTCACGGCCAGGCGCAGGAAGTTGGCCACCGAGACGCCCGGGATGGTGGCCGGGTACTGGAAGGCCATGAACAGCCCCGCGCGGGCGCGCTCGTCCGGGTCGGCCTCGGTGATGTCCTCGCCGTTGAAGATGATCTGGCCGTCGGTGACCTCGTAGTTGGGGTTGCCCATGATCGTGTTGGCCAGGGTCGACTTGCCGGACCCGTTGGGCCCCATCAGCGCGTGGGTCTCGCCCTTGGCCACGTTCAGGTTCACTCCGTGCAGGATCTCCCGCTCCTCGATGCGGACGTGGAGGTTGCGGATTTCGAGGCTCATACGGTCAGGGTCTCCGTCTCTGTTGGGGTCGCGGGCCGAACCAGGTCGGCCAGGGTCATGTCGGTGAGCGTGCGCACGATCGAGCCCTGCACGCGCGTCCACAGGAGCTTCGTGGGACAGGGCTCGTGCCCAGGCTGGCCCTCGCGCACACACACGAGGTCGCCGTCGGGGCCGGCGGTGATGCACTCGATGGGGGCGATCTCACCCTCCAGCGCACGCACGACGTCGGCCATGGTGATCGCCTCGGCCGGCCGCGCGAGCGTGTAGCCGCCGTGGGCTCCACGCCGGCTCGCCACGAGCTCCGCGCGCCGCAGCCGCGCCGCGAGGTGCTCGAGGTAGGCGAGGGGCAGGCCCTCGGCCTCGGCGATCGAGGCGAGCGAGATCGGGGCGGCGCCGCCCTCGTGGCGCGCCAGGTGCGTCATCACGCGCACCCCGTACTCGGCTTTGGTTGAGAACATCATCGGCGGGCAAATCCTACCTCAGGGCTAGGGTAACGATCAGGCGCCCGCGGCCAGCAGCCGCAGGTCGTGCGCCAGCCGGTCCGGCGTGACCTGGTCGACCGGAAAGCTCACCCGCTGCAGGCCCTCGGCGTCCACCAGCACGAGCCTTGCCGTGTGCTCGAGGTCCTCGCGCTGGGGCTGGACGAAGAAGCCCTTCCACACTGGCGCCAGCTCCGCGCGCGAGCCCAGCGCGAAGTCCATCCGCCCGGTCATCCGTTGCTTGGACAGGAACGCCCTGGCGCTCTCCGGGGTGTCGCGCGGCGGGTCCACGGCCACCGCCACGCGCCGGGATGTCCTCGCCCAGCTCGCCCAGGGCGCCCTTGATCTGCTGCACCTGCGTCGGGCAGGTGTCCTCACACGTGGTGTAGAGGAAGGTCACGATCGCGGGCCGGCCGCGCAACTCGCGCATTGTCACTCGCCCGCCGTCCTGGTCGCGCAGGGCGAAGTCGGGGGCGCGCAGCCCCGCCGGCAGCGTGGAGCCCTCGAAGCGGCGGGGCGTGCCCGGCGGGGCCTCGTCGCCTGACCGTGGAGCGGCGATCACCACTGCACCGAGGGCGAACGCGCCCACCAGCACGAGGGCGATCACCACGCGCGCGTTCACGCCCTGCAGGGTAGTGCGGGCCTAGCGGGCGCGCTGGGGCGCGGGGGAGAAGCGGGTGTGGGAGCGCTTGGCGGGGGCCACCATGGCGCAGAAGGTCTCCACGATCTCCGGGTCGAACTGCTGGCCGGCGCAGCGGCGTAGCTCCTCGAGTGCGTCGGCGCGCGACAGCCGCTCGCGATAGGGGCGGCTGGAGGTCATGGCGTGGTAGGCGTCGCAGATCGAGACCACGCGGGCGCCGAGGGGGATCTCGTCGCCGGCGAGGCCGTCGGGGTAGCCGCTGCCGTCGAAGCTCTCGTGCGAGGCGCGCACCAGCTCCGCCACCGTCGACAGGTCCGGCGCGGCGCTCAGGATCCGGTCGCCCACAATCGTGTGCTGGCGCACGAAGTCCCATTCGCCCGCCTCGAGCGGGCCGTCCTTGTCGAGGATCTCGTCGGGCACGGCCACCTTGCCGATGTCGTGCAGCTGCGCCGCGCGGACGACCTCGTCGAGCTGGGCGGCGCGTAGTCCCACCCGCGCTCCGAGCGCCCGCGCCAGGTCGGCCACGTCGTGAAGATGGCGATCCAGCTCCGGCTGGCACTCCTTCAGCACCTGCACGAGCGCGTCGCTGGTCTGGCGAGTGACGGTTGTGCGGCGGCTGTCGCCCTTCTGCTCGTAGAGCCGCTCGTCGGCCAGGTTGAGCGCCGTCGGCACGTCGGTGGCCTCCTCCGGCACGATCACCAGGCCGTAGGAACTGCCCACCGTGAAGCCGCGGCCGCTGTCGGTGAGGGCCGTGCGGGCCTGGGCCGCCAGCTCCACGAGCTCGCTGGACGAGCCGTTCGCGACCACGCAGAATTCATCGCCGCCGAGGCGGTATGCCCGACCGGCCTCGCCCACGGTCTCGCTCAGCCGCCGCCCGAGGCGCGCGAGCAGGGAATCGCCGACCGGGTGGCCGAAGCGGTCGTTGTACTGCTTGAAGCCATCGAGATCGAACATCGCCAGCCCACACGGGTGCTCCGGAGTGGCCTCGGCAATGGCCGTCACCAGGTCGGTCATCAGCCGGCGCCTGTTGGCCAGCCCCGTGAGCGCGTCGGTGCCGGCCTCGCGCTGAGTGCCCTCGATCAGTTCGAGGTTCTCGCGGAAGGTGAGCGTCATCCGGACGATGGTCACGGCGAGGGCGGCCAGTGCCAGCACCAGCGCGGTGACGGGAAGCGGGTCCACCGTGTGAACGGCCAGCAGGCCGAGTGACATCGCGGCGAAGACCACCGGCATCGTGAGCGTCCGCCAGCCCTCCAGGCGCGCGCTGCGCCGCACGGGCGCGGCCCACGCCGCGAAGCCCACGATCAACGCCGCCGCCGGCCACAGGGTGGCGGGCAGCGTGCTGCTGGGGTCCACGCCCACGGCCCCCTGGTAGAGGAAGTACGCGTCGGCCACGGCGCTCATCGCCAGGCCGGTGCCGAGCATGCCCCAGGCCAGCCCGGGGCGCCAGCCGGTCAGTGCGAAGCCGCCCACAACGAAGCCCAGCAGCAGGAAGTCGCCGCACAGGTACACGAGGTCCACCGTGATCATCGCGGAGTCCGCGCCAGGCGCCGTGATCGCGCCCATCACCAGCGCGGATCCCAGCGCTGCGACGGCCAGCGCGCCCACGATGCCGTCCAGCCAGAGGCTGCGGGGGAAGCTGCGCACGCGCTCGCGCACGAGCAGCAGCATCGCCACATAGGCGGCGGGGTAGAGAGCCAGCCACAGTGCGTCGGCGAAGCTCGGCAACGGCGGATCGAGCATGCCGGAGAGTGCGGCTGCGTAGTAGATGTCGCCCGCGGCCCACGCGGCCAGTCCCACGCCGATCACCGACCAGGCCAGGCGCTCGTGGGGGCTCGACAGCGCTCGAGCGAAGCACAGCGCGCCGCCGGTGGCCACCAGGCCGGTGTACACGTAGGTCTCGAAGAAGGCATCGGCCCCGGATCCGCACACGGCCACGGCGGCCTGGGCCGCGTAGAGCGCGAGTCCCGCGACGGCCAGGACCTGCACCACGCGCACCACGAGGCGGGTGGCGGGGGAGGTGGTCATCGATGGCCCCGCCCACGCCTCTGGCCGCGCCTGGGCGCCCGGAGGGTCACCCGCTTGCGCGTGACCACGGATTTGCCGTCGGCACCTCGCACTCCCACGTTCACCGAGCAGCGCACACGGCGCCGTCGCAGGACGCGGTGCCGACCGTTGCGCGACAGCTTCACGGAAATCCGCTTGGACTGCCCCGGCGCCAGCTTGAACTTGCGCCTGCCGAGCACTCTGCCCTTGCGCTCGCTCTTGCGCCTGGCGGAGGCCGCGGCGCGGCGGCCGGTGCTCTCGCGGATGGTCACGGTGCCGCGGCAGGCCCGGGCGCGGCCGACGGGGCAGGTGATCAGCACGCGCGCGCGCCCGTCGCGAGTCAGTGTGATCGGCTTACCGGAGAGCTCGGCGCCGCTGAAGAGCGGGGATGGCGCCGGGCCGAGGGACGGCGGCGGCGCAGCGGCGCTCTGCACGTCCACGGTCTCGCAGTCCGGCCCGATCGTGTCCGAGGGGTCGGCCGCTGCGTAGTCGGCGTCGCTGCCACAGGTCACGGCGTCGGGCGCGCCCTCCCGGGAGAGCATTGTGTCCGAGCCGGGCCCGCCGTCCATCGTGTCGGACCCCGCGCCGCCGTCGAGGCGGTCATCACCGTTACCGCCCACCAGGCGGTTGGGTCCGGGGCCGCCGCCGAGGGTGTCGTCGCCCGACCCGCCGATGATGGTCTCGATGTCAGGCGCCAGCAGATCGCCCTCACCGGCGGCGCCATCGTCGGCCACCCCGTCGGGGTCCACCGTCAGGGCGCGGGTGCGATAGCCGTAGTCGGCTGTATCCAACCCGGTGCCACCGAGCAGGACGTCGGACCCGAAGCCGCCAGAGAGCGTGTCGTTACCCGACCCCCCGTCCAGCACCGAGGGCAGCAGGGTGGCGTTGTAGAGGAAGTCGTCGCCGTCACCGCCCGAGCAGGGCGATGCTCTTGGCCTTCGATCGCGGACACAGCACGGCGCCCTGGCTTGCCTTGCAGCCGACACCGGCCACCAGTTTCGGCCCCGGCCCCGCCTCGGTGATCTTCAGCTCCGACCCGTCTTCGTCTCCGTGCTTGTAGCTGACGCCGAGCCTGCTGTCCTGACCCGGCGAGGCGCACGTAGGTGAGCTTCGTCCCCACCGCGCTCACCACGCCGGCCTGCGCGGCGGCGGGGGCGAAGGTGCAGCCGGCCAGGATTGCTCCGGCCACCAGGAGTCGCCGGGCCTTCATAGACGCCACCGCCACGTCGGCGGGCAGGGAGCCCACCAGGTCGCAGAAGGACCGCACCACCGTGGCGTCGAACTGCTCGCCGGCGCAGCGGCTCAGCTCCCGCAGGGCCTCGTCACGTGGGAGCGCGCGCTCGTACGGGCGCGCGGAGGTCATTGCGTGGTAGGCGTCGCAGACGGAGATGATGCGTGCCCCGAGCGGGATCTCGTCGCCCACCAGGCCGTCGGGGTAGCCGGTGCCGTCGTAGCGCTCGTGGCTCGAGCGCACGAGCTTGGCCACCGGCACAAGCGCGGGTGCCGCACTCAGGATGCGCTCGCCGACGATGGTGTGCTGGCGCACGAAGCCCCACTCGACAGCGTCCAGCGGGCCCGGCTTGGCGAGGATCGCCTCGGGCACCGCAACCTTCCCCACGTCGTGCAGTTCGGCCGCCCTGACCAGCACGTCGATGTCATCGGAGCTGAGCCCCATCGCCCGGGCCACCGCCCTTGTGAGCGCGGCCACTCCGTCCAGGCGTCCGCGCAGTTCGGGCTGGCGTTCCTCGAGGGCCTGAACCAGCGCGTCTCGGATCTGCTCGGCGGTGCCTGAGCGGCGACGCCCGACTTGCTCTCGTACAGGCGCTGGTCGGCCAGATGCAGCGCGTGGCTGGAGTGTGAGCCTCGCTGGGGAGCACCGCGACGCCGTGTGAGGTCGTGATCGAGAAGCCACGGCCGCTCTGGCACATTGCGGCGGCTGCAGCCGCCGCGAGATGGGCGGCTTCCTTTCCCGGAGCGGCGAACAGCGCGCAGAACTCGTCGCCGCCCAGGCGGTATGCCTCCCCGTGGGGGCCACCGCCTGCTTGAGGCTCGCCGCCAGGCGGGCCAGCAGCGTGTCGCCGGCCGGGTGGCCGAAGGTGTCGTTGTACTGCTTGAAGCCGTCGAGGTCGAGTAGCACGAGCACCGTCGGACGCTCGTCGGTTGCTCCGCTGAGAGCGTCCTCGAGGTCGTCCTGCAGGCTGCGCCGGTTGCGCAGGCCCGTGAGCGCGTCGGTGAGTGAGTCGCGGCGGCTGTTGGCCAGCGCGCGCATGTTGTGGGCCACGGCGAAGGCGAACCAGGCGAGAGCGCAAACCAGGCCGGCGGCCGCGAGGGCGGCGCCGGTGTTCAGACGCTGCATCTGCTCCGCGGCCAGGACGGCGAGACAGGCCAGGGCGATCGCTCCAGGCACGGCGAGGGCGCGCCTGCCTCGGAGGCCGTGCTGCTCGACTGTCTGCGCTGCCCTGAGTTCCAACACGCCGTTCTCCTTGGTGTCCCGCCTATGCGACGGGCTTCACGCCAGCTATCGGCGGGCTATGCGGGAACGTGATGGGACGTACGTTGAGCGACTTTTTTCATACAAATGTCGAGTTTCGAGACATTTGCTCATGGTGCTCGTTTAGGGCTCTACCAAGCCTCTTCGGATCGCATATCGGACGAGTTCCACCCGGTCGCGCATGCCCAGCTTGCCCAGCACGTTGGCCCGGTGGGATTCCACCGTCTTCTCGGCCAGGTTGAGCGTTTCGGCGATCTGCCGGTTTGTGAAGGCCTCGGCGATGAGCTTGATCACCTCGAGTTCTCGCGGCGTGAGCTCGTCGGGGCGGTCGGTCACACCATCCTCGAGCCACCTGCGCATCAGCGTCTGCTGGGTGCGCGAATTCAGGAACATGCGTCCGCCCGCCACCGTCCGGATGGCCTCGATGAGGTCGCCGTCGGCGCCGCGCTTGGACACGTAGCCCGACGCTCCGGCCTCCAGCGCGTCGAAGAAGTACGCCTCGTCCTCGTGCATCGAGAGCATCAGGACCTGGATGTCGGGGTTGTGGTCGCGGATCTGCCGCGCCGCGTGCAACCCCGTGAGCCGCGGCATGGACACGTCGAGGACGGCCACGTTGGGGCGCAGTAGCAGCGCCCGCTCCACGGCCTCGATGCCGTCCTGGGCCTCGGCCTCCACCTGCATGTCCACCTGACGATTGATCAGCATGGTCACGCCGGAGCGCACAACTCCGTGGTCGTCGGCGACCAGTACCGAAATCACGGCACACGCAACGTGAGCTCGGTGCCCGCACCGGGGGAGGAGCGGAGGTCGAGCTCGCCGCCCACGAGCTTCGCGCGCTCGGCCATGCCCTCGAGGCCAAGGCCGCCGTGGCTGGTGAGGGCGGGGTCGAAGCCCACGCCGTCGTCGCTCACGCGCAGCTCGGCGCCATCGCCGCTCACCGAAAGGGCCACCTCCACGTGTCCCGCTCGTGCGTGGCGGCCGGCGTTGGCCAGTGCTTCCTGCACCACGCGGTACACCACGGTCTGCTTCTCGTCTGCCAGTTCGCCGGGGTTGCCATCGGTGGTCAGCCTGGCCTGGACTCCTGCGCGCTCCCCGAAGCCGCGCAGCTGCGCCTCGATGGCCGGCACCAGGCCGTGATCGTCCAGCGCGGTGGGGCGCAGCTGGCGCGCCAGGTTGAGCAGCTCGTCCATGGCCTGGGTGGCCAGGCGCTTGAGCTCGCGCACCTCGGCCGCCTGCTCGTCGCCCACGTCGTGGCTCAGGGCCTCGAGCCGCAGCAGTATCGCCGTGAGCGCCTGGTTCACCTCGTCGTGCAGGTCGCGGGCCACGCGCCGGCGCTCCTCCTCCTGGGCGCGCAGGACCGCCTTGCCTGAGCGCAGCCGCTCCTCCTCCATTCGCTCGAGCAGCCGGCGGAAGGAGTGGGCCAGCCGGTCGATCTCCTCCACCGGGTCGCCGGTGATCTCAAAGGTTGCGGGCTCGGACGGGTCGATGCGTTCCACCCGGTCGATCAGTGTCTCCAGGGGACGGAACCGTCGCTGGAGCATCCAGAGGTTCACACACGAAGGTGAGCAGGATCACCAGAGCGAGCACCAGCAGCTGCCAACTCTCGTCCCCGCCGCCCGTGTTGAGCCCGCCCACGAGCGCCGCCGCGAGCAGCGTGAGGGTGACCAGCACCACGTTGGCGGCCACCACCTGGCCGATGAGGGAGTCGTACCGGTGTCTCATCCGAATGTCATGCGTCCTGACGGTCGTAGGCCCTTGAGGGCGAATGGGGTCCAGACCCCATATCGGCAGGAGGCCTGATTGGCGAAACTCCTGACAGAAGCTTTCTGGATGAGAGCGATGGGGCTTCCGAGAAACAGCAGGTCTGGGTTTGAGCACCGGGGCGCCTGAGAGGGCGCCCCGGCTGCATTCCGGGGGCGAATCAGTGCTTCACGAGACTCCTGGCGAACCGCCGTCTGAGCCAGGACTGGGGCTTGGCTTCCTCGCTTGCCTGCTGCTCCTCCGGAAGCGCCGCGCCACTACCCCGGAGTCGTCGGATCAACCGACCGACTCCGCGTTTCTGGGGCGCTATATTTTCTGAAGCATGCCTTCTGGAGCAGATCTCATCCGCAGCGCCAAGGAGCAGATCTCCGAGGTCGACCCTCGCGAGGTCCACGACATGGCGCAGAACGGCAATGGCGCCGTGATCGTCGACGTGCGCGAGCAGCAGGAGTTCGAGGAGTCGCATCTCCCGGGCGCCCTGCACGTCCCGCGCGGGCACCTGGAGTCGCGCATCGAGGGCGCGGCCAGGGACCGCTCGCAGCGGGTCGTCCTCTACTGCGCCTCGGGCAACCGCTCCGCGCTGGCCGCCAAGACCCTGCAGGACGAGCTCGGCTACGAGAACGTGGAGTCGATGACAGGCGGCATCACCCTGTGGAAGGACCGCGGATTCGATGTGGAGGTACCGCGCCGGCTCACCGACGAGCAGCGCGAGCGCTACTCGCGCCACCTACTCGTCCCGGAGATCGGGATCGAGGGCCAGCTCAAGCTGCTCGATGCCAAGGTGCTGCTGCTGGGCGCGGGCGGGCTGGGCTCTCCCACCGCCCTCTACCTCGCCGCCGCCGGCGTCGGGACGCTCGGGATCGTGGACGACGACGAGGTGGACCTGTCCAACCTCCAGCGCCAGATCATCCACGCCAACGACCGCTTGGGCGTCGCCAAGGTGGACTCCGCCGAGGAAGCCATCAACGGCCTGAACCCCGACGTGGAGGTCGTGAAGTACAGGACGCGCCTCGACGCCTCGAACATCATGGAGATCATCGACGGCTACGACGTGATCGTCGACGGCGTGGACAACTTCCCCACGCGCTACCTCCTCAACGATGCCAGCGTGCGGCTGAAGATCCCCGTGGTGTCGGCGTCGATCCTCGGCTTCGACGGGCAGCTGTCGGTGTTCGCCCCCTACGAGGGACCGTGCTACCGCTGCCTGTACCCCACCCCGCCGCCGGCCGAGCTGGCTCCCTCGTGCGGCGCCAACGGCGTGCTGGGTGCGCTGCCGGGAGTGATGGGCGTGCTCCAGGCGATCGAGGTCGTGAAGCTCGTGACCGGCTCGGGCGAGCCGCTGGTCGGCCGCCTGCTGCTCTACGAGGCGCTGTCGACCCAGTTCACCGACCTCAAGCTGCGCCGCGACCCCGACTGCCCGATCTGCTCGCGCGACCCGGGGGAGATCTCCGACGAGGAGATGGGCAAGTTCCCTGACTACGAAGCTTTCTGCGCCGCCGCGGGCTAGGCTCCGCGCCTCATGAGCACCGTCAAGATTCCCCCTGTCCTCCGGCCATCCGTCGGGGGGGAGCGCGAGCTCAACGCTGACGGTGCCAACGTGGGGGAGGTGCTGCGCGCGCTGGCGTCCGAACACCCCGCCACCGAGCCGCAGCTCTTCGGCGAGGACGGCTCGCTGAACCGGTACGTGAACGTCTACCTCAATGACGAGGACGTGCGGGTGCTGGACGGCCTGGACACCTCAGTCGATCCCAGCGACACGCTGGTGATCCTGCCGGCGATGGCCGGCGGGCGCTAGCCCAGCGCCCTTCGCACGGACGCCGCCACGGCCGCGGCGTTGCGCGTGATCTGGCGGTAGGTGAAGCGGCGCACCGCGTAGCCCGCCTCCTCCAGACGCAGGTCGCGCTCGTGGTCACGCTCGAAGGTGCTGCGGCGGCTGTGCGACGCGTAGCCGTCGGTCTCCACGACCACCCGCTCGAGCGGCCACAGGAAGTCCACCTCCAACCCGGCCACGTGGGCGTTGACGAGCGGCCGCGGGAGAGTGTGCACGCGACACAGGCGCAGGAACAGCTCCTCGAGCTCACTGCGAGTACGGGTGCTTCCCGGTGTGTGTTCGGCGAGGACGGCGCGCAGCGTGGGCACACCCCGGCGGCCGGCGTTCCGGCTCAGCGTGGCCGCGAGCGTACCGCCGGGCAGCCGGCCCAGGTAGGCGGCCTCGTCGAGCGCGCGCTCCAGCCTGCGGCGCGGAACGAGCGGGGCTATGTCGACCAGCGTTCGGGCCGCGGTGGTCACCGGAATCCCCTTCCAGATGGTCACGTCGGCGCGGCGCAGCCGTGCGCGGTGGACGCGCACCCCCGGCCGCCGTGCTGCCGGACGAGCTCGGGTCACGTGAACAGGTCCGTCGGGGTGGGGGAGGAGGTTCCACAGCCAGCTTGCGTGCAGGTGGCTCAGCGATGAGCCGGATCCGCAGGCCAGTACCCCCGCCAGGGCCCGCGCGACCGGCGTGAGAGGCAGGCCGCCCACGGCATACACCCCGCGATGGAGCGCCACCAGCCGCCCGCTGTCCAGGCGACGCTGGATCTGGCCCGCGGTCAGGCCCGCGTCGAGCAGTCGCTCGCGCGCCAGGACCCCGTGTCCCCGGCCGGACAGCCGCGCGAGGACCGCGTCGGGATGAGTCTGTTCGACTTGTCGCCGCATATCGGTGTTAAGTCGAACCGATTCCTGATTTCGCCCCCGGGGCGGGAGGGGGAGCTCCCGAGGTCCGTTGCGCCGGGCCCCTCCCGTACTACACTTTCTGAAGCGATGCTCGGGGAGAGGCTCCAGGAGAGGCCGTGTGGCGGCAAGTACGGCGACATCGTGTCGGCCATCGGCAACACGCCGCTGGTGGAGCTCAAGCGCCTTTCGCCCAAGCCGGGCGTGCGCATCTACGCGAAGCTCGAGTCCTACAACCCCACCGGCTCGGTCAAGGACCGGGTGGGCCGGGCGCTGATCGAGGACGCCGAGGAGAAGGGGCTGATCGCGCCCGGGCAGACGATCCTCGAGCCCACCTCGGGCAACACCGGGATCTCGCTGGCGATGATCTGCTCGCGCAAGGGCTACCCGCTGAAGGTGGTCATGCCCGACAACGTGACCGAGGAGCGCACCCAGCTGCTGAAGATGTACGGGGCCGAGATCGTGTACTCGCCCGGCGAACAGGGGTCCAACGGCTCGGTGGCGCTGGCGATGGAGATGGCCGAGGGCGACTCGTCGTACTACATGCCCTACCAGTACGGCAACGAGGCCAACCCGGACGCCCACTACAACGGCACAGCGGTGGAGATCCTCGAGGAGCTCGACGACGTGGCGGCGTTCGTGGCCGGCCTGGGCACCGGCGGCACGCTGATGGGAAACGCCCGCCGGCTCAAGGAGCACGACGAGGACACCCTGATCGTGGCGGCGGAGCCACTGCAGGGCGAGCTGGTGCAGGGCCTGCGCTCCCTGGAGGACGGCTTCATCCCGCCGATCATCGACCTGGAGCTGCTGGACCGGAAGATCTTCGTCTCCAACCGCGACTCGGTGGTGTGGACCAAGAAGCTGCTCGCCGAGGAGGGCCTGTTCGTGGGAGTGTCGAGCGGCGCGATCGCGTCGATCGCCGTGCGAGTGGCAGAGAAGATCGACGAGGGCAACGTGGTCTTCGTGGTCTGCGACGACGGCTGGAAGTACCTCAGCTCTGGCGTCTACACCCGCAGCATCGAAGACCTCGAGGCGGACGGCACGCTGGAGCGCGCCGCCTTCTGGTGAGCTAGACCTTCTTCGCCGCGCTCACGTCGTTGTCCGACGACTCGTCGTCCAGTTCGTCACCGTCGAGCTCGTCGTCGTCTTCGTCGGTGCGCTCGAGGCGGTGCGCGTCGTAGTCGTCATCGTCACCGCTCGTGGAGAACGCCTCGCGCATCTCGCGCATGCCCTTGCCGAGCGAGCGCGCCGCGTCTGGCAGGCGGCTCGGGCCGAGCACGATCAGCGCGATCACGGCGATCACGAGCAGCTCGGGAGCAGAGGGCGATAGGAAGCCGAACACCATGGCGGAGGCTAGCGCGCCCTACTCGACAACTTCTACCTTCGCTTCCATGAAGCGGTGATAGATGCAGTAGTACGTGAACTCGCCCGCCTCGTCGAAGGTGACCTTCTTCGAGTCGCCCATGTCGAGGTCGCCCGTGTTGAACTCACCCGGCGCTCCGTCATCGGTCTGGGCGTTGTGCCTGGCCTTGTCGGAGTTGGTCCAGGTCACGGTCCCGCCGGTCTTCACGCGGATCGCGTCGGGGTCGTACTTGAAGTCGGAGATGGCCACCTTGGTCGCCGCGGGCCCGGCGGCGGCCTCGTCATCCCCGCCGCAGCCGGCCAGCGCGAGCGCGACGACGGCGAGTGCGGCGGCGATCGGTCGCGGGTCCATGCACGTTCCTTCGCGCCAGGGCCGCCAGCGGATCACCAGGAGCGCCCACGGGCTCGCGTAGGCTTGGACGGCGTGAGGATGACCACCGACCAGCGTGACGAGCTCTTCTCACACGCACGCGAGGACTCCCCCAACGAGTGCTGCGGCTACCTGCGGATCCGCGACGGCGCGGTTCAGAGCGTGCACCGCTCCGAGAACGAGCAACCGTCGCCCATGTATGGCTACATGCTCGACGAGAGGAGCCTGCTCGGGGCCTACAACGCGACGGAGGCCGGCGACGAGGTGGGCATCTACCACTCGCATCCCCGCAGCCCCGCGGAGCCCTCGCAGACCGACATCAACCTCGCCAGCTATCCGGAGTACCGCTACCTGATCGTCTCCCTCGCCGAGGAGGAGCCGGTGGTGCGTTCCTGGTGGATCGTCGATGGCAAGGTTTCCGAAGAGGAGATCGAGATCGCGTGAGCAGCGAGCCGCTGGCCTGCCCCTCGTGCGCGCTGCGCTACACGATCGACGAGCGCTTCTGCTCCGAGTGCGGGATGCCGCTCACCTACGTGGGGGACGCGACTGCGGAAGCGCCAGAGAGCGAGGCGCACGAGCGAGCACGCAAGATCGATCCCCGCTTCACCGAGGGCGACCTGGTGAGGGTCGCCGGGGGGCGCCATCAGGCCGAGGCCGAGCTGATCCAGGGGATGCTGCTGGAGGAGGGGGTGCCGAGCATGTTGCGCCGCAGCCCCGGCGCCGACGTGCCCGACTTCCTTGCCGCCGGCCCGCGCGACGTGTTCGTGCCCGAGTCCGGCGCCGAGGCCGCCAGGGAGGTGCTGCTCGAGGCCGACATGGCCCCTCGGCAGGCACCCGCCAGAGCGCCGCGGCCGGGCGGCCAGACGGGCCATGCCGCTCGTCTGGTGGGGGCGGTGCTGGGCGGCGCCGCGCTGGCCGCTCTCGTGGCCTGGGGTGCTATCCAGCTCGCGGGCTGAGGGGAGGCGTCAGGCGGCCAGGCCGAGGTCCGGCCAGTCCTTGACCATCACGGCCGCCAGCTCGCGCATGGAGCGCTGCCAGCTTGCGGGCGCGCGCTCCCAGCTGAAGTCGCCGGCGCTCAGGCGCGAGGCCACCTCGGGCTCGGAGTCCATCGCGATCAAGCAGCGAGCATCCGGGATCGCGCGCGACACCTGGTCGAGGTCCAGGCGGCCGCCCTTGCGGGGGAGCTTGTTGATCACCAGGAACAGCGGCGGCCCGCTGCGCACGAGCATCGCGCTGGCCTCGGCCACCAGGCTGGCGGTTGAGGGCTCTGAGTCCGACACCAGCACGATCTGGTCGGCGGCCTCGATCGCGGCCCGCGCGGCGGGCTCCTGAAGGCCGGTGCCGCAGTCCAGCACCAGTCCGCTGACCATCTCCTTCAGGCGAGCGAACGTCTTTGCGTAGGACTCCTGGTTGAGCCTGGCCATACGGCCCGGGTCGGTGGGGGCGGGCACCACCAGCAGCCCGTCGAACGCCCGGGCCAGCTTGCGGTCCAGCTCGGAGACCGACAGGTTGGGGTGGTCGAGTACGTCCACCAGGTCGTCCACGAACACCCGGTGGTCGGGCGCGAGGGCCGGCCCGAGTGAGCCGTAGTCGGGGTTGGTGTCCACGGCCACGATCCGCTCGTGGCGTATCTGCACCAGCAGCGAGCCCAGGAGAGCGGTCATCGTGGTCTTGCCCACCCCGCCCTTGGGCGACATCACGGCGATCGTGGGGCAGCGGCGCAGACGGGGCTCGGCGATTCTGGCGTCCAGCCGGCGCAGGTAGCTGGTTTCGCGCCAGCTGGCGCGAGCCCGGTCCATGCGGCTGGGCGGCTCGACCACGGTCAGGTCGGCGGGGCGCGCCACCGGCGCGGGCGAGTCGGAGTCGTCGGGGGCCCCGCCGAGGCCCCCGCGCGTGTCGTGGGAGTCGCCCTTGAAGTAGGCGCCCAGCGCCTCCCGCACCCGCTCGTTGAAGGGAGGGGCGTCGGGCAGCATCGACGCGGTGCGCTTCAGCGGGAACCCGGCGCGCCGCTCGAGCGCCGCCGACTCCTGTTCGGCCTCGAAGTCCGCGCGGAGGATCCGGCGGGGCTCCTCCCTGGGCGCCGCCTCCACGGGCTTGAGCTCCTGCACGTAGAGCACGGTGCCGTCCACCACGCCGCACTCGGCAAGCGTGCTGGCCGACGGCAGCGGCGGCTCGCCCGCCCGCGCCACGCCATAGGTGGTTCCGTTGGTCCCGGCTCCGGCGCCGAGCACGCCCAGCGAGATGAACGTGGGCAGCAGCTGCTCGATCGGGGTTTCGGCAGGCACGGTCAGATCCACCTGATCGGCGGGGCCGGCGATGCTCACTACGAGGGAAGCCATGAAGCTGGCGTTTGTACAGACCCGCGGCCGGGAGCGCAACAAACAGCCGTCCAAAGAGGTTTGTAGATATGCCGCTTGCGGGCACAACTCCGGCACGCAATCAGCTTGAGCGGCCGCACGAGGCGGTCGTGCACCCCAAACGATGGGAGGCGGAAACGCTATGGCAGCAGGCAACATCAGAGTCACCCCCGAGCAGTTGCAGTCGATCGCGGGCCAGCTGAACTCCGGTGCCTCGAACATCGAGCAGATCAATCAGCAGCTGCAGTCCCAGGTGGCCCCGCTCGGGTCCGACTGGGCCGGCGTGGCGCAGGCGCGGTTTCACGAGCTGTGGGCCGAGTGGCAGCGCTCGTCGCAGGGGATCCAGCAGGCCCTGCACGGCATCTCGCAGCTGATGACCCAGGCCTCGGCCAACTACGCCGACACCGAGCAGGCGGTGGCCAGCAGCTTCAACCGCTAGGTCATGTCGGGCATCGATGTCACCCCCGCCGAGCTGCACGCGGCGGGGGCCACGCTGCGTCGTGTGCGCTCAGAGCTGTCCACCGGCAACGGTGTTGGTGCCGGCGGCCTGTCGGTGGGCGATGTGGGCTACGCCGACCTGCAGGGCGCTGTGGCCGCGTTCTGCGAGATGGCGAGCACCACGGCCACCGCGCTGGGCGAGGCGGTCGATCGGGCCGGTGCGAGCGTGGACAGTGGGGGCAGCGCCTACGAGCACACAGAATCGGTGAACGCCAGGATGAGCGGGCGGGGGTTGTAGAAACGTGTTGCCGAGCGGCGACGGTGGTGGCGCGTCCGTGGCTGGCATCGCGCTGCCGCCCGGGGATCCGGGGGCGGTGCGCGACGCGGCCAACGGGCTGCGCGGCGTGGGCACGGGCTTCCGCAACACGGCCGAGACCGTCAACTCGGCGGCGGCGTCGGTCTCGTGGTCCGGCGTAGCGGCCTCGGCCTTCATCGGCCAGACCGCTGACTACGCCGAGGCAGGCCGGTCGGCGGGCGAGGCGAGCGTCCGGGCCAGCACGATCCTGGATCAGTTCGCCGATCGGCTGGAGCAGGGCCGTGAGCGCGTGCGGCGCCTCCAGGAGCAGGCGCAGGAGGTGCAGCAGCGGATGCTGGCCGCCCAGGCCGCAGCGGCCGATGCCGCGGCGGCAGAGAGCGCCGCGCAGTCACGCGCGCAGTCGTCGATGTACTCGATGTCCGCAGTGGATGCCGGGGCCACCGCGCAGCTGCAGCACGACGCGGCGGTCACCGACGCCAACGCCGCAGCGGCCGAGCGGGTGCAGCAGGAGACGAGGGCGGCGGCAGCCGCCGACGAGCTCGAGCAGTTGCGCAACGAGGCCGAGCAGGAGCGGGAGGCGGTCGAGCAGGCGGCCACGTCCGCCGCCGGCCGGCTGACCGGCGCCGAGGACGCGATGCCGGTGGTGGCGGGCGGGGTCATGATCGGCCACCAGGGCGCGGTTGAGGATCGCGCGCTGGCCCAGATCCGGGCCGGCGACTACTCCGTGATGGACGGCGTGCCGATGAACTCGCTCAGCGAGGGAGTGCAGACCCAGATCGGCTCCGAGCTGGCACAGGACGCCGATGAGGCCGCGTACAACGAGGGCGACCAATCGATCGGCGAGGTGGGCGCGTTCGTCTCGCGCTTCAGCCACGACGGTGAGTTCGCGGCCGGCTTCTACAACCAGCTCGGCGGGCGCGGCGCCGACGAGTTCGTCCAGAACCTGACCTACTTCCAGGGTGACGGCGACGGGCTGGGCGATCCATCGCTCGTGGCGGTGATGGCGCCCTTCGCCACGCTGCTGGGTACCGCCACCCGCTCCGGTCAGCTGCGCCAGGGGTTCGCCGGCGGCTTCATGCGAAAGGACCTGGGCATGAGCGACCGCTACCCCGGCCACCAGAAGATGAGCGCCTTCATCCAGTCCGGCGAGGCCTCGAACTACGACCCCACCTTCCTCGCCGACGTGGGCGAGGAGGTGCTGATCGCGCCCGGCGCCGACCCCGATTCCACCCTCCACAACGAGCTGTCGGAAAATCAGGACCTGATGGAGTTCATCGGCGGGAACCCGGAGGCCGCGGGCACGCTGCTCGCGGGCACCCACGGCCCGGACGACCACTTCAACAACGCCGCGCCCCTGCTGATGTACGGCCCCCGCTACACCGACGATGGCAACGCGCTCGGCGCCCTGATCACGGCCGGTACGCACGACCTCAGGGGCACCAACCTCGGCCTCTCCAACGACGCCTCCTACGCGGTGATCGGCGCGGCGCCGGCCTTCGGCGACCACATGCCGGGGGGAGCCAAGCCGGCGCTGGTCACGATTCTCGACGATCACATCACCGACTTCGAGTACCTGGCCACCGAGCGGGCGGTGCCCAGCGCGATGGACGCGCCGCCCGACCGGATCGACCAGCTCAGCTACGAGCAGGGCCAGGACTACCTGAAGATGCTGTTCGCCGACGACGACATGCGGCCGGACACAACAACGATCATCGGCGAGCGCGTGGGCGAGGGCATGTACAACGCGGCAGCCCGGGAGGACACCAGCTACGCGCAGCGCTCGGGCGCGCTGGCCGAGATGGGCGTGATCGCGCTGGGCGAGGCGGAGCTGGATTCCGCGGAGGCCTCGGACACCGTCAACGGCCTGGCCCAGACCGCGAGCGGCAAGCTCGTGGGCCTCACGCCGCCAGGCCGCGTGCCCGGCTTCGACGTGATCGCCGGAGAGGCGTTCAAGGACATCTTCCCGACCGACGCGGTGGAGAAGAGCCTCGAGGAGCAGGCGGCCCGGCAGGTGGACGAGCTCCAGGCGCTCAAGCGGCTGTCGATCGCCACCCAGGTGCAGGTGGGACACCTGCCGCCGGAGGCGATCCACACCATCAACCTGGACGGCTCGCCCAACGTGGACTTCGTGAGCGGCCCCAACGGCGACCAGGACGTGATCCGTGTGGACTCCGACGGCGACGGCCACGAGGAGCCGCTGCAGTGGGACCTCGACCGGGACGGGAGCATCTCCAGCGAGGAGCGGCAGGTGACCGAGCGCGAGCTCTACGATGCCGGCCTGGGCCTGGCAGAGCCGGCGATGGAGGGGATGACCAGCCTCGCCGACGAGCGCTACATGGCCGCCAACCCGCCCGACATCGACGACCTGTCGCTTCCCGACGGCTACGACAACAACAACCCCAGCGGCTTCGAGAAGGCCTGGGAGTGGCCCTTCGACGCCGATGGCGAGGGCACGATCGACAACGGCTCGGGCGACGTGGTGGCCCATCAGGACGACCTGACCTGGGATCCGGCCGAGCGCGTGTACCGCCTCCCGATCGACGGCTCCTCGGACGAGTTGACCTACCAGCGGATCGACGGCGAGTGGGAGCGGGTGGTGCAGGTCGAAGGCCGGTGGGAGCTCGCTGGATGAACCGGCGGATCGCCGGTCTCTGCGCGGCGGTCCTGGTGCTCGGGGCCGGTTGCGGGGGCGACGACGAAGGCAGGGGCGACACCTACTCGCGCGCGGATCAGAACGCAGACATCCGCAGGGTGCAGATGCGACTCATCGAGCAGCAGGTCCGCGCAGGGGAGCTGCCTCCGATCACGTCCAAGATGTTCAAGCTGGACGGACGGTTCGACTTCGAGTTCATCGATGGGCCCAGGGGCGACAAGGACGTGATCCGCTCGAGTGATGACGGGACCCGCGGCCGGAAGCTGCGGTGGGACCTCAACAGCAACGGGCGCGTGGACCCGGCCGAGCGCGAGATCACCGAGCGAGAGCTGTACGACGCCACGCTGCCCGCCTACGACGAGGCCGAGCGCCGCGTGATCTCGAGCGGGGACGCGCCGGAGACCTAGCCCGTGGTCCGGCGGCCGCGCGTGGGCAGCCGCGCGGCCTCAGGCTCGTCCCGGGGCGCGAGGGCGGTCTGGACCAGGCCCGGCTTGCCCTCGCGGCGGATCAGCAGCCCCCGTCCGGCCGGCAGCTCCTGCGCGCGGTGCCCGCCCAGCAGGTTCCCCTCGCTCGGGCTGCCGCTCATGAGCAGCCCCGGCGTGCGCAGCTCCAGCAGCCGTTGCAGGAAGCCCTCGAAAGAGGATGTGGACATGCCGCCCACGCGCCGCGTGACCACCAGGTGCAGTCCCACGTCGCGGCCGTGGGCGAGCAGGCCGATCAGGGCAGTGAGGGGGTTCTCGGTGGCGCTGGGCACCAGGTCGTAGTCGTCCACGAGCAGGTAGTGGCGTGGGCCCGACCAGCTGGGTCCGCGCAGCAACTCCTCGCGTGACACGTCGGCGCCCGGCAGGCGCGCCTCCAGCTCCGCCCGCAGCGCGGACACCGACTCGGTGGCCATCGCGGCGTTGGCGGCGTAGGCATGCACGTGGGGCTCGTCGGATAGGTCGATCAGCCCGCGGCGGTAGTCCACGATCGAGATCTGCGCACGGCCCGGGTCCTGGCGTGCCATCAGGCCCTGAGCCAAGAGGCGAAGCAGGTTGGTCTTGCCCGACTCCCCGTCGCCCAGGACGAGGAAATGAGGGTCGCCGGCGGTGAGGTCGAGGTAGACCGGCTCGAGCGCCAGCTCGTCCACGCCCACGGGGACGCCGGGGCCGGGTGACTCGTCGGGGCCCGGGAGCGCGCTGGCAGGCACGCTGTTCGGCAGGACCGGCACGGGCGCCGCCGCCGGCCCGTCCCACCGCTGGGCCACGTCGTCCAGCTCCTCCTGCGTGGCCAGCGCGGCCTGGAAGTGCAGCTTGGCTGAGGTGAGGCCGCGGCCCGGCACGTCGGTGGGGAGCTTCTCGGCCACGCGCCGCCCCAGCTCTGACTCGATCGGGTCGTTCAGGCGCAGCTCCAGGCGGCTGCCGATGTTGTCGCGCAGGCTCGGGCGCATCTCGGCCCACCGGCTCGAGGTGATCACCAGGTGCATCCCGAAGTTCAGGCCCTCCACGGCGATCTGCTCGAGGTCGCGGTCCAGGCCCTCGAAGTCGCTGCGCAGGGAGGCCCACCCATCGACGATCAGGAACACGTCAGCCAGGTCCTCCTTCTCCGCGCGCTCGGGCCTGGAGCGCGCGGCCCGCGCCTCGGCCATCGAGTTCAGGCCCAGCTCGCGGAAGCCGGCCTCGCGCCGGGCCAGCAACGACTGCATGTGGCGCACCGTCTGACGCACCTCGTCTCGCCCGGCCTTGGCCGCCACACCGCCCACGTGTGGCAGGCCGGCCAGAGAGGACAGCCCTCCACCGCCCAGGTCGATGCCGTACAGGCGCACCTCGTCGGGGCGGTGCCGGCGCATCAGCGACGCCGCGAGCGTGCGCAGGAATGTGGTCTTGCCGCTCTGGGGCGCGCCCACGAGCGCGAGGTGCCCGGAGCTGCCCTCGAAGTCCAGCACGAGCGGCTCGGTGCGCTGCTCCGAGGGCAGGTCCACCAGCCCCACCACGGCATCCAGCCGAGGTGAGCCGCCGTCCGCGCGCTCCCACCAGGGCTCGTCGTGCACCACCTGCGCCAGCCCGATCGACTCGGCCAGCGGAGGGACCCAGACCTGGTGCACCTCGCGGCCTCCGTGCGCATCGCCGAGCAGCGAGACGATCGACTCGAGGTCCGACGGCCCGCCGGGCTGCTCGGGCGCCTGCTCCTCGGGCTCGCCGGACTCCAGGCCGGGCATGCTCGACGAGAACAGCTGACACGCTGGGGCCGCTCACGACAGCGGTCTGCGGCGCCGCGCGACTGCCCGAGACGAGGCGCCACCTTGAAGCGCTCGTACACGCCCGTGTCCACCTTGAGGTAGGCCGCGCCCGGGAACGGGGGCAGCAGATAGGCGTCCGGCGTGCCGAGCACGATCTTGCTCTCGGCGGCGGAGTAGGTGCGCAGGCAGATCCGGTAGCGCAGGTTGCTCTCCAGCCCGCGCAGGCGGCCCTCCTCCAGCCGCTGGCTGGAGAACAGCAGGTGCATGCCCAGGCTGCGCCCCACGCGCCCGATGCCGAGGAAGAGGTCGATGAACTCCGGCCGTGCGGTCATCAGCTCGCCGAACTCGTCCACGACCACCAGCAGGTAGGGCATCGGCGCGAGCGTCGGGATCGCGCTCCCGGGCGCGCGCGGTAGGCGCGGATGTCGTCGAGGTCGCCGGCGTCGCGCAGCATCTCTGGCGCCGCTCCTGCTCGCCCAGCAGCGCGTCGCGCATGCGGTCGACCAGGCCCGGCGTCGCGCTGGAGGTTGGTGATCAGTCCGGCCGCGTGCGGCAGCCGGGCCAGCTCGGCGAAGGCGCCGCCGCCCTTGTAGTCGATCAGCACGAAGGCGAGGTCCTCCGGCGACTGGTCCACGGCCAGCCCCGCCACCAGCGTGCGCAGCAGCTCGCTCTTGCCCGAGCCGGTGGCGCCGACGATCAGCCCGTGCG
Source organism: uncultured Thermoleophilaceae bacterium (assembly GCA_963727395.1). Lineage (GTDB taxonomy): Bacteria > Actinomycetota > Thermoleophilia > Solirubrobacterales > Thermoleophilaceae > JAAYBF01. Next base: position 35,593 of record CAVSGC010000022.1, on the reverse strand, counting down.
GGCCCATGCCGCCCTCGGCTGCCTGCTTGAGGTCGAGTGCGACGGCTCGCCGCCCGCGGTCACGCCGATCGGCACGCGCAGCTCGCGCGGGCGAGCGCTCGCGCCAGGTCTGCGCCGGGTCGATGTCCGCCGCCGAGCGGGCGCCGAGCAGGTCGAGCAGGCGCACCTCGTCGGCGACGGCGCGTCGGCGTCACGGTCCTCCAGCCGCAGCGGCGCGAGCGAGCGCGCCACCGCCTCGCACAGCCCGAGGTCGCGCGGCGTCCGGCCAAACGCCCTCCCAGCGCCTGCGGCGTCCCCGCGGCGCTCCTCGACGGTGGCCGCGCTGGGCGTGAGCACGCACCCGCGACGTCGGCCTCCGACGGCTCGCGCGTCGGGGGCGTCCGTGAGCAGTATCAGCGTGAGTCGGAGCCGGTGTCCGCGCTCCATCACCGTCGCGGATCGAGCGCCAGCCGCGCCACCTGGGACTTGCGGCGAGAAGCCGTCCACGAAGAGCACCAGCCGCGGCCCGGCCAGCGGCGTGTCGCGGCCGCTGATCGCGCCCTGCTCGTCGAGGCGCCCCAGTTGCTCCAGGCGGGGCCCCAGCTCGCCCTCCAGCAGGCGCGCAAGCAGCTCGGGCGAGTCGGCGAGCAGCACTGGCGGCGCCTCCCCGCCCTGGCGCGGCCGGACCTCGGAGCGGGCGTGCGGGAGCCATTTCATCCACCCCCACTCGCCCTTGTCCTCGGGGTCGAAGGCGGCCAGCATCCGCAGGTCGTTCGGCGCCCGGAAGGCGGCCAGCTGCGAGACCAGGCTGCGCGCCAGCGCCCGCGTGGAGCCGGGTGGGCCGACCACGGACACCACCTGCGCCTCCGTCGAGGTCGATCACCACGGGCACGTCGGTCACGCGCGCCCAGCGCTTGCGGACGGTGGCTGGCCTCGTCCTCGAGGTCTGTCTCGCGCTCGGTGATCGGGTCGTCGCCGATCTCCAGCCGGATGGGGCGGGCGTGCGGCACGGGGCCGCGGCCGACGCGCACGCGGAGGAAGTCGGGATCGGAGCCGCGGCGCTCCCAGAGATGCCGCCGCGAGAGCACCAGCCCCCACAGCCGCTCGTGGTCGGGGTACAGGCGGTCGGCGGCCACGAGCTGCGCATCGGCGTCCTTGGCCAGCTGGCGCTCCACCGTGCCGAGGTAGGCGCGGTACTTGCGACGGTTGCTCATGCGCCGCTTCTTCACCGACCGCGCCTGGGACCAGCGCATGCCGATCACCATCACGATGCTGAGGAAGACCATGCCCACGGCGATGTAGAGGAAGAGCTGGTTGCGGTAGACCAGCGCGAAGCCCACCATGCCCATGCTCCCGAGGGCCGGAAACGCGGCCTGGATGAGCCCGCCGCCCGCCGGCGGCTCGGGCCTGGTGGGTGGCGCGTGCACACGCAGCTCGTCGGTGGGCGGCGGGTCCGGCCGGTCCCGCGGCGGCCGGTGGAAGGTGGCCTGTGCGCCGTCCTCGGCGCCGCTCTGCGCTTTCGCGTTTCCGCCCGCCATGGTGGACTTCAAGGTACTGCCCGCGCCCGCCTCGGGCGACCGTACGCGGCTCAGGTCCGGTCGCTCGTGAGCCCCAGCGCGGGCCATCCCGCCACCAGCCCGGCCACCAGCTCGCGAATGGAGGTGCCCCACGCTCCAGGAGACCCCTCGTCCCAGGAGAACTCGCCGGCCGACACGCGGGTGGCCGCCAGCGTGTTCAGCTCCACGGTGGTCATGCCGGCGGCCCAGCTCACGGAGCGGGCGAGCTCATCCACGTCGAGCCGGGTGTTGCGAGACAGCTTGTTCACCACCAGCGTGACCGGCAGCCCCGCCCGCAGCAGGCGCTTGGACGCCTCGGCCACCAGCGTGGCGGTGGCCGGTTCGGCGTCTGTGACCAGCAACATCTGGTCGGCGCACATCAGGGCGGCCTGGGCAGGGGGGTCGTGCAGCCCGGTGCCGCAGTCCAGCAGGAGAACGCCGGCCGTCATCTGCAGGTGCTCGATCAATCGCTTGTAGGCACTGCGGTCCAGTCGCGAGGCGCGGGCGGAGTCGAATGGGGCGGGCAGGACCATCAGGCCGTCCCGGCTGCGCCCGAGATGGGCGTCGAGCTCTGTGACTGTCACGTCGGGACGGTCGAGCAGCTCCAGCATGTCATCGGCGAACACGTCGTGATCCGGCGTGAGCGTCCAGCCGAGCGAGCCGAAGTCGGGGTTGGTGTCCACCGCCACCACGCGGTCGCTGCGGATCTTCGCGAGGAGCGAGCCGATCAGCACCGCGAGGGTGGTCTTGCCGACGCCGCCCTTGGGCGAGACCACGGCGATCGTGGGACACCGGCGCAGGCGCGGGGCCGCGATCGCCTCGTCGAGTCGCCGCCGGTAGTCGCTTCCACGCCAGGACGCGTGCGCGCGCTCATAGGGCGTGCTCCTCTGGGCGATCGTCATGGCCCCGGGCTGGGGCCCCGTGCCGCGGGGACGCTTGGGCGCCCGGCTGGGTCCGGCCGCCCGTCTCGCGCCGGTGAGGGGGGCCGGCCTTACGGCCGCGGCGACAGCCTCGCGCACGCGCTCGTGCGCGGGCACGCGTGAGGGAAGGCTGCTGGTTGTGCGCCTCATCGGGGAGCCGTTGCCGGTGGCGGGGGGCGATTTGGGCACCGGGACTGGGGCAGCCTGCGCGGGCGCCTCGGGCTCGGGCCGCGGGGGCTTGGGCTCCGCCACGGCTGCGGTCTCCGGTCCGGAGCGCTGCAGCAGGAGGAGCGAGCCGTCGGTCACCCCGCATTGGGCCAGCGTTCTCCCCGGTCCCAGCTCCGGGTAGTTGGGGGACGTGATCGTCCATTCCGTGGACCGGTCGCTTTGCGGCGCGGCCACCGAGACGAGCGTGGGCAGCAGCCGCTCAAGGGGAGCGTCCTGGGGTACCGCGAGGCTCACCTCGCCACCCGGTCCGGCGATGGTTACCTGCACTGTGGCCACCGCAGGCACCCTACCTGCGCCCGGTGGCGCCGGACTCACCTGTTGGCGCGGCGCAGCGCCCGGCGCAGCCGCGCCGCTCGGGCCTCGAGCCGATCGGCGCGGGCCGAGGCCGTGGCACCCCGATCGCGGAGCCTCGCCGCCTCGCCCTCGAGGGCCTCCACGAGCCGCATCGCCCGCTCCTCGCGCTCCATGGACTCGCTCAGGCTGCTGCGAGCCTCTCGCAGCTGAGCGCGCTCGGGCGGCGGGTCGTCGTCGGAGTCATCGAGCGCCGGGTCGATCGCCACGACCGTGGCCAGCGTGACCATCAGCGCGGCGGCGGCGGCCCCTGCGTTGACGAGGCCGAGCACGAATACCGCGACTCCGTAGGCGGCCAGGGAACGAGCGCGGCCCCGAGCGTGCCCAGGAGGGCATAGGCGAGCACGACCACGAGGCAGCCCGCCCCCGCTGTGACGGCCACGAGTCGGGCGCGCTCCCTCGGCTTCCTCGGCTTATACCGCTTCGCGGCGTCCCGCGGCTGACCTTGGCTCCGTCCAACTCCATAATTCCGATGAGTAGGGGGCATGGAGGCGGGCTGCTGGAATGGGCGTGATCGGTAGTGTGCGCCACGATGGACTTCGCGCCGTCCGATCGCGTCGCCGGAGCTGCGCGAGCGCATCCGCGCCTTCATCGCGGAGCACGTGATGCCGGTCGAGGCGGAGGCCGATGCAGGCGCTCGACGAGGAGGTCGCGCCCGGCGTCGCCTACCCGCGATCCTGGTCGAGCTGCGCGAGCGGGCGAAGGCCGAGGGGCTCTGGAACCTCTTCCTGCCGGACGAGGAGCACGGCGCCGGCCTGACCAACTGGGAGTACGGGATGCTCTGCGAGGACATGGGCCGCAGCGGCCGTGGCCGCCGATGGTCTTCAACTGCTCGGCCCCGGACACCGGCAACATGGAGATCCTCGCCGAGTACGGCACCGACGAGCAGAAGCAGCGCTGGCTCGAGCCGCTGCTCAACGACCACGTCCGCTCGCTGCTTCTCGATGACCGAGCCGGAGACCGCCGGATCCGACCCCACCGGGCTCGCCGCGCGCGCCGAGCTCGACGGCGACGAGTGGGTCGATCAACGGCCACAAGTGGTTCACCTCGGGCTACAACGGCGCCGTCGGTGGCGATCGCGATGGTCGTGACCGACCCCGACGCCGCGCCGCACAAGCGGGCGAGCATGATCCTGGTGCCGATCGACACGCCGGGCTTCACCGGCGTCCGCCCGGTGCCGGTGATGGGCCACGACGGCGGCCCCGGCCACTGGGAGGTCCTCTACGAGGACGTGCGCGTGCCCGAGGACAGCCTGCTCGGCGCCGCGCGGCGAGGGCTTCACGATCGCCCAGGCCCGGCTCGGCCCGGGCCGCATCCACCACTGCATGCGCGCGATCGGCTCGGCCGAGCGCGCGTTCGAGCTGATGTGCCGGCGCGCGCACGACGCGCGAGGCGTTCGGCGGGCAAGCTCGCCGAGAAGCAGTTCGTCCAGGACTTCGTCGCGAAGTCGCGGATCGAGATCGACGCGGCGCGGCTGATGGTGCTGCACGCCGCCTGGAAGATGGACACCGAGGGCAAGCGCGCCGCCCGCCAGGAGATCTCGATGATCAAGGTCGTGGCCGCGCAGATGCACCAGGACGTGCTCGACCGCGCGATGCAGGTGCACGGCGCGCTCGGGATGTCCGACGACATGCCGCTCGCGATGATGTGGCGCCAGGGCCGCTGGCTGCGGATCGCCGACGGCCCCGACGAGGTGCACAAGATGGTGATCGCGCTGCGCGAGCTGAACCGCTTCAAGCCGCGCGAGCCGGTCGAGGCCTGATGGAGGCCGCCGACCGCGCCGTCGGCGTCACGGCCTGACCGACGAGCAGCGCGACTTCGTGGCGGCGATCCGCGACTTCGCGGAGCGCGAGACAGTGCGACGACGCCCGAGGACGACCACCACTCCGACGACGTCGCGGCCAAGATGGCCGAGCTCGGCTGGTACGGGCTCCAGATCGACGAGGAGTACGGCGGCTCGGGCGGCACCTTCCTCGACGCGACGCCTGTTCCTCGAGGAGACCGCCCGCGGGCAGATCCCGATCGGCGCGTACGGCGTGACGCTGATCGTGCGTCGGCGCGCTCAACCGCTTCGGCACCGAGGAGCAGAAGCGCGACCTGCTCGGCCGGTCAGCAAGGGGCGGCACGCTGGCGATCGCGATGTCCGAGCCGGACTCCGGCTCGGACGTCGCATCGCTCAAGTGCAGGGCCCGGCTGCGAGGACGGCGAGTGGGTGCATCGACGGGCGCGAAGATGTGGTGCTCGCTACGCGCACAAGGCGAGCCACACGCTGATCGTCTGCCGCACGGGCGAGGGCTCCGAGCGCCACGAGGGGCTCTCGATGATCTTCGTGCCCGCGCGACGCCGAGGGCTTCACGATCACGCCCGATCGCGACGATGGGCGGCGAGGAGACCAACGAGCTCCACCTCGACGACGTGCGCGTGCCCGAGGAGCGCCCTGCTCGGCACCGAGGGCAACGGCTGGACCCAGCTGATGGCCGGCCTCAACTACGAGCGCACGATCCTCGCCGCCACCTCCCTCGGGCTGGCCCAGCGCGCGTTCGACGACACGCTGGCCTACGTCAAGGAGCGCAAGCAGTTCGGCCGCCCGGTCGGCTCGTTCCAGGCGCTCCAGCACCGGCTCGCCGAGCTGGCCACCGAGCTCGCGCAGGTGCGGCTGCTGGTGCGCTGGGTGGCGCGGCTGACCGACGAGGACCCGGCGCGGATGCTGCCCCAGGAGGCGTCGATGGCCAAGCTGGCCGCCACCGAGCTGGCGAAGCGCTGCGCGCTCGAGGCGGTGCAGATGGCGGGCGGCTACGGCTACGCGACCGAGTATCCGATGGAGCGCCACCTGCGCGCGGCCGTCGTCACCACGATCTACGGCGGCACGTCGGAGATCCAGAAGAACATCATCGCGAAGACGCTCGGCCTCTAGAGCTCAGAACTGCCGGCTGGCTGGCCGCCGACAGCTCAAACGTCGTGCCCGCGCCACCGATGCGTCAATCGTCCGAAGGTGCCACCTGCCGCGCATCGACCGGCCCCGCCCGCGCATCGGCAGCGCCGCGAGGCGATGCATGCCGTCACCCGCCTGCTCGGCTTGGCGGCCGACCGCAGGGGCCCGGAGGTCCGTGCACGGGCGCCTGGTGGACGAGGCGCGCGAGTTCTTCGGCGTCACCCGCGCCGTGCTGCTCGCGGTGGCCGGCGGCGCGGGCCGTGGCCGAGCCGCGGCGGCGAGCCCCGCCGCTGGCGAGCCCGCGAGGGTCGCTGGCGGTCGCGCGTTGCCCACCGCTGGCCGACGACGCGGCGAGGCCGGGTGGGCCGGTGGCCGGCGAGGCGCCGAGCTGCTCGGCCGAGCGCGCTCGGCGGCGCGGGCCGCCGCGGGAACGTGCTGCTGCTGCCGATGCGCTCGAGCGAGGCCGTGCGCCACGTGCTCGTGCTGGCCGACGAGCGCCGGCAGGCACTTCGACGCGCGAGGAGGTGGAGGTGGCCGGCGTCGTTCGCGGCGGCCGCCTCGGCCGCCCTGGCCCAGCTCGCCTGGCCGAGGAGCACGCCGCGCAGATGGCGCAGCCAGGCGGCGCTCGCCCGCGCGGCCAAGACGCTCAACGAGAGCCTCGACCTAAACCGTGTCCTCGCGCGCATCTGCCACGAGGCGGCGAGCATCCTCGACGCCGACAACGCCGTGGTCTACCGCGGCAGCGCCGAGGACGGGCGTGGCGGTGGAGGCCGCCTACGGCATGCCCCCCGAGGCGATCGGCTACCGGATGCGAGCCGGGCGCGGGCATGGCCGGCCGGGTCGCCGAGCTCGACCGGCCGCTGCATCACCAACGACTACCAGGGCTGCCGCGCGTGCCGGACGCGGCGCTGTTCGGCGAGGTCCGCAGCTGCGCTCGCCGTGCCGATGCACTGGGACGGGGAGCTGCGCGGCGTGCTCGCGGTGGGCTACACACGCCCGTACCTGCGTCACCCGCGAGCACCTCAGCCTGCTCGAGGCCTTCGGCGAGCTGGCCGCGGCCGCGTGCCGCAACGCCAGCGCGCACGCCGGCCTGGCGCAGGCCGCGCGCACGGACGGCCTCACCGGCTGCCTCAACCACGCGGCGATGCAGGACGCGCTGCGACGCGAGATCGAGCGCTGCGAGCGCACCGGCCACCGCCTCTCGCTGGTGCTGGTCGACATGGACGACTTCAAGCAGGTGAACGAGGAGCCACGGCCACCTGGCGGGCGACGAGGTGCTGCGGCGGCGTGGGCCGCGCGCTGCGCCAGGCGCGTTCGCCCCTACGACCTGGTCGCCCGCTACGGGGGCGACGAGTTCGCGATCGTCGCGATCGGAGTCGGACGAGGCCGAGGCGGCCGAGGTGGTCGCCAGGCGCGCGCTGCGAGGGCGTGACGCGCGCGCTCGACGAGTCCTGGAGCGACGCGACCGCGAGCGGCGGCGGGGCCAGCGCCGGCGTGGCCGAGTGGGCCCCGGGGGAGTCGCCCGACCAGCGCTGATCGAGCGCGCCGACCGGGCGCTGCTGTACGGCAAGCAGCAGCGGCCGGGGGGCGCGATGTGACCAAGCCTCCGAGGTGCCGACGAGCTCCGCCCGGCGGCTGCCCCAGCGCACGCGCCCGCGCATCGGCCGAGCCCCCGGCGACCGCCACGGCGGACCCGCCCCGGTGGCCGGCCGGCCCGCCGCGCCAGCAGACCGAGCGCCTGCGCAAGCGCACGCGCCAGCTGTCGCTGGCCAACGCGCTGGGCACGCGGCTGGCCGCCATGACCGATCCGCAGCGAGATCATCGAGGCGGCGGTGGAGGAGCTGCACCGTGCGTTCGGCTACTACCTGTGCGCCGTCATCCGCATCCGCGAGGACGACTACGTCGACTGCGCCGCCGGCACGCGGCGAGGCCGTTCGTGCGGGCTGGCAGACGAGCAGGGCTGGGCCCAGCCGCGCAGACGCCGGCGTGATCGGCCGCTGCCTGCGCGAGCGCCGGCCGGTGATCGTCGGGCGACGTGCCGACGCGAGACCGACTACGGACCGCCGGCGAGACGCGCGCGACGTGCGCTCCGAGCTCGTGGTGCCGCTGTGGGTGGGCGGGGAGCTGTGGGGCGCGATCAACATCGAGGAGACGCGCCGCAGCGCCTTCGACGAGGACGACGCCCGGCTGGTGCAGACCGTGGCCGACCAGATCGGCTCGGCGCTGCGCTCGGCCACGCTGTACGAGCGCCTGGAGCGCGCCTACCTCGGCACCGCCGAGGCGCCTGGCCGCCGCGCTGGAGGCCAAGGACTCCTACACGGCGAGCCACTCGCGCGCGGTGGTGGGCCGAGCCCGCGAGGTCGGGCCGCAGGCTCGGCATGGACGGCGAGCAGCTGCGCACCCTGCGCTTCGGCGGCGATCTTCCACGACATCGGCAAGATCGCCGTGCCCGAGGCCATCCTGAACAAGCGCGGCCCGCTCACAGCCGCGCGAGCGGCGCGAGATCGAGCGCCATACCGATGTCGGCGAGCGCATCCTCTCGACCGTCGACTTCCTGGCCGACGTGCTGCCGCTGGTGCGCCACGAGCACGAGCGCTGGGACGGCCTGGGCTACCCCGACGGCCTGTCCGGCGAGGACATCCCGCTGGGCTCGCGCATCATCCTCGCCTGCGACGCCTACGACGCGATGACCACCGACCGGCCCTACCGGGCGGCGATGTCCGAGAGCCGGCGCCCGGGCCGAGTTGCTGCGCAGACGCCGGCGCCCAGTTCGACGAGCGCGTGGTGGCGGCGCTGCTCCAGGTGCTCGAGGCCGAGGCGGCGCGGCGGGTCAGCCCGCTCTCGAGCGACGCCAGGTAGTCGAACCAGGCCCGCTCGACGCTCGCCGCGGGCCGCCCGAACGCCTGTTCGACGCGCACGTCGGCCCGCTGCGATCGGGTCCGCCGCGGCCAGCTCCGCGCAGGCCTCCGGGCCGCGCTCGGCGTCCAGCAGCGGCGAACACGGTTCCGCCGAGCACGTAGGCGTCGCGCGCGGCCGGCGGAAATCTGCGGCCTGCCCGCCCTCGCGCAGCCGCCGCACTATCGCGGGGCGCAGGTGGGGCACCTGGCCCGCCAGGTAGGTGCGCGGCGCCCTCGCACAGCCAGGCCGCGCGCACGTACCGGCGGAAGCTGGCCGGCGAGAACGGGCGGCGGGAGGGCGGGGTTGGCGGCGCCGATCACCACGTGGGCGTACTCGTGGCGGGGCGAGCGCAGCAGCGCCTCCCGCGAGCCGGGCACGCCCGGACGCGCGCTTCTCCAGCGCCTCGGGGGCAAGCACGTGGATCTCGCTGCGGCCAGAACCACCCGCGCGAAGTAGCGCCGGCCCGCCGGGGCGGAGACCGCCGTGCGAGCGGGAAGCCACGGCGCGGCGACGGCCAGCATCAGCGGGCGGGGGTGGATCACCACCGAACCTCGCCAGGCACGCTCTCGAACAGCGCCCTCCAGCCTGGCGCGGAAGGCCTCGAGGTCGTCCAGCACGCCGGCCGCGGCGTCGGCCTGGGCGGAGTCGTGGCGCGCGATGAAGGACAGGCTCGCCGTCTCGACCCAGGCCATGGGCCGCGGAACCTAGTGCACCGGCGCCGGCGTCTCAGCGTCCGAGATGTACCGACTGCTCCCAGGTGCCGCGGTCGAAGAACGGCAGATCCGGGGATCGCCGCGGCGCCCTGGGCCGTCATCTCGTACATGCGGCGTGGCTCGCGCCAGGTGTCGGGGTTGGGGTTGCGGAAGCGGGAGGCCATCGCGTCGTGGGTCCGTTTCGCCGCGTGCGCAGGCCGCGGACGTCGAGTGTGCGCAGCGCGAAGGCCTCGCCGTTGGAGATGTCGAACTGGTGCGAGGTGCCGGGCTTGCCCAGCAGGCTCTCGCCGCCCAGGCCGATCTTGGCGCGCGTCATGCGCCGAAGAGGGCGATCAGCTCGGCCTGGTCCTTGAAGTTCTCCCAGACCGCCACGCCGGGCTCCACCTTCCCGGCGCCGTCCGCGCGGGCGTAGGAGCCGTCCCATTCGATCAGCGTGGTGAGCAGCGCGCGCGCCTTGCCCGCTGGATCCCCTGCGGGCGCGGCGCAGCTGCCTGCCGAAGAGGGGGCGCTGCTGCGCCGTGCTGCCGCTGCGGCGGTCGACCGCCTTCGAGCCGTCGTAGCGTGGGCTTGGCCGCCAGCCGTGACACCAGGCAGCCGGAGCAGGCCGGAGCGGTGGAACGGCCCCGTCTGGCGCTCGCGCGCCTCGCCGTCCCCGGAGGTCCAGCCCATCGAGGGCACGTTGTTCCACTGCAGCACGTAGCCCTGGCGCGGGTTGATCACGTGCGGGGTCCTGCGGCGCGAGAGCAGCCCGCGCCACTCGGCCTCGCCGGTGCCGGGGTAGGGGAGGCGCTCGTCGTAGTCGCGCGGCCTGAGGGGATGGAGCCCCGGGTGCCAGTAGCCGATGTTGCCGCGGTCGTCGGCGGCGATCACGTTCTCGTTCCAGGTGACTCCCAGCATGGCGCGGTCGGCCTGGCGCACCGTCTTCGCGTCGTTGAGCGCCGACAGCCCCACGAGCGTCTCCAGCTCGCGGCCCCAGATCGCGTACCGGCGCGCGAAGGCCACGCCCTTCTCCCGCGCCTGCACCGGCCCGTGAACGGTGCGGCATATGCGCTCCGTACGCGAGCCGGCCACGCCGCCCGGCTTGATCAGTCGCCGAGGCGGTCGGGGAGGTCGGTGGCGGGGCTGCGGTAGTCAAAGCGCTCGTCGCGGCAGCTCATCTGGCGCTCCCGGCCCTTGAAGGTGTAGGTCTCGGCTCCGGTGAGCTTCTCCACGTACAGGTCGTCCTCGTCGGACAGTCCGGAGGTGAAGCCCCACGCAAGGCGGCCGTTGTGGCCGATGCCGAGCACCGGAACGCCGGCGGCGCTCACGCCCCGGATGTTCTGGACCGGCGAGTGCAGCTCGAACTCCACGAACAGCTCGGGGATCGAGAAGCCCAGCTGCGGACCGTTGAACAGGTAGGTGTCGGCGCGCTTGGCGCGGATGAAGCGAGCCTTGCCGCAGCGGCGCACCCGCCGGACCCTTCCGTCCCTGCCCTTGCGCCTCACGCGCTTGCACCTCTGCACCTTGCGCGCCCTGCGGTTCACGCCCCACATGTAGGAGCCCGCCGATGGCCTCCGAGCTGCTCGCGCCGGCTGCCTCGGCAGGGGTGGGGATGGGCGTGGTCTTCAGCGCCCTGCGCGAGCGCAGGTAGGCGCGTCGCTCCTGCTTCACCGTGCGGCCCGGCTGGGAGGGGAACAGGCCGGCCTTGCGCGGGACGGTGGAGATCCGCCCCGGCGCCCGGAGGGGGAGCAGCTTGGCGAACGCGCGGGCACCCAGCTCGCGGAGCGCGCGCAGGTTGTCCAGCTCCACCCCGTCGCCCGAGGGCACGGTGCGGGCGAGGAAGACGCCGATCCGGGCGGTGTCGCGAACAGTCCAGGTGGGCGGCTGCGCACCCGAGCGCGGTGAACTCTCCCGGCAGCTTGCTCGGATCACGGCGCGTCTGCTCGACCCACGCGTTGATGCCGTCGCGGTAGGCCTCCGCCCGTCTCACCAGGTTGGCGGGCAGTCGCGAGAGCATCTGGTCCAGCTCCGGGTCGGTGTAGTAGTCGCGCCGGGCGATCAGATCGTCGGCGAGGAACCCGTCGCCGAGGATCTCGGCCAGCCGCCCGCTGGTGGCGCGGCGAAACAGCTCGAGCTGGAACAGCCGGTCCTGGGCCACCGCGTAGCCCACTCCCCACCAGGCGTCGAAGTCGGTGCTGCCGGTCACCGACGGCACGCCGTAGGGCCCGCGCACGATGCGCACGCCCGCCCGCGGCGTCTCGGTCTCGCCCGCTTGGCCGAACACGGCGGACTTGTACTTGAACGCCTTGAACAGCTCCACCTGGTCGCTGAGGTGTGGGGAGCCGGTGCCGTCAGGCAGCCCGGTGAGCGACACGAAGCCGCTCTGGCCGGGCGGCAGCACGGTCTCGGCCTGCTTGACGGCGGCCTTCGCCAGGTTCGCTCCCGCGAGCGTGGCGAGCGCCACCACGAGCAGCGCCGCGAAGGCGGCCAGACCCCGGTACTGCGTTGCCTCCCGCGCGGATCGCAAAGCGCGGCGACCCTACCACTGCGGGGCGGGCAGGGGCGGCGGTTAGGCCAGCGCGGGAACGGCGCCTGCCGCGATCGCCTCGATCTCCGCGGCGGCGCGCTCGAACTCCTCGTCGGAGAGCACGGGCGTGCCCTCGAACGGGAGCTCTCGGTGCAGCTCGATCCACGAGCGGCAGCCCTGGTACTCGGGGCGGACCTTGACGGTCACCGGGCGGGGGATGCGGTAGGTGCGCAGCACGATCACGTGCATCGGGTGGCGGCGCTTCCACTCCAGCCGCTTCTCGGCGTAGTCGGTGGTCCAGATGTAGTACGGCGACAGGGCGTCGACGGCGCGCGGGTCGGTGATCAGATAGCTCGCGGACACCTCGGCCCAGGCGCGGATGCGCACGCGGTCGGGCTGAGGGATGCCGCCGTCCTGGAGCAGCGCGGCGGCCGGAGGCTCGTCGTCGGGCCAGACCCCCTCCTCGAGGGCGCGGCCCAGCTCGGGCAGGTGCGAATCGCGCACCAGGTCGTTGCGCTGATGGTCGAACGTGGGGTACAGGAAGAAGCGGTCGTGCTCGATCTCGAAGTGCTTGTTCTCTTCGCGGATCCCGCCCTTGCGCAGCGTGAGCAGCTGCTCACCCTCGGCGAGTGCGCGCACGGTTACAGCCCATTCCTTGAAAGCGTCTGGCATCTAGAGAGACCCTCCGGTCCGCGCCGAAGACGGTTATGCGGTGCTGCGGGCGGCGCGGCGAGGGAGCATTCTTATCGGAGTGGTGACCCTATTTCAAGGCGAATTTAGTGACTTTTGCCACGCTGCCGCCTCGATCACGGCGGCGAAGTCCTGTCCGCCGAGGCCGTTCTCCGCCGCCTCCGAGTAGAGCGATTCGGCGGCCACGGCAACCTTCGGCTCGATTCCGAGCGCCCGCGCCTCGGCGATGCAATGTCGCACGTCCTTGAGCATGTGCTCCAGCTTGAACAGCGGATCGAGGTCGTGCTCGAGCATCGGCCCGGCCTTGATCTCGGCCATGAGCGAGGCGCCCGATCCCGCCCGGATGACCTCCAGCGCTCGGTCGGGGTCCACGCCTGCGGCCTGGGTCAGCAGCAGGCCCTCCGCCAGCCCGGCGGCGTTCACCGCGGCCAGCGTGTTGTTGATCAGCTTCACCATCGAGCCGTGCCCGTGGGGCCCCACGTGGACGATCAGGTCGCCCATCGCCTCGAACAGTTGCTTGGCTCGCTCGAAGTCGTCCTCTGTCCCGCCGACCATGATCGTGAGCGTTCCGTCCTCCGCCTTGGGCCGCGAGCCGGTCACGGGGGCGTCCAGGAACGCGATCCCGCGCTCCTGCAGCCGGCCGGCGATCGAGCGGCTGGCGGTGGGGGCGATCGTGGACATGTCGATCACCAGGCCGCCGCCGCCCAGCCCTTCGGCTGCGCCGCTCTCGCCGAGCAGCACCTCCTCCACCTCGGGCACGTCCGGGACCATCGAGATCGCGACTCCCGCCTGGCGGGCGGCGTCGGCTGCGGTGTCGGCCACCGTCACCGAGTCGTGCTCGGTGGCCAGCGCTTCCGCGCGCTCCCGGGTGCGGTTCCACGCCACGACCTCGATGCCGGCGCCCGACAGGTTCGCGGCCATGGGAGCGCCCATGATGCCCAGACCGAGGAAGGCGACTTTGGTGTCATTCATGAGTCGGTTCCTACCTGATCTCGAACAAGACGGCGCAGTGGAGGGCCGGCCGGCGCCAATAATGGAGGCGGCCGGGTTTTGCACAAAACGTCACCGGGCGTCAAGTAATGGTCGCGAACCGCGTCCCCATTACTGCGCCGTTGTTTCAGGCGCCCCAAACCCCCCGCCACCCGGCGTCTCCAGCCGCAGCCGATCCCCCGGCCGCAGCGTGCCCGACGCCTTCGGCGGGAGCTCCTCCCCGTTGAGCAGGTTCCGGCCGCGAGCGCCGTCCTCACCGCCGTCGGCACCCGGCGGCGGATGCCGCCGCCGCTCGGTGATCAGCGAGTAGCGCATCTCCTGCAGCGCCTGGACTTCCCGGACGACCCCGTCCCCGCCGCGATGGCGGCCATCGCCTCCGGAACCGCGGCGCACCGCGTACTCCATCGCCCGCAGGGGGAACTCCAGCTCCAGAGCCTCGATCGGGGTGTTCAGCGTGTTGCTCATGGCCACGTGGACCGCGCCTGGGCCGGGGGCTTCGGCGCACGCACCCTGGCCGCCGCCGAGGGTCTCGTAGTACGTGAACGCGTCGCTGCCCAGGGTGAGGTTGTTCATCGTCCCCTGACCGAGGGCCCTTCCGAAGGCGGCCAGCACGAGATCCGCCACGCGGGAGGAGGTCTCCACATTGCCCGCGGCCACCGCGGATGGCGACCGGGCGTGCAGCAGCGAGCCCTCGGGCACGCTCACCGTGAGCGGCCGGTAGGCCCCGGCACACGGAGGCACGTCGGGATCCGCGAGCACCCGCAGCGCGAAGTAGCAGGCCGAGAGGGTCACCGCGAGCGGGCAGTTGAGGTTGCCCTCGTGAGCGCCGGCCGACCCGCTGAAGTCCAGCTGCACCTCCTCGCCGGCCACCGTGGCGCGCAGGCGCAGCTCGAGGTCCCCGTCCGCGGCCTCCAGCACGTCGGCCGCGGTGCGCTCGCCGTCCTCCAGCTCGGCGATGGCTGCGCGCGTGCGGCGCTCCGCGTAGTCCTGGGTCTGGGCCATGCCCGTGCGCATCCGCGCCGGGCCCATGCCCTCGGCCAGCGCCTGCATGCGCTCGCTCCCGGTGCGGTTGGCGGCCAGCTGCGCGCGCAGGTCGGCCTCGCGCTGGCGCGGGTTGCGCATGCGCGAGATGAGCGAGCCGAGCAGCTCGCGGTCCAGGTCCCCGGCGCGGACCAGCCGCGAAGGCTCGATCACCACGCCCTCCTCGTCGATCGTGCGCGAGTCCGCGGGCATGCTCCCCGGCTCGGCGGCGCCGACGTCGGCGTGGTGGGCGCGGCTGGCGGCGAAGCCGAGCAGCTCATTCCCCGCGAACACCGGTGAGATGACCGTGATGTCGGGCAGGTGGGTGCCCCCCCTGAACGGGTCGTTGAGGATCCACGCGTCGCCCGGCTCGTGATCGGAGTCGAGCACGGCCGCCACCGCGCTGGGCATGGCCCCCAGGTGCACCGGGATGTGCTCGGCCTGCATCACCATCTGCCCCGCGGCGTCGAACAGCGCGGTGGAGGCGTCGCGGCGCTCCTTGATGTTCGCCGAGTTGGCCGAGCGCACGAGCACCGCGCCCATCTCGTCGCAGGCGGCGCGCAGAGCGCCGAGCATCACCTGCAGGGCGATCGGGTCCACTCCGCGGCTCACCGCTCCATCACCACCGTCTCGGCGTCCGCGTGCGCGGACCACCCGGGCGGAACCACAAGCGTCGAGCCCGGCAGCTCGAGGATCGCCGGCCCGTCCTGCTCGCACGTGCCGGGCCCCAGCACGGCCGCGTCCACCCACTCGCCCTCGAACCAGGCCCACCGCTGCGCGCGGCGCTCAGCGGGCTCGCCGGAGGCGGGCTCGGGGTCTCCGCCCGGCAGCGCCACCGCCACCCGCACGGTGACCAGCTCCAGCCGCGCCTCCGGGTCCTCGTAGCCGTAGCGCTCGGCGTGCGCGCGGTCGAAGGCGGCTCGCAGCTGCGCCGGGTCGGGCTCGGGGTGGCCGTCGATCGGCAGCTCGAACGCCTGGCCTGCGTAGCGCAGCTCGTACGTGGCCCGCAGCTCGCCCCCGGCTTCGCCAAGCTCCTCTCGCCCCCTCGCGGCCAGTCGCGCCACCACCTCGGCCACCGCGTCGCGCGTGAGCTCGTCGCCCGACAGCAGCACGCTCTCCTGGAGGTCGCGGCGGCGTTCGGACACGGCCAGCCCGAGGGCCGACAGCACGCCCGAGACCACCGGGGCGATCACGCGGCGCATGTCCAGCTCCTCCGCGATCTGAGCCGCGTGCAGGGGACCGGCACCGCCGAAGGCCACCAGTGCCAGCCCGCGCGGGTCCACGCCCCGCTCCACCGTGACCACCCGCACCGCCTGCGCCATCTCGGCGCCCGCCACGCGCACGATCCCCGCGGCCGCCTCGGTGGGATCGAGCTCGAGCTCCCACGCCAGCGCTGCCACCGCGCGCTCCGCGGCATCGCGATCCAGCCGCACGCCGCCGGCCAGCGACGAGCCTGCGTCGAGGTATCCCAGCAGCAGGTTTGCGTCCGTGACCGTGGGCTCGCTGCCCCCGCGGCCATAACAGGCGGGGCCGGGGTCGGCGCCCGCCGAGCGCGGGCCCGCGCGCAGGGCTCCGCCCGGGTCGCGCCAGGCCACGCTGCCGCCGCCGGCGCCCACCGTGTGCACGTCCACCATCGGCAGCGCCAGCGAGCGCCCCCCCACCTCGCGGCCACCGGTCACGGCCACCTGTCCTCCGGCCACCAGCGACACGTCGCAGGAGGTGCCGCCCATGTCCAGGCCCACGGCATCCTCGGTGCCGGCCAGGCCGGCCGCCCGCGCGGCCGCCACCGCGCCGCCGGCGGGGCCCGAGAGCACCGTCCACGATCCGTGAGCGGCGGCGATTTCGGCGCCCGCCACTCCGCCGCTGGAAAGCATGATCTCGGGTGCGGGCAGCCCCGCCTCGCGGGCGCGCGCGGTGAGGTTGCTCAGGTACCGGCGCAGCAGGGGGGAGAGGGCGGCGTCGACCACCGTGGTGGCCAGCCGCTCGTATTCGCGGAACACGCCCGCGGTCTCGTGCGAGGTGGACACGTGGGCCTCCCCGAGCGCCTCCCGCGCCACGCCGGCCGCCTGCCGCTCGTGCTCGGGGTGGCGAAAGCCCCACAGCAGGCACACGGCCACCGCCTCCGGTTGCTCGCCGAGCCCCGCCAGACGTTGGCGCAGGCCGTCGATGTCCAGCGCCTCGAGCACGCCGTCGGGGCCGCAGCGCTCTGGCGCCGCCACGCGCAGCTCGGGCGGCACCAGCGGCTCCGGCGCCGCGACGCACAGCCGGTACAGCTCAGGCCGCGCCTGGCGGCCCAGCTCCTCGATGTCGGTGAATCCCTCGGTGGCGATGAGCGCCGTGCGCGCGGTGCGCCCCTCCAGCAGCGCGTTGGTGCCCACGGTCATGCCGTGCACCAGGCGCTCCACGGCCCCGGCCTGGGCACCCGCTCGACCGAGCGCCTCCTGTACGGCCGCCATCACGCCCTCGGACTGGTCCTGTGGCGTGGTGGGCGCCTTGCCCGTGACCACGCCGCCGGCGGTGAGCAGCACGGCGTCGGTGAAGGTGCCGCCCACGTCCACGCCGAGGACCATCGGCGCAAGCTACAGGGGGCGCTCAGGCGGCGGTGACGGCGAGCTCTTCGAGCCCCTCGTCGAGATGCTTGTGAGACGGGCAGTACTTGCTGCCCGGCAACGGCACGCGCTGGCAGGAGGTGCCCTTGCGCGTGGTCGCGTGACAGCACAGCGGGCTGCCGTCGAACGTGATGCCCTCGCGCGCCTGCGTGTCCACGTACATGGTCGCCATCCGCACGTGGCGCTCGATCACCGTGTACACGCGCAGCTGGCTGCCCAGCGGGAACAGGGTGCGGATGTCGGAGAAGAGGGTGCGAACCGGCTTGGCGAAGTAGTGGCGGTCGGTTGCCAGGCGCTCCATCGCCGACTCGCAGTCGCGCAGCAGCTGCTGCTGGCGCTCGCAGACACTCGCAGCCGCGCCCGGGACGACCTCCTTCGCCAACTCTCTGTAGATCGCTCGGCTGAACTGGTACATCCTGGCCTCCCTATCCCCAGAGGAGTCGGTCCAAAACACCCCTCTGTCACTTCTCGGTCGCGATTCGACCATGCCGTCTTGTAGTACAACGAAGACGAGGTTAAGTTCGGGTTAAAGAGACCCGGGGGGGAACCTTCCGGCGCCGCCGACGAGAGGAGAAAACGCGTATGTCAACGCTGCTCGAGCAGCCCAGCAGGGCGACGTGGCCACCGTCAAGGACGACGCCCAGATCTGACCCGCTCGGTGAAGCTGATGGAGCCCGCAGCAGCTCTACGAGCTGTGGGAGCGCCAGTCCTGGTCCTCGCACGAGATCGACCTCGAGCAGGACCGCCGCGACTGGGCGGCAATGACGACGAGAGCGTGACGAGCTGCTCTGGCTGCTGTCGTCGTTCTTCATCGGCGAGGAGCGTGTGACGACCCAGTTCTCCGGGCTGGTGATGGCCTACGACGACGAGCAGGAGGAGGCCTTCCTGACCACCCAGCAGGTCGACGAGGCGCGCCACATGCAGTTCTTCGACCGCTTCTACCGCGAGGTGTTCGAGTTCGACCAGACCGACATCACGGCCCGCCTCGAGAGGGCGCGCGAGCACCTCACCGACGTCGTTCCTGACGCTCTTCGACGAGACCCTCGTGGAGGCGGGCCAGCGGCTGATCGCCGACCCCGCGGACACCGCGGCCAAGGTCGACTTCGTGACCATGTACCACATGGTCATCGAGGGAACGCTGGCACTCACGGGGCAGCACTTCCTGCTCGACTTCTTCGAGAAGGCGGGGGAGCTGCCCGGCTTCGTGGAGGGCTTCTCGAACGTCGCCCGGGATGAGCACCGCCACGTCGCCTACGGCACCTGGTACCTGCAGCAGGCCGGCGAGCGACGAGCACGCGCGATCGCATCGCACAGACGCTGGCGGAGCTGCTGCCGGTGGCTGCCGGCGTGCTGGTCCCGCCCGGGTACGAGCTCGGCGACGAGTACGAGGTTCTCGGCTACACCTCGCAGCAGCAGACCGAGTTCGCGTACACGGCGCTCACCCGCCGGTTGAAGGTCATCGGGGTCGGCCTGCCGGTCGCGGCCTAGGCGGCCCGCGGAGCCCCTGCAGCAGCCAGTCCATCCGCCGGCGCGCGTAGAGCAGCGGCTCGCCGTGCTCGAGCCGGCCTCCCTCGAGGTCGCCGATCAGGACCGTGTGGTCGTAGCGCTCGAAGTTGTCGCGCGCGCCGGCAGCGCAGATACGCCAGCACGCCGCCGCCAGCTCCGGCACGTCGCCGTCCCAGCCCCAGTCGAGCCCCGCGAACTTGTCGTCGCCCTTGCCGGCGAAGACGCGCGCGAGCGCCTCCTCGTCGGCGCGCACGATGTGCACGCCGAACCGCTCGCTGCCGGCGAGCGCGTCGTGGCAGCGCGAGCCGTGGTCGATCGAGACCAGCAGCGAGGGCGGGTCGGCGCTGTAGGACGCCACCGACGGTGGCGGCGAGCCCGCAGGGCTGCCGTCCGCGCGACGCGCGGTGATCACGCACACGCCCGACGCCAGCGAGGCCATCGCCTCGTGGAAGAGCTCGCCGACGTCGTCATCGCCCACGGGCCCGATGCTATTCCCAGCGCTCGAACGCCGGCGGCACGCCGCCGTCCAGCACGGCGTGCATGCCGTCGAGCGCCGGGTCGGTGTCCGGGTGGTCGCGGCGCTGGTGCGCGCCGCGGCTCTCCTCGCGTGCCAGTCGCGGCGGCGGCGATCAGCGCGGGCGAGCGGGTGCGGGTCGCCGCGCCAGCTCGGCGAGGCCGCCGGCGTCGCGCTCGAGGCCGGCGTGGCGCCAGAGCGCGGCGCGCGTCGCGGCGGCGGGCGGCGAGCGGATCGGGCGGGTGGCGCGCGGACGGGTCGGCCCGCCTCGGCGGCGGGCCGGTCCGGCCGGCAGCGAGCGCGGCGCGACGGCCGAACACGAAGCACTCCGCCAGCGAGTTCGACGCCAGCCGGTTGGCGCCGTGCAGTCCGGTGCACGCGCACTCGCCGATCGCGAACAGGCCGGGCAGCGTCGCGTGCCCGTCGAGGTCGGTCGCCATGCCGCCCATCGTGTAGTGCGCGGCGGGCGCCACCGGCACGCCCTCGCGGGCCGGGTCGATGCCCACGCTCGCGAGCGCCGGCGGCGATGTTCGGGAACGGCCGATGTCCACCTGGCGCATGTCGAGCGACACGCGCGGCCGCCGCTCGCGCGCAGCTTCCGCTCGATCGCGAGTGCCACCTCGTCGCGCGGGGCGAGCTCGTCCACGAACCGCTCGCCGGCCGCGTCGAGCAGCAACGCGCCCTCGCCGCGCACCGCCTCGGTGACGAGGAAGCCGTCGCGCGGGCCGTCGATCACGAGCGCGGTGGGGTGGAACTGGACCAGCTCCAGGTCGGCGAGCGCGGCGCCGGCGGCATGAGCGAGCGACAGACCGACCCCGACCGTCCCGCGCGGGTTGGTGGTCCGCTCCCACAGCGCCGCCGCGCCGCCGGTCGCCAGCACCGTGCCGCGCGCGCCGATCGCACCGCCTCGCGGCGCCGCGCACGGGCCCGGCGAGCACGCCGACGCACGCCCGTCGGTGGCCAGGAGCGCGTGGCCGCCGGCCCCCTCGAGCACCTCGATCCGCTCGTCGGTGGCGGCCAGCGCCGACAGCTGCGCGCGTGATCCGCCGGCCGGTGGCGCGCCGCCGGCGTGCACCACCCGGCGCGCCGAGTGCCCTCCCTCGAGCCCGAGCGCGAGCGCGCCGTGGCGGTCGGCGTCGAAGTGCACCCCGAGCCGCTCGAGGTCGCGGACCGCGCCGGCGACTCGTCGCAGAGCGCCTCGACCGCGCTCGGGCGGGCGGCGCCGCGGCCGGCGGCGAGCGTGTCGGCGACGTGGCGGTCGGGCGAGTCGTCCGCCGCCAGCGCCGCGGCGATCCCGCCCTGGGCCCAGTAGCTCGCCGACTCGGCAGCGGCGAGCGCGAGACCAGCGCGACGCGCGCGCCCGCGCGCGCGGCGACCAGCGCGGCGTAGAAGGCCCGGCGGCCCCCGCGCCGACGACGGTCACGTCGGCTGTGCGGGGCGGAGTCGGTCGGCCACGGTCGCGCGGGTACGGTAACGCGATCGCGGCGCCGCTCCTCCTCCGCCACCCCGCGTCGCTCGATCACGACACCGGCGCGCATCCCGAGCGGCCGGAGCGGATCCGCGCGATCGAGCGCGCGCTCTCGGAGCGCGACTGGCTCGGCTACGAGGTGCGCGAAGCGCCCGGCTGCCGACCAGGAGCGCGCTGCTCGCGCGTGCACCCGCAGTCGCATGTCGACGCGGTGCGCGCGCCGACCGCGAGCCGGTCGGCGCTTCGACCTCGACACGCCGGCCAGCCCCGGCTCGTGGGAGGCGGCGCTGCACGCCGCGGGCGGCGCGATCGCGCTGGTCGACGCGCTGCTCGGCGGCGAGGCGCCACCGGCTTCTGCGCCCTGCGCCCGCCCGGGCCACCACGCCGAGCCGACCGCGCGATGGGCTTCTGCCTCTTCAACAACGTCGCGATCGCGGCGCGGCACGCGATCGACGTCGCGCGGCGCCGAGCGCGTGATGGTGCTCGACTGGGACGTGCACCACGGCAACGGCACCAACGCGATCTTCCACGCCGTCCCGGAGGTGCTGTTCGCCAGCATCCACCAGTGGCCGCTTCTACCCCGGCACCGGAGCGCTCGACGACGTCGGCGCGGGCGCCGGCGAGGGCTACACGATCAACCTGCCGGTGCCGGCCGGCTCGGGCGAGGACGACCTGGCTGGCGCTGGTCGAGCACGTCGTGGTGCCGGCCGGCCCGCGAGTTCGCGCCCGACCTGATCCTGCTGATCTCCGCCGGCTTCGACGCCCACCGCGACGACCCGCTCGCCGACTGCAGGCTCGAGGCGGCCGACTTCGGCGCGCATGGCGCGCATGTTGCGCGCGCTCGCGGACGAGCTGGGCGTGCCGGTGGGCGCCGTGCTCGAGGGCGGCTATGACCTGGACGCGCTCGCGGCGTCGACCGCCGCCACCATGGAGGCGCTGTCTGAGGGCGGCGCGCCGCGCAGCGTGGAGCCGGGACCGCTGGTGACCGCGGTGGCGGAGCGGGTGGGCCGCTACTGGCCCGCCGTGGCCACCTAGGGCGACCGGTCGCTCGCCTCACCGCCCAGTCGCGGCGGGGCGGCCGCCGCCTCGTCGTCGGCATCGTGCATGAGGGCGCGGTATCCCAGCGTGCCGCCCGCGGTGGCCAGCAGCGCCACGGCGGCAACGATCGCCACGGGGCGCTTCCACCCCCTCGCGCGCGGCCGTCCGAGCGTGATGCGCGCGCCGCATTCCAGGCACACCAGCTGCCCGCTGTCGGCCGGGGCGCCGCACTCCGGGCACACGAGCTCGGTCATCGCGGTGGGGTGCCGCGCAGGCGCCGCCCCATGCGGCGGCGCAGCGACGGCCCCCCGGCCGGCTGCGGCGCGTTTCCGGGGGCCGCCGGGAGCGGCGTCTCCACGATCTCCGTGAGGGCTTCGTCCGCCGGCCCCACCGCGTTCCCGCAGGCGGGGCAGTAGCGCGAACCGGGCGTGAGCAGCGCGGCGCAGCCCGCACAGATGTCCACCACGTGGGCGTCGGACAGGGCGTCGATCCCGTGGCCCACCTCAAGCGCCTCGGCCAGCCCGCGCACCTCCTCGTCCACGACCGCCAGCTGCGCGGCCTTCGCCTGCAGCAACTCGGCCTCGCGGCGGCCCTGGCGGTGGAGCTCCCAGACGGTCGCTCCCAGGTCGAGCAGGAGCGCCTCGCGCACGCGCTTCTGCGCCCGCAGGCGGCGACGCATCCGGCCCCGCTCGCGGGCCTTGGGCTTGCTGGGCGCCGGCAGTTCCTCCGTCCTGGTCCGGCGGCGTGGATCTCGGCGTCCTCGGTCATGCGTACGAGCGAATCCGGACCGGGGCGACTATACCGCGCGTTCGAGCGTCTGCGTCTTGTCGCCGAGGGCCTCGGCGACCACGTCGAGGATGCCCTCGCGGCGCACCCTCATGGGGAAGGTCTGCACGATCCGCTCGCGGGCGCGGACGGCGCCGGCGGGGCCCAGTGCGAGGGCGTCGCGCACCCCCGGGCCACGGCCTCGGGCTCCTGGGAGGAGATCAGCACCCCTGCGCCATCCACCACCTCGGGCATCGCGGTCACGTTCATCACCACCGGCACGCACCCGGCGAGCATCGCCTCCGCCACCGCCAGCCCGAACCCCTCGTGTCGGGACGCCTGCACGTACACCGCCGCGCGCCGGTAGAGGTCCTCGAGGTCCTCGTCGGACACCCATCCCATGAACTCCACGTTGGGCGGGGCGAGCGAGCGCAGCTGATCGATCGCGTCGTCGTGCGCCTTGCCGACGAACACGAAGCGCACGTCGGGCAGCTCGCGCGCGGCCTCCACGAACGGCTGATGGCCCTTCTGCATCAGGGTGGTCTTCACCAGATGGCCCACCGTGAGAGCGATCGGCTCGCGGGGGCGGCTCTGGTCAAGCGGGCCGAACGGGTCCGGCACGCCGTGGTGCACGACCGTCACCGACTCCGGCGGGATGGGCGTGTTGGCCGCGATCTCCGAGCGGCTGTACTCGGAGTTTGTGATCAGCCTCTTGGCCCGGCGCATGATCCAGCGGCTGGCCCAGCGGCGCAGGCCGCCCTGCTGGTAGCCGTAGCCGATGTCGGGCATGTTGGCCGTGTCGAAGCCGCCGATGATCTGGACCGACGGCTTGCGCAGCAGCCACGCGAGGGTCATCGGGAGGAACGTGTGCCAGGAGGCGAACCAGCCGAACACGAGGTCGGCGCGCAGCACCGCGGGCACGATCCGGAACAGGTTGGGCACGCGGCCGGGCTGGTAGAGGTCCTCCACCTCGTACTCGGTCGCGAGGATCTCGCGGTCGATCGCCACGAAGCTGGCCTTGCGGCTGTGCACGTAGAGGATCCGCTTTCTCATCCGGCGGCCTCCGCCGCCACGGCCCGCGGCCCCCCGAGGTAGGCCCGGTGCCACTCCGAGAGCTCGAGCAGGCAGTAGAGGATCGACTTGTGGTCCGCGCGGCCCGACCGGTGCGCGGCCACCAGGCCCGACACGGTGCCCGGGTCCACCAGCTCGCCCAGCGCCGACCCCTGCGCGTAGCGCCGCGACACCTCCTCGCCCAGCGACTCTCGCAGCCAGGAGTCGTATGGGGTGGAGAAGCCGTGCTTGGGGCGGTCCACGATCCGTTTGGGCACCAGGCGCGCCATCGCCCTGCGGTGCGCGCGCTTGCCCTGGCGCACCCGCACCCGCTCGCGCGCGGGAATCCGCTCCACGAAGCGCATCAGCTCGAGGTCCAGGAACGGCACCCGCTGCTCGAGGCTCGCCGACATCGACATCTTGTCCGCGCACACGAGCAGCCCGTCCGGCAGGAACATGCGGGTGTCGAGGTAGAGCGCCTTCTCCACCAGGCCGCGGTCGCCCACGTCGGAGAGCACCTCCTCGGCCAGCGCCAGGCGCTCCGCCGCCGCCTCGGCGCCCGTGGTGCCCACCAGTCCGGACCGCGTGGCGTCGTCGGTGATCTCCACCAGCCGCACCAGCCGCTCGCTCTCGGGCATGTCGCCCAGCAGGCGGGCGGCCCGGCGCGCGCGCTCGTTGCCGTCGAGCAGGCCCGCGGCGGCACGCAGCGGGCGCGCTGCCGGTCCAAGCCGCCCGGCCAGGCCCAGCGCGGCGGCGGCCTGGTGGCGGCCGTAGCCGCCGTGCGGCTCGTCGGCGCCCTGTCCGGACAGCACCACCTTCACGCGCTGGGCCGTGAAGCGTGACAGCTGCATCAGCGCGGGCGCCGACGGGATTCCGCAGGGCTCCTCGAGGTGGCGCACGCAGCGCTCGAGCTCGGACAGGAAGTCGGCCTGCTCCATGGCGGTGTCCTGGTGGTCGGTGCCCAGCGCGCGTGCGCTGCCCGCGGCGTACTCGCGCTCGTCGAGCACGTTGCCGTGCCCCGGGAAGCCGATCGTGAAGGTGGACGGCGGGCGGTCGCCGCGCAGGGCCATGGCGGCCGCGATCGCGGCCGAGTCCACGCCCCCGCTCAAAAAGGCGCCATAGGGCACGTCGGACATCATCTGGCGCTCCACGGCGTCGCAGAAGCGGTCGGCCAGCTCGCTCTGGAGCTCCTCGCCCTCCAGCCCCTCCAGCGTCGGGCCGGGGCCCTCGCGGTAGCTCGTGACCCGCGGCGCCTCGTTCTCGCGCGCGGTGAGCACCGTGGCCGGCGGCAGCTTCGAGACGCCCTCGAACAGCGTCCGGGGCGCCGGCACGAAGCGGCAGGCCAGGTAATGGTCCAGCGCCACGCGGTCCATCCGCGGCTCCACGAGCCCCGCGGCCAGCAGCGCGCGGACCTCAGAGGCCAGCGCCACCCGCCGGCCGTCGGTCCACCAGTACAGCGGCTTGACCCCGAACGGATCGCGCGCCGCCACCAGCGTCCCCGTGCGGTTGTCCCACAGCGCGAAGGCGAACATGCCGTTCAGCCGGCGCACGCAATCCAGACCGTGCTCCTCGTAGGCGTGGACCACCACCTCGGAGTCCGACCGGGTGGCGAAGCGGTGGCCGGCGAGCTCCAGCTCGGCGCGGAGGGCCACGTGGTTGTAGATCTCACCGTTCACGATCGCCGATATCTCGCCGTCCTCGGAGGCCAGCGGCTGGTCGCCACCGGGCACGTCGATGATCGCCAGCCGGGTGTGGGCCAGCGTGGCCGCGCCGAAGCGAGCCACGCCCTCGCCGTCGGG
The DNA here is from genome assembly GCA_963727395.1 of uncultured Thermoleophilaceae bacterium. Classification (GTDB taxonomy): domain Bacteria; phylum Actinomycetota; class Thermoleophilia; order Solirubrobacterales; family Thermoleophilaceae; genus JAAYBF01. The sequence goes on along the minus strand of CAVSGC010000022.1, from coordinate 10,061 downwards.
GCCGCGATGGCGCAGCGCGGCCACCATCCGCGCGCCGGCGTCGGGCGCGGCCGAGCCGCCGGGATCGAGGAGGGCGCCGATTCCGCACATGCGCTGCATCTTGGCGCACCGATCCGTCACACGGCCGTGGCCAACTCGTAGCGCGCGGGTCTGGAGCCGTGCGCCGCCGGGGCGGACGATCGCCTGGATATCCGATGGCGATCCGGAGGAGGCCGAGATGTACAGGTGTATGGGGCTCGCGCACGCACGGGCGGCCCGAGCGTGGAGTGCGCTTCAGGGGCAGCGGGGCCAGGGCACGGTGGAGTACGTGGCGCTGATCCTGTTGGTGGCGCTCGTGATGGCGGGCGTCGTGGCGGCGATGAAGGGCTTTCGCTCTGACGACGGCAAGGAGCTCGGGGACGTGATCCTCGGCAAGATCAAGGAGGCCGTGCGCAAGGTCGAGTTCTGACATGGCAGGTCGAGCGCCACCCGGTGCGGGATTGGTGGGCGAACCCCCCGCGAGCCGCCGCGCGTGACACGATTGCCCGGTGACTGCTGAGCCGCGGGAGTTGCCCATCGCCGTGTTCGACTCCGGCGTCGGGGGCCTGACAGTGCTGCACGAGTGCCTCGTGTCGCTGCCCCACGAGGACTGGGTCTACCTGGGCGACACGGCCCGGTTTCCGTACGGCATACGAGGTCCGCGAAGGTGTGGAGCTCCTGTCTCACGCGGGGGCTGCGGGCCGTCGAGAACCTGGAGCTGGTCTGGTGAACGCAGCGAGCAACCCGCCTGCTGATCGACGGCAAGCTCGTCGACGCCGAAGGCGGCGCGACCTTCGACAACATCAACCCGGCCACCGAAGAGGTGCTCGGCCCGGTCGCCGACGGCTCCGCGGCCGACATGGAGCGCGGCCGTCGACGCGGCCCGCCGGGCCTTCGACACCACCGACTGGTCGACCGACCACGCGCTGCCGCAAGGCTGCCATCCTGCAGCTGCAGGCGGCGCATCGAGGCCGAGGCCGAGGAGCTCCGGTCCGAGCTGGTCGCCGAGGTCGGCTGCCCGGTGCTGCCCACCTACGGTCCGCAGCTCGACGCGCCCGCTGCGGAGGCGCTGCGCTGGCCGGCCGAGATGATCGACACGTTCGAGTGGAGCGCGGTCGCTCGGCGCGAAGGACGCGTTCGGCATCGGCTACGAGTCCGAGCGCGAGGTCTGGAAGGAGCCGATCGGCGTCGTCGGCGTGATCGTGCCGTGGAACTTCCCGATCGAGATCACGCTGAACAAGCTCGGCCCGATCCTGGCCATGGGCAACACCTGCGTGCTCAAGCCGGCGCCGGACACGCCGTGGAGCGCCACTGCGCCTCGGCCGGCTCATCGCCGAGCACACCGACATCCCGCCGGGCGTGGTCAACATCGTCACGTCGTCGGACCACCTCGTCGGCGAGGTCATCACGACCTCGCCGCTCGTCGACATGGTCGCCTTCACCGGCTCGACCGCGACCGGCCGTCGCATCATGGAGGCGGCCGCCTCCACGCTGAAGCCGACGTTCCTCGAGCTCGGCGGCAAGTCGGTGAACCTCGTCCTCGACGACGCCGACCTCGCCGCCACCGTGCCGTTCGCGGTCGATGGTGTGCATGCACGGCGGCCAGGGCTGCGCCATGCCCACCCGCCTGATGGTGCCGAGCTCGCGCTAGACGAGACGATCCAGCTGCTCGAGGCGGCCTTCGCGGCGGTCAAGTACGGCGACCCGACCGACCCGGCGAACATCCAGGGCCCCCAGGTGTCGAAGAAGCAGCAGGAGCGGGTGCTCGGCTACATCGAGAAGGGCAAGGCAGGAGGGCGCCCGGCTCGTGCTCGGCGGCGGCGTGCCGAAGCACCTCGCGAAGGGCTGTCTACGTCGAGCCGACCGCTCTTCGCCGACGTCGACAACCGGACTGACGATCGCCCAGGAGGAGATCTTCGGCCCGGTGCTCGTGGTCATCCGCTTCGACGACGACGACGACGCCGTGCGCATCGCCAACGACTCGATCTACGGCCTCTCGGGCGTGGTCACGCGCGGCGATCTCGAGCGGGCCAAGGCGGTCGCCCGCCGCATCCGCACCGGCACCGTCGGCATCAACGGCGGCATCTGGTACGGCGCCGACGCCCCGTTCGGGGGTTACAAGCAGTCGGGCATCGGACGGCAGTGCGGCATCGAGGGCCTCGAGATCTTCACCGAGACGAAGACGGTGGCTGGCCGCCGTTGACGGCGTGGTGACCCTTCCAGCGTCGGCGCCGCGCGGCCGGGCCCAGTGGGCGAACACGGGCGCCGAGCGGCCGCCGTTCGCGATCAGAGCCGGGACCCGGGCAGGAGTCGTATGCAACTACCCGCGCCCGCCGGCGTTCGTGACCGACGCCCGCCGGATCGACGTCTCGGCTGCGGACGGTCCGATCGCTTCCAGCCCCTGCGGCCATCCACACGCTGGAGACGTCGCAGCCGCCGGCTTCTACCTCCCCGCCGGCGGGGTGGTCTCCGGTCGCCTGGTCCCCGCTCCCGGCCGTCCCGGTGCGAGTGGAAGGGCGAGGCGGAGTACGTGTCCCTGGCCGGCACGACCGACCCGATCGGCTGGCGTTACCCCGACCGTTCCCGGAGTTCGAGCGCTACGCCGGGCTGGGTTCCTTCTACCCCGACCGGGTCCTGCCGGTCGACGGCGAGCTCGCACGCCGCCAGGCGGGCGGCTTCTACGGCGGCTGGATCACCGACGACGTCGTCGGCCCGTTCAAGGGAGAGCCGGGCACCTCCGCTGGTGACCACGGCCGCCCTCAGTTCCACCAGGCGAACCCGGTGGGCTCCAGACCCGGTGGCTCGGTCGCCCGTCCGAACCGGTCGACGAACCGGAGCGTGCCGGCCTCGGGGTCGCCCTGGATCGTGAAGTCGCCGTGGTGGAGCTGGCGGTGGTGCCGCTCGCACAGGCAGACGAGGTTCGCAGCGATGGTGGCCGGAACACCGAGTCGCGGTTCGGGGCACTGTTGGCCGTTGCAGGGCACGCCACGCACCGAACCTCACCGCCGCACCTGGTTGGGGGCACTGGAGGCCGTCCGGGGCACCCCCATGCCCCCAACCCACGCATTTTGGCTGACGTGTGGCGGTCCTGCAGCCCCAGAACGGCGGCGTGCAGAGGCGGAACGGATGGCCACCGCCATCGAGCACGACCCGGACTGCGGCTGGTGATCGGCCTCCAGGGCTCCGCGCTCGATTGCGAAGGCGACCGCTCCGTCAAGATCATCCGTGGCGATGTCCAGGCGCGCCCCACTGGCGAGATGAGCTGGCCGTGCCCGGCGGACACCACGGCCTCGGGCGCCTGCGGAGGGGAGGTACCCAGTGACCTGGCGGCCACCGTCGTAGTCGAAGCTCTCGGTGACGAGCTGCGACCCGGGGAAGCCCCCCGCACACCTCAGCAAGGATCGGGGGACATCAATCGGGTCCCCGCAGGCAACGCTCACCTGAGCCGATCGCGGGCCGTGGCCGGTGCTCGATTGCTCCTCATCTGCGGGTTGCCGGGGGCGGGCAAGACGACGCTGGCCAAGCGACTCGCGCCGGAGGTGTCGGCCGTGCGGCTGTGCCCCGATGAGTGGAAGCACGATCTGGGCCTCGACTACTACGACGACGAGGGCCGCATCCGAGCTGGAAGCGCGCGTCTCTGGCGGCTCGGCCAGGAGCTGCTCGAGCTCGGCCAGAGCGTCATCCTGGAGAACGGCTACTTCGGCGGCGGAGAGGGGCACGACAGCTGCCGGCTGCAGCGGCACGGGGCGCGGGGCCTGGCGGTGGAGCTGCACTACCTCGAGGCGCCGGTCGATGAGCTTTGGCGGCGACTCGAGGTCCGCAACGGCCAAGCCCCTCCCGGGCACGGTGCCGATCGGGCGTGACGACCTCAAGCGGTGGGCGCAGCAGTTCGAGGCCCGGGACAGCGGCCGAGCTGGCGCTGTACGACGACGCCAGCGTGAGGTGACCTCGACCGATGTCGCGCCTGCCGCGACACTCGTCACGTGCCGCGGACCCGATCGACGAGGACGCTGCCGTGGCTGGCGCTGACGGGGTTGTTGCTCGTCGCCTGCAGCCGGGGGGCTGACGAGCCGACGCTGACCGGGTCGGTCCCGCCGCCCACCAGCTCCACCAGCTCGTCGACGACCACCACGACGATCGCCGTCACGACCACCGCCACGGCGCCCGCCCCCGTCGTCACGGTCGCGGCTGCGCCTCGGCCGATCACGCCGCGACCGACCACCACGTCGACCACGCGGCCGCACCCCGCCCCGGGTGGTGGTGCCCCAGCAGTGGGTGGCGTTCGCGGTGGTGGGCGACATCGTGCTGCACCACCCGTCGGACCACGTGGAGGCGGTCGGCTTCCACCAGTCCGCCCAGGACGGCGCCCAGGAGCAGTGGCCGACCACCAGCGCCCGTCGCTGGTTCGTGATGGAGTCCCGCGACCGGGACACCACCGAGAAGGGGGCGGCCGACATCGTGGTGGAGCCCGGACGGGCAGCTCCGGGCCCCCGTCACGGGCACGGTGATCCGGGCGGGGTCGTACACGCTGTACTGCGATCACGTCGACCAGTACGTGGTGATTGAGCCCGACGCCCGCCCGGGGTGGGAGGTGAAGGTCCTCCACATCGAGGGCCTGCGGGCTCCACGAAGGGCCAGCGGGTGGAGGGCGGGGTCACCCCCTGGCCACCCGCGCGCCGCGTGCTCCCGTTCCCCTCACAGGTCGAGGAGGACACCGGACTGCCGGCGTCAGCCACACGTGCACGTCGAGGTCGTCGACCCGGCCGTGAAGGACCGCCCGACCGGCCCCGGCTGCGGCTGAGGGACCGTTCCTCAGTCGGAGGACGGGAGGGGCTTGGCGCCCTTGATCAGCAGGGGGTGGTCGCCGACCGACAGGGTGCCGGCGCCGCCCTTGCTGCACAGGAGCTCGAGGCCGAGCTCCTCGTCCGCGTAGCGCTTGCCCAGCAGGGTGGCGTCGCCCTCGAGCGGAGATCGGCAGGCGATCGCCGCCGGCGCCGAGCGTCGCGCATGGGCTCGCCACCGCAGCGGAGGTCGACGTCGCCGCCGTCCTTGGGGGCACGCACCACCACGACCTGGGTGTCGCAGGTGGCGCTCTCGAGTCGGCATCCGGGCTTGAGCTGCATGGGTCTCCTTCTAGACGGCGACCGGGACCGATGAGGGTCCGGCCACGTTGGCCATGTGGACGTACTGGACGCCGTCGAGGTCGACCTGGAGGTCGGGCCAGCGACGGTAGATCTCGGTGAAGGCGATCTTGCCCTCGAGGCGGGCCAGGTGGGCGCCGATGCAGTAGTGGATGCCGTGACCGAACGAGATCCCGAGCGGGCTGGCGGTGCCGGCCGATGTCGAACCGGTCGGGCTCGTCGTAGGCCCGCGGGTCCCGGTTGGCCGCGCCGGTGACGATCAGCACCGGGGCTGCCGGCCGGGATCGTCCCACCGTGGAACGCCCGGTCGGCCAGCGAGAACCGGCCCTGGTACTGCGACGGGGCCTTCCAGCGCAGCACCTCCTCCACCGCCGAGCCGGCCAGCGACGGGTCGGCCTGGAGGCGCCGGCGCTCGTCGGGGTGCTCGGCGAAGGTCATGACGCCGTTGCCCACCAGCTTCGTGACCGTCTCCGAGCCGGCCGCCGCCAGCAGGATCACGAACTGGACGACCTCCTTGTCGTTGAGGCGCTCGGATGGTGCCGTCGCCGCGCTCGACCTCGGCGGCGATGAGGTGGTCGATCATGTGGTCGCTCGGGTGCTGCCGGCGGTCCGTCACCAGCGCGAGGAAGTACTCCTGCATGGCGATGGCGCCGGCGATCCCTCGGTCGGTCGGGAACGGGTTGCCGATCTCCCGCTCGAGCATCCCGTCGGTCCAGTGGCGGATCTGCTGGCGGTCGGCGCCGGGCACGCCGAGGATCTCGCAGATCACCTCCACCGGGAACGGGCCCGGAGATGTCGCGCACCGCGTCGAAGGCGCCGGCCCCCGCCAGGTCGTCGAGGAAGCCGCCGATCACGGACTGCGACCACCGGCTCCCACTCGGCGATGCGGCGGGGCGTGAAGGCCCGGTTGACCAGCTTGCGCATCTTCTCGTGGGCGGGCGGGTCCATCATGATGACCGAGGCCCCCTCGGCGGCCAGCCCGGAGTAGGCGGCGCTGCGCAGCTGGTCGAGCGACACCCCGCGGGTCGAGGTGTAGGTGGCCGTGTCGCGGTGGACCTCGACGCAGTCGTCGTAGCGCGAGACGGCCCAGAAGCCCGAGGTCCTCGTTGTGGTAGCAGGGCGCCTCCTCCCGCAGCCAGCGGTACATCTCCCACGGGTCCTCGAAGAACTCCCGGCTGTACGGGTCGAACTCCATCGCGGGTCACGCCTTGCCGAAGCGCTCGTCGAGGATGGCGGTGAGCCGCCGTCGGTCGACCTTGCCCGAGTCGAGCCACGGCAGCTCCGTCTGGTCGGCGAACACGGCGATGTGCCGCGGCACCTTGTAGGACGCCAGCTCCTCCTTGACCCGCTTGCGGGCCTCGTCCTCGTCGAGGGCCTCGCCGGGGCTGAGCGGCGATGGCGGCGACCACGTCCTGGCCCCGTTCGGCGTGGTCGATGCCGCACACGAAGGCCATGACCACCTCGGGCAGCGCCTCGAGGGCCAGCTCGACGTCGCGCGGCGTGATGTTCATGCCCGACGACTTGATCAGGTCGCCCATCCGGCCCGTGAAGTAGAAGTGCCCGTCGGCGTCGAAGCGCCCGGCGTCGCCGGTGCGGTACCACCCGTCGGGGTGAAGGTGTCGGCCCGCTCCCGCTTGTGGAGCCCGACCATCAGCGAGTAGCCGCGCATCCAGACCTCGCCCGTCTCCCCCACCGGCAGCTCCTCGAGCGTGACCGGGTCGACGATCTTGTGCTCCACCCCCGGCACCGAGAACCCGAAGGACCCGTCCTTGCCCGGGGGCAGCGGGTCCTTGTTGGCGAAGGTGTGCGGGCCGAGCGTCTCGGTCATGCCGAGGCGCGTTGGCCTTGGGGACGTCGGCGTCGGCCTGCAGCGCCTGGGGCAGCAGCGCGGACATGCTGCCGTCGCGCACGGCCGAGAGGTCCCGCTCCTTGAACGTCGGATGGTCGACGAGCGCCTTGGCCATGTGGGGCCAGCCCATCACCTGGGTGACCCGCTCGCGCTCGATCAGCTCGAGCGTGGCGCCCGGCTCGAACTGCTCCTCGAACACCACGGTGGCCCCGGCGTGCATCGCGGCGATGAGGGTGAAGCTGAAGCCGCCGACCCAGAACAGCGGCATCGGCGTGTAGAGCACGTCGTCGTCGGCCAGGTCGCGCATCTGCCACAGGTTGTGGGCGTGGCGGACCGCGGCGCCGTGGGTGTGGATGGCGCCCTTCGGGTCGGCGGTGCTGCCCGACGAGTAGACGACCACCATGGGGTCGGCCGGCGTCACCTCCGCCTCGGCCGCCTCGCAGCAGGCGCGTCGCTCGACGGCGTCGCCCCGGGCGGCCAGATCGGCCGACCGGGCCCGCCCACGGCCGGCTGCCCTCGCCCCAGGTCCACACCGACCGCAGGTACGGCTGCGACTCGAGGAGGAGCTGCTCGTGCGTGCTGGTCGGCCAGCGCCGTCGATCGCCCTGCTCGAAGCGGTCGAGGTAGTCGTGACCCGAGGTGGGAGTCGACCGTGAGCAGCACCTGGGCGTCGGCGTGGCGGAGCACCCAGCCCAGCTCCTTGGCCTTGTTGTACGTGTTCAGCAGCGTCGACGACGGCGCCGATGCGGGTGGCCGCCAGCCACCCCACCACCCACTCCGGGCCGTTGGGCGCCAGCAGCGCCACGCGGGTGCCCTTGCCGACGCCCGACGCCAGCATCCCCTTCGCCAGCCGGCGCCGATCGCGCTCGGCCTCGGCGTAGCGTCATGCGGTCGTCGCCGAGGATCACGAAGGCCTTGTCGCCCCGACCGCTCGCGCGCAGGCGCGGATCAGGTTGCCGCTGGTCGGCGTGAAGTCGGGAAGCTGGGGCGCCTCGCCACGGAGGGCAGCTAGGCGACGTTCATGAGGCGGCCGAGGTTGCCGCCCATCACCTTGGCGACGTCCTCGTCGGGCAGGCCCTCGAGGTCGTCGACGAAGCTGATCGGGTCGGACATGCCCTCGGGGTGGGGGTAGTCGGAGCCGAACAGCACGTTGTCGGCCCCCAGGAGCTCGACGAGGCCCTTCGGGTTCTCCTCGTGGAACGGGTGCACGAAGATGTTGCGCTTGAACACCTCGACCGGGTCCTCCTCGAAGAGGTGGGGGTTGAAGGCGTAGGCGCTCTCCATGTCGTGCAGCAGCGGGCGGACCCAGCTGCTGCCGTTCTCGATCGGGGCGATCTTCAGCCGGGGGAAGCGGGTGCACAGGCCGTGGCCGATCGCCGACGCGATCGTGTCGATGATCGGGCGGCCGGCGTGCCCGACGATGGCGGCGAAGCCCGACCCGCCGGAGAACGGGGTCATCTCGTCGCGGATGCCCTCCCACTCGTTGAGGTAGCGCTGGTAGCCGCTGTCGGAGGCGTGCATGCCGACGACGACGTCGTTCTCCTGCACCAGCTCCCAGAATGGGTCGAACTCCGGGAGGGCGAACGAGCGCAGCCCGCGGAGGCCGGGAACCGGCGCCGGGCGGACGAGGATGATCTTGGCGCCGCGCTCGGTGACCCACTCGAGCTCCTTGATCGCCTCATCGACGATGGGGAGGGTGATGACCGGGGTGGGGAAGATGCGGTCCTCGAAGTTGAACGTCCAGGTCTCGTGCATCCACTCGTTGAGGGCGTGGACCACGGCGTGGATGGCGTCGACGTCGTCGCGCAGGCGCTCCTCCACGAGGCTGGCCAGCGTCGGCCACATGAGGGCCCGGTCGAGGCCCAGCTCGTCCATCAGCTCGAGCCGGGGGCCCGGCTCGCGGAAGGCGGCGGAGGCAGCGATGGCCCGGCCCATGATCTCCCGGCGGCTCTTCCCGTCGGGGTTGCCCACCCTGAAGTACTCCTCCTGGGCGCCGGGCGGGGCGACGCGGCTCGAAGGTGGGGTTGGGGATGTAGTTGCTGATGCGACCCCGCACGGCGATCTTGGTGCGGCCGTCGACCTCGACGTAGCGGATGAGGCCGGCGTACCGCTCGGGGAGGCGCTGGGTGAGCGCCTCCTTGGTCTCGTACATGTGGTTGTCGGCGTCGAACACCGGGAACGGGAGGTCGCGAGACGGCATCGGAGCTCCCTCGGGCAGAAGTGACGTCGCTGTTAGATTACCTTACACTCCGCCTCCTCAGCACGAAAGCCCGAGGGGACGATTGGAGCTCGAGCTGACCGAGGACCAGGCCGTCTTCGTCGCCACCACCCGCCGGTTCCTGGCCGCCGAGGCCCGATCAGCGCCCGTCCGCGCCCTGAGCCGACGACCCCGCCGGCTTCGATCGCGGGGTCGTGGCGCCAGGGCGCGGCGCTGGGGTGGACCTCGCTGCTGGTGCCCCGAGGCCGACGGCGGCGGCAGCCTCTCCGAGCACGGCCTCCTCGACCTGGTGCTGGTGGCCGAGGAGATGGGCCGGGTGGTGGCCCCCGGCCCCCTCGTCCCGGTGAACGTCGTGGCCGCGGCGCTGGCCGCCGATCGGGCTCCGCCACGCAGCGCGCCGCACCTGCCGGGCCTCCTGGCCGGCGACGCGGTGGCCGCCTGGTCCGGACCCGGCCCGTCGCCGCCACCGCAGGCCGACGACGGTGGGTCGCTGCTGGCGGCACGGTCGCCCCGGTGGAGGCCGGCGCCCAGGCCCGCCACCTGCTGGTGACCGCCCGCATGGCGAGGGGCTCACCCAGCTCCTCGTGCCCGCCGACGCTGCCGGGCCTCACGGTCACCCCCCTGGCCGGGCTCGACCTCGTGCGGCGCTTCGCCGAGGTCCGCTTCGACGGCGTGGCCCTCCCCGCCCTCGCCGTGGTCGGCCCCCCGGGGCGCGCGCCGACGAGGTCGAACACCAGCTCCAGCTGGCCTGCGTGCTGCAGTGCGCCGAGATGGTCGGCGCCATGGACCACGTGCTGGAGATGACCCTCGAGTACCTCGGCGACCGCTACTCCTT
>CAVSGC010000021.1:0-56019 GCA_963727395.1 uncultured Thermoleophilaceae bacterium | reverse complement strand
ATCGCGAGCGGCGCATGCGTAGGCGCCGCGGGCCTTCGAGGGGGCCGATGTTCCCCACGCCGTCGGTGGCACGTGCCCAGGCGAGATAGCGGCCAGGCGGAAGGTTGGGAAGAGCCATGCTCCACGCGGCGGTCCCGCGAGCTGAGAGGTAACGCCGGCGCCGGCAGGAACGCCGGCTTCCCAAGCGCCCGCGACGGCCGGCGAAGCGACACTGACCGCGACCTACTCCCCGGGCCACCGCCACGCGCACGCCTCGAATCGCCCCCGAACCGACCGTGCCACAGCCTCTGTCCGTCGCCGTGCCGGTGAGCACCAGCCGCCGGTGAGTGCTCCGGATGCGGGCGCGGCCCAGGCGGGCACGTGGGGCGAGACGGTCCGCGCACACCTGCCCCGGCTCCGCCGGCGAGCCGGGAGCAGGCCCGGGGGCATCCGGCACCGGCATCGCCTGAACGGCGTCAACGGCCGCCGCCACGTCGAGGTAGCCCGCTCCCACCTGCCACCTGGCGTACGGCTGGCCGGTGAAGCCCTGGTTCGGATCCGCGCTCCCGCACTCGATCAGGTCGGGGCAGGGGAAATCCCACAGTCCGTCGGTGCCGGTCATCGGCTGAGCCGAGCCGGTCACCACCTGCTCCACCTCGGCCGGTGTGAGCAGCCGTCCGAGGCGCGCCCGGGCCGCCGACTGCACAACGGCCACGGCTCCCGTGAGCGCGGGCGCCGCCATGCTCGTGCCCGTGAGCGGCATGTAGAAGGCGTCGAAGCTCTCGCCGCCGGGCGGTGGAGCGATCGCGCTGGGCTCGCCGGTGAGGGCCACGGCCTGGGCGTCGCCGGTCGGGTCGCGCAGCGAGCGGACATTCGTGCCCGGGGCGGTGAGCGTGGGCGAGTAGTCGATGGTCTCGCCGCTGAGAGCCGCCTGCGTATCGGGGTCCCCGCGCGCGGAGTAGAACGAGAGGTGCTGCTGGCTGGGAGCACCGGCGAGATCCTTGCGGCCGCCGGCCGCGCTCATCACCCACGGAGCCACCGAATAGGGGTTGGTCTTGCAGTTGCCCTCGGCCGCCGCGGGCGAGCAGTCCGACGCGCCCGGCGGGTCGTCGTCAGCGGTGTTCGTGCCCGAGTTGCCATTCGAGAACACCGCCACGATCCCGGCATCGTGCAGCGCCTTGGTGGCCTGGTTCACCGGATCGGCCGAGTCGAATCGCCCACCCCCCGAGACCCCGAAGGAGTTGTTCACCGCCACCACCCCGAGCTCGGGGTGGGCGAGGATGTGGTCGTACGCGGCGACCGCGAAGAGGATCGTCGGCCCGACGCCCACTGAGTATCCGACCACCCCTGCCCCGGGAGCCACCCCGCGGTGAAACCCCTCCGAGGCGGTTCCGTCACCGACCGCGATGCCGGCCACGTGCGTGCCGTGGCCGTTCTCGTCGGTGTCGCACATGTTGTTGGGCGCAAGGCACTCCTGCACCGCGGTGCCGGGCCCCTCGCCCACCACCTCGTAGTTCTCGACGACGTGATCGCTCAGGTCGGCGTGAAGGGCGTCCACACCCGAGTCGACCACCGCCACGTTCACCCCACGGCCGTCGAACCCGGCGATCGCCATCTCCTCCTGCCCGCCGCCGAACAGCAGCGGGATGGCCTGGTACAGCTCGAACCCGAGCGCGCGGTCCATGTGGGCCGCCACCACGCCGGGGCGCCGTGCTGCCGCGCGCAAGGCGGATGCCGGGCCGTGAGCCGCCACCATCGGCAGGGCCTCGAAGAGCTTCGCTTCCACGCCGAGGCGTCCGAGCGTCTCCCTCAGGCGAGCGCGGCGGGTGGCGGGCCGCGTCCGCTCGCCCACAGCACCGAACCGCAGGATCGCCGTGCCCGAGGTGAGCTCGGCGCGCTGGGCCCGTGGGGCGGCGGCGGACGCCGGGGCTGCCCACACGGCAGCCACCAGCGCGGCGGCTGCAGCGATCGCGAGCCAGCGGGCCATCGACTCAGTTGCGGATGAGAATGCGACAGAGGCCATAGGCCGCCACGAAACGCTGGCGGGGAGCGCCGCCCGTCACGGGCGCCCTGACGGTGGGCATGGCGGCCGTGCGCGCTGCGGCGCCCGCCGGCGCGCGGAGGGTCACCTTGGTGCGCAGGGTGATCCGCCGCCCTCGGGCGCTGCGCCTGACCCGCGCCTTCAGGACGCGCGACTTGCCCTTGCCCGGTGCGATTCGGCCGAGCGAGAACGTGACCACGCGAGAGCCCTTGCGCCGCCGCCCCCCGCGCAGGTGCTCAAGCAGGCGCGGGAGCCGCACGCGCACTCGCACGCCGTCGGCGCGGACGTTGCTTACGTTACGCACGCCGATCCGGTAGCGGACCCTGCGCCCCACCCGGGCGCGCCTGCGCCCGCGAACCCGGACCTTGAGCTTCGCGCGGCCCCGGCGGCTGGCGCAGCTCTGGCGGGTGGTCGAAGGCCTGATGGCGCACAGGGCCGGCGCCGACTGGCCCGAGATGTCCCGCGGCGCGACCACCGTGGCGGCGGCTCCGCGCTTGACGCGCAGAACGTCGATGCCGCGGGGATGGTCGAGCGCGTAGACCACGCCGCGGTCGCGGGGACTGAAGACAGCTCCCCAGGTCACGTTCTTCTGGGGGATCCAGAACCCGACCTGCCGGATCTTCGACGGCGTGGAGACGTCCAGAAAGCGGGTCCCCTGCTCATACCAACCCTGGGCGAGCAGCCCGGCGTCCTCGTCGAAGTAGTGGGCGGAGCACAGCGAGGTGCGCGCCGGGTCCACCTCGACCTCCCATGAGTCCAGATTGGAGATCGTGCCGCCGTTGATCCTCCAGGTCTGCAGCGAGCCCGCGCCGGCGCATGTGGGCCGGGAGTAGTCCTCCTCGGTGATCACCATCACATTTGAGTCGCTCTGCGGGGACGCCCCGCCGTAGCTCGCCAGCGAGCGGTTTGGCAGCCGGTGGGAGTTGTGGTGAATGAGGTCGTTGAGAGTCGAGCCGTCCGCCCCGAAGTCCTCGATGTAGTCGCTCTTGCCGCTCTCGTCGGTGTTGGCCAGGAGAACCGGCGCGAGCGGGTTGGCCACGTCGTATATCGCCGTCCCCCCGCCGCCGGTGATGAGCGCCCGGCCGGCGCGGTCGAACTGGACATCGTGTGTGGCCAGCCCGCCCGAGGCCTCGGGCACCGGGAGGTTGCGCGGCGTGGCGTAGCGCGGCATCGAGGGCACCGTGAGGTCCACGATGTCGATGCCGAAGCGGGTGCCCGCCAGGTAGGCGTACTGGCAGTCGTCGAGCGGGCCCGCCACGCAGCTGGCGGTATGCCCTGTGCCGTAGGAGATGCCCGTGGGCAGGAAGTCGAGTCCGAGGTCGGCGGAGCCGGTGTCCATGGTGCCGACGATCGAGGGACTGGCCGGGTTCGCCACCGACACCACGAAGAGGATCCCCTTGCCCTCCGAGGGGTCGTTGGAGATGAGCACGAAGTTCCTGCCCACGCTGAGGTCCACGTCCTCGTTCTCGAAGTGGGGCAGCGGCAGGAAGCCGAGCTTCTTCGGCGCCTCGGGGGCGGCCACGTCGTAGATCGACAGTCCCCGCAGCGTGGACACGTACATCTTCGAGCCGTCGGCGCTGAAGCGCGCCGAAACGACATTCGGCTCGTCGAGCGCGGTCTTCCAAGCCACGTTGTCGGACTTGCGGGCCGGCGGCTCGGGCAGCGCCGCCTGCGCCGCGGGGGCCGCCAGGGCGGTGAGAATCGCCACCAGACCGGCCACAATCGCGAGCCCCCGCATCGCGCCGATCGTCCCATCGCGCCCGTGGGGTGTCAAACGAGGAGCGAGCTAGGCGACTTCGCGGAGCTTCTGTGCTTCGGCCAGCGACTGCAGCTTCTTCAGCGACTGGTTCTCGATCTGGCGGATGCGCTCTCGCGTGACGTTGAACGTGCGGCCCACCTCGTCGAGCGTGCGGGGGTGCTCCCCGCCCAGCCCGTAGCGAAGCTCGAGCACGCGGCGCTCGCGGTAGGAGAGGTTCTCCAGCGCCTCGCGCAGGGCCTCCTTGGTGAGGATCTCCGCGGCGCGCTCGTACGGCGACTCGGCCCGCTCGTCGGCGATGAACTGGCCGAACTCGGACTCCTCCTCGTCACCGACGGGCTTCTCCAGCGACACCGGCGCCTGCGCCGAGCGCTTGATCGAGTCCACCTCGTCGGGCTCGATGCCCGTCACGTCGGCGATCTCCTCGGGTGTGGGCTCGCGGCCCAGCTCGGTGACCAGCTTGCGCTCAGCGCGGCCGATCTTGTTCAGCTTCTCCACCACGTGCACGGGGATGCGGATCGTGCGCGCCTTGTCGGCGAGCGCGCGGGCGATCGCCTGGCGGATCCACCACGTGGCATACGTGGAGAACTTGAAGCCCTTGCGGTAGTCGAACTTCTCCGCGGCGCGGACCAGGCCGAGCGTGCCCTCCTGGATCAGGTCAAGGAAGGGCAGGCCCTGGTTGCGGTAGTTCTTGGCGATCGAGACCACCAGGCGGAGGTTGGACTCCACCATCTTCTGCTTGGCATCGAGGTCGCCGCGCTCGATGGCCTTGGCGAGGATGACCTCCTCCTGCGCGGTGAGCAGGCGAACCTTGCCGATGTCCTTGAGGAACAGCTGGAGGCTGTCCGTGGTCATGTCCGGCTTGAGGTCGATCGTGGCCTTCTTGCGGCGGCCGCGCTTGTCGGGAGCGCGCTCGACCGCGGAGGCGGCGACCGTGGCCGGGTCGATCTCCTCGACCAGCTCGATCTCGGACTTCTCGAAATGGGTGTGGAGGTCCTCGATGTCCCCGTCGTCGAGCTCCACCTCGGCCAGCGCAGTGGCGATCTCGGCGTAGGTGAGTACGCCTGCGGTCTGCCCCTTGGTGAGGAGCAGCTTTACCTCTTCGAGTTCTTGAAGCTCAGCGACAGACATCTATCTAGGGTTACCTCTAACGGGCTTTGGGCGCGTGTCCCGCGCCATTCAAACAGACGGGTACAACCATAGGGCTATGTTTTCTGAAGTCAACCGGGACAGAGCGCGTCTGCGTTGACTGGTCAGTCAGCCCACTGCTCTTTGTACCCGTTTGGGCCGGATTCGATACAAGGTCGTGCAAGAGCGCGCGCCGCGCGCCCGCATTAGACTCATCGGTGGATGAGCGACGACCCCGGATTGCTGGGAAACCTCCCCCGCTCGCGCCCAGGGACGCGCAGCGACAAGCGAACCTCGGGCTCCGCCCCGAAGGCCGCCCCCCGGAAGCCCAAGCCGGCTGCGGCGAGCGCCGCCCCGAAGGCCGCAAAGCCCCGGCCACGATCGCGGCCCAAGGTCGCCAACCCCAAACCCCGCCCCGTCCCTGAGAGCCAGGGCGACCCGGTGAGCGAAGCGCTCAGGGCCGCCGGCCGGATAGCGGGCGCCGGCGCCAGGACGGCCAACGGCGTCACTCGCGAGATCCTGCGGCGCCTGCCGCGCCCGTAAGCCACCGTGCCGGCACCCGCGGGCGAGAGCCATCGCTCGCCCTGGCGGGTCGTGAAGGACTTCTACTGGAAGGCCTACGAGGACAACCTCACCGGCCTCGCCGGGATGGTGGCCTACAACCTGTTGCTGTCGGTTTTCCCGCTGGCGCTGCTCGCGCTGTTCATCGCCGGGCGGGTGCTCCAGAGCCCCGAGCTCGAGCAGAGCATCCTCGAGGACCTGCGCGGGCTGTTCCCGAACATCACCGACGTTACGCTCACCCGCGCGCTGGACCGGGTGCGCGGGTCCAACACCGGGGTGGGCGTGGTGGCGCTGGTGGCCAGCATCTACATCGGCTCGTCGTTCTGGGGAGCGATGGACACAGCCTTCTGTCGCATCTATCACGTGCGCTGCCGCAGCTGGGTGGAGCAGAAGCGCTTCTCCCTCGCGATGCTGGTGGTGGTCCTGCTGTTCATGGCCGCCACGGTGGCGGTGCCCACCCTGCAGAGCGTCCTGGCGCGAGGTGCGGGGGACCTGCCGTTCGGTCTCTCGGAGGTGAACGGCCTGCTCTTCGCGGTGAGCCTGTTCGTTGGCCTGGTGCTCGTGTTCGTCGTGCTGTGCATCATCTACTGGGCGGTGCCCAACCGCCACGTTCCGTGGCGGGCGATCTGGCCGGGCGCACTGGCCGCCACGCTCGCGATCGGGGTCGTGGACTACGGCTTCCCGCTGTATCTGTCCACCATCTCCACCGTCGGCGCGTTCACCACGATCTTCGTCTTCGTGCTGATCGTGCTGGTCTGGTTCTACCTGCTCGCGATCATCATTCTGGGGGGCGGCGTGCTGAACGCGATGCGGTTCGAGCTCCATGACACGGGCGAGTTGAGCCAGCCGGACGCGGCCGGGTGACCGCCCTCCAAGACGGGTATCCGGGAGCGCCGTATTAGGTAGTGTCGGTACGGTGGCAAGAGCAGCAGAATCGCCGCCTTCCTGCCTGATCCTCGACGAGCACCCCGTCGTCCGAGCCGGCGTGAAAGCGCTGCTCGCCGACACCTGGCCGGGGGTGGACGTGGCGGAGGCCGACAGCCTCGACGGCGCCCTCGCGAACGGTGAGGACGCGCCGGACGTGGTGATCGTTGACCCGTGGCGCGCCGGCGCGGACGTGGGCGAGCTGGTGAAGCGGCTGGGCCGCGAGCTGGGTGCCCCGCTGGTGGTGTTCACGGCCGACGGCGGCGCGCGGATGCTCAGCGAGGCGCTGCGCGCCGGGGTAAAGGGCTACGTGCGCAAGGACTCGCCCCCGGGCGACCTGATCCGGGCGATCGAGGCGGCCCGCGGCGGAGAGTTCTACGTGGATCCCGGGCTGTCGTCCACGATCGTGCTCGAGGAGGGCGACCGCACCCTCTCCGCCCGCCAGCGCCAGATCCTGCAGATGCTGGCCAACGGGATGCAGACCGACCACGTGGCGAGAGAGCTCGGCCTGTCCACCGAGACGGTGCGCACCCACACCAAACGGATCCTCGCCAAGCTCGAGGCCTCCACGCGCACGCAGGCCGTGGCCATCGGCATCCGCTACGGCCTGATCTCCTAGCCAGCCCGGCTCAGCGGGCCCGCTCGACCCTGATCTCAGGGGCCGGCTCGGCCATCGCGAACGGCTCGCCCGCGGCCTTGGCGCGGTACATGGCCTGATCGGCGGCGGCCAGCAGGTACTCCACGTCGTCGCCGTGCTCGGGGCAGGCCACCACCCCCACGGCCACCTCCATGCCCGGCTCGTCGGGCAGCGCGGTCTCCGCCCTCACGGCCTCCACCAGCCGGCGGGCGAGGTTGGTCATGTCGGCGGCGCCCTGGTCGGGGGCCAGCACGCACATCTCATCGCCGCCGATGCGGGCGGCGGTGTCCACCGAGCGGATGGTGCGGCGCACCGCCAGCGCGGTGTGCGCGAGCAGGCGGTCGCCGGACGAGCGTCCATGGGCGTCGTTCACCCGCGCGAGGCCGTTCAGGTCGAGCACCAGCAGTGAGAAGCGGTGGCCGTAACGCTTGTGCAGCGCCACGGCCTGGGTGAGGGCGTCGTGCAGATGGGCCAGGTTGTAGAGGCCGGTGAGGGAGTCGATCGTGGCCCTTGACGCCCGCTCCCGGCGACCGCCCCCCGCGAGGCTCTCCACGGCGACGGCCTGCGCTGCGGACACGGCCTCGGCGATGGCGGCCGCGATCTCTGCCAGCTCCTCGGCGCCGAGGTCCGCCTCGTCGCGCAGGGCGTCCAGCACCACCTGCTGTACGGCGCCGAGGTCCCTCGTGATGCCGGCGGGCGTGGCGTTTCGCAGCTGCGCCAGGCCGGCCACGCGCTCCGCCGCGCCCTCGGGAAGCCGCGACGGGTGCTCGGAGCCGGCCGCGGCCACGACGTCGCCGATCACGGGGGCAGCTGCACCGTGATCCGGTCGGTGGGCAGCCCGGCGATCTCGTCGAGCGAGGAGCGTTCGATCAGACGCACGAGCCATGACTTGGCGAGCACGTCACGATCGCCGCCGAGGCGGGCGAGCCGGCCCGTCACGGGCCGCGGGGGGATCTCATCGAGTTCGTTCATTTCCCAGGGGCAGGCCGGGAGGCGGAGGCTCGAGGCTACGACCGCGCCCGGCTGGAACCCCGCCCACAACCCGCGCGGCGCGCGCCTGGGAACATCGCGGCGTGGCCGAGCCCATCCCGATCGCCGAGGCCAGGCGCCGCGTGCTGGCTTCGATCCGCCCGCTGGCAGCCGAGGACGTGCCGCTCGGCGACGCTCTCGGAAGGGTGCTCGCGGAGGACGTGGCGAGCGAGGTGGCGGTGCCGCCCTTCGACGGCTCGGCCATGGACGGCTTCGCGCTGCCCGCCGGCGCCGAGGGACTCCTGGAGGTGGTGGGCGAGTCGCGCGCCGGGCACCCATGGGCGGGGTCGCTCAGGCCCGGCACCGCCGTGCGCATATCCACGGGCGCGGCGGTGCCCTCGGCACCGCGGCCGTGGTGCCGATCGAGCGGGTCACCGAGTCCGGTGGCGCGGTGGAGGCGCCCGCCACGCCCGACGGCGCCAATGTGCGGCGGCGGGGCGAGGACGTGCAGCCGGGGGACGTGGTGCTGCCGCGGGGTGCCGAGCTGTCGCCGCCGGCGCTGGGGGTGCTCGCCAGCGTGGGCCGCACGGTCGCGCGCAGCGCCCGCCGCCCGCTGGTGGCCATCCTCGCCACCGGCGACGAGCTCACCGAGCCGGGCGCGGAGCTCGCGCCGGGCGCCATCTGGAGCTCCAACCCGCTCGCGCTCGGCGGCCAGGTGGTGCGCGCGGGCGGTGTGGTGGAGCGCACGCTGAGCGTGCCCGACGACGCCCAGGCCACGCGCGCGGCCATTGGCGACGCCCTCGGCAGCGCAGACGTGGTGTGCGTGTCAGGCGGGGTCTCGGTGGGCCCGCACGACCACGTGAAGGGCGCTCTGCGCGACCTGGGCGTGGAGGAGTCCTTCTGGGGCGTGGCGCTGCGCCCCGGAAAGCCCACGTGGTTCGGTACCCAGGACACCGATGGGCGGCGCACGCTGGCCTTCGGGCTGCCCGGGAACCCTGTGTCGGCGATGGTCACCTTCCGGCTGTTCGTCATGCCGGCGCTGCGCGCGCTGCAGGGGGCCGATCCGGGCGCGGCCCGGGCCGAGGCGGTCCTGGACGAGCCCGTGGCGCGCAACCCGCGCCGCGACCAGGCCGTGCGCTGCCGTCTCACCGCTGAGGCCGACGGCCTCCATGCCCGGCCCACCGGCCGGCAGGGGTCTCACGTCCTCACATCGATGCTGGCCGCGGACGGGCTGGCGCTGATCACCCTGGGCGAGGGCGAGGTACCCGCCGGCGAGCGGGTGGAGGTGGAGCTCCTGGGAGGGATCCCGAGCGGACTATCGTCCCGCCCGTGAGAAAGCGCGATCCGCGGACCGCTCTCGAACGCCACCGGCGCGCACGGGCACGCGTGAAGATCCTCGACGTACCCGAGTCCGGGTCCTCGGCCGACGGCAGCGTCAGCACCCGCCAGGAGGCCGAGGTCACGCTTCCGCGCTCCGAGCTGGACCGGATCTGGAGCCCGGAGTACCTCGAGCGCCTGGCGCGCACGTATTGGCGCTTTCTCACCCGCGTGTCGCTCGGCCTGCTGCGGGTGCTCTATTCCGAAAACGGCCGGGACATCGCCCTCATCGGCCGCCCGTTCGTGCTGCTCACCTTCCACAAGCCCGAGTACGAGGTCGGGGAGGGCTACGGCGCGGTCACCTGGCGCATCAAACGCGGGCTGCTGGTGGCGCCCAGCGGTCGCACCAAGGGCTTCCTGCGCCTCGAGGTGAGGCGCCCGCCCGCCGACGGCGAGGAGCACCCCGGCACCGACCTCGTCACCGGCAAGGTGACCTCGGAGGTGGCCAACTTCTACCCGCTGATCGCCGGCTGGGGCTGGTTCTCGCGCATCGGGCGCCACCTGTACCGGATCACCCAGCTGAGGATCCACGTGGTCGTGACCCACGCCTTCCTGCGGTCATTGGCCCGGCTGGACCTGGAGCCGTCGGTGGTGGGCGCGCTGAAAGCGGACGACGCTGACGCCGTCAGCCCAGGCGTTCGCCGATGACCTCGCGGAGCTTCGCGCGGTCGTGGCGGGCCTGCACGCGTCGCACCGTCCCGGACCGGGAGCGCATCACCAGCGATTCGGTGGCGGCGCCCTCGGGCCCCTCGAACTGCACTCCCTTGAGCATGTCGCCCTCGGTCACGCCGGTGGCGGAGAAGAAGACGTTGTCGCCGGAGACCAGCCGCTCGGTGTCGAGCACCTCGTCGAGGTCATAGCCCGCGTCGAGGGCGGCCTGGCGCTCCTCGTCGCCGCGCGGCCAGAGCCTGCCCACGATGTTGCCGCCGATGCAGCGGATCGCGGCGGCCGCGAGCACTCCCTCCGGGGTGCCGCCGATGCCCCAGAGCAGGTCCACGGGCGAGCCGGGCGTGACCGCAGACAGCGCGGCCGACACGTCGCCGTGGGGGATGAGCCGGATCCGAGCCCCGGCTTCCCGGATCTCGGCGATCGCGTCCTGGTGGCGCGGGCGGTCGAGCATGACCACCACCACGTCGCCGATCGAGGTGCCCTTCGCCTCGGCCATCAGAGCGAGCGTCTCGGGAAGCGGGCGATCCAGGTCGAGCACGTGGGCCAGGTCCCGCGACGTGGCCATCTTGAGCATGTACACGCAGGGACCGGGATCGAACATGGCGCCGCGCTCGGCCAGTGCGATCGTGGCCAGCGCGTTGGGCATGCCGTTGGCGCACAGCTCGGTGCCCTCGAGCGGGTCCACGGCCACGTCCACCTCGGGCTGTGAGCCGTCGCCCACGCGCTCGCCGTTGTAGAGCATCGGGGCCTCGTCCTTCTCCCCCTCGCCGATCACCACGGTGCCGTCCATCGCGACGGTGTCCAGCATCAGGCGCATGGCGTCCACGGCCGCGCCGTCGGCCGACTCCTTCTCGCCACGACCGATCCAGCGGGACGCCGCGAGCGCGGCGTACTCCGTGGTGCGCACCAGCTCGAGCGCGAGGTTGCGGTCCGGCCGTGCGCCCGCGGAGTCGGCCATGGAAGAGCGCAGACCCTAGATGACGCCCGGCGGCTTGCGGGCTGTCTGGTAGATCGCCTGGCGCAGGTAGCCGCTGACCGCCATGCCCAGACACGCCACGAGGCCCACCGCGTAGCCATAGGAGAGCGAGATGTCCACGCTCTCGCCGGGCTTGCCGAGGATGATGCCGTTGCAGAGGATCAGCACGAAGGCGGTGATGCCCACGATCATCGTCACCTCACCCGGCTTCCAGGTGAGCGCGTGCCCGCGGGCCACGATCCAGAGCAGGATGAACGGCGCGCTGGCGGCCGCCACGAGCAGCCAGCGCAGGGTCGAGAAGGTCTCCCACGCCGTGACCGTGTCACCGCCCTGGGCCGTGCCGCCTCCCACGATCTGAAGCGCGGAGTTGGTGTTCTCCTCACTGGTGCCGAACCACGGCAGGAACAGCGAGAAAATCAGCAGGGCGGCCGCCAGGCACCCGAAGAACTCGGCCGGCGTGAGCCGGCTGAAGTTGAGGTAGCCCTCCGGCTCTGCCCTCGAAGCTTCCACGCCGGAAACCTACACGGCCCGCTGGATCGAGTAAACCGGCATCGGTGGCGCCGGAAGGTGCCTCGGGGACCAGTTCGGCCCGAGCGCGGTACGGTCCGTACAGACCCGCCGCACGTGTCCGCTCAATATCCGCAAACAAAGCCCCCTGGAGGGGCCGACTCGCTGGCCGATCACTATCGCGCCGCGCTCGCCGAGGCCCGCGAACGCACGCTCTCGCTCGTGGAGTCGGTCTCCGAGCACAACCTCACCCGCCAGCACGACCGGCTGATGAGCCCGCTGGTGTGGGATCTCGGCCACATCGCGGCATTCGAGGACCTCTGGCTCTGCCAGCGCGCGGGCGGACTCGAGCCGCTCCACCCCGAGCTGGCCGACATCTACGACGCGGCAGAGACGCCGCGCCCGGTTCGCGGCCACGTTCGCCACCTCCCCCATGGCGAGGCCCTCGAGTTCCTCGGGGACGTGCGGGCGCGTTCCATGGAGGTGCTCGACCGCACGACACTCGATCCCGACGGTCGCGACCCTCGCTCCGGCGCGTTCGCGTGGGAGATGGTGATCCAGCACGAGCACCAGCACTGCGAGACGATGCTCCAGACCCTCACGCTCGCTGCCCCTGGCGTGTACTCACCGGCGCGCGGCGTGCGCCGGCCGGGCCCCGCCACGCGTTCCGGGGAGACGGTGCACGTGGAGGCGGGGCCGTTCGAGATGGGCGCTGAGGGTGGGGCCTTCACCTACGACAACGAGCGGCCGCGCCACACCGTGGACCTGCCCGCTTTCGAGATCGACGTGACACCCGTGACCAACGGGGATTTCGAGGCGTTCGTGGCGGACGGCGGCTACGAGCGGGACGAGCTGTGGTCGGTCGATGGTCTGCGGTGGCGCTTCACGGAGGGCGTGCAACGGCCGCTGTACTGGACCACGACGGGCGGTGAGCGGCGCTTCCACGCGACCGAGCAGCGCGATCCCACCCTGCCGGTGATGCACGTGTCGTGGTTCGAGGCGGATGCCTTCGCCCGCTGGCGCGGGGCCCGCCTGCCGACCGAGCCCGAATGGGAGAAGGCCGCCGCCCACGACCCGGCCACGGGCGAGTCCCGTCTGCGCCCCTGGGGCGATGCCGACCCCACGCCCGAGCTCGCGAACATCGATCAGCTGGCCTTCGGCCCGGCGCCCGTGGGCTCGCTGCCCGCCGGCGCCTCCGCCCGCGGCGTGCTGGGCATGATCGGCGACTGCTGGGAGTGGACCGCGAGCCCGTTCGGTGGCTACCCCGGGTTCGAGGCGTTCCCGTATCCCGAGTACTCCGAGATGTTCTTCGGCGACCGCTACCGCGTGCTGCGGGGCGCGTCGTGGGCAACCCGCCCGAGCGCGGCCCGGAACACCTTCCGCAACTGGGATTTTCCCGACCGGCGCCAGATCTTCGCCGGCTTTCGGTGCGCACGGGACGCCTCGTGAGCGCAGAGGCCACGATCCAGATCGAGAACCGCCTGGGGGGCGGGTCGCCGGACACGCTCGCCGAGGACGTGCGTGCGGGGCTGTCCGCCGAGCGCAAGCGGCTGGCGCCCAAGTACTTCTACGACGCCCGCGGGTCCGAGCTGTTCGACCAGATCACCTCGGCGCCCGAGTACTACCCCACCCGCTGCGAACGCGCGATCCTCAACCGCCGCGCACCCGACCTCGTGGAGGGCCTGCGGGAGCTGGTGGAGCTGGGCTCGGGCACGGCGTCCAAGACGCGCGCGCTGCTCTACGCGATGGCGGCCGCCGGGACGCTGGACAGGTACGTGCCATTCGACGTGGACGAGTCGGTGGTGAAGGCCAGCGCGGACGAGCTGGCCGAGCTCTATCCCGGCCTCGCGGTGCACGGTGTGGTCGGGGACTTCGAGTCGCACCTGGGCGCCATTCCCCACGGCGAGCGGCGGCTGTTCGCCTTCCTCGGCGGCACCGTGGGCAACTTCGAGCCCGCCCAGCGGTCCCGCTTCCTCGCTCGCGTCCGCGAGTTGCTCGGCCCCACCGACCGCCTGATCCTGGGTACGGACCTGGTGAAGGACACCGCGATGCTCGAGGCGGCCTACGACGACGCCGGCGGTGTGACCGCCGAGTTCAACCTCAACGTGCTGCGGGTGCTCAACACGAAGCTGGGCGCGGACTTCGACCTGGAGGCCTTTGAGCACGTCGCGGTGTTCGTTCACGAACACGAGCGGATCGAGATGCGCCTGCGCTCGCTTTGCGATCAGACGGTCTCGATCCCGGGGGCTCAGATCACGGTCGACTTCTTCCGGGGCGAGGAGATGCTCACCGAGATCAGCAGCAAGTTCACGCCGCAGCGGATCGCGCGGGAGCTCACCGCGGCGGGTATGAGCCTGGACGAGCTGATCACCGACGAGCAGGGGCTGTTCGCGGTGAGCGTGGCCACGCCCGCCTGAGCGCCCCCACCACTAGAGTGCCGCCGCCATGGATCTGAACGGGACAGGCACGATCGTGTCGGGAGGGGCCTCCGGCCTGGGCGAGGCGACCGCCAGGGCGCTCGCCGAGCGCGGGGCGAGGGTGGCCATCGCCGATGTGAACGACGACAAGGCGGAGGCGCTCGCGGGCGAGTTGGGCTCCTCCGCGCTGGCGGTCCACTGCGACGTGACCGCGGAGGACGAGGTGAAGGCCGCGGTGGACGCCGCGGTGGAGGCGTTCGGCTCGATCCGCTTCGCCGTGGGATGCGCGGGCGTGGGCTGGCCGGAGAAGATCGTCTCCAAGAAGGGCCCACACCAGCTGCTGCCCTTCGAGACCGTCGTGCGGGTGAACCTGATCGGGATGTTCAACTTCCTGCGCTTCTCCGCAGCCGCCATGAACGACAACGAGCCCGACGGCGAGGGCGAGCGGGGCGCCGCGGTGATGACCGCCTCGGTGGCGGCCTTCGAGGGGCAGATGGGCCAGGTGGCCTACGCGGCCTCCAAGGGCGGCATCGTGGGCATGACCCTGCCCGCAGCGCGCGACCTGGCGGGTCGCGGGGTGCGCGTGTGCACGATCGCGCCGGGGCTGTTCGACACGCCGCTGCTGGCGGCCCTCCCGGAGGACGCGCGCCAGGCACTCGGGGAGACGATCCCCTTCCCACCCCGGCTCGGCCGGCCGTCCGAGTACGCCCAGCTGGCGGTCCACATCGCCGAGAACATCATGCTCAACGGCGAAACGATCAGGCTGGACGGTGCCATCCGGATGGCACCCAAATAACCTCCCCGTAGACCCTCTCGACTCGCAAGGAGCCCCTGAATGCCCGAAGCAGTGATCGTCGACGCCATCCGCACCCCCATCGGCCGCGCCTTCAAGGGCTCGATGGCCCAGCTGCGCCCGGACGAGACCGGCGCCTTCATCGTCGATCGCCTGCTCGAGCGCAACGAGGGCGTGGACCCCTCATTGGTGGAAGAGGTCGTGGCCGGCTGCGGGCTGCCCCAGGGCAAGCAGGCCTTCAACATCGGCCGCGTGATCGCGCTTCTCTCGCAGAAGCTGCCGCAGGAGGTCAACGGCAGCACCGTCTCGCGCTATTGCGCGTCGGGCCTTGACGCCATCCGGATCGCGTCCAACAACGTGGTCGCCGGTCAGGGGGACGTGTACGTCGCGGCCGGCGTGGAGGCCGTCTCGCAGTACAACGAGCGCCAGGAGGCCGCCGGCGCGGCCGACCAGAATGAGCACCTGCAGGGCAACGACGGCGAGCCCAACGTCTACATCCAGATGGGCGACACCGCCGTGAACGTGGCCAAGCGCTACGACGTGAGCCGCGAGGACATGGACAAATACGCCCAGCGCTCCCAGGAGCAGGCGGTGAAGGCGCAGGAGGACGGCTTCTTCGAGCGCGAGATCGCGCCGATCCCCGACCACGAGGGCAACGAGGTGGCCAAGGACGACGGCCCGCGCGCCAGCTCGTCCTACGAGAAGCTCTCACAGCTCCCGGAGGCCTTCGAGGGCGGCGGCGGCGTGACCGCCGGGAACTCCTGCCCGCTCAACGACGGCGCCGCCGCAGCGCTGATCATGTCGGCCGAGAAGGCATCCGAGCTGGGTCTGAAGCCGCGCGCGCGAATCATCACCGCCGCCACCGCCGCCAACGAGCCCGAGTACATGGGCGTGGCCCCAATCCCGGCGATCCAGAAGGTGCTCGAGCGCGCCGGCATGACGATCGCCGACGTGGACATCGTGGAGCTCAACGAGGCCTTCGCAGCCCAGGTGATCCCGATCATGTCCGAGTGCGACATCCCCCTCGAGAAGCTCAACCCCCACGGCGGCGCGATCGCCCTCGGTCATCCCTTCGGCATGACCGGCGTGCGGATCATGACCACGCTGCTCAACGGCCTCGAGACCGCCGACGCCACGATCGGCCTGGAGACGATGTGTGTGGCCGGCGGCCAGGGCGAGGCCATGATCGTGGAGCGCCTCAGCTGAACGGGACCCGGAGGGCCCAGCTCGGCGTCCTCGGTCGCCCGTGTGCAGAGCACAACGGGCTCCCTGCGTCCTTGATCTGTGCCCTCCGGATCAACTCAGCTGAGGCGCTCACGCGCCTGAAGTAGCGAAACCCGGCGCGCCGTCCTGGGTTTGGGTGCTCCTGGCACCCGAAGTCAGGACGCTGCCGCGGTCAGGCGGCGCTCGCGCGCACGAAGCCGCCGATCAGGTCGGCCAGCCGCTCTGGCTGGTCCTCCGAGATGAACGTGTAGCTGTCGTCGATCCACTCCAGCCGGGCGTTGGGGAGCGTCGAGGCCAGCGACTCCGGAATGCCGTTGAGGAAGAAGCGATCCTCCGCGGCCCATGCGATCAGGGCCGGCCGGTCGAAGCCCGGCAGCCTGTCCGCGGCCTCGTTGGTGTGGCGCGAGTCGATGCCGGCCAGCACCTTGTTGAGCTCCGCGAGCACGGCCTTGTCCGCGAGGGCGGCGAGCACGTAGGTGTCCTCGGCCTGCTTGTCGATCGGGCGCTTGGTGAGCCAGCCGTAGGCC
The DNA here is from genome assembly GCA_963727395.1 of uncultured Thermoleophilaceae bacterium. GTDB lineage: Bacteria > Actinomycetota > Thermoleophilia > Solirubrobacterales > Thermoleophilaceae > JAAYBF01. The sequence goes on along the minus strand of CAVSGC010000021.1, from coordinate 39,534 downwards.
GCCGGCAGCCGCCGGGCCGCCCTCGGCCGCAGGGAGTTCAGGACGCCATACGTGGCCCCCGGCACGCGCGCGAGCGCGAGCAGCGGCTTGAACAGCTTGGGCGGGAAGGTGTCGCGGTAGTCGCACGGCGTGAGCACCAGCCGGCCGATGCGCTCGGGGCGAGTGGTCACCGCGATCTGCGACAGGGCGCCACCGGTGTCATTTCCGACCAGCGTCACGTCCTGCAGGTCGAGGGCGTCCAGCGCGTCGCAGACCAGGCCCGCGAGGCCGGGCGGGGTGAGGTCGGCGGCGCCGCTGGGCCCGGCGTGGGACCCCAGCGGCAGGTCCAGCGTCACGCAGCGGAAGTCCGGTGACAGGCGCGGCACCACCTTGCGCCAGAGGTTCGCGTTCACCAGCAGGCCGTGCACGAACACGATCGCCGGACCCGAGCCGACCTCATGCACCCGGATCCGGCCGCCGGGAAGGTCGAGGGTCCGGGCCTCGCCCAGTTCGGGGGCCCGCCAGTGACTGCGTTCCTGCGCGTTCACGCTCTGTCTCCTCTGTCGCGTACAGTCTGTATGTCGATGTGGCGCAGCGTAACATACATACAGTGTGTCTGTCCTGTGGGAGAGGGCTGTGCGGGCTGAGCGCCGGGCCAACGCGGAGCGCTCGGCCACCACGCGCGCGGCCTTGATCACCGTGGCTCGCGAGCTCTTCACGGAGAAGGGCTACGTGGACGTGGGCACCGAGGAGATCGTGCGCAAGGCGAGGGTCACCCGCGGTGCGCTCTATCACCACTTCTCCGACAAGCGTGACCTCTTCCGCGCCGTCCACGAGCAGGTCGAGCAGGACATGGTCGGCGCGATCACGGAGGCCGTCACCGGGATCGAGGACCCCGTGGAGGTGCTGCTGGCGGCCAACCGTCGCTTCCTCGACCTGTGCACGGATCCCAACTGGACCCGGATCCCGCTGATCGACGCCCCCTCGGTGCTGGGCTGGACCGAGTGGCGGGCGGCCGACATGCGCTACGGCCTCGGCCTGGCCACGCTCACGCTCACGGCCGCCATGGACGCCGGGGCGTTGCGGCGGACGTCCGTGCGTCCGCTGGCGCATCTGCTGCTTGCTGCGATGGGCGAGGCCGGCCTGATGATCGCCCAGGCCGACGATCCCGAAACCGAACGAGCCGAGGTGGAGCCGACCCTCGTGGAGCTGATCGAGGGGCTGCGGGCCTAGCCCGTGGTGAGCACGACCTTGCCGAACTTGCCGCCCTCGGTGAAGCGGTCGTAGGCCGCCTCGGCGTCGTCCAGCGCGAAGGTGGCCGCCACCGGCACCGCGAGCGCGCCGGACTCAAGGCCCGGGAGCACCTCCGCCTCCACGCGGCGCATCGCGACCGCCTTCTCCTCGAGCGGCCGGGCGCGCAGGGTCGAGCCGCGCAGGGTGGCGCGCTTGCCCATCATCGCCAGCAGGTTCACCTCGGTCTTGAAGCCCGCCCCCACCCCGATGACCACGATCCGGCCGCCGGTGGCCAGCGCCTTGAGGTCGTCCGGAATGTTGGGCGCCCCCACGAGCTCGAGCACCACGTCGAATGGTCCGTGCTCGGCGAACCCGTCGGGATCGATCGCGGTGGCGCCAAGCTCGCTCACCGGAGCCCGCATCTCCTCGCGGCGCACGGTGGCCGTCACCCGAGCGCCGGCCATCCGGCCCAGCTGGACGCCCGCGGTGCCCACGCCGCCCGCCGCGCCGTGCACCAGCAGGCGCTCTCCGGGCCGCAGCCCGGCCTGGCTGAACAGCGCGTCGTGAGCGGTGGTGAAGACCTCCGGGGCTCCACCGGCGCGGGGCCAGTCCAGGGCGCCGGGCACGGGCATCGCGGCGCGCTCGTGCAGGACGGCCAGCTCGGCCTGCCCCCCACCGCCCACGATCGCCATCACGCGGTCACCCTCGTCGAAGCGCTCCGCGCCCGGCCCGCGCGCCACCACCTCACCGGCCAGCTCGAGCCCGGGGATATCCGGCGGCTCGCCGGGGGGCGCCGGATAGCCGCCCTTGCGCTGGAGGATGTCCGCGCCGTTGATGCCTGCGGCACGTACCGCCACCAGCACCTGTCCCGGGCCGGGCTCGGGGTCGGGGCGCTCCTCCACAACGAGGGCGCCGTCCTGGATCGTCACGGCTCGCATGGCGGGCGAAATCTAGTGGTCCGTCCTGGAAGTAGTGGCCCGCTTTGGCGAGCGACTGGGCGTGGCTGGCGAGCCCGGTGGGTGAGTCGATGCCAAAGCATCGGCGATCCCACCGGGCGACGCCAGGCGCGTCCAGGCGCTGCCAAACGGGTCAGTACTGACAGGACGGACCACTAGTGCGCCGGCTCAGCCGACCGCGCGCCAGCTGACCCTGGCCGGCATGCATCGGGCCACCCGCTCGCCGGTGTCCAGACGGCGCAGGACCACCGTCACGCGCCAGATGCCGGCCACGCCCTCCGCGCCGAAGCGCCCACTCAGCCTCCACCGCAGCGACGCGCTGAGCGGTCCCTGCGGCGAGCTCACCGTGCGGGTCTCCCGGCCGGAGTCGCGGAAGCGCCCGGCCCCGACCCTGCGCCTGCCCCGCCCGCGGGCGATGCGCGCCCCCCTGGACTCCAGGGCCACGGGACGCCCGAGGGCGCTGGGGCAGCGGATCTGGAAGGCGGCTCGCGCGCGGGTCAGGGCCCTGCCGCGGCCGCCCACCTGGAGCACCGACGGCAGCCGCTGCGCGGTGAGCCCGAAGTAGCCGGCGCCCCACTGGACAGCGGACCTGCCGGAGCCGGCGCGGCGGGCGGGCCTCCGAACGCTCCAGCGCACCGTGCGTGTGTCGCACCGGGCGCGCACCTCGCGCGTGTCGGGGTCGCGAAGAGTGAAGGTGTTGCGCAGCACACCCGCGGCGCGTCCACCGCGACCGATGCGGGCACTGCCGCGCATCGTTCCGGTGCGCTTCAGCCCCCCGATCTCGGGGACGTCGGCGGCCACCGTCTCCTCGTAGGGCGACTGGTAGACGTAGCGCCCGCCCCCGCGCAGGCGGATCTGCGTCAGCCGGATCGTGTCCAGCAGTTTGGGCCTCAGGGCCCCGCGGCATGTCGGGGTGAGCAGGGCCGTCTGGGAGGCCGAGCGCCGGCTGGCGCCCAGGCGCATGGTGACCAGGTGGGTGGCTCGCGTGACGGCGCCGCCGCCATAGCTGCCCGCGGCCAGGCGGGCGGCCGACCGGGCCACCGGCGACGAGGCCGCATCCGCTGTGGTGAGGCTGGCCGAGACCCGCGGGCCCGCCGCCGCGGGCGCGGCGCCCGCCAGCAGTACAACTGCCGCCAGGGCCAGGGCTCCTGTGGTGCGATCGAGCATCCGTGGCCCACTGTACGGATCGCCGGCGGCATGCGAACCCGGTTCCATCCACCCCGTGGAGGACGATGGCGACCGTGCCGATCCCCAAAGATGCAGCCGGAGGCGTGCGATCGGCCCGCCGGGTGGCCGCGGCCATCCTGGGCGTGCGGGTGGCTCGGGCGATTCACGCACGCTGGCACCGCCTGTCCACGGCCGAACGCAGCCGCCTGGAGCCGCTGGCCGACGACGTTCGCCGGCGCGCCCTGGACCTCCGCGGACACACCGACCCCGAGCCCGCCGGGCGGGACCTTCAGGCCGCAAACGAGCGGCTGGCGGGGGCGATGGTGCAGTCCGCCGAGGCCGATCCCGAGGTGACCGAGGACGAGGTCACCCGCCTCCGCGAGGAGCTCACGCGCGAGTTGGAGCGCCTCGCCACCGCCGAGATCGCCGCATCGGGTCCGGAGCGCAAGGTCCCGGATGAGCCGGGTACTCGCCCCTCCCCCGCGCCGCGCGGGTAAGATCCACGACTTCGCCCCGCCCGGCAATCGCCCGTGACCGACCAACCCTCCGCTCCTAGCCCCGACGGCAAGAGCGATCGCCAGGCGGCGACGCTCGAGTTCCGCAATGCCACAAAGCAGTACCCGGGCCAGGACTCCCCCGCCGTGGACGGCCTGTCGCTCGAGGTCCCCGCCGGCGAGATCTGCGTGCTCGTGGGGCCATCCGGCTGCGGCAAGACCACCGCCATGCGGATGGTCAACCGCATGATCGACATCACCGACGGCGACATCCTGCTCGACGGGCAGTCCGTGCGGGACCGCAACCCGGCAGAGCTGCGGCGCGAGATCGGCTACGCGATCCAGCAGATCGGCCTCTTCCCCCACCTCTCGGTGGCCGACAACGTGGCCACCGTGCCCAAGCTGCTGGGCTGGGACAAGCAGCGGATCAGCGCGCGCGTGGACGAGCTGCTCGAGCTGGTGTCGCTGGATCCCCACGAGACCCGCGACCGCTACCCGGCCCAGCTCTCGGGCGGCCAGCGCCAGCGCGTGGGCGTGGCGCGCGCCCTCGCGGTGGACCCGCCCCTGATGCTGATGGACGAGCCCTTCGGCGCAATCGACCCGATCAACCGCGAGCGGCTGCAGAACGAGTTCCTCCGCCTCCAGTCGGAGATCCGCAAGACGATCGTCTTCGTGACCCACGACATCGACGAGGCGATCAAGATCGGCGACAAGATCGCGATCCTCCAGAAGGGCGGCAAGCTCGCCCAATTCGCCAGCCCGGGCGAGCTGCTGATGTACCCGGCCAACGAGTTCGTGGAGGAGTTCGTGGGTGCGGACCGCTCACTGAAGCGCCTCGCGCTACAGCGCGTGCGCGACATCGACCTGTGGAAGGCGGCCCTGGTGCGCGTGGGCGAGTCCGTCTCGGATGCTCGAGCGAAGATCGCCGACTCGGACATCGAGTACGCGCTGCTCGTGGACGACCAGGGGCGCCCGGAGGGCTGGCTGTCGGAATCGGCCATGCACGGCGAGCGCGTGGAGCACAAGCTGCGCTCGGCCGCCGAGCCGTGCGTGGAGCTGGACGACATCCTGCGCGACGCCCTCGCCGACCTGCTCACCAGCGACACGCGCTACGGCCCGGTCGTGGATGACCAGGGCAAGGTCGCCGGGGTGCTCTCCCTCGAGGTGATCGGCAACTTCCTGCACGAGGCCCCGACGGAGGCCCGTACCGGCGCCGAGCTGATCGAAGGGATTGAGGATCGTGCGCAGCCGGCCGAGCCGGCCGCTCCGCGAGAAGAGGCGTGACCTTCGAGCCGCTGATCGCTCAGCTTCAGACGCGCGACCGCTCGGCGGAGAGCGGCTGCGTGGTCGACGACGGCCTCTGCCCGGACTGGATCGTCGACAACTTCGACCGCTACGTAGATCCCTTCTGGGAGCACGTCTACCTGACCATCACGCCCGTGGTGATCGGGTTCATCATCGCCTTCAGCCTGGCCCTGCTCGCCCACCGGCGCACCTGGCTCATCGGGCCGATCGCCGGCGTTACCGGCGCGCTCTACACGATCCCCAGCGTGGCCTTCTTCTTCCTGCTCCAGCCGATCACCGGGTTGGGCAACACCACGGCCATCGTCGCGCTGGTCTGTTACACGCTGCTGATCATCTTCCGCAACGTGATCACCGGGCTGGCAGCGGTGCCCGAGGACGCCAAGGACGCGGCCCGGGGCATGGGGCTCACCGACCGCCAGATGCTCTGGCGCGTGGAGCTGCCGCTGGCCATGCCTGAGATCCTCGCCGGCGTGCGAATCGCCACCACCACCACCGTGGGCCTTGCCGCACTGGCGTTCCTGGCCGGCGGCGGTGGGCTCGGCCAGGAGCTCGACCAGGATCCGTTCTTCAAATCGAACGTGGTGGTCGCGGGAGGGCTCGCGATCCTGCTGGCGGCCGCCCTCGACGTGATCATCCTCACCTTCCAGCGATTCACCACCTCCTGGCAGAGGGCGGGCACGTGAACACCACGCTCGCCTTCCTCGGCCAGTTCGGCGGGGCGATCGAGTTCATCTTCGAGGAGCGCGAGTCCGTGGGCGGGGGCGTGAAGGTGGGCGGGCTCGGAGAAATCAGCGACCTGACCGCCACCCACCTGCTGGTGAGCGCCGTGGCGATGGCCGTGGCCTGCGCGATTTCGATCCCTATCGGTCTCTACCTCGGCCACAAGGGCCGCGGCGAGTTCGCAGCCATCTCGGTATCCAACGTGGGGCGCGCCGTGCCCGCCATCGTGCTGCTGTTCTTCTTCATCGCGTTCGTGGGCAACGGCTTCAAGAACGTGGCCTTCGTGTTGATCCTGCTCGCCATCCCTCCGATCCTCACCAACACCTACGTGGGGGTTCGCCAGGTGTCCACCGACGTCGTGGACGCCGCCCGCGGCATGGGGATGACCGGCCCGCAGATCGTGCGCCGGGTGCGCCTGCCCCTGGCCATGCCCACGATCTTCGCCGGGATCCGCACCTCCGCCGTGAGCGTGCTGGCCACCGCCACGATCGGCACCTACGCAAATCTTCAGACGCTCGGAGAGCCCATCCTCGTGCCCCAGCAGTACGGGTTCGAGGGGGCGCTGGGCGCGGCCGTCGTGGTCGCACTCATAACGCTGGCCGCAGACGCCGGCATCGGTCTGATGCAGCAGGCAGTTACCCCAAAGGGAATAAAGCTGGCCGAAGAGCCGCAGGTCAAGCAGAAGCGGCTCTCTCTGCCCACACGAAGGAGGGAAGCATCCACGTGACACGTTCACTGAAACTCATCCTGTTGGCGCTCGCCGTGCTGACACTCTCGCTCGGAGCAGTCGCTTGTGGCAGTGACGACGAGGACGAAGGCGGCGGCGGAGGTGGTGGCGAGGCCAGCAGCGGCAAGCTCATCGAGAGCGACCCCGCGAACGCCAAGACCAGCATCACCGTCGGGTCGAAGAACTTCGACGAGCAGTACATCCTGGGCGAGATCTACGCGCAGGCACTCGAGGCAGCGGGCTTCAAGGTCGACAAGAAGTTGAACCTGGGCTCGGAGCAGATCGCCTACAAGGCCCTGCAGTCAGGCCAGGTGGACGCCTACCCCGAGTACACCGGCACCTCGCTCACGTCGTTCTTCGACGTGAAGACCGACGACGTGCCGAAGGACCCGGACGAGGCCTACGAGCTGACCAAGAAGGAGTACGCCGCGAAGGACATCACGGCGCTGCCCCGGACGTCGTTTGAGAACACCTACAGGATCGCCACCACCAAGGAGAAGCAGGAATCTCTCCTGAAGGGCGCCAAGACGGTGTCCGAGGTGGCGGAGCTCCCGAACGCCAGCGACATCTCGATCGCCGGGTTCCCCGAGTGCCGGCAGCGCACGGACTGCCTGCTGGGACTCAAGGCCCTCTACAAGTGGACCCCGAAGTTCGTGGCCGACGAGGGCAAGTACGACCCGATCGACAAGGGCCGGGCGGACCTCGGATTCGTGTTCTCCACCGACGGTGAGCTCACCCTCGGCAAGTACGCGATCATCGAGGACGACAAGAACCTGTTCCCGCCGTACAACATCTCCTTCGGCGTCCGCAACGACACGCTGGAGAAGATGGGCGATGCGGGTCAGCAGGTGATCATCGACGTCCAGGAGCCTCTGACCGAGGCCGCCATGCAGGAGCTGAACTCCCGCGTGAGCCTCGACAAGCAGGAGCCTGAGGCAGTCGCCAAGTCCTACCTCCAGGAGGAGGGCTTCATCGAGTAGCGACGGAGTCGTTCGGGGCTCGCGCCCGCCGGCGGCCATCGCGGCCACCGGCGGGCGCACGTCGTTTCGGGGTCCGCCCGGTAGCGTCAGTCCCGGTGGACGTGACACCGTTCAGATGGGACGAAGGCGCGCTGGAGCTGCTGGACCAGCGCGAACTGCCGGCCCGCGAGACGTGGCTACGGTGCGAGGAGCCGGGCCAGGTGGCCGATGCGATCGGCTCCCTGGCCGTGCGAGGCGCGCCGGCGATCGGAATCGCCGCCGCGTACGGGCTGGCGCTCGCGGTGGCCGGCGCACAGCGCTGCGGCGAGGAGGAACGCATCCGCGTGGGCGACACCGCGGAGCTGTTGCGCTGCACCCGGCCCACGGCCGTGAACCTGAGCTGGGCGCTGGATCGCGGGCTGGCGGCGTTCGAGCGGGCCCAGGGCGTGGGTGAGGACGCCGCCGGAGCGCTGCTCGGCAGCGCCCACATGCTCGCCGAGGAGCAGATGCAGGCCGACCTGCGCCTGTCCGAGCTGTGCGCCGATCGCTTCCGCGAAGGCGACCGCGCACTCACCCACTGCAACACCGGCCCGCTGGCCACGGGCGGCTACGGCACCGCCGGCGGCGTGCTGCGCGCAGCCTGGGCGGCCGGCAGGCTGGCACAGGTGTGGGTGTGCGAGACGCGCCCGCTGCTCCAGGGCGCCAGGCTCACCGCGTGGGAGCTGGGGCGGGCGGGCATCCCCCACACCCTGGTCGTGGACTCGAGCGCCGGCGCGCTGATGGCGCGCGGGCTGGTGGACCGGGTGGTGGTGGGCGCCGACCGCATCGCCGCCAACGGGGACGTGGCCAACAAGGTGGGCACCTATCCGCTGGCGGTGCTGGCCGGGCGCCACGGGATCCCCTTCTACGTGGCCGCTCCCACCTCCACGCTCGACCCCGCCACGCCCGACGGCGATTCGGTGGAGATCGAGGAACGCGATCCGGGCGAGGTCACCGGCGCGGGCGGGGCCACGTGGGTGCCCGAAGGCACCGAGGCGCTGAACCTCGCGTTCGACGTGACCCCCGCCGAGCTGGTCACGGCGATCGCCACCGAGGCCGGCCTGCTCGAGCCGCCCTACGGAGCCGCGATCGCCCGCGTGGCGGAGCACCCGACGACCGTGTGACAGACCGCACAGTGCCCGCGTCCCGAGGAGCGTAGACCTGGTGTCATGGAGCGGACGCTCAGAGACGGCACTCGCCTGGTCATTCGCCCCATTCGCCCTTCCGACAAGGCCGGGCTCTCGGCTGGCCTGACGAGCCTCTCCGAGCTGAGCCGCCACAGGCGCTTTCTCTCTCCCAAGGTGAGGTTCACCGCCGCCGAGCTGCGCTATCTCACCGAGCTGGACGGACACGACCATGCGGCCCTGGTGGCCCACCTGGAGGACGGCACCGGGGTGGGCGTGGCGCGCTACGTGCGCATGCCCGGCGATTCGCCCACCGCCGACGTGGCGATCGTGGTGGCCGACGCCATGCAGGGCCGCGGCCTGGGCTCGCTGATGGCGGACGAGCTGGCCGTGATCGCCGCCGAGAACGGCATCCACCGCTTCTCCGCGGACATCCTCAGCGACAACGTGCCCGCCCGGCGCCTGCTGGCGCGGCTCACACGGCATATCGAGCGCCACCACGACGGCGCGGGGCACTCCGTGGTCGCAGCCGACCTCGCGGCCTAGGACACGCTCCAGGTGTCGCCGGAGTGCAGCATCGTCCGGAGCTCCTCGATGCCGGCCGTGGCACGGCTCTCGGTGAGCTCTCGCTGCAGCTCCTCCGCGTAGACCCCTCGCTCCACGGACCGGAACACGCCCACGGGCGTGGGCCCGGTCGGGCGGCTGGAGAGGTGGGCCAGCTCGAACGCCAGGCCCGGGTCGGCGCGGTGGGCGTCGTGGCGCACGATCGCGTCCTCGCCCACGTCGGCCACGTCCACCAGCTGCAGGCGGCCGTCGGCGCCGCGTGTCACGCCCCGCTCGCTCTCCGCGCCGAAGCGCACGGGCTCGCCGTGCACGAGGCGGATCTGGTTGACCTCGCGCTGGCCCTTGACGCGCACGGCGTCGAAGGCCCCGTCGTTGAACACGTTGCAATTCTGGTAGATCTCGACGAGGGCGGCACCCCGGTGGGCCGCGGCGGCGCGGAGCGTGTGGGCCATGTGGGCCTTGTCGGTGTCCACCGTGCGCGCCACGAACGTGGCCTCCGCCCCAAGGGCCAGCGCCACCGGGTTGAACGGGTGGTCCTGCGATCCGAACGGCGTGGACTTCGTGACCTTCCCCTCCTCGCTGGTGGGGGAGTACTGGCCCTTGGTCAGGCCGTAGATCTGATTGTTGAACAGCAGGATCTTGATCGGCACGTTGCGCCTCAGCGCGTGGATCAGGTGATTGCCGCCGATCGACAGGGCGTCGCCGTCGCCGGACACCACCCACACCGACAGGTCGGGCCGCGTGGTGGCCACCCCGGTGGCCAGCGCGGGCGCGCGGCCGTGGATGCCGTGCATTCCGTAGGTGTCCATGTAGTAGACGAACCGCCCGGCGCAGCCGATACCCGTGACGAACACGGTCTTCTCGGGCGGGATGCCCATCTCGGGCAGGAAGCCCTGGACCGAGGCGAGGATCGCGTAGTCGCCGCAGCCGGGGCACCAGCGCGTCTCCTGGTCGGAGGAGAAGTCCTTGCGCGTGAGGGTGTCGTCCGCGCCGTTGCCGTTCGCGTGGTCGGTCATCGCTGGCGCGCCAGTATCTGTTCCATCACGTCCCGCGTGAGGATGGGCATGCCGTCCACCTTCGTGTAGCTCTCCACGTCCACCAGGAAGCGGGCCCGCAGCAGCATCGCCAGCTGTCCCATGTTCATCTCGGGCACCAGCACGCGCTCGTAGGAGCGAAGGACCTCGCCCACGTTGGCGGGCAGGGGGTGCAGGTGGCGCAGATGGGCTGTGGCCACGCTCACGCCGTGCTCGCGCCGGGTGCGGCGGGCGGCGCCCTCCACCGCGCCGTAGCTCGACCCCCAGCCCAGAACCAGCAGGTCCGCACCGTCGGGGTCGTCCACATCGAGGGCCGGGATGTCGCCGGCGATGCGCTCGATCCGCTCGTCGCGCAGGCGCGTCATGTACTCGTGGTTGGCCGGGTCGTAGGAGATGTTGCCGCTGCCGTGCTCCTTCTCGAGCCCGCCGATGCGGTGGCGCAGGCCCGGCGTGCCGGGCACCGCCCAGGGACGCGCCAGGTTCTCGTCACGCAGGTAGGGCATGAACCCGTCGGGCGTGTTGGGCTCGGTGGCGAAGGCAGGATCGATGTCGGGCAGAGCGTTCACGTCGGGCAGCCGCCACGGCTCGGAGGAGTTCGAGAGGAACGTGTCCGACAGAAGCACCACGGGCGTGCGGTACTTCACCGCGATCCGCACGGCCTCGATCGCGGCGTCGAAGCACTCGCCCGGGGTGGCCGCCGCGATCACCGGCAGCGGCGACTCGCCATGGCGCCCGTGCAGCGCCATCAGTAGGTCGCCCTGCTCGGTCTTGGTGGGCAACCCGGTGGACGGCCCGGCGCGCTGCACGTCCACGATCACCATCGGCAGCTCCATCGCCACGGCCAGGCTCACAGTCTCCGCCTTGAGGTCCATCCCGGGCCCGCTCGTGGCTGTCACCCCGAGGTTCCCGGCGAAGGCGGCCCCCAGCGCCATCCCGGCGGCCGCGATCTCGTCCTCTGCCTGCACGGTGCGCACGCCGAAGCGGTGGTGGCGGGAAAGGCTGTGCAGGAGCTCGGAGGCGGGCGTGATCGGGTAGCTGGCGTAGAACAGCGCCAGTCCCGACTTCACGCTGGCGGCTACCAGGCCGAGGGAGAGCGCCGAGGTGCCGTTGATGTTGCGGTAGGTGCCGGGCGCGGCCGGCGCCGCCTCCACCTCGTAGGTGACGGCGAACAGCTCGGCGGTCTCGCCGAAGTTATAGCCCGCCCGGAACGCCGCCAGGTTGGCGTCCCGGATCGGCGGCGCCGCGGCGAACTTCTTCTCGATCCACTCGATCGTGGGCACGGTCGGACGCCCGTAGAGCCAGGACACCAGCCCGAGGGCGAACAGGTTCTTGGAGCGGGCGGCGTCGCGGGAGCTCACGCCGTCGATCCCCTCGGTGGCGCGCACGGTCATGCTCGTCATCGGCACCCGGAACAGCTGGTAGTTGTCGAGGGTGCCGTCCTCCAGCGGGTCGGCGTCGTAGCCGGCCTTGCGCAGGTTGTGCTTGGTGAAGGCGTCCTCGTTGACCACCACGGTGCCGCCCTTCTCCAGGGTGGAGAGGTTGGTGATCAGCGCCGCCGGGTTCATCGCCACCAGCACGTTGGGGTTGTCGCCCGGCGTGAGGATGTCGCGCGAGGCGAAGTGGATCTGGAACGCCGAGACGCCGTGCGGCGTGCCGGCGGGTGCGCGAATCTCGGCGGGGAAGTCCGGCAGGGTGGCCAGGTCGTTCCCCACCACCGCGGTGGCCTCCGTGAAGCGACTTCCCGTGAGCTGCATGCCATCACCGGAGTCGCCCGCGAACCGCACCACCACGCGATCCTTGCGCTCGACGGTCCTACTCACGATGCCATCGAGTGTACGAAACTGGCCGGTCGGCCAACCCCGGTTCCCGGGGCCGCGGCCAGGGGCTGATGAGGTCCGCGAGCAACCACCGAGGACCGCACGGCACCCTCGGTCGCCGTCTACTAGCCTCTCGCCCCCGCCGATGAAGCTCTCCGTGCCAAAGGAGACCGCCGAGGGGGAGCGCAGGGTCGCCCTGGTCCCGGAGGTCGCCAAGAAGCTGTCCGCACAGGACGTCGAAGTGGTGCTCGAACCGGGCGCCGGCGCGTCCGCGCACGTGCCCGACTCGCAGTACGAGGAGGCCGGCGCCGCACTGGGCGACGGCTTCTCCGGCGACGTGGTGGCCAAGGTGGCTCCCCCGAGCCCGGAGGAGATCGCCAAGCTCCGGGAGGGCACGGTGCTGATCGGCTTCCTCCAGCCGCTCACCAACGGCGAGACCGCCACGGCGCTGGCGCAGGCGGGGGTCACCTCGTTCGCGATGGAGGCGATCCCGCGCATCACCCGCGCCCAATCGATGGACGCGCTCTCCAGCCAGGCCACCGTCGGCGGGTACCGCGCCGGGCTGATCCTGGCTCAGGAGCTGGGCCGCTTCCTGCCGATGCTCACCACCGCCGCCGGCACCATCCGCCCGGCGAAGGTGCTGGTGCTCGGCGCCGGCGTGGCCGGCCTGCAGGCCATCGCCACCGCACGACGCCTGGGCGCGGTGCTGCACGCCTTCGACGTGCGCTCCGCCGTTGAGGAGCAGATCCAGTCGCTCGGCGCGAAGTTCGTGAAGCTGGACATCGGGCTCGAGGACGCCGAGAGCGAGGGCGGCTACGCGCGCGAGCTCACCGAGGACGAGCAGCAGCGCCAGCGCGAGGCGCTGGCCGAGGTGATCGGCGGGATGGACGGCGTGATCTCCACCGCCGCGGTGCCCGGCCGCAAGGCGCCGCTGCTGATCATCGAGGACGCCGTGAAGAAGATGAAGCCGGGATCGGTGATCGTGGACCTGGCGGCCGAGACCGGCGGCAACTGCGAGCTGACCAGGGCGGGCGAGACCGTGGTGGCCCACGACGTGACGATCGTGGGACCGACCAACCTCGCCTCCACCATGCCCGACCACGCCTCCCAGCTGTACGCCAAGAACATCCAGTCCCTGGTGGAGCTGATGGTGGGCGAGGACGGCGCGCTGAGCCTGGACTTCGAGGACGAGATCATCAAGGGCGCCTGCATCACGCGCGACGGCGAGATCGTGCACGAGCGCGCCAAGGCAGCGGCGGGCGCCTGATGGATCTGCTCACCGAGCTGACGATCCTCGTCCTGGCCGCCTTCGTGGGCTTCGAGGTGATCTCGAAGGTGCCGAACACGCTGCATACGCCCCTGATGTCGGCCACCAACGCCATCCACGGGATCGTGCTGCTCGGAGGCATCCTGGTGATCGGCGAGGCCACCGGCTTCCTGAACGAGCTTCTGCTGGTGATCGCGATCGCCTTCGGCACGATCAACGTGGTGGGCGGCTTTCTGGTGACCGACCGGATGCTCGAGATGTTCAAGCCCCGCAAGACGCCCCAGGAGAGGGAGAAAGCGGCCGAGGCGGAGACCAAGGCCATGACGGAGGCGCCGCGGTGATTCTGTCGGCGTCGTTCCTCCAGGATCCGGACCTCATCCGGTTCCTCTACATCGTGGCCTTCGTGCTGTTCATCCTGGGCCTGAAGGGGGTGACCCACCCCACCACCGCGCGGCGCGGCAACCACATCGCGGCGGTGGGCATGGCGATCGCCGTCGTGGCCACCCTGCTGATCGAAGCGGTGGGCGACTACTGGCTGATCGTGCTCGGCGTGGCCGTGGGGACAGCCGTGGGAGTGCCCGCGGCGCGCCAGGTGAAGATGACCGCCATGCCGCAGATGGTTGCGCTGTTCAACGGCGTGGGCGGCGGCGCGGTGGCCCTGATCTCATACGTCGAGTACCGCGACGCCCTGCATCTGGGCGGCAACCCCGAGCTCGAGACACTCATCCCGATCCTGTTCGCGGCGATCGTGGGGTCGGTGTCGTTCTGGGGCTCGAACATCGCCTTCGCCAAGCTGCAGGAGATCCTTTCCGGCAAGCCGATCGCCGTGCCGGGACAGCAGTTCGTGAACCTGGCGCTGCTGGCGGTGGCGGTGGGCGCGGCCGTGGCGATCGCCGCGGGCGCCGAAAGCGAGGGGCTGTTCCTGCTGATCCTGCTGTCCGCGGCGGTGCTGGGCAACATGGTGGTGCTGCCGATCGGGGGCGCGGACATGCCGGTGGTGATCTCACTGCTCAACGCGCTCACGGGGCTCTCCGCAGCGGCGGCGGGCATGGCGCTGGACAACGTGGCGCTGATCGTGGGCGGCACGCTCGTCGGCGCATCGGGCTCGATCCTCACCAACCTCATGGCCGAGGCGATGAACCGCTCCATCCCCAGCATCGTGGCGGGCGGCTTCGGCGGCGGTGGCACAGCCCCGGCCGCGGGTGACGGCGAGGAGCGCCCGCACCGCTCCACCGACGCCCTGTCGGTGGCCAGCCAGCTGTCGCTGGCCGACCGCGTGGTGGTGGCGCCGGGCTATGGCCTGGCGGTGGCCCAGGCCCAGCACACCGTGCGCGAGCTGGCCGACGAGCTGGAGAAGCGCGGCGTCGAGGTCTCCTATGCGATCCATCCCGTGGCCGGGCGCATGCCGGGCCACATGAACGTGCTTCTGGCCGAGGCGGACGTGCCCTACGAGGCGCTCAAGGAGATGGACGAGATCAACCCGGAGTTCGCCACCACCGATGTGACCCTGGTGATCGGCGCCAACGACGTGACCAACCCGGACGCACGCTCCAACGAGGGCAGCCCGATCTACGGCATGCCGATCCTCGACGTGGACAAGTCAGACCAGGTGGTGGTGCTCAAGCGGTCCATGAACACCGGCTTCGCAGGGATCGACAACCCGCTCTTCTACAACGAGAACACCTCGCTGCTGTTCGGCGACGCGAAGGCCTCCGTGCAGGAGGTCCTGGCCGCCGTGAAGGACCTCTAGGCGCGCTGGCGCTGGCCCGCGGAGGTCACGGCATCGCCGCCCGCGCCCACCGGCCTGGACGCCGCGGCCGCGCCCCGCTCGGCAACGTCGCGCTCAAACGCGGCCTCGTCCTCGGGCCACTGCTTGAGCGAGTCGCGCTCCGCGAGCGCCCACATGACACCGCGCAGCGCCTTCATCACGCCCACCCAGCGCGGCACGAACACCGACCGCGCCCGCTTCTCGACTCCCTCCAGCACCGCGTCGCCCACGGCCGAAACGGGGTAGGTCTTGCGCGCGAAGGCCGGCAGCCGGTCGCGCCTGCCCGCCAGGGCGGGGTGAGCGTCGGCGCCGCGGACCAGATCGGTGTCGATCCAGGAGAAGTAGCCCACCCCCACTCCCACGCCGTGGTGGTGCACCTCCTGGCGGAGACTGTTGGCGAACGCCTCGGCGCCGGCCTTGCTCATCGCGTAGGCGGCCATGCCCGGCGCGTGAACGAGGGCGGCCGCCGAGGCCACGACAAGGATGTACCCGCGCCGCTCGATCACGTGCGACAGACAGGCGTGGACCGTGCGGTACACGCCCATGAGGTTCACCTCGACCACCTTCTCGAAATAGGCCGGGTCGGCCAGGCGTACCGGCCCCCCGCCGCCGATGCCCGCGTTTGCGATGCAGACGTCGATTCCGCCGAAGCGCTCCACCACCTGCTCGACCACCTCGCCCAGCTGCTCGCGGTCGGTCACGTCGGCCTCGAACGCCGCGGAGCCGTTGCCGCATTCGGCGGCCACCCGCTCCATCTCCTGCAGCTCGAAGCCCACCAGCGCGACCGTCGCGCCCCGCGATGCCAGTCTGCGTGCGCTCTCCGCGCCGATCCCGCGGGCGGCCCCGGTGATGAACGCGATGCGGCCGGTCAGGTCGTACTCGGCTGCCACGCGCCCAGACTACTGCGCCAGGCCGGCCCTTGTTCGGAAATCGGCCACGCGGGTAGCTTGGGCGCCAGAGCCAAAAACGAAGGGAGAGAGATGCAGGAGGACACCGAAGCGCGCACGGACGACGAGGGCGGGGAGAACCCCGACCAGGAGGCCATCGACAAGGTCAAGGCACTGGAGGACGACCCGCCCCAGAACCTCGAGGACTGGCCCGACGACGAGGCCAAGTACAAAACCTTCGGGGGGCCCGACGGCGACCAGTCCTGGGACGAGGGGCCGACCTCAAAGCTCGGCGACTCCGACGTCCGCCATCACGACGACGGCTCGGTGAGCGTCGAGGGAGAGAAGGTGGACAACCCCGATGAATACAAGGGCGATCCGATTCCCGGCGGCCCCACCGATCCCGACTCGCCGTCGGTGGCCGGCGAAAAGGACATGACCAAGAGCCAGAGCGAGTCCGAGGACTCCGACCACTCCGAGGGCTCAGCGGAGGAGTCCTAGCTCACGATCTAGGCTGGAGGGATGACTAGCGCCGAGGACCTCACCCCCGAGGAGGTGGCCGAGCTGCACCGCGGGGGCACGATCCAGCTGGTGGACGTTCGCGAGCCACACGAGCACGAGGCGGGCTACATCGAGGGCGACCGCCACGTGGAGTTCAGCCGCCTCTCGGAGCAGGCCGCATCGATCGACAAGGAGCGTCCGGTGGTCTTCTACTGCCGCTCCGGCGGCCGCTCGGCGGTGGCCACGCAGGCCTTCCGGGCCAGCGGATACGACGCCCGCAACATGGCCGGCGGCCTGCTGGCCTGGGACCGGGGCGGCCTGCCGATAGAGCCGGAGGGCGGCTCGGTGGCCGACCACTGAGCCGGACGGCGGCTAGACAGCGGCGGCGGTGAGCTGCCCGGCGTAGGGGCCGCGCCCCGTGAAGTTGGCGGCGCCGCAGCGCGCGCCCAGTGCCAGCGCCTCCGGTAGGGCGAGATCTGCGCCCAGCCCGTAGGTGAGGCCCGCGGCGAACGAGTCGCCGCACCCATAGGCGTCGGACACGGGACCGGGCAGCGGGGTGGCCTCCCACCGGCCCGCCGCGCCGCCGGGGCCCTCCCAGCTCCCGCCCTCGTCGCCCTCGGTGCGCACCACCGTCTCGGGCTCGGAATCCAGCCGGCCGCGCTCATAGCGCTCACCGGGATCCTTGGCGCTGGCCACCAGCACGTCCACCTGCACCCCGGCCTCCGCAACGGGGTCGAGATGGCGCGCCGTGGCCACCAGCCTGCGAGCCGAGCGGGCGTGCACGAGCGCGGCCGCGTCCCCGGCGGTGAAGTAGACGGCGTCGGCACCCTCGAGGTCGGCCCACGGCAGGTGATCCGATCCTCTGGGGCCGAGCCTGTCGCCGATCACGGTGATTGTGCGCTCGCCCCGTGCGTCCACGTGCACGAATCCGCGCCTCTGGGGCTCGTCCCGCCAGGCGGCCTCCACCCGCAGGCCCAGCGCGGTGAGCTCGGCGAACGCGCGGTGGCCGAGGGCGTCGTTGCCCAGCGCGGTGAAGAACGTGGCGCCGCCGGCCAGCTTGGCAAGCTGCACCGCGGCCACGGCTCCTCCCCCGCCCGGCTCCTCCCAGGTCTCGGAGGCGTGCACGATCGCGCCGGCCTCGGGCACGCGCGGCACCCGCGCGAACTCGATCCACTCCACGTGACCCACCACCGCGACCCTCATCGGGTGCGAAGTCTCACAGCTGCGCAGGTAGGTTCGTCGGACCATGGACGATCCGATGCGGGTGACCCGCGACGTGGCGATCCCGCTGTCGGAGATCGACCTGCGCACCAGCCGCTCCTCCGGGCCCGGCGGCCAGCACGCGAACGTGACCGCCTCGCGGGTGGAGGCGATTCTCGACGTGACCGAATCGCCGTCGTTCACCGACGAGCAGCGGCGGCGCGTGATGAGCCGCGTGGGGCCGCGGCTCACCGCGGTGGCGCAGGACACCCGCAGCCAGACTCGCAATCGTGAGCTGGCGCTCGAGCGGCTGCGATCGCGCCTGGCGGGCGCGCTCGCCGTGCAGCGCCCGCGGCGCGGAACCAAGCCCACGCGCAGCTCGCGCGAGCGCAGGCTGGGCCGCAAGAAACAGCGCGGCGAGGTGAAGCGCCAGCGGCGGCGGCCGTCCCGTGACGACTGGGGGTGAGGCGGCGCTCCTCCCGCTAGGGGCTCGCCGGGGGAGCCTGCGCGCCGCCACCGGGGGTGGCGGGGGGTGCGGGCGCAGGCTGGGGCGCGGGCTCGGGAGCCGGGGTGGGCGTGGGAGTGGGCGTGGGCGCCGGGGCCGGCACGGCGCCGCCCGACGTGTCGCCACCGCTCGCCGGCGGCGTGGTCGAGGAGTCCCCGTCGGAGCCGCTGCTGTCCTTGCGGTTGTTGCGCCGGCTGCCGGACGAGGACGAGTCGCCGCTCGAGCTGGGCGTGGTGGGCACCGTGGTGGGCTCGTCGCTCACGGGGTCGGCGTCGTCGCCGCCGCCCCCGGCCACCACCGCGATCACCACGATGAGGAAGACCACTGCTGCGACCGCGGCCACGAGGCGCCGGCGCATGTAGACGGACCCGTCGTCGCCGCGCCGTGGCGGGCGGCCCCGCGGCCCTCCACCCGGCGGCCGGTCACGCGAATTCCGGCGGACGTCCCTGACGGGCTCCAGCTGGCGCGTCTCCTGCTCGGACATTGTGCGCGACGGTACCAGCGAACGGGTGAGGGTGGCTACAGGCCGGGCACGTGGCGCACGGCAAACCCGCCGGTGGGACGCGAGGCATCCTGCCAGCGCGTGCCCGCGCGACCCTGCCCGCTGGTGTCGAAGCGCAGGCCGGCCACGACCATGAACATGTGGCCGCCGTTGGCGTAGATCGTGATCCACTCGCCGGGGCCGTTGCGCCCATAGGTCATGAAGCCGCCGGATGTGAGCGGCGCCTCGAGCAGGCCGGCTCCCGCCAGGGCGAACGACACCGAGCCCGAGCAGTCGTAGCCGGAGTCCCGCCATGCGCCGTGGCCGCCTCCCCACTTGTAGGGCAGCTTGGAGATCGCGTTGGCGGCCTGGATCACGCGCTTCACCGGCTCGGGAGCATCGTCTGGGGCGATCGCGGTGCCGTCGGGAAGCACCCGCGCCCGGGGGCCGGTCTGGAGGTAGGCGGTGGTGCCGAGGAAGCGCTTGAACTTGGACAGCTCGGCCCTGGCCTCGCGCAGCTCCGCCTTCACCTCGGCATCGGTTGCGGCGCCCGGGCTCACGTAGTCGCCGGTGCCGCTATAGGTCTTCTCCTCCCCGGCGCCCCGCAGCTTCACGGCGCGTGCGTTGGCGCTGCCCTTCGCCTTGGCCGCGCGGCGAACCGCGGCGGGGTCCACCGAGTCGGGCGTGAGCACCACGTCGGCCGGGGCGTCGGTCTTGTCGCCCTTGTCGTCCACCGGCTCATCGCGGCCGCAGCCGGCGGCCGCGAGCACTGCGCAGAGCAATAGCGCACCCGAACCGGCCCGCACGTTGCGGCTCACGAGGCCACGGGACGCTCGGTCTGGTGGCGCTTCACGAACTCCTCATATGGCATGCCGTAGACGATCTTCCGTGACTCTTCCTTGGACAGTTCGATCCCGTGCTCGGCCGCCGCCTCCGCGTACCACCGGGACAGGCAGTTGCGGCAGAAGCCGGCCAGCTCCATCAGGTCGATGTTCTGAACATCGGCACGTTCGCGCAGGTGCTCCAGCAGCCGGCGGAACGCGGCCGCCTCGAGCTCGGTCTGGGTGCGCTCGTCCACAGAGCGAAAGCTAGCGGGCTTCTGCAAGGATCAACCCATGACCGACCGACCCCAGCGCCGGTTCCCAGAGGACCCGAGCGGCATCGACCAGCCCCACGACATTCTGGCCGCAGAGGAGTTCGCGATGCCCATGCGCTCCCGCCGCGACATCCCGTCGGATCCGATCCACGAACCACACGACGTGCTGGCCGCCGAGGAGTTCGCCATGCCCACGGGCGGAGTGTCGAGCTCCTCCTCTGAGGGCCTGGTGGACCCGCGCACGCTGATCCCGGCGCTCACGCTGTTGGCGCTGGCCGTCCTGCTGCTGCTGCTACGCCGCCGCTGACCGTTTAGCGGCCTACGACCGGGGCTTCCAGCGACCAGAACGTGACGCTCGATCGCTGCTCCGGGAAGTGCTCCACGATCTGGTCGCTATACCCCCATCTTGTGGAGCACCTGCCTGGGGGACCGTCCGTTTCCACTAAATGGTCGCTGGCTAGGGGTACAGGTCCCCGTCCTCGCCCGTAACGAAGATCGCCGTCACCGGGCAGTTGCCCGCCGCCTCCAGCACCCGGTCCATGTCCTCACCGTCGGGATCGATCACCACCGCCTTGTCCTCGGAGTCCAGCTCGAACACGCCGGGGGCGCTGTCCACGCAGTCGCCGGACCCGATGCACAGCCCGCGGTCCACGTGGATGTGGATCCGGTTGGCTGGAGAGAGCTCGACGTCGGCCATGGCGGCCGCGGAGGCTAACGCCCGCGGCGCCAGAAGCTCGTGCGCATGGCCGCACCCGCGCGGGTGAGGCCGATGTGCACGTGGTCGCGGTGAGCCAGCGTGTCGCTGATCCGCACGGGCTTGCCTCGCCTGTTGAAGCACAGCGAGTAGCGGTCCATGCCCTCGGCGCCCGACCACCACGAACGGCAGTTCCAGATGATCTCCTGGACGCCCATGCGGCGAGCCAGGGCATGCGGGTTGCCGAACCGGTCGGGAGCCAGCAGCAGGGCGATCAGGCGGCGGGCCGCGCGGGCCTCGCGCGGGCTGTGCACGCTGAGGTGCCAGTCGATCGCGCGGCCCTCTGAGTGCAGGCTCATGCTCTGCTTGGAGAGCCGCTCGCAGCGCATGATCCCCCACGAGGATCCGAGGGCGTTGCGCGACAGCCAGGCCTCCAGGGCAAGCGTGCCCCTGGCGGGCCCGCGCCGGCAGTGCTGCGCGCGGTCGTAGCGATAGTCGTCGATCGGCACCGAGGCCAGGCGGTCAGCCGGATTGCCGGCCACCGGGCCCAGCTTCGCGGTGGCGGCGCCGGTGGGGGCAAGCAACGACAGGAGCACGATCGAAAAGAGGGCGGTGCGTGCGCGCACCCCCCTTTTTTCGGCACTTGTCTCCCGGGGTTTAGCGAGCCCGCAGTGGGCTCAGCGCTTCCCGCGCCCGTGCAGCAGCCTGAGCAGCGCGCCGGTGACCTTCGCGGCCCACCCGGAGTAGGGGAACATGAAGATCTCCCGTCGCGGGCCGAAGCGCGTGATCACAGACGCCTGCTTGCGTGTGTACTTGCGGATGCCCTCGGGCCCGTGGCGGGTGCCCAGGCCGGATGACTTCCAGCCGCCCATCGGCATCTCCAGCGCCAGGTAGTTCACCTGGTGCTCGTTCACGTTGGAGGCGCCGGCCTCGATCCGGCTCGCGATCTCCTCTCCGCGCTTGACGTCCTTGGTCCACACCGAGGCCTGGAGCCCGTACTCGCTCTCGTTGGCCAGCCGCAGCCCCTCCTCGGCGTCGGCCACCTTCATCACCGGCAGCGTGGGCCCGAACGTCTCCTCGGTCATGCACTGCATCGTGTGGTCCACGTCGAGCAGCACGGTGGGCTCATAGAAGCGGCCCTCGCCCTCGCGGCGGTGGCCTCCGACCGCCACCCGCGCGCCCTTCTCCACCGCGTCCCTCACGTGGGCCTCGACGATGTCCGCCTGGGGCGCGAAGGTGATCGCACCCACATCCACCGCGCCCTGCCCGGTGGGCACGCCCTGTCGCAGCTTGCCCACCTTCTCGGTCACCAGCTGCACGAACTCGTCGTAGGCCGGCTCCTCCACGTACACGCGCTCGACCGAGATGCAGGTCTGGCCGCCGTTCTGCATCGCGTAGTAGGTGGCCGCGTTGGCCGCCTTCTCCAGGTCGGCGTCGGCCAGCACGATCATCGGGTCCTTGCCCCCCAGCTCCAGCCCCACCGGGGTGAGCGTACGCGCGGCGCGCTCGGCCACCTTCTTGCCGGTGGCCGTGGAGCCCGTGAACATGATGAAGTCCACGTGGTCCACCAGTTCGGCCCCGGCCTCGCCGCGGCCGGTGACCACGCCGAACACGTCCTTGGGCAGGCCGCACTCCTCCAGCATCTCTGCCATCAGCAGCGAGGTGAGGGGCGTGATCTCGGACGGCTTGAGCACCACCGCATTGCCGGCCGCCAGCGCGGGGATGCAGTCGCCGAATGAATTGGTGAGCGGGTAGTTCCACGGGCCGATCACGCCCACCACGCCCAGCGGGCGGTAGCGCACGACGCACTTCTTGCCCGCCAGGAAGGGCGAGGCCGAGCGGACCTTCTCGTCCGCCAGGTACTTGGGCGCGTTCTTGGCCCAGAAGCCGAACGCCGCCGCGGCGTAGCCGATCTCGGTCACCTGGGCGTCGTTCCAGGTCTTGCCGGTCTCCGAGACGATCGTGCGGATCACGCGCTCGGAGTTGTCGAGCACCCAGCGCTGGGCCCGGCGCAGCACGCGCGCCCGGCCCTCGAAGCCCATCGCCTCCCAGCCCGGCTGGGCGAGGCGGGCGCGCTCGACCGCGGCCTTCACCCCATCGGCGCCCATGAGCGGCACCGTGCCGGCGATACCGCCCGTGGCCGGGTTCTCCACCTCGATCTGCTCCCCGGCGCCGTTTGTGGCGGCCACCTGTCCCTTCACGGCTGTCTCGGCCATGTGCTTCCTCCTTTGGCGCTTGCGAGGGCTCTAGTCCGCCGCCACGGCGGTCGAGCTTAGCCCATCGTGGCTGGCGACCGGCCGGCTACACGAGGCCCGGAGAAGGCTCCGCAGCACTGGCCCGGACGCGAGCGAGCGCCGGTCCCCGGCCGCTCACTCCCAGCTTGGCGTAGATGTGCTCGAGATGCTTCTTCACGGTGAGCGCGCTGACATCGAGCTCGAAGGCGATCTGCTCGTTGGTGAACCCCCGGCTGACCGCAACGAGCACCTCGCCCTCACGCCCGGTGAGCCCAAGCGCGCGAAACTCAGGCGGGACGGGATCGCTGACAGCGTGCTCGAGCGCCTCGAGCAAGGCCTGCGTGTGAGTGTCGTCGCAAACGCGCCGGTACTGGCTGGCCAGGGCCGGCTCGAGCAACTCCGCCAGGCGTCGTTCGCGCGCCTTGAAGGGACGGCCCGGCCGGCGCAGCACCAGGCACACGGACTCGCCCGGAGCGTCCGCGAGCCTGACGGTCAGGCTCGTGGAGTCGCCGTGGAGCTCAAATCCCACCCGGTCAGCGGGGATGAGCGCTGAGACCTCGGCCGCCACCGCCTCCCTGAAGCTGCCCGGGTGGTCCTGCTCGTCGCACAGCTGCAGCAGGGCCAGCACGGCCTCCAGATCTGAGGTTCGGGGCTGTGTCACGACGCCCCCCGTGCCTGGGCGAGCGCCGCGGTCCGGGTCGCCACGCCCAGCTTGGCGTTGATGTGCTCGAAGTGCTTTGCAACCGTTCGGGCGCTGATCCCGAGCTCCCGCGCGATCTGTGCGTTTGCGAGGCCGCGGTCGGCGCAGCGCAGCACATTGGCCTCGCGCGCGGTCAGTCCCATGGCGGCAAGGTCGTCGACCATCAGCTGGTCGCAGCGCTCCTCCAAGAGAAGGGCATCTGCCTCATCTGCCCCGGTGGCAGGCAGGAAGCTGATGCTCAGGCTGGTGTCGCCCGCCGCAACCACCAGCGGCATGGAGACCGCAGGCACCCCGTCTCCCGAGCTCAGCCGCCGGCGCTCAGAGCGGACCCAGGCGGCGACTTTGCCGGGCAGCCGCCCGTGGCCCGAGCGGTCGGCCGGGAAGTACCTGGCGAGCGATTCACTCGCCAGGCCACTCGCGCGCTCCACGCGCTCACCTCGTCCGAGCAGCACCACCGCACGGCCAGAGCGGCTGGCGGCCCCCTCCACCCGACTGAGCGCCTGGCGAGCGCTGGCGCGCGCGTGTGCACGCCCATATAGATGCGCGAGGTGCGGGCGCAGAAGGTCGAGCAGCAGCCGGTCGCGCTCTGAGTAGACGCGTTCGGCGCGGTTGAACGGGAGGCCGAGCAGGACGTTGCCGGGCGCCGGGATCGTGATGGCCAACTGGTGCTCTATCTCCAGTGGCTTGAAGAAGTCGTTGTAGAGCTCCAGCCGGTGGAGCTCCCTGCGGGTCATGAAGTCCGCGAGCTGCACCGCCTTCCCGCCGGCATGGCTCGCGTGGTAGATGACCACCGGGTGCTGGTGCACCCATCGAACGAACGCTTCCGGGTCCGCCGCCGACTCGGTGTCCCGCGGGTGGAGGATCCAAAACGGCGCGCCGGTCGCCATGTCCACCTCGTTGTAGGCGAGGTGGTCGCAGCGGATGAGGCCTTTCAGCACCGGCAGCATCCCGGTGCGCAGCGACGCGACATCCGCAAACGTCTCGCACGTCCGCAGGAAGGCGAGCATTCCCCGCAGGTCGGCTTGGCTTAGCCGGGCCATGACCCTCCCGCCGACCATACGCCGAATTGCGTATGGCGGCAAGCGGTGGCCCGGCGTAGGTTCGTTGACCAACCGACCAGTGGGGATTGATCATGCGCCTCATTTCCAAGATCCGACCCTGCGCCGCCTTGGGGATCGTGCTGGCTCTCGCACTTCCTGCCCTGGCGGGCGCGGACCCGGCTAAGCGCGACCGCGCACGCGACGTTAGGGCACCCGGCCTCAAGGCGAAGCAGCGCAATGCCCTTGACATCGCCCGCCTCGATGCGACGGGAGTGCCCTTCGGACTGGTGGTCACGGCAACCATGCGCGGGAACGCCGGGAAGGTGCTGGGGCGTGGACGCCTCAAGAACGCCACCGTCGCACTCGTGCTCGACACAGCCCGGGGTCGCGGCAAAGATCGGGTCATCGCCGCGACGGGCCGGCGCGGCCGGCGGGTTGTGGCCAACCTTCCCCGGCGCAACCCCTTCGCGGCCGTCGTCGACGGCCGGCGGGTCACCTTCGTCGCCGTCGGCGTGGACTTGAGGAAGGTCCGGGCCGTCAAGATCGTCACCCTGGTTCGATCGCGTTCCCGACGCAGACGCGCGCCAGCTCGGCGCACATCCGCCCGCGACGCCCAGTCCGGGACCGCGCTCGAGCGTCTGCTGGACGACGTCCTCAGTGGGGGCGCCTCCGACGTCGTGTTCCTGCTCCTCAGGGGCGACGTGCGGAGGGCCCTTTCCGGCTCGATCGACCCGCCGACGACGTGCAAGCAGCTCAACGACCGCTTTGACGCGCTCGAACGCCTGAATCGGGCCCTGAGCTTCGACATCGTGGACCGCGGCCCCTCACCGACAGTCACCCGGCTGCGCCAGGTTGCGAGCGAGGTCCGAAAGCGACTGGACGAGATCGAGGCGGAGATCGCCAGGCGTCCCCAGCCGTGCACCGGCGCGACAATCATCGAGGGCGGCGGGGACGGCGACGACGGCGGAGCGGGGCCCGACCGGACTTGCGCGTTCGCCCACGACAAGACCGGGTCGGACAGGTTCCTCCTCTACTGGAGATGCGACCAGGCGCACAGCAGCGTGCTGTTCGACTTCAACGCCGCGGTCACCTCGATCGATCCGAGCGTCGGCAATGCCCAGCCCCCGGTCTGCCAGATCGACTCTGCAGACCCGAGCCTGGTGCGCTGCAACGGGTCCTTCCAGGCCGGCGGCGAGCGCCTGTTCTCGATCCAGACCACGGCGCCGCAGTCGTGCCCCACCTTCAGTTTCGTCGCAAACGTTGACGGGACGGTCTTTCCCGAGAAGCCCTGCGTAGGCTGACCCGCCACCAGGGCCGGGTGCACCTACAATCGCGCGATGCCCACTCTCGATCTGGACGACCGCCAGCTCTACTACGAGGTGCACGGCGAGGGTGAGCCGCTTCTGTGCGTGCACGGCCTGGCTGTGGACACGCCAGGGTGGGCGCTCCAGGTACCCGCCTTCTCCGAACGCCACCAGATGGTGATCTTCGACAACCGCGACGTGGGCCAGTCCTCCTACGTCACGGGCCAGTACGAGGTGGCGGACATGGCCGGCGACGCCCTCGCGCTTGCCGACGCTCTCCAGCTGGAGAGCTTCCACCTGCTCGGCATATCCATGGGCGGCGCGATCGCCCAGGAGATCGCTCTGGCCGCGCCCGAGCGGGTACGCACGCTCACGCTGGCCGTCACCTTTGCGCGCGGCGGGGCCTGGGGGCGCGGCCTGGCGGACACCTGGAGCGCGCGCGTCCGGGAGATGCCGATGGAACGCCACGTGGACGAGCTGCTGCTGATGAACCTCTCGGAGGAGTTCTACGAGAACACCGAGGGCGTGAAGTTCGTGCGCGACATGATGCTCCAGAACCCGCATCCGCAGGACCCCGAGGGCTTCGCGCGCCAGCTGGCCGCCAGCTCCCGGCACGACACGGTTGACCGTCTGTCCGGGCTGTCGATGCCGGTGCAGGTGATCGGCGGCGAGCACGACATCCTGGTTCCGATCTGGAAGTCGCAGGAGCTGGCCGGGCTGATCGGCGGCGCGAAGCTCACCGTGCTCCCCAGCGCGCCGCATGGGCTGTCGCTCGAGCGCGCTCAGGAGTTCAATGACCTGGTGCTCGAGTTCATCGCCGAGCACGAGCCCGCAGCCGCCGCTCGCTGAGCCTCGCCCTAGATCAAGCCGGCCATCAGGCTGGCCACGCCCGCCACCAGCACCAGCAGCAGCGACGCCATGCGAAAGCCGCCGCCGCTCAGACGCTCGAAAGCCGGCCGTCCCGCCAGCCAGCCGAGCGCCGCAACCGGAGCCAGCAGCGCCAGGTGGCCGCCGTCCGCACGCAGGCCTTCGCCCGAAACGGCCACCGCGGCCAACCCGAGCAGGTTGAGTGCCAGGAAGGCCGCCGCCAGCGTGTCGCGCACCTCACCGGGGCCGGCGCCGCGGGCGAACAGCCACAGGGCCAGCGGCGGTCCGTTCACGGTCGTGGAGGTGGTGAGCCCGCCCGCGAGCACCCCCACCCCGGCGGTCGTCACAGGGTGCGCGGCCACGCCTCCGCCCGCCCCCGAGGCGGCCTCCGGCTCCCCCGCGGCGAGCTGGATCGCCGCCACCGTGATCACGACCACGCCGGTGAGCACCTGGAGCTGCTCCTCGGTGACGGCCTCGAGCACCAGCACGCCCAGCGCCAGGCCCGGCAGCGCCGCGGCCAGGACCACGGTCAGGTCCCGGCGCCGGATCGCCAGCACCCGGCGCTCTCCGAACAGGAGCAGCAGGCTCACGACCAGCGAGAGCAGCAGCAGGATCGTCACGGCCTCGCGGGGCTCCACCGCGATGAACAGCGCGGGCGCGGCGATCAGCGCGAAGCCCATGCCGGTGGCGGACTGGATCGCGGCGGCGATCAGCGTGGCCACCGCGGCGAGCAGCACGGCTAGGGCGCGATCAGGTCGGCTCGCCGCCGTTGGCGGGGCCGAGGCCGCCCTCGGCGGACAGTTTGGCGAGCCGCTCGTGCCCGGTGACCACCGCCTGCTTGACCGGATCGTCGTCGGGACGGTCGTGGACCAGGTCCCACGTCTTCTTCGCCACGTCGCGGGCGGTGTCGGGTTTGGCCTGGGTGAACAGCATCTCCACCACCTGCAGCTCGAAGGTCTCGATCTGGCCCACGGGGTCGCCGGGCGGCATGCGGGGCAGCGGATCCTCGGTGGCCTCGCGCCACATGCTCGTGGCCATCACCAGCCGGTTGCGCAGAGCCGCGGGATTCATGGCGGGCAGGCTATCTTGCGCTCACCATGCCCGAACTAATCCACACCTGTTACCGCATCACCGACATCGACCAGTCGGTGGCCTTCTACGAGCACCTCGGCTTCGAGGAGGTGGGGCGAATGGACATCCGCGACGAGGCGGTCAACGTGTTCATGGGCTTCCCCGAGGACGGCGCCCGGCTGGAGCTCACCTACAACCACGGCGTGGACTCGTATGAGATGGGCACGGGCTACAACCACATCGCCGTGATGGTGGACGGCCTCGACGACACGCTCGGCCGCCTGTCCGGCGCCGGCATCGAGCCCGAGAAGCCGCCCTACCAGGTGCGCGAGGGCGGCTCGCGGATCTGCTTCGTGCGCGATCCCGACGGCTATCGCGTGGAGCTGATCGAGCGCAGCTGACCGGCCCGCGCTAGCGCCGCGGGCCGCATACGCGGAAGCGCTTCACGAGCCGCCGGCCGCGGCCGTCTGAGAGGCGCACCCGCACCCGGACGCGGCGCACGCCGGCGCGGGCTCCGCGCCCGATGCACCACCCGCCGCAGCGGCCGCCTGCGGTCGCGCAGAGCGCGCCGTCCCACGCGGAAGGCGGCGCCGCGCGCCCGTGCCCGGTCGCGCCCCACCACCGCGGCCGCGACCGGAGCTCGCAGGCACCTGCGCCCGCGGGCATCGCGCGCCCGGCGGGCCTTCAGGCGCAGCGCCAGACGGGGTCGCGGCGCGCAGCCCGACCGTGTGCCTCGAGCCGGCCCCGTGGGCGCCACGGCGTCCGCGATCCGCACCAGGCCCCCGAGCACGCCCACGTAGGCCATGCCGTCGGGCCCGAGCGTGACCGGCGCGTAGTTGTTGTTGTAGCCCAGGCCGGTGCCGGTCAGGCGGCGGTAGTAGCGCTTGCCCGGTGCAGAAGTTCAGCGCCGTGAAGTACCAGGCGTCGACGTCGTCGCTGCGGGCGGGCTTGGTGTAGGTGTAGACCAGGCCGGTCTCCAGGGAGAGCTTGGGCACCACGGTCGGGGCCGTCTCGGTGCTGCGCCAGACCGTGCGGCAGCCCCTGTTGCGCTTGAGCACGTCCACCCGCTCGAGCCCGGGCGCGGTGGTGTCGCCGTCATCGTGGACGTGGGGCCCGTGTAGCCGTAGTTGTTCTCCACGATCAGCGAGTCGCGGGCGGCGATCAGCGAGTTGTCGGTGGCGCTCGCCCCCTTGGCGAACACCGGCTGCTCACAGATCAGGCGCCGGCCGGTCACGCGCGCGGCCTTGCGGTAGACCACCACGTTCATCGGGTCGGCGTTGTCGGTTATCGCCACGCGGCCGCCGGCCATCACGGTGGGCGTCGTGCCCGATCCCGCGTCCACCTGCCCGGGCTTTGTGATGCCCGAGTTGCGGTACTGCTCGCGCCAGGTGACGGCGGGCGAGCCGTCGGCGCGGGCGTCGAAGCGGTACAGCGCGGTCTTGGTGACCACATAGACCGCGCCGGTCTCGTCCACACCGAACGAGTTGGCGATCTCCTCGCCTGTGGCGTGTGAGCGCACGGTGCCCGTGGCCGGGTCGACGGTCCCCACGACCCCCGTCACCGTCACGAACCAGATCCGCCCCGAGAAGTCGGGGATGGCGGACACGATCTTGTCCCCCTGGACCACCGCGCCGGTGAGGTCGTAGTCGCGCTCGGTGGTCGAGGCTCACGCCTCCGCTCGGCGTGTCGCGCACGGCCACCACCAGCAGATGCCGCGTGTTGGTGGGGATCACGGCGCGGTCGCGGTGGTCGAGGTAGAAGTAGCCGCCGCCGGAGAAGTCGGTGAACACCGAGCCGCCGCCCGGATTGCGCGGGGGCAGCGTGAAGGTGGCGAGGCTGTCGAGCGTGCGCGGGTCCAGCACCTCCAGCCGCGGCCCGTCGACGCCCACGCAGATCGTGACGATCCGCCCGCGGCTGTCGAAGGTGACCGACGCGCAGTCGGCGGACTTGAAGGTTGACGTGACCGCCATGTCGCGGCCGAGCGGGCCGGCCTGGCGGTAGGCGTCGGTCTGGTAGGCGTCGTCGTGGATGTTGCTGCGCCCGTTGGGAGCCATGAACGGGTGGCGGGGCGGCTCGGGCGAGCTCAGCCGCCGCGGCGTGGCCGGCACGCCCTCGAAGGCCGGCGGCGGGACCGTGAGCGGGTCGTTCGGTATCGGCTCGGCGGCAGGCGCCGCGCGCCGGTAGGACGAGCATCGCCACCGCGAACGCCGTTCACTGGCCCCTCTCGCCCGCACCGGGCCATCCTTTCACGCCCGCCCGTCGAGGTGCGGCGGCGCTCAGTCGCTGCCGGGCGGCAGCACCGGGCGCGACTGGGAATTGCGCGCCCAGCGGGCGAGCAGCGGCTCCGGGTCGATGGGCGCCGCCTGAGTGCCCCTGCCGGCGCGCACCTCGAAGTGCAGGTGGGTGCCGAAGCACGAGCCGGTGCAGCCCACCTGCGCCCACTCCCTGGCCCGCCCTGACGCGCTGGCCGGGATTGACCCTGGAGGGCCGGCTCATGTGCAGGTACACGTAGGTCTGGCGCGCCTGCGCCGAATAGATGGCCACATAGTTGCCGCGGCCGCC
The DNA here is from genome assembly GCA_963727395.1 of uncultured Thermoleophilaceae bacterium. Taxonomy (GTDB): domain Bacteria; phylum Actinomycetota; class Thermoleophilia; order Solirubrobacterales; family Thermoleophilaceae; genus JAAYBF01. The sequence continues at coordinate 9,239 of CAVSGC010000021.1, read as the reverse complement.
GTCATTGCCCGTCTCCACGACCTCGCCCTCGCGGACGGCCACCAACGGCGTGCCGGTGCGCGCGAACACATCCTGGCCCTCGTGGGTGCGCCCCGAACGGCCGGCTCCGAACTGCGCGCCGGACTGACCCCAGTTGAAGTCGCCCACCACGGGGAACTGCGGGCGGGTGAGCATCACCAAGTCGTGGGCCACGTCCTCGACCCGCTTGATCGTGGGGTCGCCGGCCTGCACCAGCGGCTGCATGGCCTCCACGCGGGCTCGGAGGCCGGGCTCGGCCACCGGGGCCAGCGCCTCCAGCTTTCCCAGGTCAGTTCCGGGGGCGTCGGTGCGCACCACCGCCTCAGCGACGTGATCCGGCGCCAGCGCGGGCACCACGAGCACGCTCGCGAAAGCGAGCGCGGACAGCGCGCGGCGAAGCCGTGATGTGGCGTTCGGTGGAACATGGGCGTCGGGCCTACGAGGTGAGCTGACGGGCTCGCGCTGTCGCGCTACGCCGGCGGATGTGCCGGCGATTCGCCCCGGGCCCCGCATGAAGACGGAGCCAGTGGTTCCCCCGTTCCCTGTCGCAAGACGGCAGGGACTCGGCCGAAGGCGGGCAAGTTAGCAGGATTTCCGAGCCTGCCCGCAATTTGCGGGAATTCACGCCCACGCGGGCCCGCAAGCGTGGAGACTGCGCGCGATGACCGACCTCCACGTGCTGCGCGTGTTCTGCGGGGCCGGCGGGACCGGGGGAACCCCCTGGGCGTGGTGCTCGACGGCGCGGCGGTCCCGGCCGTCCGAGCGGCAGTCCGGCGCCGCCGCGATCGGCTTCAGCGAAACCGTGTTCGTGGACGACCCCTCGTCCGGCGCTGTGCAGATCTTCACCCCGGCCGTGGAGATGCCCTTCGCCGGCCATCCGCTGGTGGGCACCGCGTGGCTGCTGGCCCACGAGGGGACGGCCGTGGCGGAGCTGAACCCGCCGGCCGGGCGGGTGGCCACTCATGTGAGCGGCGACTGCGCCTACGTGACGGGCCGGCCCGAGTGGGCGCCGCCGTACGAGTGGGTGGAGCTCCAGAGTCCCGGCGGAGGTGGACGCGCTGGATGGCCCGCCGGGGGGCCACGACCTCGTGGGCGCCTACGCCTGGGAGGACGACGCCACGGTGCGCGCCCGGGTGTTCCCGGTGCGCCTGGGAATCGAAGAGGACGAGGCCACCGGCGCCGCGGCGGTGCGCCTGGGTGCGCTGGTGGGCCGGCCGTTCACGATCCACCAGGGCAGGGGCTCGGAGATAGAGGTGCTGCCGGCCCCCCGGGACACGGTGGAGATCGGGGGTCGTGTGGTGCTCGACGAGGTCCGCCCCTACCCGTCGCTCAAGGCGTCATGAAGGCCACTGGCAGCCCCAGCTCCGCCTCGCGCCGCACGGTCGCGATACGCCGGCCCGGCTGAACCGCGTCGCGTACCTCCCCCATCAGCGGGCCCAGGTGCGCGGCCGTGGCGTCGATGTCCGCCGATATGAGCGCCAGCCCATAGAACCCGGCGGGGGCGTCGCGATCCTCGGCCGCGGGCGTACCCGGCGGGTGCTCCACCACCTCGAGGATCGCCTCCCCCACGCGAAAGAAGGCCTGCCGCTGCGCCCCGGCCGGGGTGGGGCCCTCACGCAGGCGGCGGAAGTCCAGCCCGGCGCCGCGCAGGACGGTGACGGTGCGATCTAGGTCCGGGCTGAAGGCCACCACGTGGTCCACACGCTCGGCGCCGTTCGGGTGCACACCGGAGGGGTCCCCCGGCGGCTCGTCGTGGCGCTCGGTGGGCAGGCCGTCGAGGTCGGCCGTTCCCAGCCCGCGTAGGGACCAGCTCACGATCCGCCTGCCCGCCCCGGGCCCCGCGAGCCGCACCCGGACGGCACCGATCCGTGCCGACCCGTCGGCCTCCACCTCGAAGCCGGCGGCCCGCCACCGCTCCGGCGCGGCGGCCAGCGTCAACTCGGCGATTGCGGGAGAGGCGGGCCCTGTGGTCACTCGTGGCGTGACCGGCCGGGCGCGACGGGCTCGGTGGTCAGCTGCAGCTTGCGCTTGGGCGGCCGGGTGGCCTGCACCTCGGCGGCGGGTGTGTCCGCGGAGTTGCTGCGCCGCCGGCCGGTGGCCCTCTTGCCATTGGGGGTTCTGGTGGTGTCCTCGAAACGGGCCGGCTTCTCGCGCTTCACACGCTTGTCTCTGGCGACCGAGGACCCCTTCTTCGAGTTGGGCGTCTTGGCGGTCTTGGACTGACCCGGGGCGCTCGACTCCCGCCGCTCGGCCCGTTCCGCCGCGCGGTTCTTGGCTGACCGATGCGGGCCCCTCACCTGCTTGCGCTCCCGGCGCGACGTTAGGGGCACCACCCCGCCCACGGCGGGGCGCAACCCGCTACGGCCCGGGCGCTGCGGCGGCGCCGCCTTCTGCGCCGGGCGGCCTTCCCCGCCCCGTCCAGCGTCCGGATCGGACCCCGCCTCGACGATCAGCCCCGCTCCACCGGCGATCACCGCCGCGGCAGCCACCGTGGCCGCGGTGCCCGCGGTGCCGAGCGCGGCGATCCCTCCGGCCGCCGCGCCGCCGCCCAGCCCGATCGACGCGAGCACGCCCTGCTTCAGCCCCGCCGAGGGCAGCACGGGCAGGGCCACCGCCAGCAGCCGGCGCTGCCGGCGGAGGTCCTCGAGAAAGGCGGAGCAGTCCGGGCACGCGCTCACGTGGTGGCGCAGCCGTCCGCGCCGCAGTCCGCCCCGCCGTGCCGCGGCCAGCTCCGTACGGATCTCCTCGCACGGCGCCTCCCGGGCCTCGTGGCGCTCCATCAACCCGGCGCGAGCGCGGAACACGAGGCCCTTCACGTTGCCCGCCGGGCAGTCGAGCACCTCTGCGATCTGCGCATGCGAGAGGTCGTCGAGCTCGGAGAGCACCAGCGCCGCGCGCTGGTGCTCGGGCAGATCCTGCAGATCGGCCAGCAGCTCGCGGACATCAGCTCGCCGCTGCACCTCATCCTGAAGGCCGTCGGTGGAGAGCTCGAGGCGCTCGCTCGGGCGCTCGCGGCGGCCGCGCAGGACCGACAGGCAGCGGTTGCGCGCGACGGTGTAGAGCCACGCCTTGAGGGCAAGCTGTCGGGTGCCCGACACGAGCTCCGCGTGCGCGGCGGTGAACACGTGCTGCACCGTGTCCTCGGCTTCGCCGCTATCGCCCAGCATGTGGCGGGAGAACGACAGGATCCCCGGCACGTGTCGCTCATAGAGCAGCTCGAACGCGCGCTCGTCGCCCTGGCGCACTCGCGCCATGAGGTCGTCGTCCCCGCGCAGCGCCAGGATGCTCTTCGGCGCCCGAGGGGCGAGCCCTCGACGCACAGGAATGCTGGTTCCGCCCACGGTCGCACAGTTTGTACCCGAACGCGCCCGAGGCGTCGAGGTTCGCCGGAAACGGTTTGAGGCCGCCCGGCGTTGTGACCAAGGCGCCCATGGGTGGGCCCTTGGTCGTTCCGCGCCATGATGCCGCGGTGGACAGCGCGATCTCCATCCGTGCCCCGCTTCGCATCGCCCTCGGCGGAGGCGGCACCGACCTCCCCTCCCACTACCGCCGCAACGGCGGGTTCGTGGTGTCGGCGGCCATCAACCGCTACGTGAGGATGCGCGTCTCGCCGGCCGGCGGAGAGAGCTGGGTGCTCGACCACCTCGAGCGCGAGCAGGTGACCGACCCGGCCCGCATCGGTCACCCGATCCTGCGCGCCGCGGTGGCCCGCCACGGCTGCGGCCGGCCGCTGGAGATGATCTCCGCGGGCGACGTGGAGCCCGGGACGGGACTCGGCTCCTCCGGCGCCTACACGGTGGCGGCTGTGAAGGCGCTCGCGGTGATGAGTGGCCGCGACCTCGACCCGGCGGCGCTGGCGGAGGCCGCGTGCCGGATCGAGATCGAGGACCTCGAGCGCACCGTGGGCAAGCAGGACCAGTACGCGTCTGCGTACGGGGGCGCGAACGCGCTCACATTCGGCGCCGACGGCTCGGTGGCCGTGGAGCGGCTGGCGCTCGGCCCGGAAATGCGCTCCGCGCTGAAGGAGCACTTCCTGCTCTTCGACACCGGAGCCAGGCGGTCGGCGGCCGGGGTGCTGTCGGGTCAGGTGCAGCGCACGCTGGCGGGCGATGGGGGCCTGGAGCGAAACCTGGCGGCTACGGCCGAGGCCGCCCGCGCCGGGCGGGCGGCGATCGAGAACGACGACCTCGACGCCTTTGCGGAGCTGATGGACCGCCAGTGGGAGCTCAAGCGCGAGCGGCTGATCCACCTGCCGATGGCGCGGATCGCGGAGCTGCGCGCCCTGGCGCTCTCCAGCGGCGCCAGGGCGGCGATGCTGATGGGGGCCGGCGGCGGGGGCTACCTGCTGGTGTACGCGCCGGAGCCGGAGCCCGTCCGTGTGGCCCTCGAGGCCGCGGGAGCCCCGGAGCTCCCCTTCGATCTCGACGAGTCTGGCTGCAGAGCCGAGCGCCGGTAGGGTCCACCCCCGTGGCGAGCGAGCTGAAGCTGGGACTGAACACCGGCTACTGGGCCGGCGGCCCGCCGCCGGGCGTGACCGAGGCGATCGCCGAGGCCGAGCGGCTGGGCTTCGACTCGATCTGGACCGCCGAGGCCTACGGCTCGGACTGCCTCACCCCGCTGGCCTGGTGGGGCGCCTCGCACCGAGCGCGTGCGGCTGGGCACCGCGATCATGCAGATGTCGCGCGCGCCAGCCCGCGGCCACGGCGATGGCCGCCATGACCATGGACCACCTCTCGGGCGGGCGCTTCGTGCTCGGGCCTCGGCGTGTCGGGTCCGCAGGTCGTCGAGGGCTGGTACGGGCAGCCGTTCGCCAAGCCGCTGGCCCGCACGCGGGAGTACGTGGGGATCCTGCGCGACATCTGGGCGCGCAGGGGCCCGGTGACGCACGACGGCGAGCACTACCCGCTCCCGCTACCCGGACGGCACGGGCCTCGGCAAGCCGCTGAAGTCCTCCATCCACCCGCGTGCGCGAGGACATCCCGATCTTCCTGGGCGCCGAGGGGCCGAAGAACGTGGCGCTGGCGGCCGAGCTGTGCGACGGCTGGCTGGCCCTGTTCTTCTCGCCCGACCACGCAGGACTTCTACCGCGACGCGCTGGCCGAGGGCTTCGCCCGCGACGGCTCGCGCCGCACGCTTCGATGACTTCGAGGTCGTCGCCACGGTGCCGCTGATCGTGCACGACGACGTGGAGGCGCGCCGCCGACATGCTGCGCCCCATTACGCCCTCTACTTCGGCGGGCATGGGGGCGCAAGGGCAAGAACTTCCACGCCGACGTGCCGCCATCCGCATGGGCTACGAGGACGAGGTCGACGACGATCCAGGACCTCTACCTGGACGGCAAGAAGGACGAGGCCGCGGCGGCGATCCCCACCGAGCTGATCGAGCAGCTCTCGCTGATCGGCCCGGCCGACAAGATCCGCCACGACCTCGAGGCGTGGCGCGAGTCGATCGCCACCACGCTGCTCGTCGCCGGCGACGCGCGCGACGGTGCGTCAGGCCGCCGAGCTCGTCCTCGGCTGATTTCCGTCCTGGGCGGTCTCGTGCAAAACCCCCTCTCTGCACGAAAACCTGCAGAAAGCAGGAGTTTCGTCTGTTAGAACGACGCCTCGCCGAATCGCGCCGGCCTGCCCGGTGCGAACGGGGGACCCAAGCGGCCTCTCATGGTCGCGGGGGCGAATCGTCCGGCCGTACGCGGTCGCGGACGTAGCGTCGGCTTCACCGACGCGAGCCCGACAGCTCACCTCGTAGGCGCCCGTCCAACAACTTCAGAGGTGTATCCGTTTGACTCCGGCCCCCCGGGACCTGGCCTGCCGTGATCTTTGGGAGCAATCCCTTCAGCACTCGCGCGCCCGCCGCGCCTCCGCACGCCGCAACGACATGCCGCGTCTCTCGCCGAAGGGCGTGTCGGTGGCCGCCGCGCTGGCGCTGGGCGCCGGCCCCCGCCGGCGATCTCGCCGGCGATGTCACGGGCGGCGCCACCTCGGCCTCCGAGGCCCAGGCGGCAGCCAAGCGCGCCCGTGGCCCAGGCGTGCGGGCGCTCCAGCGCAAGCTGGGAATCCCGGCCGACGGCGTGTACGGCCCCCAGACCAGGCGGGCGGTGAAGCGCTACCAGCGCCGCCACGGGCTCACAGCCGACGGCATCGCCGGTCCGCAGACCAGGCGGTCGATGGGCCTGGGCTCGGGCCCGGTGCTCAAGAGCAAGACGCGCGCACGCAACCGCCATCCCGGCCGTGGCAACCGCGCCGGCCGCGGCAATCCGCCGGGGCGGCGGGGTGCGCACGCTGCAGCGCAAGCTCGGGCTGTCCCCCGACGGCGTGTTCGGCCCCCAGACCGAGCGGGCCGTGAAGCGCTACCAGCGCCGCCACGGGCTCACGGCCGACGGCGTGGTGGGACCGGCCACGCGGCGCTCGCTGGGCATGTCCGGCCAGAGGATGCTCAAGCGCCGCGGCCGCGGCGGCTCGCGCACCCGCGGCGGCTCGTGGTCGATCGTGCGCCGCGTGGTGGCCGCCGGCAACCGGATCGCCGGCAAGCCCTACAAGTACGGCGGCGGGCACGGCTCCTACAACGACTCGGGCTATGACTGCTCGGGCTCGGTGTCCTACGCCCTGCACGGCGCCGGGCTGCTGCGCACCCCGATGTCCTCCAGCGGCTTCACCAGCTACGGGAGCCCGGGCCGTGGGCGCCACATCACCATCTACGCCAACAGCGGCCACATGTTCATGGTCGTGAACGGCCACCGGTTCGACACGAGCGCCCTGCGCGTCACCGGCTCGCGCTGGACCAGCCAGCCCCGCTCCACGAGCGGCTACGTGGCGCGGCATCCCCCGGGCCTGTAGCCACGCCCGGACCCGCCGCTGGGCCACCTTTCCATTGCATATCAAGGGAAATGTGGCCCACCGGCCCCGCGGCTTCGAGATGATCGGGCGGTGACCGCCGCCCAACCTGGCCCAACGGGCCGCTTCGCCCCCAGTCCCACCGGCCCGCTGCACGTGGGGAATCTCCGCACGGCGCTGCTGGCCTGGCTGTTCGCACGCTCGCAGGGGGCGCCGTTTCTGCTGCGGATCGAGGACCTCGATCCCGATCGCTCCAAGCCCCGGCACGAGGTCCGCCAGCTGGCGGACCTGCGGGCGCTGGGAATCGACTGGGACGGGGAGCCCGTGCGGCAGTCCGAGCGCGCCGGGCTCTACGCCGAGGCGCTCTCACTGCTGGACGCGGCGGGGCGCGTGTATCCGTGCTGGTGCACGCGCGCCGAAATCCGGGAGGCGGCGGAGGCGCCGCACGAGGACCTCCCGGAGGGCGCCTACCCCGGAACGTGCAGGCAACTCACGGATGCCGAGCGAGCCGAGCGCGAGCGCACCTCGGAGCGGCCCCCCGCCCTCAGGCTCGACGCTCGCGGGGAGCGAGTGTCCTTCGAGGACCGGCTGCACGGCAAGGTGGAGGGCGTGGTGGACGACATCGTGCTGCGCCGCTGGGATGGAACGCACGCGTACAACCTCGCCGTGGTGGTGGACGACGCCCAGCAGGAGATCGGCGAGGTGGTGCGCGGGGATGACCTGATCGACACCACGCCGCGGCAGCTGCTGCTGGCACGCCTGCTGGGTCTCCCCGAGCCACGGCATGCACACGTGCCGCTGTTGCTCGGCCCCGACGGCGCGCGGCTGGCGAAGCGTCACGGCGCCGTGACGCTGGCCGACCGGGCGGCGCACGGCGAGTCATCGGAGGAGACCCTGTCGCGAATGGCCCAGAGCCTCGGGCTGGCCACGGTGGACGAGCGCGTGACGCTGGACGACCTCCTCGCCAGGTTCGACCCCGACCGCCTGCCCCGCGAGCCCAACGTCTACGTGGGCTGACGCAGCGGCGCGCTAGAGCCGGCGCGCGGCCAGCACGGCGGCGGAGCGCCTGCCGCCCGCCCGCACCACCAGGCGCACCCGGTACACGCCGCGGGGCAGTCCGCTCGCCCGGAAGGCGGCACGGCGAGTGCCCGCGCGACGGGGGCGCGGGCGCAGGCGGCGCACCACGCGCCTGCCCCGCAGCAGCGCCAGCGACACCCGCGCGCGCCGGCGCAGGGTGTAGCGCAGCCGCAGGGGCCGGCCGAGCGCCCGCCGAACACCGGCGACCGCAGCGTGGCCGAGCGCAGCGTGCCACAGCGCGCGCGGCGCGAGAACCCGCGGCGCGAGGCGCGCACGCGGCGGGCACCACCGCGCCGCGACACGGTGAACGCCACGTCGCGGCGATCGGCCTTGCCGGTGCGCCCGAGAGCGGTGTAGGACGCCACGTAGCGCCCTGCGCGCAGCCGGCGCTTGAACGTGAAAGCGCGCTGGCGGCGCACACGCAGCACCATGCGGCCCAGCCGGCCCGCGCCGTGCCCGCCGCACCACCACCGTGACCGGCGTGCGATATCGCCGCCTGAAGGCGAACCTCACGCGGCCCTTGCGCGCACCGCGCACGCGCGCCGAGCGGAAGCCGGAGTCCGGCACGCACCCCAGCTCGGTTACTCGCAGCGCCCGGTCGCGCAGCACCTCTGCGGTGCAGAAGCGCATGTCCACCCACCGTTCTGTGAGAACAGCCGGGTCTGGTCGGCGTAGTACGGCGAGGCGGGATTGGCCGACTGCGAGTAGGTGAGGATCGAGCGCGACTCGGGGCAGCGGGTGCCGTTGAGGTGGGCGGCCATCACGAAGCTGGAACCGGTGGTCACGTCGGGAATCCGGCTCTGCCGGCGAACGGGGCGCTGATGGCGTTGAACACGCCCAGCGTGCCTGGGCCGCCGTGGATCGGGATGCGCTCGGCTGCCGCGGCGCTCGGACTGGTACTCGCGCAGCCGGGCGTTCAGCGGGATGGCCAGGTCGCGGAGCTCCTTCACGGCGTCGGCGAGCGCCGTGCGCGTGTGCTGGTTGTTCTGCTCAGCCCGCGCGGGGTGCTCACCGGGTCGTTCACGTCGAAGGGCTGCTCGTAGGCAGCCGGGTTGCTCGACACGCTGCCGAGCGGGCCGGGGAGCGCGAGCAGCTTCGTGGCGAAGCGGCGGAACAGCACCGCTCCCCGGCTGTCCAGGTCGTCGCGCAGGTTCCACTGCTCGAGGATCGGGCAGGCCTCGCTCACGTCCTGGGTCCCTGGTGCCCTGCATCACAGGCTCCGCCTTGCAGATGGACACGAGGCGATCGCGGAACAGCTCGCCGCGTACTGGCGGTTGTTGAACACCTGTCCTGGAGCTGGCGCAGCGTGA
>CAVSGC010000020.1:0-25794 GCA_963727395.1 uncultured Thermoleophilaceae bacterium | reverse complement strand
GCGGCCGCCAGGTGTGCGCCGCCACCGCCAAGGCCGGCACGCTGACGGTGGGCAGAGGCAGGATGACGTTTGCCCGCGGCCGTCGATCCGGCACCGTGCGCGTACGGCTGAACCGGGCGGGCAGGCGCCTGCTGGCCCGGCGCTCGCGCGGGCTGTCCGTGCGCGTGCTGCTCAGCGCCCGCGACGGCACCGGCCTCCGGGCGTCCAACAGCCGCCGCTACCGCCTGCGCTCGGCACGCTGAGGGCACCGCCGGGGCGATAGCCTCGGTCGGGGCCATGCCAGAATCCCTCTCCACCCACAACGGCATCGCCTACCGCGAGCCGGGCCCCCGCGGACGGCCCCGTCGCCCTGCTGGTGCACGGCTACCCGGAGTCCTCCTACATGTGGCGCGACGTGCTGCCCGCCGTCGCCGACGCCGGCTGGCGCGCGATCGCGCCCGACCTCCCGGGCTTCGGCGACTCCCCCGCCGACCCGCCCGCCACCTGGGAGCGCCAGATCGACGCCCCTGCAGCGCCTGCACGACGGCCTCGCGCTCGGGCCCGGTGGCGCTCATGGTGCACGACTGGGGCGGGCTGATCGGCCTGCGCTGGGCCTGCGACAACCCCGGCTCGGTGCGCGCGCTGGTGATCTCAGACACGCGGGTTCTTCCCCGACGGCAAGTGGCACGGCATGGCGCAGGTCCTGCGCACCGAGGGCCAGGGCGAGCAGCTGAGGTGCGGGCATGACACGCGAGGGCTTCGGCGCCGTCCTGCGCCCAGCGAGCTCGGGCATCGACGACGCCGCCGTGGACGAGTACTGGAAGGCCTTCGGCGACGAGGACCGCCGACGCGGCCAGCTCGAGCTCTACCGCTCGGGCGACTTCTCCAAGCTCGAGCCCTATGAGGGCAAGCTCGAGAGCTGGCGTGCCGACGCTGCTGCTGTGGGGCGAGGACGACCCCTTCGCCCCCGTGGCCGGCGCGCACCGTTTCCGGCGGCAGATCCCTGGTAGCCGAGCTGGTCGTGGTGGAGGGCGCCGGGCACTTCGTGATCGAGGACGAGCCCGAACGCTGCGCCCGGGAGATCGCCGGCTTTCTTTCCGAGCTGTGAACGACGGCGGCCGCCTCTTCGAGGAGGAGGCCGCCGCCGCCGGGCCAGACGCGCGTGCCCACCTCCAGCCAGCCACTGGCCGCGCGGATGCGCCCGGCGACGCTGGACGAGCTGGTGGGCCAGGAGCACCTGCTGGAGCCCGGGTCGGCGCTGCGCACGGCGCTCGACGGCGGCCGCCCGCACTCGATGATCCTCTACGGCCCGCCCGGCTCGGGCAAGACCACCGTGGCGCGCCTGATGGCCACCACGGCCAGCGCCGCATTCGAGGAGCTCTCCGCGGTGAACGCCGGACGGGCGGAGGTGCGCGCGGTGATGGAGCGCGCCGAGCACCGGCGCACCACCTCCGGCGAGCACACGATCCTCTTCCTCGACGAGATCCACCGCTTCAACAAGGCACAGCAGGACGTGCTGCTGCCCGCGGTGGAGGAGGGGCTGGTCACGCTCGTGGGCGCCACCACGGAGAACCCCTACTTCGAGGTGAACTCGGCCCTGCTGTCGCGCTCGCGGGTGTACGAGCTGCGCGGGCTGAGCGACGAGCACGTGCTGGCGCTGCTGCGCCGCGCGCTCACCGACGAGCGCGGGATCGCCGACCCGCCGGAGGTGCACGACGACGCGCTGGAGTTCCTGGCCGCCCGCGCCGGTGGCGACGCCCGCACGGCGCTGGCCGCCCTGGAGCTGGCCACCGAGACGGCTTCAGAGGGACAGCCGGTCACGCTCGAGCTGGCCGAGGACGCGCTGCAGCGCCGCGCGATCCTCTACGACAAGGGCGGCGATCGCCACTACGACACGATCTCGGCCTGGATCAAGGCCACGCGCGGGTCGGACCCCGACGCGTCGCTGCTGTACCTGGCCGCGATGCTTGAGGGCGGCGAGGACCCCCGCTTCATCGCCCGCCGCATGGTGATCCTGGCCAGCGAGGACGTGGGCAACGCGGACCCCCAGGCGCTGGTGGTGGCCGTGGCCGCCGCCCACGCCGTGGAGCACGTGGGGCTGCCCGAATGCGCGCTAACCTTGCCCAGGCCGCCGTGTACCTGGCGCTGGCGCCCAAGTCCAACGCCTCGTACGAGGCGATCGGGCAAGGCACGGGCGTGGGTGCGCGAGCACGGCGCGCCCGAGCCCCCAGGACCCCTGCGAAGCGCCGCCTACCCCGGCGCCGACGCGCTCGGCCGCGGCCAGGGCTATGACTATCCCCACGCCCATCCGGAGGGCGTGTCCGAGCAGGAGCTGATGCCCGAGGAGGCCGCCGGCGAGCGGTTCCTGGAGCTCTCCGGGCACGGCGAGGAGCGCGAAATGTCCGAGCGCCTCGAGCGGATTCGCCGCGCCCGCAGGCGGTCCGGCTAGCCCCGGCTGCGCTCGCAGACGCCGTCGCGGCGGAACTCGATCGGGCTGCGCAGCTCGATCGCCGTCTCGCGTTCCAGGAAGCCGGTGCGCCAGCGCACCGGCAGGGTCCTGAAGGTCACGCTGGAGCCCTTGCGAAGGTCTGAGCAGGCTCCGGTGCGATACAGCAGCCGCACCCCTCGCGTCTGGCCCGCCGGGAGGTCGAACTCGCGGAAGGGCACGTAGCTCCGCGGCGGCCCGCTCGAGTTGGCCTGGCCGATCCTCACCCCGCCGGCCTCACTGCGCGGAGACCGCGGCTGTCGCCCAGCGAGGTGATCCTCACGTCCCGGTCGCCCTCGTTGGCGATCGAGACGACCACGTTCGTGGTCAGGCCCGCGCGGTAGCGGATCGACACGTACTCGCCGAACGGGCCGGCCGCCACGGCCCGGCCATCGGGGCCCGTCGAGGAGAAGTCGCCCTCCACCACCTCGTCATAGGTCACCGCCGGGCGCACCCAGACCAGGCCCGCCACCACGACGGCGGCCAGCAGCACAACAGCGAGCGCCACCCATCCCCCCCACCGGCGTCGGCGCACGAACACAGGGGTCTTCTACCTGCTTGCAAGCCATGTTGCGAGCTCGCCAAGAGACATTGGCCTCTAGCCGCACCGCCTGCCACGGTGAGGGGAGATGGATTCGCCCCAAACACGCCCTGCGCGTCTGGCCGACCCGGGCGCCCTGCTGGCCACCACCCACCGCACCGACGGAGGCCTGCTTGTACGCCCGCGCCTGACCCGCCCCAGCGACGGCCCGCGCATCCGCGGCTTCCTCGAGGCGCTCACGCCGGAAACGCGCCAGCGGCGCTTCTTCAGCTCCATGCCGGTGGTGTCGGACACCACCCTGCGCCACTTCGCGTTCTTCGATCCGCGCAAGCGGATGGTGGTTGCGGCCACGACGATGGACGCGGGACGCGAGGAGATCGTGGGGCTGGCGGACGTGGCCCACCTGGACACCGGCCTGGCCGAGCTGGGCGTGGTGGTGGGTGACGAACACCAGGGCGCGGGCGTGGGCAAGCTGCTCACCGAGGTGATCGCCTCGCTGGCGGCGCAGCACGGGGCCGTCCATCTGCGGGCCGAAGTGCTCGACGGCAACCGGGCGATGGCGGGCCTGATGCGCAGGCTGGGGCCCACCACCAGCTCGATGGAGGGCAACCTGCTGGTGCTTCACACGCGGCTCGCCGCCGCGTCCCGCCGCGCCGCCTGACCCGCTCGGTCACAATGGCCTCCGAATGGAGTCCTCCACCGCCACACCGCCGCTGGAGTCGCACAGCCCCGCCGGAGGACGGCGCCTGGGGGCCGTGCCCACGATCGCCCCGGGCGAGGTGCAGTCGGTGGTGGACGACGTGGCGGAGGTGCAGCCGTTCTGGGCGGCGCTGCCCCTGTCCGAGAGGGCCCGTTACATGCGCCGAGCCGCGCAGGTGGTGATCGACTCGCTCGACGAGCTGTCCGAGCTGCTCACGCGCGAGCAGGGCAAGCCGCGCAACGAGTCGTATGTGATGGAGCTCCTGCCCACCATCGACGCGCTGCACTGGATCGCGCACCAGGGGCCGAAGATCCTGTCGGACGAGCGGGTGTCGCTGCCGATCTTCCTGAAGCAGAAGCGGGCGAAGTTCGCGTACGAGCCCCTGGGGGTCGTGGGCGTGATCGCACCGTGGAACTACCCGTGGTCGATCCCGTTCGGCGAGGTGGCCATCGCACTGATGGCGGGCAACGGCGTGGTGCTCAAGCCCGCCTCGCTCACGCCGCTCATAGGCCAGCGCATCCAGTCGGTGTTCGAGCGTGCGGGGCTGCCGGAGGGGCTCGTCCGGACCGTGCACGGCGGTGGCGCCGTGGGCCAGGCGCTGGTGGAGTCGAGCGCCGCGAAGATCTTCTTCACCGGATCCGTGGAGGTGGGCCGCCAGGTGGGCGTGAGCTGCGCCGAGCGCATGAAGGGCTCGGTGCTGGAACTGGGCGGCAAGGATGCGATGCTCGTGCTCGCCGACGCCAACGTGGACAACGCGGTGTCGGGCGCGCTGTGGGGCGGCTTCGCCAACGCGGGGCAGACCTGCTCGGGCATCGAGCGCGTGTACGTGATGCGCCAGGTGGCCGACCGCTTCGTGGAAGGACTCGTGAAGGGCGCCAGGGCGCTGCGGGTGGGTGAGCCGATGGACTGGAACACCGAGATCGGACCGATGGTGTCCGCCGAGCAGCACGCGCTGGTGCGCGAGCTGGTTGAGGACGCCGTGAACCAGGGCGCCACGCTTCACTGCGGCGGCCCGGTGGAGCCCTCCGGGGCCCCGGCCGGCGACTACTACGCGCCCGCGGTGCTCACGGGCGTGACGCACGACATGCGGATCATGCGCGAGGAGATCTTCGGGCCGGTGGTGCCGGTGATCACCGTGGACTCCGAGGACGAGGCGATCGCTCTCGCGAACGACTCGGAGTTCGGCCTGGGAGCCTCGGTGTGGACGATGGACCGCGCCCGCGGTGAACGGATCGCGCGGCGCCTGCAGTCGGGGATGGTGTGGGTGAACGACCACATGTACTCCCACGGCGCCTGTTCGTGCTCGTGGGGCGGGGTGAAGGACTCCGGCCTGGGCCGCTCGCACTCCAAGTTCGGCTTCTACGAGTGCGTGAACATCAAGCTCCTGTCCTGGGACCCCTCGCGCACGCGCAACTTCTGGTGGCACCCCTACGACAGCTCGCTGGGGCGCGCGATGCACGCCTCGGCCCAGCTGCTCTACGGGCGCGAGGACGACAAGGCCGGCGCGCTGCGACGCGGCGCCACGTCCTTCGCCCGGCTCGGGGCGAAGATGCTCCGGACCGGCTCAGGTGCCTGAGCTACAGCAGCCGATGCCCGAGATCCGGGGCGAGCGCGTGACCCTCGCGCCGCTCGAGGCCGGGCACGCCGACGGACTGCGCGCCATGCGCGCCGACTCCTCCGTGGCGGACTGGTGGGGCGCCCTCGAGGAGGACTTTCCCCTCCAGGACGAGCCCGAGTCCACCCGCTTCGCCATCCTCGACGGCGGCGAGCTGGCGGGGATGATCCAGTTCAGCGAGGAGCACGAGCCCGACTACCGCCACGCGGAGGTGGACATCTTCCTGGGCCCGGCGTTCCAGGGGCGGGGCCTGGGCACCGACGCGATGGTCGCGCTGTGCGACCACCTGATTGGACGCCCGCGGCCACCACCGGATCGTGCTGTCCACCGACACCGAGAACGAGCCCGCGCTGCGCTGCTACGAGAAGTCGGGATTCCGCCGGGTGGGGGTCACGCGCTACAGCGGGCGCAACTACCGCACCGGCGGGTGGAGCGACGAGCACTTCATGGAGCTGGTGCGCACGCCCGGTCAGGCGGCGCGCGCGGCCGGCACGTAGCGCAGCCGCTCGGGCAGGAACGGCACCACCGCGCGCTTCACGTACTCGGCGCCACCGGCCACCAGCGCCCTGCGCACAGGCGCGGGCGGGATAGGCGCGAAGCCGTACTGGCGCCGGATCGAGTCGGGCAGCAGCGCGATCGTGATGAAGTTGGCGGTCTGCAGCAGCGGCTGGACCACCCACGGCACCGGCGGCTCGAGCACGATCTCGCGCGCCCGCCTGCGCGCCCAGTCGGTGACCAGCAGCGTGTCGCCCTCCAGCATCTCGCGGCGGTAGTCGCCGAGCTCGTCCAGCCCGTCCGGCATGTCGGCGCGCGGCAGCCCGAACAGCTCTCCCACGACCTTGTAGTCGTCCCAGTAGGCGGCCTCCTCGGCGGGGGACATCGAGCCCACGTACTTGCGGTAGACCACGACCCCGGAGTCCACCAGGGTGAACAGCACCCACAGCAGCAGGTCGGGCTGGTCGGCGCGGTAGGGCGTGCCCGCCGGGAACCGGCCGGTGGGCTCGCGCAGCCTGCCGCTCACGCGAGAGTGCATGGCGCGTACATGCGCGGTCACACGGTCGGCGTCCTCGGTGCTGCCGAAGCCGATCGTGGACATCACCTCCGCCGTGCGCGCCAGGCGGTCATAGGGCTCGTCCATCGCCGTGGAGTGGGCCAGCAGTCCCGAGACCGCCAGAGGGTGCGCGGCCTGCATCAGCAGCGCGCGCGGCCCGCTGAGGGCGATCGCGCGCTCGCGGTGAACACGGCGCAGCATCGAGTCGTCGGTGAAGTACCCGGAGGACATCCGCATCGACTGTACGGCGCGTACTATCGGAGAGACCATGCCCGCCCAAGCCTTCGCCGGAAAGCCCTGTGTGTGCCAGTTCAAGCGCGGAATCTGCGACCAGAGCTGCGTGCAGGGCATGCTCGATACGCCCTTCTACATCGCGTGCCTGAAGCTGTCGGGTCGCCGGTGCGTGGTGGTGGGCGGCGGGACGATCGGCCTGGAGAAGGTGGAGGGCCTGCTGGCGTGCGGCGGCGACGTGACCCTCATCGCGCCCGAGGCGATCGGGCCGCTGCAGGAGCTCGCCGACGAGGGCTCGATCGGGTGGGAGCGGCGCGAATACGAGCCCTCCGACCTGGAGGGGACCTTCATGGTGATCGCGTCCACCGACGACACCGACGTGAACATCGGCATCTACGAGGACGCCGAGAAGCGGGCGATGCTCGTGAACATCGTGGACGTGCCCCCGCTGTGCAACTTCATCCTCCCGGCGATCGTGCGCACCGGACCGCTGGCCATCGCGATCTCCACGGCCGGCGCCAGCCCCGCGCTGGCCAAGCGCATCAAGGCCGAGATCGCCGAGGAGTACGGCGAGCCCTACGCGCGCCTGGCGGTCATGCTCAATGACGTGCGGGGCTGGGCCAAGGGCACGCTGCCCACCTACCAGGACCGCAAGGCCTTCTTCGAGTCGATCGTGAACGGCGATCCCGATCCTGTGGAACTGCTGCGCCGCGGCGACGACGCCGCGGTGCTCGACCTGATCGCGGCGGCCCAGCGCACACACGAGCCGAGCGCCGCCTAGGCGCCGTGGGCGAGCTGTCGCACCTCGACGACTCGGGCGCCGCCCGGATGGTCGACGTGGGCGACAAGCAGGTGACCGACCGCCGCGCCGTGGCGCGCGCGGCGGTTCGGATGTCCCCGGAGACGGCCGAGGCGGTGCGCCGAGGCAACGCTCCCAAGGGCGACGTGCTCGGTACCGCGCGGATCGCCGGCATCCAGGCCGCCAAGCGCACATCGGAGCTGATCCCCCTGTGCCACCCGCTCGCCCTGTCGTTCGTGGACGTGACCGCCGAGGTGGGCGAGGACCAAGTGACCCTTCGGGCCGAGGCGCGCACGACCGCGCAGACGGGCGTGGAGATGGAGGCCATGACCGCCGCCGCGGTGGCGGCCCTCACCGTCTACGACATGGTCAAGGGAATCGAGCGCGGCGTCTCGATCGAGTCCGTGGAGCTGCTGGAGAAGACCGGCGGCAAGGAGGACTGGCGCCGGCAGTGAAGGCCGCCGTGCTCACCGTCTCCACCTCCGTCGCCGCAGGGGAGGGCGAGGACGTATCCGGCCCCGCGCTGGTGCGGCTGTGCGAGGCCGCCGGGCTCGAGGTATCCCACGCCGTGGTCTCCGACGACCGCGAGACGATCGCCGCCGCCCTGCGCCGCCTCGCCGACGACGAGGGCGTGCGCTTCGTGTTCACCACCGGAGGCACGGGCCTCACGACCGACGACGTGACCCCCGAGGCCACGCGCGACGTGATCGACCGCGAGGCCCCCGGCTACGCCGAGTCGATCCGCGCTGACTCCCGCCGGCACACCCCACTGGGGATTCTCACTCGAGGGGTGTCGGGCGTGCGCGGGCGCACGCTGCTCGTGAACTTCCCCGGCAACCCCAAGGCCATCGAGCAGTCCTGGCCGGTGGTGGAGCCCACGCTGAAGCACGCGGCCGCCACGCTCGAGCGCTAGCCGGGGCGTCCCACCCGTTCCACCCAAGGGTAGGCTGGCGCCCATGCCCCCCCGGCTCATCCTTCACGGCCTCGCCCCCTCGCATCCCTGCATGACCGCGGAGGCGGCCCTGAAGCTCAAGGGCCTGCCCTACGAGCGCAAGGACCTCCAGCCGGGCACGCACGGCGAGGAGATGGCCAAGCTCTACGGGGAGGGCAACACCACGGTGCCGGGGCTGATGGTGGACGACGAGCCGGTGCACGGATCCCGGCGCATCCTCGAGCGGCTCGAACAGATCGCGCCCGATCCCCCGCTCTTCCCCGAAGCCAACGCCGAGCAGGTGCGCGAGGCCGAGCGCTGGGGCGACGAGGAGCTGCAGGACCTCGGCCGGCGGCTGCCGTGGGGAGCGATGCACTTCCGGCCCGAGGCGATGGGCACCTTCGGCGGCGCGGGGCAGCTCGATCCGGCGGGCACCGACTTCGCGATGAAGTACGTGCACCAGGCGTGGAAGTACCACGGGATCACCGCGGTGCGGCTGGCCGAGGACCTGGCCGGCCTGCCCGCGAAGCTCGATCACGTGGACGCGCTGGCCGCGGATGGCGTGCTCGGAGGAGAGCAGCCCACCGCGGCCGACCTCCAGATCGGCGCCACGCTCGCGGGTGCTGCTCTGCCTGGGCGACCTCCGGCCCCTTATCGAGGGCCGCCCGGGAGCGGACATCGCGCGGCGCTGGTTCCCCGACTACGCCGGCGAGCTCCCCGCGGGGGCCCTACCGGCCGGCTGGGTGCCCGGCCGCTGACCCAGCACGCGGGCGGTAGCGTCCGCTGGATGGCCGAGCCGGCGATCGCTCTGGACGGGCTCGAGCGCCGCTACGGCGAGCGCGTGGCGCTGCACGGCGTGACGCTGCGGCTCCAGGCGGGCGCCACGCTGGCCGTGCTGGGCCCCAACGGCGCGGGCAAGACCACGCTGCTGCGCGTATTGGCCACGCTGCTGCGCCCGCACGCCGGTCAGGCCGAGGTGCTGGGCTCGCCGCTGCCGGCCGGCGGTTGGAAGGTGCGCGGCCGCGTGGGCTACCTGGGACACGACCCGCTGCTCTACCGCGATCTCAGCGGGCGCGAGAACCTCACCTACCACGCGCGCCTGCACGGCGTGGAGACGGAGCGAGTGCAGGAGCGCCTCGACGCGGTGGGGCTGGGGCGCCGCGCCGACGACCCCGTGCGCGACCTCTCCAAGGGAATGGTCCAGCGCCTGGCCGTGGCGCGGGCCACCCTCCACGACCCCGACCTCCTGCTGCTCGACGAGCCGCGCGCCAACCTCGACCCGGCCGCCGCGGAGGCGCTGGAGCCGCTGATCGGGCGGGCGTCGGGCAAGGCGCGGGTGCTGGTGAGCCACGACGTGGAGCGGGCGCTGGGCGAGGCCGACCTGGCGCTGGGCCTCGGGGCGGTGGCCAGGCGTTCTGCTCGCCCGCGGGCGAGGTCGACGCCAACGCCGCGCGGGAGCTGTACTCGTGATGCGCACGGCCGCAGCGGTGCTGCGCAAGGACCTGCGGATCGAGTGGCGGACCAAGGAGGCGGTGCCCGCGATGGCGCTGTTCACCGTCACGGTCTATGTGCTGTTCCATTTCGGCCTGGACCGCGACTCGCTGGACGGCGAGCTGGCGTCGGGCGTGCTGTGGGTCACGCTGCTGCTGGCCGCGGTGATCGGCGTCACTCGGCTGTTCGCGGCCGAGCGCGAGCAGGGCGGCCTGGACGCCTTCCTGCTGGCCCCCGTGGATCGCACAGCCCTGTTCGTGGCCAAGGCAGCGGCCCTGTTCGTCTACCTGCTGGCCCTCGAGGTCGTGGCGGTGCCCGCCTTCGCCGTGCTGCTGCTGGGCCCCGACCTGTTCGACGCCCTGCCCGAGCTGATGCTGGTGCTGGTGCTGGCGGACGTGGGCCTGGCGGCGGTGGGGGCCCTGGTGGCGGCGCTGGCGGCCGAGACCCGCGCCCGCGAGCTGATCGTGCCGCTGCTCCTGCTGCCGCTCGTGGTGCCGCTTCTGATCGGAGCGGCGTCCGCCACCGAGCCCCTGTTCCGTGCCGGCGGCCAGCCGGAGGACCTGGGCCGCTACCTCGCCCTCCTCGGGCGGCTATGACCTCGTGTTCCTGCTCATCGCGCTGGCGGTGTTCGATTTCCTGCTGGACGACTGAGCCGGTTGCCTCCCTCTAGCATGGGAGCTGTGTTCTCCAAGGGACTGAGGCCGCTGGCGGCAGCCGCCGTGGTCACCACCCTGGCCGCCTTCGCGCTGGTCTTCTTCTACGCCCCGCTGGACGCGGACCAGGGCTTCGTGCAGAAGATCTTCTACGTGCACGTGCCGATGGCGATAGTGGCGCTAGGGGGCTTCGTGGCCGGCGGCATCATGGCGATCAAGCACCTGCGCACCGGCGACTCCTCGTGGGACATGCGCTCGTATGTGGCGATCCACCTCTCGATCATTCTCGGCACCGGCGTGCTGATCACCGGAGCGATCTGGGCCAAGGCCTCGTGGGGCCACTGGTGGGTGTGGGACGAGCCGGTGCTGGTCTCGTTCCTGATCGTCTTCCTCCTCTACTGCGTCTACTACCCGTTGCGCTTCTCGATCGAGGATCCCGAGCGCCAGGCGCGCTACTCGTCGGTGTTCGCGATCGCGGCGGGCGCCTTCGTGCCGATCAACTTCACCGCGGTGCGGATGGCCGAGGCCGTGCACCCACCCGCGCGTGCTCTCCCAGACGGGCGGCAGCCTCCCGGGCGAGATGCGGCTCACGTTCCTCGTGTGCATCCTGGCGATGGTCCTGCTGTTCGTGACGCTCTGGAAGCTCGAGCTGACCGCCAAGCGCGCATCCATGCAGCTCAAGCGCCTGCGCACCCGGCTGGAGCTGCGCGCCGAGGCGGCGGGCTGACGATGCCGCGCGCTGCCGCTCGACGAGGCCGGTAAGTACGTTGCCGGCGCCTACGTGGTGTTCCTCGCGCTGATCGTGATCTACGTGGCGATCATCGGGGCGAAGATCGCCCGCATCGAGCGCCAGGTGACCGAGCTGCTGGAGCCCACCGAGGACGAAGGGGCCGAGGGGCGCTCCCCGGCGGGCGAGACCGCCGGCGTGGGCTGATGGCGTTCGAGCTCATAGCCCTCGGCGTGTCCCACAAGACCGCGCCGCTGCCGCTGCGCGAGCGGCTGGCGCTGCCGGAGGGCCGCGCGGCGGCCGTGCTCGGCGAGCTGCGCGCGACCGACTCGATCTCCGAGGCGGTGGCGATCTCCACCTGCAACCGCACCGAGCTGTACCTGGTGACCTCCGACGGCGTCGAGGCCGAGAGCGCGGCGCTGTCGGTGCTCGCCCGCCACGCCGGCATCCGCCCCACCGAGCTCACCGACTGCCTGTACTCGTTCCATGAGGGCGACGCCGTGCGCCACCTGTTCGGCGTGGCCGCCGGCCTGGACTCGATGATCGTCGGCGAGGCCGAGATCCAGGGCCAGGTCAAGCGCGCCTACGAGCTGGCGCTGGTGGAGGGCTCCACCGGGCCGATCGCCAACCGCCTGTTCCGCGAGGCCCTGGGCGCCGGCAAGCGCGTGCGCACCGAGACCTCGCTGGGACGCACGCGCCTTTCCGTCTCGTCCGTGGCCGTGGAGCTGGCGGGCGACATCCTGGGCGACCTCTCGATGCGCCGCGTGCTGGTGGTGGGCGCCGGCGAGAACGGCGAGCTGACCGCCCGCGCGCTGCGCGAGCGCGGCGTGCACACGGTGTTCGTGGCCAACCGCCACTACGACCGCGCCATCGGCCTGGCCCAGCGTTTCGGGGGCACCGCCGTGCGCTTCGATGACCTTCCCGCCCAGCTGGCCGAGGCGGACATCGTGGTCACCTGCACCGCGTCGCCGCACCAGATCGTGGGGCGCGAGGAGCTCGAGGAGATGCGCGCCGTGACCGGCGCCCGCCCGCTCGTGCTGATCGACATCGCCGTGCCCCGCGACGTGGATCCCCGCGTGCGCGAGCTGCCCGGCATCGCCCTGTACGACATGGACGACCTCCAGCGCGCCATCGCCCAGCGCCGTAGCGTGCGCGAGGCCGAGGCCGCGCGCGCCCGCCAGGTGGTGGACGAGGAGGTGGATCGCTACGACCGCTGGCTGGCCAGTCTCGACGTGGTGCCCACCATCGCCGCCCTGCGCGAACGCGGCGAGGAGGTGGTCGAGGCCGTGCTGGCCGAGAACGAGTCGCGCTGGGAGTCGCTCTCCGACGCCGACCGCGAGCGTCTGGCGCGCAATGGCCGGAGCGCTGTGCGGCGACTGCTGCACGAGCCCACGCTGCGTCTCAAGGGCTCCGTGGGCGACGAGTCCGCCTACCTGCACGTGCAGGCGCTGCGCGAGCTGTTCGCCCTCGACGTGGCCGCGCCCCCGCTCGAAGAGCGAGACCAAGTCGGCGGAGGTTGCCGACCTCGACGCTCGCCGCCGCCGGCGCGCCTGACGGGCCGCGTGACCTCCATCCGCCTGGGTAGCCGCGGCAGCGCGCTGGCGCTCACCCAGGCCGCCCTCGTGCGCAACGCCCTCGAGGCGCTCGGCGAGGAGGTGGAGCTGATCACGATCACCACGTCGGGCGACGAGCGCCCCGGCGGCGCGCCGGCTCCAGAGCCCGGCAGCGGTCCGTGCCGGAGGACAAGGCTCGGTTCACCAAGGAGATCGAGGAGGCGCTGCTGGACGAGCGGATCGACCTGGCGGTGCATTCCGCGAAGGACGTGCCGGGCGAGCTTCCGGACGGGCTGTCGATCGTGGGGGTGCCCGCGCGGGCCGACGCGCGCGACGCGATCTGTGGCGCGGCGTCGCTGGAGGACCTCCCCGAGGGCGCCGCGGTGGGGACCGCGAGCCTTCGCCGCCAGGCCCAGCTGCTGGCGCTGCGGCCCGACCTCGAGATCCGAGAGCTGCGCGGGAACGTGGACACGCGGCTGCGCAAGCTGGGTGCCGGCGAATACGACGCGATCGTGCTGGCGTGCGCGGGGTTGGAGCGCCTCGAGCGGGCGGCTGAGGGGACCCCGATTGCGGCATCTGAGCTGGTGCCGTCCGCAGGCCAGGGTTGCCTGGCCCTCGAGGCGCGCGCCGGCGATGCCCATCCGGCCGAGGTCGCGGGCGCGCTCACCGATCGCTTCGCCCTCACGCGGCTCACGGCCGAGCGGGCGCTGGTCACGGCCTCGAGGCCGACTGCCACACCCCGGTTGGCGCCTATGCCGAGCTGGACGGGGACCGACTGACCCTCTCGGCGTTCGTCGGAATGCCCGACGGTGCGGCCTGGATCCGCGACAGCCTGCATGGCGAGCGCGAGGATCCCGCCGCGCTCGGCCGCCAACTGGCCGCGAGGCTGCTGGCCGTCGGCGCGGCGGAGATGCTGGGCTGAGTGGCGAAAACGCGCAGCCCGTGTTATCTGTGGAGATGTGGGCGGCGCACTGGCGAACTTCCCGCGCCCGATTCGGGCGCTGGCTCTATGTGGCGCAGTAGTCGCGCTGATGGGTGTCCAGTCGGCAGTCGCGCAGGCGAGCGGGACCGTGACGGTCACCGTGACAGGCCAGGGCAGTGCCACCGGGGAGGGAATCGACTGCACCCAGACCGGTGGACCGGACTGCGTCGAGTCCTACCCCGACGACAGCTACGAGGACTGCGACCCGGAGCGTAGACCACCCTGCATAACCATCTCTGAGGCCGCCGTACGTCGAGCTCACGGCGGGCCCTGATGGGAACGGCTTCCTGTACGACGGCTGGACCGGCTCGACACCGTCACCGACCGCATCTGCGGGATGACTGTGGGCGCCGACAGGGGCGTGACGGCGCGCTTCCGCGACGCGCAGGCGCCCAGCGTCTCGGGCGTGTCTCCCGGCGGGGTCCAGCGCGGAACGATCACCCTCAGCGCAAACGCGTCCGACAACTCGGGCAGCGTCAGCCGCGTGGAGTTCCGCGTGCGCGGCGGTCTGGTGGCGACCGACTCCAGCGCTCCCTACAGCACCTCATTCAACACAGCGACGATCTCTGACGGCGCGGCGACGGTCCGGGCCACCGCTTTCGACGCGGCCGGCAACTCCAGCTTCACCGAGAGCAACGTCACGATCGACAACATGCCGCCCACCCTGAACGTCACGGGCGGGCCCGACGGGCAGACCTTCGGGCCGGGGTCCACCCAGACCTGGACCTTCTCGGCGTCCGACACCGCGAGCGGGCTGGCGTCGGTCCAGTGCAGTGTGGTGCCCAGCGGGTCGCTGGCGAGTTACGGCCCGTGTAGCGGCGGGCTCATCGCACTCAGTGTCCAACCGACCGGGCGGCACCTACGACTTCAGCGTCAGGGCGACGGACAACGGCGGTCTGCAGACCGTGCGGAGCCGCGCCTTCACGATCGACGCGAGCCCCCCGGACACCCTGATCGACACAGGGCCGGCCAACGGGTCGTCGCAGTCCAGCGGCGACGCCACGTTCACCTTCCACGCCACCGAGGGCGGATCCACCCTCCAGTGCCGCCTCTTTCTCTCCGGCACGACCGCGCCGGGCTTCAGCGACTGCAACGGCAACGGATCGCACAGCACCACGGGCCTGTCGCCCGGAACCTACGTCTTCGAGGTGCGCGCGACGGACGGGGTCGGGAACCAGGACGGCTCTCCCGCGAGCAGGACGTTCACGGTCACGTCCGGTGGGGGTGGCGGGACGGGAACCGGGTCGCGGGGACCGGGGACACCGGGCCCAGCGACACCGCCATCGGCGCGGCGCTCGCCCTCGATGTCCGCGCGGCGGCGAGGAAGCTCAGCAGACAGCGGATGCGAAAGCTCGCCAAGTCGGGCAGGCTCCTGATCTCCTTCAGGGCCCTTGGAGCCGGGAAGTTTGCGGTGGTGTTCAGGGGCGCCGCCACCAAGGCGGGGGCCGCAAGGAGCATCGTGATAGCGAACGCAGCCCGATCGGTGAGCTCGGCGGGCAGGGTGAAGGTCACGCTCAAGCTCACCAAGGCCGGCAAGAGGCTGCTGCGACGCACCGCCAGGCGGGCCAAGGGCAAGCTGACGGCGAGCTTCACCAAGCCCGCCGGCGGCAAGCTGTCCCGCTCCAAGAGCGTCACGCTCAAGCGTCGCTGAGCCCGCCGTCCCCGCGCGGGTAGCGTTCGGGCGGTGGCACAGGGAACCGTCTATCTCGTAGGAGCCGGCCCCGGCGACCCCGGGCTGATGACCCGCCGCTCGCTGGAGCTGATCGCCACCGCCGACGCGATCCTCTACGACCGCCTCATCCCGGCTGGTGCGCTGGAGGGCGCGCGAGCCGACGCCCACCTGCGCTACGTGGGCAAGGAGCCCGGCGACCCGGCCATGGAGCAGGAGGACATCAACGCCCTGCTGGTGGAGCTGGGGACCGAGGGACAGAACGTGGTGCGCCTCAAGGGCGGCGACCCGTTCGTGTTCGGGCGCGGCGGCGAGGAGGCCGAGGCGCTGGCGGCCGCGGGGGTGCCGTTCGAGGTGGTGCCCGGCGTGACCGCGGGCGTGGCGGCGCCCGCGTACGCCGGCATACCGGTGACCGCACCGCGACCAGGCGTCGGCCGTCGCCTTCGTGACGGGCCACGAGGACCCCCACAAGGCCGAGAGTGCCCTGGATTGGGACGCGCTGGCGCGTTTCCCGGGGACGCTCGTGCTCTACATGGGGGTGAAGAACCTCCCGCTGATTGCCGAGCGGCTGGTGGCAGCCGGCCGGCCGGCGCGACCGAGCCCGCCGCCGTCGTCGAGCGGGGCACGCTCCCCGGACCAGCGCACGGTGACCGCCACCCTCGCCGACATCGCCGCCAGCGTGGCCGACGCGGGACTGACCGTCGCCCGCGATCACCGTGATCGGCCCGGCGGCGGGCATGCGCGGCACGCTGGCGTGGCTGGAGCGCCGCCCCCTGCACGGCCGCCGGGTGGCGGTCACGCGGGCGCGGGCACAGGCCAGCGGCCTGGCCGCGCGGCTGAGCGGCGCTGGGCGCCGACGTGGTCGAGACGCCCGCGATCCGGATCGAGCCCCTGCCGGTGGAGGGCGCCCTCGCGGAGGCGATCGCGGACATCGGCGAGTACTCGCTGGTGTGCCTGACCAGCCCGAACGGGGCGGCGCTGCTGTTCGACGGCGCTGGCGGCACGGGCCGGGACGCCCGCGCGCTGGCCGGCACCACGGTGGCGGCGATCGGTCCGGGCACCGCGGCCGAGCTGGCGCGCGCGCGGCATCCGCGCCGACGTCGTACCGCCGCGGTCGATTGCGGAGTCGCTGGTGGAGGCCCTGGCCGACGTCCCGATCGAGGGCCGACGCGTGCTGGTGGCCCGTGCCTCCGAGGCGCGTGACGTGCTCCCCGACGCCCTGCGCGAGCGCGGCGCCCAGGTGGACGTGGCTGCCGCTCTACGAGACCGTGGCCGAGCCGCTGAGCGACGGCCGAGGCCGGGCTGGCGCAGGCCGACTACGTGACCTTCACCTCCAGCTCCACGGTGCGGTTCTTCCTGGAGGCCGCCGGAGCCGGCGGGTTGCCGGGCGAGGCCCGCGTGGTGTCGATCGGGCCCATCACCAGCGAGACCGCCCGCGAGCACGGACTCGACGGTGCACGTGGAGGCCGAGCGCCACGACATCGAGGGCCTGGTGGACGCACTCCTGGAAGACGCCAAGGCGTGATCGTCACCCTCCTCACCGACTACGGCCACGACGACGAGTTCGTGGGCGTCTGCCACGGCGTGATCCGCGGGATCGCGCCCGACGCCGAGGTCGTCGACCTCACCCACGGCATCCGGCGCTTCGCCGTGAGGCAGGGGGCGATCGTGCTGCGCAACACCCTGCCCTACCTGCCGAGCGGAGTGCACGTGGGGGTGGTGGACCCGCAGGTGGGCACCGAGCGCCGCGCCGTCGCCCTGCGCTGCGAGGACGGTCGGCTGCTGGTGGGTCCTGACAACGGGCTGCTCTCGCTGGCCTGGGAGGCGCTGCGGAGGCGTGGACCAGGTGGTGGACATCTCGCGCTCGCCCCACCGCCTCGAGCCCGTGTCGGCCACCTTCCACGGCCGCGACCTGTTCGCCCCCGTGGCGG
Organism: uncultured Thermoleophilaceae bacterium; assembly: GCA_963727395.1. GTDB lineage: Bacteria > Actinomycetota > Thermoleophilia > Solirubrobacterales > Thermoleophilaceae > JAAYBF01. The sequence continues at coordinate 8,456 of CAVSGC010000020.1, read as the reverse complement.
CGCACCTGGCGACCGGCGCCGAGCTGGCCGACGCCGGCGAGCCGCTGGGGGCGGACGAGCTGGAGGTGATGGAGCTGCCCGCGCCGCGCACCGAGGACGGCACGCTGGTGGCCCACGCCCTGACCGTCGACCGGTTCGGCAACGCCGCCCTGAACGTGAGCCACGCCGACCTCGCCGGCACGGATCTCACGCTGGGCTGCATGGTGGAGGTGGAGGTGGGCGGCCAGCGCCTACGCGGCCACCTACGCCGCCACCTTCGCCGACGTGGCGCCCGGCGAGCTGATCGTCTACGAGGACGCCTACCGAACGCTCGCGGTGGCCGATCAACCGCGGCGACGCCGCCGACACGCTCGGCCTGGCCTCCGACACCGAGGTCCGGCTACGCCCGCGATGACCGGCCTGCCGCGCGTGCACCACCGCGCGACCGACTCCACCAACGAGCGCGCGAAGGAGCTGGCGCGCCTGGGGGCGCCGCACGGGACGCTCGTGACGGCGGACGAGCAGAGCGCAGGACGCGGGCGGCAGGGTCGTGAGTGGACCGCGCCGGCCGGGTCCGCCGTGCTGATGTCGCTGGTGCTGCGCGACCTCGGCGAGGCCCGAGCTGCTGCCGCTGCGCGGCGGCTGTGGCGGCGTGCGAGGCCGCGAGGCGGTGTCGCCGGTGGAGTGCCAGGTGAAGTGGCCCAACGACGTGTGGGTCGGACGGCCGCAAGCTGGCCGGCATCCTGGTCGAGGGGCGGCCCGCAGGAGGGGTGGGCGGTGCTGGGGATCGGGCTGAACGTGAACACGGCGACAGTTCCCGCGCGGAGCTTGCCGAGCTGGCCACGTCGCTGGCGCTGGCGGCGCCGGGTCGACGCCGCGCCGGAGCGGGTGCTGGAGGAGCTGGTGAGCAGCCTCGAGCTCCGCCTGGCCGGCGCTCGCGCGGAGGTCCTGGCCGCGCTGGCGCGAGCGCGACGCGCTGCCGGGCAGCGCCGTTCGCTGGGACGAGGGCGAGGGCACCGCCGCGGGAATCGACGACTCCGGGCGCGCTGCTTGTGGAGACCGGCCGCGGACGCTCGCCCTTCGACGCGGGCGAGGTGCACCTCCTGCGCTAGGCGGCGCGGGCGCTGCTCGGAGCGGGCGCCCGACGCTCGGCTGCTCTTGCTCTTGCTCCTCGCCTTGCCCTTGCGGCTCTCCAGCTGCCTGGACGTTCCCGTTCTCGCCCTCGCCCTTGTCCGCCCACCGCGGCCGCGGCGACGGCGGCCGCCGCGGCGGCGGCGGCCCTTGGGGAAGTTGCGCAGCAGCTCGCGCGCCAGCGCGCGTGGGCTTGCGGGCCATGCGCATGCGCGCGCCGTCGAGCACCTGCTGGGCCTCGGGCGTGTGCGCCAGCGCTGCGGCGAGCAGCGCGGCCGGCAGGCGGCGGTCCTGCTTCCGGTGGCCTGCACCAGCCGCCGGGCGTTGCGCGCGTGGGCGCCGCCCGAGGAGTTCACGAGCAGCCCCAGGAGGCGCTTGGTCTCCGGCCAGCGCTGACACGGCGTACTCCTCGTGCACCTCGCGGCTGTACTCGGCCAGGCGCCACAGCCAGCGGCTGGCCTGGTCGCGGCGGCCGATCGGGCCGCTCTGCCAGCGCCTGAAGCAGGACCTTGACGCCCTCGCGGCGCTCGTCGCGCGACCAGCCGCCCACGATCTCCACCGCCTCGTCGAAGGCCTCGGGGTCGCGCAGCGCGCCGACCTCCTGGAGCGCGCGCATGCGCAGCTGGGTGTTGCGGTTGCGCTGCAGGCAGGTGATCAGGATAGCGGCGGCGCAGCTCGCCGGTGGAGTCGAAGTGCAGCATCGCCTTCGCCCGGCGCCAGTTGTTGGAGGCCACGCGCGCGCCGGCCAGCGCCGCCCACGCGTGCTGCTCGCCCCAGCTGAGGTGCTCCACCGCGATCCGCCACAGCTCGCGCTCGAACACCTGCGCGCGGCGCTCGGGGTCGGCGGTGACCGGCAGCACGCGGCGCTCCACGCGCAGTCGCCTGCCGCGGCCGCGGCGCACCGGGCCGACCACGATCGCGCCGCCGCGATAGACGTCGCGGTCGAGCAGGCTGTGAAGCGTGACGACCGGGTCGTCGTTGGTGGTCGAGGGGTGGACGAAGTCCACGACGATGCCCGCCTCCTTGCCCGGAGTGCGGCGCGTCACGCGGCCGACCCGCTGCTGGTAGATGCGCTTCGAGGCCGTGGGCGCGAGGTGCATGCACACGGTGGCGCGGGGCGAGTTCCAGCCCTCGGCCAGCAGCTGGGCGTTGCAGAGCACGTCGATCTCGCCGCGCTCGTAGGCGGCGAGGATGCGGGTGAGCTCGCGCTTGGGCGTCTCGCCGGACACGGCCTCGGCCTTGATGCCCTGCGTCGCGGAACGCCTCGGCCACGTTGTGGGCGTGCCGCACGCCGGCGGTGTAGACCACGCCGGGCAGGTCCTTGAAGCGCACCCTGTAGAGGTCGGCCACCGCCAGGTTGAACGGCGTCTGGTCGAGCAGCGCGGCCAGCTCCTCCTGGTCGAAGTCCTGATCGACCTCGCCCTTGCGCAGCGGCACCTTGGAGATCGAGCGCACGCCCACGCCCGGCGGGATCCGCACGCAGCGAAGCGGCGCGATCACACCGCGGCGAGCGGCCTGGGCCAGGTCGAAGCGCGACGTCTGGGTGGGGAAGAGGTCGGTCACGTGGCGCGCGATCAGCGCGCCCGTGGCGGTCATGCCCACGAACACCGGCCCCTGCCACTGGCGGATGGCGGCGCTGGTCTTCTCGCCCAGCGCGGTGTGGGCCTCGTCGCAGATCACGATCGTGTAGGCGTCCGAGACCTTGCCCGCGTTGCGCACGAACCACTGGTAGGTCTCCACCGTGACCGGCCCGTCGCAGGGCGGGTCCTTGTCGCCCAGCAGCGGGCCGCGGACGCGCTTCTTGTAGCCGCGGTCCGACAGCTCGCCGTTGAACTGGTCGACGAGGTTGCGCCTGTGGGTGAGGATCAGCACGCCGCCGGTGCGGCAGGCCTCCACGAATCCGAGGGCCGCCACCGTCTTGCCGGCGCCGGTGGCGTGCTCGAACCAGAACCGGCGGGCGGCTCCGGGGTCGTCGGACGGAGCGGCGTCGGCGGCCTGCTCCTCCTCGGCCTCCTCGGCGGCGTCCCAGTCCAGCGGCTCCTCGTCGTCGGACAACTCGTCGTCGCCCTCGATCTCCATCTCGCCGGACGGCAGCTCCTCGACCTTGCCGTTGCGGCCGTTGCCGTTGCCGGCCTCGTAGGCGCTGCCGCGTTGCGCCGAGAGCTGCTCGGCGGTGAGGGCGATCAGCGTGCCCGAGAGCGCGTCCACCTGGTGGGCGGAGAGCGTTGTGCCGTCCACGAGCTTGGGCTCGGCCACCGACAGCACGCGCTCGAGCCCGAGGATCAGCGAGAACTCGCGGCGCCACTCCACCGAGGGGTCCTCGCGGCCGTCCGCGATCTCCTCGAGGGCGGCGTCGAGGGCGCGCCTGCGGGCGTGCCCGGCGCCAGCGCCTCGGCGGGTCCTCGCCCTCGAGCACGAACGGCTCGCGCGCAAACTTTTCGGCGCGTGCAAGCTCGGCGCCGGACACCGGCACGGAGGCAACGTCAGTAGTGCTCTCAGCCATGTAGGCCTCTTGGTTCAAGTAGGAGAGACGCGAGGAGCGGGCTGCCTCCGTACCTCGGAGAGCCGTGGCGGACTCAGCATGGTCCGCGCGTCAGTTTCAATCCGCCCACCTGCGAGAAGTGTGGGGCGAATCGGGAGCGCGGCACATCCCGTGCACCGCGTGTCCCGTATTACAGCACAGACGAGTGTAGCGACGGTCCACCTTCGCTCTGCCACCCTTCTCCCTCATGCGATTGGTCGGTCTCATAGCCCTCTGCGCCGCGCTGCTCTCCGGCTGCGGCGGCGGCGACGGCGAGGCGATGCCCAAATCCACCCAGCTCCTCGATGGAGGCAAGGCCGCGTTCGAGAAACGGCTGCAGGAGGCGCGCGGCCGGCCCGTGGTGGTGAACAAGTGGGCATCCTGGTGTCCACCCTGCCGCGCCGAGTTTCCCTACTTCGCGAGACAGTCCAAGAAGCACCGCGGGGAGGTGGTGTTCCTGGGACTCGACGCCGAGGACAACGACGCCGACGCCGCGCGGTTTCTCGCCGAGTTCCCGGTCGGCTTCCCCAGCTTCAGGGACCCCGACTCCCAGATCGCGGCCTCGATCAACGCGGCGGTGAGCTTTCCCACCACTGTGTTCATCGACTCCAAGGGCAAGCAGGCCTACGTGCGCCAGGGCGGGTACGCCAGGGAGGACGACCTTGCCGAGGACATCGAGCGTTACGCTCGCTGAATCGCCGCTCCAGGGGAATTCGAGGTGCGCGCCGCGCGCGCCGACGAGGAGGTCCAGGCCGCGCTGCGGTTGCGCTACCGCGTGTTCTGCGAGGAGCAGGGGGTGGATCCCGCGGCCGACCAGGACGGCCGCGACCCCGAGGCGCTGCAGCTGGTGGCCCTCGAGGGCGGACGCGTTGTGGGCACCTGCCGCCTGCTGCTGGCCGACCGGGAGGCGCGGCTGGGGCGGATGGCCGTTGAGCCCGGGCACCGCGGCCGCGGCATAGGCGCGGCCCTGCTGGCCGAAGCCCACCACGCCATGCACGAGGCCGGCGCCCAGCGGATTCGGCTGCATGCGCAGACGGCGTCGCGCGGGGTGTACGAGCGGGCCGGATACGAGCCGCTGGGAGAGGAGTTCGTCGAAGAGGGCATCGAGCACCTGGCGATGGAGCGGATGCTCACCCGAGAGGCGTCCGGTGCCTGAGCTGCGCATCGACCCCCTGAGCGGGCTGCGGGTGATCGTGGCCGGGGACCGCGGCGAACGGCCCGGCGCCTGGCTGGCGGCGGCCGACCGGGCGCCGATCGACCCCGGGACCGACCCCTTCCTCGAGGGCCACGAGGACCGCACTCCGCCGGAGCTGTACGCACTGCGCGAGCACCCCGGGCCGCCCGACTCGCCCGGCTGGCGTGTGCGCGTGGTCCCCAATCTCTACCCCGCTCTCCAACCTGACGGAGGGGATACGGACGTGCCCGACCCGCTCGCCTCCGGCCGCGGGGAGCCCGAGCTGTTCGTCGCCCGCCCCGCCACCGGCGCCCACGAGGTGGTGGTGAACGGGCCCGATGCCGTGTCCTCGCTGCACGACCTCGGCGCCGATGGCCTGGCCACCGCGATGGGCGTGTGGCGCGAGCGCATGCGCGAGCACAGCGACGCCGCCTACGTGCACGTGATCGTGAACGAGGGCGCCCAGGCGGGGGCGTCCCTGCCGCACACCCACGCCCAGCTGTACGCGCTGCCGTTCGTGCCGGCCACGGTGGCTCGTGAGCGCGAGCGCTTCACCGCCTACTTCGAGCACACGCAGGGCCGCAACCTCCTGGCCGACCTGGTCCAGGAGGAGGTGCGCCGCCGCGACCGGCTCGTGGCTGTGGACTCCGAGGCGGTGGCCGTCTGCCCGTTCGCCTCACGCGGGCCGTTCCACGTGCAGATCGCGCCCCGTTCGCCCGCGCCGCGATTCGAGGACGACGGCCCACTGGGTGCGGCGCTGCTGCACGAGGTGCTCGCGCCGGATGGCTGCGGCGATCGGCCAGGGCACGGTGCCCGCCCTGAACCTGTGGGTGCGCACCGCCCCGGCCGGGGCCCCCTCGTTCTGCTGGCGGATCGACGTCCTCCCGCGCCTCACTCACCCCGCCGGCCTGGAGATGGGCGCCGGGGTGGAGCTGTGCGTGCTGGCCCCCGAGCGGGGCGCCGAGCTGCTGCGCGAGGCTGCTCCCGTATAGGTTCCGCCGCGATGCCCCCCGTCGAGCGCCCCATTCCCCGCTACGTGGCCGAGCCGCCCCAGGAGCCCGTTCCGTACGGCCGCTGGGGCGACGCTCTGGCCGGCCGCTTCCTCGGCGCCGCCCGCGAGATCGACAGCCAGGAGCCGCTCGGAGATCCGGGCGAGGTGAGCTGGTTCCCCGAGCGCACCTGGGCGGGACGCACCTACGTGCCCGCCACGGCATCGACCTCCAACGGCTTCGAGCTGTTCGGCTTCGTCTCCTACACCCGCGAGCACGAGGGCGCCCAGGCCACCGATTTCGAGGCTGTCGTGGACTACACCGACGAGACCGCAGACGCCAACCCCGATTGGACGTTGGACCTCTCCGACCAGGAGATCGGCCACTGGCGCGGACCCGAGAGCCGGCGCGGCGTGATCACGCTGGTCTGGGGGGTGTCACTGGTGCCCAACGGCGCCGTGGCCACCGCCGAGCTGGGGCCGACCACCACCGATCAATGCGTGCTGCTCGACGACCGCTTCACCCTCGTTTCGCTGGACGCCTACACGGGCGACTACGTGGAGGTGCGCCTCTATGACCGCCGCGGCAGCGAGCTGGCCGGCGAGTCGCTCTACGAGGACGAGGACGAGTAGCCGGGGCTCACCCCGCCGGGCTATCTTCTGCGCGAGCCCCGGTAGCTCAGCTGGATAGAGCGTCCCCCTCCTAAGGGGAAGGCCGCTGGTTCGAATCCAGCTCGGGGCACTAGCGGTCGGGACGCTCCGGATAGACCTCGTCGATGTTTGCCAGCGCCACGTACGGAGCCTGCGCGGCGGCCTCGATGGCCTCGCCGCCACCTGCCAGGCGGTCGAGCACGCTCACCACGCCGCAGATCTCCAGGCCCTCCTCGCGGATCCGCTCGATGGCCTTCACGGTGGAGGCACCCGTGGTCACCACGTCTTCGACCACCAGACAGCGCTCGCCCGGATCCAGCACGGGACCCTCGATCCATCGCTGCAGGCCGTGCTCCTTACGGTCCTTGCGCACGAAGAAGGCCTTCGCGTCGGCGCCCGCGGCCAGCGCCGCGCACGCCACCGGGTCGGCTCCCATGGTCATGCCCCCCACCGCGGTGGCCCCGAGCCGGTCGGCCTCAGCGGCCACGAGCTCCCCGAGCGCGGCGAAGCCTGCGGGCAGCAGGATGGCCCGCTTGGCGTCCACGTAGTACTCGGCCTCAGCGCCGCTGGAGAGCGTCACGCGGCCCACCACGAGCGCGTTTTCGCGCAGCTCGGCCAGCAGGCGCCGGCGAGCATCGCTCACAGCGCTGAAAGCCCGGTGGAGAAGGAGCTGTCGCGGGTCACGTTCTGCACAGGAATGCCGATATTACGGCCATGGCCACGGCCGTACGCATCTGCGCAGTGACCGTGACAGTTCTCCTGTCCGCCAGCTTTGGCCTGTTCGCGATCGATCAGCTCCAGGAGGGATCGGACACCCAGGTGAGCGCACTGAACAAGAGGGCCGCGCTTCCGAAGTCGCAGGGGCAGATCGACCAGCCGGCGCCGCCGGCGCCCGTGGAACGGGTGCGAGAGGGCGTGCACACGACCGCCCGCGAGACTCATAGACGACGCCAACGACGTGATCGTCTCCCCCTTCGCCGGCATCCTCACGTCACGCGACCCGTGGGGCCCGCGCATGATCTCCGGCGGGCTGGCCCTTCTGCTGTTCGGCCTCGGCGGGATGCTGCTCGCCAACGTGATGCCGCGCCCGCAACACCGCGTGGACGACTGGCGCGAAGCCACAGACTGAGCGCCGAGCCGGCGACTCAGCGGTAGACGAAGATCGTCTCGCCGAGCGAGATCTGGGAGTCGATCGCGTAGGCGTCAGGGATCGGCACCCGCAGGCAGCCGTGGCTCGCGGGATACGCGGGCACGGACGCATACCCGTGGATGGCGTACCCGCCGATGAAGTAGTTGGACTGGACCATTCCGTGGGAGTTGGTGCCCGGCTGCTTGCGGTAGAAGCTGAACTTGCCGAACACCGTGGGCGTTGAGGCCTTGCCCGAGGACGAGTGGTAGACGTTCACCGGCCGGCCGTTGCGGCCGATCAGCGCGAGCACCTGGCGCGACCAGTCGAATTCCACATGGCGCCCCGCGCGCGGGTACTTGGGCCGGAAGGCCCCCCTGTCGCGAAACAGCTTGCCGTACACCGCCGGGCTGGCGTAGCCCGTGCGCGACATGTTGTTGGTCTTGCGGAACGCCAGCACGGCGCGGGAGGTGGCCCCGCCGAAGGAGCCCGACACCGGCACCGCGAAGCCCATCCGCCGCATCCGGCGCTGGAGCAGAAGCACGTGCGGCCCCCTGCGCCCTCACCGGCGCGGAAGGTGACCGCCTTGATCCGCTCCCACTTGGACCGGAACGCCTGCTGCTGCGGCGTGGCGGCGTGGCGCACCCGGACGCTGAAACGGCCCCGGCGCGATGCCTTGATGCGGAAGAACGCAGCCCCACCGCGGCGAGCGCGACGGATCCGCGCCCTGTGACGCGCGACCACCTTGCCCCGGCGCGCTATCTCGAGCACGGCCACCTGGCCGGCCACGAAGGGCCTCACGCGCCCGACCACCTTCAGCCTCTGGCCGCGCGCCACATAGCGCGTCCTGCGCGTGGCCATGCCCTTCTTGACCTCCACGGAGGCC
>CAVSGC010000019.1:0-61634 GCA_963727395.1 uncultured Thermoleophilaceae bacterium | reverse complement strand
AAGCCCGTGGCCGGGTAGAGCACCTTGTCAAGATTGGAGAGCCGCAGGCTGCGGCCCTCGACCGCGACCTCCACCGCGCGCTACTCTTGGCGGCGCTCTTGCTTCTCGCCGGACGACTTGGAGCCAGACTTCGCCTTGGAGCCGTTCCTCGACGCCTTCGCCGGGTGTCCTTCTTCGTGGACGAGGGCTTCGTGCCTGGTCCCCCTGGCGCTTCGCGCCCGCGATCGACGCCTCGAGCGCGGCCATCAGGTCGGGCACCTCCTCCGGCTCCTCCGGGGCCTGCTGGACCTCGATCTCCTGGCCCTCGAGACTTGGGCTCGATCATCTCGAGGACGGGCTCGCGGTAGCTGTCGCGGAAGGCGTCCGGGTCGAAGTCGGTGGACAGCGACTCGATCAGCTGCCGCGCCATCTCGATCTCCTTCTTGCCGCCTTGATCTCCGACGGGTCCGGGAGCTCCCCGAGCTGGGAGGGCGGACGACCTCGTCACCGAAGAGCATCGTCTCCATCGTGAGCACGTTCTCGTGGGGGCGGATGGCCACCAGCGCCTCCTTGGACCGGATCACCACGCGCGCGATGCCCACGCGGTCGGTGTCCTCCAGCGCCTTGAGCAGCAGCCCGTAGGCCTTGGTGGCCCCCGGGCCGGGAGCGAGGTAATAGGGGTGGTCGTAGTAGATCGGGTCGATCTGCTCCAGCTCCACGAACGCCTCGATGTCGATCGTGCGCGTCTTCTCGGGCTCCACCGTCTCGAGCTCCTCGGGCGTGATCACCACGTAGCGGTCGGGGCTCAGCTCGAACCCCTTGACCAGCTGCTCGTAGGGGACCTCCTCGCCGGTGTTGGGATTCACCCGCTTCTGCTGGATGCGCGTGTTGTCCGCGGAGTCCAGCTGGTGGAAGCGCACCGTCTGGCGCTTCACCGCGCTGTAGAGCTTCACGGGGATGTTCACGAGGCCGAAGGAGATCGCCCCACTCCAGATTGCACGCGCCATGCCTTCAAAGTTACCCGGCCGGGCGCGCCCGCAACAAACCGGCAAGCGAGCTTGCGCGGGCGTCAGCTCTCGCGAACCACGTCCTGGGGGTCGATGTCCTCGCGCAGGCCCTTGAACGACGGCGCCCGCAGCGTGCCGGCGCGGGTCCACTCGCGGAACTCCACACGCGCCACGAGCTCCGGCTCCACGAACACCGTGCCCTTGGGCGGCTGACGTCCCACGAAGGGCGAGCGATCGCGGCGCAGGGCCTCCAGCCGGCGCGTGAGGTCGGCCAGCGTGGTTGCGGTGAAACCGGTGCCAACCTTGCCCGCGTAGACCAGCCGGTCGTCTTCGAACGTGCCCACCGCCAGCGCGCCGAGGCTGGCTGACCGTCCCCCCTCCCCGGGCGTGTAGCCGCCCACGACAACGTCCTGAGCGCCGTGGTTCTTCACCTTGATCCATGCGCTCGAGCGCCGGCCCGGCTCGTATGCCGAGTCCAGCCGCTTGGCCACGATCCCCTCCAGGTCCTGCTCGCGGCTGGCCTGGAGCAGCGCCTGGCCGTCACCCTCCCGGTGGGCCGGCGTGCGCCACCCGGGCCCGTCGAGCTCCAACTGCTCCAGCAGGCGGCGACGGTCGCGATATGGGAGGTCCAGCGTGGAGTGGCCCTCCAGCCACAGCAGGTCGAATGCCACGTAGACCACGGGCACGTCGCGCATGCGCCGGCGCACCTGAGCATCCGATGCCAGGTGCATGCGCGACTGAAGGCGCTCGAAGCTCGGGCGGCCCGCGTCGTCGAAGGCCACCACCTCGCCGTCGAGGATCGCCCGGCGGGAACCCAGCGAACGCGCCATCGCCCGCACCTCGGGGTAGCGGCCGGTGAAGTCGGTGCCGTTGCGCCCGGTGAGTGTGAGGTGGCCCGCGTCCACGTGGGCCACGGCACGGACGCCGTCCCACTTCACCTCGAACCCGAACGCGCCGTCGTTGCGTGGAAGCTCTCCCAGCCGGGCGAGCATCGGCCTGATCTCGTCCGGCATGGGTTCCGCCGACGGATCGGCCGGCGGGTCCATGCGGTGGATCATCCAGTTCCTGCCGGCCGTGTGGAACAACGCGTAGCGCCCCTGCACGCGCTCGCCGTGCAGCGTGGCGATCACCTCCTCGTCCCGGAACTTCTCGGCCTCGTAGGTGCCCCGGTCCCAGACCACCATCGTGCCGGCGCCGTACGAGCCCCGGGGGATCTCGCCCTCGAACTCCAGGTATTCGACCGGGTGATCCTCGGTGCGCACGGCAAGACGGTTCTCCTCCGGATGGGTGGGCACGCCCTTCGGAAGCGCCCACGAGGCCAGCACGCCGTCCCGCTCCAGGCGCAGATCCCAGTGCAGATGGCTGGCGTCGTGCTCCTGGATCACGAACCGCATCCCCTCGCCCGCCGGCCCATCCGTGCCCCCCTGGGCGGCCCCGCCGCCGGGTTCGGGCGTGGCGCCCAGGTCGCGCTTGCCGCGGTAGCTGCTCAGGCGGTCGGCCATGAGACCTTGATTCTGCCGCCTCCAACATCGTCCATCCGTCCATCGGCGGCGCGGAGCCATCATGCCGCGCCTTCAGCCGCCGATCTAGAGGGACATGGCCCTCCGCCCCCTGAAGGTCGCATTCGGCATCGCCGCACTCTCGTGTGCGGCGCTGGCGGGTCCTGCCGCCGGCAGCGCAATGGCATGCGACGACGCCAACGCGCGCCCCGGTAACGCGAGCCGCGACCAGATTGAGAGCGCCACGGTGTGCCTGCTGAATGACGTTCGCCAGCGCAACGGCGTCGGCCGGCTGCACGCGGACGGCCGCCTCTCGACCGCGGCGGCGGCCCATTCGGGCGACATGGTGCGCAAGCGCTACTTCAGCCACAACTCGCGCGCAGGCAGAGACGTGGTCGATCGGCTGAAGCACTCCGGCTACCTCCCCGCCACCAGCTGGTTCGTGGGCGAGAACATCGCCTGGGGCTCGGGCTCGCGCAGTACGCCGCGCTCCATCGTGCGCGCCTGGATGCACAGTCCCGGTCATCGCCAGAACATCCTCAACCGGCGCTTCCGCGAGATCGGCATCGGCGTCGCGTTCGACACGCCCAAGGGCTCCTACCCCACCGGCGCCACGTACACCACCACCTTCGGAACACGCTCCGGACCCGCTCGTGGACGGAGCGCCGGCCGGATCCAACCCGCTCGAGCCAGCCTGCGCCTGAAGATCAGTTCCGCCGCACGCGCGAAGCGCTCGCGCGCCGCCGACTTCCTCCCGCTGGGCTAGCGCTCAGCGCCGGTAGCCCGCGCGCCTCAGAAACCGCAGGAGACGGCGCACGTAGGCACGGCCGTCAGCCACACCGTCGCCCTTCACGCCCCCAGCTCGCCCCGTGCGAGCGATCGCGCCAGACCCCGGCGCGCAATGCGTCCACGCCCGAGCAGATAGCGCTCGGCGGTCACGGCCGCGAGCACGCCACGGGCCACCAGCGGCTCGGTGCGGGCGCGGCGGTAGAGGTCGATCAGCCCGCGTAGATCGCGCCTGACGAGTCCTCTGAAGCGGCGCGTGACATCCACGAGCCTGGCGTCGCGGAGCTTGAACACCTGGATCGGCTGCGGGGTGCACGCGTTGCAGCCGAACAGTCCCCGGAAGCGGGCGTCGGCCGACTCCAGCTCGGCGCTCCCGTCGTGGTTGAGATCGCGCGCGCCGCGATGGGAGCCGGTTCCCCACTCGCGGTCGATCCGCCTGTAGGCGGTCCGCGCGGGGTCGAAGTCGTAGATCCTCGAGGCCCGGCAGCAGTTGGCGCCACCGGTGTAGAACTCGCCGAGCACCTCCGGCTCGGGATCGGCGTCGAGATTGCGCAGGTAGATCGACCTCCTGTTCACCGGTGCGAATGCCGGCCAGAACTGGCAGAAGGAGCAGGAACTGAAGCCGGGGCCGCGCTGGTTGACCAACCGCACGCCGTCTCGGACCACCCGCATGCGGACGCTGCGGAACCCGAACTCGGCCTCCTCGTAGGAGAGGGTGGCCGTCACGTTCCCGCGCGTGACCGTCTCGGTCTCGGCGGATGCCGGCGGGACCGATCCGGCCGCCATCACGAGGGTCCCGAGGACGAGAAGGGAACGCGGATGCCGCACAGTGGGCAACCTAGTTCCGATCCAGGCGGCGGGCAAGCGGTGCGGCCCTATCCTGCGCTGAATGTCCCCGGCTATCGACGGCCTGACCCAATCGCAGCTGGCGGCCGTCACGCACCCGGGCGGACCACTGCTGGTGCTGGGCGGCCCGGGCACCGGGAAGACCACGGTGCTGGAGCGCCGCTTCGCATGGCTCGCGGAGCAGGGAGCGGCCCCCGGGAGCGTGCTGGCACTGGCGCTGTCGGAGCCCGCCGCCGCCGCCATGCGCACGCGGGTGGAGGCGCTGGTGGAGCCGCCGTACGAGGAGCTGCGCGTGGACACGTTCCGCTCCTTCTGCGCCCGCCTGCTGCGCGACGAGGCGATGGAGGCCGGGCTCGACCCGGCCTTTGCCCCCGTGACGCGGGCGGACCGGGTGGCCCTGCTGCTGGACTGCATCTCCGAGCTGCGATTGCGCCACCACGAGATCGGCGGCAACCCGGCGGCGCTGCTGGCGGGGTTCGTGGCGCGCATCGACCGGCTCAAGGAGGAGATGGTGAGCGCGGGCGAGCTGCTGTCGCACGCGCAGGCGCGCGCCGAGGAGAGCCGCGAGGGCGACGACGCCGCGCGGGCACGCGCCGCGCGCGAGCTGGAGTTCGCCGGCGTCTACTGCGACCACGAGCGGCTGCTGGGCGAGCGGGGCGCCGTGGACTCCGGCGACCTCGTACTGCGCGCCTTCCGCCTGCTTCACGAGCGCCCGCACGTGCGTGAGCGCATCGCCCACCGTTTCGGTCACGTGCTGGTGGACGAGTACCAGGACGTGAACTTCGCCCAGGCCACCCTCCTGGGCCTGCTGGGCGAGGAGCACCGGGAGGTCGGCTGTGGCCGGCGACCCGGAGGCAGCCATCCATCGCTACGGCGGGGCGGCCGCGAAGAACATCGACGACTTCCGCGCTGCCTTCGCATCCGGTGACCGAGGTGCACCTCGAGGAGCGCATGCGGTCGCCGTCGAGCGTGCGCTTCTGGCGCTGCGCCTCCGAGCGCGCGCAGGCGCAGGCCGTGGCGGCGGAGGCCGAGCGGCTGATTGCCGGCGGGGTCTCGCCGGAGGCGATCGGCGTACTGGTGCGCTCGGTGGAGTCCGAGGGCGCGGTGGTGGCATCCGCCCTCGAGGAGCGAGCGGTGCCGTTCGCGCTCACCGGCCCGGCGGCGTACTTCCAGCGCGCGGAGGTGCGCGACGTGCTCGCCTGGCTGCGCGTGCTGGCGGATCCCTCGGACGCGGGTGCCGCGGTGCGCGCCCTGTCACGCCCCCCGATCGAGATCCACTCCGTGGACGTGGCGCGGCTCACGCAGCTGGCGCGGCGGCGCAAGCTCGATCTCCCGGCGGCGGTGGCGGCCGCGCTCGAGGGGCCCCAGCTCACACCCGAGGGGCGCGACCGCGCGCAGGCGTTCCTGCGCCTGTACCGGCCCGCCTCGGGCGCGTTCGAGAACCGCCGCCCCGACCGCTTCGTGCTGAGGCTGATCGAGCGCATCGGCGTGCGCCGGCAGCAGGTGTTCGCCACCCAGGCCGACACCGTGGAGCGGCTGCGCAACATCGCCCGGCTGCCAGAGCTGGCCACGGCCTACGTGCAACGCGAGCCGGGCGCCACCGCGCGCGATTTCACGCGCTATCTCAAGGCGGTGGCCGACTCCGGGCTGCGCGAGGAGGAGGACGTGGTCCGCAGCCCGGCCACGCCCGCGGTGCGCGTGATGGCGTTCGACGCCGTCAAGGGGGTCGAGCTGGATCACACCTTCGTGCTCGGGCTCACCGCGGCGCGCATGCCCGGGCGCGACCCCGGTCCCTCCACCGAGGTTCCCTCCGAGCTGCTCAAGGAGCTGCTGCCCGCCGACGAGGGCGGGCATGAGGCCGCCATGCGCCGCCTCCTGGGAGTGGCTCTCTCGCGGGCGCGCGAGGGAATGGTGCTGACCTGGGCCGAGGGCCAGAACGGCTCGCCCGCGCGGCCGTCACCGTTCTACGTCGAGGCCCGCGAGGCGAGCGGAGCGGACGAGGAGAGCGTGGAGGAGGAGCTGTTCGGCCCCGGCGAGGGCCTTCACTCCACCTTCCGGATCATGCGCGACGAGCTGCTCGACACCGTGGCCCGCACCGGCGGCCGTCTCGGCGAGATGCGCCTGGACACGAGCGTGGACGTGTCCAACGCCGTGGCGCGCTACCTGGAGCTGATCAAGGTGGCCGCGCTGATCGACCGGTCCAAGGCCGGGCAGCCGCTGACCGACGCGCTGGCCGAGGTGAACGCGATGCTCGCCCAGGGCGCCACGCCCGAGCAGCGCGAGGTGCTCGAGGCCTCCGGCCTGGACGACTGGCTCCGCGACACCGCTCGCGAGGCCGAGGGCCGGCCCGCGGCCGGGGGCGACGGCAGCGAGCCGTCGCTGGACCCCTTCATCCCGCGCCGTCGCGGCGGCGGCGCCGACGGCGGCCTGATGCTCTCGGCGTCGGACATCGAGACCTACCGGATCTGCCCGCTGAAGTACAAGTTCGCGCGCGTGTTCCGGATCCCGCAGGAGCCCACGATCTACCAGCGCTTCGGGATCGCCCTGCACCAGGTGCTCGAGCGCTTCCACCGCCACACCAAGGGCTCGCGTGAGGAGCTGATGGAGCTGTTTGAGTCCTCGTGGCGCAGGGGGGGCTTCGGCGACTCCGACGACGAGCTGCAGTTCCGCGAGCGTGCGCTGGACGCATTGGACCGCTACTGGGAGCGCACGCGATCGGACGAGTCACAGCCGGTGTGGTTCGAGCGCAGCTTCTCGTTCTCGCTCGGGCCGCACCTGCTGCGCGGCCGCGTGGACCGCGTGGACCGCCTCCCCGACGGCTCGTATGAGCTGATCGACTACAAGACCGGCCGCGCGAAGACCGAGGAGGAACTGAGCTCGGACGTGCAGCTGTCGATCTACCAGATGGGTGCGCGCGAGTCGTGGAAGCTGGACACCACGGCCCAGAGCTACCACTACGTGATGACGGGCGAGAAGGTGCCGGTCGAGCACTCGGAGGCGGAGCTTGACCGGGTGCGCGAGACGGTGGCCGAGATCGGCGCGGGAATCCAGCGCCAGGACTTCCAGCCAACGCCGAGGGCGGACATCTGCCGCCTGTGCGACTACCGGATCATCTGCCCGGCGGCGGAGAGCTAGCCCTAGCTCTCCGGCCCCTGCTGCCTGAGGAACTTCTGGAAGTCACTGGCGATCGCGTCGGCCGACGGCAGGTTCTCCGGATCCGCCTCGTCCTCGCTCTCGTCAGCCGCTGACTCCAGCCGCTCCACGAACGCGCGCACCTCTGGGTCCGACGCCACCGCGGCGCTCACCTGGCGCTCGTAGTCCTCGGCCGCGGCCTCCAGCTCGGCGGCATCCACCACCACGCCGGCCGCACCCTCGAACGCGCGCACCAGCGCCAGCGCCACCTTGGGGTTGGGCGCGGCGGCCACGTAATGGGGGACCGAGGCCCACAGGCTCACCGAGCTCAGCCCGGCGGCGCCACAGGCGTGGTGCAGCACGCCCACGATGCCCGTGGGGCCCTCGTAGCTGGTGTGCTCGAAGCCCAGGCGGTCCACGACGGCGGGATCGGAGGCTATGCCCGAGATCGACACCGGCCGGGTGTGTGGCACGTCGGCCAGCAGCGCGCCCAGGGTGATCACCTTCCGCGCGCCCAGCTCGTGGGCCACCTCGATCACCGCACGGCAGTACCGGCCCCATCGCAGCGCCGGCTCGGCGCCCTGCAGGATCGCCAGGTCACCCTCGGCCCCGGGCACCTCCACCGCGGAGATCGAGGTCTCGGGCCAGTCGATCTCGCGTGTCTGGCCGTCAACGAGCCGCACGGACGGCCGCACGTTCGTGAAGTCGGTGAACTCGTCCGCGTCGATGCGTGCCACCACCCGCGGCTCGTGATGCGCGCCTATGAACTCCACCGCGGCGGAGGCGGCGTCTCCGGCGTCGTTCCAGCCGCCGAAGGCGGCCACGAGCACCGGGCTCCTGAGCGCGGGACGCTCTGTCCAGATCACATCCGACACCCTCACCACGGTATACGAGTCCGATCGGCCGCCCGCCGGGATCGGTCCGGTCCGTGGGCCACCATCGAGGCGTGATCGAAGCCCCCGAAGAACGCCCGACCGTGGCCGGCCTGCGCGAGGGCGCCGATGTGGACGCGGTGTTCGCCTGCGCCCGCAAGGACCGCCTCACCGCACGCAGTGGATCCACCTACCTCGCCCTCGAGCTGCGCGACCGCACGGGCGCCATTGCCGGACGCGCGTTTCGCGACGCCGACTTCCTCGCGGGACAGTTCGATCGCGGCGACCTGGTGCGCGTGACGGGCCGCGTCGAGCGCTTCCGCGACGAGCTTCAGATCGACGTGAGGACCGTCCGGCGCACGAGGAGGAACTCGACCCCGCGGCCTTCCTGCCGATGGCCTATCGCGACCTCGAGGAGCTCGACGGCTTCCTCGAGCACTTCGCCCGAGAGGTGCACGACGCCGACTACCGCCGGCTGCTGGACGCCATGCTGGCCCACGAGCCCTTCCGCGAGTCGCTGCGGCGGGCGCCCTGCTCGCGCGGCGGGCACCACGCCTACCTCGGCGGGCTGCTCGAGCACACCGTGGCGGTCGCGACGCTGGCGGTGGAGGCCTGTGCGCTGCACCCGCGGCTGAACTCCGATGTGCTGATCACCGCCGCCCTGCTGCACGACATCGGCAAGGTGCGCGAGTTCGACTACTCGGCGGAGATCGCGCTGAGCGACGAGGGCGCGCTGGTGGGCCACGTGGCGCTCGGGCCTCGATCTGATCTCGGAGTGGACCGGTCGCGTGGCGGCCTTCCCGCGCGATAAGGAGCTGGCCCTCAGCCACTGCGTGCTCGGCCATCACGGCCCCGACGCCCTCCCCGGGCGACGGTTCAGGTCGGCCGAGGCCCTGGCGCTGTATCGGCTCAACGCGGTGGACGCGGCGGTGAAGGGAGCCCTGGAGCAGGGCCTGCCCAACTAGGCTCCCGCCCGTGTTCGGCGATGAGCTGTTCTCCCGCTGGCTGGCCGACCTGCGCGAGCAGGCTCCCGGCATCGAGCTGTTCGACGCCCACACCCACATCGGGCAGAACGACCCGGACGGGTTCCGCTGCACGGCCGAGGAGCTCACGCCTCGCTGGCGGCGGCGGACGCGCGCGGCGTGGTCTTCCCCATGCACGAGCCGGACGGCTATCCGGCGGCCAACGACCAGGCGATCGCGGACTCGAAGCGCTCGGAGGGCCGCCTCACCGCCTTCTGCCGGCTCGACCCCGCCGCGGAGCCGCTCGCGGAGGCCGAGCGCTGCCTGGAGGCCGGAGCCGCCGGCATCAAGCTGCACCCGCGCGCGGAGAGCTTCGCGCTGGACACGGCGGCGATGGAGCCCGTGTTCGCGCTGGCCGACGAGCGCGGGCTCCCGGTGCTCGTGCACGCCGGACGCGGCATACCGGCGCTGGGGCGACACGCGGTGAAGGTCTGCGAGCGCCACCCGGGCATGCGCCTGATCCTCGCGCACGCGGGGATCTGCGACCTCGCGTGGATCTGGGAGGCCGCCACCGACCTGCCCAACCTCCTCTTCGACACGTCGTGGTGGTCGGCGAGCGATCTGCTGGCGCTCTATGCGCTGGTGCCGCCCGGGCAACATCCTCTTCGCCAGCGACGCCCCCTACTCGGTGCCCAGCTTCGCCGCCGCGCTGAACCTGCGGTACGCGCTCCAGGTGGGCCTCTCCGAGGAGCAGCTGCGATCGGTGTTCGGCGGCCAGCTGGACCGCATCCTCGCCGGTGACGACCTTCTGCACACCGGCCCCGCGCCCGGTGGCGCCCGCCTGGCCCACGACCCGCTGCTCGACCGGGTCTACACCTTCCTCGTCACGGGGATCGGCCAGATGTTCCATGGCGTGGACCCGGCCGAGAGCTCTGGCCCTCACCCGGCTGGCGTGCGAGGTAGGCGAGCGGACTCACCGCAGGCCGGCACCGCCGCGGCGGTGGTGGGGCTGCTCGACCTGCGCGAGGAGGTGGCGCGAACGGGTCAGGACACGGGCCGGCCCGAGCGCTTCGCGCCGGATCTCGCGCACGTGGTGGCCGCCGCGCGCTCTGGCTCGCACGCCCGCTGTGCCCATGCCTCGCCGTCTAGGCCGATCTCGCAGTGGCGGACGGTGAGGTCGGGAAACGCTCCCTGGCCTCGTCGACCACGCCGTCCTCGAGCCAGTTGCGCTCGCCCTCCGGCGTTCGTGCAGAGCACGATCTCCTCGGCCGCGAAGGTCACCAGCGCGTCCTCGATCGCCTGGATCGGATCCGACTCGCCGGTGTCGCCCGCGGCGTCGATGCCCTCCTCGCCCATCCGCTCAGACGCTCTCTCCGGCGACCTCCTCGGCCCGGTCGATCGCCGCGTCCGGGTCCGACGCCAGGAAGCGCAGGCGGGTGTTGAGCGCGGGCGCGACCACCAGCACCTCGGCGTCCTTGGCCGCCTCCTCGCCGATCGCGCTCCTGACCACCTCGCCGGAGACCGGCTCGGAGACGCATGACCTCCGCGGACATTCACGCGGCGTCTCTGCAGCGCGTCCAGCTCCGCCTGGGTGGACGAGGCGCTTCAGCGCGCGCGACTCGAGCTGGCGCACGCGCTCGGCCGACAGGCCCAGCTCGCGCCCGGTCTCGCGCAGCGGCTTGGGCTCGCTCGCCGTCGATGCCGTAGCGCAGCCGGATCACCCGCCGCTCGGCCTCGGGCAGCTCGCTCACGGTCCGGCGCAGCGCCTCGTGCGCCAGGCTCACCTGGATCTCCTCCTCGAGCTCCGGCTCGTCGCTGGGCAGGAGATCGCCGAAAGCGGTGTCGCCCTCCTCGCCCACCGCGCGGTCGAGGCTCGTGACGGTGCGCGCCGCAGCGCGCACCTCCTCCACCTGCTCGACGGGCAGCTCGGCCTCGCCGGCGATCTCGGCGTCGGTGGGCGTCGCGGCCCAGGCGGGCACCGAGCTCGCGCGCGGCGCGGACGATCTTGCGCTCGCGCTGGCCGATGTGCACGGGGATGCGGATCGTGCGCGCCTTGTTGGCCAGGCCCCGCTGGATGGCCTGGCGGATCCAGAAGGTGGCGTAGGTGGAGAACTTGTAGCCGCTTGCGGTAGTCGAACTTCTCGGCGGCGCGGATCAGGCCGAAGATGCCCTCCTGGATCAGGTCGAGCAGCGACAGCTCCTGGCCCTGGTACTTCTTGGCGATCGACACGACCAGCCGAAGGTTGGAGTTGATCATGCGCTCCTTGGCCTCGAGGTCCCCCGCCTCGATCGCTTGGCCAGCTCGACCTCCTCCTCCTTGGTGAGGAGCGGGTACCGCCGGATCTCGTTGAGGAACAGCTGGAGGGCGTCGGTGGTGGTGCCCGCCAGGTCGTCGGGCCGATAGCGGGTGTCGGCGATCGAGGTGCGACCGCAGTCGTCGGTCAGCTCGATGCCTCGCGCGTCGATGCGCTCGTGCAGGGCCTCGAGCTCGTCGTCGGCCGAGCTCCAGCGCCTGCACCTGGTCCTCCAGCTCCGAGAGGTTGATGCAGCCCTTCTCCTCCCCCCGCGCGAGCAGCGCGGCGAGCTCGGGCCGCATCGGCAGGTTCGACGGCCATCGAGCAGACACGCTTACGCCTCAGCCAGGCGTCGAGGCCATCGGCGTCGTCCACCATGTCCAGCCGCTCGTCCAGCTTGGTGATGGAGAACACGCGATGCACAGTGGCGGGGCCCTTGACGATCGCCAGCGCGGCGGTCGTCGCGGCGCGCGCGCTGGTCGGCCCCGACGATCAGCCGCAGGCCGGTGGAGTCCAGGAACGTGAGGCCCCGAGAGGTCGAGCACCAGCAGGCCCGGGGACGCCCGGCCTCCACGCGGTGCAGCTCGCGCTCGACCTTCTGGGTGGTGGACAGGTCCAGCTCGCCCCGCAGGGCGACCTGGATGCCGCCTCCGGTCCCTCGCGGTCTCGAACCTCGAGGATGGTCATACAGCGTCCGAGGCTACCCGGTCGCGGGGCCCGAGGCGACCCGGCGCACGGCGCGCCGAGCCGGTATGCGAAGACAGCTGCACGCGCGGCGAAGGAGAGCTCGCAGCGCCCGCTCGGGCACCGCGTTGGCGACGACGGTCCCCGCCACCACGCCGATCGGAGAGAGCACCGCCGATGACCAGCCCGTCGCGCAGGCGCAGGTTGCCGTAGCCGCCCTGGCGCCACGCGCCCACCGAGGCGCACCAGCACGATGGCCAGCAGCGAGGTGCGCCTCGCGCTCGAGCTGGGTGAGCGCCGAGGAAGATCACGAGCCCGGGCACGAACAGCACGCCGCCGCCCACGCCCACCAGCCCGCCGAGCACCCCGGCGGCGAAGCCGATCGACGAGTGCCCGAGCAGGTCCGCCGCCTCCATCAGAGCACCAGCACGGCGGCCGAGACCACGAGCAGCACGGCGAACACGCCCGACACCGCGCGCTCGGGGATCCGCTGCTGCAGGGCGGTGCCCGCCAGGACCCCTCCGACCGCCGGCAGCGCCGATCAGCAGCGCCTCGAGCGCGTCGACGTTGCCGTAGGCGGCGTGCACCCCGCCGCCGAGCGCGGCGATCACGGCGATGGCCGCCAGCGAGGTGCCCGTGGCCTCGCGCTCCCCGTAGCCGAGCCACAGGATCAGCAGGGGCACGATGATCGTGCCGCCCCCGACGCCGAACAGGCCGCTGAAGGCGCCCGCCGCGGTGGCGATCACGGCCAGCCGGAGCGAGCCTCGGCGGACATCGGCGAGGCATACTACGAGCCGTGTCCGCTCCCACTGCCGAACACGCTCGCCGAGACGCCTCCGCCCCCTCACCGACGATCCCGCCGAGCGCGGCCATCTTCTGCGACATCGACGGCACGCTGGCGCCGATCGTCCGCCGCCCCGAGGAGTCCCGCGTGCGCGAGGAGGTGTCGCGGCTGCTCGGCCGCCTGGGGCGCCGCTACGGCCTGCGTGGCGTGCGTCTCGGGCCGCCCGGTGGCCGAGGCCCGGCGGCTGGTGGGCGTGGGGTCGATCGCCTACGTGGGCTCCCACGGCGCGGAGATCCTGCGACGCCGGGCGAGCAGCAGCCCGCGCCTGCTCGCGCCTTCGCCAGCTGGGAGGGGCGGTGCGCGGAGTTCGTGCGCGACGCGCGAGAACCGCGACGCGGCGAGCAGCTGCGCGTGCGCCTCGAGGACAAGGGCCCGATCAAGGCGTTCCACTGGCGCGGCGCACCCGACGAGGAGGCGGCCCAGACGCTGCTGGAGGGCGTGGCGCAGGAGGCCGAGGACGCCGGGCCTCGACATCCACTGGGGGCGCAAGGTGCTCGAGATCCGCCCGCCCGTGCACGTGGACAAGGGCCAGGCCGTGCGCGCCCTGGTCGAGCGCGCCGACGGTCGCGCACGGCGCTCTACGGCGGCGACGACGTGACCGACCTCGACGCCTTCGACGCGCTCGACGCCCTCGTCGGCCGAGCGGCGAGCTCGACGCCGCCGTGAGCGTGGGCGTGCGCTCCGACGAGGGCCCGCCGGCGATCGTCGACCGCGCCGACCTGGTGGTCGACGGGGTGGGCGGCTTCACCGAGGTGCTCGCTGCCTCGCCGAGGCCCTGACCGATCGTGCGGTTCACCGACTTCCTGCGCATGGCGGTGCTGCTCTTCGCGCGGCGCGGCCACCGCGCTGGCGGTCGTGGCGATCGCCGGCGCCACGCGCGAGACGACACCGCTGCGCTCCTGGTGGCGCGTGTGCCTGGTGGACGCTGGCCGCGGTCGCCGGGCTGTGGCTCGGGCCGGCGGCTGGAGGCCACGCCCGGGCATCGCCCGGCTGCTGGCCGGGCGCGCGTCCACGCAACACGCTGCCCGAGCTCGAGCCCGGCGCCGTGATCTTCAACCGGCTCTGGCCGCTCGGCGCTGGTCGACGCTCGGTCTCCGGCGCCGTGGCCTTCCTCGTGCCGCAGATCCCGGCCATCGCCGCGGGCTACGCGATCGGCGTGGCCCTCACCTGGCGCAACCAGGCCTCGGCGGTGCAGGCGATCGAGGACCGCGACGGCGTGCGCTTCTAGTCGACCGCAGCTCGCCCTTCGGCGCCGCCGCGAGCTGATGCGCACCCCGTGGGCGCGCAAGATCGAGCCGAGCCCGGCGCGACTACTCCGCGAGGGCGTGACGCCCGCAGGTCCTCCCACGCGCGGGTGTTGGCCACGTCGGCCGCGGTCAGCCAGGCGCGGCGCGCGGTGGCCACGCCGTAGCGCATGTTGGCCAGCGTGTCGGCGCCGTGGGCGTCGGAGTCGATCACGATCTTCACGCCGGCCTGCGCCGCCGCGCGGGCGTAGACGTCGGTGAGGTCGCGGCGGTTGGGGTTGGCGTTGATCTCGAGGAAGGTGCCGGTGCGCGCCGCGGCCTCGATCACCGCGGTCCACGTCCAGCGCGTAGGGCTCGCGCCGGCCGATCAGCCGGCCGGTGGGGTGGCCGATCGCGTCCACCAGCGGGTGCTCGATCGCGGTCACCATCCGCTCGGTCATCTCGTCCTCGGACATGCGGAAGGAGGTGTGCACGCTGGCCACGACCCAGTCGAGCTGCGCGAGCAGCTCGTCGTCGTAGTCCAGGGACGCCGTCGGGCAGCACGTTCGTCTCGGTGCCGGCCAGCACGCGGAAGTCCTCGAGCTTCTCGTCGACCTGCCGCCACGCGCTCGATCTGGCGCCGCAGCTCGTCGGGCGGTCACGTCGTTGCCGAAGCCGTGGCGTGGCCGAGTGGTCGGTGATCGGCGAGGTACTCGTAGCCGCGCTCCTGCGCGCGCCCGCGGCCATCTCGGCGATCGTGTTGCGGCCGTCGGAGGCGGTGGTGTGGCAGTGCAGGTCGCCGCGGATGTCCTCCAGGCGCATCAGCTCCGGCAGCTCGCCGTCGCGGGCGGCCTCCAGCTCGCCGCGGTCCTCGCGCAGCTCGGGCTCGATCGTAGGCCATGCCCAGCAGCTCGTAGACCTCCTCCTCGGTCGCGCACGCGTGGGTCTCGCCAGGTCTCGTCCTCGGCCACGCCGTACTCGCTCACGTGCAGCCCCTTCTTCACCGCCGCCGTGCGCAGCGCCTCGTTGTGGCGGCCCGAGCCGGTGAAGTGCTGGAGCAGGTTGCCGAAGCTGTCCTCGGGCACGATGCGCAGGTCCACGGGCAGGCCCTGGTGGGTGACCGCCTTGGCGCCCGCCTCCCCGGAGGTGGTCACCTCGTCGATCGCGGGCAGCTCGGCGAAGGCCTCGACCAGCGCCCGGGGTCGCTCGCCGCGGCCACGATGTCGAGGTCCTTGCACGCGTCGGCCATGCGCCGGGCGCTGCCGGCCAGCTCCACCCGCTGCGCCGCCGGGTGCTCGCGCAGCCCCTCGACCAGCTCCTCGCCGACGGCCAGCGCCTTGGACAGCAGCGTGCGCGCCTGCGGCCGTGCCGTCGGCGCCGGCCGCGAGCGCGGCGAGCACGTTCTCCTCGGCCTTGGCGCCGAACCCGGGCACGTCCTTGAGCCGGCCCTCCTCGGCCGCCTTGCGCAGGTCGTCGATGCGTCTCGACCCCCAGCTCCTCGTGCAGCAGCGCGCGCGCGCTTGGGGCCCAGACCCGGGATGCGGGTGATCTGCACCAGGCCCGACGGGGATCTTGCGCCTTCAGCTTGTCGGCCGCGGGGATGTCGCCCTCGGCCGACCAGCGCGTCGATCTTCTCGGCGATCGTCTTGCCGATGCCCGCCAGCTCCTCGGCGCGCGCCCTGCGCGGCCATCTCCGCCACGGACGCGCCGGAGTCGCGGATGGCCTTCGCGGCGTTGCGGTAGGCCAGCACGCGGTAGACGACCGCGCCGTCGAGCTCGTACAGGGTGGCCAGCTCCTCGAAGGCCGTCTGCGATCTCGGCGTTCTGCGAGCTCGTGCCACGGGTTAGGGTACGCGCCCATGTCCGGCGCCTGGCTCGTCCTGCCGACCTACAACGAGGCCGAGAACATCGAGGCGATCGTGCGGGCCGCGCTGCCCCAGCTCGCCTCCACCGGCGCGAGCACCGCGTGCTCGTGGTCGACGACGGCTCGCCCGACGGCACGGGCCAGATCGCCGACCGCCTGGCCGCGCGAGATCGAGAGGTCGAGGTGCTCCACCGCCCGCGCAAGGAGGGCATCGGGCCCGCCTACCTGGCCGGGTTCGCGCCACGCGCTGGCCGCCGGCGCGGACCTCCTGCTCGAGATGGACTCCGACTTCTCGCACGACCCCGCCGACACTCCCGCGGCTGATCGCCGCCACCGACGCCGCCGACCTCGTGCTGGGCTCGCGCTACGTGCCGGGCGGCGGCGTGACCGACTGGGGCGCTCGGCCGGCGGCTGATCAGCCGCGGCGGCTCGCTGTACGCGCAGGTGTCCTGCTGGGGTGCCGGTGCGCGACCTCACCGGCGGCTTCAAGTGCTTCCGCCGCGGGGTGCTCGAGCGGCTCGACCTCGAGGACGTGGGCACCGACGGCTACGGCTTCCAGATCGAGATGACCTACCGCGCGATCCGCGCCGGCTTCACGGTGGAGGAGATTCCGATCCTCTTCCGCGACCGCCGGGTGGGCGCATCGAAGATGTCTGCGCGGATCGCGCTGGAGGCGTTCTGCAAGGTTCCCGCGCTGCGGTTCGAGGTACGTTGACCACGCTATACTTTTGAAGCATTAGCTACCAACCAGGAACTACGAAGGAGCTCAAAGTGGCAGGAGCAGTCAACGAAGTCTCGGACAGCAACTTCCAGGCCGAGGTCATCGAGTCTTCGCAGCCCGTGCTGGTGGATTTCTGGGCCCCGTGGTGCGGCCCGTGCCGCGTGGTGGCCCCCCATCTCGAGGAGCTGGCCGGCGAGCGCGACGACCTCCGTGTCGTGAAGCTCAACGTGGACGACAACCCGCAGACCGCGGCCAACTACAACGTGATGTCGATCCCCACCATCCTGCTGTTCAAGAACGGCGAGGTGGCCCACCAGATCGTGGGCGCACTGCCCAAGAACCGGCTGGTGCAGGAGATCGAGCCCGCTCTCGCGGCGTAACGCCGGTCCGCATGCCGTAGTGACCATCGAGTGGTTCGAAGGCCGGTCGGCCGAGCAGAAGCGCGTGATCGCCGAGCGGCTCACCGACGTGCTCTCCGAAGAGGGCAAGATGCCCCGCGACCAGGTCTGGATCCGCTTCGTGGACGCCAAGAAGTCCGACTGGGCGATCGCGGGCGAGCTGCAGGACGCCGGGGCCGAGCCGGGCCTCGGCCCGCCGGACTGAGCGCCGGACCAAGCGCCCTACACGCGACGCACGGCGATCATGAGCTCGCGGCCCTCGATGGTGGCCGCCCGGCCGCCGTCGGCGTCGCCCAGGCTCAGCGAGGTGGCCAGCGTCTCGCCGGTCACGTAGCCCTCGTGCGCGCGCACGGCGTCGAGCAGATCGTCGTCGCCGCCCAGCGCCGAGCTCGATCCGGTCCTCCACGTCCAGGCCGGCCTCCTTGCGCGCGTTCTGCACCGCGTGCACGACCTCGCGCGCCAGCGCCCTCGCGGCGCAGCTCGTCGTCCACGCTTCAGGTCCAGCGCCACGGCGTGCGTGCCCGCGCGCTCCACCTGGTAGCCCTCCAGCGGCTGTAGCACCAGCTGAATGTCCTCGGCGCCGAGCGCGTGCTCGCGGCCGTCGACCGAGACGTGCACCTCGCCGCCGTCGCGCAGCGTGCGCGCCGCCCTCGCGGCGTCGAGGCCTGCCACGGCCGCCGCCACCTGCGGCATGTGCTTGCCGAAGCGCGGCCCGAGTGTGCGGTAGTTGGGCTTGAGCTCGAACCGGCCCAGCTCGTCGGCCTCCGAGACGTAGCTGAGACGCCTTCACGTTCAGCTCCTCGCAGCACCAGCCTCTCGAAGCGCTCGATCGCCTCGCGCTCGCGGCCGGCGGCCACCACGACTGCCTCGCGCAGCGGCTGGCGCACCTTGAGCTTGCCGTGCGCCCGCGCCTCGCGCCCGAGGCGCAACAGCCTCGCGCGCCACCCCCATCTGCCACTCCAGCTCCTCGTCGCGTAGCGACGGGTCGGGCTCGGGGTAGTCGCACAGGTGCACCGACGGCTCGGGCCGTCGAGGTTGTCGTAGATCGCAGTCGGCCACGAACGGCGTGAGCGGCGCCACCAGCTTGGCCATCTCCACCAGGCAGGTCCAGAGCGTGGCGAACGCCGCGGGATCGCCGTCCCAGAAGCGCCGCCGCGACGCGCGCACGTACCAGTTGGAGAGGTCCCCGACGAAGTCGGCGATCGCGCGCCCCGCGGTGGTGGTGTCGTAGTCGTCCAGCCGCTCGATGGCCACCTCGCTTCACCGCCTGCAGTCGCGAGAGGACCCAGCGGTCCATGTCGGGGGGAGCGGAGGCCGTGGCGCCCGCCTCCACGTCGTTCACGTTGGCGTACAGCACGAAGAAGCCGTAGGTGTTCCACAGCGTCTTGATGAACTGGCGCACCGACTCGCCCACGGCCTCCATCGAGAAGCGGTAGCCGTCCCACGGCTGCTTCGAGGTGAAGTAGTACCAGCGGAAGGCGTCGGCGCCGTGGGTGTCGAGCACCTCCCACGGGGACACCACGTTGCCCTTGCGACTTGGACATCTTCTGCCCCTCGCCGTCGAGGATCAGCCCGAGGCACAGCACGGTCTCGTAGGAGGAGCGGCCGAACAGCAGCGTGGAGACGGCGAGCAGCGAGTAGAACCAGCCGCGCGTCTGGTCGAGCGCCTCGCAGATGTAGTCGGCCGGGAAGCGCTCCTCGAAGACCTCCTGGTTCTCGAACGGCGCGTGCCACTGGGCGAAGGGCATGCAGCCGGAGTCCCACCACACGTCGATCAGGTCGGGCACGCGGCGGATAGTCTTGCCGTCGAGCTCGAATGTCACGTCGTCCACGAAGCGGCCGGTGGAGGTCCTCCGGCACCTCGGCGCCCAGCTCGCGCAGCTCCTCGCGCGAGCCCGACGCACACCACCTCCTCGCCGTCCTCGGATCGCCAGACCGGCAGCGGCGTGCCCCAGTAGCGCTCGCGCGACAGCGCCCAGTCCACGTTGTTCTCCAGCCAGTTGCCGAAGCGCCCGTGCTTGATGTGGTCGGGATGCCAGGTCGACGGTCTCGTTGGCGGCCAGCAGCTCGTCCTTGACGGCCGTGGTGCGCACGTACCAGTTGGACTTGGCGTAGTAGATGAGCGGCGTGTCGCAGCGCCAGCAGTGCGGGTAGGAGTGCTCGTAGTCCTCGGCCCGGAACAGCCGGCCGTTGTCGCGCAGCGCCTCGACGATGTCCGGCGTCGGCCTCGCGCACGTCACGGCCCGCGAACGGCTCGATGCGCTCGTCGAAGGTGCCGTCAGGGCGCACCGGGTTCTGCAGCGTCAGGCCGAAGCGCTCGCCCAGGTCGAAGTCGTCCTCGCCGAAGGCGATCGCGGTGTGCACGATGCCCGTGCCGTCCTCGGTGGTCACGAAGTCCGCCGGGAGCACGGTGTGCCCGCGCTCGCCGTAGTCGGAGATGTAGGGGAACGGCGGCTCGTAGGGCGTGCCCTCCAGCTCGCTGCCCTTCACAGGGTTGCTGGTCTCCACCCCCTCGCCCAGCACGCGCTCCACGAGCGCCTCGGCCAGGATCAGCGTCTCCCCATCGACCTTCGCCCCCACGTAGGTCACGTCGGGGTGCACGGCCAGGGCGGCGTTGGAGAGAAGGGTCCACGGGCGTGGTGGTCCAGCCGAGGAACGAGACGCCCTGCTGGTCGCGGACGGGAAAGCGCACGTAGACCGAAGGGTCCACGATGTCGTGGTAGCCCTGCGCCACCTCGTGGCTGGAGAGCGCGGTGCCGCAGCGCGGGCAGTAGGGCACCACCTTGTGGCCCTCGTACAGCAGCCCCTTGTCCCAGACCTGCTTGAGCGACCACCAGACCGACTCGATGTAGGAGTCGTCGAGCGTGTAGTAGGCGTCGTCGGTGTCGAGCCAGAAGCCGATCCGCTCGGTGAGCTGGTTCCACTCGTCGATGTAGCGCAGCACCGACTCGCGGCAGCGGGCGTTGAACTCCGCCACGCCGAAGCGCTCGATGTCGTCCTTGGACTTGATGCCGAGCTGCTTCTCCACCTCCAGCTCCACCGGCAGCCCGTGGCAGTCCCAGCCGCCCTTGCGGTGCACCAGGCGCCCGCGCATCGTCCGATAGCGCGGGAACACGTCCTTGAACACCCGGCTCAGGACGTGATGAGAGCCCGGGCGGCCGTTGGCGGTGGGCGGCCCCTCGTAGAAGACGAACGGCTCGGCGCCCTCCCGCCGGCGCACCGACTCGCCGAAAACGTCGCGCTCGCGCCATCGCTCGAGCACGGCCTGCTCGAGGTCTGGAAAGGACTGCCCGGGGTCTACTGGCTGGTGGCGGGCCACTGGCTCAACATCCTACGAGCGGACCCGCTGCGGCTCAGGCGGCCAGCTTGCGGCAGAGCTCCGCGAAGGACCGCTTCTCGTCCTCGTCCAGCGCGGAGAAGGCCGTGGTCACCCGGTCCGAATGCTCCGGGAACAGGCGATCCACCAGCGCCCGGCCCTCGGCCGTGAGGTCCAGCGCAGTCGCACGACGGTCGCTGGCCAGCCTGCGCCGGCGCACCAGGCCGCGGGACTGCAGCGTGAGGGTGACCTCGGTGGCGTTGGCCTTGGACCAGCCGAGGCGGCGGCGCAGCGCGCGCAGCTCGATCGTCCCGCCCGCGGTGGTGAGCACCACCAGTGCGGAGAACCCCGCAGCGGACACGCCCTCGCGCTCCAGCTCCGCGGCAAGTGCCCGGCGGACCGAGCTCTCCGCACGTAGAAGTGCCTGCAGCGCCCGATGGGCGAGAGGGTCACCGAGCTCGAGCGGCGGCATTGCCGCGCGATGCTAGGCGGAGCGGCGGATCGATCCGGCGTGCGGCTGTGATCCGGGCGATGACCGACTCCAAGCGGCCGGAGTCCACGTACTGCTTCAGCCGCTCGGCGGCCTCGATGGGCGAGGTGCCCAGCGACGGGATTGAGTGCTCACCGGTGACCGGCATCGACTCGCGGTACTCGAACACCGGGGCGGCGGAGCCCACCTGGCGAACGGTGTAGACCAGCCGGCCGAGCACGTCCAGCGTGGCCTCGCCGCCACAGAAGACGAAGGCGATCGGGTCCATCGCGCGCATCGCGCGGCCCACTCGCTCGGGGGGCAGGTCGAAGGAGAGGAGAAGCGACTTGAAGCCCGCGCGCCGGATGGTGAGCTCGAGCGCCTGCACGTGCAGGGACTCGTAGTCGAGGCGCTTGGAGGAGTCGAACAGGATCACGCCGTGGTCGCGCGTGGCCGGCGGCGCCACGCGGCGGTGGGCATGCAGCCAGCCGGTCGCCCAGCGGCACGCAAGCTCCCACTCGGCCTCGCGGCCGTCGCGGCCCTCGGCGAGCTCGATCGCGGGGAGGAGGACCTCCTCCACCGTGCGGTCAACCGATCGAACGGCCATGCTCTCCTCGAGCACGCGGTCGCCCGCGGCCTCGTCGAACTGGTCGAAGGCGTCGAGCAGGCGGCTCGGGGAGCTGGGCCCCTCGCCTCGCTGGCGCGCGACCTCGATGGCCGAGGAGATGTTGTGGGTCTCCAGCAGCGCCCGCCGGAGGGACTCGAGCTCCACCAGGTCGTACTGGCGGTGTCCACCCGGCGGTGCGGCGCGGCTTGGGATAGCCGAAGCGGCGTTCCCAGCTGCGCAGCGTGTTGGGGCTCACGCCCAGCAACTCCGAAGCCGCGTTGGTTCTGATGCCGCTCACAAGGCTTATCTCGTCAAAAACCGCCACAACTTGAGCCTCAGCAGCGTCTCTTGCACCGATTGTCCGCCCCTAGATGGTGCGAAACCGGTGCGTGCACGGCCCTCTAGATGCTGGCGAGGCCGGCCGGCCCGACGGTGATCAGCGCACCGCGCGGGGGCTTGCAGGTGGAGATTCTGGCCGCCAGGAGGCCCACGGCCTCGGAGTTCGACGTGAGCCCGTGCACCGTGAGCACGGTCGGGGGGCGGTTTCGCAGGGCGGCCGTGGCCACTGTGCGCCCCAGGCGCTGCTTGCCTCCGGTGGCCTTGATCAGCGACGCCAGGGGCATCCCGAGGAGGTCCTCCTCCAGCCCGAAGAGCATCTCACCGGCGCTGCTCACCGCGCTCACGCTCATGTCGGCGGTGGCGATGAGGAACGCGGCGCCCAGGCCCGGCAGCGCCTCGCGGTCGCAGCTGAGGAGCACGCCCATCCCGCAGGCCTCGCACACCCGGCGCTCTCGCAGGAGGGGCTGGCCGTGTGGCGGCGGCGGCGCTCCCGCCTCTCCGCAGCGCGAGCAGAAACGTTGAGTTCCGGTGTGAGAGCCGGTGGCCGGGTGGTCGAGCTGTATGAGCGAGGTCATCTGGGGCGACTAGAACATGCGTCGAGGATTTGCGCCTGCGCTAAAGACCTAATGCAGTGACTCCGCGCAGGAACCTCATGCAAACCCACATAGGATCGACGCGTGGCCGGAGGTCGTGTACAGGCTCTTCTCTGTTGCTGCTTGGCGCTCATCGCCGTCCCTGGCTGCGACCGGCAGGGCGGCGAGGGCGCGCCCGTGGCCTGCCGCCAGGGCGAGCAGGCGCTTCACAGGGCCCTGCTGGCGGCGCCCCGCGACGTTTCGATGGACGGGACGCTGCTCTCGGACTGCCTGGACGACACCACCAGCGGCGGCGACCTGCAGGAGGTGGGCACGGCCTACGTGGAGGTGGCCGCCGACCTGGCAGCCGCCGCCGCGCGCGATCCGGAGGGCCGGGAGGCCACCCGGCTCGGCTTCCTCGTTGGTGCCCTGCGGCGCAGCGCGGCGGGCGCCCAGGGCGTCGGCGCCGAGCTGGAGCGGCGCATTGAGCAGGAGCTGGCGGTCGTGGACACTCGCTCCCGCGCGTTCAGGCGCGGGCTGGCCGCCGGCCGCCGCGACGGCTGAGCCGGCACCCGCGCGGCGGTAGGTTGTCCGGAAGCGATCGAAGGAGCCAGATGGCGGTGCAGCAGGAGCTGTGGGGGTCAGAGACCAGCAAGGCGGTGGACAACTTCCCGGTCTCGGGCGAGCGGGTGCCGGTGTCCGTGGTGAGGATGCTCGGGCGCGTGAAGGCCGCCGCCGCGCGCACGAACGCGGAGCTGGGGCTGCTGGACTCCGATCTGGCCGAACGGATAGCGGCCGCGGGCGACGAGGTGGCCGACGGCCAGCACGACGACCAGTTCCCGATCGACGTCTTCCAGACCGGCTCGGGCACGTCATCGAACATGAACGCCAACGAGGTGATCGCCAACCTCGCCGGCGAGGGCGCGCACCCCAACGACCACGTGAACATGGGGCAGTCCTCCAACGACGTGTTCCCGTCGGCCGTGCACCTGGCCGCCGCGGCCGAGGCGTCGTCCGAGCTGCTGCCCGCGCTGGAGACCCTCCAGGCCTCCTTCGAGGCCAAGGCGCAGGAGTTCGCCGACACGGTCAAGGCCGGCCGCACGCACCTGATGGATGCGGTGCCCGTCACACTCGGCCAGGAGTTCGCCGGCTACGCGGCCCAGATGCGCCTGGGGGGCGACCGCGTGCGCGACGCGCTGCCCCGCGTGCTTCAGATCCCACTCGGGGGAACCGCCACCGGCACGGGCCTGAACACCCATCCCGACTTCGCCGCCGGCGTGCGCGAGAAGCTGGTGTCCGGCACGGGGCTCGAGGTGTCCGGACCGGCGGACCCGTTCGAGGCCCAGGCCAACCGCGACGCCCTCGTGGAGCTGTCGGGCGCTCTGAAGGTGATCGCGGTTTCGCTCACGAAGATCGCGAACGACCTCGTGCTCATGGGCTCGGGTCCTCGCACCGGTCTCACCGAGATGCGCCTGCCCGAACTGCAGAAGGGCTCCTCGATCATGCCCGGCAAGGTCAACCCGGTGATCCCCGAGGTGATCCTGCAGATCGGCGCCCAGGTGATCGGCAACGACGCCGCGATCACGATCGCCGGCAGCCAGGGAGCGTTCGAGCTCAACGTGCGCGTGCCGGTGATCGCGCGCAACCTGCTCGACTCGATCTCGATCCTGTCCTCGGGCGCGCGGCTGTTCGCCGAGAAGTGCGTGGACGGCCTGGAGGCCGACGAGGAGTCGCTGCGCCGCCACGCCGAGTCCACGCCGGCGATCGCGACGGCGCTGAACCCGCACATCGGCTACGACAAGGCCACCGAGATCGTCAAGGAAGCCGTGGAGTCAAAGCGCACGATCCGCGAGGTGGCGATCGAGAAGGGCGTGGACGAGGCGACGCTCGATGAGGCGCTCGATCTGCGGCGGATGGCGCGGGGGTCGGGGGCGTAGCGCTCGGCCGCTTGCGAACACCTCTCGGCCGGGTTAGCTTGGCAGCGAGTGTTCTTGCGAGGCGCCTCGTCCGGCAGGGCAAGCCTGACCATTTGTCTGGCCTCGCTGGTGGCGCTCGCGCTCGCCGGGTTGGCGGACGCACCCTCTGCAGGAAGCTCGCTCCAAGCAAGCGCTACCGCGGCGCAGCCAGTAGCCACCGACCGTGCCACTTCGGTGCGGGCAGCCGCCAAGCGACGCGTCTTCCGCTACCGCGTGACAGTGAAAGGCGAGACTCGCTGGAAGCGACACTACCCGCAGGACCTCGGCGCGGGCGGACAAGCCGTGACGAAGAGGTGGTCGATGAAGTTTCCCGACGTCCGCGTGATCGTGAGGCGCGTGCCGGGCGTGCCGGTCTATCTGGGACTCCCAGGCAATGGGACGCGAGGCTCGATCGGCACTCACTACACGTACAGGGACGATGAGAAGTTCTCGCCGACCGACGATCGCCCGATCTGCGACATCGCCGGTGACTACCCGAACATGGCGGCCACGCTCGTGATCAGCGGAAGTGCGGCAGGGCAGGGCAACGCCGGGCGGATCGAGCTGCACGCCGACCATGCGCGCGGTGATGTCCTCGGGAGCCGCTCCCGCGCGGCGGCGAACTTCGCCTGCCCCGCGAGGGAACCCGGCTCGCCGCTCGGCTACGGCAGCGACCTCGGCCCAATCCGCCTTCGCAGCGGCGCGACCATCAACGGACACGGCAACATCCCGACGGTTTCGCTCCTGCGCGACTGGCGCAGTCCCGCGGTCAGAGCGCCGCTCGGCGCCCTGCTCAGAGGGCGCCGGTTCATGCATTTCGAGACAGGGTGGCGTAGGCGGCAGCTCGTGAACGGCAAGCCAAGCGCTACCGCCCCCTGCCCCGCCAACGGTGACCCGTGCCCTGTGGCCACCTGCCCCGATCCAGACGAGCCGTGCGACGCCGAAGCGCTGGGCAAGCGGCTCGAGATCACCTTTCGCCGCCGATAGCGGCCTGGGCGGCGGCGCCTACAGGTTCACGGCCACGTACTTCGTCTCGAGGTACTCCTCGATGCCCTCGGGGCCGCCCTCGCGGCCGTAGCCGGACTGCTTGATGCCGCCGAAGGGGGCGCCGGCGTTGGACACCATGCCCTGGTTCAGCCCCACCATGCCGGTCTCCAGCGCCTCGCACACGCGCAGGGCTCGCTTGAGGTCCGACGTGAACAGGTAGGCCACCAGGCCGAACTCGGTGGCATTGGCCTTGGCGATCGCCTCCTCCTCCGAGTCGAAGGTGGTGATCGGCGCCACCGGGCCGAAGATCTCCTCCGTGAGCAGCCGGGCTTCGTCGGGTACGTCCACCAGCACGGTGGGGTCGTAGAAATAGCCGGGCCCGTCGTGGGAGTTGCCGCCCGTGAGGGTCTTCGCGCCCTTGCTCACGGCGTCCTCGACCAGCTCGGCCACCTTCGCGCGGGTGTCGTCGTCCACGAGCGGGCCCAGGTCGGTGTCGTCCTCGGTACCCCGCCCCACCTTCAGCGCGCCCATCTTCTCGGCGAACTTCTTCGAGAACTCGTCGGCAACCGAAGCGGCAACGTGGAAGCGGTTGGCGGCCGTGCAGGCCTCGCCCACGTTGCGCGTCTTGGCCAGCATCGCGCCGTCCACCGCGGCGTCGAGGTCGGCGTCCTCGAACACGACGAACGGGGCGTTGCCGCCCAGCTCCATCGACACTCGCAACACGTTGTCCCCGGAAGCCGCGATCAGCTTGCGGCCCACCTCCGTCGAGCCCGTGAAGGTGAGCTTGCGCAGCCGCGGGTCTGAGATAAGCGGGCCGGTGGTCTCGCCGGCCGACGACGCGCTGATCACGTTCAGCACGCCGTCGGGCAGCCCCGCGCGGTCGAGGATGTCGGCCAGCGCGAGCATCGACAGCGGCGTGAGCTTGGCCGGCTTGACCACCATCGTGCAGCCGGCGGCGAGGGCCGGGCCGATCTTGCGGGTGCCCATCGCCAGGGGGAAGTTCCAGGGGGTGATCATCAGGCAGGGCCCCACGGGCTGCTTCATCGTGAGCACGCGGCCGGCGCCGTTCTGGGCCACCTGGTAGCGGCCCTGGATGCGCACGGCCTCCTCGGCGTACCAGCGGAAGAACTCCGACGCGTAGGCGATCTCGGACGCGGACTCCTTGATCGTCTTGCCCATCTCGAGTGTCATCAGCAGCGCCAGCTCGTCGGTGCGCTCGGAGATCTCCTCGAAGGCGGAGCGCAGGATCTCGCCGCGGTCGCGCGGGGGCGTGGCGGCCCAGCCGGCCTGCGCCTCGCAGGCCGCGTCGAGTGCGGCCATCGCGTCGTCGGCGTTGGCGTCGGCCACCTCGCAGAGCGTCTCGCCCGTGGCGGGGTCCTCAACCGGGAGCGTGCGACCCTCGGAAGCATCGCGCCACTCGCCGCCGATGAACAGGCCCTTCCTGACCTCGTCGATGACCTGCTGTTCCTGCGTGGCGATCGCCATTCGACTGCTCCTTTGGTTGCTGAGCCCTCCCTACCCAGCCTACGCGGGGCGCTCACCAGGGGGCGAATCCTCACTTCTGGCGACTCATGGCTGTGATGCCAACCAAAACTCGCCAGGAGACCGCCAAGGGGGTCTGGCCGCTCGTTCGCGCGCAGCATGGGGTGATCACTCGAGGGCAGCTTCGGGGTCTCGGCTACTCCCCGGGTGCGATCCGCCACCGCCTCGAAAAGGGTCGCCTCACCCCCCTCTGGCCGGGCGTGTACGCGGTCGGGCGACCCGATGTGCCGCGGCGTGGCATGTGGAAGGCGGCGACGCTCGCGTGCGGCGCGGGCTACGGCCTGGACGGAGAATCCGGGGCCGCTCTCTGGGGCGTGAGGAGCAACGAGGGAAGGGGGATAGAGATCGCCGGCCCGCGGGCGGCCGGCCGCGCCCTCGAAGGGATCAGGGTCCGCCGTGTGGACGGAGGGGAGGAACACATCAAGCTCCGCCACGGGATTCCGGTCCTCTCCTTGCCGATGCTGTTTGCCAGCCTCTCGCTGAGGCTCGGCGACGGGGACCTGGAGGCCGCGCTCAATGAGGCCGACAAGAAGGACCTGATCCACGTCGGCGAGCTTCGGGCGCAGCTCAGCGCGCTGCGTGGGCGAAAGGGCGTGGCCGGGCTTCGCCGGGTGATCGACCGCGCCACCTTCCGATACACCGACTCTGCACTCGAGCGGGCGATGCGTCCCATCTTCCGCCGCGCCGGGCTCGGCGAGCCGAGGACCCAGCAGTGGGTCAATGGCCACCGGGTCGACTTCCACTGGCCCGACCTGAACTTCGTGATCGAGACTGACGGCGGGCGCTTCCATCGCACCGCGTTCCAGCAGACCCAGGATCGCTACCGCGACCAGGCGCACACCCTGGCCGGCACGGCGTTCCTGCGTTTCACCCATGGCCAGATCCGCTTCGACGGCCGGTACGTCGAGTGGGCCGTCGGCAAGAAGGCGGCCGACCTCCTGACGAGTTCTGGCGATCCGGTGCGCCTATAGCGACCAAAGATCGCCAAGAGTTGGGGGAAGAGGGCGGCGGGGCGGGGCGGGCTACGTGGCCACCGTCTCCGTACCAAGCTCCTCCGAGATGGCAACGTCGATCGAGTAATCGATCGGCAGCACCACGAGGGACGGACCGTCGAGGGTGAGGGCGTGACGCAGTCGCGCGCCGAAGTCCTCCGCCGACTCGCACCTCCAGGCGGGCATCCCGAAGCTCTCGGCGAGCTTCACGAAATCCGGGTTGGTGAAGTCGGTGCCGAAGTGCTCACCGAACTTCTTGTCCTGCTTCCAGACGATCGAGCCGTACTGGCTGTTCTCCCAGATCACCGTGACAAACGGCGTCTTGAGCCGCGTGGCGGTCTCCAGCTCCTGGCAGTTCATGAGAAAGCCACCGTCGCCGTTCACGGCCACGACCTTGCGGTCGGGGTGCACAAGCTTCGCGGCGATCGCGGCCGGCACGGCGAAGCCCATGCCCGCGAGCCCGTTTGCGATCAGGACGGTGTTGGGCTCATACGCGGGGAACATGCGCCCGATCCAGAGCTTGTGCAGGCCGACGTCGGAGATGAGGATGTCCTCGCGGCCGAGGGCCTGGCGGATCTCGTGCAGCGCGCGCGGCGGCTGCACGGGGAAGTGGTCGTCGTCCTTGGCCGCCTCGAAGCGGCCGAGCACCACGTCGCGCAGGCGCTGCGAACCGCCCCGGCCCGGGCTCACGCTGCAGTCCTCCACGAGCCGGTCCAGGATTCGGCTCACGTCGCCCACCAGGTCCACCGCGGTCACGAAGTACTCGTCCACCTCCGTGGAGACCGTGTCGATGTAGACGATCCGCTTGTCGCGATTGGGGTTCCAGTGCTCCGGCGAGTGCTCCACCAGGTCGAAGCCCACGCAGATCACCACGTCGGCGTCGTCGAAGCCGGCCATGTCGTAGTCGCCTGACTGCAGGCCCACGGCACCGAGCGACAGCGGCTCTGAGTTGTCGATCAGGCCCTTTCCCATGAAGGTCTCCGCCACGGGTATGCCCGTGGCCTGCGCAAAGCGCCGCAGCGCGGGGGCCGCGCCCACCCGGACGGCACCGTTGCCCGCGAGGATCACCGGGTTGTCTGCTCCGTCGATCAGCTTGGCGGCCACCGCCAGCTCCTCGTCCGACGCCTCGGGGCTGCGCACCTGCGAGGGCACCGGCAGCGGCTGGGCGTCGAGGTCGGCAGCCATCACGTCCTCGGGCAGCTCGATGTGCGTGGCGCCCGGCTTCTGGGCCTGCGCCACCTTGAACGCCTTGCGCACCACCTCGGGGATGATGCGCGCGTGGGTGAGCCGCGCGTTCCACTTGGTGATCGGCTGCATCACCCCCATCACGTCGATGTACTGGTGTGACTCCTTGTGCATCCGCTCCAGATCGCCCTGCCCGGTGAGCGCCACCAGCGGGGCACTGTCGAGGAAGGCGTCGGCCACGCCCGTGACCAGGTTCATCGCACCGGGACCGAGCGTGCCGAGACAGACGCCGGCCCTCCCCGTGAGGCGCCCGTACACGTCGGCCATGTAGGCGCCGCCCTGCTCGTGGCGGACGGGCACGAAGTCCACGCTGGAGCGCGCGAGCGACTCGTTCAGGTCGAGCGTCTCTTCGCCCGGGATGCCGAACACGCGCTCCACGCCCTCGGCTTCGAGGCACTGCACGAATACGTCTGAGGCGCGGCGCGGCGGCACCGGCGTGAATCTACCGGGAGCGCGGCGCGGGCTGGTCGCGGACCGGCTGGGCCGCGGAGCTCCCGGGCTCGAGCAGCAGCTCCACCGGCGCCGGTACGCCCAGATGGAAGCCCTGGCCGTAGTCCACTCCCAGGCGGGTGAGCAGGCGGGCGGTCTCGTCGTCCTCCACGAACTCGCCGATCGTCTGCTTGCCCAGACCCTTCGCGATCTCCACCACCGCCCCGATCACCAGCCGGTCGGTGGCCGAGGTGCGGCAGTTGCGTACGAACTCTCCGTCGATCTTGAGGATGTCGAAGGGGAGGTGCTTGAGGTAGTAGAACGAGCCAAAGCCGGCGCCGAAGTCGTCCAGCGCGAAACGGCAGCCCATCTCCGACAGCTGCTCCGCGAACTCGCGCGCGGCGGCGATGTTCGACACGGCGGCCGTCTCGGTGATCTCGAAGATCAGGCGGGAGGCATCGATCCGGCTGTCCGCGAGCCGCTCCTCGATGAACGAGACCAGGCTGGCGTCACCGATCGAGCGCCCGGAGAGGTTGACCTCCAGGGTGAGAGGCGCCCCCGCCCGCTCGCGCTCGGCGAGGATGTCCATCGCCCTGCCCACCACCCAGCGGTCGATGTCCTGGACCAGGTCCAGGCGCTCCGCGATGTAGAGGAACGCGCCCGGCGGAATCAGGTCGCCGCTCTCGTTGCGCATTCGCAGCAGCAGCTCGTACTGGCCGTCGCGCCCGGTGGACAGATCCACGATCGGCTGCGCCAGCAGCGAGAAACGGTCCTGGTCGAGGGCCGTCCTGATGCGCTGCACCCAGGTCACGCGGCCCTTCATGCGCGTCTCGTTGCGGTCCTCGTGGGAGTAGACGGCCATCCGGTCGCGGCCGGCCTCCTTCGCGTCGTACATGGCCAGATCGGCGTTCACGAGCAGGTCCTCGCCGGTGAGCCCGTCGATGTCCGTGACCATCGCCACCCCCACACTCGCCGACAGCCCGCGCGGGCCGAGCTTGCTGGCGGCGTCGCTCTCACCGCGGACAGCTTCGAGCAGGTTCTCCACCACCACGCGCACGTGGTCGACCCCGGCCTTGGGAAGCAGCACGGCGAACTCGTCGCCGCCGAGACGGGCGATCACGTCGGACTCGCGCAGCGCCGTCCTCACGGCCTGCGCCACCCGCACGATGATGGCGTCACCTGCGTTGTGGCCCAGCGTGTCGTTCACGTACTTGAAATGGTCGATGTCGAGCATCAGCAGCGCGCCCTCCGGCCCGTACCGGCTGCTGCGAGCCACGTGGGCGGTGAGCTCGCGCTCGAAGCTGCGGCGGTTGAGCAGACCGGTGAGGGGGTCGTGGTCGGCCATGTGCTGCAGCTTCTGCTCGTAGCGCTTGCGGTCGGTCACATCCTGCATCTGGGCCAGCAGGTGCGAGGGTTCGCCATCGGAGTCGCGGATGAGGTTGAGGCTCAGCGCCACCGACACCGGATGGCCGCTGGCGTGAATGAAGCGCGTCTCGCCGTTGTGTGACGTCAGCTTGCCGGCCACTAGCTCGGCCAGAGCCTGCTCGTCGCGCCCCACGTCGTCGGGGTGGCTGATGGCCGCGTAGTCCCGGCCCTGCAGGTCCTCCACGCTGTATCCCACCATCTCCGCCAGCGAATGGTTCACCTGTACGAAGCGGCCGTCCAGCGAGGTGAGCGCCACACCGATCGGCGACTCCTCGAATGCGCTCCGGAAACGCGCCTCGGCCTCGCGGGCCTCGGTCTGGGCCTGCTTCTGCTCGGTCACATCCCACTGGATCGCCACCGACACGGGGCCGTGCTCGGGATGGTCGAAGGTGGAGACGTTGCCCTGCGTCCAGAAAACGGTGCCGTCCTTGCGCATGTTGTGAATTTCGCCATGCCAGGCCCCGCGCTCGGCCACCCGCTTCTGGATCTCGGTCGCCATCGCGGCCGGATCCTCCACCCCGGGGGCGTTGAGCACATCCACCCCGCGGCCGATCAGCTCGCCCATCTCATAGCCGAAGATCTCCTCGAAGCGGCGGTTGGCGAACACGATCCGGTCGTCCGCGAGGCGCACCAGGCAGACGCCCTCGGCCATGTTGGCCGCGATCTCACCCGCCAGGCGCGCGTCGGTCTCGGTGCGCTTGCGCTCGGTCATGTCGAGCGCAACGCCTATGAAGCCCGTGACGGCGCCGCCCTCGTCCTTGATGGGAGTCGCCGTGCCATGGACCCAGCGGACCTCGCCGTCGGGCCGTACGAGGCGGTACTCGAGGCTGAAGTCACGCTCGCTCTCGCGCGCCTGCTGCCAACCGGCCACCACCTCCGAGAGGTCATCGGGGTGCAGCGCGTTCGCCCAGCCGTACCCCAGCGCCTCCTCGTTCGTGAGGCCCGCCACCTCGCACCAGCGCTCGCTGGCGAACGTGCACCAGCCATCGGCCCTGGTCTCATAGATCCCGCCGGGGGCCTGTGTCGCGAGGGCGCGGAAGCGCGTCTCACTGGCTCGCAGCTCGTCCTCGGCACGTTTGCGGTCGGAGATGTCGGAGGCGAAGGCGTTCACGCGCCACCCCGCCGAGGTCACCAGCGGCGAGCCCGTGACCTCCACCGGGACCTCGTGGCCGTCCCGGTGCAGCGCCATCATCTCGGCGCGGATATCGGGGCGTGCTGCGCCGCCGGCTTGCAGCATCTCGGCGAAGTCGCGCCGGTAGGACGTCCGCAGGCGCTCGGGGACGAGTGCGTCGGCCGCCGTGAGTCCCAGCGCCTCCTCGCGCGTCCAGCCGAACACCTTCTCGGCCGTGGGATTCCAGTCCACGACTCGATCGTCGGCGTCCACGGACACGAACGCCTGCTGCGCGGTGTCGAGGATGAGCCGCGTGCGGCCCTCGGCCTCGGCCAGGTCCGCCAGCGCGCTGGTGCGTTCAGCGGTCACGGCCGAAACCAGCAGCGTGGAGAGCACGGCCAGCGAGAGGAACAGCTGCATGTTGAGAATCTGCTCGGCCGCGGCGATGCCCGTCTGGGCGAACGGCCCATGGTCGGCCAGCGTCGCCAGCACGGTGATGGCCGCCACCTCGAGCATCACCAGCGCACTCCCCAGGCGCGACAGCCGCATGGCGGAGTACACCAGCACGGGAAACACCATGTAGGGCCAGGCCGTGACCAGGTCAGGGGCGCCCTGGCGCCGGAACACCCCCCACGTGATCAGCGCGGTCAGGAGCAGGACTGCCAGCGGCTCGGCGAGCGCGCGCCAACCCCTCCATCGCAGGCTCGACAGCGGCAGCGCACCGACCAGCGGGGCGGCCAGGACCATTCCGAGGGCATCCGCCACCAGCCACTGCCGCCACGCGCTGGGCCACGGTGCGTCGAAGGTCAGTGCGGCGAGGCTCGCGCCCACGGCTGCCGCGGCCGCTGCGCCCAGCAGCACGGCGCCCGCGAAGCGCAGCACCCCCGGCGAGCGCTCCAGGCGGAACGCCCTGCCCCCCGCGGTGAGCATGGCGGCCACCCCGAGGGGCTCGGCCGCGTTCACGAGTGCGAAGCCGAGCGACGGCGGAATCGCCATGCCCGACGTGGTGTTCGTGACCACGTTGGCCACGACCGCGATCCCGGCCAGGAGGGGCCAGCGCCGTTTCTCGGTGACGAGCATGGCCGCGAGCGCCGCGCCGCTCGCTGGCCAGATGCCGGCGATGCCCTCCGGCTCGTGGATGAACAGCGAGCTGAACCAGGTCAGCCCGAAGTACGCCATTGCGAAGCCGGCCACGCCAAGGGTGGCGGTGGAGGGCCGACGGAGACTTCGAGAAAGGCCTGTCATTCGCTTCTTGCGTATCGACACAAACGGCCGTGCGGTTGAGTTCCGGACGGGCCTGCACAGGCACGCCCGACTGCCCCCAGTACCCTCGTGTGGTGGGCCCGACCACCCGCTACACCCGCAGCGGAGACCTTCACATTGCGTACAAGGCGGCGGGCGACGCCAGCGAGGACATCGTCTACGTGCCCAGCTGGATCGGGCAGATCGAGGTGCTGTCCGAGGAGCCCACGATCGCCGCCTTTCTCGCTCGCATGCGCGAGTACGCTCGCATCATCTCCTTCGATCGCCGCGGGGCGGGGTTGTCGGACCCATGGTTGGGCGTACCCACCCTCGAGGAGCAGATGGACGACGTTCTGGCCGTGATGGACGCCGCGGGATCCGAGCGCGCCACCGTGATGGGCTCGCTCGAAGGGGGACCGCTGGCGATGCTGTTCGCCGCCACCCACCCCGACCGCGTCTCCGGGCTGATCCTCTACGCCACCTTTGCCCGCACCAGGTGGGCGCCCGACTACGACTGGCCCCCCACCGACGAGGAGCGCCAGGCACGGATCGAGGCGTCGATCCAGCAGTGGGGCTCCGGCGCCGTTCCACGGGGCCTGGCGCCCAGCCGGGCGGGCGACCCCGCCTTCGCGGAGTGGGCCGGCCGCATGGAGCGCTATTCCGCCCCCCCGGGGATCATCCGCCAGATCATGGAGGTGATCGGCGGCGCCGACGTCCGCCCGGTGCTGCCCAGCATCAAAGTGCCGACCCTGGTGATGCACCGGCGCGAGGATACGTTCCTGATGGTCCAGCACGGGCGCTACCTGGGTGCGCACATCCCGGGCGCGCGCTACGTGGAGCTCGAGGGCACCGACAGCCTCTTCTCGGTGGGCGACAGCGAGGCCATCCTCGGCGAGATCGAGGAGTTCGTAACCGGCGTGCGCCACGAGCGAGAGCCCGACCGCGTGCTGGCCACCGTGCTCTTCACCGACATCGTGCACTCCACCGAGCGCGCAGCCGAGCTCGGCGACCGCGCCTGGCGGGAGGTGCTCGAGCGCCACGATCGCCTGGTGCACCAGGCGCTCACCCGTCACCGGGGTCGCGCGGTGAAGTCAACCGGCGACGGCGTGCTCGCCACCTTCGACGGCCCAGCACGGGCCATCCGGGCGGCCGCCTCGATCGGGAAGGGCGCCGAGGGTCTTGGGATCGAGATCCGCGCCGGCCTGCACACCGGCGAATGCGAGCTGATGGGCGACGACGTGAGCGGGCTCGCCGTGCACATCGGAGCGCGGGTGATGTCCGCGGCCGCGGCCGGTGAGGTGCTGGTGTCGAGCACCGTGAAGGACCTGGTGGTGGGATCGGGAATCGACTTCGAAGAGCGTGGAGCCCACGAGCTGCGGGGCGTTCCCGGCGAGTGGCGGCTGTTCGCGGCCCGTACCTAGGTAGATCGGACACCGCTACCTTGCGGCCCGCTAACGGTTCTCACCACAAGCGCCGACGGAACCAATCATGCGCCGAGTCCTAGCGATCACAACCCTCTGCCTGCTCGCGGCGGCCCCCGCCGCCTCAGCGGCCACCCGCCACATCGTGCGCGGCGCGGGCTTCGGGCATGGCATTGGAATGAGCCAGTACGGCGCCTACGGCTATGCACAGCAGGGCGCCGACTACAGGGGGATCCTGAGCCACTACTACACGGGCACCGGGCTCGGCACGGCACCCAGCCGGCCCGTACGCGTGCTCCTGCAGGCCAGCGATCCCTACGTGCGCTTCACCGGCGCGACCAAGGTTGCGGGCCGGCGGGTGAACCCCGACACCGTGCGGATCGTGCGGCCTGCCCGCGGGGGGCGGCTGAGGGTGTCCGGCGTGGGCACTTTCGCGGGGCCGCTCAAGGCCACCGGTGGCGGCTCGATCAGGCTGCTCGGCCCAGCGATCAACGGTGTGAGCTCCGGCCGCTACAGGGGCACGATGATGCTCCACTCGGGCGCCGCCGGTGGCGTGACCGCGATCAACTCGCTGCCGATCGACTTCTATGTGCGGGGGGTGGTGGCGGGCGAGATGCCCTCCAGCTGGCACCCCGAGGCCCTCAAGG
The DNA here is from genome assembly GCA_963727395.1 of uncultured Thermoleophilaceae bacterium. Taxonomy (GTDB): domain Bacteria; phylum Actinomycetota; class Thermoleophilia; order Solirubrobacterales; family Thermoleophilaceae; genus JAAYBF01. Next base: position 26,224 of record CAVSGC010000019.1, on the reverse strand, counting down.
CCCAGGCCGTGACCGCGCGCACCTACGCGCTGGCCACCCGCAAGTCGGGCGAGGTCTTCGACCTCTATCCCGACACGCGCTCGCAGGTCTACCTCGGCGTCCAGGGCGAGCGCTCCACCACCAACTCCGCCATCCGCGCCACCTCCAACCAGGTGGTCGTCTACGGCGGCGCCATCGCCACCACGTTCTTCTTCTCCACCTCCGGCGGGCGCACCGAGAACATCGAGAACTCCTTCGTGGGCGCGCCGCCGCGGCCGTGGCTGAAGTCCGTCTCGGATCCCTACGACAACATCTCGCCCAAGCACCGCTGGACATTTCGCTTCACCACGTCACAGCTCGGGGCGAAGCTCGGGTCGCCCGGCAGGTTCCGCAAGGTCACCGTGCTCAGGCGCGGCAACTCGCCGCGGATCGTGCGCGCACGGGTGTATGGCTCGCGCGGCACCCGCGACCTCACCGGCCCGCAGATCCGGGCCCGGCTCGGCCTGTACGACACCTGGGCGTTCTTCACCAAGGTGTCCACGTCGCAGGTGCGCGGCCCGAGGCGCGCCTCCGCGTCGGTGGTGCCGCTGCCGCACATCCGGGGCGAAATGAGCCCCGCGCCGCGCTCGAGGCGGCTGGTGGTGCAACGCCGCACGCGGAAGGGCTGGCGGAGTGCCGGCCGGATCCGCACCACCCGCCGCGGCCGCTTCTCCACGGCCGTTCCGCGGGCCGGCTCGTACCGCGTGAAGTCCGGCGCCGTTGCCGGGCCTTCCGTGCGTGTCCGGTAACTCTCAGCGTCCTCTCATAAAGGGGAGGAAGATGGGGGCGTGCGCGTACTCCTGGCCGAAGACGACCTGAGGCTGGCCGCCGCCGTGCTGCGCGGCCTGCGGGGTGAGGGGATGGTCGTGGACGTGGCGCCGGACGGGGATGACGCACTGCGCCTGGCGCGTTCCTCCAGCGAGTACGACGCGATGGTTCTCGACGTGATGCTGCCCGGCGCGGACGGGCTCGAGGTGTGCCGCAGCCTTCGCGCCGAGGGCGTGTGGGTGCCGATCATCATGCTCACGGCCCGGGACGCGGTGGAGGACCGCGTCCGCGGCCTCGACGCGGGAGCCGACGACTACCTCGTCAAGCCGTTCTCGCTGGCGGAGCTGCTGGCACGCCTGCGCGCGCTGGCCCGGCGCGGGCCCGTGGAGCGCCCCGCCGTGATCGAGGTGGGCGACCTGGAGCTGGACCCCGCCTCGCGGGAGGTCCGTCGGGGAGGCACCCCGGTGGAGCTGTCGGCCCGCGAGCTGGTCCTGCTGGAGGCCTTCATGCGGAGACCCGGGCAGGTCCTCACCCGCGACCAGTTGCTGGAGGCGGCGTGGGATCTGGGCATGGAGCACCGCTCCAACGTGGTGGAGGTGTACGTCCGGTACCTGCGGGAGAAGATCGACCGCCCGTTCGGGGTCCAATCGCTGGAGACCGTGCGCGGAATCGGCTACCGGCTGCGCCGGGACGGCGGGACATGAACCGGCTGCCGATCCGCGGCAGGCTCACCGCGGCCTTTGCGCTGGCGATGGTGGTGGTGCTCGCGGGTGCTGCGCTCTTCGTCTACGTGCGCCTGCGCACCGACCTCGACGAGACGATCGATGACGGCCTGCGGACGCGGGTGGCCGCAGCCATCGAGGAGGGGCCCGGCGACCCGGAGGACAGCTTCGCCCAGGTGGTGGGGCGCGATGGTCGCGTGCTGGCGTCGGTGGACGGCAGCAGGCGGCGGGTGCTCACGGCCGCCGAGCTGTCTCTGGCGCGTGAGGGCCCGCTCGTCCTGGAGCGCGCGGCGCCCGGGATCGACGGCACCGCGCGGATCCGTGCCCAGCCGGTGGGCGGCACCAGCCGGGTGGCGGTGGCCGGACAGTCGCTGGCCGACCGCGACGAGACCCTCGACGGCCTGCTGGCCTCGTTTGCCGTGGGCGGTCCGGTGGCCGTTCTGCTGGCGTCGCTGGCCGGGTACGGACTGGCGACACTCGGGCTGCGGCCGGTGGAGGCGATGCGGCTCCGGGCGCAGGCGGTGTCCCTCGAGCGGCCCGGCGACCGGCTCCCCCTCCCCGACGCCCGCGACGAGGTCCGCCGGCTCGGCGAGACGCTGAACGAGATGCTGGACCGTCTCCGCGCGTCCTTCGAGCGCGAGCGGCGGTTCGTGGCCGACGCGAGCCACGAGTTGCGCACGCCGATCGCCGTGTTGAAGACCGAACTCGAGACCGCGCTGCGCTCGGGCGACCTGGGGCCGCGCGCACGCGAGCCGCTGGTGGCGGCGGTCGAGGAGTGCGACCGCCTGGTCCAACTGGCCGAGGACCTGCTGGTGATCGCCCGCTCGGCCGAGGGCCAGCTGCCGGTGCGCGCCGAGCCGCTGCCCGCGCGAGCGCAGCTGGAGTCCGCGCGCCAGCGCTTTGCCGACCGCGCGGCCGCCCGGCACCGGCGCCTGCGAGTCGAGGCTCCCGGCGACCTCGTCGTTCACGCCGACCCCCTGCGCCTGCGCCAGGTGTTGGGCAACCTCGTGGACAATGCGCTGCGTCACGGCGAGGGCGAGGTGGTGCTCGCCGCCCGGCGCCACGGAGAGGGCGTCGTGGTGGAGGTGAGCGACGCAGGCCCGGGGCCTGACGCCGCACTGGCCGGACGGGCCTTCGAGCGCTTCACCCGCGGCGATCAGGCGCGCAGCGGCGGCGGGGCCGGTCTTGGCCTGGCGATCGTCCGCGCCGTCGCGGAGGCCCACGGCGGCCACGCCGCGATTGCGGACGACGCGCCCTCCACCTTGCGCGTCTGGCTACCCGCCGGGTAGGCCTCTCAGGGTCCTCTCAGCGACCGGACCTACGGTGGTTCACGTCAGTCCCCCGACATAGAGGAAGCGACATGAACGAGAAGCTGAAGGGAGTCCTGATCACCACAGGAGTCGTGGCCGCGCTGGGCGGCGGCGGCGCGGCCATCGCCGGCGCCACCGGCGGCGGCGACGACGGCTCGGAGGACAAGAGGGCCGATGCGCCGATCACCGGCAGCGCGCTCGGAAAGGCGCGTGAGGCGGCACTCGCTCACACCGGCGGCGGCAAGGTGACGGGCACCGAGGTGGACGATGAGGAGGGCGCCTATGAGGTCGAGGTCACTCGCGCCGACGGCAGCCAGGCTGACGTGCACCTGAACAAGCAGTTCGACGTGCTCGGCTCGGAGGGCGAGGACGGCGAGCACGATGACTGATCCACGATGACCGTGAAGGGCATCGCTTCAGGCGCTACAGGTCGCGCTCGTAGAAGTAGTTGACGGGGCCGTCCGTGTCCCTCGCGGTTGCTGAATCCGAGCTTCTCGTACAGGGCGCGGGCGGCCACCTCCGCCTGGCGGACGGCGAGATCGGGAGCACCGTGCATGGGCTAGGGCGTGAAGCGCACGGTGATCACGTCGCCGTCGCGCACCACGTAGTCGCGCCCCTCGACGCGCAGCTTGGCCTGCTCGCGCGCGCCGGCGTAGCCGCCCGCGTCCACCAGGTCCTTCCACTGCACCACCTCGGCGGCCACGAAGCCGCGTTCGATGTCTGTGTGCACCCGGCCGGCGGCGCGGCGGGCGGGCGTGCCGCCCGGGATGGCCCATGCGCGCCCCTCCTTGCCCTCGCCGGCGGTGAAGAACGAGATCAGGCCGAGCAGCTCCCACGCCTCCCGCACCACGGTGGCCAGTCCGGACTCGCCGGCGTCCATCTCCTCGCGCATCGAGGCTGCCTCGGCCTCGTCCAGCTCGGCCAGCTCGGCCTCCAGCCGCGCGGACACCGCCGCCGCGCGGGCTCCCTGCTCGCGCGCGTAGGCCGCCAGCTCTTCCGGCGGCTCCTGCGCGTCCCCCTCGCCCACGTTGGCCAGGTAGAGCACCGGCTTGGAGGTGAGCGGCTGGAGGTTTCGCAGCGCGTCGGGCGCGGCCGCGGGAGGGGGCACCGTGCGGGCCGGCCGGCCCTCGCCCAGGGCCGCGATCAGCCGGCGCAGCCAGGCCTCCTCGGCCACCTTGTCCTTGGCCCCCGACTTGGCCTCGCGCGCCACCTTGTCCAGCCGCCGCTCGGCCTGCTCGAGGTCGGCGTACAGCAGCTCCGTCTCCACCGTCTCGATGTCGGCCAGAGGATCCACGCGGCCCTCGGGATGCACCACCTGCGAGTCGCCGTGCGCGCGCACAACGTGCACCAGCGCGTCGGTCTCGCGGATATTGCCCAGGAAGCGGTTGCCCAGCCCCTCGCCCTTGTGCGCACCCCGGACGAGACCCGCGATGTCGTGGAACTCCATCGTCTCGTACACGGTGGGCGTGGCCTTGATCGTGTCCACCACAGCGTCCAGCCGCTCGTCGGGCACCGGCACCACGGCCACGTTGGGCTCCACCGTGGTGAACGGATAGTTGGCGGCCTGCGCGCCTGCGCGCGTGAGGGCATTGAAGAGCGAGGACTTGCCCGCGTTGGGCAGCCCGAGGATGCCCACCTTCACGGCGCGAGGAGGTCGGCCACCGCGGTGCCGAGCAGCGCGCCGGCGGCGATGTCGGAGGGGTAGTGCACGCCGGCATAGGGCCGCGAGAGCCCCATTGCCACCGCGCAGGCGTAGAGCGGCGCCGCCGGCAGCGAGCCCGACAGCACCCGGGCGGCGGCGAACGACGTGGTGGCGTGAGCCGAGGGGTAGGACAACGCGGTGACCGTCGTGGAGAGCGAGGGCAGCTCCTCGATCAGGGGGCGGCGGCGGCGGAAGACGTTCTTGAGCACGATGTTCAGAAGGTAGGCGGCCACGATGGTGAGGGCCGCGTGCCGGTACAGGGCGCGCCGGCCCGGGTCGAAGATCGAGCCGGCAAGGCAGATGGCCAGCCACAGTGCTCCGTGCTCGCCCGTGCGGGTGAACAGCAGCACCGCGCGCTCCACCTGCGGGCCGTGCAGGCGCGTTCTCAGCAGCCGCAGAAGGGCGTGGTCCAGCGCGCGGAGCATCGGGCGGCGCTCGGAGGGCGGCGGCTAGAAGCCGACCTTCTGGTCACCGCTCTCGCGCTGTACATAGACCACCTGGGAGAGGTCGATCTGCACCTGCGAGTCGTCGGTGTCCAGCTGGTGCCAGCGCTCGGAACGGTCGTCGGCGAGCGCCTTCACCAGGGCGTCGTAGTCATCGGCCTGGATGCGCACGGCCAGCACCTGGCCGCCCTGGAAGCCCACATCGAGGCGGCGGAGGTCAGCCATGAGCGGGCTCCACTATCTCGGTGAGCACACCGCCGGTGGACTTGGGATGCACGAAGGCCACGCGGCTCTCCCGGATCCCGGTGCGGGGCTGTTCGTCGATCATCCGCACCCCGGCCTGGCTCATGCGCTCCAGCGCGGCATCGATGTCGGTCGTGCGGTAGGCCACGTGGTGCATCCCGGGACCGTTCTTCTCGAGGAAGCGCGCCACCGCGCTGTCGGGCTGAATCGGGGTGAGCAGCTCCACGTGGGCATCGCCGATCTCCAGCAGTGCCGCCTCCACGCCGAACTCCTCCACGGTCTCGCGATGCTGTTCGCGCATGCCGAGACGGTCGCGATAGAGGGCAATCGACTCGTCCAGGTCCTCGACTGCCACGCCGATGTGGTCGATCTCTCCGAACACTCGCCGGAGATTACTTACCCGGCTCGAGCCGCTCGCTGGCGGCCACGCTGGCGCGCCGGCTGCCGGTGCCCGGCAGCGGCTCCAGGCGCCGCCTCGGAACGGCCTCGCCCTCGTACTCGGCGGTGATGCGCTCGATGTCGCCGCGCTCCAGCACCTCGCTCTCCAGCAGGCGGGCCGCAAAGGCCTCCAGCAGCGGCCTGTGGGCGGCCACCAACCGCGAGGCGCGCCGGTGGGCCTCGTCGGCGATGTGCTGCTGCTCCTCGTCGATCAGGCGGCGGGTGGCGTCGGCCATCGAGTAGTCCGCCGTTGGGAGTTGCTTGGACTGGAGGTTGGTGCCCATGCCGTAGTCGGTGACCATCGAGCGGCTGATCTCGTGCACCTTGCGCAGGTCGTCCGAGGCGCCGGTGGTGATCTGGCCGAAGATCAGGCTCTCGGTCACGCGCCCGCCCAGCAGGACCACGAGGTAGTCCATCAGCTCTTCCTGGGTCTTCAGGTAGCGATCCTCCTCGGGCAGGTTGAGCGTGTAGCCCAGCGCCTGGCCGCGCGGCACGATCGAGATCCGGTGCACCTTCTCCACGGAGGGCAGCAGCTGGGAGCACAGCGCGTGCCCGGCCTCGTGGTAGGCCACCACGCGCTTCTCGTGATCGGTGATCACGCGGCGCGACTGCATGCCCGCCACCACGCGCTCCAGCGCCGCCTGGAAGTCGGTGGTCTCCACGACCTTGCGGTGGGCGCGGCCCGCGAAGATCGCGGCCTCGTTGCAGATGTTGGCCAGGTCGGCGCCCGTGAGCCCGCTGGTCTGGCGCGCCACCACCTCGAGGTCGATGTCCGCCGCCAGCGGCTTGGTGCGGGTGTGCACCTTGAGGATGTGCTTGCGGCCGTCCAGATCGGGCGGCGAGACGAAGATCTGGCGGTCGAAGCGGCCCGGGCGAAGCAGCGCGGGGTCGAGCTTGTCGAGCAGGTTGGACGCCGCGATCACCACGAGCTGATCGCCGCCGCCGAACCCGTCCAGCTCCACGAGCAGCTGGTTGAGCGTCTGGTCCTTCTCCCCCGACACGTCGTTGCCGCGCGTGGCGCCCACCGCGTCCAGCTCGTCGATGAAGACGATCGCCGGGGCGGCGTTGCGCGCCTCGCGGAACAGCCGCCTGATGCGCGCGGCTCCCAGGCCGGCGAACATCTCCACGAACGACGAGGCCGACTGCGCGTAGAACTTCGCGTTGGACTCGTGGGCCACCGCCTTGGCCAGCAGGGTCTTGCCGGTGCCGGGCGGGCCGTGGAGCAGGATCCCCTTCGGCACCTTCGCGCCGATCGCGCGGAAGCGCTCGGGATCGCGCAGGAAATCCACCACCTCGCGCAGCTCGTCCTTGGCCTCCTCCACGCCGGCCACGTCCTTCCAGCCGATGGAGTCCGAGCTGGAGGGCTTGATCTCCTGCGGCGCGGTGCGCGGCATGAACCGCAGCATGTACACCAGCACAACGGCGATCAGGCCCATGAAGATGATGGGCAGCCAGATAACTGCCCAGTCCTGGATCTGGTACCAGGAGATGGCTAGGACGGACATTGACGCACCAGGGTAGGGCGAATCTGCCCCCCGCGCCTCTCGTACATCAGTCCACCCGCTCGAGCCTGGCGTTCGGGCGATACGCCCGGCCCGCCTTGGCGCAGTCACGCCCGTCCAGCAGCACCACGTCCGCAGTGAAGTCGTTCTGGCCGCCCAGCAGCGACGAGCCCACGCCGTAGGAGTCCACCGGGGCGCCCGCCGCCTCGAACTCGCGGATCTTGTCCGCGTCGAATCCGCCGGAGCAGACGATCTTCACCCGTTGGTGGCCGGCGGCATCGAGTGCCGCGCGCACCTTCTCCACCAGCACGCGGTTCACGCCGGTCGGGCGAAACGCGCCCATGTCGTCCCACAGCGCCCTGTCCACAATCCGCTCGGAGGTGTCCAGGCGCACCCCCCAGAGGTCATCCCCGAGGGCGTCGGCCACCTCGATCGCGGTGCGGACCGAATCGTTGTCGAAGTCCACGAGCACGGTCACGTTGGTCTCGGGGGCGTAGCGGCGGGCGAACGACCGCGCCGCCTCCACCGTGTCGCCCGCGAAGGCAGCGATCAGTGCGTGCGGCACGGTGCCGATGCCCGTGCCGCCCCACCATGAGGCCTGGGCATCGGTGGACACGCCGATCGCGCCTGCCACGTGCGCGGCCCAGCCGTCGCCGGTCTGCACCAGCCAGTGGTCGTGGCGGGCCGGAAAGAAGAGGATGGGCTTGCCGCGGGCGGCCTCCACCACCTCGCGCACGTTTGTCATCACCAGCGTGCGCCGTGCGAGGCAGCCGAGGTACACGGTCTCTAGGTGGGCGAACAGCGAGTAGTCGCCCTCAACGGTCATCACCGTCTCGTGCGGTGCGATCTCGTCGCCCTCGTGCAGTGCACGCACGTCCAGGCGGTCCCAGCCGAGCTCCCACCCGCCGGGCGCGTGGCGGCCGGCGCACTCCTTGAGCACCGCGATCGCCTCGTCGATGCCGCCCAGCACCGACTCGCCCTTCTGGAACACCTGCATCGTCACGTGCGGGTGCCGGCCCTCCTCCTCCAGCAGCTCCTTCGCGAGGTTGAAGTAGGCGTCGGTGTAATAGCCCTCCCTGATCCGGTCAACGGGCAGCCGGAAGACGCCGGGGTCCAGCCTGGTGCGCACCGCCGAGGCTATGTGGCGCCCTCCACCCGGAGGATCTCCGCCAGCGCGGCGCGGCCCACCGCAAGCTGCTCGCCCGTCGGCTCCCTGGTGCCCACCAGGCGCTGGATCTCATGGCCGGGGCGGCGCAGCATGCTCGACACCCGCGAGCCGTCGTGGCGCTCGGCGTAGGCGAACACCTCGACCGCCAGCGCGGCGCTGCCCACGGCCACTCCGGCCTCGGCCAGCGGGCCGCGCAACCCCGCCCTGCGCGCGGCCACGTTGCCCACAGCCGCGGCGCCCAGCATCGGCACCACCAGGTTGGAGCCGCAGCGGTCGTGCTCCTTGTCTGCATCCGCGGCCTCGCCATCCTGCTCGTAGGCGGCGATCGACTTGTGCTCCACGCCGTGGTAGGCGGCCAGGTCGCCACCCCGCAGGGCCAACAGCGCCGGGGCCAGGCTCACTGCGCCCACGACGGCCTCGCGCGCCACGGTGCGCGCCCCCGTGGACCGGACGGCCTGCCCGAGCAGCGCTGCGCCCGCCATCGCGCCCGCCACGCGCAGGTCCTCCATCGGCAGCTTCGCGGCCGGCAGGGCGCGCTTGACCAGCGGGATCACGGCCATCGCCTCGGCCAGCTTGGTCACGCCGCGCAGTCCAGGTATCCGCTCGGTGGCCCGCCCGCCCAGCGAGGGCTTGCGGCCCGACGCCACCTGGATCTCGCCGTGACGGTCGCGCACGGCGGCGGCCCAGTGCGTGGGGCCGTGCACGAGTAGCCCGTTGCGCAGCGCCATGCCGCCCAGGCGCAGCTTGTCTATTGCCTCATCGTCACTCTCGCCGACAAGCGGCGGGACCTTCGCTGCATCGGTCATCGCAGTGTCCTCTCGATCAGATCGGTGTAGAAACGGGCGGCCAGCCCGAGGTCCTCAATCGGCACGCGCTCGTCGGCGCCGTGGATCAGCGGTGCGGCCTCGAAGAGGTCCATCGTCCGCTGGGGAAAGAAGCCGTAGGCCACACAGTCGGGGAAGGCCTCGCGGAACCAGCGCGAGTCGCTGAACCCGGGCAGAACCACGGGCGTGACCTCGGCGCCCGGATCCTCGCGCTCGACGAACGAGCGGATCGTGTCCATCAGCGGCGTGTCGATCGGCGAGCGGTTGCCCACCACCGTCTCGTGGAATGAGACGTGGTATCCGCCCTCGCCCCCGATCGCCTCGTGGATGCGCGCGAGCGCGTGCTCCTCGCCCAGCTCGGGCGGCACGCGGCAGTCCACGTCGAGGCGCGCGTGCGCGGGGATCACGTTGATCTTCTGGGACGCGGCGATCATCGTGGGCGACAGGGTCACGCCCAGCATCGGCTCGAGCAGCACGGCCACCCTCGGATCGGTGGCCTCCACCTCCGCGAGCGCGGCCTGGAGGTCGTCGCCGGCGGCGCCGAGCGCGGCCAGGAAGGCATCTCCCTCGGGCGTGTGCTCGGGGGACACCCGGCCGTCAGCGAGCGCCTCCAGCACCGGGGCCATCTTCACCAGGGCGTTATCGCCTATGCGCGGAATCGAGGCGTGGCCCGCGGTGCCGCTGGTGGTGAGCGTGAACCGGAACACTCCCTTCTCGGCCACGCACACGCCGTAGACGCGCTTGCCGGCGTACTCGAACGACTCGCCGGCGCCCTCGTTGATCACGAGGTCGGCGCGCACCTTCTCGGGGTGCTCCTCGCACAGCCACTGTGCGCCGTACGCCGCGCCCGTCTCCTCATCCGCTGTGATCACCAGCTTCAGCTCGCCCGACTCGGGCCGCCAGCCCTCCCCGGCGAGCGCCACGGCGGCGGCAACCTCGGCGGCCACCTGGCTCTTCATGTCGAGCGCGCCGCGCCCCCACACGCAGCCGTCCCTGATGTCGCCCGACCACGGGTCCACCGTCCAGTCGCCGGGATCGGCCAGCACGGTGTCCACATGGCCCAGGAGGCACAGCACCGGGCCGTCGGAGCCGGAGGGCAGGCGCGCCACCAGGTTCGGGCGGCCCTCGACGGCCGCAAGCTGCTCGGTCTCGAAGCCCACGCCCGCCAGCATCTCCTCCAGGTGGTCCTGGCAGGCCTGCTCGTCGCCGGGCGGATTGACCGTGTTGAAGCGGATCAATCGCTGCAGCAGCTCGGTGGTGCGCCGCTCGAGATCCTCGGGCTCGGGCACCAGGCGAGTATAGGAAGGGCGTTAAGCGGGAAACATGCCGCGGCTGCGCCAGAGCCAGCGCAGGTCCCCGCGGGGGCGCAGGCGGCCGCGGGCCACCAGCCGCTTGGGATCTTCCCGGCGGGCGATCACGTCCACGAAGTCCTCGAAGCTCGTCTGCAGACGCACGCGCGGAGACGTCGGCGGTGCCGCGCCCTGCGCGCGTGTTGCCGTTGGCCACCACCACGTGCCAGGGCTCGGCATCGGGGAACTCCCATTGGATCGTCCCCGGCTCGCTGGCGCGCTCTGCCTGCAGGGCGCCGGCCACCACCTGGAAGAAGACGCCCATGTCGTCGGGGTCGGTGGACGGCGGGCCAACCTTCTCGCCCAGGTACCCCGCGCGAACCATCTGCCGGCCGCGCTGCGAGCGCTCACGCGGCGTCCCCGGCACGGGGAACACCGGCGGGCCCGGCAGATCCTCGATCGGCATCCCGGCGCTGCGCATCTTTGTGTCGAGCGACATGGCGCCCTCCTCGCCGATGTCGTCCAGCGTGAAGCCGAAGCACTCCACATAACGCATGTCCCAGTTCGGCGGGACCAGCACGGAGGCGGTCCACGGGATCACCTCGCGCAGAAGGTCGGCCACCGCGTGCGGCACCTCGGGATCCATCTCGCGCAGGTCCGACAGCAGCTTCACGCCGAAGCCGATGTGGCGCTGCTCGTCGGCCGCCACGTTCTCCATTCCGGCACGGAAGCCGGGGAGCGCGTTGCGGTCGGTCAGGTAGCTGGTGATGAAGTGCTGGCCGGGCTGCGCGAGCGCTGCCTCGATTATCACGTGGTAGAGGGTGATGGCGGCGGCAAGCTGTGGAACAGACGGGTTGCGACGCAGCTCGTCACTCATCCGCACCAGCCGGTCGAACACGCGTGTGAAGCCCCAGGTGAGCTGCGGCCTGATCGCATCGAGCCCGCCGGCCATGGTGCCGTCGCCGAGCCCCGCCACCTCGTGCATGAAGCGCTTGAAGAAGACCGCGTGGCGCGCCTCGTCCACCTGCTGTGTGGTGAGGAAGTACTTCTGCTCCTCCAGCGGCGCCGCGTCCACGTACGGCGACAGGCCGTCGGCAACCGCATCCTCGCCCCAGAAGAACAGCGCGTAGTTCCACAGCGCCGCCGTGCGCTCGAACTCCGAGAAGTCGCCCTCCCACTGCTTGCGGTCCTCGGTGAAGTCCAGCTCGGTGGCGCGCCAGTGACCCATCTCCCAGCGGCGATAGAGGTCCGAGTAGGAGATGTTGTCCAGCGGGTTGCGCGTGGGCAGCGTGGTGGTCATCGGCGGCTGTTGTCCTCCGTGCGGGTCTGGTACGTTTGTTCCAGTTTGTCGGGACGAATGTACCAGAAGGGCGAGCGGCGCAGCGACGAGATCCTGCGCGCCACCCTGCGCCTGATCGGCGCGCGCGGGGCCGATGCGGTCACCCATCGCGCGGTGGCCCTCGAGGCCGGGGTGCCGGTATCCGCCACCACGTACTACTTCGATTCCAAGGAGGAGCTGCTCGAGAGAGCCCTCCTGCTGGCGGCACGCGAGGAGACCGAGCGCCTGGAGCGGCTGGTGCTCGACCTCGCCCCGTCCGCCCTGTCGGCGGATGAGTGGGCCGCCGCCGTGTCCGCCCAGCTGGCGGGCGACCTCCACGAGGACCCGGCCAAGCACGTCGCGCTGTTCGAGCTGGGCCTGGAGGCAGCGCGAACGCCCGCCCTGCGGGCTGAACTCGGGCGCTGGCAGGAGGCCAATATCCGGCTGGCCGAGGTGGGCTGCCGCGCCGTGGGATCGGACGAGCCGGCCCTCGACGCCCGGGTGGTGGTGGCCACGCTCACCGGCCTGCTGCTCGAGCAGCTGGCCAGCGAGCGCGAGGACTTCGAGACCGGCGTGCTGCGCCCCGCACTCACCCGGCTGTTTGCCCAGCTGGCCGCTCCGGGGCGGGCGGCGAGCGCCGCTTAGGCGCCCTGCGCTGTCGCGTGAGGTTTGACCCGCCCGCCATACGGGGCATGAAGGAGGCCGAGGCGTCTATCTGCGGCCGTGTTCAGGGGTGAGCGCGCCGCCCGAAACCTAGGAGCGTCATCTTGAGCGGCAAGCGGTTCTCTGCACGTTTTCCCGGCCTGGCCGTCCTGCTGGCCGTGACCCTGATCGGCGGCGTGGTGGTCACGATGACCGCGGCGGCCCAGGAGGACAACGAGGGCACCGTCTCGCTCGACAACCGGATGATCGGCTGGCAGGGCAAGTACTTCGAGAACGCATCGAGTCCCGCGGGTCTGGGCGGCTACGGCCAGGCGACTCATTGCCTGTTGCCCGAGGAGGCACCAAGCTGTGACCAGTACAGCCTGAATGTCGACATCCCCGCAAGCCACTGGGACGACAACGCCGGCGGCGTCGAGATCACCATCCTCCCCGACCCCCCGGCCGCCGGACAGGAGGAGGACGGCAACGACAACTTCGACATCTACGTCTACGAGGGTGCGAACCCGGGCGACAGCGCCATCCCGGTGACGCAGTCAACGACGCCCGGGGAGACCGCCGAGCGCGTCGTGGTGCCCAACGCGAGCGGCGCCTACACGGTCGTCGTGCAGGCCCGCAAGGTGAGTCAGTCCGCCTATCAGGGCGGCGTCCGGGTCGAGAGCCGGCCCAACGCCGGCGGCGACGTGCCTCCGGAGCCCCTCTCCGACAAGCCCTGCGTGGACGGGAAGTCGGCCGGCATCTTCCCGTGCGAGGGCTACGACCTCGCCAGCTTCCTCCCGAAGGAGGACTTCCTCACCCCGGCCGAGCTGAACGACATCTGGGGCTGGACCGATCCGCAGACCGGCAAGGAGTACGCGCTCGTCGGCCAGCAGGACGGCACGTCGTTCGTGGACGTGACGGACCCGTACGCCCCCAGGTACCTCGGGCGCCTCAACACGGGCCAGGGTGCCCCTTCGGGGGTTCTGAGCGCCTGGCGCGACGTGAAGGTCTACGCGAATCACGCCTTCATCGTTTCCGAGGAGCCGGGGCACGGAATGCAGGTGTTCGACCTCCGGCAGCTGCGCGATGCCGATCCCGCGGACCCCGGGGTATTCCAGGAGGATCTGGAGAAGCGCTACTCGTTCATTGGCGAGGGCACGGTCACGGACCCGGCGCCGGGCCCGCTGGTCTTCACGGGCGACAACGCGCACAACATCGTGATCAACGAGGAGAGCGGGTTCGCATACGCGGTCGGCACGTCCACCTGCAACGGCGGCGGGCTGCACATGATCGACCTGGGTGAGCCCGACGGCGACGGCAATCTGCCCAAGCCGGAGTTCGCAGGCTGCGTGACCGAGGACACGACGGCCGGTCCCGCCGCGAACGACACCGGCGAGAGCTACGTCCACGACGCTCAGTGCGTGAACTACGACGGTCCCGACACCGAGCACGATGGCAAGGAGATCTGCTTCAACTCCAGCCAGGACACGCTGACGATCGTCGACGTCACCGACAAGGACAACCCGGTCCAGCTCTCTCGCCGTCCATACGAGAAGGCCACCTACACGCATCAGGGATGGCTCACGGAGGACGGCAGTCACTTCCTGGTGGACGACGAGCTGGACGAGACCGATCGCAACGACGTCCCCCGGACCCAGACCTACGTCTTCAACGTCGAGGATCTCGACGACGAGCCGGGCGATGGGGGCGGCGGGCCCGAGCTCGTGAACACCCACCAGGGCGAGAGCACCTCGATCGACCACAACCAGTACATCGTCGACGGGCTGAGCTACCAGTCGAATTACCGCTCCGGGCTGCGTGTGCTCGACGTGAGCGACCCGCAGAACCTGAACGAAGTCGGGTTCTTCGACATCTACCCCAGGGACGACCTGGCCGAGTTCAACGGAACCTGGAGCAACTACCCGTACTTCGAGTCGGGCAACATCATCGTCAGCGGCATCGAGCAGGGTCTGTTCGTGCTGCGCCCGAGCGCAGCGCCGGGTGACCCGGGCGGAGGCGACCCGGGCGGAGGCGACCCGGGCGGAGGCGACCCGGGCGGAGGCGACACCGGCGGCGGTGACACCGGCGGAGGGGACACCGGCGGCTCGACTGGCGGCGGCTCGACGGGCGGATCCGCCACGCCCGGCGCGGTCGGCGGGACCTCAACCGAGGCAACCAAGAACAGGCGCATGCGCGCCGGCTTCGGCAGGCACCGTTACGGCCGCGTCAAGCGGGGCAGCTTTCCGGTGCAGTGCCGCGTCCGCGGCGGCAGCGGCCGCCAGGTGTGCGCCGCCACCGCCAAGGCCGGCACGCTGACGGTGGGCAGAGGCAGGATGACGTTTGCCCGCGGCCGTCGATCCGGCACCGTGCGCGTACGGCTGAACCGGGCGGGCAGGCGCCTGCTGGCCCGGCGCTCGCGCGGGCTGTCCGTGCGCGTGCTGCTCAGCGCCCGCGACGGCACCGGCCTCCGGGCGTCCAACAGCCGCCGCTACCGCCTGCGCTCGGCACGCTGAGGGCACCGCCGGGGCGCTAGCCTCGGCGGGGCGATGCCCGAGTCCCTCGCCACGCTCGACGGCATCGCCTACCGCGAGGCCGGGCCGCCAGACGGCCCCGTGGCCCTGCTGGTTCACGGCTATCCGGAGTCCTCCTACATGTGGCGCCACGTGCTGCCCGCCGTGGCCGACACGGGCTGGCGCGCGGTCGCGCCCGACCTCCCCGGCTTCGGCGACTCCCCGGCCGACCCGCCCGGCACCTGGGAACGCCAGATCGACGCTCTGCAGCGCCTGCACGAGGGACTGGAACCGGGTCCGGTGGCGCTGGTGGTGCACGACTGGGGCGCGCTGATCGGCCTGCGCTGGGCGTGCGACAACCCGCGCTCGGTGCACGCGCTGGTGATCTCAGACAGCGGCTTCTTCCCCGACGGGCAGTGGCACGGGATGGCCGAGGCCCTTCGCACCGAGGGCCAGGGCGAGGAGCTGCTGGAGGGGATGACCCGGGAGGCCTTCGGCGCCGTCATGGCCCAGTCCAGCCGGGGCATCGACGACGCCGCCGTGAACGAGTACTGGAAGTGCTTCGGCGATGAGGACCGCCGCCGCGGCCAGCTGGAGCTCTACCGCTCGGGTGACTTCTCCAAGCTCGAGCCCTACGAGGGCAAGCTCGCAGAGCTGGGCGTACCGACGCTGCTGCTGTGGGGAGAGGACGACCCGTTCGCCCCCGTGGCCGGCGCGCACCGCTTCCAGAAGCAGATACCGGGCAGCGAGCTCGTGGTGGTGGACGGCGCGGGGCACTTCGTGATCGAGGACGAGCCCGAACGCTGCGCCCGGGAGATCGCCGGCTTTCTTTCCGGGCTGTGAACGACGGTGGCCGGCTCTTCGAGGAGGAGGCCCGGCCGCCGCCGGGCCAG
This sequence comes from uncultured Thermoleophilaceae bacterium, assembly GCA_963727395.1. GTDB lineage: Bacteria > Actinomycetota > Thermoleophilia > Solirubrobacterales > Thermoleophilaceae > JAAYBF01. The sequence continues at coordinate 10,437 of CAVSGC010000019.1, read as the reverse complement.
ACGCGCGTGCCCACCTCCAGCCAGCCGCTGGCGGCGCGGATGCGCCCGGCGACTCTCGACGAGCTGGTGGGCCAGGAGCACCTGCTGGAGCCCGGGTCGGCGCTGCGCACTGCGCTCGACGGCGGGCGCCCGCACTCGATGATCCTCTACGGCCCGCCCGGCTCGGGCAAGACCACCTTGGCGCGCCTGATGGCCACGACGGCCAGCGCCGCATTCGAGGAGCTCTCCGCGGTGAACGCCGGACGGGCGGAGGTGCGCGCGGTGATGGAGCGCGCCGAGCACCGGCGCACCACCTCCGGCGAGCACACGATCCTGTTCCTCGACGAGATCCACCGCTTCAACAAGGCCCAGCAGGACGTGCTGCTGCCCGCGGTGGAGGAGGGGCTGGTCACGCTCGTGGGCGCCACCACGGAGAACCCCTACTTCGAGGTGAACTCGGCACTGCTGTCGCGCTCGCGGGTGTACGAGCTGCGCGGCCTGAGCGACGACGACGTCCTGGCCCTGCTGCGCCGCGCGCTCACCGCCGAGCGCGGGATCGCCGACCCGCCGGAGGTCCACGACGACGCGCTGGAGTTCCTGGCCGCTCGCGCGGGTGGCGACGCCCGCACTGCACTGGCCGCCCTGGAGCTGGCCACGGAGACGGCTTCAGAGGGACAGCCGGTCACGCTCGAGCTGGCCGAGGACGCACTGCAGCGCCGCGCGATCCTCTACGACAAGGGCGGCGATCGCCACTACGACACGATCTCGGCCTGGATCAAGGCCACGCGCGGGTCGGACCCCGACGCGTCGCTGCTGTACCTGGCCGCGATGCTTGAGGGCGGCGAGGACCCCCGATTCATCGCCCGGCGGATGGTGATCCTGGCCAGTGAGGACGTGGGCAACGCGGACCCCCAGGCGCTGGTGGTGGCCGTGGCCGCCGCCCACGCCGTGGAGCACGTGGGGCTGCCTGAGTGCGCGCTGAATCTGGCCCAGGCCGCCGTCTACCTGGCGCTGGCGCCCAAGTCCAACGCCTCGTACGAGGCGATCGGGAAGGCACGGGAGTGGGTGCGCGTGCACGGCGCGCCCGAGCCCCCAGGACCCCTGCGAAGCGCCGCATACCCCGGCGCCGACGCGCTGGGCCGCGGCCAGGGCTATGACTATCCCCACGCCCATCCCGAGGGCGTGTCCGAGCAGGAGCTGATGCCCGAGGAGGCCGCGGGCGAGCGGTTCCTGGAGCTCTCCGGGCACGGCGAGGAGCGCGGAATGTCCGAGCGCCTCGAGCGGATCCGCCGCGCCCGCAGGCGCTCCGCCTAGCCCCGGCTGCGTTCGCAGACGCCGTCGCGGCGGAACTCGATCGGGCTGCGCAGCTCGATCGCCGTCTCGCGTTCCAGGAAGCCGGTGCGCCAGCGCACCGGCAGGGTCCTGAAGGTCACGCTGGAGCCCTTGCGAAGGTCTGAGCAAGCTCCGGTGCGATACAGCAGCCGCACCCCTCGCGTCTGGCCCGCCGGGAGGTCGAACTCCCGGAAGGGCACGTAGCTCCGCGGCGGGCCGCTCGAGTTGGCCTGGCCGATCCTCACCCCCGCCGGCCTCACTGCGCGGAGACCGCGGCGGTCGCCCAGCGAGGTGATCCTCACGTCCCTATCGCCCTCGTTGGCGACCGAGACGGCCACATTCGTGGTCAGGCCCGCGCGGTAGCGGATCGACACGTACTCGCCGAACGGGCCGGCCGCCACGGCCCGGCCGTCGGGACCGGTGGCCGAGAAGCCGCCCTCCACAACCTCGTCATAGGTCACCGCCGGGCGCACCCAGACCAGGCCCGCCACCACGACGGCGGCCAGCAGCACAACAGCGAGCGCCACCCATCCCCCCCACCTGCGTCGGCGCGCGAACACAGGGAGCTTCTACCTGCTTGCAAGCAATGTTGCGAACTCGCCAAGAGACATTGGCCTCTAGCCGCACCGCCTGCCACGGTGAGGGGAGATGGATTCGCCCCAAACACGCCCTGCTCGTCTGGCCGACCCGGGTGCCCTGCTGGCCACCACCCACCGCACCGACGGAGGGCTGCTTGTACGCCTGCGCCTGACCCGCCCCAGCGACGGCCCGCGTATCCGCGGCTTCCTCGAGGCGCTCACGCCGGAAACGCGCCAGCGGCGGTTCTTCAGCTCCATGCCGGTGGTTTCGGACACCACCCTGCGCCACTTCGCGTTCTTCGATCCGCGCAAGCGGATGGTGGTTGCGGCCACCACGATGGACGCGGGACGCGAGGAGATCGTGGGGCTGGCGGACGTGGCCCACCTGGACACCGGCCTGGCCGAGCTGGGCGTGGTGGTGGGTGACGAACACCAGGGCGCGGGCGTGGGCAAGCTGCTCACCGAGGTGATCGCCTCGCTCGCGGCGCAGCACGGGGCCGTCCATCTGCGGGCCGAAGTGCTCGACGGCAACCGTGCGATGGCGGGCCTGATGCACAGGCTGGGGCCCACCACCAGCTCGATGGAGGGCAACCTGCTGGTGCTTCACACGCGGCTCGCCGCCGCGTCCCACCGCGCCGCCTGACCCGCTCGGTCACAATGGCCTCCGAATGGAGTCCTCCACCGCCACACCACCGCTGGAGTCGCACAGCCCCGCGGGAGGACGGCGCCTGGGGGCCGTGCCCACGATCGCCCCGGGCGAGGTGCAGTCGGTGGTGGACGACGTGGCGGAGGTGCAGCCGTTCTGGGCAGCGCTGCCCCTGTCCGAGAGGGCCCGCTACATGCGCCGAGCCGCGCAGGTGGTGATCGACTCGCTCGACGAGCTGTCCGAGCTGCTCACACGCGAGCAGGGCAAGCCGCGCAACGAGTCGTATGTGATGGAGCTCCTGCCCACCATCGACGCGCTGCACTGGATCGCGCACCAGGGGCCCAAGATCCTCACCGACGAGCGCGTGGCGCTCCCGATCTTCCTGAAGCAGAAGCGGGCGAAGTTCGCGTACGAGCCCCTGGGCGTCGTGGGCGTGATCGCACCGTGGAACTACCCGTGGTCGATCCCGTTCGGCGAGGTGGCCATCGCACTGATGGCGGGCAACGGCGTGGTGCTCAAGCCCGCCTCGCTCACGCCGCTCATAGGCCAGCGCATCCAATCGGTGTTCGAGCGCGCGGGGCTGCCGGAGGGGCTCGTCCGGACCGTGCACGGCGGTGGCGCCGTGGGCCAGGCGCTGGTGGAGTCGAGCGCCGCGAAGATCTTCTTTACCGGATCCGTGGAGGTGGGCCGCCAGGTGGGCGTGAGCTGCGCCGAGCGCATGAAGGGCTCGGTGCTGGAACTGGGTGGCAAGGATGCGATGCTCGTGCTCGCCGACGCCAACGTGGACAACGCGGTGTCGGGCGCGCTGTGGGGAGGCTTCGCCAACGCCGGGCAGACCTGCTCGGGCATCGAGCGCGTGTACGTGGTGCGCCAGGTGGCCGACCGCTTCGTGGAAGGACTCGTGAAGGGCGCGAGGGCGCTGCGGGTGGGTGAGCCGATGGACTGGAACACCGAGATCGGACCGATGGTGTCGGCCGAGCAGCACGCGCTGGTGCGCGAGCTGGTTGAGGACGCGGTGAACCAGGGGGCCACGCTTCACTGCGGCGGCCCGGTGGAGCCCTCCGGGGCACCGGACGGCGACTACTACGCCCCCGCGGTGCTCACGGGCGTGACCCACGACATGAGGATCATGCGCGAGGAGATCTTCGGCCCGGTGGTCCCGGTGGTCACCGTGGACTCCGAGGACGAGGCGATCGGTCTGGCGAACGACTCGGAGTTCGGCCTGGGAGCGTCGGTGTGGACGATGGACCGCGCCCGCGGTGAGCGGATCGCGCGGCGCCTGCAGTCTGGGATGGTGTGGGTGAACGACCACATGTACTCCCACGGCGCCTGCTCGTGCTCCTGGGGGGGCGTCAAGGACTCCGGCCTGGGCCGGTCGCACTCGAAGTTCGGCTTCTACGAGTGCGTGAACATCAAGCTCCTGTCCTGGGATCCCTCGCGCACCCGCAACTTCTGGTGGCACCCCTACGACAGCTCGCTGGGGCGCGCCATGCACGCCTCGGCCCAGCTGCTCTACGGGCGCGAGGACGACAAGGCGGGCGCGCTGCGACGCGGCGCCACTTCCTTCGCCCGGCTCGGGGCGAAGATGCTCCGGACCGGCTCAGGTGCCTGAGCTACAGCAGCCGATGCCCGAGATCAGGGGCGAGCGCGTGACCCTCGCGCCGCTCGAGGCCGGGCACGCCGACGGACTGCGCGCCATGCGCGCCGACTCCTCCGTGGCGGACTGGTGGGGCGCCCTCGAGGAGGACTTTCCCCTCCAGGACGAGCCCGAGTCCACCCGATTCGCCATCCTCGACGGCGGCGAGCTGGCCGGGATGATCCAGTTCAGCGAGGAGCACGAGCCCGACTACCGCCACGCGGAGGTGGACATCTTCCTGGGCCCGGCGTTCCAGGGGCGGGGCCTGGGCACCGACGCGATGGTCGCGCTGTGCGACCACCTGATGGCGCCCGCGGCCACCACCGGATCGTGCTGTCCACCGACACCGAGAATGAGCCCGCGCTGCGCTGCTACGAGAAGGCGGGCTTCCGCCGCGTGGGGGTCACGCGCTACAGCGGGCGCAACTACCGCACCGGCGGGTGGAGCGACGAGCACTTGATGGAGCTGGTGCGCGCGCCCGGTCAGGCGGCGCGCGCGGCCGGCACGTAGCGCAGCCGCTCGGGCAGGAACGGCACCACCGCGCGCTTCACGTACTCGGCGCCACCGGCCACCAGCGCCCTGCGCACGGGCGCGGGCGGGATCGGCGCGAAGCCGTACTGGCGCCGGATCGAGTCGGGCAGCAGCGCGATCGTGACGAAGTTGGCGGTCTGCAGGAGCGGCTGGACCACCCACGGCACGGGCGGCTCGAGCACGATCTCGCGCGCCCGCCTGCGCGCCCAGTCGGTGACCAGCAGCGTGTCACCCTCCAGCATCTCGCGGCGGTATTCGCCGAGCTCGTCCAGCCCGTCCGGCATGTCGGCGCGCGGGAGCCCGAACAGCTCTCCCACCACCTTGTAGTCGTCCCAGTAGGCGGCCTCCTCGGCGGGGGACATCGAGCCCACGTACTTGCGGTAGACCACGACCCCCGAGTCCACGAGGGTGAACAGCACCCACAGCAGCAGGTCGGGCTGGTCCGCGCGGTAGGGCGTGCCCGCCGGGAACCGGCCGGTGGGCTCGCGCAGCCTGCCGCTCACGCGAGAGTGCATGGCGCGTACATGCGCGGTCACACGGTCGGCGTCCTCGGTGCTGCCGAAGCCGATCGTGGACATCACCTCCGCGGTGCGCGCCAGGCGGTCATAGGGCTCGTCCATCGCCGTGGAGTGGGCCAGCAATCCCGAGACGGCCAGGGGGTGCGCAGCCTGCATCAGCAGCGCGCGCGGCCCGCTGAGGGCGATCGCGCGCTCGCGGTGAACACGGCGAAGCATCGAGTCATCGGTGAAGTATCCGGAGGACATCCGCATCGACTGTACGGCGCGTACTATCGGAGAGACCATGCCCGCCCAAGCCTTTGCCGGAAAGCCCTGTGTGTGCCAGTTCAAGCGCGGTATCTGCGACCAGAGCTGCGTCCAGGGAATGCTGGACACCCCCTTCTACATCGCGTGCCTGAAGCTGTCCGGGCGCCGGTGCGTCGTCGTGGGCGGCGGGACGATCGGCCTGGAGAAGGTGGAGGGCCTGCTGGCGTGCGGCGGCGACGTGACCCTCATCGCGCCCGAGGCGATCGGGCCGCTGCAGGAGCTGGCCGACGAGGGCTCGATCGGGTGGGAGCGGCGCGAATACGAGCCCTCCGACCTCGAGGGGACCTTCATGGTGATCGCGTCCACCGACGACACCGACGTGAACATCGGCATCTACGAGGACGCCGAGAAGCGGGCGATGCTCGTGAACATCGTGGACGTGCCCCCGCTGTGCAACTTCATCCTGCCGGCGATCGTGCGCACCGGACCGCTGGCCATCGCGATCTCCACGGCCGGGGCCAGCCCCGCGCTGGCCAAGCGCATCAAGGCGGAGATCGCCGAGGAGTACGGCGAGCCCTACGCGCGCCTGGCGGTCATGCTCAATGACGTGCGGGGCTGGGCCAAGGGCACGCTGCCCACCTACCAGGACCGCAAGGCCTTCTTCGAGTCGATCGTGAACGGCGATCCCGATCCTGTGGAACTGCTGCGCCGCGGCGACGACGCCGCGGTGCTCGACCTGATCGCGGCGGCCCAGCGCACACACGAGCCGAGCGCCGCCTAGGCGCCGTGGGCGAGCTGTCGCACCTCGACGACTCGGGCGCCGCCCGGATGGTCGACGTGGGCGACAAGCAGGTGACCGACCGCCGCGCCGTGGCGCGCGCGGCGGTACGGATGTCCCCGGAGACGGCCGAGGCGGTGCGCCGAGGCAACGCTCCCAAGGGCGACGTGCTCGGTACCGCGCGGATCGCCGGCATCCAGGCCGCCAAGCGCACATCGGAGCTGATTCCCCTGTGCCACCCGCTCGCCCTGTCGTTCGTGGACGTGACCGCCGAGGTGGGCGAGGACCAAGTGGCCCTTCGGGCCGAGGCGCGCACGACCGCGCAGACGGGGGTGGAGATGGAGGCCATGACCGCCGCCGCGGTGGCGGCCCTCACCGTCTACGACATGGTCAAGGGAATCGAGCGCGGCGTCTCGATCGAGTCCGTGGAGCTGCTGGAGAAGACCGGCGGCAAGGAGGACTGGCGCCGGCAGTGAAGGCCGCCGTGCTCACCGTCTCCACCTCCGTCGCCGCGGGGGAGGGCGAGGACGTATCCGGCCCCGCGCTGGTGCGGCTGTGCGAGGCCGCCGGGCTCGAGGTATCCCACGCCGTGGTCTCCGACGACCGCGAGACGATCGCCGCCGCCCTGCGCCGCCTCGCCGACGACGAGGGCGTGCGCTTCGTGTTCACCACCGGAGGCACGGGCCTCACGTCCGACGACGTGACCCCCGAGGCCACGCGCGACGTGATCGACCGCGAGGCCCCCGGCTACGCCGAGTCGATCCGCGCTGACTCCCGCCGGCACACCCCACTCGGGATTCTCACTCGAGGGGTGTCGGGCGTGCGCGGGCGCACGCTGCTCGTGAACTTCCCCGGCAACCCCAAAGCCATCGAGCAGTCCTGGCCGGTGGTGGAGCCCACGCTGAAGCACGCGGCCGCCACGCTCGAGCGCTAGCCGGAGCGTCTCACCCGTTCCACCCAAGGGTAGGCTGGCGCCCATGCCCCCCCGGCTCATCCTTCACGGCCTCGCCCCCTCGCATCCCTGCATGACCGCGGAGGCGGCCCTGAAGCTCAAGGGCCTGCCCTACGAGCGCAAGGACCTCCAGCCGGGCACCCACGGCGAGGAGATGGCCAAGCTCTACGGGGAGGGCAACACCACGGTGCCGGGGCTGATGGTGGACGACGAGCCGGTGCACGGATCCCGGCGCATCCTCGAGCGGCTCGAACAGATCGCGCCCGATCCCCCGCTCTTCCCCGAAGCCAACGCCGAGCAGGTGCGCGAGGCCGAGCGCTGGGGCGACGAGGAATTGCAGGACCTGGGCCGGCGGCTGCCGTGGGGAGCGATGCACTTCCGGCCCGAGGCGATGGGCACCTTCGGCGGCGCGGGGCAGCTCGATCCGGCGGGCACCGACTTCGCGATGAGGTACGTGCACCAGGCGTGGAAGTACCACGGGATCACCGCGGTGCGGCTGGCCGAGGACCTGGCCGGCCTGCCCGCGAAGCTCGATCACGTGGACGCGCTGGCCGCGGAAGGCGTGCTCGGAGGAGAGCGGCCCACCGCGGCCGACCTCCAGATCGGCGCCACCTTGCGGGTGCTGCTCTGCCTGGGCGACCTCCGGCCCCTTATCGAGGGGCGCCCGGGAGCGGACATCGCGCGGCGCTGGTTCCCCGACTACGCCGGCGAGCTCCCCGCGGGGGCCCTACCGGCCGGCTGGGTGCCCGGCCGCTGACCCAGCACGCGGGCGGTAGCGTCCGCTGGATGGCCGAGCCGGCGATCGCTCTGGACGGGCTCGAGCGCCGCTACGGCGAGCGCGTGGCGCTGCGCGGCGTGACGCTGCGGCTCCAGGCGGGCGCAACGCTGGCCGTGCTGGGCCCCAACGGCGCGGGCAAGACCACTCTGCTGCGCGTATTGGCCACGCTGCTGCGCCCGCACGCCGGTCAGGCCGAGGTGCTGGGCTCGCCGCTGCCGGCCGGCGGTTGGAAGGTGCGTGGCCGCGTGGGGTACCTGGGACACGATCCGCTGCTCTACCGCGATCTCAGCGGGCGCGAGAACCTCACCTACCACGCGCGCCTGCACGGCCTCGAGACGGAGCGCGTGCAGGAGCGCCTCGACGCCGTGGGGCTGGGGCGCCGCGCCGAGGACCCCGTGCGCGACCTCTCCAAGGGAATGGTCCAGCGCCTGGCCGTGGCGCGGGCCACCCTCCACGACCCCGACCTCCTGCTGCTCGACGAGCCGCGCGCCAACCTGGACCCGGCCGCCGCGGAGGCGCTGGAGCCGCTGATCGGGCGGGCGTCGGGCAAGGCGCGGGTGCTGGTGAGCCACGACGTGGAGAGGGCGCTGGGCGAGGCCGACCTGGCGCTGGGCCTCAGGGGCGGTGGCCAGGCGTTCTGCTCGCCCGCGGGCGAGGTGGACGCCAACGCCGCGCGGGAGCTGTACTCGTGATGCGCACGGCCGCAGCGGTGCTGCGAAAGGACCTGCGCATCGAATGGCGGACCAAGGAGGCGGTGCCCGCGATGGCGCTGTTCACCGTCACGGTCTATGTGCTGTTCCATTTCGGCCTGGACCGCGACTCGCTGGACGGCGAGCTGGCGTCGGGCGTGCTGTGGGTCACGCTGCTGCTGGCCGCGGTGATCGGCGTCACTCGGCTGTTCGCGGCCGAACGCGAGCAGGGCGGCCTGGACGCCTTCCTGCTGGCCCCCGTGGATCGCACAGCCCTGTTCGTGGCCAAGGCAGCGGCCCTGTTCGTCTACCTGCTGGCCCTCGAGGTCGTGGCGGTGCCCGCCTTCGCGGTGCTGCTGCTGGGCCCCGACCTGTTCGACGCCCTGCCCGAGCTGATGCTGGTGCTGGTGCTGGCGGACGTGGGCCTGGCGGCGGTGGGGGCCCTGGTGGCGGCGCTGGCGGCCGAGACCCGCGCCCGCGAGCTGATCGTGCCGCTGCTCCTGCTGCCGCTCGTGGTGCCGCTTCTGATCGGAGCGGCGTCCGCCACCGAGCCCCTGTTCCGTGCCGGCGGCCAGCCGGAGGACCTGGGCCGCTACCTCGCCCTCCTCGGGGGCTATGACCTCGTGTTCCTGCTCATCGCGCTGGCGGTGTTCGATTTCCTGCTGGACGACTGAGCCGGTTGCCTCCCTCTAGCATGGGAGCTGTGTTCTCCAAGGGACTGAGGCCGCTGGCGGCAGCCGCCGTGGTCACCACCCTGGCCGCCTTCGCGCTGGTCTTCTTCTACGCCCCGCTGGACGCGGACCAGGGCTTCGTGCAGAAGATCTTCTACGTGCACGTGCCGATGGCGATAGTGGCGCTAGGGGGCTTCGTGGCCGGCGGCATCATGGCGATCAAGCACCTGCGCACCGGCGACTCCTCGTGGGACATGCGCTCGTATGTGGCGATCCACCTCTCGATCATTCTCGGCACCGGCGTGCTGATCACCGGAGCTATCTGGGCCAAGGCCTCGTGGGGCCACTGGTGGGTGTGGGACCAGCCGGTGCTGGTCTCGTTCCTGATCGTGTTCCTCCTCTACTGCGTCTACTACCCGTTGCGCTTCTCGATCGAGGATCCCGAGCGCCAAGCGCGCTACTCGTCGGTGTTCGCGATCGCCGCGGGCGCCTTCGTGCCGATCAACTTCACCGCTGTGCGGATGGCCGAAGCCGTGACCCACCCGCGCGTGCTCTCTCAGACGGGCGGCAGCCTCCCGGGCGAGATGCGCCTCACGTTCCTCGTGTGCATCCTGGCGATGGTCCTGCTGTTCGTGACGCTCTGGAAGCTCGAGCTGACCGCCAAGCGCGCATCCATGCAGCTCAAGCGCCTGCGCACCCGGCTGGAGCTGCGCGCCGAGGCGGCGGGCTGACGATGCCGGCGCTGCCGCTCGACGAGGCCGGTAATTACGTTGCCGGCGCCTACGTGGTGTTCCTCGCGCTGATCGTGATCTACGTGGCGATCATCGGGGCGAAGATCGCCCGCATCGAGCGCCAGGTGACCGAGCTGCTGGAGCTCACCGAGGACGAAGGAACCGAGGGGCGCTCCCCGGCGGGCGAGACCGCCGGCGTGGGCTGATGGCGTTCGAGCTCATAGCCCTCGGCGTGTCCCACAAGACCGCGCCGCTGCCGCTGCGCGAGCGGCTGGCGCTGCCGGAGGGCCGCGCGGCCGCCGTGCTCGGCGAGCTGCGCGCGACCGACTCGATCTCCGAGGCGGTGGCGATCTCCACCTGCAACCGCACCGA
>CAVSGC010000018.1:0-182129 GCA_963727395.1 uncultured Thermoleophilaceae bacterium | reverse complement strand
TCGCGCGCCAGAGCAAGCCAGTCCGAGTCGCCGCCGTGCTTCACCGCCACCCACTCGCGCATCGGGCCGCGGTTGCCGATCCGCATCGGCTCGCCGGCGCCCGACTCAACGATCTCGGCGCATCGCTCCGCGGGCAGCTTCACCACCAGCTGCTCGCGCATGAACATCGCCACGATCTTGCCCTCCACGGTGACCCCGGGCGTGCCGCCGAAGCCCGTGCCGCTGGCTGTGCCGGGCTCCGCCAGCAGCGCTTCGGTGACGGCGGCGAAGGACTGGTCGGGCGTGAGCACCGGCGCAGCCTAGTGTGGGTGCCATGACACTCATCACCACACCCTTCGGAGCCGAGTCCACCGCCGCCGAGGTGGCCGAGGGCATCGACCTGTCCGGCAAGCGCATGATCGTGACCGGCGGCGCGTCGGGCATCGGGATCGAGACCGCCCGCGCGCTGGCCGAGCGCGGCGCCGAAGTGACGATCGCCGTGCGCGACACCGACGCGGGCGAGCGGGTGGCCGCCGACATCGACGGCCACGTGCGCGTGGCTCCGCTCGAGCTGACCGACCTGGAGTCGGTCCGCGCTTTTGTGAGCGACTGGGACGGTCCACTGGATGTGCTGATCAACAACGCGGGCGTGATGGCGATCCAGGAGTGCGAGCTCACCGATGGCGGGCTGGAGAAGCAGTTCGCCACCAACCACGTGGGCCACTTTGCGTTGACGCTCGGCCTGCACGACGCGCTTGCGGCGGCCGACGGCGAGGCGCGCGTGGTGTCGGTGAGCTCGAGCGGGCACCGCCTGTCGCCGGTGGTCTTCGACGACATCAACTTCGAGAGCCGCGAGTACTCGCCGTTCCTCGCATACGGCCAGTCGAAGACCGCGAACGTGCTGCTCGCCGTGGGCGTGACCGACCGCTGGGCCGAGGACGGGATCACGTCCAACGCGCTCATGCCCGGCGGGATCGCCACCCCGCTGCAGCGCCACCTGCCTCCGGGCTTCGTGGAGGCGCGGCTCAAGGAGCGCGAGGAGGCCGGGGAGCCGGTGACGATGAAGACGCCGCAGCAGGGCGCCGCCACGTCGGTGCTGCTGGCCACCTCCCCCCAGCTCGAGGGCGTGGGCGGTCGTTACTTCGACGATTGCAACGAGGCCGTGGTGCTCCAGCCCGACGAGATGGAGGGGGCGACCGACGGGGTGGCCTCCTACGCCGTGGACCGCGACAACGCGGACCGGCTCTGGGAGCTGTCGCTGGAGCTGGTGAGCTAGCCGCGCAGCTGCCTGTCTCTAGGGGTAGGGCTTCCCGAGCGGAGCCGTAGCGGCCGCTCGCGCCGCCTCGGCGCCCACGTTGCTGAGGTCCACGAGCTCCTCGCGCCCGCCGCCGCCCGACACGCCGAACACCAGCACCGGCCCCACCTTGGGGGCGTAGAGCTTGTACTCGAGCACGTCCGGCTCGATCGTGATCGTGTCCTTCGTCAGGAGAGCATCCGTGAATCGCCCGGCGGGGACCTCGGCCTGTTCGTCGACGCTGAGCACCTCGCCGTTGTCCTCGGCCTCGCCCCTGTAGTACTCCTGCCGGTAGCGCATCCCGTCCGCGGGATCGGCGGGCATGATGATGCCGGGCAGCGCGCCGTCGACGCCGGCCTCGAACGATCCCGCCCTGGTCGTGACCTTGCCGTTCTCGAACTCCGCGGTGTTCTCACCCATGTACCAGACGGTTCCCGTCGTCGTCCTGGGCGTACCAGTCGAAGGTGTCCTCGATCAGCTTGCCGTCCTCGGTGACGGTGTCGCGCACCACGCGCGCGGTCACGCCGTTCGCGATCCGCTTCGTCTCGCTCGTGGCGGTGACCACCACCTTCAACCGCTTGCCCTTCTCGTCGACCTCGCGGTAGGTCCAGCGGGTGCCCGGCTTCATCGGCCAGTAGCGGTTGTTCACGTCGGCGCTGAAGCCGGCCGGGTCGAGCTTCACCGGCTCATCGCCCTGCGGCAGTCCCGAGCCGGATGAGCCGGCGGGCTTGGTCTCGTCGCCGCCGCAGCCGGCAAGCAGCGCCGCTGCGCCGACGGCCACCGCTGCGAGCCTCGATCCGTTCAGCCTCATCTGGAACCTCCTCAACCGGTCGTGTACGTGCAACCGCTTTCTAGAGGCACCAGATGAGGGGAGGCTGAGAAGACGCTGATCTCAGGCCGCGGCGGGCATGCGGTCCAGGCATCCGTACAGCGCGTCGCGCAGCGGCTTCTCGCGCGGGTCGTCCACCAGGTGCATGCCCATGCGGTTCATCACGTAGGCGAATGAGACGCCGCGGTCGCGGTCGGCGAAGGCGAACGAGCCGCCGGCGCCGGGATGGCCGAACGAGCGCTCGGAGGCGCCGAAGCGAAAGTCCCCGTGCGGGCGCGCGAAGCCCAGCGACCAGGCGTTCTCGACCTTGAGCACCACGTCGCGCCAGCCCTTGCGCGGCGGCGTGGGCGGCGCGGTGATCTCGCTGATCGTGTCGTCGCTCACGCCCAGCTCCGGCGGGTCGACCGCGAAGGCCGAGTAGGCCCGCGCGATGTCGCGCGCCGATCCCAGCGCGCCGCCGGCCGGGAACTCCACGCGGCGATACTGCGCGCTGTCGAGGTCCGCGGGCCGGCGGATGCGCGGGTTGGCGAACGCCCTGAAGCTGATCGAGCGCGGGTTCAGCATGGCGAGCGCCATCGGAGCGGGGAGGTCGCGCGCCTGCGACAGCGCGCGCCAGGGGGCCACCCGCTCGATCCGGGCCAGGCGCTGAGCGCGGGAAGTCCTCGGGCGCGCCGAACACGATGTCCAGGCCGAGCGGCTCGGCGATCTCCTCGGCGAAGAAGCGTCCCAGCGTGCGCCCCTCGGGATCCACGCGCCGGATCAGCTCGCCCTCGTACCAGCCCAGGCTCACGCCGTGGTAGCCGTGGCGGTTGCCGGGCCTCCAGGCGGGCTTCTGGCCGGCGATCGCCTGTGCGAGGCGGTCGTGGTCGGCCAGCAGCGAGGCGTCCAGCGGCTCGTCGATCACCGGCAGCCCGGCCTGGTGGGCGAGCAGCTGGCGCACGGTCACCTCGGCCTTGCCGTTGGCGGCGAACTCGGGCCAGTAGGCGGCCACGCGCTCGTCGTAGTCCAGCCACCCGCGCGATGCGCCAGCGCAAGGGTCATCGCCGACAGGCCCTTCGACGTGGAGTAGACGAGCACCATCGTGTCGCGCTCCCACGGCGAGCCGTCGCGGGCGTCGCGCACGCCGCCCCACAGGTCCACCACCTTCTCGCCGCCGGCGTAGGCCGCGCACGCCGCGCCCAGCTCGCGGCGGCTCTGGAAGTTGCGCTCGAACTCGCGGCGCACCTCCTCGAAGCCCGGCGCCGTCCAGCCCTCGGTCACGGCGTGGACCCTACCGGTGCCTTGGCGAGCACCACCGAGGTCTCGACCTGGCGCTCCGGGATCGACCAGTGGCGGCGCAGCAGCCGCGCCGAGCGCTCGGGCGAGAGCCGCTCGTAGCCGTGAGCCACGTAGAAGCCGATCGCCCACTCGGCGGCCGCCCACGTGCCGATGAGGATCGGCCCGGCGGCTGAGGCCTCGAGGTGCTCGAGCAGCGCGCCGCCCACCCCGCGGCCCTGGGCCGCGGGCTTCACGTAGGCGTGGCGGATCAGCTCGACGTCGTCCAGCGGCTGGATTCCCATGATGCCGGTGAGCTCCCCGTTGTCCTCATGGCCCCAGAAGACGACGCCGGCGGCGATCTCGGCGGCGAGCTCCTCGCTCGGCATATAGGGCTCGCGCCAGCGATCGGCGGGGATCACGCCGCGGTAGACCTGCGCGGCCGCGTTGACGATCGCGAGGATCTCGGGGCGCTCGTGGTCGCGGCAGGGTCGGATCGCAGCCATTTCGGCCAAGCCTGGCAGGCACCTTTTCGAAGGTGCTGTCCCGCTTTTGCCCCGCTATCCGGTGGAAAGTCGGGACAGCGCCCGCAGAGGGCCCTGTTCCTGGCGCATTTGCGCTAGCCCGCCAGGGGCCTTAGGCTGGCTCACGGGCGACTGGCCCCGCCCCCCACCACGGAGGGACTCGCGAGATGACCCACAGGCGCACGCGCGCGGCGCAGCTGGTGCTGCTGCTGGGGGTGGCCGCGGTCGCGCTTCCCTCCCCCGCCGACGCCGCCAAGCCCCGCTGCCGCGGCAAGAAGGCCACGATCGTCGGCACCAAAGGCGCCGACCGCATCCGCGGCACCAAGCGCAAGGACGTGATCGTGGCCCTGGCGGGGCACCGACCGCGTCGACGGCCGCGGCAAGCGCGACATCATCTGCGGCGGCTCGGGCAACGACATCCTGATCGGCGGCAAGGGGTCGGACACGCTCGTAGGCGCCGGGCGGCAACGATCGCCTGCGCGGCAACGGCGGCCTGCTCGACAAGCTCGAGGGCGGCTCCGGCAAGGACACGCTTGAGGGCGGCGGCGGGCCCGACCTGCTGCTCGGCGGAGCGGGCCAGGACCGGCTCAACGGCGGCACCTGGCCCGACACGCTTATCGGCGGACGCAGCAAGGACGTGCTGCTGGGCGGATCTGGCCCCGACATCCTCGACGGCGGCGGCTCAGCGGACGTGATGCGCGGCAACGGCGGGTCGGACACGGTGACCTATGCGACACGCCGCAAGCCTGTGGACGTGACCCTCTCCAGCGGCAAGCGACGACGACGGTGAGGAGGGTGAGGACGACCACGTCACATCCACCGAGAACGCCATCGGGGGCATCGCGAACGACCACCTCGCCGGCTATAGCGCCAAGAATCGGCTCGTGGGCAGCGCTGGGCGACGACAAGCTCACCGGCCTCGGCGGCAACGACATGCTCCACGGCGGCCCGGGCAAGGACACGCTGCAGGGCGACTGCGCGCGTCTTCCCGGTGCCCGCCAGCTACTGCGACCAGACGGGCGACGACCAGCTGCAGGGCGACAGCGGCGACGACGAGCTGTTCGGCGACACCGGCAAGGACACGCTGCTCGGAGAGGCGCGGCGACGATTACCTGCTCGGGGCCGACGGGGACGACGACCTGCAGGGCGGCGAGGGCGCCGACGTGCTCTGGGGTGACAACGGCGGGCGCTCGTCGCGTTCCGGCAACGGGGCGGACAAGCTCAGCGGCGGAGGCCGGCGACGACGAGATCTTCGGCGACGCCGGGAACGACACGCTCGACGATGGGCCGGGGAACGACGACGCTGGACGGGATGGACGGCGACGACCGCCTGCTGAGCGATCCGCTGGGGTCGGACAACCTCCTCGGGGGCGCCGGCGTCGACACGCAGGACCTGAGCGACCGCAACGCAGGACCTGCTGATCACGATCGGCAGCGGGGGACGCGACGACGGCCAGGCGGGCGAGAACGACCAGACGCCACCCGGGCGTGGAGATCTTCCTGACGGGCTCGGGCAGCGACGTGATCGAGGACAACTGGGACGACCAGAACACCTTCATCATGGGCGCCGGCAACGACATCCTCTACGCGCGGCGGGCCAAAGACACGGTGAACGCGCGGAGAGGGCATCGACACGCTCTCCTATGCGCCCTTCGTAAGCCCCGTCGCGCGTCTACTTCTCGGTGAACATCAACGTGCCCGCCGGCACCGTGAAGGGCACCGGCGCAAGCCCGAACGCAGACCTGACCTTCTCCGGCTTCGAGCGCTTCATCGGCGGCAACAACAACGACGTGATCCAGGGCGGCCTGTTCTCCGAGTTCCTTTCCGGCCTGGGTGGCAATGACGACATCAAGGGCGGGTTCGGCGGCGACGAGATATTCGGTGGTGGCGGCGACGACATCCTGCGCGGCGAGGGGGGCGACGACAAGATCAGCGGTGAAGACGGAAACGATTTCCTCTACGGCGATGCGGGCGAGGACATGCTTACCGGAGGCCTGAACAGGGATGCCTTCGACGGCGGCGACCCCACGCCCCCCGACGAGGAGAAGGACACCGTGACGGACTGGGAGCAGATGCCGCCGCCGGAGAACTGCGCGAACGCCAACGGCTGCGTGCCGTATCGCCGCTGACGCGTCTAGCCCTTCGCCGCGGCCCGCCCCGCCGTCCGCCCCGAGAACAGGCAGCCGCCGAGGAACGTGCCCTCCAGCGCGCGGTAGCCGTGCATCCCGCCGCCGCCGAAGCCCGACACCTCGCCCGCGGCGTACAGGCCCGGGAGCGGCTCGCCGCCCGGCGCGAGCACCCGGCCGTCGAGGTCGGTCTCCAGCCCGCCCAGCGTCTTGCGGGTGATGATCGACAGCCGCACCGCGATCAGCGGGCCGGCGTCGGGGTCCAGCAGCTTGTGCGGCGCGGCGATGCGCGTGAGGCGGTCCGACAGGTATCGCCGCGCGCCGTGGATGGCGGTGACCTGCGAGTCCTTGGAGTAGGCGTGGTCCATCTCGCGGTCGCGCGCCACGATCTCGCGCTCCACGTCGCCACTCGATGACAGCGACGGCTCCGCCGGTGACGCGGTTCATCCCCTCGCACCAGCGAGGCGAGGTCGCGCTCCACCACGAAGTCCTCCCCGTGCTTCTTGAACGCCTCCACCGGCGGCGGGCGCCCCGGCCAGCAGCCGCGAGCGCACGATCAGGCGGACGTCCTTGCCGGTCACGTCGGGGTTCTGCTCCGACCCGCTGAGGGCGAACTCGCGCTCGATGATCTTCTGGGTGAGCACGAACCAGGTGTGGTCGTGGCCGGTCTTCAGATGTGCTCGAGCGTGCCGAGGGTGTCGAAGCCGGGGAACAGCGGCACCGGCAGGCGCCTGCCGGTGGCGTCGAGCCACAGGGACGACGGCCCGGGGATGATCCGGATGCCGTGCTCGGCTCCAGATCGGGTTCCAGTTCTTGATCCCCTCGGTGTAGTGCCACATCCGGTCGGGGTTGATGATCCGCGCGCCCGCCTTCTCGCTGATCGCGAGCATGCGGCCGTCGGTGCGTCGGGCACGCCGGAGATCATCTGCTTGGGCGGCGTCGCCGAGGCGCTTGGGCCAGTTGCGGCGCACCATGTCGTGGTTGGCGCCGATGCCGCCGCTGGTGACGATCACGGCCGGCGCTCGAGCGAGAACTCGCCCACCGCCTCGCGCGAGCTTGGGCCGCCCGCGCGGCGCGTCGCTCGGCTCGAGCACCGTGCCGCTCACTCCCGTACCGCGCCGTCGCTCGCCACCAGCTCGTCCACCTGGTGGCGGAAGCGGAACGTGACGAGGCCCTGCTCCTCCGCCTCGCGCACCCGCCGCACGAACGGCGCGAGCACCCCCGGGCCCGTGCCCCAGGTGAGGTGGAAGCGCGGCACGGAGTTGCCCGGGCCGGTGGCGCCGTAGCCGCCGCGTTCGGCCCATCCGGGCGAGGGCATCCAGCGCATGCCCATGCCGTGAGCCAGTCGCGCTTCTCCCCGTGGCAGAAGTGCACGTAGGCCTCGGCCCACCTGCGCGGCCACTGGTCCTCGTCGCGGTCGAAGCCCGCGGTGCCGAGCCAGTCCTGCCAGGCCAGATCGAAGGAGTCCTGGATCCGCGCGCGGCGCTGCTCGGGCGAGTCGACGAAGAACAGCCCGCCCAGCGACCAGTGCGCCTGGCCGCCCAGCGACGCCTCGGGCTCCTGGTCGAGCACCATCACGCGCTTGCCGGCGTCGGCCAGCTCGGCGGTGGCCACCAGCCCCGCGAGGCCCGCGCCGACCACGATCGCGTCGGCGTCACCGGCATCGCCTCGAGCGCCACGCAGCGTGGTGGACCGCGCGCGGAAGCGCACCGCAGCATCGCGCGGCGCGGCGGCGGTAGCTCCAGGCCGAGCGGCGCAGGGGGCGGCCGCCAACCGTCACCCGACAGGGCCTGAACGGCCGGCGCAGCGTGGCCAGGACGCCTGAACCGTGTAGCGGCGCTTGCGCACCCCGCGGATCCTGAGGCTCCATCGCCCGCGCCGCTCGCGCGAGCGCAGGCGCTCGCGCCGGTAGAGCGCCGCCGAGCTGGTGCCGCGCGGGAAGGCGATCAGCGTGCAGCCGGTTGCGGCGCTCTGCGCAGCTTCACCAAGCCCGCCTGCCTGCCGTAGCCGCGCGAGCGTGTCCACGTCGGCGGGCAGCAGCGGCAGGATCGTGCCCGCGCGCACGAACAGCGGGAGCTCGTCGAGCGGGGCGGGCAGCGGTCGACCTGCGCCGGCCGCCCTTCAGCACGCGCGCGCGCGCCGCAGGTCCAGCCCGCCGCGCCGCGCGTCGTAGCGCAGCCGAGCGCCAGAGGTCCACCCAGCGGCCCGCCGGCAGATAGAGCTCGCGCTCGCGCGCGCCCGGGCTCGAGCACCGGCGCGGCGAGCAGGTCCGGGCCCGAAGAGGAACTCGTCCTCGCGCGCGGTCGCCGCGCGTGTCGCCGGGTAGGCGAGCGCGAGGTGGCGCATGATCGGCAGTCCGGTGCGCCGGTACTCGCGCGTCCGCCGCCGCGAGGTACGGGTAGAGCTGCGTGCGCAGCTTCGCGTAGCGCCGCCAGTTCGGCAGGATCGTCGGCGTCGGTGATCTGCGGGCGCTGCCTTCGGCGGGCACGCGCGATCCCGTTCGCCTGCGTGCGCATCACGCCCGACACGGCCCCGAACTGGATCCAGCGCGCGAGCAGCTCGGGCGTGAGCTGGCGCGCGCCGAGCGCGAAGAAGCCGCCGATGTCCGAGCCCCAGGCTCACGCCGGACAGCCCCATCGTGAGCCCGTTGCGTGACCGCGGACGCGAGGCCGTCGAAGCCCCAGTCGGTCGTCGGGTCGCCGCCCCAGACGATCTGCGCGCACGCGCGCCGCGCCGGTCCAGCCCGAGCGGTTGAAGCGGCGATCGGCCGCTGCGCCGGCGCGCGCGAACGTCGTACGCGGCGCAGTGGTAGAGGCGCGGGTAGAGGTTGTGCATCGCGGGTGCCGGGCATCCCGTTGGCCGAGTGCGAGTCGAGCGGCGTGTACTCGCCGAAGTCCTCCATCCAGCCGTCGTGGCCGTCGGCGACGGCCTCGGCCGAGCAGCTCGTCCGTAGAACGCGCGCGCCGCCGGGCGCGGAGAAGTCGAACTGGCCGACGAGGAACTGGCGTCGCGCCGCGTGTAGCGGTAGGTGTAGGGCTGGCCGAGCGCGTTCTTGGTCGAGCGCGCCGCGCCGCGGCCGCCTCGTCGTAGCGCCGGCTGGTAGCTCGGTGCAGACCATCGGGTTGAAGTAGGTGGTGATCGCGAGCGCCGCGCGGCGTGCGAGCCGCGACCGTGCGCGCGCGCTCTGCGCGGCCTCGCGCCCTGCTGGTCGCCGCACGGGCAGGTAGTGGAGGTAGGTCTGGGTGACCGACGACCGGGGCGTCGGCGCTCGCGCAGCGCGCGTCGAGCTGCTCGGCGCGTCGTCGCCGCCGTCGGCTGGAACCACGGGCCGAAGAACCACGGCGCGGCGGCGCGCGGGCTGGCGGCCCGACGCTGGCGCGCGTGAAGCCGCCGCGAGCACGTCGCGCCGGCGCTCGGGCCCGGCGAAGACGCCGCAGCGCTGATCGCCGGCGGCGCTCGCACCTCCACGCTCCAGGCGTCGGCGCGCGTCGCTGCCGAGGCGGAAGTAGCTGCGTCTCGGCGTTGTCCACGAGCACGCCGTAGCCGCGCGGTGGAGAGCAGCCACGGGATGGGGAAGTAGGTGGCGTCGTCGCGCGGGCTGGAAGCCCCGCGGCGGCACGAACGCGGCGATGAACGGCCGCTCCTCGGGCTGGTACGGGCCCTCGGCCACGTAGTTCTCGACGCTCGTTGCCGCGCTGGTCGACCGCGTTGGAGCGCTCGCCGAAGCCGAGGTAGCGCTCGCCCGCGCGGGCGCGGAACCCGATGCCGAGCGCCTCGACGCCAGCGCCGGGCCGGCCACCGACGCCTCGCAGCGCGATCACGCCGCCCGCGCCGGGCGCCACCCGCACGCTCAGATCTGCGCAGCGGGTCGGTGGTGGCCAGGCGCGCGACGTAGGCGTTCCCGTCGCGGCTCGAGGAGAGCACGCGCGTGGCGTGTCGCCAGACGCCGGCCGTGCGAAAGCCGAGCGTCCCCGATGGGCCGGGCCCCGAGCCGGGGTGCTCGGAGAGGACCGGGCGGCCGCGGGCGTCGGTGAGCGCCACGCCCCAGGGCTGCTCGGAGATCTCCGCCCGCAGCGCACCCGCCGGAGACCGTGGCCGCCCGGGCGCCCGGCGCGAGCGCGAGCAGCCCCAGCACCACCACCAGCGCAACCCCCCGCAGTGACATGGGTCGGAACCTACCCTTCCGCGCACCATCACACGGTGCGCTCAATGCTGAGGCGCGGTGGGCTCAGTCCGCCGGACCACCTCGCGGCGGTGGGTCTGGAACAGCCGCATGGCGTAGCCGCCCGCAGGGTGCTCGCGCGCGCGCCGAACCAGTGCGGCCGTGGCGGGCGCAGCACGTCGGGCTGGGGCAGCGGCGTGCCGTAGACGGGCGGCACGATCGCCGCCGCCGAGAGCGAGGCGAACGTGAGGTCCGCGGCGCCGAAGTGCTCGCCACAGAGATACGGGCGGCCGTCGGCGAGCAGGTCGGCCACGAAGTCCAGCTCGCGCCACACCACGGCCTCGTCCTCCACCTCGATCCCCGGCTCGATGCCCAGGTGGCGCTTGGCGTAGCGCACGACCACCGGCCACCCCAGCCGCATGAGCCGGTCCTCCCAGCGCGGCACCCCGGTGTTGTTGACCCGCAGCAGCAGCTCCTTCTGGGGCAGCATGTGCACGTACATCAGGCGTCTGGCCCGCGGGCCGAGCTCGGAGTCGAACCTGCGGCACAGGCGGTCCACCTCGGTCCGAGCCGCCGGGTCAGCGGGATAGAGCCGGTGCTCGGCCGGGGTGCGCTCATCGACCCAGCCGAGGATCTGCTCGGACTCCGCCGAGCGCGCCGTCGGGTGTGATCAGCACCGGGACGGTGGAGCCCCCGCCCGCCCGCCGCGCCACGATCTGGTGGATGCCCTGCACGTGGCGCTCCTCCCGGTAGCCGATCCCCGCCCGGTCGAGCGCCCAGCGCGCCTTCTCGCAGAAGTGGCTGATCGGGATGGTGATGAGCCGGAGCACCACGATGAGTATCCGCCGAATGCAGCCAGCGTAGGCTGCCCGCATGACCTCCGAACCCTCACTCCCCCTCACCGGCCATTGCGGCTGCGGCGCCGTGCAGTTCGAGATCTCCGAGCCGCTCGTGGGCGCCGCCTATTGCCACTGCACCCGCTGCCAGCGCCGCAGCGGCACGGCCAAGCAGGCCTCGGCCAGGATGGCGCCCGGCTCCTTCAAGTTGATCGCAGGCGAGGAGGTGCTGCGCAGCTGGAAGCCCGAGGGCGGCCTGGCGAAGGTGTTCTGCGGCGAGTGCGGCTCCGGCATCGGCGGCGGCGACCCCGAGACGGGCGAGATCGCGATCGTGCGACTCGGCGTGATCGACGGCGATCCCGGCATCCGCCCCCAGGCGCACCAGTTCGTGGACTACGCAGCCCCGTGGGAGGAGATCCCCGACGACGGGCTGCCGCGCTTTCCCGAGCGCATAGAGTCGCGGCCATGAGCACCGAGGAGCAGGCCGTCCCGTTCGGCAACTACCAGTACGAGATCTACCTCAAGGGGATGGCGGGCGACACCCCGTCGATCCCGATCGAGTACGACCGGCTCGAGGCGGCGGCGCGCGAGAAGCTGCCGCCGGAGTCCTTCGACTACGCCGCGGGCGGCGCCGGCGAGGGCCACAGCATGGACGCCAACCGCGCGGCGTTCGAGCGCTGGCAGATCCTGCCGCGGATGCTGGGCGACGTCTCGCAGCGCGACCTCTCCACCAAGGTCTGCAACACCAACCTGCCGGCTCCGCTGATGATGGGGCCCGTGGGCGTGCTGTCGATCCTGCACGCCGACGCCGAGCTGGCGGCGGCGCGCGCGGCCGCGCAGACCGGCGTGCCCATGGTGCTGAGTGGGGCGTCCTCCACGAGCATGGAGGATGTGGCGCAGGAGCTGGGCTCCACGCCCGGCTGGTACCAGCTGTACTGGCCCAACGACCCCGAGCTGGCGGGCAGCATGGTCTCGCGCGCGGAGGCGGCGGGCTACGAGGCGATCGTGGTCACGCTCGACACGCGCATGATGCCCTGGCGCCCGAAGGACCTGACCGGCGCCTACCTGCCCTTCCTCAAGGGCGAGGGGATCGCCAACTACACCTCCGACCCGGTGTTCCGCTCCAAGCTGGACAAGCCGCCCGAAGAGGACATGCAGGCCGCGATCCAGCAGTGGGCGATGGTGTTCCCCAACCCCACGCTGGACTGGGACGACCTGCCCACGCTGCGCGAGCACACCTCACTGCCCATCCTGCTCAAGGGGGTGCTGCACCCAGACGACGCGCGCAGGGCCGTGGAGCTGGGCCTCGACGGCATCATCGTGTCCAACCACGGCGGGCGGCAGATCGACGGCTCGGTCACACCCCTCGGACAGCTGCCCTCGGTGATCGACGAGGTGGCCAACGAGGTGCCGGTACTGGTGGACAGCGGCGTGCGCACGGGCTCCGACGTGCTGAAGGCGGTGGCGCTGGGCGCCAGAGCGGTGTTCGTGGCCCGCCCCTGGGTCTGGGGGCTTGCCCTGGAGGGCCAGGACGGCGTCGAGCAGGTGCTGAAGGGGCTGCTCGCGGACACAGATCTCACGCTGGCCATGACCGGCACGGCTAGCGTGAATGACGTGACTCGCGATCTTCTGGTCCCAGCGCCCTAGCGTGACCACCCCTTCAAGCAGCGGTGGCGGGGGCTCCCGACGGGGCCCCGGCCCCGCCGGAACGATCTCTGCCGGCGGCGGGGCGAGCCTGGGCTCGGCCCGCCAGCCGCTGCGCCGCCGCCTGTTCCCGCGCATCCGCGCGCACGACATCGCGATCGACCTTGGCACCGCCAACACGCTGGTGTTCGTGCGCGGCGAGGGCATCGTGTCCTCCGAGCCGTCGGTGGTGGCGATCGACACCGACAGCGGAGCCGTGCACGCCGTGGGCGAGGATGCCCAGCGGATGATCGGCCGGACGCCGGCGCGGATCTCGGCCGTGCGGCCGCTGCGCCACGGCGTGATCGCCGACTTCGAGGTGACCGAGAAGATGCTGCGCCACTTCATGGCCCGGGCGCACAAGGGCCGCCGCGCCCGCCCGCGGGTGATGATGTGCGCGCCTTCTGGGATCACCGGCGTGGAGCGCCGCGCCCTCACCGAGGCCTGCGTGGCCGCCGGCGCGCGCTCGGTGCACCTGATCGAGGAGCCGCTGGCCGCCGCGATCGGCGCCGGCCTGCCGATCGACGCCCCGAGCGCCAGCATGGTGGTCGACGTGGGCGGCGGCACCAGCGAGGTGGCGGTGATCTCGCTGGGCGGGATCGTGGTGTCACGCTCGCTGAGGGTGGGCGGCTATGACCTCGACGACACGATCGCGGCATGGCTGCGCAACACCCATCGACTGGCCATCGGCGAGACCACCGCGGAGCGGGTGAAGCTCGAGGTGGGCAGCGTGTCGCCCGATACCAGCGACGGCTCATTCGGGGTGAGGGGGCGCGATCCGGTCTCGGGGCTCCCACGCCAGGTGGACGTGACGAGCGAGGAGATCCGCACGGCGCTTGAGGAGCCCGTGGTGGAGATCGTGGCGGCGGTGAAGGACGCCCTGGAGACCACCCCGCCCGAGCTGGCCTCGGACATCTTCGACCGAGGCATCGTGGTGGCCGGCGGAGGCGGGCTGCTGCGCGGCTTCCCCGAGCGGCTGTCCCAGGAGACCAACGTGGCCGTGGGCCTGGCCGACGACCCGCTCACCTGCGTCGCGCTGGGTGCGGGGCAGGCTCTGGATGAAATAGAGCTGCTCGAGCGGCGCTGGTAGCGTCTGTTACATGGACGACGACGGACTCTCAGGACGGGCTTACGTGGAGGGTCGGCGCGAGTCGGCCGAGGAGGTGCTCATGGAGGCTCCCCACCAGCCCTCCGAAGGGATCCCCAGCAGCCCCACCCGGCCCGGCGACGACCTGCGCCAGCCGGCCAGCGCGATCGAGCCCCCCTCGGTACCCGACGGGACGTTCGTGAAGGTGGCCGCCGAGGACCATCCGCTCAGCCGCGCCTGTGAGGTGGCGGTGTACTTCCAGGACTACCACCGCTCGAGCTCGAAGCTCGGGCGCTTCGGCAAGGTCGTGGGGATCGACACCGAGAACGGCGAGTACCTCGTGATGCTGGACAACTTCGAGTGCCTGGCCGTGCCGATGCGCCGCGTGGAGTGGCGCAAGGTCGCCACCTAGCTCGCCCTAGGGACGCAAGCGCACCGACAGGCACGTGACGCAGCCCTCGAGCTTCTCGAACTCCCCGATGTCCACCTGCACGGGTTCGTACCCGCGCTCGAAGAGCAGCTCGGCCGTTGCGGGGGCTCCCTCAGCCATCAGCAGGCCGCGGCCGCCGAGCTTGACCACGTGCGCTCCGGCCTCCTCGGGAGCAGCCACGAAGCCCGGGAACACGCTCGGGTCCTCGAGCGCGGCGGGGTAGCCGATCACGGCGCCGTCGGGCAGCGCGGTGACCGCCGACTTCAGGTGCAGCACCTTGCTGAGCGGGACCGTGACCACCGACATCCCGGTGGGCGCGAGCGCCTCCCCCAGCTGCTCCGCGCCATCGGCGTTCGTGCGGCCCCCCAGACCCACGTAGACGGTGTCGCCCACGGCCATCACGTCGCCGCCGTCGAGCACGCCCGGCGCCTCGATCCGGCGCGCTTCCAGGCCCACGCCAACCAGCGTCTCGGCCATCGAACCCACCTCGGCGCGCCGCTGCTCCGCGCCGGGGCGCGTGAGCACGGCCACTCCCCGGTGCACCACCGCGGCGTCCTCCACGAACACGCCGTCGGGGCAGTCGTCGGCCGCCGGCGCCTCCACGATCCGCCAGCCGTGCTCGCTCAGCGCGTCCACGTAGTCCTGCCACTGCTCGAGCGCGCGATCGGGGTCGACCGGCACGCGATCTAGGTGGGTCACGATGCCGTCGGCCAGCGCCGGGCTGGGCCGGCGCACGATGGCTGTGGGGGCGGTCACGGGGTTGACGCCTCGTACTCGGCGAGCTGGCGCTTGGAGGCCCCGAGCCGCCACGCCTCCTCCACCAGCTCGGCCAGCTCGTCGGCATCAATGGCTTCGAGGCGGGCGAGGACAAATGGATGACCGTCGTAGTGGGGCGTTGAGAAGAACGCCTCGGGCTGCCCCTGCAGCAGCGCCTCCCGCTCGCCCAAGTCGGACACCCGCACCACCAGGGCATCGGGATCCGTGCGCAGGCGGCACATGAACTTCCTACGGATCCTCAGCGAGGGGGTGCCGTAGGACGTGGTCTGCTCGACGCCGGGAAAGCGCGTGGCGATCGCCACCACGTCGTCCCAGGTGGGCATCCGGGCTCCCTAGACCTCGCCCTCGAAGTAGCCGACCCCGCTCGAGCGCTTCACCAGCAGCTTGTCGGAGCGGAAGCCCTCAGGGTCGTCGGAGTCGTAGGTGAACTCGGGGGACTCGATGTTGACCTTACGCATGGCGCGCGAGGGTACAGCGGTTTGCGGCCTGCACGGAACCTCCACACGATCGTCGCCTCAGCAGCACGGAGCCGCCCTACGATCCCGGCCATGAGGGGGCAGGCGATCGCGGTGGTCGAAGACGAGAAGGTGATCGCGGACGCCGTGGCGGATCGCCTCCGCAGTGAGGGCTACGAGGTGCAGACCGCATATGACGGACCGAGCGCCGTCGAGCTGTGCCGCCGTGTGCCCTTCGATGCGGTGGTGCTCGACCTGATGCTCCCGGGGATCGACGGCCTGGAGGTGTGCCGGCAGATCCAGCGCGACAGGCGAGTGCCGGTGCTGATGCTCACCGCTCGCGACGCGGAGACAGATCTCGTGGTGGGCCTGGGGGTGGGCGCCGACGACTACATGACCAAACCGTTCAGCATGCAGGAGCTGGTGGCGCGCCTGAGAGCGCTGCTGCGCCGGGCGGAGCAGGCTTCCACGGCGGACAGCCCGGCGCTTGCCGGCGACCTTGAGGTGGATCCCGACGCGCGCGAGACGCGCCTGGCGGGACGGGTCATAGAGCTCACGCCGCGCGAGTTCGATCTGCTGCATCACCTCGCTCGCCGTCCCGGCGTGGTGTTCGGCCGCGAGCAGCTGCTGCGCGAGGTCTGGGGCTACGAGGACGGCGTCGGTGAGCGCACCGTGGACTCACACATCCGCGGCCTGCGCAGCAAGCTGGGGCCGGATGTGATCCGCACCGTGCGCGGCGCCGGCTACGCCCTACGGAGGGCGCCGTGATTCGCCCCCTGGATGGGATCCGCTCGATCAAGCTCAAGCTCGGGGTGGTGATCGTGGCCGCCGTGGGCGTGAGCGCTCTGCTGGTGGTGCTGGGAGCGCGCGCGGACCTACCGCTCTGGCTCTGTGGCGTGGCGGCGGTGGTGGTGACGCTGGCGATGGTCCAGTTCCTCGCTCGTGGCCTCACCGCTCCGCTGCGTGCGATGGCCTCCGCGGCGGGCGAGATGGCCGAGGGCCGCTACGACCGTCGCGTGCACACCAGCTCGAGGGATGAAGTGGGCGAACTGGCCGTGGCGTTCAACCGCATGGCGGCCGAACTGGCCGAGGTGGACCGCGAGCGGCGCGAGCTGATCGCCAACGTCTCCCACGAGCTGCGTACTCCGATCGGGGCGCTGCAGGCCGTGCTGGAGAACATCGTGGACGGAGTGGCGCCGGCGGATCCGCAGACGCTTGGCACGATGCTGGCCCAGGTCGAGCGCCTGGGCGGCCTGGTCTCCCAGCTGCTCGACCTGTCCAGGCTCGAGGCGCGGGACACCGTGCTCGATGCCGAGACCTTCCCGGTGGCTCCCCTCCTCGAGGCGGCAATGCGCGAGGCGCAGATCGGCGCCCATCGCCCAGGCGTGCCGGCCGTTCGGCTGCAGCTGAGTGTGGAGCCCCCCGGCCTGCGTGCCGACGGCGACCGGGCTCGCATCCAGCAGGTGGTGTCGAACCTGATCGAGAACGCCATCCGCCATTCCCCGGAAGGGGGCCACGTTGCACTGGGCGCCCGCGTACATGCGTCATGGGTGGAGCTGGAGGTGTCCGACGAGGGCCCCGGCATCGCTGCCGCCGAAGCGGAGCGCGTCTTCGAGCGCTTCTACCGGTCCGACAGCGCCCACTCCACCGACGGCAGCACCGGCCTCGGACTGGCGATCGCCCACTCGATCGTGGAGCTTCACGGCGGCACCATCCGGGCCGAGAGCCGTGAGCCGCAGGGGTGTCGCATGGTCGTGGCGCTGCCGGGCGGACCTGCGTGACGCCTGCCCCAGGTCGCTTCGCGCGGCGCTTTGCCCTGGTCGCAATCGCGGCGGGTGCGCTGGCGGCCGTGGCCATCCCGGGCAACCGGGCTGGACTGGGCATGGTGCTCACGGCAGCCGCCGTGGCCGGCGCAGTGCTCACGGGCGGCGCCTACCCCCGGACGCGCTGGCACGCGGCCCTCGGGCTGCTCGCCCTCGCGCTGGCCGCAATGCCGCTTCTGCGCGCCGCGCCGTGGCTGATCGCGCTGGACCTCACGGCCGCCGCGGCGCTGGCCTCGGTGGCCGTGGCCGGAGGACGGTCATGGCGCGGAGTGGCCCGCGGCGTCCTGGCAGCACCGCGGCAGTTGCTACGAGCCCCGGCGTTCCTGGTCTGGTCCAGCGGGGTGCGGTTGGGTCCCCAGACCGCCCGCGGCGCGGTGCCCGCGGTGCGCGGGCTGGCGATGGGAGCGGTGCTCGTGGTGGTGTTCGGGGCGCTGTTCGTGTCAGCCGACGAGGCCTTCGCACGCTTCACCGAGAGAGTGCTCCCATCCGACGTGAGCCTTGGTCTCTTGCCGGCTCGGCTGGTCACCTTCATCGCCATCGCCGCCCTGGTGGCCTCGCTGGCGTTGGCGTCGGTGGCCGGCGTGCGGGAGGGCGAAGCCTCCCGGAGGAGGACCCGGTCCCCAATCGATTGGATGGTTGCCCTGTCGCTGTTGAACCTCCTGTTCGCGGCCTTCGTGGCGGTGCAGCTCACCGTTCTGTTCGGCGGCCACGATCACGTGCTGCGCACATCCGGCCTCACGTACGCCGAGTACGCCCGGCAGGGCTTTTTCCAGCTGCTGGTGGTGGCCCTTCTGACCCTGGCGGTGGTGGCCGGGGCGGCTCGGCATCGTGGCGAGCGGCCCGGGAGAACTCCAACCGTTATCGAGCTTCTCCTGGGCCTGCTGTGCGCGCTTGCTCTGGTGATCGTGGTGTCGGCCCTGCGCCGCCTGGGGCTCTACGAGGATGCCTTCGGGTTCACCGTCGCCCGGCTTCTCGGGCACGCGGCGAGCCTCTGGGTGGGCGCGGTGCTCATCCTCGTGATCGCCGCCGGCGCGCTTGGCCGCAGCGGCTGGCTGCCCCGCACCGTGCTCTTGATCACGGCAGCGGGACTGCTGGGCCTGAGCCTGCTCAGCCCCGAGGGGCTCGTGGCGGAGCGCAACGTGGCCCGCTTCGAACGCACGGGCAAGGCCGACCTGGCATACCTGGCCGGGCTGGGACCCGACGCCGCGCCCGCCCTGCGGCGCCTGCCATTCCCCGAGAACGCGTGCGTATTGCGGCCGATCGCATCGGACGTGCGAGACGCCGACGGGCCGTTCGAGCTGAACCTGGCGCGTGGTCGTGCCCGCCGCGCCGTCGAGGGTTTGCCGGCCGGGCGAGCATGCGAGCCGTAACGGGTCTCCCTGGACCCGGATCGGCCACTTCGCGCCGGCTACGTCATCCTCTAGGCAATGTCAGACACCGTGAAGATGACCGAAGCTGCCCGCCAGCGCCTCGAAGCCGAGGTGGAGAAGCTGGAGGGTGAGGGCCGCCGCGAGAAGGCCAAGCGCATCGGCATCGCGCGCGAATGGGGCGACCTCAAGGAGAACGCCGAGTACCACGCCGCCAAGGACGACGCCGCCATGCTGGAGGCCAAGATCGCCCGCATGCGCGACCAGCTCCGTTCGGCCGAGATCGTGGAGGCCGTCGGGGGCGACTCGGTGGGCATGGGGTCGAAGGTGACCTATGCCGACGCCAAGAGCGGCAAGGAGATGACCTTCACGCTCGTGCCGGCCACGGAAGCCGACCCGGGCAAGGGGCGCCTGTCGATGGACTCGCCGGTGGGCGAGGCGCTGGCGGGGGCCCGGAAGGGCGACGAGCGCAAGCTGGAGACGCCGCGTGGCGGGCAGACGGTGCGTGTGGTGTCGGTCGAGTAGCCCTGCGGCTACACGGCGGCGCGGCCCTTGCGGACCGCCGTGGCCTTCGCGGCCGGCTGGGCGGAAAGCCTGGCGGCCGCCTCCGCCTCGAGCAGGGACACCACGCGGTCCAGGCGCGCACAGGTGGCCTCGAACCCCGCGGCGATCTCCCTCTCGACCTTGGAGAGCCGCTCCACCTCGGTCCGGACCTCCACGAGGGCCGCCTCCATGCGCTCCAGCGGCTTCTGGATGTCGCCGATCGGGTTGGGCATCAATTTGGGCATGGGTTCGCAGGACTCCTTCGACGGGGGGTCCGGGCAGTGTACGGCGGGTGAGGGATGCCGAAGCTGGATGAGCGCCGAGCTGGACAACCTCCCGGGCTCCGAGCGCTCGCTGGTGCGCGAGTCGGGGCCGCCGCGTGGCTCGGACGCGATGAAGGCCGTGCTCACCGACGAGCGGTTCTCCCACCCCGACTGGATCTACGAGCGCAAGCTGGACGGCATCCGCTGCATCGCAGTTCGTGAAGGGAAGGAGGTGCGGCTGCTCTCGCGCAACGACCTGCCGCTCAACGGCCGCTACCCCGAGCTGGCCGAGACGCTGGCGGGACAGCCCTGCGGGCGGTTCGCCGTGGACGGAGAGGTGGTGGCCTTCGATGGCGCACAGACCAGCTTCTCCCTGCTCTCCCGGCGGGGACAGCGGAGGGTGCGGGTGTTCCTCTACGTGTTCGACGTGCTGTGGATCGAGGGCCACGACGTGCGCCCGCTGCCGTTGCGCTCGCGCAAGCGCCTGCTGCGCGGCGTGCTGGAGTTCCGCGGCGACATCCGGCTCACACCCCACCGAAAGGAGCGCGGCGAGGAGCTGTTCGAGCAGGCCTGCGCCAAGGGCTGGGAGGGTCTGATCGCCAAGCGCGCCGACAGCCCCTACTCCAGCTCGCGCTCGAAGGACTGGCTGAAGTTCAAGTGCGACCGCAGCCAGGAGCTGGTGATCGGCGGCTACACCGCGCCCAGGGGCTCCCGTGAGGAGCTGGGCGCGCTGCTCACGGGCTACTTCGAGAACGGCGAGCTGCGCTACGCGGGCAAGGTGGGCACGGGGTTCGACGGCGCCACCCTCAGGGACCTCGCCGAGCGGATGCGCCCCCTGCGCCGCGACGATCCGCCGTTCGCCGACGCCCCCCGGGAACGCACCGCCACCTGGGTCGAGCCGGAGCTGGTGGCCCAGATCGGCTTCACGGAGTGGACCCGCCACGGCCGGCTGCGCCACCCCCGCTTCCTCGGGCTTCGCTTCGACAAGCCGGCTGCCAAGGTGGTGCGCGAGGGATGACCGACCACCTGCGCATCGGCCGCCGTCAGGTGAAGATCACGCACCCCGACAAGGTGCTGTTCCCCAAGGCCGGGCTGACCAAGCTCGACCTGGCCCACCACTACGAGCGCGTGGCGCGAGGTGATGCTCCCCTACGTGCGCGAGCGCCCGCTGGCGCTGCAGGCCTTCCCGGACGGGATCGACGGCAAGGGCTTCTTCATGAAGAACGTGCCGAAGTACTTCCCCGACTGGGTGGACCGGGCCACGATGGAGAAGCGGGGCGGCACCGTCACCCACGTGCTGGCCAATCACGCGGCCACGCTGGTCCACCTGGCCGGCCAGAACGTGATCACGCCCCACCAGTGGCTCTCGCGCGCGGATGAGCCGCGCAAGCCCGATCGCCTGATCATGGACTTCGACCCCTCCGGCGGCGGCTTCGCCGACGTGCGGGCCGCGGCGCGCGACGCCGGCGACCGGCTGCGTGCCGCGGGCCTGGAGGTGTACGCGATGGTCACGGGCTCGCGGGGCATCCACGTGATCTCGCCGCTGCGGCGCGAGGCGGGCTTCGACGAGACCCATCCCTTCGCGCGCGCCCTGGCCGAGGAGATGGTGCGCGACAACCCCAGGAAGCTGACGCTGGAGTGGCACAAGGCCGAGCGCGG
This sequence comes from uncultured Thermoleophilaceae bacterium, assembly GCA_963727395.1. Classification (GTDB taxonomy): domain Bacteria; phylum Actinomycetota; class Thermoleophilia; order Solirubrobacterales; family Thermoleophilaceae; genus JAAYBF01. Next base: position 161,038 of record CAVSGC010000018.1, on the reverse strand, counting down.
CTCGAAGATCTTCGTGGACGTGAACCGCAACGCCTACGCCCAGCACGCGGTGAGCCCCTACGGCGTGCGCGCCCGGCCGCGGGCGCCGGTGGCCACCCCGGTGCACTGGGAGGAGCTGGCCGACTCAAGGCTGAGGCCCGACCGCTGGACCGTGAAGACGATCGGCGACCGGGTGGACTCCGAGGGCGACCCGTGGAAGGGCATGGCTCGCCGGGCGCGCAGGCTGCCGGCACCGCGCCCCTAACATCGACGGCCGCCATGGCCGTCGTGATCGCATCCGACCTGGGGAAGGACATAGCCGGCAGGCCCCTGCTCAACGGCGTGTCCTTCAAGCTCGAGCGGCGCGACCGGATGACGCTGTCGGGGCGCAACGGGTCCGGCAAGACCACGCTGCTGCGGATGCTCGCGGGCGAGGCATCGGTGGACCGCGGGCAGCTCTCGATCCAGAAGGGCGTGAAGGTGGCCCTGCACGACCAGCGCCCTCCGCGCGAGCGCGACCTGTCGCTGCGCGACTACGTGCTCTCGGGCGCGGGCGACATCACCGAACTCGAGCACGAGCTCGCCCGCCTCGAGCAGGCGATGGCCGACGGCGCGCACGACGAGCGCACGCTGAACGCCTACTCCAGGGCCCAGGAGCGCTTCGAGCTGCACGGCGGCTACCGCTGGCGCGACCGCGCGCTGGTCACGCTGCGCGGCCTGGGTTTCCACGAGGACGACCTCGACCGGCGGCTGGCCACCTTCTCGGGCGGCGAGCTCACCCGCGCGTCGCTCGGCCGCGCCCTCACCGGCCAGCCCGACCTGCTGCTGCTCGACGAGCCCACCAACCACCTCGACATCGCCTCACTGGAGTGGCTGGAGGAGCACCTGGCCGGCCTCGACGCGGCCGTGATCCTCGTGGCGCACGACCGCTGGTTCCTCGAGGCGGTGGGCACGTCCGTGCTGGAGCTGGAGGCGGGCCGGTCGCGGTTCTTCAAGGGGCCGTGGCACGCGTGGCGCAAGGAGCAGGCGGCGCGCGAGCTGGCACTGGGACGCGCGATCGAGCGCCAGCAGGCCGAGATCGAGCGGCTGGAGCGGTTCGTCACGCGCTTCCGGGCCAAGGCGTCGAAGGCCAAGCAGGCGCAGTCGCGGGTCAAGCGCCTGGACAAGATGGAGCGGATCGAGCAGGATCCGCGCGACACCCGCGACCTCTCGTTTCAGTTCACGTCGGCCCCCGAGCGCTCGGGCCGGGTGGTGGTGGATCTGGAGAACGCGACGGTGGAGGTGCCCGGGCGCACGCTGCTCTCCGATGCGTCGCTGTGGGTGGAGCGCGGCGAGCACGTGGCGCTCGTGGGCGGCAACGGCAGCGGGAAGACCACGCTGGTGGAGACCCTCTTCGGCGGGCGGCCGCTCACGAAGGGCAAGCTGCGCAAGGGACACAACGTGACGGTGGGCTACGTGTCACAGCACGCCGAGGAGCTCTCGGGCGGCACCGGGTCGGTGCTCGACGCCACCCAGCGCGCCACGGGCCTCACCCCCGGCAAGGCGCGCGCACTGCTCGGGCGCTTCCTGTTCTCGGGCGAGGACGCCGAGAAGCCGCTCGACGGGCTGTCGGGCGGCGAGCTGCGGCGGCTGTCGCTGGCCGTGCTCGTGCAATCCGGCGCCAACATGCTCGTGCTCGACGAGCCCACCAACCATCTGGACCTGGAGAGCCGCGAGGCGCTGGAGGACGCGCTGCGGTCATTCCCGGGATCGCTGCTGCTGGTGTCGCACGACCGGGCGCTGCTGGACGCGGTGGGCACGCGGACGATCGCGGTGGAGGAGGGATCGCTGCGGTCGTATGAGGGGGGCTGGGCGGAGTACGTGGTGGCGCGGGATGAGCGCAAGGCGCGCGAGGCGGTTGCCTCGAAGCCTGCCCGTGTGGTCAAAGACAAGAACCAGGTGGAGAACAAGGGTTCCCGGTCGGCCAACGGCGGCGGGCTCTCCAAGAACGCTCTCCGTGCCCAGCGCGCTCTGGAGCGCGAGATCGAGGCCGCGGAGACGGCGCTGCGGGTGCTGGAAGAGGAACTGGCGGATCCGGCGGCCTGGGCGGACGCGGAGCGTTCCGCGGAGTCCAGCTCGCGCCACGCCGCCGCGAAGCGCACGATCGAGGAGCTCTACGCGCGCTGGGAGGCCGTGGGGGCCTAGGCCGCGCCGGACTCGCGTTCGGTGAACGCGATGCCCGCCTTCTGGAGGCGCGCGGTGAGGGCCTCACCCATGGCCTGCGCGGTGGTCACCTGGCCGGAGGTCTCGGGGAGGTCGTCGTAGGCCAGGCACAGGGCCGACTCGGAGAGCATCTTGGCCGTCTCGGTGTAGCCCGGATCGCCGCCGGACACCTCGCACACGGTGCGCCGGCCGCCGCCCTCGCCCTTGAACAGCACCGAGAACCAGGACTTGGCGCGCTGCTCGTCGCTCGGGCCGTCGCCGGAGGACATGCGGCCCTGGAGGAACCTGCGCGCCGGCGGGATCTGCGCGAGCGCGAACAGCGTGCCGACGCCCGCCACGCCGGCCGCCGCCACCGGCAGCCGCTTGATGGCGATGTAGTGGCCGTAGGAGAAGTCGGGGCCGTAGCTGTCCAGCGCGCGGGCGGAGCGCAGCACGATCTGGGGGTCCACCGTGGGGAACGGCAGCACCCAGGCGTCCACCACGGACTCGTGGCGCGGGCGGCCGCGGATGCCGCGGACCTTGCGCGAGGGGTCGCGCGGGGGCTCGGCGTTCTTTCGCTGCTTGGCCGCGTCGAGGTTCTGGCGCGGGCGCGAGAAGCCGGCCAGCGCCGACTGGTAGGTGCCGCCGGACGGCTTGCCGCCCGCGCGCACGAAGCCCTCCACCTTCAGCGGCACGCCTGCGGGCAGGTGCTTCAGCGTGTAGAGCACCCCCAGGTCGTGCGGGATCGAGTCGAAGCCGCACGCGTGCACGATGCGCGCGCCGGTCTCCTGGGCGCGGGCGTGGTGGCGCACGTAGCAGCGATCCACGAACTCGGGCTCGCCGGTGAGGTCCACGTAGTCGGTGCCGGACTCGGCGCAGGCCGCCACCAGCGGGTCGCCGTAGTGGATGTAGGGGCCCACAGTGGTGATCAGCACCCGCGTGGACTCCGCTATCCGCTTCAGCGAGGGCGCGTCCGTGACGTCCGCCTCCAGCAGGTCGGGCTCGGCGAACCCCTGGCGCTTGGCGAGCCGGGAGCGCACGGCCTCGAGCTTGGAGCGGTTGCGCCCCGCCAGCGCCCAGCGGGTGCCCGTGGGGATCGCCCCCGCGAGGTACTCGGCCGTGAGCCCGCCGGTGAATCCGGTGGCTCCGAAGAGCACGATGTCGTGGGGGCGGTCGGCGGCCATCGCGAACTGGCACCGTATCGGCATCGACTCCCCTCCCGACATCCCGGGCGCCTCCCACCGCACGGTTTCCATCCGCACGCGCGACGTGGGCGAGCTGGACGTGCACGTGACCGAGGCGGGCGACGGGCCGCCCGTCGTGATGCTTCACGGCTGGCCCCAGCACGCGTGGATGTGGCGCAAGGTGATCCCCCTCCTGGCCGATCGCCACCGTCTGATCTGCCCCGACCTGCGCGGCTTCGGCTGGAGCGGCGCGCCAGGAACGGGCTATGACGGCGAGACCTTCGGGGCCGACGCCCTGGCTCTGATGGACGCGCTGGAGATCGAGCGCGCGCACGTGATCGGGCACGACTGGGGCGGCTTCGCGGCGTTCGTGATGGCGCTCCACCGCCCCGAGCGCGTGGACCGGATGGTGGTCCTGAACACCGTGCCGCCGTGGGTGGATCCCGAGCCCTCGCAGCTACCCCGCACGGGTTACGTGCTGGCCCTCGCCGTGGCCGGTGAGTGGCTGGCACGCAGGCGACCCGAGAAGCTGGCCGAGGGGATGCGGCGCGACCTCGTGAACCCCGACGGGGTCACCGAGGCCGACGCTCTCGCGTACGCGCAGCGGCTCGCCGAGCCGCAGTGCGCCCACGCCACCAAACTCCTCTATCGCAGCTACCTGCGCACGGCCCTGGAGGGAGTGCTCAGGCCACGCTATGACCACCTGCGCCTAACGCGCCCCACCCGCTTTCTGTTCGGCACCAACGATGCCGCGATCTCCCCCGGTCTGCTGCGCGGCATGGAGAGCCACGCCGACGACCTGGAGCTGGAGATGGTGGACGGCTCCGGCCACTTCATAGCGGAGGAGCAGCCCGGGCTGGTGGCGGACCGAGCCCGGGTGCTGTTCGGGTCGGCGGGCTAGGGTTCGGACATGGCCGAATCAGTGACCGACCCGCCCGGCGAGAGCTTCGCCGAGCTGCCCAACGGCATCACCCTGGCGTACGAGACCGCGGGTGATCCCTCCGATCCTCCGCTGCTGCTGATCCAGGGACTGGGCATGCAGATGATCGGCTGGCCGGACGAGTTCTGCGAGCAGCTGGCCGCCGAGCGCTTTCACGTGGTGCGCTTTGACAACCGCGACGTGGGTCACTCCACCCACGTGGACTCGGTGCGCGCCCCGGGCCTGCCGCAGCTGGCCACCCGCCGCTTCGGGTCCGATCAGTACTCCCTGGCCGACATGGCCGATGACGCCGCGCTCCTGCTGGACGAGCTGGACATCGCGCCCGCCCACGTGGTGGGCATCTCCCTCGGGGGCATGATCGCCCAGACGCTGGCGGCGCGCCACCCGGACAAGGTGCGCACGCTCACCTCGATGCTCTCCACCACGGGGCACCGCCTGAAGGGCCAGCCCGCCCTCAGCATGCTCCGGCTGCTGCTCAAGCAGGCCCCCGAGGAGCGCGAGGCCTTCGTGGAGCACGTGACCACCGTGTTCGAGGCGATCGGGTCACGCGGGATGCCGCGCGACACCGACGAGGTGCGCGAGCTGGCCGGCCGCTCGTATGACCGTGGCACCGACCCGGCCGGGACCGGCCGGCAACTCGGGGCCATCCTGCGCTCGGGCAACAGGACCGCCGAGCTGCGCCGCATCTCCGCCCCGACGCTGGTGATCCACGGCACCGACGACAAGCTGGTGCGCCCCTCGGGCGGCAAGGCCACGGCGAAGGCGATCGACCAGGCGCGGCTGGAGCTGATCAAGGGCATGGGCCACGACCTGCCGCGCGCGGCGTGGCCGCGAATCGTCGGCGGGATCGCCGCACACGCCCGGCGGGCCGACGAGGCCGCAGGCCGCGCGTCCGCGCCCGTGGTCTAGACCGGCCTCGACCGACCGCCTGGAACCACTCGATGCCCTGGGGCCGCCGGGGCGGCCGGCCTAGCCGGCCGCGTCGCTCTCGTCGGCGCCGGTGCGCGTGGTCATCGCCTTGGCGCTGCCGCCGGTCATCACGCGGCGCATCAGGCGGGGAGCGACCATGCGCAGCGCCGCCGCCAGCCCGTAGGCGCGCGGCACGTAGCGCTCGGGCTTGCGCCCGAGTCCGGCGTCCACGATCGCCTCGGCGCCCACCTCGGGCGTGGACACCAGCCGGCGCGTGAGCGCCCTGCCGGTGAGCTCCGCCTGGGGGAAGCCCTCGGTGGAGATGAAGCCCGGCAGCACGAGCCCCACGTGCACGCCGTGCTCGAGCTCCTCCGCGTACAGGGCGTCCGACCACCCGGCCAGGGCGAACTTGCTGGCCGAGTAGGCGCCCGAGCCGCCGCGCGACACGCGTCCCGCGGTGCTCGACACGTTCACGATCGCGCTCGGCGCGGAGGAGCGCAGCAGCGGCAGCAGCGCCTCGGTGAGGCGCACGACGGCGTCGAAGTTCACCTCCATCGTGCGGCGCACGTTCTCCCAGCCGGCGTCGCCGAACTTGCCGCGCCACGCCGTGCCCGCGTTGTTCACGAGCAGGTCGATGCGCCCTCCGTGGTGCTCGCGGAGGTGGTCGGCCACCGCGGCCGGCGCGCCGTCCTCGGTGAGGTCGACCGCAACGTAGGTGGTGGGCACCGCCAGCTCGCCGGCCAGCGCCTTCAGGCGCTCCTCGCGGCGGGCCACCAGCACCAGCTCGGCGCCGGGCTCACGGGCGAGCCGCCGGGCGGTGGCCTCGCCGATGCCGCTGGACGCGCCCGTGACCACCGCGATCATCAGGACTCCTTGGCGGCGAACGCCGGGTCGTCCTCGTGGTCGCGGAAGAAGGAGACCATCGCCTGCGAGTAGTCGGCGAAGCGCGGCGGGGTGAGCCCGCGGGCGCCCAGCAGGTCAACGCAGCGGCGCATGTCGAACACCACGCGGTGGTTGAGATAGGCGATCGACTCGCGTGGCGTGCCACCGAAGCGCGCCTTCACCGGCGGCAGGCGCAACAGCGTCTCCCCCACCACCGGCGGGATGCTGCCCTTGGGCGCGGGGCCGCCGTACCGGGCCGACAGCTCGGTGAGCAGCTCGGCGCCGGTGAGCGGCTCGGGATCCACGAGGTGGAGCGTCTCGCCCTCCGTCTCCGGGATGGCCGCGGCGGTGGCGATCGCCTCCACCACGTAGTCCACCGGCACCACGTTGAAGGGCGAGTCCGAGCGGCCGAAGTGCAGCAGCGGCTGCCCCGTGCGCTGGGCGCGGCTGACCGCCTTGAGCAGGTAGTAGGGGCCGTCGAACTTCTGCGTCTCGCCCGTCTTGGAGTCGCCCACCACTATCGCCGGGCGCAGGATGGTGGTGGGCACCTGGTCCATCCGGTCGCGCACCCACACCTCCGCCTGGAACTTCGTGGACTCGTAGTGGTTCTTGAAGCCCTGGCCGAGCGAGAGCTCGTGCTCGTAGACCACGCCCGTGCGAAGGCCGGCCACGTACGCGGTGCTCACGTAGGCCAGCCGCTCGAGCTTCTTGGAGGCGGCACACAGCTCGAGCACGTTGCCCGTGCCATCCACGTTCACGCGCTGGGCCAGCTCGATCGGCACGGCCAGGTCGTAGATCGCGGCCAGGTGGTACACGCGGCGAAGGCTGCCCGTGAGCCGGGAGTAGTCGTCGTCGGAGAGGCCGAGGCGGCGGTCGGCGATGTCGCCCGCGAGCAGCTCGATGCGGTCCGGGTCGATGGCGGCAGCCGCTTCGCGCGCGGGACCCATCATGCGCTCCTCCACGAGCGCCACCAGGCGCAGCTTGCGATCCGCGTCGAGCAGGCGCTTGGCCAGGCGGCGGCCGATGAAGCCAGGGAAGCCGGTGAGGAGGTCGGTTGCCACGGCGCGGGAACCTACGCCAAAGCGGACGCGGAGGCCGGCGCGGCGTCAAGCCCGAAGGCCTCGGCCACCAGTTCGTAGGAGCGCATCCGCAGCTGATGGTCGAAGGTGATGGTGACCACCATCACCTCTTCCGCCTCGTACTCGGCGGCCACCTGCTCAAGGCCGGCCCTGACCGTGGACGGCGATCCCAGCACGGCGCGCCGGCTCGAGGTTCCGGAGCCCGCGCCGCGCGACTCGAGGTAGCGCAGCGCCTTCTCCACCGGCGGCACCTCGATGAGCCTGCCCTGGCGCATCATCGACATCGCCATGCGGCTGGAGGAGGCCAGCTCCACCGCCTCGTCGTCGGTGTCCGCACAGATCGTCCAGACGCACACCGCGGACCGCGGCGCGGCCAGGCGCTCGGATTCCACGAACTTCTCGCGGTACAGGGCGGCGATGCCGGCTCCCTGGGGGTTGATGAAGTCGGCGAAGGAGTACGGCAGACCCATCTCCCCCGCCCAGACCGCGCTCTGGGGCGAGGAGCCCAGCAGCCACGTCTCGGGGCGCTCGGGGCGCCCCGGCAGCACGCCCGAGAGGCGGGCGAACGGATGGTCGGCGGGAAGGCGGTGCTCGAGGTAGGCCAGCAGCTCGGCCAGCTGCTCGGGAAAGTCGTCGGGCATCGGAGTGCGGCGATCGCGCTGCAGCGCGTGGGTGGTGATGGGGTCGGTGCCCGCCGCGCGGCCGATGCCCAGGTCGATGCGGCCCCCGAACAGCCCACTGAGCAGGCTGAAGGCCTCGGCCACCTTGAACGGGCTGTAGTGCGGCAGCATCACGCCGCCGCTGCCCACCCGGATGCGCTCGGTGGCGGAGGCGATCGGGCCGATGAGTGCTTCCGGCGCGGGCCCGGCAAGCATGGGCGTGCCGTGGTGCTCGGACACCCAGTAGCGGTGGTAGCCGAGGCGGTCCGCGAGCCGGGCCAGCTCGATCGTGTTGTGCAGCGCCTGGGCGCCCGTCATCCCCTCCGAGATGGGGGACTGGTCGAGGATGGAGAGCTTCACGAGACCTCCGAGGCTAGAGGGTCGATTGCTAGCTTTCACCGACTTGTCCGCCACCGTGCCGCATAGGGTCCGAGAGCCGTCGGCGCCGGTCCCGGCGGTGTCGGTCAAGGACGTGGCGAAGACCTTCCGCCTGCCCCACCAGCGCTTCTCCACGCTCAAGGAGCGGCTGCTGCACCCGACCGCGGCTCGCAGCCACGAGAAGCTCACCGCGCTCGAGGGCGTGAGCTTCGACGTGGCTCCCGGCGAGTTCTTCGGCATCGTCGGGCGCAACGGCAGCGGCAAGAGCACGCTGCTCAAGTGCCTGGCCGGCATCTACCGGCTGGACCGCGGCCGGATCGTGGTGGACGGCCGCATCTCGCCCTTCATCGAGCTCGGCGTGGGCTTTCACCAGGAGCTCGCGGCGCACGACAACATCGTCCTCAACGGGGTGATGCTCGGGCTCAGCCCGCGCGCGGCGCGGGAGCGGGTGGAGGAGGTGCTGGAGTTCGCGGAGCTCAAGGAGTTCGAGGACCTGAAGCTCAAGAACTACTCGTCCGGGATGCAGGTGCGGCTGGCCTTCTCGGTGATGATCCAGCTGGAGGCCGACATCCTGCTGATCGACGAGATCCTCGCCGTCGGCGACGCCGCCTTCCAGCAGAAGTGCTTCGACGTCTTCTTCCGGCTGCGCGACGAGGGCAAGACGATCGTGCTGGTGACCCACGACATGGCCGCGGTGGAGCGCTTCTGCCACCGCGCGGTGCTGCTGGAGAGGGGGAAGGTGGTGGACCTCGGGGAGCCGCGGACGGTGGCGGACCACTACCTGCAGCTGAACTTCGAGCCCGGCGCCCCGGGGGATCCGAAGGCGTTCGGGGGGAACGCTCGGGCGACGGTTCCGCGCGTGTGGTCGAGGCCTGGATGGAGGACGAGCACGGGGAGAGGCAGTCCGCATTCGCCCAGGGCGCGCCCTGCACGTTCCGGGCCCGGGTGCGATTCGAGCAGGACGCGGCGAACCTCAACTTCGAGGTGGCGTTCGTGAACGCGCAGCGCGAGAACGTGTTCGTGGCCAGCAGCGCGGGCGAGCGCGAGCCCACCGGTCACTTCGCCGCCGGTGAGGAGTGCATGTTCAGCGTGGGCTTCGACAACGCTCTCGCCCCGGGCAGGTACGCGCTGTCCATGCTGATCACCCTCGCCGGCAGCGGCGACGCCGTGGCCGACCGGTTCGAGAACTTCGCCACGATCGTGGTCAGCGGAGCCCGCGCCGCCGGCGGCATGGTCGACCTACCGCGCGAGCTGACGATCGAGCGCGTATGACCGCGTCCGCTGTCCGCTCCGGGCCCACGGAGGTGACCGGGCCGTCCGCCTTCAGCGGCGACGTGCGGCGCTTCCTCGCGCTCACGGTCTCGCTGGCCGCACTGGACTTCAAGGTGCGCTACTTCGGCTCGGTCCTGGGCTATGTCTGGCAGCTGATGCGCCCGCTCCTGCTGTTCGGGGTGCTCTACGTGGTGTTCACCAAGTTCGTGAAGTTCAACGCGGGCGTGAAGGACTTCCCGGCCGTGCTGCTCACGGGGATCGTGCTCTACACCTTCTTCGGCGACGCCACGGGCAACGCCGTGACGTCCGTGCTCGATCGCGAGAACCTGGTCCGCAAGATCCAGTTCCCCCGGGTGGTGGTGCCACTGGCGGCGGTGCTCACGGCGTTCTTCAACCTTGTGACCAACCTCGTGGCGGTCGGCGTCTTCGTGGTGGCCACCGGCGTCCGGCCCCAGTGGACCTGGCTGGCGTTCCCGCTGCTGGTCGTGGCGCTGGGGATCCTGGCTGTGGGGGCATCCCTGCTGCTCTCGGCGCTCTATGTGCGCTTTCGCGACGTTCGGCCGATCTGGGAGGTGGTCCTGCAGATGCTGTTCTACGGCTCGCCGATCCTGTACGCGATCGAGGTGATCCCGAGCGAGACCGCCCGCCAGGCGCTGATGTGCAACCCGCTCGCAGCGCTCCTCCAGCAGAGTCGCCACTGGCTGATCGACCCCTCCGCGCCGAGCACCGCCGAGGCGATCGGGGGCACCGCCCGGCTGCTGGTGCCCGCGGCGATCGTGGTGGCCATCTGCGTGCTGGGCGTGTGGTACTTCGAGCGCGAGGCGCCGCGGATCGCCGAGGAGCTCTAGCCGCCCACCCGCTCGCCGGGCACGGCGCCGCTGGGCCGCAGGCGCTCGTCGGCCACGCGGCCGAAGAAGGCCTCCAGCTGCTCGATCCGGCGCGGCCACGAGTACTCCGGCACCGTCTCGAACCCGCCCTTCGCCAGCCGAGCCGCCAGGCCGGGCTCGCGCAGCACGCGCTCGATGCCGGCGGCCACCGCCGCCGGGTGGGCGTCGACCATCAGGCAGTTCTCGCCGTCGCGGCAGAAGTCGCGGTTGCCGTTGGCATCCGTGCACACCACGGGCGCGCCCGCCGCCATCGCCTCGAGCGGCGGCAGGCAGAAGCCCTCGTGGATCGAGGTCTGCACGAACGCGGTGGCCTGGTTGAGCAGCGCATTCACCTCCTCGTCATCGGGCTCGACGAGGTAGCGCGACCTGCCGGCCGGCTGCACCTCCGGCTCCACTCCGAACAGGCACAGCTCGGGCGCCGGGTCCAGCCGCCGCCACGCGTCCACCGTGAGCGGGAAGTTCTTCAGCGGGTTGGTGCGGCCGATCGCCAGGAGCATGTCCTGCCGGCGCTCCACGTCGACCGGCCGGAAGGTCTCCAGATCGATTCCCGGGGGGACCAGCTCGGCCTTCAGCCCCAGCTCCGCCAGGCGCTGCACGCTGGTCTCGGAGATCGTCATGTAGCGGAACTCCTCGCGATAGCCGGCGAGCACACGGTTGCGCAGGCGCTCGTGCTTGGTGGTGCGGCCCTGGTAGTAGGAGGTCTCGATGTCCTGGACGAAGAACACCGGCCGCCCGCGCCTCAGCGACGCTCGCCATACGTAGGGGCCCGTGGCCCACCACGTGGCGACCTTGATCGCGTCCTCCTGCGCCAGCGCCACCTCCAGTGACTCGAAGTCCTCGAACGCGCGCACCGGCACGTCGAGCGGGAACCAGTCGGGCCGGCCCTCGAGCGAGAACAGCTCCACGTGGTGCCCGCGCTCCTGCAGGCGGTTGAGATGCTCGAAGATGTCGCGGTGGCCGCCGCCGACGCCGGTGCCCTCGGTCACGTAGATGATGCGCAGCGCGCCCTCCGGCGTGCGCACGGGCCGCTCGTCGAACCATCTCCCCCAGCGGCTCCAGAAGCGCTCCTGCGAGATCCGCTCGCGCTCGCGCAGCTCGGTCCCGCGCGTCGGGGACTCCAGGTGCGTGAGGCGCGACCGTGGCTCGTAACGCACAGTGCGCCCGGCCTCCCACGCGCGCAGGCAGTAGTCCACGTCCTCGTAGCCCATCGGGTAGCGGTCGTCGAAGCCGCCGATCGAATCGATCAGATCGCGCCGCAGGTACATGCACGCGCCGGTCATCGCGAGCGCGTCCATGGCGGCCTGGGCGGGCCCGAAGTCGGGCTGGCGGAAGCGGTAGCGGTGGTCGAACCACTCCGGCGCGGCGATGTTGCGGTAGGTGCCCGCCGACTGGATCCGGCCGTCCGGGTAGAGCAGCCGCGGCCCCACAACGCCGACCTCATCGCCTGAGTAGGCGGCCCGTTGCAGCTCCGCCAGCCAGCCACGCCGGGGGATCACGTCGTTGTTGAGCACCACCACGTCCTCGTCGGGCCGTGCCCGCTCCAGGCCCCGGTTCACGCTTGCGGAGTAGCCGGCGTTCTCGCCCGCGAGCACGAGCTCCACGCCCTTGAGCGCGCCGAGGCGCTCCCGGTGCTCCGGCGCGCTGCCGTCGTCCACGACCACCACTCGAGTGCGGCGGGAATCGAGCGTCCTGCGCAGCCCTCGCACGGCGTCGAAGGTGACCTCCGGCGGTCCGTACGTGGGAACGATCACCACCACCGGGCGATCGTGCTCCCGGTACCAGGCCTCGGCCTCCTTGAGCTCGGAACGCTCGAGCAATTTGTGGCGCACGCCGCGCTCGAGGCCGAACGGGCGCAGCGGGGCAGTCAGGAAGCGCAGCGCCAGGGTGCGCCAGCCGTAGGCCTGGACGGTGAGCTGGGCGCGCCGCGGCAGGTCGTTCAGGAGGCGGTTCAGCATTGGGGGTCGAACCCGTCCCGGCGCTCGAGCGACAGCAACCGCCGCAGGCGCCGCGGCAGGCGGTCGGCCCGCGAGCCCAGGGCCGAGCCCACCGACCGCGCGAGGTGGTGGGCCACCGATCGCGGCACGATCGCAGCCAGGCGCGCCCGCGACCAGCCCTCGCTGCGCGCCAGGGCGAGGTCGTCGCGCGTCTCGCGCTGCACCACCAGCGCCGTCTTCAGCGGCCGGGCGTTGGAGCGATGGCCGTGGACCTCGCGCAGCGCGCGCGACTCGTCGAATGACCGCCGCAGCAGGCGTCCCGGCGGATATGAGTGGGAGTGGATCACCGCAGCGGCGGGATGGTAGACCTTGGCCCAGCCCCCCATCAGCATGTCCCGCGCGAGCATCTGGTCCTCCGCGTAGGCCACGGGGCGGAACGGCACCTGCTCCCAGGCGCGACGTGCGACGCAGCCGTTCGCATCGGTGAAGTACACGCGCCGGCGGTCGGCCAGCGGATCGGACTCAAAGATGTGTCCGCGGTCCACCTGCGGGCGATCATCGGGGGCGAACGAGCGGAAGAAGGAGGCCAGCTCACGCCGGACCATCGGGCTGGCGCCCGGTCGCGACCGGTAGGGACCGAACACCAGCCCCACGTCGTCGGCCAGCTCGAACCCCTCCAGCAGGCGGGCCAGCCAGCTCTCCTCAGCGGGAACGGCGTCCTGGGTGAGGAAGGCCACGTGGGCGCCCCTGGACTCCGCCATCAGCAGGTTGCGGGTGCCGCCGTGCGAGAACTCACCGCGAGGGACGTCGATCACCCGTGCGCCGTGGTTCACCGCGGCCTCGCGCGATCCGTCGGTGGACCCCGAGTCCGTTACGAGCAACTCCAGCTCGGCGTCCACGCGCTGGCGGCCCACTGCGTCGAGCGTCTCGTCGAGCAACGGACGGCCGTTGAGCACCGGGATGGCCACGGTCACGGTGCGCTCGCTCAGCAAGGCGGGCCCATCTTCACGCGCACGCCGACCAGCCGCACCGTGGCGACGGTCCTGCCCCGCAGGCGAATCGCCCGCCGGCGATTCGGCGGCACGCACACCCGCAGCGTGATCAGCCTCCGCCCGTCCACATCCAGGTCCGTGTCGACTCCGGGCCCCCCACGGACCTGCAGCGGCCGGCCACCCGGCGTGCCGCTCACGTCCAGCACCACCTCGCGTGACCGGCGCCCGGACTCCGGGTGGCCGTAGAGGGTGAGCCGCGCCCCCGCCTTCGCCATGTCTCCGCCGTCGCCCACGCCGGTGGTCGCCCAGGCGGCGCGGTACGGCCGGGTGGGCTCATAGAGGTCGAGATCGGCTCCACTCGCCACCACCTCGCCGTCCGGGGCCAGGCGCACGTTGCTCTTCGCCACCAGCAGGTGGGACGCCTCCCCTCCGGTCACGCGCAACCTCCCCGACCGCCGGTCGAGGTTCATCGTTTCCCTCACGTAGGGCGTGTAGTCGGTCGCGCCGTCGTAGAGGTAGCTGCGATCAACGGACTTGTTCCAGAACTCCGCCTCCCACCAGACCCCCTGCTCGGTGACCGTCCCGACCGGGATGGGGACGCCCGCGCGCGCATTGATGAGCGACGGCACCAGACCGGCCGTCCCGCCGGAGGGAACGGCCTCGTCGATCCAGTCGCGATCCTCCATTGGAGACGGCGTGCCGAGCCCCTGCAGCGCGAGTGATTCGTGCTCGGCCTTGACCTTTGGCGCGCAGTACGACGTGACCGCAACGGACCACAGGGCAATCGCCACCCCCCACCCCGCCAGCGCCACCCGGCGGCGACCGGAACGCAGCAGCCACACGAGGAAGCCGGCGGCAACGGCCGTCCCGAGGGCGAGGACCCAGCCATTGCTCATTTCGATGCCCAGCAGGTCGCGGAGCTGGCCGCTGCGGAAGTCGAGCGCCACCCACGTGACCCGCGTGGGCGACGCGTAGACCGGGAAGTTCCCTCCGGGGCCAAAGGTGGTCTTGAGCAGGATCAGCGCCGTGAGCACGGTGGCGCCCCCCACCGCGAGCAGCGGCCACCGTGCGCTCTGGAGGTAGCACGCCGCAGCGACGAAGAGCAGCGGCGCGACGTAGAAGAGGTAGCGCTCGTGGACGCCACCCGCGAACTCGAGGTCGAAGTTCGTGACGATCACCAGAAGGGCGGGGACGATGAGCAGCACGTGGACTGCGAACGCGTGTGCCCGGCGGTCTCCGGGCCGCAGCACCGTCTCGGCCACATAGGCGAGAGTCAGCACCATCGGCAGGACCGCGACGCCCACGAGGATCTCGTTCAGATGGTCATAGGCGGCCTGGACGAAGCCTGGTGGGAGGAGCGTTGCGGAGCGCACCTCCCCGTACCCACCCAGGATCCTGTTGCCCGCGACCAGTGCGAGCAGCGCGCCGAGCACAGCCGCGACGCCCAGCACGGGATGGCCCGAGACCGACGCCCGCAGGCCCGCCCAGGCCTGGCTCGCCCACGCTCGCGGAGACCTCGTGGACAGCCGAACACCCACCTCGTGCAGCACGATCGCGAGCGGCAGCAGGCCGAACAGGAAGATGAACTGCGTACGTGACAGGAACAGGAGCACCAGCGCCGCCAGCACCGCCGCGTCGCGCCTGCGGCTCGGCTCCGCCACGGTGAGCACGCTCGCGTACACGGCCCACACGAACACCGGATAGGCCAGCACCTCGGTGAGCAGGTTCAGGGAGAGGAGCAGCCACGGCGTGAGGGCCACGGGCGCAGCGGCGGCGAGCCCGACCGCGCGAGAGCGCGAGACGAACGTTGCGAGCAGGTAGGCCGGCACCGCGGTGCTGGCCATCAGGAACGCGCCGAGGGCGTGCGCCAGCGTGAAGGCGGTCGGCATGTCGAACAGGCCGACGATCGGGGCCAGGAGCGCGGGATACAGGATGCCGTAGTTCTGGATGGACTCGCCGCGAATGTTCGAGACCGGCGAGAACGTGTCGGAGATCGACAGCGCGATCTTCACGTAGCCCAACTCGTCGGTCATCACCCGCCACTCGTCGATCGACAGCGCCCAACGGGCCGCCAGGGCCGTGCCGGCCAGCACGATCAGCCCGAGCACCAGCGGCTCGAGTCGCCGGCCCCTCCAGGTCACGCGCGCGCCCTGACGAGCTCGATCCAGTCCCAGCCCTCGCCGCAGAGTCGCGCGGCGTCGCGGGGCCGCACCGAGACCAGCTCCGCAGACGTGGTGGGCTCCATCACAAGCGCACCCACGTAGCCGCGGACCGCGTCCCCGGGAGGCCACGACGCGCGCTCGCGCCGCACCTCCACGTCATGGGGGCCGGGAGCCAGCGCCACCGTGGCCACGTGCAGCCACTGGTCCGGGGTGTTCACCTGCTGCACCTCGCCCACCTTGCGCCCGTCGATGAGGATGGTGTAGGGCCGGCCGCCGGTGGCCTTCAACCACACTCGCCGTTCGCCCCCGGCCGTGACCGTGCCCGTCATGGAGCCGAAGCTGTTCGGGACCACCGTGCCGGGCGGGATGTTCGGGGCCACCCGCCACCCATCCGGGATGCGTGCCACGAAGGGGCTGAGCCGGGCAATGGGAGGGCGGCGCGCAGCCACGAGCCGGTCACTCGGAGACGCCCGGCGCGCAAGCGCGCGGACCTCGGGGCAGTTGCGGGACGCTCGTGGCTCGGTCGAGGCCCTGGAGCGGCAGGTGCTCCTTGACGCGGACGGCCGGGTCGCGCCGCCACAGCTCGTAGTGGGCGTTGCGATAGATCATCCGGAAGCTCGCCGGAGGGCGGCTGGCGGCGGGCGATCGCCGCGCGATGACGCCGTCGAATTGCTGCACGTACCGGAGCTTGTGCCGGTCCAGGTCGAAGAAGTGGCCGAACACCGGAACCCTGCGACGCAGTCGCACCGGGCGCAGCGAACCGCTTTCGGCGGCGGGGTTGATCCGGGCCGATCGCATGAAGTACTTGCCGTACTCCTCCCACTCGTTGAGCAGGTACAGCCCGCGATCCGGCACGTGGTCCGCCACGTCCTTCATCGCCTCCACCCGCTCCAGGGGGGCCAGCGTGACCGCGCGGTAGCTGTAGAGGTCCGAGGCCAGCACGCCACCCGCGACCGCCAACAGCGCGACCAGGCCCAGCACCCTCGCGGCCCTTCTCCTTGCCTGCATCCCGATCAGGGCGGCCAGCGCCGCGAGGAACACCACGGCCGGAGTGAGCACCACGAGGAGCTTGCCGTCGATGTACTCCGACGACAGCGGGGAAAGCGCGGCCGCCGGCACGGCCACGGTGGCCAGCAGGATCAGCGGCGGGTAGCGGCGCTGGCGGACGCAGATGACCAGGCCGGCCACGGCCACGGCGATCGCGGCTCCCACGAGCACGGGGTTGAGTGGGCTGTCGGCGGGGAGGCGGTAGTCGCGGCTCACCCACACCCCCGCGGCCTCGGTCACCGGCAGGGGACGAAGGAGTTGGCCGAACCGCGCGTTGGAGGCCCCGTCCGAGGCCGAGAAGGCATCGGTGATGACGCCGACGAAGTCCAGCGAGGTGCCCAGCACCGGCGCCAGCACAACGAGGCCGACGATCGCCGCCACTGCGGCCAGGCGGCCGATGTGGCGCAGGCTCGGGCGGTTGGGCGACACCGCGCTCACGACGAGCGCGGCCACGCCGAGGGCAAGCGCATACGCCCCCGCCGCCGCGCTGAAGACGAGGATCATCGCCAGGCAGACCGCCGCGACCAGGATGGTCACGCGAACGTCGAGCCTGCGCTCCAGCGCCACCCCGGCGAGGGCGACTGCGGTTGCGAGCAGCGCCACCAGCGCCACCTCCTTGAGCGCGCCGTGCAGCGCGTAGCGGTAGAGCAGCACACCGCCCATCGGCAGCACGGCCGCCACCACCGCGGCGGGCGCTCGCAGGCCGCTGCGGCGCGCGATCTCGGTGAGCGACATCGCGGCCAGCGCCGGCGAGCAGGGACATCAGCGGCTGGTAGACGGACTCCAGCGGCGCTCCCGTGAAGGGGCGGATGGCGGCGAGGAGGGAGAAGGAACCGAGCGGGTAGCCCTGGGCGACCAGGTAGGACGCGGTCCTGGCGCCGCCGGTCGTGTCGCTGGGCGTGACGGCGCCGTGGTGCTCGAGCAGGTCGGTGAGGATGAAGTTGGCCGCGGTGTCGTTGACGAAGTTGTACCCCGCCCAGGTGGGCTCGCCGGAGAGCACGACCGGCGCCATGTAGAGGAGGTAGACCGCCCCGCCCGCGATCAGCGCCGGGGGCGCCCAGACGCGCTCGCGCAGGCGCTCGCGAGCGGCCACGAAGCCGGCGACCGCGGCGCAAACGATCGCCACGGGCGCGATGACGGGAACGCCGACCCGGTAGCCCAGCGTGGCGAGCACGATGGCCACGGCCACGCCGACGGGGGCGAGCAGTGCCGCCGGCAACTCGGTGCTCAGCGCGGCGTCGGCGATCAGGCCGACGCCGAGGCTGAGCACGAAGAGCAGAAGTGGTGCCCAGACCCAGGCGAGCAGCGTCATAGCGAGGAGGGCACGCTAGCGACCGTATGGCCCAGTTGCCTTGGCAGCGGTAGCAACCGGCTCCACCGCGACTTCGTACAGTCCCGTGGCTCGTGCGCATTCTCTACGTAGCCATGGCCAACGATTACGGAGACCCCGCCAGGGGCCTCTCGTTCGAGGAGACCAACTTCCGCAGCGCCCTCGAGCGGGATGGGCCACGAGGTCGTCGCATTCGACTTCATGGAGCGCGCCAGGCGGGACGGCAAGCGCAGGATGCGCGCCGACCTGCTGCGGGCCGCGGCCGAGGCCGAGGCCGACGTCGCCTTCTTCTGCCTGTTCACCGACGAGGTCGATGCCGCCACCGTGGAGGGCGTGGGGCGCCGGGGCGACTGCCCCACGGTGAACTGGTTTGCCGACGACCACTGGCGCTTCGACATCTTCACCCGCCACATGGCGCCCGCCTTCGACCTCGCCGTGACCACCGACGAGGATTCCCTGCCGAGGTACGCGGAGGCGGGCATCGATCGCGTGCACCTGTCGCAGTGGGCGTGCAACCGCTACGCCTACCACCGGGTCGAGGGTCCGCCGGAGCACGACGTGACCTTCGTCGGCCAGCCCCATGCCGAGCGCGGCGCCATCATCGAGCGGCTGCGCGCCGCGGGACACGAGGTGGAGTGCTGGGGCCAGGGCTGGCCGGCCGGGACGCCTTGACCACGAGGGCATGGTGCGCGTGTTCGGGTCGAGCCGGGTGAACCTCAACCTCTCCAACTCCTCACTCCCTCCCAACACGCTGCGGGTGAGATTGGGACGCATGCTCGGCCGGGGGCCGAAGGGCCCGCGTCCGGCCCAGATCAAGGGGCGCAACTTCGAGGTCCCCGGCTGCGGCGGCTTCCTGCTCACCGAACGGGTGCCGCATCTCGAGCGCTACTACGAGCCGGGCAGCGAGATCGGCGTCTACGAGAGCGAGGACGACCTGGTGGAGCAGGTGACCCACTGGCTCGCCCACGACGAGCAGCGCGCCGCGGTGGCCGAGGCTGGCTACCGTCGCATCATGCCGAGCACACCTACGACCACCGCTTCGCGGACATCTTCGCGGCGATGGGGCTCCCGGAGTGAGCGCCGAGTTGCGCCGCCTGGCATGGCGGCTGCTCAATCCGGTCTTCGATTGGCGCCGCACGGGGCGTGCTCTGCTCGACTACCCGCGGTTCTTCTCCGAGTGGCGGCGCTATCGCAGGATCGGCGGCGCGGCACCGGCCGCGGAGCTCTTCCCCCAGCTGCACGACCGCCAGGAGACCTCCGCCTACGACCCGCACTACTTCTACCAGGACGTGTGGGCGGCCCAGCGGGTGTCCGAGCACCGGCCGACCGGCACGTGGACGTGGGCTCCCGCGTGGACCTCGTGGGCTTTTTGACCGCGCTCGCCGAGGTGACCTTCGTGGACATCCGGCCGCTGGAGGCCGACATCGAGCGCCTCGACTCGGTCGGCGGGTTCGGTGCTCGCCCTCCCGTTCGAGGACCGGTCCCTGACCTCCGTGTCCTGTCTGCACGTGGCCGAGCACATCGGTCTCGGCCGCTACGGCGACCCGCTCGATCCCGAGGGCACGCGCCTGGCCGCGACCGAGCTGCAGCGGGTGGTGGCCGAGGGCGGCCATCTGCTCTTCTCCACGCCGGTGGGCAGGCCGCGAACGAACTTCAACGCTCACCGGATCCACGCACCGAGCGAGGTGATCGCGATGTTCGGCGAACTCTCGCTGGAGGAGTTCTCGGGCGTGGACGATGCCGGCCGGTTCCGGCGCAACCGGGAGCCGTCGGAGCTCGACGGGTCCGAGTACGCCTGCGGCATGTTCCTGTTCTCCCGCGCGAATCCGCGGCTCCCAGCGCGTGGCGGCGGTCGTGGTGGCGCGCGACCGCCCTGCGGTGACGGGCGCGGACGATCGAGGCCATCGTAGGCCAGGAGCGGGCCCCCGAGGTGCTGATCCTGGTGGCCAACGAGGCGACGGCCGAGGTCGAGCGGCGTCGATCGCGCCGCACGCGACCACGGAGACGGGGAGGTGCTCACCTGCCGGCGAACCTGGCGCAGCCGGCGGCTTTCACGCGGGCCTCGAGCGCGCGGTGGCGCGCGGCGACGTGGACCTGGGCTGCTGCTTCGACGACGACGCCACCCCGCTCCTGGGCTGCCTGGGCAGCGCTGCGCTCAGCGGCTGCCGAGCTGCCCGACGTGGGACGGTGGGCGCCGCTGCCCACGACGGCACCGGCAGGCTCTCGTGGGGCATGTGGGCTGGACGGCGAGGAAGGCCCCGCGGAGACCCTGGACGACGTGAGGCGCCTGGCCGCCGCGAGGGCTGCGCGTCCGCGTGGCCGGCATGTGCTGGCACGCGCTGGTCGTGCCGATCGGCGTCCTGCGCGCCGACGGCAACATCTGGGCCGAGCTGTTCCTCCAGTACGAGGACGCCGAGTTCGGGCTGCGCCTGCGTGCCGCCGGGCCTGCAGCAACTACCTCGTGCCGCAGCGGAGTGCCTGCATCCGCTCGCCCGCCGGGCCCGAAACTGCGCGTCGCTCGGCCGCAGCATTGCGTCGACACGCCATCGCCGGGCAAGGAGTACCTGACCTGCGCAACGACCTGATCGTGCGCCGACCGCTACAACGGCCCGCGCTCTGGGTTGGCCACTGGCCGCTGATCCTCGTCCGCGGTCGTTGATCGCGCTGTCGCTCGGCGTCCCGCGGCCTGCGGCTTTGGGCACGCGCCGCCTCGGCGGTGCTCGACGCCGCTCGCGGCCGCCTTGGGCCTCCGCCGGCACGCACGGCCGGCGCTCGGCGCCGAGCAGCGGGGCCCGCCTGACATGGCCGACGTCGCCCTGATCATCACGCCGCGCTACCTCCCCCTCCTGGGCGGGATGGAGCGCGAGTGCGCGCTGCTCGCCACCGAGTTCAAGCGCCAGGGCTGGGAGCCGGTGATCGTGACCGAGCAGCTGGGGATGGACCTACCGCGCGATGTGGAGGCGGACGGCATCCGCGTGATCCGGATCCCGTCGTCAGAGACGCGCTCGCTGGGGGTGCAGCTGCGCGTGGCCACGGCAATGACGCTGGTGGCGCTGCGCCTGCGGCGGCGGACGGCCTTCGCCGTGGTGCGCACCACCACGCTGCCCTCGCTGGTGATCGGGCTGATGAAGGCGCTGCGCCTGATCCGGTTCCCCACCCTCGTCACCGCCGAGACGGGCGGCGAGGAGGACGACGTGGTGGCACTGGCGCGGCGCCCCCTGTTCGGTGTCTCGCGCAGGCTCGTGTCCGCCAACGACCTGCTCAACGGCCTGTGCCAGGCAAACGTGGACCATCTGCGGGAGTTCGGCTTCCCCGAGGAGAAGATCTCGATGATCCCGAACGGGATCGACACGGCCGCCTGGGAGGCCACGAGGCCGCCGGAACGCGTGCGCAGGTTTCTGTTCCTCGGCCGGGTGGAGCCGCTGAAGGGCGTGTTCGAGCTGATGGACGCCTTCGCGGCGGTGCACGCGCGCCACCCCGACGCGACGCTCACGATGGCCGGCGAGGGCCCGTCGGTGCCCGATCTGCGCGGTCGCGCAGGCGAGCTGGGGCTCGAGGGCGCCATCCGGTTCGCGGGGAGGGTCCCCTACGAGGAGCTGGGCGCGCTGTTCGGCGAGACCGACTGCCTGGTGCTGCCCTCCTACAGCGAGGGGATGCCCCTCAGCGTGCTGGAGGCCGCGGCCCATCACCGGGTGCTGATCGTGACCGAGGTGGGCGACATGCGGCGGCTGTTCGGCGACCGCATCCGGCTGGTTCGGCCCCGTGACACCGAGGCGCTGACGGCCGCCATGGAGGAGGCGGCGACCGACGAGAGCCCCGCGACCGACTACGCCGAGGTGGTGGGGTCGGTTGCCATCGAGACCGTGGCCCGCACGATCACCGAGCGCCTGGGAGCCGCGCCCCCCGCTGGCCCGCTGCCGTCGATCACCGTGGTCACCGGCTGCCTCAACGCCGAGGCCACGATCGAGGAGACCCTGCGCAGCGTGAGCGAGCAGTCCTACGCGGGGGAGGTGGAGCACATCGTGGTGGACGGCGGCTCCACCGACCGGACCCTGGAGATCGTGCGCGCCGCGGGACTGCGCCACGTGTCCGAGCCCGACCGCGGCCTGACGCACGCGCTGAACAAGGGGATCGCGATGGCCACGGGGGAGGTGGTGGGATCGCTGAACGCCGACGACGTCTACCTCCCCGGCGCGCTCGCAGCGGGTGGGCGAGGCGTTCGCCGCGAACCCCGAGGCGGAGTGGGTCACGGGCGGGTGCGCGATCGTGGACGAGCACGGCAACGAGATCAGGCGCGGCGTGACGGCGTACAAGAACCTCTTTCTGCGCCATCACTCGCGCCGGCTTCACCTGATGCAGAACCACGTCTCGGCGCCGTCGACCTTCGTGCGCCGGCGCGCCCTGGAGGACGTGGGCGGATATGACGAGCGCTTCAAGTACTCGGCCGACTACGACATGTGGCTCAGGCTGGGCGAGCGCGGTGATCCGGTGGTGCTGGAGGACAACCTCGCCAACTTCCGGATGGCGGGCGACACGATGAGCCTCACCGGATTCGAGACCCAGTTCTCCGAACACGCCCAGAACGCCCGTGAGCATGGCGCCGGCCACCCCGTGGCCGCCCGCGTCAATGCGCTGATGAGCCGGTCGATCGTGGCCGTCTACCACCTCATGAGGGCGCTTCGGTCCAGGAGCGGGTCCTAGGACGGTGCCCGAGCCCGACGGAGCCGCCGAGGCGCCCGAACACGCGGTGACCGCCGACTCGACGGACGTCGGCACCCAGTCGTTCCTGGCCGCCGCGATCCTCGGCACGGCGGGCAGCATGATCGTCGCGGCGCTTGGCGTGGCGCGCACGAAGGGGCTGGCGCTGGAGCTGGATCCCGCGGGCCTCGGCCGCTACGGGCAGGTCTCCACGATCCTGCTCACGCTGAGTGCCGCGTCCGGGCTCGGACTGGGCCTCGGGATCACCAAGGTGGTGGCCGAGACCCGCGCCCGCGGCGAGACGGCGCGACTGGGTTTCGCCCTCGGGCTGGCGCTGCTCTACCCCCTGGCGATCGCCCTGGCGGCGGGCCTGCTGTTCGCGGTGTCGGCGCCGCTGACGGCCCCGGCCCTGCTCGACAACGACGAGGTGTGGGTGATCGTGGCCGCCGCGGTGGGCGTGCCGACCATGGCCCTCCAGGGGCCTCTGCTGCACAGCCTCCAGGGTTTCAAGGACGTGGCCGGCGCCCAGGGCGCCAACGTGGCATACGGCGTGGCGCTCACCGCCTTCACGATCGCCGGGGTGATCGCCGGCGGCCTGTTCGGCGCCGTGCTGGCGCTGTCGCTGGGCAACGCGTTCTACGCGCTCGTGCTGTGGCTTCGCCTCAGGGGGCTCACGGCGCGAGTGGGAGCGACCGTGCGCTTTCGCGAGGCGCTCGGGCGGAAGGCGATACGCGACCCGCTGTTTCGCACGCTGCTCACGATCGGGTTCGCGTCGCTGATCGGCGGGCTGTTCTACGGCGCCGCGGAGCTCGGGGTGCGGACGATGGTCCTCAAGCAGGACAGCGCCGACAGCGCGGGCATCTTCCAGGCGCTGAACCTGTTCTCGCTCCAGGTGTTCGCGATCGTGGGGATCTCGGTCGCGTTCTCGAGCTTTCCCGCCGTGGCGGCGGCGCGCGCCGTCGGGGACCGCGAGGAGACGGCGCGCGCGATCGACGACCCGCTCAGGCTCAGCCTGCTGCTGTCGCTGCCGCTGATCCTCGCCGTGGGCCTGTTCCGCGAGGACGTGATCGAGCTCGCCCTCTCGAGCGAGTTCGCGCCGATGAGCGAGTACGTGCCGGAGCAGTTCGCCGGCGACGCCATCCGGGTGCTGGCGTGGGCTCTCCTCGCCGCGCTCATCCCGCTCGACCTGACGCGCAGATGGCTCGGGATCGTGTTCGCCGGGGCCGTGGTCTACATCGTGGCGGCCGTGGTCCATCCGGGCGCGGCGCTGCAGGGGGGCGTGGTGGGCTACCTGGCTGCCTGGAGCTTCATGGCGGCGGCTCCGGCGGCGCTACTGCTGAGGACCGGGTGGTGGGCGCCGCGTCGCGAGACCCTGCTCGCCCTCGCCTTCATCGTGCCGCTCGTCGCCCTGCTGGTGATCGAGCCGTCGGAGGTCTGGCAGCGGACGGCCGCGCTGGTGGCGTTCGTGGCTCTGCTGGCCGCCGTGGCCACCCACAGGGAGGAGCGCGCCGCGCTCGCTCACCGGCTGGCAGGCATCATCCGCCGGCGCTGACCTCCGCGGGGCGGCGCTCCAGCGTCACGAACGCCAACCCGGGTGTGGACTCCACGACGCGGGTGGACATCCCGACCAGGGGGCCCAGCACCAGGCCGGCCGGAAGCGTGCGCTGGTAGAGGCGATAGAGCCAGGTGGCGGCAAAGCTCACGACGCGGCGACCGGTGGGGCGCACCAGCTCGCTCGAGGCGACCAGCCGGTCGAGCCGCGCGTCGTCGTAGATGCGCTGGAAGAACCACTTTCCCTCCCGCTCGGGGACGTGCCCGCCGTAGAGGGGCGCGTCCCTCCAGTCCTCCCGGTAGGCGGTGTCGAACGGGACGGTGAACACGATCCGGCCGCCCGGCTTGACCACGCGCGCGAGCTCGGCGAGCGCCTGGAGATCGCCGTCCTCGGCCACGTGCTCCAGCACCGAGATCGAGTACGCGTGGTCGAAGCTCTCGTCCGCGAAGGGCAGCCGCCTGCCGTCCGCCACCTGCAGCTCGAGGCCGTCCACGTGCCCCGCGAGGTCGCGCCAGGTGTCGATCTCCGATTGGAACAGGTCGACCGAGGTGACCTCCGCGCCCGAGCGGGCGAGCGACACCGCGGCCAGCTTCGGGCTGGCGAGGTCGAGCACGCGCTGTCCGGGCTCGGCGGCGAGGGCGGCGACGGTGGCCGGGAGCTCGAAGAACCTGGAGTCCTCGATCGGCGCGACGACCCTGATCACGGCCTCGCGCGAGAGGTGCCCGGTGAGCAGGCGCCGCAGGCCGAGCGCCACGCTGGACCTGTAGAAGGGAAACCAGCCCCTAATCACCGCGCAGGTCCCGGAGGTCGGCCTGCACCATCGCCTCGATCATCTCCTCGAAGCTGGTGCGCGGCTCCCACCCCAGCCGCTCGCGCGCCTTGGCGGGGTCGCCCACCAGCGGCACCGGATCTTGTGGGCGCACGAACGCAGGGTCCACGACCACGTGGGAGTCCATCTCCAGCCCCACGACCCCGAACGCCGTCTCAACCAGCTCGCGCACCGGGCGGCTCACTCCACTGCACACCACGTAGTCGTCGCCCTGCTCCTGCTGGAGCATCAGCCACATCGCCTCCGCCACGTCGCCGGCGAAGCTCCAGTCGCGCGTGGCGTCGAGGTTGCCCAGGTGGAGCTCGTCCTGACGGCCGAGGCTGATGGCGGCGGCCGCGCGAGTGACCTTGCGGGTCACGAACTCCTGCGGGCGCCTCGGCGACTCGTGGTTGTAGAGGATCCCCGAACTGGCGTGCATGCCGTAGCGCTCGCGATAGGTGCTCACCATCAGATGGCCGTAGAGCTTGGCCACCGCGTAGGGGTTGTGCGGCACGAACGGCGTGGTCTCGGTCTGCGGCGACTCGCTGGTGGCACCGAACATCTCCGAGGTGGACGCCTGGTAGATGCGCAGCTCGGGCTTTGTGATCCGCACCGCCTCGAGCATCGAGGTGACCCCCACGGCCGTGAACTGGGCCGTCATGACCGGCTGGCGCCAGGAGGCGGGCACGAACGACGTCGCAGCGAGGTTGTAGAGCTCGTCGGGCTCGGCGCTCGCGATCGCGTCGAGCAGCGTCATCTGGTCCAGGAGGTCCCCCTGCTGCAGGTGGATCCGTTCGCGAACGCCTGCGAGGTTGGGATACGAGGCCTCGGGAGAACCCCGGACGATCCCGTGCACCTCGTAGCCCTTCCCGAGCAGCAGCTCGGCGAGGTAGGAGCCGTCCTGCCCCCCGATCCCGGTGATGAGAGCCCGGCGAGCCGCCAAGGTCAGGCCGTGGCGCCGGCCGTCTGCTCTCGGAACGAGGCGATGGTGCGCTCGAGGCCCTCCTCGAGCGGCACCTGCGCCTCGAAGCCCATCAGCTCCCGTGCCCGGTGCACGTCGAGGAACCGCTTGGGTTGCCCGTCGGGGCGCGAGGTGTCCCACACCGTCTCGCCCGCGAAGCCCACGAGCCGCTCGATGGTCTCCGCCAGGTCGCGGATGCGGGTCTCCTGCCCCACCCCCACGTTCACCGCTTCCGATGTGTCCAGGCGCTCCGCGGCGAGCAGCAGCGCCCGCGACGCGTCGTCGACGTAGAGGAACTCGCGCGACGGGGTGCCCGTGCCCCACAGGGTCACGGCTGTCGTCCCCCGGTCCTTGGCCTCGACGTACTTGCGGATCATCGCCGCGATCACGTGCGAGTCCTCGAGGTCGAAGTTGTCGTTGGGCCCGTAGAGGTTGGCCACGATCGGCGCGCACGAGTCGAAGCCGTACTGGCGCCGGTAGGCGTCGGAGAGCACCAGCATCATCTTCTTGGCGAGCCCGTAGGGGGCGTTGGACTCCTCGGGGTAGCCGTCCCAGAGCGCCTCCTCGCGAAACGGTGCGTCCACGAACTTCGGGTACGCGCAGACGGTGCACGCCGAGACCAGCTTCTCCACACCCGCCTGACGGCTCTGCTCGAAGATGTTGCTGGTCATGGCCATGTTGTCGTGAACGAGCGGGGCCGGGTTGCGCCGGTTGAAGCCGATGCCCCCCACGTTGGCCGCCAGATGGATGACCACCTCGCCTCCATCAACGGCGGCTCGCGTCTCCGCGGGCTGGCGCAGGTCGTAGTCGGCCGAGCGGATCACCTTCACGTCGGCGCCCAGATCGCGGGCGTCACGCGTGACGGCGCTCCCCAAGAAGCCCGCGCCGCCGGTGACCACCACGGGCTTGCCCTCCCAGAAGGAGGGGTCCGGCTCAGCCACGCTCGCCGGTCCTCACGCTGCGTCCCGCCAGCTGGTCCTCGAGCGTCTTCACGTCGGCATCCACCATGATCCGCACGAGCTCGGAGAAGGTGACCTTGGGCTCCCATCCGAGCACGTCGCGGGCCTTCCCGGCATCGCCGCAGAGAGCGTCCACCTCGGCCGGCCGGAAGTACTTCGGGTCGATCTCCACCGCGTCCTGCCAGTCCATGTTCAGGTGGGAGCAGGCCTCGTCGAGGAAGTCCCGCACCGAGTGCATCTCTCCGGTGGCGATCACGTAGTCGCCGGGCTCATCCTGCTGGAGCATCCGCCACATCGCGTCGGTGAAGTCGGGCGCGTATCCCCAGTCGCGCTTGGCGTCGAGGTTGCCGAGGTAGAGCTTCTCCTGCAGGCCGAGGTGGATGGCGGCGAGCGCGCGCGTGATCTTGCGGGTCACGAACGTCTCGCCACGGCGCTCCGACTCATGGTTGAAGAGGATCCCGTTGGAGGCGTGCATTCCGTAGGACTCGCGGTAGTTCACCGTGATCCAGAACGCGGCCACCTTGGCCACCGCGTACGGGCTGCGGGGGTGAAAGGGAGTGTCCTCGGCCTGGGGCGGGGGCGACGCGCCGAACATCTCGCTGGACGAGGCCTGGTAGAACCGCGGCTCCACGCGGGCGTCGCGGATCGCCTCCAGGAGGCGGACCGTGCCCATGCCGGTCACGTCGCTGGTGTACTCGGGCACCTCGAATGACACCCGCACGTGCGACTGGGCGCCCAGGTGGTAGACCTCGTCGGGCTGGATCTCATAGACCAGCCGCACAAGACGCGAGGACTCGCTCAGGTCCGCGTGGTGGAGGAAGAGCTTGACCTCCTCCTCGTGGCGGTCGCGGTAGAGGTGGTCGATCCGCTCGGTGTTGAAGGAGGAGGAGCGGCGCACGAGGCCGTGCACCTCGTACCCCTTCTCGAGCAGCTGCTCGGCGAGGAAGGAGCCGTCCTGTCCGGTGATGCCTGTGATGAGCGCGCGCGGCACGCCGCGGATGCTAGCCGGGTACCCACTGCGTACGATCCGCGGCCGTGCACGTCGGCTTCGCGCTCCTGACACTCTTCCCTGGGCGCGTCGGCGGCTCGGAGGGCAACGTTCGCGGGCTCCTTTCAGAGTTCAGCCGCGGGCGGGGGCCGGAGCGCGTGACCGTTCTGGCCAACCGCCACGTGGTGAGCGCATACTCCGGCTTGAGCGGCGGCACGGTCGCCATCCACGAGGTGCGCAGCTACAGGCCGGGCGACCGCGACGTCACGCGCCTGCTGGCGATGACCGCCGCGGCCGCGTTGCCACGGGTGGTGGCCCGTGACGTGCCGGCGTCGATCGAGGTGCTCCACCACGCCGTGACCGTGCCCATCCCCAAGCTGCGCGGCACGCCCACCGTGACCACTGTCTACGACCTCCAGCACCACGACCTGCCACAACTGTTCTCCCGTGGCGAGCGCACGTTCCGGCGCTGGGCCTACGACGGCGCGGCACGGGCCGCCGACCTCACCCTCACCACAAGCGACTACTCCCGCCGCCGGCTCGCGGAGGTCCTGGACCTCGATCCCCAGAGCATCGAGTCGATTCCCATGGGGATAGACCACGACCGCTTTCAGCCCTCACCCACCGAGGCCGACGAGCGGATCGCCCCCCGGCTGCCGGAGCGGTTCGTGCTGTACCCGGCCAACCTCTGGCCGCACAAGAACCACGCGCGGCTGATCGAGGCGCTGGGGCGGGTGGCCGACCGCGAGCTGGACCTCGTGCTCACGGGGCAGACCTACGGTCGCGAGGGCGAGTTGCGCGAGGCGGCGGCGCGAGCGGGGGTGGCCGACCGGGTGCACCACCTGGGACACGTGGCTCCCGACGAGTTGCCGGCGATGATGCGGTCGGCGAGGGCGCTGGTGTTCCCCTCCCTGTACGAGGGCTTCGGCTCGCCCCCGCTCGAAGCGATGGCCTGCGGCTGCCCGGTGGCCTCGTCGACGAAGGCCTCTCTCGAACAGATGGTGGGAGATGCCGCGCTGCCCCTCGATCCCGAATCGGCGGACTCCATTGCCCACGCGATCGACCGGGTGACCGGCGACTCCGAGCTGGCGGAGGAGCTTCGTGAGCGAGGAATCCGCCATGCTGGCGGGTTCACCTGGCAGGCTTGTGCCGAGGGGCACCGGGCCGCCTACGAGCGCGTGGCCGCAACTCGCGAGCCCGCCCCGGGCTCTACCAACTCATGAAGCCGACCAAATCGAACCTCGCGGTGATCCCCGCGTACAACGAGTCGGAGACGATCGCGGGCGTGGTCGGGTCGCTGCACGAGCACACGCCGGAATTCGACGTGCTCGTGGTGGATGACGGCTCCACCGACGACACCGGCAAACTGGCCAAGACGGCCGGGGCCCGCGTCCTGCGGCTGCCCTTCAACGTGGGCATTGGCGGCGCGGTGCAGGCGGGCTTCACGTTCGCGCTGGACAACGACTACGAACGGATGGTCCAGGTGGACGCCGACGGCCAGCATGTGCCCGACGAGATCCGCGTGCTCGCGCAGGAGATGGACGAGAACCCCGAGATCGACATCGTCTGCGGCTCGCGCTTCCTCACCGACAAGGGGTATCCGGCCCCGATCAGCCGCCGCACCGGCATCCACATCTTCGCCTTCCTGCTGTCGCGGATCGTCGGCCAGCACGTGAGCGACCCCACCTCGGGGTTCAGGCTCTACAACCGCAACGGCATCGGGCTGTTCGCGCGCGACTACCCCCACGACTACCCCGAGGTAGAGGCGGTGCTGATGGTGCACTTTCACCGGCTCACGATGCGGGAAGTCCCGGTGAGGATGCTCGAGCGAGGCGGCGGCCAATCATCGATCCGGTCGGGGAAGTCCGCCTACTACATGATCAAGGTGCTGCTCGCGATCTTCGTCGGCCTGGTGCGCCGGCGCCCGGTCGTGGACCCGGGCGATGCCGCGCCGGTGGCCGCGGGGCAGAGCATCTGATGGAGACACGGATACAGGTCGTCTCGATCGTGGCCAGCAGCCTGCTGCTGCTGGGAATCCTCGAGCTGGTGCGCCAGCGCCGGCTGCTGGAGCGCTACGCGATCCTGTGGCTGTTCAGCGCGCTGGTGCTGATGGGGCTCGCGGTCTGGAAGGGCCTGCTCGAGACCCTCGCGACCACCGTCGGAATCATCTACCCGCCGAACGCCCTGTTCCTGGTGGCCTTCGGCTTCGTGATGGTGCTGCTGTTGCACTTCTCGATCGCGGTGTCGCGGCTGGCCGACCAGTCGAAGGTGCTGGCCCAGCGCGTGGCGCTGCTCGAGGAGCGGCAGGGCCGGACCGAGGCCGAGGTGCACGGCTCGGAAGCCGGCACCGAGCAGGTCGAGCGCTCAGTGCACTGACCTCGCCCGTCGACCTCGCCATCGTGGGCGGAGGGATCCTCGGCCTGGCCGTGGCCAGGGAGCTCAAAACGCGGCGCCCCGGTCTGTCGATCGCGATCCTGGAGCGCGAGGCCGAGCCCGCCACTCAGCAGACGGGGCACAACAGCGGCGTGATTCACGCCGGCATCTACTACGAGCCCGGATCGCTGAAGGCCCGCCTCTGCGTGGAGGGCGCCCGCGAGATGTACGAGTTCTGCGAACGCGAGGGCGTGCCGCATGAGCGCTGCGGCAAGGTGATCGTGGCGCGCAGCGCAGCCGAGGTGCCGCCGCTGGAGAGGCTGGAGCGCCGCGGACGCGCCAACGGCGTGACCGGTCTGCGGCGCCTGGACGCGGCGGAGATCGCCGAGCTGGAGCCCCACTGCCGCGGCGTCGCGGGATTGCACTCGCCCTCCACCGGGATCGTCGACTTCGGGGCGGTGGCGTGGACGCTCGCAGGGGAGCTGCGCGAGCGGGGGGTGGAGGTGGTCACGAACGCGCCCGTGTCCGGCGTGACGGCGGGCGGCAGCCGCGTTGCCCTGCGCCACCCCGGCGGCGAGACCCGCGCGCGGCTCGCAGTGTTCTGCGCCGGGGATGAGTCCGACCGGCTGGCGGCGATGGCCGGCGCCCCGGCCGACCCCCGCATCGTGCCCTTCCGGGGCGCCTACCTGCGCGTGCGCCGGGAGCGGCGGCACCTCGTACGCTCGATGATCTACCCGGTTCCCGACCCGTCGCTGCCGTTCCTCGGAGTGCACCTCACGCGGCACGTGGGCGGCGACGTGTCGCTCGGCCCCACGGCGCTGCTGTGGCCGGGCGGCAGGCTGCGCATCCACGCTCGCCTGGCCGGGCACCTGGCGGATGGCCCGCCGCTGGTGGCGCACAGGCGTGGCCGAAGCGCGCCACGCGTTGGACCGGCGCGCGCTTGCGCGGACGGCAGCCACATACGTCCCCGAGCTGGAGCCGGACGACCTCGAGCCGTGGTTCGCGGGCGTGCGCGCCCAGGCCCTCGGGCGCAACGGCGCCCTGGTGGACGACTTCGTGGTCCACCACACCGAGCGCGCCCTGCACGTGCGCAACGCGCCGTCGCCGGCCGCCACGTCGGCGTTCGCTCTGGCCCGGCTGGTGGCCGACCGCGCCGAGCCCGGGCTGGACTAGCCTGCCCGTCGTGCGCGCGCTGGACACCCGCCTGGACGGACCGCTGCTGCTCGAGCCGCAGGTGCATGGGGACGAGCGCGGCTTCTTCGTGGAGTCCTATCGCGAGAATGCCCTCGCCGAGCTCGGGGTGCGCGACTCCTTCGTGCAGGACAACCACTCGCGCTCCGGCCGCGGCGTGGTGCGCGGGATCCACTTCTCGATCGGCCCCGGGCAGGCCAAGCTGGTGCGCTGCGCGCGGGGCTCGATCCTCGACGTGGTGGTGGACCTGCGGCGCGGGTCCCCGACCTTCGGAGAGTGGGAGGGCCACCAGCTCGACGACCGCGCGATGCGCCAGCTCTACGTCCCGATCGGCTTCGGCCACGGCTTCTGCGTGACCAGTGACGTGGCGGACGTGATCTACAAGTGCTCGTCCTACTACCACGCCGAGAACGAGCGCGGCATCGCCTACGACGACCCCGACGTGGGGATCGACTGGCCCCCCGGCGAGCTGTCACTCTCGCCACGCGACGCCGACGCCCCACGGCTGGCCGACCTGGCCCCCGAGCTGCCGTTCGAGTACCGCGCCTAGCGGCCGCGGTAGCCGCGCAGCACCTGGCGCACCAGCCGGCGCTCGCCGGCCGAGAGGAACAGCACGGCGAACGCCGCCCAGTAGAGCAGCGGCCCCGCCACCAGCACGGCAACGAGCGCGCCCAGCGACTCCACCGGCGCCAGCTCCTGCAGCGTCAGGAGCGCCGCCGCGAGCACCAGTCCCAATCCGTACGCGGGCGCCCAGGCGCGCCGCGCCAGATCGCCCAGCGACGCCCCCGTGGCGCGCAGGCTGAGCCGTAGCGCGAACGGGAAGGCGGCGGCGAACGTGGCCGCCGTGGCGATGGCCGGGCCCTCCAGCTCCAGCGACGGCGTGAGCGCCAGCGTGAGCACCAGGTTGGCCGCGGCCGTGCTCGCCACGATCAGCGCCACCTCCCGCGCGTGGCCGGTGCCCACCAGAAAGCCCGGCGTGACGGCCAGCTGGCCCCACAGCAGCCAGTAGGAGATGAGGATGGCCAGCGCGGTGGCGCCGCCCCCGTAGCGCTCACCCAGCCACAGCTCGAGCACCGGCGTGGCCATCACCGCGAGCGTCACGCACAGCGGCACCACGAACGCCAGGCTGTAGCGCGATCCGCGCACGGCCAGCTCGCGCAGGCGGTGGCTGTCGCCGGACTCGGCGTAGCGCGCGGCCAGCGGCAGGGTGGTCAGCCCCACCGCCTGGTTGAGCGCGTAGATCACGTTGTGCGCCCGCACGGGGCCCTCGTAGAGCCCCACGGTGGAGGCGGAGGTATACGCGCCGAGCACCACCCGCGCGAGCCCGTAGATCACGAGGTTGGAGCTCTCCACCACGAGCAGCCAGCCGGCCGTGGGGAGTATCAGCCGCGCCTGCTCGGGGCTCACCGCGGCCCGCTCGAACCGGAACGGGAGCGCCAGCATGCGCCGCGCCACATAGTTCACCGCGCCGCTGATCAGCGGTATCGAGCCGCTGGCGCCGATCAGCACCCATAGCGGCGCCCCGGTGGCGATCAGCCCGAGCATGAGCACGGCGAACACGCCCAGCGCGGCGATCTCGTTGGCGGCCGAGCGCGTGAGCAGCAGGGCTGCGCGCAATGCGTCGAGGTTCACGGTGGCCGTCAGGCCCACGGCCGTCACGGCCGCCAGCAGCGCGGTGCCGCGGCGCGCCTCGGCGGCCAGATCGCCATCCAGCACCCCCACCGAGATGCCCCAGCCGGCCACCAGGATCAGCAGCCCCGTGGCCGCCGCCGCGGCCGCGTAGAGCACCATGGCGGTGGAGAACGAGGCCACCTGCTCGCGCTCGTCCTTCGCCGCGGTCATCGCGCGCAGCCCCGAGCTGGAGATGCTGTTCTTGATCACCAGCAGGTAGACCGCCAGCGTGGCCGTGAGCCCGTAGGTGCCCAGCTCCGCGAGGGTCAGGTCGCGCGCCAGCGCCGTCACGATCGCCAGCAGCACGAGCAGGCCGGTGACCTGCGCCAGCTGCTGGGTGAGGGCGCCCGAGGCGGCCAGGCGCGCCTGGCTGGCGTCCCTCCCGGGGCTCTGCGAAGGGGCTCCCACGGCGCGGCGAGTGTCGCATGTGGGCTGGCCGCAAGATTTCGCCCGCATCTTCGCGGTACGAATCGGGTAGTCGAGGGTTATCTACACTGAAGGATTGCCGTTCAGCCGTGGCAGGTGCCGGCGGGAGAACACGCTGACGGCTCAGTGGAACACACGCGCCATGAATCCAGTCCGCGCCACAAACCTCGCGACCGTCGCAGCATCTCCCCAGGCTCTGCCCGGGGCCGAGATCCCGCGGCGCGACATCCTCGGCGTTCCGATCGCCCTCACCGACTACAGCGGCGCGATGGACGTGATGGACGAGATGGTCGAACGCCGGCACCGCGGCTGGGTCTGCGCGGCCGCCGTGCACTCCGTGATGGTGTCCCGCAGCGACCAGGCCATGCACCGGGCGCTGAACGAGGCCACGATCACCGTTCCCGACGGCATGCCGATCGTGTGGGCGGCCAACGCACTGGGCGAGGAGCTGCCCAACCGCGTGTACGGCCCCGAGCTGATGCACCGCCACCTCGATCGCTCGGCCGAGCGCGGGCACCGCGTGTGGCTCTATGGCGGACGCGACCAGGGCGCGCTCGTGCAGCTCGCCCTGACGCTGCGCCAGAAGCACCCCGGCATCAAGATCGTGGGCGGCTACTCGCCCCCCTTCCGGCCCCTGTCGGAGGACGAGGACGAGGCCGTGGCAAAGCAGATCAACGACGCCCGCGCCGACGTCGTGTGGGTGGGCGTGGGCGTTCCCAAGCAGGAGAAGTGGATGGTGCGCATGCGCGAGCGCCTGGACGCCCCGGTGCTGTGCGCCGTCGGCGCCGCCTTCGACTTCCACGCCGGCCGCGTGTCCCAGGCGCCGCGCTGGATGCAGGAGCGCGGGCT
Source organism: uncultured Thermoleophilaceae bacterium (assembly GCA_963727395.1). Classification (GTDB taxonomy): domain Bacteria; phylum Actinomycetota; class Thermoleophilia; order Solirubrobacterales; family Thermoleophilaceae; genus JAAYBF01. The sequence continues at coordinate 126,747 of CAVSGC010000018.1, read as the reverse complement.
GGAGTGGACCTACCGCATCGCCCAGGAGCCCAAGCGCCTGCTGCCGCGCTACCTGGTCACCAACCCGAGCTTCATGCTCAACTTCGCGCGCCAGTGGATGCGCGAGCACGCCGAGTCTCCCTCCTCCTGACGCTGGGGCGCACATGAGCTGCCGGGCCTGCGGAGGTGTGCTGGCCCCCTGGATCTCGGTGCCCGCCGGTGAGCCCGCGAATCCGCGGGTGTTCGAGCTGCTTCGTTGCGAGGACTGCGCCAGCGCCGTGACCGCGGGCCCGCCGCCCGGGCCCGCGGTCTACGAGCAGGGCGTGTACCGGCCGGGCCAGCCGCGGGCGGCCGCCCTGTTGCGCGGCGTGCAGCGCGCCGCCGCCACCCAGCCCGTCCGCCTGCTCGAGCGCGCCGGACTGGCGCCCGGTGCACGTGTGCTCGACGCCGGCGCCGGCGGCGGGCGACTGGTGGCGGCGCTTGCGGGCCGCGGCTACGACGCCTACGGAATCGAGCCCTCGGCGCGCAGCCGCGAGCGGGCGCTCGAGGCCGGGCTCGACGTTCGCGCCGACGCACTGCAGGATCACGACGCCGGCGGCCTCGACGCGGTGGTGCTGTGGCACGTGCTCGAGCACCTCGAGGACCCGGCGGACGCACTCGAGCGGGTCCATGGGTGGCTGAGGCCGGGCGGCGTGGTGCTGCTGGGCGTGCCCAACCCGGAGTCCGTGCAGGCGGGGGTGGCCGGCCCCGGATGGCTGCACTTCGACGCTCCGCGCCACCGCGTGCACCTCACGCCGCGCGGTCTGGAGTCGCTCACGCGTTCGGCCGGGTTCGAGCGGGCCGCCACCCACCACATGGTCTGGGAGCACAACCCCGCGGGGATGTGGATGGCGATGCTCACCCGAATGGGCATGGCCCCCGGCCTGCCCTTCCACCTGCTCAAGCGCAACGCCCGCGCCCGGCCGCGCGACGCCGCCCTGCTGGCCCTCGGCGTGCCGCTGGCGCCGGTGGCGGTCGCCGCGGAGGCGCTGGCGGCCCTCGCCAAGCGGGGCGGCACGGTGGCGATGACCGCGCGGCGCGCATCGTGAGGGGCAATCGCGTGTTCACTACCGCGATGCCCGCGAGCCGACATGGACGCTCGCACTTGTGGCGCTCGTGGGCGCCCTGTGCGTGGCTGCGCCCGCCGAGGGTGCGAACACGCTCAAGCGGACGATCGCCGTGCAGCCGGGCACCGGCTTCCGGGCGCTGGCGGCCGGGCGGGGCGAGCGCTCGCTGCCGCGCGTGGCGCCGGGCACACGGGCGGTGGCCCACCGCGCCCGGCGGCGACGGTCGCTGCTCTACTTCGCGCAGCTCTCGGACCTCCAGCTGGTGGACGAGGCCTCGCCGTCGCGCAAGGAGTACCTCACCTCGACCCAGGACGCCAGCTACCGCGCCCAGGAGGCGCTCACGGCGCAGGCCGGCGATGCGCTGGTGCGTGCTCTCAACCGCCACGGACGCAGCCCCCTGCGCACCGGCCGCGGCAAGCGCGCACGGCTGGCGGCCACGCTGCTCACCGGCGACCAGACCGACAACGCCCAGCTGAACGAGTGGCGCTGGGTGCTCGGCATCCTCGACGGCGGAACCGTGAGCCCGTCCGTCGGGAGTTGCGGGCGCCTGCGCCGACGCGCCGGGGGGCGCCGAGCTCTACACCGGCGTGCAGGACTGGGACGACTTCCCGGGCGGCGTGTCGCAGAGTCGCCTGGCCAACTACTGGGATCCCGACCTCGGCCAGGCCGGCGGGCCCTACGGGAGCCTCTCCTACCCCGGGCTGATGGAGCGCGCCCAGCGCCCGTTTGGGGCAACCGGGCTGGGCGCCCGCTGGTACGCGGTGAGCGGCAACCACGAGGCGCTGCGCCAGGGCCTGGCGCCCGGCGAGCACCCGGCGTTCAACGACGCCGTGGCCACCGGGTGCAGCAAGACGTTCCCCAGCGACGCGTTCGGCCCCACCGAGCTCGGCGCCACCACGCAGGCGAGCGCGCTGGAGCGCCTGGCCTCGCCGGAGGTGCTCGAGCAGCTGCGCGCGGGATTCGCGGCCCTGCCGCCCGACCCGGCACGGCGAATGGTGGGCAAGCGCGAGCTGCGCGCGCTGCACCGCACCGGCGATCGCGATCACGGCTTCGGCTACACCGACCGTCGCGAGCTGCGGGCCTCGGGCGGCACCGCGGCTACTACGCCTTCAGCCCGCGCCGCGGCGTGCGCATGGTGGGCCTGGACACCGCCGCGGAGGGCGGGCGCTCATACGGCAACATCGACGACCCCCAGTACCGCTGGCTGGCACGCGAGCTGGACCGGTCGACGTCGGTGAGCCTGGACCGGCGCGGGCGGGTACGGCGCGACCGCGACCCCAACCGGCTGATCGTGGTCTACGGCCACCACCCGCTCACCTCCCTGTACAACGACTGGCCCGACGAGCGCGCGCCCGTGCACCGCCGGCAACGTGGCCGGCTGCGACGCCGACCCGCGCACCTCCACGCCCATTCACAACGGCCGGCGCGGCCCGCGGTCGCTCACCTCGCTGCTCGAGCGCTACCCGAACGTGGTGGCCTACGTGGCCGGGCACAGCCACCGGAACCGCGTCACCCCGCACTTCCGCAGGGATCGCCGCGGCGGCTTCTGGGAGGTCGTGAGCGCCTCGAGCATCGACTTCCCCGTCCAGGCCCGGCTGCTGGAGCTGATGGACAACGAGGACGGCACCCTGTCGCTGTTCGGCACGCTGATGGACCACGACGCCCCGATCGCCCCGCCCCCATCGGGCACGCCGGCGGCCGCCATGTCCGACACCCAGCTGGCGTCCCTGGGACGCGCGCTGGCGGCGAACAACGTGGTGGCCAAGTTCGGCGCGGCGGCCCGCGGGCGTCGCCGCGATCGCAACGTCGAGCTGCTGCTGCGAGACCCGCGGCGGCTGGCGGCGCGGCGGCGCTAGCGGTAATTCCAGCGCCTACTGCTCAGTAAACGACAGAGGGAACGGCCATAGCCTGGCAACCGACCCGCTCTCAGCGAGGTGTTCCAAGAACTGGTCGCTATGGCCGCGCTCTGTGGAGCACCTCCAAGAATCCCGATCGATCGTCAAGTTATGGTCGCTGAGATCCAACCCTCCACTGCGCAGTAAACGCACCGACAGGACAGGCCGCCCGACCTAACCGCGCCACCCGCCCGTACAGGTCGAGCAGCTCCGCGACATAGCGCTCCTCGCCATGCCGCTCGCGCGCGCGCGCCAGCAACTCGTCGCCCTCGGCCGCGCGGAGGCCGGGATCCGACCACAGCTCCGCCAGCCTGCCCGCGAACGCGGTGGTGTCGCCGGGCGTCACGCAGCGGCCCTCGCCCAGCAGCTCGGGCAGCCCACCGAGGCCCATCGCCACCACCGGAACCCCCGCCGCCATCGCCTCCAGCGCCGAGTAGGGCGAGAACTCGTGGTAGCGCGAGGGCATCAGCACGGCGGCCGCGCCCAGCAGCTCACGGCGCACGTCGGCCGGCTCCAGCCTGCCGAGGAACTGCACCGGCGCGCCCGTGCGCTGCCGCGAGGGCCACCAACCGCTCGCGGTCGGGGCCGTCGCCGGCCACGCGCAGGGGGATGCCCGCCGCGCCGGACGCGGATATGGCGTCCTCGATGCCCTTCTCGGGCGAGAGCCGCGAGGCCACCAGGGCGTAGGCGCCATAGCGGGCGCCGCTGTGTTCCACGAACGCCTCCGCCGGCAGGTAATGGCGCAGCGCCCCCACACGCTCGCGGGGGAGCCCCAGCGCGGCCACGCGGTCGGCGGCCCACTCGCTGGGCGTCACGAAGCGGTCCACCGCCTCGATCACGCGTGGCTGGTGCATCGACAGCGCAGCCGCGTAGGCGGCCGCCTCCGGCAGCGAGCGGCGGCAGTTGAGCGCCAGGCCGGGCAGCGTGTTGCGCCCGCGGCAGCGCGCGCAGGGCTTGCCGAAGCGCTCACCGAATCCCGTGGCACAGAACAGCCGCACGTTGTGCAGGTGCACCACCACAGCCGCCCCGGCCTCGCGCGCCGCCGACAGGGCCGCGGGGGCCGAGCAGCGGCAGCATGTTGTGGGCGTGGGCCACGGTGGCCCCGAGGTCGCGCACGGCCGCGGCCACGTCGGCCTCGGCGGCCCCGCCCCGGAGAGCGCCACGGCGGCGCGCGCCCCGGCCGCTGTCTCCCGAGCGGCGCTCCACCAGCCGGTGCTCCACGCCCGCGCGCTCCAGCGCCCGCGTCTGCAGCGCCAGCGACGCTCCTCGCCACCCTCCACGCGGTAGCGGTTGTGCAGGAGGAGGACGCGGTGTGGTCTCACAGGCCGGGCCGCGAGCGGTGGAGCGGAGGCCGCGCGGCGCAGGGCTAACCTATCGGAGCCCATGACTGCGCCTGCCGTCTCCGTCGTGGTGCCCACTCGCGACCGGGCCGGCTACCTCGACGTGGCCCTTGGCTCGCTCCGCGCACAGGAGGGCGCCCCCGCACACGAGCTGCTCGTGGTGGACGACGGCTCCAGCGATGCCACCCTCGAGGTGGCCGCCCGCCACGGGGTGCGCGCCGTGGCCGTGCAGAAGCCGGGCGGCCTGAACGCCGCCCGCAACACGGGCCTGGCCGAGACCACGCGCCGCTCGTGGCCTTCGTGGACGACGACGTGCTCGCGCCGCCCGGCTGGCTCGCGGCGCTGGTCCAGGGGCCGCCCGCCATCCGGATGCGGACGCGTTCGGCGGTCCGATCTCCGCCCGCCTCGAGGGTCCCGCTCCGCGCTCCTGCGGCCGGGAGGACCCGCCGATCACCACGCTGGACCTCGGTCGGGAGGACACCCCCCGCCCGGATCGTGTGGGGGGCGAACTTCGCCGTCCGCCGCAGCGCCGTGCAACGGCTCGGGAAATTCGATCCGGCGCTGAGCGGCCACGGCGACGAGGAGGACTGGCTGATGGCGCTGCGCGCCACCGGCGGCGAGATCTACTACCTGGCCGACGCCGGCCTGGAGCATCGCCGCACCGGCGACGACGCGCGGCTGCGTTCGCTGTCACGCGCGGCGTGGCACCGCGGACGGGCCGCGCGCCGCACCGACAAGCGGCGTGGCACCGCTCCCCACGTGGGCGCGGAACTGCGCAACGTGGCCGGAGCCGGCTGGCACACCGTGCGCCGCGCCTGCCCCCAGGGACTGATCATGGGCGCGCATTCGGCCGGGCGGCTGGCCGAGGCACTGCGCGGCCGGTGAGCGCGCTCGCCCCGCCACCGACGATTTCCTCTCGGGCGAGTCCGGCTCCGTGGCCGGCCCGCGGCTGCGCGCCACGCGAACGCTCGCGGACGCCGCCCACTCGCTCGGCAGCCTTCTCACGCTCGCGGGCCCGCGGCTCGACCGCCTCGCCGCCCAGCAGGCCCCGCGGCGGGTGCTGGTGCTCGGCGTGTACCGGCCGGGCTCGCGGCTGGTGCGGGCCCTCCCCCGGCTGCGCTCGGATCGCCACGACGTGCGCGTGGCCCTCGGCGCCACCGCCGAGCACGCCGATCCCGCGCTTGCGGGCGACACGGTGCTCACCGGGCTTGACGGCGGCAAGTTCGAGAACCTCAACCTGGTGCTCGACGCGTGCGGAGCCCCAGGGCGCCGACTGGATCGTGGTGGCCGACGACGACGTGGAGCTTCCCAGCCGGTTCCTCGACCGCTTCCTCGCTCTGTGCGAGCGGCTGGCACTTCGACCTCGCCCAGCCCGCCCAGACCGCCCGCAGCCACGCGGCGTGGCGCGTCACTCGGCGGCGACCCCTCTCCCTGGCGCGGCGCACCGGCTACGTGGAGATCGGCCCGGTGACCGCGTTCTCCGCGCGGGCCGCAGGCGCGCTGCTGCCGTTTCCCGAGCTGCGCTTCGGCTGGGGGCTGGACAACCACTGGAGCGCCGTGGCGCGCGAGCGCGGCTGGGGGCTGGGCGTGGTCGACGCGCTGCCGGTGCGCCACGAGTGGCAGCCCGTGGCCGCCACCTACCGCCACGACGAGGCGATCGCCGAGGCCCGCGGCTTTCTCGCGGACCGTCCCTACGTGCCGGCGCACGAGGCGCAGCGCACGCTGTCAACGATCCGCCGGCTGCCGTCGTGAGCGAGCGGCTGCGGGTGCTCGTGGTGCCCAAGTGGTACCCGTGGCCGGACCGCCCGGTGTTCGGGCTGTTCGTCCGCGAGCACGCCCGGGCGCTGGCACGCCGCCACCAGGTGGTGGTGCTGGCGTCGCTGGCCACGCCCTCGCCGGACTTCGGGCTGTTCCGGCTCACCGACGAGGTGGAGGACGGCCTGCGCACCCTGCGCGTGCGCTACCGGCGCCCGTGGTTTCGCCCCGCGGCGATGGCGTGCCAGATCGCGGGGCTGCTGGCGGCGCTGTGGCGCCTGCGGCGCGAGGGGTTCCGGCCCGACGTGGTGCACGCCCACGTGTACTCGGCGGCGCTGCCGGCGCTGCTGCTCGGGCGCGTCAGCGGCGCGAGGGTGGTGGTCACCGAGCACTACACGGGGTTCCAGCGCGGCCTGATCACCGGCGCCGACCGCTGGGTGGCGCGCGCCGCGTTCACGGGCGCGGACCTGGTGGCGCCCGTGAGCGAGGAGCTGGCCGGCCACCTGCGTTTGATCGCGCCACGGGCGCGGATCCGCGTGATGCCCAACGTGGTGGACACCGAGGTGTTCGAGGCGGCGGCCCGCACGCCGCCACGACGGCCCCGCGCGGCTGCTCACCGTGGGGGCACTGGCCGAGAAGAAGGGCCACGTGCACCTCCTGGAGGCCCTCGCCCTGGTTCGCCGGAGGCGCGAGGCCGAGCTGGACATCGTGGGCGACGGCGAGCTGCGGTCCGGCCTGCGGGCCCGCGCCGCCGAGCTGGGCCTGCTCGACGCGGTGCGCTTTCACGGCGAACTGCCCAAGGAGGAGGTGGCCAGGCTGATGGCGCAGGCCGACCTGTTCGTGCTGCCCAGCCTGCACGAGACGTTCGGCTGCGTTCTGATCGAGGCGATGGCCAGCGGCCTGCCCTCGGTGGCCACGCGCGTGGGGGGCGTGCCCGAGGTGCTGCCCCCCGAGGCCGGCCCGCTGGTCGCGCCGCGCGACCCCGAGGCCCTGGCGGAGGCAATCGAGGCCACGCTGGAGCAGCAGTTCGATCCGGCCGAGCTGCACCGGCGTGCCGAGGACGACTACGGGTACGAGGCGTTCGCCGACCGCTGGAGCGCGGTCTACGAGGAGCTGCTCAGCAGCCGTGGGAGGACCTCCTCGGCCACCCGCCGGCGCAGCTCCGCCTCCCGGTAGGGCTCGAGCAGCCGCTCCGCCTCCCGGGCATACGCCGCGCGGGCCGCGCCGTCCAGCGCCAGCCCCGCCCGCAACGCCCCGGCCAGCGCCTCTGTGGACCGCTCGCCGGCCACGAGCTCGGGCGCCAGCTCGCGCGCCAGCGGCAGTGCCGCGTTGGCGCCCGGCGTGGGCACCGTGACCAGCGGGACACCGGCCGCCAGCGCCTCCATCTGCGCCAGCCCCCAGTCCTCGAACCGGACGCGTTCAGGAACACGCGCGCACCCGCCACCAGCGTCAGCCAGCGCTCGGCTCCAGCGGCCCGAGCCACTGCACCCCGGGCGGCTCTCCACGCCCAGCGTCCGAGCCAGTGCTCGCCCTCGCGCGATCGAGGCCTCCCACCCCCAGCCGCCCGCCTGGGCGGCCCGGCCTCGCCCACACCCCGCATCAGCAGGTCCAGCCCGCGCTTGTCGGGATTGGCGGCGTAGGCCACGGCTCGAAGCGGCCGCGCACCGCCGCCGCGGGCGGGACACCGGCGGGGGCAGCACGATCACCGGCCCGGCGTCCGGCCCGCGGCGCGGCGGCGGCCTCGGCCGCCGGCTCGCTCCAGGGAAGCAGCAGATCCGCCGAGCGCAGCACCGAGCGCTCGCGCCGGCGCTGCCAGGCGCCGCCGGCCCGGGCCGGTTCAGGGCGGCGATGCCGTCGAAGCGAACCGCCGCGGGAGCCCGCGACGGCTGCAGCAGCGCGGCCGTGACGCTGGAGTAGACGTACGCGCCGGCGCGCGCGCCGCGCGCCGCCCGCCGCGGCGCCAAGACCCTCCACCACGTCGGTGAGCGCCATCGTGCGCCGCAGCTGGGCCCCGGGCCGAGCCGCACCAGCAGCACCTCACACGTGGCGCCCGCTGCGCGCACCTGCTCGGCGAACGCCTCGTCGCGCCGGCGCAGCCCCATCGTGCTGCCCAGGGAGACGAGGGCGATGTCGGGAAGGTCCGGCACGGCCGGCAGCGTAGGGTCTCGCCCTGCCCGACCCGCGGCCCGCCTGCCTGATCACGGGCACGGTCTCGCCCTACCGGCGCGAGGCCTTCCGCCTGCTGGCCGAGCGTGAGGGGGTCGAGGTGATCGCCTTCGAGGACGCCGGCCCGCCGGTTCCGGGGCTCACCGTGCACCGGGCCACCCAGGCGGGCGCCGTGCGCCTGGCCGCCTCGGGGCGCTACCGGGCGGTGATCGCGGCCTCGGCGGCCGCGTGGCCCTGCCCGGCGCCTACCTGGCCGCCCGCGCCCGCGGCGTGCCGTTCGTGCTCTGGGCCACCGTGTGGGCCCACCCCCGCACCCCGGCCCACGCGCTGTCGGTGCTCCCCACCCGCCACCTCTACCGCCACGCCGACGCCGTCGCCACCTACGGCCCGCACGTGACCCGCCACGTGGAGCGCCACCGCACCCGGGGCAACGTGGTGGTGGCGCCGCAGGCGGTGGACGTGGCGCACTACGGCGCGCCCGTGGCTGCGCCGGCCGCCAGGAGTGGCGCCGCCGCGCGCGAGGCGCGGGAGGACGACCTGCTCGTGCTCTTCGTGGGCCGCCTGGAGCGCGAGAAGGGCGTGGGGGTGCTGCTGGACGCCTGGCGCCGGGCCGGGCTCTCCGGGAGCGCGCGGCTGGCCATCGCAGGCGACGGCCTCCTGGCGGACACGGTGGACCGCGCCGGGGACGGCGTGCATGCGCTGGGCCACGTGGGCGCCGGCGCGCTGCCGGCTCTGTACGCCGCCGCCGACGTGCTCGTGCTGCCGTCCATCCGCACGCAGACCTTCCTGGAGCCGTGGGGCCTGGTGGCCAACGAAGCCATGCTCCAGGGCACCCCCGTGATAGCCAGCGACGCCGTGGGCGCCGTGGCCGGGGGCCTTGTGCGAGACGGCACGACCGGTCTGGTGTTTCCCGCGGGCGACGCCGCGGCGCTTGCGGCCCGCCTCAGGGCGCTCCATGCCGCTCCGCAACTACGATTGCGCCTTGGCGAGGCCGCCCGCGAAGCGGCCGCCGAACTCACGCCCGCGGCCTGGGCGGCGGGTATGGCGGAGGCGTTGGATAGGGTCGGGAGCCCTAGATCGGGGGTACTTGCTAGCCTGCCGCGAAGCAGAAGGGGACTGATCCGTGCCCGTGATGGTTCGTGCGGACTATGTGCCCCCAGCGGAGGCCGCGGCACAACAGGCCGTCGTCTCTGTTCACAAGCCCTAGAGCAGCCCCGACCCAGTTCGTCGTTCTTCCTATGACCTTAGACATTTCATCGCGCCGATCTTTCTCGTCTTCGCGCTGGCATTCCCGGCGCTGGCACAGGCGACCCCCGATGACGTGCTCCGCGACTGCAACGCGGACGAGTCCATCGACGAGAAGCACTCCGACAAGGACAAGCGCGCCGCCATCAAGCGGATGCCGGGCGAGATGAAGGAGTACACCGACTGCGAGAAGGTGATCGCTGCCTCCATCGGCGACGGCAAGAAGGCCAGGGCCTCCGGCGGCGGCTCGGACTTCGGCGCGGATGACGGCGCCGGCTCCGGCGGTATCGACCCCGACGCCAACGGCGACGGCGTCGTGAGCCCCGCCGAGCGCGACGCTGCGGACAAGCGCAAGCGCCAGCTCGCCCAGGCGGACACCGAGCGCCAGCTTGGCGACCGTCAGACCGACCGCTGAAGACCGGAGCTGTGGACGCCAGCGATTCCGCCAACGGGCTGTCCCTGCCGGCGATACTTGCCCTCGTGGCTCTGCTGCTGCTCGCGCTGGGCGGCGGGCTGTACGTGCTGTGGCGGCGCAACCCCGAGCTCCTGCGCCGTGTCCCGCTCCCCTTCCGCGGCCGCTAGCGCCACCCTTCTGGGCGGCGCGCTGGCCGCCGTCGCGTTCGGAGCCCAGGCGGGCACCGAGCTCGCGAGCAGCACCACCGCCTCGATCCTGGTGGCCCTCGGCGCCGGGGCGCTGCTGAGCTATCTCGTGCTCCGCGGGCGCCCCGGCCCGCTGTACGGCGCCACCGCGGTGCTCCTGCTCGCCGTCTTCGCGGGACTGACCGCGCTGTCGGCGGCGTGGTCGATCGCCCCCGCGGACACCACTCACGAGGCGGGGCGCACCTTCGCCTATCTGCTGGCTTTCGCCGTCGCGGTGGCAGCCGGACGCCATTTCCCTCGCGCGGCGCCGGCGTGGTGGCGAGCGCGGTGGCCATCGCCGGGGTGATCGTCTGCGGCTGGGCGCTCGCAACACGGATCTGGCCCGGCTCACTGGGCGATGACCTTGCTCACGTCGCGATTGGGCGCGCCCTTCGGCTATTGGAACGCCCTGGGCGGGGTGGCCGCCCTGGCGATCCCGCCCACCCTCTGGCTGTCGGCCCGCCGGCACTCCTCGACCCTGCGGCGCGCGCTGGCGTATCCGGCGATGGGAGTGCTGTTGCTCACGATCCTGCTCACGCAGTCGCGCGGCGCGCTGGCCGCGGCGGTCGTGCGCACTGGTGACTGGTTCGTGCTCGTGCCGCTGCGACTGCGCAGCGTGCCCGCGGTGATCGTCCCGGCGCTGGCCGCGGCGCCGGTGGCCGCGTGGGCGCTGTCGCGCGACCAGTTCACCGAGGCTTCCAGCCGGTGAGCGCGCAGGAGGCGGTGTCTGGCGACTTCGGCCTGTTGGTGCTCGCCATGTGCGTGGTGCTCGCGGTCGTTGGGCTGGTCGTGGAACTCGTGTCCGCCGGGCGGGCCTTGTCGCCGGGAGCACGCGGCCGGATCGGCATCGCTCTGGTGGGGGCGGTCTGTGCGTTGTCGCTCGTGGCGGTCACGTCGGTGGCCGTGAGCGACAGCGGCTGGGAGGCACCGTGTCCGACCGGCTCGAGGAGCTGACCAGCGAGACCGAGGCGCCCCGGCCGGATCCAGCAGGTTGGCCTCGGCCTCGTCTTCCAGGGGCGAATACTGGCGCCAGGCGGGGTCGATCTTCGAGGAGCGCCCACTGCTGGGCAGGGGCGCCAACACGTTCGGCCTGGCGCGGCTGGTGTATCGCAAGGACAGGCGAGGAGCAGCCCACGCGCATGGTTTCGGGGCGCAGACGCTGGCCGACCTCGGACTGGTAGGCGCGCTGAGCGCCCTGGCGCTGCTCGCCGCCTGGCTGGTTGGCGCAACTCGCACGCTCGGCCTGGTGCCGCGGCGGCGGATCCGTCCCTCCTGGGATGACGACCGGATCGCCCTCACCGCTCTGGCCGTCTGCGCCGTGGCCTTCGGGCTGCATTCGGCGATCGACTGGACCTGGTCGATCCCCGGGGTGGCCCTGCCGGCCCTCGTGGCCGCCGGCTTCGTCGCCGGGAGGGGACCCCTTCCCCCTGTCACAGAGCCGCCCGGCGCCCCGGCCGGGGCGCCGGGCGAGGGGTTGGCTGCACGGCGGGTTGCCGCGGGTGCGGTGCTCGTGACCACAGTGCTCTGCTGCTGGGCGATCTGGCAGCCGCAGGCAGCCGCGCGTGCGAGCGACCGCGCGCTCGACTCGATCGCGCAGGGAGACTTCGAGACAGCCGAGCGAAGGGCTGCCGACGCCGCGGAGCGGACCCCTACTCAACCGCTCCGCTGTTCGTGCGGGCAGAGGCGCTCGCGGGACAGGGAAGCTCCCGGAGGCGCACGGAGTGCTCGAGCTGGCCGTGGTGGAGCACCCGCGCGATCCGGACACCTGGCTCCGGCTGGCGGAGTTCGAATTCAGGGACCTCGATCTGCCACAGCGCGCGATCCTGACCGTCGAAGAGGTCCGCCGGGTGGACCCCCAGTCGGTGCGGGTCCGGCTGCTGGCGGACGAGATCCAGGCCTCGCTTACGCCCCGGCCTCCCGGCCGCTCGCTAGCCGGCGGGCGCCGTGGCGCGCTCGAGCTCGTCGAGCCGCTCCATCGGCAGCGGGCCGTGGCCGGTGAAGTCGGACACCTCCAGCAGCATCTGCTCGTAGGCCGCGGCCACCGCGTCCCAGGAGTAGAGCTCGGCGCGCTTGCAGCGCGCGCTCGCGGTAGCCGTCCACGCGCTCGGGGTCGGCCAGCAGCTACTCCAGCTGCCGGGCCAGGTCGGGCACGCCGTCCGGCCCGAGAAGTACACCCCGGCATCGCCCACCGTCTCGGCGTTGGGCCGGTAGTCGTTCACCAGCACGCAGTTGCCCGCGGCGAGCGCTTCGAGGATCACGGGGTGCGTGCCGCCCACCTCGGTCGGGGCGCAGAACAGGTAGGCGTTGCGCTGCAACTCCCAGTAGCCGGGGCCGAACACGTACCCGGGAAACACCACGCGCGGATCGGCGGCCCGGCGCACGCGGTTGATGTACTCCGACGCGTAGGGCGCGCCGCCCACCACCACGAGCTTCATGCCCCGGGTGGCCTCGGTGGGAATGCGCGCCCACGCCTCCACCAGCATGTGGGGGTTGTTCTCGGGCTCCAGCCGCCCCACGAACAGCACGTAGCGGCGCGGCTCCAGACCCAGCCGCCCCAGCACGTCGGCCTCGTGCTGCGCTCGGCACCTCGGCCCCGTAGGGCACCACGCCGATCTCGCGGCCGTAACGCTGCTCGTAGAGCCGCGCCACGGCGTGGGAGTCGGTGATCGCGCGGGTGGCCATCCGCGGCGCCAGCCGCTCGGCGGCGCGCAGGTAGAACTTGGCGAAGCGTCCCCACTTGCGGCGGTCGGAGTCCGAACCGTCCACGTTGATCACGGTGGGGATGCCGGCCAGGCGCGTGACCAGGCACAGCGGGCTGTTGCCCGCGATGAAGAAGAGGGCCACGTCGGGCTTGAGCCCGCGGGCGGCGTGGATGCTGGAGAGCAGCGTGTGGACGAAGGTGTCGAGGTACTTGTTGCGCATGGTGGGCAGGTGCACCAGCCGCGCTCCCTTCCACTCCCGGATCCCAGGGTCCACCACATGGGGCCGGCAGTAGACGGTGACCCTGTGCCCGCGGGCGGTCAGGCGGCTGGTGATCTGCTCCACGGCGGTCTCGAAGCCGCTGTAGGCAGCTGGGATCCCGCGGGTGCCGAGGATGGCCACGTTCATGGAGTACCGGCGCCGGGCTCGGAGGACGCCCCGCCACCGCGGGCCAGCGTATAGGCGCTCTGGTGATCGCGTGCGCTCTGGGCCCACGAAAAGGCGCGCGCGCGCTCACGGCCCCGCTCGGCCAGGCCGCGCGCAGGTGCTCGTCGCCGGCGATCCGGACAAGCCCGGCGGCCAGCGCGCCCGGTTCCACGAGCAGCGCGGCGTCTCCGCACACCTCCTTAGTGCCGGCGTTGAGCACCGCCAGCACGGGCACGCCGCGCGCCATCGCCTCCAGCGGGGTCAGGCCGAATCCCTCGTGCAGGGAGGGGTGCACCAGTGCGCGGGCCCCGCCGTACAGATCGTTGAGCTCGCGGCCGGCGTGAGCACCGGCCGTGCCTGCACGCCGGGCTGCCCGTCCGCCACCGCGGCGCCCGGCCCGGCCAGCACCAGCGGCGCGGGGTCGTCCGCGTCCGCGCGATAGGCGGCGTAGGCGGCGAGCAGGCCGTCGAGGTTCTTCCGCGGCTCGCCGTCGCCCACGAACAGCAGCGGACCGCCGTTCGGGCGGCTGGCCGCGGTGCGCCGCGTCAAGCGGCTGGCCGGGGCCGTGGTGGGCCACAACCAGTCCTCGCCGGGTCGGCCGCCGAGCAGTCCATCGCGTCGGCGGCCGTGGCCTGCGAGACGCAGACCACGGCCGCGCAGCGTCGCACGGCGCGGCGGTAGGCACGGCGGGCAACAGCCGCCACCCTCGCCGTAGCGCGCCGGGAGCGCGAGGAAGCCACGTCGTGCACCGTGGCCACCTGCGGCACGGCGATCCGCCGGCTGTGGGCGGGCAGCGGGTGGTGCACCACGTCGGCGCCGGCGGCGCGGGCGGCGCGCGGCAGGCCGCCGTGCAGCCACAGCGCGTCCAGCGCGAGGTTCGCGGCGCTGCGAACGAGCCAGGTTGCCCCGCGCCCCCGGGCCGCAGGCGCAGGCGCTGGCGTGCCTCCACCACCTCCATCCCCTCCGCCCGCGCAACGCGGCCACCAGCGCCGCACGTACACGCCGCTCCCCGTGGGCCCGCGAGGCATGGCTGGTGTCCATCAGGATCCGCATCGCTGGCTTCATCGGGTCGCCAGCGCGAGCAGGGTGCCCGCCGCGCTCCTGGCGGCGCACGGGAAGCCGAGCGTCTCCAGCACTCCCTCCAGCGACCGGGCGTGAAGAAGCGCAGGTGGGGCGAGAGCGGGTCGAACCGGCGCTCGAACCCCCGCAGCAGGATGTTCAGCCCGGTCCGGCGCCCATGGGCCGGTGTGGTCACCGCCAGCCGGCCGCCGGGCGATCAGCACCCGGCGCGCCTCGGAGAGCAGCAGCTGCACGTCGCGCACGTGCTCCAGCGTCTCGGCGCACAGCACGAGCTCGAAGGCGTTGTCGGGCAGGGGCAGCGGGGCGTCGGGCTCGAGCAACACGGTGCGCGCGGAGGGGAGCCGCCTGGCTGCGCGGGCCAGCGCCACCCCGGACACATCTGCCAGACACAGCTCCTGCGCCTGCAGCGACGCGGACAGCCGGCCGTCCCCACAGCCGAGGTCGAGCGCGGTGCCGGCCGGGGCCAGCGAGGCCACGAAATGCTCGATGTGGGCGGACGGGCGCGACCCCGGGTCGGGCACCAACTCCCATATCTCGTCGTCGTATCGGCTCACCGCGGGATGACATGATCGCGCCATGGCGCGCGTCCTGGCTCTCGCCCAGACCAGCGAGCTCGGCGGCGCCGAGCTGGCACTGCTGCGAATCGCGCGGCGGCTGCCCGCCCACGGCTTCGAGATCTGGCTCGCCACGCCCGGGCCGGGACCGCTCGCCGAGGCCGCCGGGCAGGCCGGCATCCCCGTGCGCCGGGTGCAGGTGGGCGGGCTGTCGCGGCGGTCGTGGGCCGGCCTGGCCCGCGGGCTGCCCCAGGCGGGGCGGCTCGTGAGGCGCCTGGCCCCTGACCTCGTCTACCTCAACGGCGCCGTGACCCTGCGCGCCTGGCCCGCGCTGCGCGGGCCGGCCCTGGTGCCCCACCTTCACGACCTGGTGGCGCAGCCGCCACGGCCGTGGCGCAGCCGGCGCTTCTGGCGCGCCACGCCGGTGGTGATGTGCGCGGCGGGCGCGGTGGCGGAGTCCGCCGCCGCCGCTGGGGCGCCGCGCGATCGCCTGCGCGACGTGGGCACGCCCGTGGCGCTCGCGCCGGCCGCGGCGCGGCCGGGGTGGGCCGGCGGCGGCCCCGTGATCGGGTTCGCGGGGCGGCTGGAGCCGCGCAAGGGGGTGCTCGACCTGCTGCGCGCCGCGCCCGCGGTGCTGGAGCGCCACCCCGACGCCCGCTTCGTGCTCGCGGGCGGCGGCGAGCTGGAACGCGACCGCGGCTACCGCGCCGAGCTGGATGCCGCATGTGATGGCCTGGGCGACAGCGTGACCCTGCTCGGACCCGTGCCCGACGCCACCGCGCTGATGCCCTGGTTCGATGTGCTGGCCGTGCCGTCGCTGCGCGAGCCGTTCGGCACGGTGGCTGCCGAGGCGCTGGCGGCGGGCACCCCCGCGGTGGTCACCGACTCGGGCGGGATGAAGGAGTACGTGACCGACCTCTGCGGAGCCGTGGTGCCGCCGTCGGACCCCGTGGCGCTGGCCGGCGCGCTCCTGCGTGTGCTCGACCGCGCACCGCAGATGGCCGACGCGGCCCGCGCAGCCGCGGCCCCGTTCGCCGCCGACCGCGTGGCTGCCACCGTGGCCGCCGTGCTCCACGAGGCGCTCGCCGCGCACGGGAGAGCGTGATGCGCGTGGCCGTGGACGCGCGCGTGCTCGAGCGCCGCGAGCTCGCGGAGGGCGGCATCGGCCGCTACACGTCGTGCCTGCTCGAGGCGCTGCGCGGATCCCACGCACACGAGCTCGTGGAGTTGCGCGCACTGCGCCGCCCGCCCGCCCCGGGACGTGTGAGCGAGGGCTGGGAGCACGTGCTGCTGGGCCGCGACGCACGCCGCACCGGGGCCCAGGTGCTCCACTCGCCCGCCCAGGACCTCGCCACCACCCGGCCGGGGATCCCCTACGTGGTCACCCTCCACGACCTCGTGCCCCTCAAGCGCCGCGGGAGCCAGCTGCGCACCGGGCTCAAGCACCGGCTGCGCTACGCCGCGGCGCGCCGGGCCACGCGGACGATCGTGCCCTCGCGTGCCGTGGCGGAGGACGCGCAGCGGCTGATCGGCCTGGACCCGGGACGCGTTGCCGTGGTCCACGAGGCCGCGGCCCCCGCGTTGCGGCCGGTGGAGGACCCGCGCGCCGCCCTCGAGCATCTCGAGCTGCCTGACCGTTTCCTGCTCTGGGTTGGCACGCTCGACCCGCCCGATCCCCGCAAGGGCCTCGACGCGCTGGCCGGCGAGGTGGCACGCGGCCACGGGCCTCCTCTGGTGCTCGCCGGCCGCGCGGGGCCGGGCGCCCGCACGCTCGCCTCGCCTGGGCGCGTGCTGCTGGCCGGGCGCGTCGAGGACTCCGAGCTGGCCGCGCTGCTCACGGCGGCGGACGCGCTCGTGTTCCCGTCGCTGGACGAGGGCTTCGGGCTACCGCCGCTGGAGGCGCTGGCCTGCGGCACGCCGGTGGCGGCCTACGCCGCCGGGGCCATGCCGGAGGTCCTGGGCGGCGTGACCGGGGCCGCGCTGGTGGAGCCCGGGGACGCGCGTGCCCTGCTGGCCGCCGCGCAGGAGCTGGCCGGAGGGCCCGTGGAGCCCCCCGCGCGCACCTGGTCGGACGTGGCGCGGGACACGTGGGCGGTCTACGAGGAGGCGGCGGCGAGGTGAACGGCGTCGGGGTGCTCCTGCCCGCGCACGGCGACTCGCCCTACCTGGCCCAGACGCTGGACTCGATCCTGGATGCGGACCCGCCGCCGGACGAGATCGTGGTGGTGGACGACGGCTCGCCGGCGCCCATCGTCCTTCAGGAGCGCCACGCAGGCCACTGCCGGCTGGTGCGCCGCGAGCGCCGCGGCGGCCCCGCACAGGCCCGTGTGACCGGCCTGGAGGCGCTGCGCTCCGAGCGCATCGCGCTCGCCGACTCCGACGACGTGTGGCTGCCCGGCAAGCTGGCCGCTCAGCTCGAACGCATGGACGCCGACCCCACGGCGGCCGTGTGCTTCGGGCCGGCCACGATGGTCGACACGTCGCTTCGCGAGACCGGCGAGGTGTGGGAGTGGCGGGACCCCGGCGACCTCGACCCGAGCCGCTTCCCCCGGCTGCTCTACGAGCACAACCCGATCCCCGTGCCGAGCGTGGTGATGCGCCGCGGCCCGCTCGAGGCGGCCGGCGGCTTCGCCGCCCCGGCGCCGCTGGCATCCGACTACGACCTGTGGCTGCGCCTGGCCTCTCGCGGCGAGCGGTTCATCTATGAGCCCCGCGCGCGGGTGCTCATGCGCCGCCACAACCGGTCCGTGTCGTGGAACATCGCCGGGCTGGCGGAATCGCTGCTCGTGCTGAGGGAGGTGCACGCCGGACTGGTGGATGAGGAGACCGTGCGCCGGATGCGCGCCTCCGACCTTCGGGCGCTCGCCCAGGGGCGTGTGCGCAACCGCGACTACGCGGCGGCGCGGGAGGCGCTGGCGCAGGCCGCCGAGGTGGAGCCGCTGTCGCCGCGGCTGCGCGCGCTCGCCGTGGCCGTGCGCGTGCCCGGGCTGCGCGCTGCTCTCGGGCGGCGGTACCCGTACCGCTAGAGCACGAGCGTCTTGAAGCGGGCGCTGCCGCGCGCCATCGCCACCACCTCGGCGGCATCGACCACGACATGTGCCGGTGCGAAGGCCAGCGTGCCCGCCGCCGAGCCGTGCAGCCCGCGCAGGTGGCGCAGGTAGGGCACTGCGAGCAGCAGTGAGAGCCCTCGCGAGCGCCGCCGCAGCGCGAGCGCCGCCAGGGCCAGCAGCAGCCCCTCATGCGAGGGACGCCAGAAGATCCCGTGGGTGAAGGAGGTGCGGATCCCGGGGTGGCGGGCGAAGGCGCGCACCGCCCCGGCCCAGCGCTGGGAGTCGCGCAGCTGCCCGATGGCGCCGAGAGTGTGGACCGCGTGGTGCACAAGCGCGCCTGGCACGAACTCCGCTCTCGCGCCCGTCGCGATCGCGCGCCAGGCCAGGTCGGCGTCCTCGGCATAGTGGCCGAACGCCTCGTCGAATCCCCCGACCTGCTCCAGCAGCTCGCGTGGATAGGCGATGTTGCAGGTCTGGAAGTGCGGCGAGAGGCTCGTGACGAGCTGGCTGCGTGAGAAACCGTCCTGGCGCCCCGCCTCGTCCGGATGGGGCCGGGTCTGGCCCTGCAGGAGCGCACCCGGGCGCTCCCTGTGCGCGGCCAGCAGCGCCGCAAGCCAGCCTGGCGCGGGCGTGCAGTCGTCGTCGGTGAACGCCACCAGGGCGGCCCGCGCCTCTCGCCAGCCCTCGTTGCGGGCGGATCCCGGACCGCCCTGAGCCGTCCGGCGCAGGACGCGCAGGTGGAGCCCCTCGACGCCCTCGGCAAGCACGTCGGACGTGGCGTCGGAGGAGGCGTCGTCCACCACGATCGCCTCCAGGCGCACGCCCTCCTGCGCCGCGAGGGCGCCCAGCAGGGCGCGCAGCCTCTCAGCACGGTTGCGGGTGGCCACCACCACCGACACGTCAGGCACCGGCGTCAGCGCACCGCCTCCTCGTACAGCTGCTCGTAGCGCGGCAGCACCGCCGCCTCGTCGTAGGCGGCGGCGGCCGCGCGGCAGCGCGCTGCGGTATCCGGGTCCGCGCCCAGCTCCAGCGCGCGGTCCATCGCCTCCGCCAGGCCGGCAGCGTCGCCCGGCTCGGCGAGGGCACCCACGCGCGGGTCGGCGAGCAACTCCGGCAGCGCACCCGACCGCACGCCCGCCACCGGGGTGCCCGCGGCAAGCGACTCCACGACCACGAGCCCGAACGCCTCGTGCACCGAGGCCAGCACGGTTGCCGTGGCGGAGGCGTAGGCGCGCGCCAGCGAGGCGTCGTCGCTGGGCTCGCGCACCACCGCGCCGGGCGGCAGGTCGAGCGCCACCCCGCCCTGCGTCGGGTCGCCCGCGCCCACCAGCTCCAGCCGGGCGTCCGGCCGCCGCCGCCGGAGCGCGTCGAAAGCGCGCAGCAGCAGCGGGCCGTTCTTGCGCGGATCGCTGAGACTGGCCGCGCACACCAGCGTGGGCGCCGGCGCCCGGGGCGCCTCCACCGCGAAGTCCTCCAGGCTCACCGAGCCGGGCACCACCGCCGGCTCGCGCAGCAGGAACTGGCGAAACGGCGCGGCCGCCGCCTCGCTCAGGACCGTGACCGCGTCCGCCTCGTCAACTGCCCGGGTGGCCATCGGCAGCCTGTAGCGCTGAGCCACGGCCCACTGCCGCGTGGGGATGCCGATGAAGCTGTAGATCACCGGCGGGCCACCGACCGCCCGGGCCCGCACGGCGGCCCACGCGTCTGGCAGGAAGAACGCGTGCGCCACGTCGTAGCCGCCCGCCAGCGTGCGCGCGAAGGCCGTGGGTACGTTGGTCAGGTGGTACTCGTAGGCGCGCCGGTGCATCAGCTTCGTGGGCGGTCGGTAGGAGCGCACCACGCGCACCCCCTCCTCCACCTCCACGGTGGTGCGCGCGCGGTGACTGGTGAGCACGGTGACCTCATGGCCGCGGCGAGCCAGGCCGCGCGCCACGTCGTGCACGAGGCGCTCGCCGCCGCGGCGGACCTCCGGCCAGTAGCTGGGGTTGAGCAGCGCCACCCGCATCTACAGCACCGGCACCCGCTCGCGGGCGGCGGCCACCGCCGTGACGCCCACCTCCAGGCCGTCTACCGCGGTGCGCGACGGCAGGTCGAGCGCCGCGCGCGCGAGCCCCCGGGAGGTGCGGTCGTAGGTGCGCAGGTGAAGCTCCAGGTAGGGCACCGCGAGCAGCGCGGCCAGCGGTCGAGCGCCGCGCCGCCGCGAGAGCTCCCAGGAACAGCAGCACGCGTGGGTGCGAGGCCTTCCAGAACATCCCCAGCGGCAGCAGTCTGCGCAGGCCGGGGTGGCGCCCGAGCAGACGAGGGTTGGCACCCCAGCGCAGCGTCTCCCGCAGCGCCTCGGGCAGGTGCCGCGGGTGCACGGCGTGCCACACCAGCGCCTCCGGAGCGAAGACGGCGCGCGCGCCCGCCTCGAGTGCTCGCATGGCGATGTCGGTGTCCTCGCCGGCGCGGGTGTAGCCCTCATCGAAGCCGCCCACGCGTTCGAGCAGCGTTCGCGGGTAGGCGATGTTGCAGGTCTGGTACCAGCCGGTGGGCGCCACCACCACCTGCGTGCGCGCCAGGCCGCCGAGCAGGTGGCGCTCGTCGGGGTCGGGCTCCGTGCGCCCCTGCACCAGCGCCCCGTCGTCCCCGGATGCGTCGAGCAGCCCCTGCAGCCAGCCCGGCGAGGGACGGCAGTCGTCGTCGGTGAATGCCACGAGATCGGCCCGGGCCTCGCGCCACCCCACGTTGCGCGCCGCCCCCGGACCGCCACGCGGCACGCGCTCCAGGAAGCGCACCCTCATGCCCTCGGGCGCGATGGCCGCGCGCCGGGGCGTGCCGCCGTCGCGCACCACGAGCACCTCGAACTCGGCCCGGTCGAGCGTCTGAGCGGCCAGCGCATCGAGCGCGAACGCCAGACGCGTCTCTCGCCCGTGGGCGGGGATCACCACCGATATGCGCGGGGAGCCCTTCATCTCAGGCCGCCATCAGGTCGAGCAGCTTGCCGGTCTCGGTGCGCAGGTTGCAGTGCTCCTGCACGAACGCGCGCCCTGCGCGCCCGAGCCGGACCCGCTCATCCGCGGGCAGCTCGTACAGCTCCACGAGCGCCGCCGCCAGGGCCTCGGCGTCGCCGGGCGCCACCAGCCGGCCACGGTCGGGGCCCACCAGCTCGGGCAGCCCCACCTCGTCGGTGGCCACCACGGGCAGCTCGAGCGCCATCGCCTCCTTGAGCGACACCGGCATCGAGTCGCGACTGCCGTCGGCCGCCACCACGCAGGGGAGCAGGGCCACGGAGGCCGACTCGTACAGCTCGCGCACCTGGTCGTGGGTCTGGGGCCCCAGTAGGCGCACGGGCGCGTCGAGGTCGGTCGCCAGCGCCTGGAGACGCTCGCGCAGCGGCCCGTCGCCCACGATCAGCACCTCGGGGATCCGCCCGCGGACGCTCGCGGCGGCCCTCACGAGGTACTCGAACCCCTTCTGCTCCACCAGGCGGCCCACCGCCACGACCGGGCCGCGCGGGTCATATGGCCGGGTGCGCCGGAACGTCTCCGTGTCCACGCCGCAGATCACCAGGTCCAGGTCCGCTCCGGGCACCCGCTCGGCGATGTAGCCGCGGTTGTACTCGCACACGGTGACCGCGAACCGCGCGGCGCTGAGCTTCTCGGCCATGCGGTCCCAGCCTACGAAGATGTCGTGGGCGTGGGCCGTGAACGAGAACGGCACGCCGGTGAGCTCGGACAGGCGCGCCGCCACGTCGGTGGGCTGGCCGGCGAAGTGCGCGTGCACGTGGTCGAAGCCGCGGATGGCCCGGGCCATCGGCGCCAGCGCCACCATGTCGCGCGCCGAGCCGCCCCATCGCCGCGCCGGCTGCATCAGCGCACGCGCGGTACGCACGGGGTGGCGCGCGACCAGCGCGGCCATGGCGGCCAGCTGCGCCGGCTTGCCCAGCTCCACCAGGTAGGTGGCCGGGGGGGCGCCCTCCAGCGGGCCGCGGCCTCTCACCACGGCGAACACCGTGGGCCTCACACCGCGCCTGACCAGTTCCGCCAGCTCACCGGTCACGAACGTCTCCGACAGCGTGGGATAGGTGCCGGCCACGTATGCCACGCGCGGCTTTGTGCTCGGGTCGCCTGGCATGAGCGCGCAAGTCTCGCGCTTCCCGGCGACGGGGAGCGCCTACGCTTCCGCGCGCCATGGCCACCGTGACCATCGACGCTCGCGACGCCGCCGGCCCTCGCCTGCGCGGCTGGGGGCGCTACACCCGGGAACTCGTGGCGTGCCTCCGGCGCCACGCCGAGGGACTCGAGATCGACGCCATCGAGGCCGGCGGCCCGGGCCCCGAGCTGCTGTTCGAGCAGGTCGGCCTGCCACGCCACCTGCGCCGCACCGGCGCCGACCTCGTGCACGCGCCCAACTGCTTCCTGCCGCTGCACCGCCCATGCCCGGGCGTGGTCACGATCCACGACCTCGCGTTCGAGGAGCACCCCGAGGACTTCTCCCGCCTCACGGGCTGGAAGTACCGCACCTTCACGCCACGCGCCGCACGATCCGCCGAGCGCGTGATCTGCGTGTCGCAGCACACGCGCGACGACGTGTGCGAGCGCTATGGCGTGGACCCCGAGCGCACGCGGGTGGTGCTCTCGGCCCCCAGCCTGCCGCTGGGCGATGAGCCGCCGCCCGAGGGCACGTACATCCTCGCCGTGGGGGACCTGCGCCGAAAGAAGAACCTCCCCCGGCTGGTGTCGGCCTTCCGGGCCCTGCGCGAGGAGGGCCTGCCCCACCGGCTGGTGCTGGCCGGCCTCGCCGGCTCGGCGGCCGAGCGGGTGCGGGCCGCCGCGGGCGACGCCCCGGTGGAGCTGCCCGGCTACGTGCCCGACGGACGCCTGGACGCCCTGATTCGCGGGGCCGATCTGCTCGTCTACCCAAGCTTCTACGAGGGCTTCGGTCTGGCGGTGGTTGAGGCGATGGCGCGGGGCTGCCCCGTGGCGGCGTCCAACGCCACGGCCCTGCCGGAGGCCGGGGGCGACGCCGCGGTCTACTTCGACCCCACCGACGAGGACGACATGGCGTCCACGATCCGCGAGGTGCTGTCCGATCCGGCCCGCCGGGCGCGGATGTCGGAGCTCGGGATCGAGCGCGCGGCGCAGCTCAGCTGGGAGCGCACGGCCCGCGAGACGGCGGCCGTCTACCGCGAGTTGCTCTGACGGCGCCGCCGGGGCGCCGCCCGCGCCCATATCCTTCGCCGCGATGACGCCTCCCGTGGACGCCGCGCTCGCAGTCGACTGGCTCGGGCTGTGCCGCCGCGCCGCGGACGGGGCCCGCGGCGCACTCGAGCGCAATCCCCTGCCCGCCGACCGCGCGGCCACGGCCGGCCGCGGCATGGGGGGCGACATGTCGCTGGTGATCGATCGCGAGGTGGAGGACGCCGTCTTCCACGAGCTGGAGGCCCTGGACCTGCCGCTCACCGCGGTCTCCGAAGAGCGGGGCGAGATCCAGATCTCCGGCGGCGGGCCCGTGTACGTGGTGGTGGACCCGATCGACGGCTCGCGCAACGCCAAGCGCGGCCTGCCCGCCTACGCCCTCTCGATCGCCGTGGCCGCGGGCCCCTCGATGGCCGACGTCCAGCTGGGCTACGTGCACGATCTCAGCACCGGCGAGGACTGGTGGGCCGAGCGCGGACAGGGAGCATTCTGCGACGGGGCGCCCGTGGCCGTGAGCCAGAGTGGCGACCTCGAGATGGTGGGGCTCGAGACCGTGCACCCCGCCCTGGTGGCCCAGCACGCCGACGCTCTCGCCGCCACCGGTGCGGCACGCCTGCGCGGCGTGGGCTCGATCGCGCTCTCGCTCTGTTACGTGGCCGCCGGGCGGCTCGACGCTCTCGTGAGCCTCGGGGCCACCCGGTCGGTGGACTCCGCCGCCGGCCAGCTGATCGTGCTCGAGGCGGGAGGCGCGGTGTCCTTCCCCGAGGCGGCGGCGGGCGGCGACCTCGCCGGCACGAGCCTGGGGCTTGACATGCGCTCGCGGATCGTCGCGGCCGCCGGCCCGGACCTGGTGGAGCGCCTGATCGACATCGGGCGCGCGGCCTAGCCAGCGGCCGCCCCCGCGGATGGACACGCAGATCCTGCTGATCTCGGCCGACCGGGCGGCCGAGGTGGAGCACTCGCTGCCCCGCGCTCTCGCGCAGGAGGGGGCGGAGGTGACCGTGATCGACAATGCCTCGAGCGACGCCACCGGGGAGCTGGCGCGGCGCGGCGGCGCCCGCCACCTGCGGCTCCCCGAACGCATCAGCTGGGCTGCCGCCAACAACGCGGGCATCGACGCCACCGGCGGCGAGGCCGTGCTGCTGCTGAACGCCGACTGCTATCTGGAGCCCAGCTTCCTCGCCGCCGCACGGCCGCGGCTGGACGAGCCGCGCGCCGGGTCGGTCACTCCCAAGCTCCTGCGCACTCTGGGCCCGGACTCCGGCGACCACCTCGACGCGATCGACTGCGCCGGGATGGTGGTGGACCGCCGCCGCAAGAACGATCTCGCCGGACACGGCTCGCCGGCCCTCGCGTACGACCTGCCCGGCGAGGCCTTCGGCCCGGACGGCGCGGCCGCGCTGTACCGGCGCGAGATGCTCGACGACTGCCGCCTGGGCGACATGGTGCTCGACGAGGCCATGGAGAAGTGGGCGTCCGATGTGGACCTGGCCTGGCGGGCCCGGCTGCTGGGCTGGCGATCGGTCTACGAGCCCACGGCGCTGGCCTACCATGTCCGCTCCTATGGGCCCTCCACCCGCGCGCGGGTTCCAGAGCGCGACCGGCGGGTGCAGTTCCGCAACCGTTACCTGATGATGGCCAAGAACGACACCTCGGCGCTCCTGGCCGACCTGCCAAGGGTGCTGGCGTACGAGGTGCTCGCGCTGGGCCACGTGCTGCTGCGCGAGCGCCACCTGCTCGGCGGCTATGCCGAGGCGGCGCGCATGCTCCCCACAGCGCTGCGCCTGCGGCGCGAGCTCGCCGAGCGCCGTCGCGGGCGTCCGGCCACGCCGGTGCCGTTCGGCCTGGAGCCCGCGCGATGAGCGCCTCCCGGGAGCTGCCGAGCCTCGAGGCTCCGGCAGCCGCGCCCGCCACCGAGATCTTCGGCGTGGGCGTGCAGACCGGCACGCCCGCCGAGCTGTTGCGGCGGATCATCGGATTCGCCGAACGGGGCGAGCACCGGCGCGTGAGCTACGTGAACGCCCACGTGCTCAACCAGTCCCAGCGCGACCCCGAGCTGCGCCGGGCGCTGCAGGCCTGCGACCTCGTCTACTGCGACGGCTACGGCGTGCGGCTGGCCGCGCGCCTGATCGGCCTCGACGTGCCCCACCGGATGACGGGGGCCGACTGGATCTGGGGCGTGGCGGCGCTGTGCCAGGACTCGGGGCGCTCGATCTATCTGCTGGGGTCGGACCCCGGCGCGTCCGCCGACGCCGCCGCCACCCTGCGGCGCTGGTATCCCCGCCTGGACGTCAAGGGCACCCACCACGGCTACTTCGGCCTGGGCAGCCCGCACTCCGACCGCGTCCTGGAGCACATCGCGGAGAACCGGCCCGACATCCTGCTCGTGGGCATGGGCACCCCCCAGCAGGAGCTGTGGGTGGACCGCAACTGGGACCGGATCGAGGCGTCGGTGGTGTGGAATGTGGGCGCGCTGTTCGACTACGTGGCGGGTCGCGTGCCGCGCGCACCCCACTGGCTGTCGGACAACGGCCTGGAGTGGATCTTCAGGCTTGCGGTGGAGCCGCGCCGGATGTGGCGCCGGTACCTGCTCGGGAACCCCACGTTCCTGTTCCGCGTGATGGACGAGCGCCGGCGGCAAAACGGCCGGCCGTGAGCCGTCGCGGCCGGCTGCTGGCGGCCGCGGGGCTGGTGGCCCTGCTGGCTCTGGCGGGGGGCGTGGACCGCGTCGGCGGCCAGGGCGGTCCGCCCAGCGCCGACGCGCTGCCCGCGATTGCGCGGACGCTCGCCGCCGCGGTGTTGCTGTTCTCGCTGTCGGGCTACGCGCTCGCTCGGACGATCCTGCCGACCCGCCTGCGTGCGGACATGTGGCTGTTCGTGCTGCCGCTGGGGGCGGTCTCGTCCGCGCTCGCGCTCACGCTGCTGGGCTTCCTCGCGGTGCCGTTCCCCGCCGGCCTGGCGGCCGTGCTGGCGGCCGGCGCCGGGTCGGCCATCCACGTGCGGCGGCGGCTGGGGCCCGAGCCCGCAACGGGCACGCCCGAGGCGCGGCGGACGCTTCGCTGGGCCGCCCTCCTGGCCGCACTCATCGTGGCTGTGGCGGTCACACCGCTCCTGCGCGCGGACTCGTTCGCCACGGTGACCGGCAACAACGGCGATGCCCACCTCGCCACCGGCGCGGCCGTGCTGCTCCAGCACACCTATCCGTCGGGCACCGACATTGCGCTGCCGGTGGACCGGATGCCGGGCGCCTGGCGGTCCAAGTACCCGATCTACTACTCGCTGGCCGCCGCCAGCACCCTGTCGGGCCTGGACCCCCCGGAAGCCTTCGTCGCGTTCGGCGCCCTGCTGCTGGTGCTCACCGGCGCCGGCTTCTTCCTGCTGGCGCGCCACATGCTCGGGGCCGCGCCCGAGGCGGCGATCGTGTCGATGGCGATGGTGGGCCTGGCCCAGCACACCCTGCACCTCGCACTCGAGCCCTTCTACAACCAGCTCTGGGGCACGCTCGCGCTGCCATTCACGCTGCTCGGGGCGTGGCTCTACCTCACCGAGCCGGGGCGCGGAACGCTGGCGCTGTCGCTGCCGTTCCTTGTGGTGGGCTCGCTGGCGTATCCCCTGCTGGCCCCGTTCACGCTGGCGTTCATCGCGGTCGCGGCCCTGCTGGTGTGGCGCGACCGAGAGCCGGGGGACAGACCCGGCTGGCTGTCTGCGCTGCGCCTGCCGCGCGGCAGGCGATGGATGGCGCTCGGGGTGGTACTCGCCGCGGTGACGGTGCCCGTGCTGGTGGTGCTCTCCCTCTCGGCCGCGGAGAAGGTGGTCGACGGCGTGGCGGCCGCGCTGCCGGGGGGCGACCTCGGTCCGTGGTCGGGGGAGGCACTCGGCTTCCTGTCGCTCGCGCGGGCCGTGGGCGTGTCGGTGGTGCCCGTGCTCGCCCCGGTCCTGCTGGGGGCCGCGATCTTCGGCCTGTGGCGCCGCCCTCGCCACGTTGCGGTGCCGCTGGCCCTGACCACCGGCGGGCTCCTGCTGGCCGCCGCGTACCTGCGTCTGCGCACCGGCGGGGAGCTGTTCGTGTTCAAGGCGCTCGGGTTCGGCGGGGTGATGGTGCTCGGGCTGGCGGGCGTGGGGCTGGCCGAGGCCGCACGGGCGGTGGGCCCCCGCGGCCGGGTACCCGGGGTGGCGGCGGTGGCGCTGGTGCTTGCCGTCGTGGTGCTGGGCGCGCGCGAGGAGGTGGCCGACACGGCGCCTCATCTCACCCGGGAGCTGGTTGAGCTGCGCGACTGGAGCGACGAGTTGCCCGGAGGCGCCAGCGTGCGGGTGGACATCGCGGCCGTCGGCAAGCAGCAGTGGGCCTGGTACATGCTGGCCGACCGGCCCGTGACCGCCGCCGCCCCGCTCCTGGGCTTCTTCCCCTACGCGCCAAAGGGCCGCAAGGCGGACTACCTGATCGTGGACCGCCACACGGGCCGCCCCCCGGACGCAGCCGGCCGCGCGCTGCGGGTCAACGACGCCTACGTGCTGTTCCGGATGCGCCCCGGCGTCCCGGGCCCGGACGTGGCCTCACGCCGGATGATCGACCCGTTCGTCTACAGCGATCGGTACCGCCCGGGCAGCGGGCTCTAGCGGGGCCGCCGCCCCGTGAGCAGCAGCGTGTGACCAAACCTGGCCGCCCACCGCCCCTCGCCCAGCCGCTGATCCAGCGGCCACAGGGCCTTCTGCATCACCACCGGCATGCGCCGCCAGGTGTATGTCACCGCCGACAGCTGCGCATCGAGGCCCGCCGAGCGTGCTCCGGCGAGCAACCGGCGCGGGGACAGCGGCACGTCGTCGGGGGTGCCGTGCACGGCCGGACCGGCGCCCAGCATGTTGGCCAGCGCCAGCCCGGCGCCCACGGGATGCCAGAGGCCGGGCTCCACCGCCACCAGCAGGCCGCCGGGGCGCAGCAGGCGCGCGGCCTCGGCGAACACGGGCTCCAGCGGCACCTGGAAGACCACGTGGTGCAGCACCAGGCGGTAGAGCACGACATCGAAGGACTCGTCGGGGAGCGTGTCCAGCTCGCCGGCGTTGCCCGCCAGCCCCGCGTCGATCACCCCCTCCGCCACGAGGGCGTCGGGCTTCTCGGACTCCGGCTCCACGCCGGTCATGCGCCAGGCGGGCGAGTGGAACACGTGCCGGCCGGGGTTCCACCCACACCCCACCGACAGCACGTCCCCTCCCGCGGGCAGCAGCGGCGCCAGCAGGCGGCGCTCGCGTTCGCGCATGTGGTCGTACTGGACCTCCATGGTCGAGGGCGAGGAGAGGCCGTCGAGCAGGTTGTCGGGCTGATACTCCTCGCTGCCCATCAGGCCAGCGCCTCCTCCACGACCTCGCGCACCGACGCCGCCGTGCGCTCGTAGGCGAAGTGCTCCAGGCGCTCGCGACCGCGCCGCGCCAGCACCTCGCGCAGGCCGGCGTCCCGCACCGCCATGTCGATCAGCTCGGCCGTGACCGCCGGATCGCCGTCGGTGTACAGCGCCGCGTGATCCGCCACGCCAGGCACCGCCCCCGCCGGCGCGGCCACCACCGGCACCCCGAAGTGAAACGCCTCGAGCAGCGGCACGCAAAAGCCCTCGTGCTCGGAGAGCGTGAGCAGCACGCCGGCCTCGGCGTAGGCGGCGTTCACCTCGTCCTGGGCCAGGCCCCCGGCCAGCCGCACGTTGCGCGCGCCGGATGCGTCGGCAAGCTTCTGCATCAGGGCGGCGTACCGCGGATTCAGCGCCGTGCCCACGCACAGCAGCCGGGCGTCGGGCTCGCACTCGCGCTGGTAGGCGGCGAAGGCGCGGAACACCCGGTCGTGGCGCTTGTTGGGCACCAGGCGGCCCACCACCAGCACGAGCGGGCCCTCGCCCTCGGGCGCTCGGCCGCGCGGGGCCAGGCGACCCTGCTCGAACAGCACGGGCACCACCCGGACGCCGTCCGCCCCGGCCTGGCGCAGCTCGCCGGCGTTGAACTCGGAGTCGGCCGTGGTCACGCGCGCGGCGCGGGCGAACGCGGGCAGCTGCATCCGCCCCACCGCGCACTGGACCGCCAGCCCGGGGCTGTGGTTCCAGAGGTATCCCGGCGGGGTGATGTTGTGGTAGACGAGCAGCTTGCGCTGCGGTCGCTCCAGCAGCCGCCCCAGCCCCGGCGACCACGCCGAGTAGCGGATCACGATCAGGTCCCGCGGGGCCGGCTCGAGCCGCTCAAGCGGCTGGAAGCCGTCACGCGCCCCCGGATCGATCTGGCCGGCGTGGTCCGCGCCGCCGTGACCGGATTCGGTGAGCAGCCGCCGCCACGCGCGCGCCTGCTCGCTCACGGCGTCGTAGGGCCCGGCGCCGGCCACCGCCTGGTGGACGGCGGTCACTCTTCGCCGGCTCGAGGCTGCTCGCGGCGCTCGAGCGCCTCCACGCGGCGCTCGAGCTGCTGGAACGATGCGAGCAGTCCGAGGTTGAAGCGGGTCTGCCGCGCCTCGAGCTCGACGAGGTGCTGGCGCATCAGTCGCAGGAGCAGCCGCTTGACCGCGGTGATCGGGGCGCCGCCGCGGCGCGTGGAATAGAGGATGTCGGGCTCGATCTCGATCACGGCCCACTCGCTGAGCAGCTCCATCGGCGCGCGGCCCCCGAGGATCGTGGCGTCCAGCGCATCCGCGCCGGTGGCCTCCTCGTAGCGGCCCTCGGCGCGCTTGAGCTCCGCGGCCCGGCGCGCCCGCTCCTGTGCGTCCTCCGGGCGTGTCACGCCGACCTCCCCGCCACCGCTGTCTCGGCATCCCCCACCGACCACGTGCCCCGCAGGTCCGCCACGCCCTCGCCGCCGGACACCGGCGCCACCGAGAGGCGGGCCACCCGGTCCAGCCACGCGCCCGCGGGCGCGTCCTGCTCGGCGGCGCCCACGGCCACGTCGTAATCGCCGCCCAGCAGGGCCAGGCGATCCACCGCGAAGCTCGCCTCGACGATCCCGTGGACCGCGCCAACCGAGGCGTCTGTGCGGAAGCAGGTCTCGCCGCGCTGGTCTCGCACCTCCAGCGCCGCAACCACCCGCTCGGCGGGCGCGCGGGAGCGCAGGGCCATCCTCACCCGCAACGCCTCGCCGGGACGGAATACGCGCCGCGGACTGCCGTCGGCATCGAGCAGCTCCAGCTCGGCAACCTCCAGCGTGCTCCCGGCGCCCGGGCGCACGCTGCGTGTGCCGCCCTCGCTCACGCCCAGCAGCCGGTGGTAGGCGAGCAATCCGTCGGTCACCGGGCCGTCGAAGACCACCTGTCCCGCGTCGAGCACCACCACCCGCCGGCACACGCGCTCGATCGCACTGGGGTCATGGGACACGAGCACCATCGTGGCGCCCGCCTCCATCCGCTCGGAGATCCGCGCCAGGCACTTGCGCTGGAACGACTCGTCGCCCACCGCGAGAATCTCGTCGATCAGCATCACGTCGGCGTCCAGGTGGGCGGCGATCGAGAATCCCAGCCGCAGGAACATCCCCGAGCTGTAGACCTTCACGGGCAGGTCGATGAACTCGCCCAGCTCGGAGAAGGCCACGATGTCATCCACACGCGCCTCGATCTCCTCGCGCTCGAAGCCGTGCAGCGCGCCGTTCAGGTAGATGTTCTCGCGCCCCGAGAAGTCCTCGCCGAAGCCCGCGCCCAGCTCCAGCAGGGTGACCACGCGCCCGCCGCACTCGGCACGGCCCGAGTCCAGCGGCACGATGCCGGCCAGGCAGGCGAGCGTGGACGACTTGCCCGCGCCGTTTCGCCCCACCAGGCCAACGGCCTCGCCCGGCTCCACGCGCAGGCTCACGTCGCGCAGGGCGTCCACGGTGGCCTGCCCCGCCCCGCGGCTGCGGCGAACCGCCAGTTCCTTGAGCGTTCGGCTCCGGTCGCGGCGCACGTGGAAGCTGCGCGTGGCGTTCTCCAGCACCACCGCGCCGGGCGTGATGCTCACAGGATCACCGCCAGGTCGCGCTCCATGCGGCGGAACACGAGCAGCCCACCGCCGAGCGCCAGCAGTCCCGCCACGGCCACGTACGCCATGTGCCCCGCCGACGGCGCCACGCCCGAGTAGAGGACGTCGCGTACTGCGTCCACGAACGGCGCGATCGGGTTGCCCCACTGCAGCAGGTCGCCGAGCCACGCGCGGCTGTCCACCCCGGGCAGGTCCTCCACCCTGAGAAAGATCGGCGTGACGAAGAACCACGGCAGCAGCGCGGCGGCCAGCACGGGCTCCACGTCGCGGTAGTGCGCGTGCAGCACCGCCACCGCCAGCGACAGCCCCAGCACGAAGCAGAACAGCAGCGCCACGATCACCGGGAGCAGGGCCAGCGCCGGATCGAGCGATCCGCGGACCACAAGCGCCACCGGCACCACCAGCACGAGCATCACCAGGAAGGTGACCAGCTGCACGGTGGCCACCGACGCCGGGATCGCCTCGCGCGGGAAGCGCACCTTGCGCACCAGCGACGCGTTCGTGACCAGGCTCGGCGCGGCGGCCAGCAGCGCCTGGGAGAAGAAGACCCAGACGATCAGCCCCACCAGCAGGAACAGGGGATAGTCGGGAACGTCGGCCACCCGGAGCAGCACGCTGAACACCAGTGCGTAGGCACCCATCAGCACCAGCGGGTTCACGAGGTACCAGAGCACGCCCAGGGCCGAGCCCTTGTACTTCTGGCGCAGCTCACGGCGCACCATCTGCTCGAAGAGGAAGCGGTAGCGCAACACGCCGACAGCGTAGAGCGGCGAGGGGCGAGCCTGGCTAGGACGCAGGGAGCGTGGCGTGCGCTAGCACGCGAGCGACCGAGGACAACGCCAGGCGACGCCCATCGCCGCTCTACCAGGCGCCGCGGCTGCGGAACACAGCCGGGAGCGTCTTCAGCAGGATGGTGAGGTCCAGGAAGACCGACCACCGCTCGAGATAGAGGAAGTCCAGCCGCACCAGCTCGTCGAAGTCCAGCTCCGAGCGGCCCGAGACCTGCCACAGCCCCGTGAGCCCCGGGAGCACCAGATAGCGCTTGCGGTGCCACTCCTCCAGCCGCTCGTAGTCGCGCTCGGGCAGCGGGCGCGGTCCCACCAGCGACATGTCGCCGCGCAGGACGTTGAACAGCTGCGGCAGCTCATCCAGTGACCAGCGGCGCAGGAAGGCGCCCACCCGCGTCACGCGCGGGTCGCGGCGGATCTTGAAGATCGCGCCGCCCATCTCGTTGTGCTCCTCCAGCTGCTCCTGCAGGGCCTCGGCGCCCTGGTGCATGGTGCGGAACTTCAGGCAGGCAAAGGGCGCGCCGCCGATGCCCGGCCGCTTGGAGCGAAACAGGACAGGACCGCGCGAGTCGAGCTTGATCGCGGTCGCCATCATCGCCATCACGGGCGAGAACAGGGTGAGGAGCAAGAGCGAGCCGGCAAGGTCGAACACTCGCTTGACCACGAAGTCCACGCCGTCCAGAAGCGGCGGCTTGAGCTCGAACAGGGGCAGCGACTGCCCGGGCACGAACTCCACGCGGTCCATCAGGATCTCCATCGTCGAGGGCGCCACCCGCACGCGGATGCCGCTCCCGTGGCAGCGGTCCACCAGGTCGACGGCCTTCTCCTGCGCGAAGTCCGAGTCGGCGATCAGCACCTCGTCGATCGCGTCGAAGTGGCGCTCCAGCC
This sequence comes from uncultured Thermoleophilaceae bacterium, assembly GCA_963727395.1. GTDB lineage: Bacteria > Actinomycetota > Thermoleophilia > Solirubrobacterales > Thermoleophilaceae > JAAYBF01. Next base: position 93,986 of record CAVSGC010000018.1, on the reverse strand, counting down.
GCTCCAGCGACCCGAAGTCGCGCAGGCCGTCGCTGCGGGTGTCATCGAGCGACACGTAGCCGAAGGGCTCCACCTGCGAGTTGTCGCTCAGCGCGTGGGCCACCGCCTCGATGTTGGCTCCCGAGCCCACGAGCACGGCCCGGCGGCGGTAGCCGGCGGCGCGCAGGATTGCCCCGGTGACGCGTTCGAACAGCCACCGCGCCGTGCAGATGTAGAGCAGGGCGAACAGCAGCGTGCCGTAGAAGATGTAGTAGGACGAGAACTCCTCGCCTTCGATCACGGCGTAGAGCAGGATCACCACGGTCACCTGGAACAGCGAGGAGATCACGGTGGCGAAGCCGGGCCGCTGGGGCCGGTCGCGGTACAGGCCCGACCGCGCGAACAGGAGCAGCATCACCAGGCAGGCGAGCGGCGCGTAGTCCTTGGCCTGCGCGTAGGACCGGTCGATGACCGCCAGCTCGGGGGACACCACGGCCGTCTTGATGGCGAGCGCGGTGAAGATCGCCATGAACATCCCGCCCACGTCCAGCGCGGCGAGCGCGAGCACGCGGGCGCCACGGCGCAACAGCTCGAAATGGAGGACGCTGCGGAGGATCGGCATCGAGCCCGCGCGCACATCGCGGTCAGGCAGAGGCACCGGCGCGGCCGGCTTGATCTCCCGCAGCTCGTTGGCGAGGCCGTTGGTCATCGTGTGTTCCCTGAACCCAACAGGGCAACCGACCCAATGTAGCGTCCAAACGCAAGCCAAAGTGGCTTGGGGCTGCCGCTGTCAATGCGCCCAAGGGGGGCGAAGACGGCGCCGTGGGCCCTCTACCCACTGAGACGCATGTGAAAAAGCCGGACCTTGCGGTCTGCCGGGTGGCGCGAGCGGGCGGCCGGGTTCAACATCGTCGAAGGGAGTGGGATTGGAAGCAAGAGCGTCGCTGGACAGGCCGCAGAACCCCCACGGAGCGCTGCTCGAGCGCTTCCGTGAGCAGATGCTCGCCACCGCGCGCCGCTACTCGGCCGGGCCCCATGACGCCGAGGACGCCTACCAGCGCGCCGCCGAGATCGTGCTCGCGCGCCGGCCCACCGGCACGGAGGAGGAGCTCTGCCGCTGGGTGCGCACCACAGTCAAACACGAGGCGCTGGCCATTCGCCGCCAGCAGCGCCGCACGGCCCCGGCCGGCGACGCGGTGGGGGACCGCGAGCACACCGGCCCGGACATCACCGAGCGCGCGGAGCGCACCGAGCGCCTGCGCCTGGGCGCGGAGGCCCTGGCTCTGCTCAAGCCCCAGGAGGTCCGGTGCCTGGTGCTGCGGGCCCGCGGCTTCAGCTACCGGGAGATCTGCGAGGAGACGGGCTGGAGCTACACGAAGGTGAACCGCTCGATCACGGAGGGCCGCCGGTCGTTCACGCAGAAGGTGGCCGCGATCGAGTCGGGGATGGAGTGCCGGCGCCTGGCGCCCTCTCTGTCCGCGCTCGCCGACGGCGAGGCCGACGCCTCGCAGCTCCGCGAGCTGCGACCCCATCTGCGCAGCTGCCTCGCCTGCCGTGCCCGGCTGCGCGAGTACCGCACCGTGCCGTCCCGGGTGGCCGCGCTCGCCCCGCCCGCACTGCTGGCGGTCGCCGATGGCGGACCGGGGCCGGTTCGCGCCTTCGTGGAGTCGGCGATGGGGGCCGCACAGGACCGCGCGGTGGCGATCGGCGAGCGGGCGCATCACGCCGCCGAGATGATGAGCGCCCAGAAGGCGGCCGCCGTGGCGGCGTCCGCGGCCGCGCTGGCGGGCGGCGGAGCGGTGGGCGCCGAGCGCGTGGCAGAGCGCCTGGGCGCAGACGCCGGCCCGGCGGCCGAGGTGCGACGGGCCGCGGCAGCGCAGAAGCAGGACACGCCGCCCTGCCCTCGCCCACACCGGACCCGCCGATCGTCGCGCCCGTGCCCGAGCAGCCCACGGCCGCGCCGGCGCCCGAGCAGGCTCCCGCGCCGCAGCCCGAACCGGAGCCGCAACCGTCGCCCCCGGTGAACGAGTTCGGCCCCGAGCCCGCGCCGGCGCCACCGGTACGACAGGCGCCCATGACGGCGTCCGCCCCCGCCCCCTCGGGTGGAGGGAGCGGAGGCGGCGGGGAGTTCGCGCCCTAGCCCCATCCGCGCCCTGCGGCGATCGAGGGAAATGCTCGCCAGCCAGGCCGCTTCGGGCGATACTCGCCGACGAAATCTGTAACCGAGCAGGGAGCAACGCATGCCGGAAGCCGATCGCGATTACTGGTCCGTCTTGACCGAGCGGGTGCAAGAAAGCGTCAAGGCCCACTCTCCACGGGGCGATGGGGCCCGCTACAACGGCGGAACCCTCTTCGTCCTTGCCGCAACGTCTGGGGCAGCGTTTCTCGGGCCCGTCGAGCTCGGGGCCCAGGGGTGGGTGCCGCCGCTCCTCTCCGGTCTGGCCGCCTTCGCAGTGGGGGCGGAGCGAGCGTTGAGCTTCGGGCCCCGCTGGCGCTATCACCTCGAAATGGAGGCTCGCTACAAGCACGTTCTCGACCAGATCGACTTCCTCAACCTGACCGGGGACGCCCTGCCTGAGGATGAACGAAAGCGCTACTACTCCGAGATCATGTCCGACCTGCACGAGCTTCGACGCCGCGAGGGAATGATCCCGGGCGCGGGTGGGGCCGCGGAGGGTGCTCCCTAGCCCGGCGCGTCCGCCGGCGGCTCGGTGCCCTCCACCCAGCGCCGCTCGCCGCCCTCCACCTCGAGCTTCCAGATCGGCGCCTCGGCCTTCACGCGGTCGATGATCTCGCGCGCGCCCGCGAACGCCTCGCCGCGGTGGGGAGCGGAGGCGGCCACCGCCACGCTGGGCTCCGACAGCGGCACCACGCCCACGCGGTGCTCGGCCGCGGCGGCGCACAGACCGTGCCTGTGGATCGCCTCGCGCACGATCTCCTCGATCCGCTCCGCCGCCATCTCGGCGTAGGCCTCGTACTCGAGCGAGTCCACCTCGCGGGTGACTCCCTGGAAGGTGACCACCGCGCCGGCGCGCGGGTGGCGCACGCGGGCCGCCAGCGGGTCGAGCTGGAGCGGCTCGCCGGTCACGCGCACGTGCGGGGCCGCGCCGGCCTCACCGCCGCTCACGGGCGGGATCAGCGCCAGCTCGTCGCCCGCGTCGAGCACACGGTCGCGCGGCGCGTACTCGCGGTTCACCGCCATCACCAGGGGCAGGCCCTCGGCGAGGTCGTCGAGGCGGTCGAGGGCGTCCGCCACCCTGGCGCCCTCGGGCAGGTCGAGCACCAGCTCGCCGGCGCCGGCGCGCTCGCGCAACATGGCGAAGAGGCGGACCGTGACCTGCACCGCGCCCTATTCTCTCAGGCGCCCGTGGCAACCAAACCCGACAAGCCCACGATCGCACCGATCGTCGGCCCCGATGACGAGCGCCGCTTCACCGACTCGGGCATCGAGATCGAGCGCCTCTACAGCGAGGAGGACCTCCCCGAAGACCTGCCCGAACGCCTGGGCGAGCCCGGCGAGTACCCGTTCACCCGCGGGATCCATCCGGATATGTACCGGTCGCGCCGCTGGACCATGCGCCAGTACGCCGGGTACGCGAGCGCGAAGGAGACCAACGAGCGCTTTCACTACCTGATCGACCACGGCTCGACGGGCCTGTCGATGGCCTTCGACCTTCCCACCCAGCTTGGGCGCGACTCCGACGACCGGCTGTGCGAGGGCGAGGTGGGCCGCACCGGCGTGGCCATCGACACCATCGACGACATGCGGCGCGTGTTCGAGGGCATCCCACTCGACGAGGTGTCCACCTCGATGACGATCAACGCGCCGGCCGGCCCGCTGCTCCTGCTCTACGAGCTGGTGGCCGAGGAGCAGGGCGTGGAGTCCGAGCAGCTCACGGGCACCACACAGAACGACGTGCTCAAGGAGTACATCGCCCGCGGGAACTTCATCTACCCGCCCGAGCCGGCCATGCGGCTCACCACCGACCTGTTCGCCTACTGCCGCGAGAACGTGCCCAGGTGGAACACGATCTCGATCTCCGGCTACCACATGCGCGAGAAGGGCTGCTCGGCCGTGCAGGAGGTGGGCTTCACCCTGGCCAACGCGATCGCCTACGTGGAGGCCGCCATCGAGGCGGGTCTCGACGTGGACGAGTTCGGCCCGCGGCTGGCGTTCTTCTTCAACGGTCACAACAACGTGTTCCAGGAGGTGGCCAAGTTCCGGGCGGCCCGGCGGATGTGGGCCCGGATCATGCGCGAGCGCTTCGGCTCGGAGAACCCGAAGTCCCAGACCATGCGCTTCCACACGCAGACCGGCGGCGTGACGCTGGCGGCCCAGCAGCCCGAGAACAACATCGTGCGCGTGGCCCTCCAGGGCTTCGCGGCCGTGTGCGGTGGCACGCAGTCCCTCCACACCAACGGCTTCGACGAGGCGCTGGCCCTGCCCACCGAGCGCGCCGCGCGGATCGCCCTGCGCACCCAGCAGATCCTGGCCCACGAGTCGGGCGCCACCGACACCATCGACCCATTCGCCGGCTCGTACTTCATCGAGAACCTCACCGACCAGATCGAGGTGGGCGCGCAGGGGCTGATCGACAAGGTGGACGAGCTTGGCGGCTCGGTGCAGTGCATCCCCTTCATCCGCGCCGAGGTGGAGGAGTCGGCCTGGGGCTATGAGGAGCGCTACCGCCAGAAGCAGGACATCGTGGTCGGCGTGAACGAGTACGTGACCGACACCGTCGACGAGGTGGAGATCCTGCGAGTGGACCCCGACTCCGAGCGCCAGCAGGTGGAGCGCCTGAAGAAGTTCAAGTCCGAGCGCGACGGCGACGCCGTGCAGAGGCGGCTGGAGGAGCTGCGTGAGGTGGCCCAGGGCGAGGGCAACCTGCTCGAGCCGATCCGCACGGCGCTGAAGGACCGCGCGACGCTGGGTGAGGTCTGCGGCGTGATGCGCGAGGAATTCGGCGAGTACTCCGAGGCCTGATGGTGCAGCTGAGCACGGCTGACCGTGTCCAGGGCGGCGCCGTGCGCGCGCTCACGCGGCTGCCCACGCCGGCGCAGCGCGCGCTGGCTGGGGGCGGAGCAGTCGTCCGCGACGGGCTGGAGCTGGATCACGAGTGCCAGCTGGTGATCGCCCTGGCCGCGCGGGCCGGGCGCCCGGCCATCGAGGACCTGCCGGTGGCCGAGGCACGCGCCGAGACGGTCAAGCGGGCGCTCACCACGCGCGGGCCGATGGAACCGGTTGCGCGGCGTGAGGATCTCGAGCTGCCGGGGCCCGCGGGCTCGCTGCCCGCCCGCCTCTACGGCCCGCCGCGGGAGGAGCGGGCGGGCCTGCTCGTGTACTTCCACGGCGGCGGCCACGTGATCGGCGACCTCACCACGTGCGAGAGCGTGTGCCGGTTCCTGTCACACCACGCGGGGGTGAACGTGCTCGCCGTGGATTACCGGCTGGCACCCGAGAACCCGTTCCCGGCAGCTGCCGACGACGCCACCGCGTCGGTGCGGTGGGCTGCAGACAACGCCGAGGACCTGGGAGCCGACCCGCGGCGAATCGCCGTGGGAGGCGACAGCGCCGGCGGCAACGTGGCCACGGTGGCGGCGCTGGACATCGCCACGGGCGAGGGCCCGGCGCCGCATTTCCAGCTGCTGATCTACCCCGTCTGCGACTACTCCTTCAAGCGCCCCTCCTACACCGAGTTCGATCAGGGGTTCCTGCTCACCAAGGCCGAGATGGACTGGTTTCGCAACCACTACCTCCCCGAGGAGCAGATGCGGTCCGACCCGCGGGCGTCGCCCCTGCTCGCCGAGGATCTGTCGGGCCTGCCGCCTGCCTACGTGGCCACCGCGGGCTTCGACCCGCTGCGCGACGAGGGCGAGGAGTACGCGCGGGCCATGGCCGCCGCCGGGGTGCCCGTGGCACTGCGCCGCCACGACGGACTGGTGCACAGCTTCGCCAACTGGACCGGCATGGGCCGCAGCTCCCGGGACGCGATGCTCGAGGCAGCGGGCGCTCTACGCCTTGGCCTGGCGGGCTGACGGCCGCTCGGCGGCGAACACGAACTGGCCGCACAGCACGAGCTTCGCGGCGCTCACCGCGCCCGGGTCCATCCTCCGCACCCGGGCATAGAGGTCGATCGCACGGTTCAGCGGCGACTCGCGGGTCCACCAGCGATCGAAGAACGCGCCGCCGCCCACCGCCCGCCGCACGATGAGCGTGAGGGAGTCGATCGAGGGCCTGATCACGGTGGTCTGGAGGCCGGCGCCCTCCAGGGCGAGGCTCAGGCCGTAGGGCGTGGGGTTGGCGGTGCTGCGCGAGTGGAAGGGCTCGAGCTGGGACGTCGACCCGATCAGGACGCCTCCCGGGTGAAGCACCCTCGCGATGTCCTCCAGCAGGGCGCGGGGGTGCTCCGCGTGCTCGAGCACCTGCTTGCACCACACGAGGTTGAACTCCGCGTCGCCGAACGGCAGGTGTTCGCCGTTGAACGTGTGGAAGGCGGCATCGCCGCGGGTACGCATCCCGACCTCTGCGGAGCCCTCGATGTCCACACCGCTCCAGCGCACCCCTGGGGCCAGCCGGCGGAAGAGGTCGATCGAGTCGCCGGTACCACACCCGACGTCGAGCACGCGCAGCCCGGGGGCGCGGCTCCCGGCGGCCAGCCGCGCGGTGAGCTCCGCCTCCGCGGAGTGCTGAGCCCCGCTGTGGCCCGGGATCCGGTGGCCGAGGAGCTCCCTGAGGTCGTCGCCGAGCACGGCCGCAGTCAACCACGACGGGGCGGGCGGTCCGTTTCGCGCGGGAGGAGTCGAGCGCGACCGTACGAAAGGGAGGCCGATGCCCGACCTCACCGTGAAGCGAACCCTTGTCAAGTCCCCGCCCGAGCTGTGGGCCGAGCTGAGTGAGGTGGAGGCCCTGTCGCGCCACCTCGGCGAGTTCGGCGAAATTGCCATCAGCCGGCTGGATCCAGAAACGACGGTCGCCTGGGAGGGCGAGCACGCCAGCGGCACCGTCGAGATCGAAGCGTCCAGCTGGGGCACGAAAGTCGTGATCACCGCCGAGGTGGAGAGCCGACACGACGAGCCCGAGCCGGAGCCGGCGGCCGAGGTGCTGCCCGAGCCCGAGCCCGAGCCCGACCACCCGAGCCGGAGCCCGAACCCGAGCCGGAGCCCGAGCCCGAGCCGGTGGCCGCGCCCGAGCCCGAGACGGCCCCGGAGGCGCACGAGCGCGCTCCGTGGCTCGAGACCGACGCGGCGCCCGCGAGGCGCAGGCGCGGCTTCTTCTCGCGGTGGCTGTTCCGCGACCGGCGGGACATGGAGGCGGCGGTCACAGAGCCCGCGGTCGAACCGGAGCCAGAGCCCTACGAGGAGCCGGAGGCCTTCGTGGACCCGGAGCCCGAGCCCATGCCCGACCCCGAGCCCGAGCCGGTCGCGACGGAGCAGCCGGACGCGGCCGCCGAGCCGGCGGTGGAAGAGGAGCCCGCTGAGCCCATCGCGGCGGCGGCAGTGGACGAAAGTCCCGGCGGTGTCGACGAGCAGCGGGCGCGCGAGGTGCTGGAGACCGTGCTGGACAACCTCGGCTCGGCGCACCACCGGCCGTTCTCGCGCGGCTAGGTCGACCGTCCAGTACGAGCCGCAACCTGCGCCAATCTCGCTTCGGTGCCGATAGCGTTCGAAGGGTGAGGCGGCTCTGGCATGTCAAAAACGGTCGTGGAAGGCGTTGCGTTGCAGCGCTGATCGGCGCTGCGGCGGCCCTGGCCGCACCCACCGCCGCCAGCGGACAGATCCTTTCGTCGCCGCTCACGCCCAGGCCGGCAACGCCCGACCTCATCGACCGCGCTCAGGAGCGCGGGACGATCGATCTGGAGCGGGCCAGCCTGTACCGCGTCTACGCGCTCAGCGACGATCCGCGTCTGCCGGCCGCCTACGAGAGCACTCGGCCGTGGCGCGGGACGCTGCTCGACCTGCGCCTGCGGCGCGACCTTCCGAAGCTCGACCCGGGCCCGGAGAAGCGCGCGGTCACCGAGGCAATGCGCGCACCGGCGGACCCCAACCCCACGACCTGCTCGACGTCGGTCGCGCCGCCGCCGGACTCGATCGAGACGGCCCATTTCTACATCCAGTACAACGACAGCGTCCTGATCGGGGGTGGCCTCGACATCCAGGACTACGCGGACTCCCTCGAAGAGGTCTACGCCGTCGAGGTGGACGACTACGACTGGGCCGGACCCCCCCAGACGGCAGCGGCGGCGAGCGCCATCCCAGGCAAGTACCACGTGCGCGTGGAGCCGCTCGGCGCCGGGCTCTATGGCTTCGTGAGCAACACGGGAACCTACGCGGGCACGCCTCCGGGCGGCAACAACCCCAACACGACGTGGGCGGACGGCGACGCGCGGGCGTCCTGCATGGTCCTGAACTCCGACTTCGACACGGGTTTCCCCGGCACGCCCCAACAGGCCCTCGACGCAACCACAGCACACGAGTACAACCACTCGATCCAGTTCGGCTATGGCGCGCTCAATGGCAGCAATGCGCCCGACGACAACTTCATCGAGGGCGGCGCGACGTGGATGGAGGACGAAGCCCAGGACGCTGCCGACGACAGTTACAACTACCTCTACCCCGAATTCGACGACTCCATGGGGGAGTACGACGAGGGCGATATTTACGCCTATTGGCTCACGTGGCGGGGTCTGACCGAGCGCTATGGCGCGGGCACTGCGAGCGGAGGCGAGCAGCTCATGCAGGACTTCTGGGAGATCACCAGCCAGAACACCGGAGACACGCTGACGGCGATGCAGCAAGCGGTGGCTGCCCAGGGGACGACGACCCTTGCAGGCTCCTACCACGACTATGCCGTCGCGGCAAAGATGATGCGCCCGTGTACGGGTGGCTACTCCCTCCCCTACTGCTTCGAGGAGGCAACGGGCTACCGCAACGCTGCGGGGGAGCCGGCCTCCCACGGAAGCATCGGGACGATCGGGGGCTCGTTTGCCTCCGGCTCGGTGGAGGACAACTACACCCTCAACTGGGTGGACCTGCCGATAAACGGCACCTTCAACCTCAATCTCGCCAATACCTCGAGTGGGGGCCAGCTGCGTGCCACCGTCGCGTGCGATACCGGGAGCGCAGTAGCGGTTGCCGCTTTTCCGGCCACCGTGGGTGCCGGCCAAAACACCACCATCTCCGGGCTGGACCCGACTGCATGCGATCGCGCGGTTGCGGTGATCACGAACGAGGCCCAAACCGCCGCGAACCCCGCTTCCTCAACGGCGCGGAGCTATTCGCTGACCACATCTCCAGCTGCTGCCGCAGTTGAACCTGTGGTGCCCCCCGACACCATTCCAGCGGACACCAAAATCACCAGTGGCCCGGCTTCAACAACCGCCTCCCCGTCGAGCTCGTTCGAGTTCTCGGCATCCGAAGCGAGCTCGACGTTTGAATGCCAGTTCCAGAGTTCCGCATGGGAGGCCTGCACGTCCCCCTTCGCCGTTGGACCCCTCGTAGAGGGAACCTATGTCTTCCGAGTTCGCGCGACGGATCCCTCCGGCAATCAGGATCCCACGCCCGCGTCCCGGACGTTCACCGTGGACTTCTCCCCGCCGGCGGGCGGCGGCGGAAGCCCCGGCCCGACCAGCGGCAACCCCACGCCGGTCACGCCCACCGCCCGCGACACCGCCCGCCCGGTGATCCGCTCGCTACGCCTCTCCGGCCGCCGCTTCAGGGCCGCGCGCTCGGGCGCTGCCATCAGAGCGGCAGCGCCGCTGGGCACCCGTGTGGGGTACCGGCTGAACGAGCCGGCAGCCGTCACGGTGCGCTACGAGCGCAAGACCACCGGGCGCCGGGTGGGCGGCCGTTGCCGAGCCACCACCCGCACCAACGTCAGGCGCTCCAAGTGCACCCGCTGGGTGCTCGTCCGGGGCGCCGCGCGACACGGAGGCAAGGCCGGCGCGAACGCCTTCCGCCTCACCGGTCGCATGCGCGGCCGCGCGGTTCGGGTTGGCGTGTACCGCCTGCGGCTGTCCGCCCGCGACGCCGCGCGCAACACCTCAAGGCTTCGTCGCAGCCCCTCGTTCCGCATCGTCCGCCGCTAGGCGGCGGCCCGGCACGCGGGCGGCGGCGCGTGGGATAGCCTCGCTCGATCGCAGAGCCCACGACGCGCCGGCGGTTCATCCAGACGGCGGGCGCCTCGGCGGCGGCCGCCTCGCTTCCGGGCGTGGCGGCAGCGGCTCCCCGGCCCGGCGACCGGCCGAACGTGGTGGTGATCATCGTCGACACCCTGCGCGCGGACCACGTCTACGGCGACCGCGCGCGCACGCCCAACATGGACGCCCTCGCGCGCGACGGCCTGCGCTTCACGCGCATGTTCCCCGAGGCGATGCCCACGGTGCCCGCGCGCAACTCGATCCTGCTCGGCCGGCGGATCTTTCCCTTCCGCGGCTGGCACCCCCACCGCGGCATGGTCCAGGAGCCCGGCTGGTCGCCGCTGGGCAATCCCCGGGAGGCCTTCACGAGCGTCCTGCGCCGCCACGGCTACTGGACGGCCTACGTGACCGACAACCCGTTTCTGGGCTACGCCCCCGGCTACCGCGGGCTGCGGCGCAGCTTCAACCGCTGCGAGCGCATCGGCGGGCAGGCGGGAGGGCAGGGCAGGGGCGTGTCCAGTCGCGAGGTGCGCCACTGGCTTCACCCCTCGATCTCGGACACCGAGAGCCGGGAGCGCATGCGCCGCTTCCTGGGCAACGCCAACGACTACGCGCACCACGAGCGGCGCTCATTCGCCGCCCGCGTGTTCCGCGACGCAGCGGCCCTGCTCGACGTGGCCAGGCGCAAGCGGCCCTTCGCCATGGTGGTGGACACCTTCGAGCCGCACGAGCCGTGGACGCCGCCGCGCAGGTACATCGGCCTGTACGACCGCTCGGGCTACCGCGGCCGCGAGCCGTCGAAGCCCTACTACGCGCCGGCCTCCCAGTACCTGAGCGACAGCGAACGGGGCCGCCTGCTGCACCGCATGCGAGCCCTCTACGCGGCCGAGGTCACCATGACCGACCGCTGGCTCGGGGTGTTCCTCGACCGCCTCCACAGGCTGCGCCTGGACCGCGACACGGTCATCGTGCTGACCTCGGACCACGGGTTCCTGCTCGGTGACCACGGCTGGACGGGAAAGTCCCCGACGGTGCTGCACCCCGCACTCACGCGCGTGCCGCTCACGATCGTCCATCCCGACAACAGGCGCCGCGGCGACTCCACCCGCTTCTTCGCCCAGTCGCACGACATCGGCCCGACGATCCTGTCACTGGCCGGCATCCGGGTGCCGAGAGCGATGGATGGCACCGACCTGTCGCCGCTGTTCCGCGGACGGCGGCCGAGCAAGCGCTCCTACGTCTACGGCGGCTACACCAACGGGTTCTACATCCGCACCGACCGGTGGGCGCTGTTCGGGAACAACCGCGGTCACCGGCTGCACCTGTACGACCTCAGGCGCGACCCGCGGGAGCGCAACAACGTCGTCTCCACCCACCCGGGCAAGGCGCGGCAGCTCTACCGGCTGGTGAGGCGGCGCGCCGGGGGCCGGCTGCCGTACTACGGCAACCTGGGCTAGCCGCCTTGCAAATCGGCCTCCGCGAGCCGAGAATCCGCGGGTGGAGCTCTCGCGCAGGCAGTTCCTCGAGGCGGTAGGAGCGGCGGGGGTTGCTGCGAGCGTCGACCCGGGGCGCTTCGCCCAGCGGCCGGATGGACCCAACGTGGTGCTGATCATGATCGACACGTTGCGCGCCGACTACGTGGGCGCCTACGGCGGCCGGGCTCGCACGCCCGCGATCGACGCACTCGCGCGGGACAGCCTGCGTTTCACCCGCTTCTACCCGGAGGCGATGGCCACCGTGCCCGCCCGGCGCTCGGTCATGACCGGACGCCGCGTGTTCCCCTTCCGGGACTGGCACGTCTATCGCGGCCTGAACAGCTCGCCGGGGTGGGCGCCGATCGCCAATGTGCGCGATACGTGGACCAGCGCGCTGCGCCGGGCGGGCTGGTGGACGACCTACGTGACCGACAACCCCTTCCTCGGCTTCTCCGGGTTCTACAGGCCGTTCCGCAGGAGCTTCAACCACTTCGTGGGGATCGGGGGACAGCTCGGCCTGACGACCCCCATCTCGACGGTGTCTCGCGAGCAGCTCAACGGCTGGCTCGTGCCCGAGCTGCGCCGGCCGCACATCAGCAAGCGGGTGCACCGTTTCCTGGCCGCCGGAGGCCGCTACTGGGAGGACGAGAGGCGCTCATGGGCGGCGCGGGTGTTCACCCAGGGCGCGGCCACCCTCGAGCAGGCTGCCCGGCACCAGCCCTTCGCCATGGTGGTGGACACCTTCGAGCCGCACGAGCCCTGGACCCCGCCGCGCCGCTACATCGACAGGTATGGCGACCCCGACCACCGCGGCCCCGAGCCCTGCATGGCGCGCTACGGGCGGGTCTCCGAGTGGCTCCGGCCCTCGCGCCGCGGGCCTGTGCTCGGCCGCATGCGCGACCTCTACGCGGCCGAGATCACCATGACCGACCGCTGGCTGGATGTCCTGCTCGATCGCCTCCACGCCCTGAAGCTCGAGCGCGACACCGTGGTCATGCTGGTCTCCGACCACGGCTACCTGCTCGGTGAGTTCGGCTGGACCGGCAAGATCGCATCGATGCTGCACCCGCCGCTGATCCACGTGCCCTTCCTCCTCGCCGACCCGGGCGGCCGCCGGGCAGGCCAGGCCAGCGGGTGGTTCGCCCAGACCCACGACATCGGCCCCACGCTGCTCGACATGGCCGGCGTGAAGCGCCCCGAGTCGATGAACGGCACCAGCCTCGCCCCGCTTCTACGGGGCAAGGCGCCGGCCGAGCAGCGGACGATGTCCTACGGCGGCTACGCCAACTGGCACTTCGCCCGCACCGACCGCTGGGCCTACGTGGCTGCCAACACGGGCAAGCACGGGCGGCTCTACGACCTGCGTGGGGACCCGCGGGAGCGTCGCAACCTCGCCCGCCGGCACCCACAGCTGGTCGACCGCTTCGAGAACCGCGTCAGGCGCGCCGCCGGGGGCCGCCTCCCGTTCTACGACTAACAGCCCCTCCGACGTAGACTCCAGCGCCCCATGAGACAGCACGCCGCCGAGACATACGAGGAGAAGCTCGCGCAGCTCAACGAGTTGCGCGAGCAGGCCGTTCACACGAATCCGCAGGCGGAGGAGAAGCAGCACGACCGGGGCAAGCTCACGGCCCGCGAGCGGGTGGAGAAGCTGCTGGACCCGGGCTCCTTCCAGGAGCTGGACACGTTCGTGCGCCACCGCACCACAGAATTCGGGATGGAGAAGAACAAGCCCTGGGGCGACGCTGTGGTCACGGGCCACGGCACCATCGAGGGCCGCACGGTGTGCGTCTTCAGCCAGGACTTCACCGTGTTCGGCGGCTCGCTCGGCGAGGTGATGGCCGAGAAGATGGTGAAGATCATGGATCTGGCGGCCAGGATCGGCTGTCCGGTGATCGGCATCAACGACTCGGGCGGTGCGCGCATCCAGGAGGGCGTGGTCTCGCTCGGCGCCTACGGCGACGTGTTCGTGCGCAACGTGCAGTGCTCGGGCGTGATCCCGCAGATCTCGCTGATCATGGGCCCGTGCGCGGGCGGCGCCGTTTACTCGCCCGCCATGACCGACTTCATCTTCATGGTGAAGGAGACCTCCCACATGTTCATCACCGGCCCCGACGTGATCAAGACGGTGACCGGCGAGGAGGTGGAGTTCGAGGAGCTCGGCGGAGCGATGACCCACAACTCCAAGTCGGGCGTGGCCCATTTCGCCGCGGAGGATGAGGAGGCGTGCCTGGAGGACGTGCGCTACTTCATGTCCTTCCTCCCCCAGAACAACCTCGAGCTGCCGCCGAAGATGGACTCAGGCGACCCGCACGACCGAATGGATCCAGAGCTGGACTCGATCGTGCCCGACAGCCCGAACAAGCCCTACGACATGCGCGACGTGGTCACGCGCATCGTCGACGACGGCGACTTCTTCGAGGTGCAGGAGCACTTCGCCAAGAACATCATCATCGGCTTCTCGCGGCTCGGCAGCCGCCCCATCGGCGTCGTGGGCAACCAGCCGGCACAGATGGCCGGAGTGCTGGACATCGATGCCTCTGAGAAGGCCGCGCGGTTCGTGCGTTTCTGCGACGCCTTCAACATCCCGCTGCTCACCTTCTGCGACGTGCCCGGCTTCCTGCCGGGCACCAGCCAGGAGTGGGGCGGCATCATCCGCCACGGCGCGAAGCTGCTCTACGCGTTCACCGAGGCCACGGTGCCCAAGCTCACGATCGTCACGCGCAAGGCCTACGGCGGCGCGTACGACGTCATGAACTCAAAGCACATGCTGGCCGACTTCAACTTCGCCTGGCCGCAGGCCGAGGTGGCCGTGATGGGACCCGAGGGCGCGGTGAACATCATCTACCGGCGCGACATCGCCAGCTCGCCCACCCCGGACGAGCGGCGTCAGAAGCTGATGGACGACTACAAGGCGCGCTTCGCCAACCCCTACTCCGCCGCCGAGCGCGGCTACATCGACGACGTGATCGAGCCGCACGAGACCCGCCCGCGGCTGATCAAGGCGCTGGAGATGCTTGAGACCAAGCGCGTCGAGCGGCCCAAGCGCAAGCACGGAAACATCCCGCTGTAGCGGGATCTGTTCCCGCGTTCTACGCTCTGCCGGTGCGACGGTCCGCAGTCATTGCGGCAGCGGTGATGACGACCGTCATCGCGACCACCGCCTCCGCCCAGGCGCCACCAGCTCCGGTCGCGCCGCCGACCGTGCGCGATGGCGTGAGCGTGGTAGGCGTGGATCTCTCCGGCTTGACCAGGGCGCAGACCCGCCAGCTTCTCCACGAGCAGGCGCTCTCGCGGATCCAGCGGCGGTTCGAGGTGCGCGTCGGTCGGCGCCTGTTTGTGCTCACCACCGGTCGCCTGCGGCTGCGGTTCAACGAGGCCGCGACCGCGCGCCGCGCGATGCGCGCCGAGGCCGGACAGGCCGTTCGCCCGGTCGTCTCCTTCCGCGCCCGCTCGCTGGCCGCCTTCGTGCGGAGCGCGACCGCAGCCACCTACGTGCCTGCCCGCAATGCACGCATGCGAATCGGCGTGCGGCGCATCGCCACGCGGCGTGCGGCCCACGGACGGCGCCTGCGCCCGGCGCGGCTGGGCAAGGCGATCCGCGCACGGATCGGGTCGCCACTGCGCCGGCGCGCCCTGCGACCGCGGCGGGCACGCGTGCGCCCGGCCGTGACGCTCCCCGACCTGCGGCGCGCCAACCCGGCGATCCTCACGATCGACCGGTCCGGATACCGGCTGCGGCTGTTCCGGCGGCTGCGCTACGCGCGCTCGTACGGCATCGCCGTGGGAGCCGCCGGCACCGAGACCCCGACGGGCCTCTACCGCATCCAGAGCAAGCAGGTGAACCCCGCGTGGCACGCGCCCAATCGTCCGTGGGCCGGCTCCTACGCCGGCAAGACCGTGCCGGGTGGCGCACCCGACAACCCACTCAAGGCGCGCTGGCTCGGCGTCGCCGGAGGGGTTGGGATCCATGGCACGGGCGAGCCCTGGTCGATCGGCTCGGCAGCCTCACACGGCTGCATCAGGATGCACGTGTCCGACGTGATCGACCTCTACCGGCGCGTGCCGCTGGGCTCGCGGGTGCTCATCCGCTGAACGTTGGGCGTTCAGCCGGCTCGGCGGCGCAGCGCCCGGCCGCCACCCAGCAGCACCAGCCCGGTGAGCGCCACGAGCGCCAGGGCCAAGCCGGTGAACGGCAGCGAGCCGCCGTCGCCCGAGCCCGTGGGCTCGCCGGAGTCCACCGGGTCGTCATCACGTGGCGTCCCTTCGGCGGCGTCCGGCTGAACGGCCGCCGGCCGGATCACGTACGTGCGGGTGCCGGAGGAGACCGCGAAGGTGGCACCCTGGCGATCCAAAGCCACCTCCGGGGCGGGCGCCTGCGCGGCACGTGTCCTCGCCGCGCCGCGGGCCGCGGCCGGGGCGGGGCCCGACTCGCGTTCCACCACCGCGCCGGCGGGCAGGTCGAGGTCCAGGCGCGCGCGCCCGGACCCGTCGCTCGCCACCTGCACACGCAGCACGCGGTCGCCCTTGAGCCGCGCCCGGGCACCGTCGATGGTGGCGGCGGAGACGTTCTCCAGCTCCAGTTCCAGGGTGTTCTTGGCGGCCCGCCGGGGGGTGGCGGTCCACGTGGTGCCGCGCACCGCGGCGGGGGCAGGCGGGCCGGAGTCGGCTCTCGTCACGCGCGCGGTGGTGGGGTCGGCCTCGCCGAAGGCGAGGCTGCGGGCGTCGATGTCGCCGCGCGCGGGCGCGGTGGCGGGGTTGCCCGTGGCCACGCGAGCGCGCAGGCCCGAGACCCAGTAGGCGTGGTCGTGGCGCAGGCCCAGCGCGGGCTTGTCGCCCTCGGGGAAGAAGCCGTACACCACCCGGCTCGGGTCGCCGTGATTGCGCGCCCCGCCGAGGAAGTCGCGCGCGTCGTCCCAGCGGTCGAGCACGGCCAGCCCGAAGTGATCGGACTGGAAGGTCCACAGCTCACTGCGCAGGCCCAGCTCGTCGAAGCGGTTCTGCTGCGCCGTGGGGCCGGGGTAGGGCACCAGCTGGTCCTGCGCGCCCACCCAGTTGAGGTAGGGCAGCCAGCGCACGTTGCCCAGCAGCGGCGTGGTGAGCGACACCTGCCCGCCGGGCTGGGGGGCGCCACCACGGGCCAGATGCCCAGGCCGGGCGGGCCGACGGTCGTGAACGCGCGGGCGAACAGGTCCGGGTAGTGCACGCCCAGCTTGTAGGTGCCGTAGCCGCCCATGGAGTAGCCGCTGGGGTAGACCCGTTCGGGGTCGAGCGAGAAGTTCGCGGCCACGTCGCGCCACACCTCGAAGAAGTCCACCTCCGCCTCGCCCGTGTACCAGCCGTCCTCCCCGCGGCCGAGCGGGGTGACCACCAGGTTCCCGCGCTCGTCTCCGAACTGGGTGAGCTGGGTGGGCGAGAAGACCGCGTACTGGGTGTAGGTGCCGCCGAGGGAGTGCAACGAGAACGTGAGGCCCGCCGGCTGACTGCGGTCCAGCGCCGGCGGCACACGGATGAGATACGGCTGGAGCCGGCCTCCGAACTCCGGGAACTCCCGCTTCACGCCCTCTGGAATGGATTGGCCGGAGGCGAATATGCGCGCCTGTTGCGGCCCGGGCGCGTGGATGTCCCGAGTGGTCCCGGCGGCCATCTCGCCGAAGTTGAGATCTGCGTGGAAGTCGCCCGAGGTGCCTTCGGCCAGCACGCTGGCCTGCTTGTCCTCGAAGAAGTTGCCGATGCCGGGGGCGGTGGTGTAGCCGCCCGCACCCGGCTGGCCGCTCTGGGGCTCGTCGAACCGGAACGCCAGGTTCAGCACGCCGGGCGCGGTACCGCTCGAGCCCGAGCCCGGGGTCTCCTCACTCGGATCGCCGCTCGAAACGTCCTTCCAGGCGTCGCCGGCCTCCGAGGTGTCCCCGGTGAACAGGCCGGCACCCGCCACGAGCCGCCAGGTGGCGCTGCCCGGCTCGATTGTCGAGCGCGGCACGCGAATGGTCATCTGGTTGGTCTGCTGGTCGATCGAGACCGAGCCCGCGGGCAGCGCGGTGGTTGAGGGGGCGCCGGAGAGGGTGCTCACCTGGCCGCCGGTGCCCCAGGCCGTCACGAAGCGGTCCAGACCGGGCGAGCTGATTTCCGCGCCGCGCGGCCAGTCCACCTGCTCAGTGCCGGCGGCGTCCGTGTCGATGCCGATGCCCACGACGGTGGTGTCGTCGTCGAGAACCGTCCCGAGCGTCACCCGGTAGACCACGGCGTCGGCGGTCCGGCGCACGCGCAGCTCCACGATGTCGGCCGCGTTGTTGGCGAACCGCGCCGCGGTCGGGTAGCTCACGTCGCCCGCCGTCGCGGAGAAGTTCCCCGACCCGGGCGGCCCTGAGCCGGGGCCGGGGACGGTGTCGGCGCCGTGGTCGTCGAACAGATAGTCCTGGTAGAGGTACTCGCCGCCGCGCAGGGCGTCGGTGCCGGACACCAGCAGCGGCTGCGCGGCGAACGGCGCCTGCAGGGACAGCTCCGGTGCGGTCGGCGGCGGCTCGTACAGGAGCGGCGGGCCGGGGCGCTGCCCCGAGCTCACGGACGGCAGGCCGGCCGCCATCGCCGCCGGCGCGCACGCGAGCGCGGCCGCCAGTGCCGCGCCTCCCAACGCGATCCTCCCTCTCACGGGCGCCACGCTACTGCAGCGCGATCAGAGCCGCGCCACGCCGGCCTTCACCGTTCCCGCGCGGTGGGCCTCGAGCACCGCCAGGCAGATGGCGATGTCCTGGATCGCCAGCCCGGTGGAGTCGAACAGCGTGATCGCCTGGTCGTCCGGACGGCCTGGGGCGGCGCCGGTCAGCACCTTCCCCAGCTCGGTCACCTGCTCGCGGGCCACCAGACCGCCCGCCACAGCGCCGGTCAGCTCGCCGCCGTGGCTTGCCTGGTGCCACTCGTCGCAGAACAGCGCCGAGCGCACCGCCACGTCCACCTCGGCCTCCGCCTTGCCGGGCCCGTCCGCGCCGAGCATGTTCAGGTGCATGCCGGCGCGCAGGTCGGCCACACGCACCACGGGCTCGGAGCCGGGCGTGACGCAGGTCACTACGTCACACGCGAGCGCGTCCTCGCGCGAACCGGCTTCCCAGCCCAGCTCACCGGCCAGCGCGCCCGCGGCCTCCGGGCTCGGGTCGAAGCAGACACCCGGGCCGTACTCGGCTGCCGCAAGGCAGCGCGCGGCCCAGGCGCCGTGCAGACCGCACCCCACGATGCCGACCGTCCGGGCATCCTCGCGCGCCAGCTCCTGCGCCGCCACGGCGGCCACCGCCCCAGTGCGAAGGGCAGTGACAGCGCGGGCGTCGATCAGGGCGAGCGGCTCGCCGTCGACGTCGCTGGACACGCAGATCACGCCCATCACCACGGGCAGTCCCGCGGCGGGGTTGCCCGGGAATGAAGTCACCCACTTGAGGATGGCCAGGCCGGCGCCGCGGGCGGGCATGGCTCGGAAGTCCCCGTTCGGCGAGGCGTCGAGGTAGACCTTGGCGGGCATCGCCCACTCGCCGCTGGCGTACTCCACGAATCCTTCGCGCACACGTTCGATCGCCTCGGTGGGATCGACGGCGCTGAGCACCGCCGCTGAATCGAAGGTGGGGATCTCCGGCATGCGGCCTGACGCTATACGGCGAGGCTCCGTGAGCCCAGTGGGCCGCGTTGTCCTTGATATGCAATGGAAATGTGGCCCAGCGCGCGCGCTCGGGCCCGGCGAGCGCCGCGATACCCTCGGGGCCCGTGAGCGCCAACGGCAAGCAGACTCCACCGCGCCCGCGCATCGAGGTGCGCCAGGCGGCCGCCTCGCGCGAGGAGGCCGCGGCGATCGCGGCGGCGATCGAGCAGTTCCTGCGCGACACGGCGCCCGCCCCGGTGCCCGCGGAGGGGATGAGCCCGTGGCTTCGCAGCGGGCTGCGCGAGGGAGTTGGCCTGAGCGACGGCGAGGCGCGGCCTACGGGGTGGCCCGGCTGAAGGCCTTTCTCAGTCGACCGGTCAGAACAATCTCTTGAAACCCGACTGGGTTTTGCTAGTTTCTCGGGATGGAGCCCACCAGCACGGGGAGCGCCCCGACCACACCCACCGATGAGAAGCCCAAGGAAGCCGAACGTGCGCAGCCGGCCGAGCCGGCCGCTTCGCCAAAAGGACGCAAGGGCTCACTGAGCAATCCGGAGGTGGTGGAGAACGTGCCCGGGCACGTGATCCCGATCCTCGAGCGCGAGTTCGACGACTTCGACAACGAGGCCGAGAAGTTCCTCGACGGCCAGACCGAGGAGACCGAGTTCATCGGCTTCCGGCTCAAGCAGGGCGTCTACGGCCAGCGCCAGGCCGACGTCCAGATGATCCGCGTGAAGCTTCCGATGGGCGGGATCACCCCGGACCAGATGGACGCGTTCGCGTCGGTGGTGGAGAAGTACGTGCCGCTGAACAAGGCGCACATCACCACGCGCCAGAACATCCAGATGCACCACGTGCCGCTGCGCGACGCCGCGGCGCTCATCCGCGAGCTCTCCGACTCCGGGCTCTCGAGCCGCGAGGGCTGCGGCAACACCGTGCGCAACGTGACCGGCGATCCCTACGCCGGCGTGTGCGAGGGCGAGCTGTTCGACATCACGCCCTACGCGGGTGCCTACGTGCGCTACTTCGTCCGCCACCCCACCACCCAGCTGATGCCGCGCAAGGTGAAGACCGCCTTCACCGCCACCGACTCCGACCGTGCGATCACCGGCATCCACGACATCGGCTTCATCCCGCGCGAGCGCGACGGCGTGAGGGGCGTGGAGGTGCGCGTGGGCGGCGGCACGTCGATCATGCCTCGCATCGCCCCCACGCTCTACGACTTCGTGGAGCTGGACAACGGCGACTACCTCAAGGTGGCCGAGGCCTGCTTCCGCATCTTCGACCGCCAGGAGTGGCTGCGCGTGAACCGCGCCCGCGCGCGGATCAAGGTGCTGATCGACAAGATCGGCATCGAGGCCTTCCGCGAGCAGGTGGAGGAGGAGCTGAGGGGCGATTGGGTGGCCGAGCGCGACTTCGACCCCGCCCCGCTGCTGCTCGAGCACGACGAGGAGGCCAACGCCCCTGAGCTGCTCGCGCACTACTCCCAGCCCAACGGCGACGGCGCGGGCTTCGAGCGCTGGCGTGACTCCAGCGTGCGTCCGCAGCGCCAGCGCGGCTTCTCCACGGTGCAGATGAAGGTGACCCGCGGCGACCTGACCCCGGAGCAGCTGCGCGGCGTGGGGCAGATCATGCGCGACTTCTGCGGCGGTTACGCGCGCACGACGATCGAGCAGAACTTCGTGCTGCGCTGGGTGCGCGACGAGTCGGTCTATGAGGTGTGGCGCGCGCTGTCGGAGCTGGACCTGGGCGACGCCGGCGTGGACGAGGTCACCGACGTGGTGAGCTGCCCCGGCACCGACTCGTGCAAGCTCGGCATCACCAGCTCCATGGGCCTCAACCGGGCCGTGCAGGAGCGCGTGGAGTCGATGAACATCGAGGACCCGCTCACCAAGCGGGTGCACATCAAGATGTCCGGCTGCCCCAATGGCTGCAGCCAGCACCACATCGCCAACATCGGGTTCTACGGCGCCTCGATCAAGGTGGGCGACAAGACGATCCCCGCCTACATCCCCCACCTCGGCGGCCGCTACGAGGGCGGCGAGGTGGTCTACGGCACACGGATGAAGACCCGCCTGCCCTCCAAGCGCGTACCGGATGCCGTCGAGCGGTGGCTGAACCTCTACGCCGAGGAGCGCCAGGAGGACGAGGAGTTCAACGACTTCGTGGAGCGCGTCGGCGTGCCGCGCTTCGCCGAGCTCGTGAAGGACCTGTCGATGCCAGTGGACTTCTCCGTGGAGAACATGGACATGTTCATCGACTGGACCAAGAAGGAGCTCTACCAGGTGATCCGCGGCGAGGGCGAGTGCGCGGTTATGACCGTCGCACAAGCACCCGAAGAGGTCCCCGACCTCGAGCACCTCTCCGCGCAGGAGGTGCTCGGCGTACGCCGTCGAGCGCTTCCACCCGAGCATGAAGGTGGCCTGCTCCTTCCAGAAGTCGGCGTCGGTGATCATGCACATGCTGCTGCAGATCGAGCCGGGCGCCCGCTTCTTCACGCTCGACACCGGCGTCCTGTTTCCCGAGACCTACGCCACCTGGCGCGCGCTCGAGGAGCGCTTCGGGATCGAGGTGGAGACCTCCCAGGGAATCTCGCTCGCCCGCCAGGCCGAGCTCCACGGGCCGACGCTGTGGGACTCCGACCCCGACCGGTGCTGCGAGCTGCGCAAGGTCAAGCC
This sequence comes from uncultured Thermoleophilaceae bacterium, assembly GCA_963727395.1. GTDB lineage: Bacteria > Actinomycetota > Thermoleophilia > Solirubrobacterales > Thermoleophilaceae > JAAYBF01. The sequence continues at coordinate 72,098 of CAVSGC010000018.1, read as the reverse complement.
GCTGCGCGAGACGCTGGCCCCACTGGACGCGTGGGTGAGCGGCGTACGCCGCGGCGACTCCAACGGCCGCGCGGGCACGGAGAAGCTCACCTGGGACCGAAAGCACGGCCTGTGGAAGGTCAACCCGCTGGCGGACTGGAGCGAGGACGACGTGTGGGAGTACCTCACGCGCCACGGCATCCCCTACCATCCGCTGCACGACCGCGGGTACGCCTCTATCGGATGCACTCACTGCACCGAGCCGGGCACCGGTCGCGAAGGCCGTTGGGCCGACCGCGACAAGGTCGAATGCGGCCTGCACTGACGGGCCCGTCCGCCGTCACAAGCAACCCTTCCCGGAGCAAACCGTGAGCTACGAAGTCTCCCATCTGCGCGCGCTCGAATCCGAAGCCATCCACGTGATGCGCGAGGTGGCCGCCGAGGTGGAGCGCGCGGTGCTGCTGTTCTCGGGTGGCAAGGATTCCGTGGTGCTGCTGCGCCTGGCCGAGAAGGCCTTCTGGCCGGCCAAGTTCCCGTTCGCGGTGATGCACGTGGACACGGGCCACAACTTCGAGGAGGTGATCGAGTTCCGCGATCGCCGGATCGAGGAGCTGGGCGCGCGTCTGATCGTGGCCTCGGTGCAGGACTCGATCGACTCCGGCCGGGTGGTCGAGGAGACCGGGCCGCGCGCCTCGCGCAACCGGCTGCAGACGGTGACGCTGCTCGACGCCATCACCGAGCACGACTTCAAGGCGGCCTTCGGCGGCGCCCGCCGCGACGAGGAGCGCGCCCGTGCAAAGGAGCGCATCCTCTCCTTCCGCGACGATTTCGGCGGCTGGGATCCCAAGTCCCAGCGCCCCGAGCTGTGGAACCTCTACAACGCCCACATCAGGCCCGGCGAGCACATGCGCGTGTTCCCGCTCTCCAACTGGACCGAGCTGGACGTGTGGCAGTACATCCGCGAGGAGAAGCTGGAGATCCCCGGCATCTACTTCGCCCACGAGCGCGAGGTGTTCGAACGCGACGGGATGCTCTACGCGGTCTCGCCCCACGTGGAGCTGATGCCCGACGAGGAGGGCTTTGAGGCCTCCGTCCGCTACCGCACGGTGGGGGACATGAGCTGTACCGGCGCCGTGCGCTCGGATGCGGCCACGCTGGACGACGTGGTCACGGAGATCGCCGCCACGCGCATCACCGAGCGCGGCGAGACCAGGGCCGATGACCGCGTGACGGAGGCGGCCATGGAGGATCGCAAGCGCGAGGGCTACTTCTAGTGGACGGCTCCACCAATGGACACGTGGAACTGGGTGCCGACGGCCATCCGGTCCCGGTGCTGGGCCGCGACGGCCGCCCCTCCGAGCTGGTGCGCCTGGCAACGGCGGGATCGGTGGACGACGGCAAGTCCACCCTGATCGGCCGCCTGCTCTACGACTCCAAGCAGATCTTCGAGGACCAGCTCGAGCACGTGGAGCGCGTGTCCTCCGAGCGCGGCGACGGCCACTTCAACCTGGCGCTGCTCACCGACGGCCTGCGCGCCGAGCGCGAGCAGGGCATCACCATCGACGTGGCCTACCGCTACTTCCACACGCCCAGGCGCAAGTTCATCATCGCCGACACGCCCGGGCACCCGCAGTACACGCGGAACATGGTCACCGGCGCATCCACCGCCGACCTCGCGCTGGTGCTGGTTGATGCGCGCAACGGCGTGGTCGAGCAGTCGCGCCGCCACGCCTTCATTGCCTCGCTCCTGCGCATCCCCCACCTCGTGGTGGGCATCAACAAGATGGACCTCGTGGACTGGGACGAGGATGTCTACGAGAGCATCGCCGCCGACTTCTCGCAGTGGGCCGCGCGACTGGACATCCACGACATCACCTTCATCCCGATGTCGGCCCTGCACGGCGACAACGTGGTGAACCGCTCGGAGAACATGCCCTGGTACGCGGGGCCCTCGCTGCTCTACCACCTGGAGCACGTGCACGTGGCCTCGGATCGCAACCTGATCGACTGCCGCTTCCCGATCCAGTGGGTTGTGCGCCCGATGACCGACGAGCACCACGACTACCGCGGCTATGCGGGCCAGGTGGCCTCCGGCGTGTTCAAGGTGGGCGATGAGGTGAGCGTGCAACCGTCGGGCAAGACCACCCGGATCGCGGGGATCGACAGCTACGACGGGCCGCTCGATGAGGCCTATCCACCGCTGTCGGTCACGATCCGCCTCGAGGACGACGTGGATGTCTCGCGCGGCGACATGATCTGCCGGGTGCAGAACCACGCCAACCCCACGCGCGAGATGGAGGCGATGGTGTGCTGGATGTCCGACCGCCCGCTCAAGCCGGGCGGGCGCTACCGGATCAAGCACACCACCCGCACGGCGATCGCGAAGGTCGACCACCTGCGCTACCGCTTCAACGTGAACACGATGCACCGCGACGAGGAAGCCGAGGGGCTCGAGCTGAACGAGATCGGCCGCGTTGGCCTGCGCCTGTCCGCCCCCCTGCTCGCAGACGAGTACAGGCGCAACCGCGCCACCGGCAGCTTCATCCTGATCGAGGAGAGCACCAACGACACGGTGGGTGCGGGCATGATCCTTGGCGGCTCAGAGGAGTAGGAACGTCACGTGGCACGCGGGCTCGGTGGAGCGCGCGCGGCGGGCGGAGACCACCGGTGGCGCCGGCGCCACCGTCTGGCTCACGGGTCTGCCCGCGTCGGGCAAGTCCACCATCGCCGTGGCGCTGGAGGCCGCGCTGCTGGACCACGGGCGCGCCGCCTACCTCCTCGACGGTGACAACCTGCGCCACGGGCTGAACGGCAACCTCGGGTTCTCCGCCGAGGATCGGGCGGAGAACGTACGCCGCACCGGCGAGGTGGCGCGGCTGTTCGCGGATGCCGGGGTGGTTGCGGTGGTCTCACTCGTCTCGCCCTACGAGCGCGACCGCTCGGGCGTGCGGGCGCTCCACGACGCCCAAAGCCTGCCGTTCGCCGAGGTGTTCGTGGACACGCCGCTGGAGGAATGCGAGCGGCGCGACCCGAAAGGGCTCTATGCCCGTGCCCGCGCGGGTGAGCTGAAGGGCATGACCGGAATCGACGACCCATATGAGGCTCCCCGGAGCCCGGAGCTGCACCTCAAGCCGCTCGAGCAGACAGTGGACGAGTCCGTGGCCGCCGTCCTCGCGCTGCTGCTCGAGGGCTGACGCGCCATGGATCCGGCGATAGCGGCCTTCGGCCTGGGCGTGGGCGTGCTCGTGGGGATGACCGGCATCGGCGGTGGCTCACTGATGACGCCGCTGCTGATCCTCGTGTTCGGCGTCAAGCCGGTGACCGCCGTGGGCACCGACCTGGCATACGGCGCCGTGACGAAGACCGTCGGCGGATACAGGCACTTCAGGCAGGGCACGGTGGACATGTCGCTGTCCACGTGGATGGCCGTGGGCTCGGTGCCCTCGGCCGTCGGTGGCGTGTACGTGCTCGATGTGCTCGAGCGCCGCTACGGCGAGGACTTCGACGAGCTGCTGATTGCGATCCTGGCGATCACTCTCCTGTTCACCGGCGTGATGACGCTGGCGCGGGCGCTGTTCCTCAAGCGCCTGCACGACAAGGAGCGCGACTCCGTGGAGATGACGCGGCGCAACAAGGCCGGCGCCGTCTTCCTGGGCGCGATCGTGGGCTTCGTCCTCGGCGTGACCTCCGCCGGCAGTGGCGCCCTGATCGCGGTGGGCCTGATCCTGCTGTTTCGCCTGGTGCCCACCCGGGTGGTGGGCACCGACGTCTTCCACGCCGCGATCCTTCTGTGGGCGGCGGCGGCCGCGCACCTGGTGTCGGGCAACATCGACTTCGGCCTCGCGGCGAACATCCTCGTGGGCTCGCTGCCCGGGGTGTGGATCGGGACGAACCTGTCGGTGAAGGTGCCAACCGCCGCGCTGCGCACCACGCTCGCCATCGTTCTGATCGGCTCGGGTCTGGGGCTGCTCAGCAAGGCGGGCTTCGGCGTGCCCGGAGCGCTGCTCGCCGCGTTCCCGGTGGTGGTGGCCGCACTGATCATCTACGTGACCGCCCGCGACCGCCGCCAGGCCCGCTCAGCGCTGGAGGTCCAGCGGGAGGTGCTGTGAGGCCTTCGCGCGCGCCGACGCTGGCCGTGACCAGCGCGACGAGCCGTCCCCGCACCCTGCGCCCTCCCACACGGCCCGAGAAGCGCGGGCCCCGGATGCGCAGCCGGCCTCGCGCTCCCCTCGGCCCGGCGATCTGCAGCGTGCCGCGCTCCGAGCCCTCGCCGAAACGGCGGATGCGGCCGCTGACCCGCACCCCGGGTACGTAGGACACCTTCGCCAGTCTCAGCGTGCCGCGCTCGGTGAGCGCGATAGCGGCCGCCCCGCAGACCGCCCCCCGGCGCAACGCTCAGCGCATCGTCGAGCACGTCGGCGAGCGTCAGGGCCACCGCACCCACCGCACGCCCGCGGCGGCCCGGCACTCCGCCCACCCGCGGCGTGTCAGCCAGCGATCGCGGAGCCGGCGGCGTGGGCTGCGGGCGCCGTCCGCGGCAGCGCGAAGCCGTACGCCGGCCGTTCAGGAAGCGGGAGAACGCGCGCGGCGCGCAACCGGTCACGTCCGCCGACAGCGGGGAATGGCCCACACCCTCCACCACCAGCAGGCGCGCCCGCGGGAGCTGCGCGTCCACCGTGGCGGCGGCCTCGACCGGGGTCCGAAGGTCGTCCTCGCCCTCCACCAGCAGCGCTGGAACGTCGGGCAGCGGCCCGGGACCGGGCGTGGGAGCCACCGCTGCCTCCGGCCACAACGAGCAGATGTCGATCACGTCGCTCAGCAGCGCGGTCTGGCGATCGAAGGGCCCGAAGGCGCCGTCCGGCTGGGCCGCGGCCGCCTCAGCCGCCTGCCGCCGGCGGTCGGAGAACGGCGCGCCCCGCGCCCACGGCAGCTTGGCCTCCTCGCATGTGGTGGCGGCGTACAGGGCGGTGCTCAGCAGACGCGGCTCGATCGGGCCGCCCTCGAGCGCGAACGAGCGCCGCTTGAGGCGCAGCAGCGGCGCCGCGTCGCCCCCGGCGGCCGACCGCACCGCCCCCGGCAGCGCGGCGCGCAACCCGGGGTCGAAGTCCCCTGAGAGGAGCACCGAGAAGAGCCCGAAGCGGTCGATCCGGCGCTTCAGGCGCCTTCCCTTGGCGTCCACCACCCGTCCGGTGAGCGGACCGCGGTCAAAGCGCTGGAGCAGGCCGCGGATGTCGGCTGACGGGTCGAGCCCGAGACGGGCGCACGTGCGCCCGCACAATGCCGCCAGCACGCGCGGGATCCCCGCAAACGTGCTGCGATAGAGCGCATCGGGGCCATCGGCCTCCACCACGGAGTCGAGCACCATCCGATCGACCCGCGTGGGATGGCGTAGCGCATAGGCGGTGGCCGTGCGGGTGCCGTAGGAGACGCCGAACAGGGCGAGCTTGGCGGCGCCCAGCTGCCGGCGGACGGCGTCGAGGTCATCGGCGGTGTCGCGGCTCGTGTAGAGGGCGCGCCGGGGCCCGAGCCGCCGTGCGCAATCCGCCGCCGCCGCGCTCGCGCGCAGGATGTTCGACCGCTCGAGGCGAGGGCAGCGCAGCAGGCCCGAGCGGCCGCTGCCGCGCTGGTCGACCACGATCAGGTCCCTGCGATCCAGGGCGTGGCCGAAGAGCGAGAGGGAGTCGAAGCCGAAGGCGGCGGTCGCGGACTGCCCGGGTCCTCCGGCAAGCGCCACCAGGGGAGGCTTGGTGGCGCGCCGCCGAGCGGGCAGGCGCTTGATGAACAGCGAGACCCTTCCCTTCAGGGCTCCCGTGCGATCGAGCGGCACGCTCAGGCGCGCGCATCGAAAGCCGACGTCGCCGCAGCGCTTGAAACGCAGCGTTGCCTCGGCAGGCGCTGCGCCGGCAGCGCCCGCGATCAGAGCTGCCGCCACCATGATCGACAGGCGCCTCACCGGATCATTATGTCCAGGGAGGTGGGCCCGGAGGGCGAGCTTCCCTTCCCGAGCGCCGCCAGGAGGGCCGCGGAGCTAATCTCCCGCCGCATGTTCTCGAAGGTCCTGGTCGCCAACCGCGGAGAGATCGCCATCCGCGTGATGCGCACGCTCGAGGAGCTCGGCGTGGCGTCGGTGGCCGTCTACTCCGAGCCCGACCGCGACGCGCCCCACGTCCGCCGCGCCGACGAGGCGTACCTGCTCGGCGCCGGCCCGGCCGCCGAGAGCTATCTCAACGTGGACAAGATCCTCGAGGTGGTCGAAGGAATCCGGGGCCGAGGCCGTGCACCCGGGTTACGGCTTCCTCGCCGAGAACGCCGCCTTCGCGCGCGCCTGCGACGAGGCCGGCGTGGTCTGGATCGGACCGCCGGCGGACGCGATCGACGCGATGGGCTCGAAGACCAAGGCGCGCGAGCTGATGAAGGACGCCGGGGTGCCGATCGTGCCGGGCACCACCGAACCGGTGAAGGACGTCAAGGCGGCGAAGAAGATCATCGACGCGGAGATCGGCTACCCGGTTGCGATCAAGGCGGCCGGCGGCGGCGGCGGCAAGGGCTTCCGCGTGGCCGAGACCGAGGACAAGCTCGAGGACGCCTTCGAGGGCGCGGCGCGCGAGGGCGAGAAGTTCTTCTCCGACCCCACCGTGTACGTGGAGCGCTACCTGCCCGACCCGCGCCACGTGGAGGTGCAGATCCTGGCCGACTCCCACGGCAACGTGGTCCACCTGTTCGAGCGCGACTGCTCGGTGCAGCGCCGCCACCAGAAGCTGATCGAGGAGTCCCCCGCCCCCGCCGTGGACCCCGAGCTGCGCGAGCGGATCGGCAAGATCGGCACCGAGGCCGCCAGGGCCGTGGGATACCGCTCGGCCGGCACGATCGAGGGCCTGCTCTCCGACGACGGCGAGTACTTCTTCCTCGAGATGAACACCCGCGTGCAGGTGGAGCACTGCGTGACCGAGATGGTCACCGGCATCGACATCGTGCGCGAGCAGATCCGTGTCGCCGCCGGCGAGGAGCTGCCCTTCGGCCAGGACGACATCCAGCTGCGCGGCCACGCGATCGAGTGCCGCATCAACGCCGAGGACGCCGTCGAAGAAGTTCGCCCCCGCCCCCGGCAGGATCGGCTCCTACCGCGAGCCCAGCGGGCCCGGCGTGCGCGTGGACTCCGGCGCGGAGGAGGGCTACGAGGTGCTGCCGCTCTACGACCCCATGATCGCCAAGCTGATCGTGTGGGACGTGGATCGCGAGGCGTCCACGCGCCGCATGCTGCGCGCGCTCGGCGAGTACGAGATCGGCGAGCTGAAGACCCTCATCCCATTCCACACCGCTCTGCTGGCCACAGATCAGTGGAAGGCCGGCGAGACCTGCCGGGACCTGGTGGAGGACAAGGACTGGCTCAAGCAGCTGGCGTTCCCCAAGCCAGAGGGCGCCGGCGCGTCGGATGACGAGGAGCCCAAGGTGGAGCGCGACTACGCCGTGGAGGTCTCCGGGCCGGCGCTTCGACGTGAAGGTGATCGGCGAGGCGGCGGCATTTGGCGCAGGCAACGGCGCCGCCCCGGCCGCCGGGCGCAAGCCGCCCAAGCGCGCAGAGCGCAAGGCCTCGGCCGGCGGTGGGCCCGACGAGATCACCTCACCCCTGCAGGGCAACATGTGGAAGGTGAACGTCAAGCAGGGGGACTCGGTCGAGGAGGGCCAGGTGATCTGCATCATCGAGGCGATGAAGATGGAGAACGAGATCACCGCCCACAAGGCCGGCACCATTTCGTCGCTGCCGATCGAGGAGGGCAAGGCGATCTCCGCGGGCGACCCGGTGGCCACGATCAAGTCGGGGGAGTAGCGGCGCCCCAGCACGACCCAACCGCGATCGTCGTGGGGGCGGGCGTGTTCGGCGCCGCGATCGCGGACCGGCTCGCGGGCGAGGGCTTCGGGGTGACGCTGGTGGAACGACACGCCCCGGGCCATCCAGGCGCGGAGTCCGGTGGCGAGAGCAGGCTGATGCGCTGCTGCCACGGCGACGACGAGATGTACACGCGCTCGGCCCGCCGCGCGCGGGAGCTGTGGCTCGAGCTGGGCGACGACCTCCTGGTGGAGTGCGGCCTGGCCTGGTTCGCCCGCCGCGACGATGGATGGGAGAGCGAGGGCGAACGCGTCCTGCGCGACCAGGGCATACCCGTGGAGCGGATGTCGCCGGACGACGGCGCCAAGCTGTTTCCGAGCCTCCGCATCGATGACCTCGCCTTCGTCCTGCTCGAGCCCGAGGCCGGCGTGCTGCGTGCGGCGGCGGCCACGCGAGCGCTTGCCGACCGAGCACAGGCGCGTGGGGCGCGCCTGGTACACGGCCAAGCGCGGCCTGACGCGGCCGGAGCGGTGGTCGACCACCGAAAGCTCGACGCCGACCTCGTGGTCTGGGCCTGCGGCGCCTGGCTGCCCGAGCTGTTCCCGGACCTGGTGAAGCTGCGTGTGACGCTTCAACCCGTCACATTCTTCGACGCGCCGGCACCGTGGCAGCCGCCGGCCACGCCGGCGTACGCGGACTACGACGGCGCTGCCTACGGCGTGGGCCCGCTCGACGGCCACGGCCTGAAGCTCGCCGTGGACGAGGACGGGCCCGCCGGTGGATCCCGACCGCAGACCGGCCGAGGCGGATGCCCACGCGATCGCGAAGGCCCGGCTCGTCCTCTCTCACCGCTTCCCCGCGCTGGCGGACGCGCCCCTCGAGCGCTCCAAGACCTGCCACTACTCCATCACGGCCGACATGGGCTTCATCTGCGACCGGCACCCCGAGCACGACAACGTCTGGCTCGCGGGCGGCGGCTCGGGCCACGGGTTCAAGCACGGCCCCGCCTTCGCCGAGCGGGCGGTGGCGGCCATGACCGGCGCAGAGCAGCCCGAGCCCCGCTTCGCCCTGGGCCCCCGGACGGCTGGCCGCAGCCTGCGCACGGCCGGCTGGGATCCCGGCTAGAGGAGCCGCGCCCGCCTGCGCGCCCGTGCACGGTCGCCCTCCGCGCCCACGGCGGTGAACACCAGGCGCACCCGGCGGCCGCGGCGGCCGTGCACCCGCAGCGCTCGGCGGCCCGCCCGCGTGAGCCTCATCCGCACGCGGCGGCTCCCGCCGGCCATGCGCACGCGCCCCGCGGCCACCTTGCGCACCCGGCGGCGGGGGCCGACTCGGATGGTGGCGGCCACCGAGCACCGGCTCAGCCGCGCGCCCGACGCGCGGCAGCGCGTGAGGAAGCGCCCGCGCCGCGACACGCGGATCCGCCGCTGGCCTTCCCGCGCACCCGCAGCGGCCGGCAGTCGCGGCTGAGCACGGCCGGTGTCCCGGGCTCGAAGTAGATCGGGCTGGACACCGTGTCGATCGCCGATCCGCGCTGGAGCTGCAGGCGGTAGCGGCCGCGGCCGGCGGCCTCGAAGCTCGTGGTGTAGTCGTCTCCGGTGACGGGCACGGTGCGGAAGGGGTCGCCGTCGCGGTAGACGATCAGCGTGCGGCCGTCGCCACCGGCTCACCTGGGCCTTGAACGCCGCACGCCGGGCCACGCACGGTGTCGCCCATGATCGCGGGGCGTCCCGAGAACCCGGGCGGGCGGGCCTCGAAGCGCATGTCCGGGCCGCCGCTGCCGCTCACCTTCGCGTAGGTGTGCCCGGCCTCCACTCCGCACTCCACGCCCGCCTCCGACAGCTCCTCGGCCCGCACCACCGTGGTTCCCTCGCCGATCGGCGCCGACGTGGGGCCGGTGGTCTTGCCGGCCTCATGGGAGTCGCTCACCGCGAGCGCCGCGATTCGAAAGCCCTGGGCCAGCTTGTCCTCCCAGAAGTCGATCGCCGTGGCCGTGAAGGGGTTGGGGCCCGGCTCGCCCGGTGTGTCGGCGCCCGAGGGGCCGGTGGCGATCTCGATCGCGTCCACGGAGCCGTAGCCGGTCTCGGCTTCCGAATAGCTCCACGAGCAGCCGCGGCAGAGGTTGGCGAATGCCGGCACCTCGCTCGGGAAGATCGTGGGGTGGTTGATCTGGTTGAAGCCGCCGGCGGCCTTCACCGCGCGCAGCGTGTCCGCCGCGCCCCGGGCCGGCCGCCGCAGGGTGAGCCCCTCCAGGCGCCCGCCCGTTACGCGTCCCTCGTACACCGGCCCCGTGCGGTGGTCGAGGTAACGCCCGGTCGCGTGGTTCATGAAGTGCCCACGGAACGTCGTCACCTCGGTGCCGCGGATGATCAGCTTGCCGGGATAGCGCGGCTGGAAGGACCCGATCTCGGCGAAGGCACTGTCGGTGTTGTGGTCTGTGAGCGACACGAAATCCAGTCCCGCGCCGCCCTGCCCGCGGCCCCGGAACGCGAAGTCGAAGGCCTCGCGCATCGTGGCGCCGCCCTCGGAGTGGTCCCCGTGCACGTGGAGGTCGCCGGCATACCAGCCCGCCGCACGGCGGGCCGGGCCGGGGCGGTAGGCCGCCGGCCTGAACGGCTCATCGGCGAACTCCGGGTCTGAGATCAGGTCGATCTCCACCCGGAAGGCCACCTTGCCGTCGAGATCCCCCTGCTCGCGGGGGACCACGGCGGCCACCGGCAGCTGCACGGCCCACTCGCCGCGCCGGATCGGGCCCGGCCTCATGCTGCGGGTGGTGTTCCCCAGCACGTTGTAGCCGTCCTCGGCCACCGTGACCTGGGGCCGGCCGGACTCGCCCTCCCGCTTGGCCGAGCCGCTGGACCCCCGGAACTCGCGCTCGCCCCACAACGTGCCGGGCGAGCGCGGTTCGTACACGTCGAGGTCGAGCGTATGGCGCTGGTTGCCCGCCAGCGGCGTCTCGGGCTGGTCGTGGCAGAAGCGCACGCGAACGGCGGTCTGGCCGGCGGGCACATGGAACGGGAGCAGCACGTAGCTGCCCTGGAGCTCGCTGCCGAACTCCCCGGTGATCGTGCGGTCGGGGCTCTTGAGGCCGCACGAGGTGGGCGAGACCGCGGCGGCCGGAGCCGCACCGATGCCCGCCAGCAGCACGCACGCGGCCGCCGCTCCCAGAAGCCTCCCCGCCATTGCGGCGAGTCTACGGCGCGTCAGGCCAGCTCGGCGAGGTTCTCGTTGTGGACCGCCCGCTGGCGGGAGTCGTCACGCCCCTCGGGGAGGCGGGGCTTCTCCTCGCCGCGCTCCAGCGCGTCGAGGTAGGCGAGGTCCTCGTCCAGCAGGACGAGCGCCCGCTCCCGCGACGACGGCGACCCGTGCCCGGGGACCACCGTCTGGCAGCGCTCCACCAGCGGCGCAAGGCGCGCCAGCGTGGCGCGGTAATCGTCCACCGACCCGCCCTCGTTGAGCATCGGGATCTCGACGTCGGAGAGGTAGTCGCCGCACACCAGCAGTCCGAGCCACGGCGCGAACACGGCCATCCCGTCGGGCGTGTGGCCCTCGGCGGGGTGCAGCTCCAGCTCGTGATCGCCCAGGCCCAGGTGGCCGGGCACCGGAAGCGACTGGGTCTGGCCCAGGGCCAGGGGACGTGAGCGGCGCACGTAGTGCTCGGCGTCCGCGTCGCGCAGCGCGCGCTGGGCCTCCCCGGGCCGCTCGCGGATGCGCAGCATCGTGCCCTCGGCCAGCCCCATCGACAGGTCGGGGAAGGCCATCCGGGCGAGGAGGTGATCCCAGTCGCCGTGGGTGGCGAGCAGCGCGCTCACCTCGAAGCCCGACTGGGCCAGCACCGTGGGCAGCAGCTCCAGCTCGTCGGGGAAGTAGGGCGAGTCCACGAGCATCGCCTCCTCCCCCGCACGGATGGCCGTGGCCGTGGTCTGCCACAGCAGGCTGGTGACCACGATCGCGTCGGGATTGACCGAGACGGCGCGCACCGCGCTCCAGCGCTAGGCCGCGTTCAGCAGCTTGCCCGCCTCGCGGAAGGACTTGACCTCCGCGGTGGGCTTCTTCTGGCCGGGCTCGAGCTGGTGGCCGTGGCGGTTCACCCAGATCACCGCCACCTTCTGCTTCAGGCACGGCTCCACGTCGGTGTAGTAGCCGCTGGCGATGTGCACCCACTTGCTCTTCTTCTTCTCGATCCGGCGGGCGCACTCCTTGAAGTGGGCTTCGTCGGGCTTATAGGAGCGCACCTGCTGGGCGGTGACCACCAGGTCGAGGTCGCCGCGCAGATGGCGGCGCGTGGCGCCGAGCAGCTTGTCGTCGATGTTGGAGAGGATCCCCATCTCGTACTTCTTGCCGAACCGCTCGAGCTGGGCGTTGGTCTCGCGGAAGGGCATCCAGCGCGGCACGCTGTTGGGAAGGAACTGCGCGCGCGAGGACTCCAGCTGCCACTCCAGCTCCTTGGCCACGCGCACGGCCGTGCGGCGCAGGACCTCCGCGTAGAGCTCGTACGAGCCGTTCTGGATCTCGTGCTGGATATCGATGAAGCGGGGGATCAGAACGTCGCGGTCGATCGTGAACCCCTCTCGATCCGCCTCCTTCTGAAATGCCTCATAGACCCCTGTCTCCCAGTCGATCAGGGTTCCGTAGCAGTCGAAAGTCACGAATTGGACGTCTTTAGGTAGAGGCACGGCGCGGCATTCTATGGAGCGGCGCTATAGGGTGCCCGGCCGCCCATGGACCTCCTCGAATATCAGGGCAAGCAGCTGTTCGCCAAGCACGGCGTCCCGGTGCCGGAGGGCCGGCCCGCAAAGACCGTCGAGGAGGCGGTTGACGCCGCCCAGGAGCTCGGATTTCCGTGCGTGGTCAAGGCTCAGGTGCTGATCGGCGGCCGCGGCAAGGCCGGCGGCATCAAGGTGGCCAGCGACCGCGAGGAGGCCGAGGAGCACGCTCGCGCGATTCTCGGCATGGACATCAAGGGCTTCACCGTGCACGAGCTGTACGTGGAGAAGGCCTCCGAGATCGACGAGGAGTACTACGCGGCCTTCGTGTTCGACCGCAGCGCCAAGAAGCCGATGGCGATGCTCTCGAAGATGGGCGGGATGGACGTGGAGGCGATCGTGGACGAGGACCCCGAGGCCATGAGGATGCTCCACGTGGACCCGCTGCTGGGCTTCCAGGACTTCCAGGGGCGCCGCCTGGCCTTCGAGGCCGGGATCGCGGCCGATGTGATCCGCCCGGTTGGCGCCCTGCTGGCGCGGCTCTACGAGGCCTTCGTGGAGGAGGACGCGATGCTGGTGGAGGTCAATCCGCTGCTGGTCACCAAGTCGCGCGAGGTGGTGGCCCTCGACGCGAAGGTCACGGTGGACGCCAGCGCGCTGTACCGCCACCCCGACACGGCGGAGTTCCGCACCGAGGAGGGCGTGGACCCGCAGGAGTCGATGGCCCGCGAGCGCGGCCTCACCTACGTGGCGCTGGACGGCAACATCGGCATCCTGGGCAACGGCGCCGGGCTGGTGATGTCCACTCTTGACGTGGTCGCACAGGCGGGCGGGCGGCCGGCGAACTTCCTCGACGCCGGCGGCGGCTCCAAGGCCGAGGCGATCACCCAGGCCGTGGAGGTGATCCTCTCCAACGAGAGCGTCACCGCGGTGCTGTTCAACATCTTCGGCGGGATCACCCGCTGCGACGAGGTGGCCAAGGGGCTGATCGAGGCGTTCGACCAGATCAAGCCCACCGTTCCCTTCGTGGTGCGCCTGGACGGCACCAACGACAAGGAGGGCCGCCAGCTGCTGGCCGAGGCCAATCTCCCCAACGTGCACGCCGAGTCGACCATGCTCGGCGCGGCCAAGCGGGTCGTGGAGCTGGCGGGCTGATGTCGGTTCTCGTGAGCGAGGACACCCGCCTCTGCGTGTCGGGCATCACCGGGCGCGAGGGCACCTTTCACGCCATGAACAACAAGCGCTACGGCACCAACGTGGTGTCGGGCGTCACTCCGGGCAAGTCCGGGCAGGACGTGGAGGGCGTGCCCGTGTTCGACACCTTCCACGACGCCGTGGAAAAGACCGGCGCCAACACGGCGATGATCTTCGTGCCGCCGCGCTTCGCGGCCGACTCGATCCTCGAGGCCGAGGACGCCGGCGTGGAGCTGATCGTGGCCATCACCGAGGGCATCCCGGCCCACGACGAGTTGCGCGTGTACAACCACCTCGAGCGCGGCTCCTCGCGCCTTGTGGGGCCCAACTGCCCCGGCATCCTCTCGCCGGGCAAGGCGAACGTGGGGATCATCCCCGCGTCCTTCTTCAGCCAGGGCAACGTGGGCGTGGTGTCGCGCTCGGGCACGCTCACCTACCAGATCGGCAACGAGCTGGCCCAGAACGGCTTCGGCAACAGCTCGATCGTGGGGATCGGCGGCGACCCGGTTCCGGGCTCGAGCTTCATCGACATCATCGAGCTGTTCGAGGCGGACTCCGAGACCGAGCTGATCGTGCTCAGCGGCGAGATCGGCGGCGACGCCGAGGAGCAGGCCGCCGAGTACATCGCCGATCAAGTGACCAAGCCGGTGGTGGCCTACATCGCCGGCTTCACAGCTCCGCCCGGCAAGACGATGGGCCACGCCGGCGCGATCGTGTCGGGCTCCAAGGGCACCGCGGCAGCCAAGGCCGAGGCGCTGGAGTCCAAGGGCGTGCGTGTTGGCCGGACCCCGACGGAGGTCGCCGAGATCGCGGTCGAGGTGCTGGGCACCTAGGAACGAAGCTCCGTCCAGGTGGCCTCCACCGGGCGCGACGCGCCGCCCGCCTCCAGTGGGTCGCGCAGGCCGGTGTCGAAGTGCGGAGCCGAGTAGCCGAGATAGTTCGTGACCATCCCGACGCCCGCGCCGTCTCCGCGGGCATCGGCCATCAGCTCCCAGTTCTCCCGCACGAGCCGGGCCTGCCTGCGGCGACTTCCCGCCACCGGCTTCGCGCGCAGGTCCGCCCCGCCCTCGGTGAGCCATACCTCGGGCGCGCGCGACCCGCCATAGCCGCCCCAGCGACCCACCAATAGCTCGCGGGCATGCGCGGCGCGGTTGGGCGGAGCCCCCGGAGCGCCGTGGCGGTAGATCGTGTCGTTGTAGTTGTGCTGGGTCCAGACGAAGCGCGGGCCCGCGGCGAAGCCGAGGTCGTCGAGCTCGCCCAGGAGCGCCTGCGTGAACGTGGCGTAGTCGGTGTACAGGCGCGAGTCACGGATGACCGAGGGAACCCCCTTCGGCCCGTCCCAGGTGCCCGGCCCGGCGATCAGCAGCCGGTCACCGTGACGGTCGGCCACCCGCTGCGCGGTGGCCATCATCGCCGCCGCCGACCGCGCGGAGGAGAGCCTCCCCTGTGAGAACGGGTCATCACCGACCGCGGGATCGCGCTGGGGCCACCACTGGATGTTGGGCTCGTTGGCGATCTCAAGCGCCAGGTGCTCGCCGTGGCGCAGGTAGCGGCGATAGAGGAAGTCCAGCCACCGCCCCCAGGCACCGTCGGGCTCGAGCTCTCCCAGCAGCGGCACGCGGTAGGCCAGCGGCTTGATGCTTGCGCCGGGATCCCGGGCCTCGTAGGCGGCGCGCGTGACCCGGTCCTGGGGGTTCAGATCCAGGTCGCCCTGCTGGCCGTCGCGCAGGTCGGCGGTGCGGTTGCTCCAGGCCGGGAAGCGCCAGAGGCAGACGATCACGCCCACCGCGGGCCGCAGCGCCCGGGCCACCCTGACCTGCGCATCTAGCGCGGCGAGGAAGGGCTGACCCGGGTTGGCCGCCGGGTCGTCCAACCGGTCCAGGCCCACCTCCGAAGGCGGCAGGGGCTGGATCTGGTCCCAGCGCGCCCAGACCTTCACCCACGGCGTGCGGGTGGAGGTGAGCAGGTCCACGTTGCCCGCGAGGCGTAGGTCCTGGTCGTCGCCCTCCGGGGTGTCGAGCGGTCCCATGCTGAGGCACTTGCGCGGGAGACGCACGGCAGCGGCCGGACGCCGCTGGGGCTCGGAGGATCGCGGCAGTGCGTAGATCCCGGCCCCCGTGAGAGCCGCGGCCCCGGCCGCTCCGAGAAAGGAGCGGCGGCTGAACCGTGAGTTATCCCGCCGCGCTGGTATCGGTGCCCCCACCGTGGACGGTATCGTCAGCGCTGTGAGCAGCCAAGACACCATCTCCCTCGCCCGTGGGGCGCCGTCGATCGACATCGTGGCCACCGACGATCTGCGCGCCGCCGCCGACGCCGCGTTCGCAAGCGATCCGGCGGGCACGTTCTCCTACGGAACCTCGGCCGGCTACAGGCCGCTCGTCGAGTGGATCGCGGAGCGCCACAACGTGGCGCCGGAACAGGTGATCGCCACCAACGGCTCGATGCAGGCGGACGCCTTCCTCTTCGGCCAGCTCGTGGAGCCCGGCGACGTGGTCGTGGTGGAGGCGCCCTCCTATGACCGCACGCTGCTCTCGCTGCGTGGCCTGGGCGCCGAGATCCTCGCCATCCCGCTGCAGGAGGACGGGATCGACGTGGATGCCCTCGAGGAGGCGCTGGAGGGCGGCGCGCGTCCCAGGCTGGCCCACGTCATCCCCAACTTCCACAACCCCGCCGGCTGCACCCTGTCGCTCGAGAAGCGCGAGAGGCTGGTTGCGCTGGCCTCCGAGCACGATTTCATCCTGTTCGAGGACGACCCCTACGTGGAGCTGCGCTTCGAGGGCGATTCGCTCCCCACGATGTTGTCGACGGACACCACCGGCCACGTGGTCTATGCGTCGTCGTTCTCCAAGACCGTGTGCCCGGGAATCCGTGTGGGCTACCTCGTGGGCCCGGCCGAGCTGATCGCCGAGACGCGCAAGATCGCCACCGGCACCTACATCTCGCCCAACATGGTGGCGCAGTCGATCGTGGCCGAGTTCTGCCGCTCAGGCGCGATCGATCGCTCCGTGGAGACGGTGAAGGACGCCCTTCGCGAGCGCCGCGACACGCTCTGCGCCGCGCTGGAGCGCGACCTGCCCGACGCCCGTTTCGTTGTTCCCGAGGGCGGCTACTTCCTCTGGGTCGACATGCCCGACGGCACCGACGTGGCGAGGCTCGCCGAGCTGGCGGCCGAGCGCGGCGTGGTGTTCGTGAAGGGCACCGACTTCCTGCTGGAGGGCGGAGAGAGCTCCTTCCGCATCGCCTACTCGGGCGTGCGGGCCGACCAGATCGACGACGCCGTGTCCCGCCTGGCCGGCGCGTACGGCGAGCTGGCAGGGGCACCCGCCACGTGAGCGAGGGGCCGAGGCTCGACCTCGGCCAACCGCGCGACGTGGGGGCACTGCTCCGCGACGCTGTCCGGATCCTGCTCGCACACCCGCTGGCGTTCCTGGCCCTGTCCGCGGCGATCGTCGCGCCGGTGCACCTGATCGTCTCGGGGGTGGGGCTGGAATACCTCACCGCCCCCTACCACGAGGGCTCGCGCACCGTGGAGGTGGCGATCACCGCCGCGATGAGCTTCGTCCTGATCGCGCCGCTGGTCACGGCGGGCACGATCCACGCGCTGGGGTCGGTGGCGGCGGGGAATGCGCCGAAGGCCGGCGCGTCGATCCTCACCGCCCTGGAGGCGTTCACCCCGCTGCTGCTGGCCGTTCTGCTCTCCGCCGCCGGCATCCTGATCGGGCTGCCGCTGATCCTGCCGGCGGTCTATCTGGCTGTGCGCTGGGTGTTCGTGCCGCAGACCGTGATGCTCGACGGTGCGCGCGGGCCGAACGCCCTGCGGCGCAGCTGGCAGGTGGTGGAGGGCGCGTGGTGGCGCACCTTCGGCGTGGTGCTGCTGGCCAACCTCGCCGCGGCGATACCCGGCCTGCTCGTGATCGTCCCGCTCGAGGCGCTGGCGGAGGCCGCCGACCGGGAGGCCGTCTCACTGGTGGGCACGATCGTGACCGACACGATCACCGCACCGTTCGTGGCGCTGGTGATCACACTGCTCTTCAACGACCTGCTGGCGCGCAAGCGCGCCGAGGCGGCCTAGCGGCCCCAGTGATCCTGGGCCAGCACCAGCTGCGCCGGCAGCGCGGTGCGGGGCGGCGGTGAGGGGTCCGCGACCACTGCCACCGTCTCGGCCACGCTGCGGCTCACGCTGTAGCGCTGCTCGCGGGAGGTGATCGCCACCTCGTCGTCGTTGGACTCGGCCAGCTCGCCCTCCAGGCCCGGGGTGAGGCCGGAGGCCATCAGGTAATGAAGTAGATCCTCGGCCTCGTTCTCGAAGCGCAGGATGCGCACCTTCGCGCCCAGCTCCACGTCGGCGAGCGGGACGCCCTGCTCGCGCTGGCCCAGGTAGATCGGATGGCCGTGAGGGCAGGTCTGGGCGTCGCCGATCGCGTTCAGCATGCGTTCCTCCACCACCGGCGACATCCAGTGCTCCAGCCGTTCGGCCTCCTCGTGCACCTGATCCCAGGGGATGTCGAACACATCGGTGAGGAAGCGCTCGATCAGCCGATGGCGGCGCACGATGCCCTCGGCGTGCTCGAGCCCGGTGGGCGTGAACGCGAGCGTCTTGTCCTCGCCGCGCTCGACGTATCCGTCGCCCTCGAGCCGGCCGATCATCTCGTGCACGGTGGGCGCGGACACCTGCAGCGCGCGGGCCAGGTTGGCTCCCGTCATCGGGAGCCCCGCCTCCTGCAGCCAGAAGATGATCTGGAGGTATTCCTCCTCGGCGACCGTCGCGTCGGACATCGATCCCATCCTACTTAGGTACGTACGATGCCCCGATGGCGCTCTCGCTGTCCCCCCCGATCAAGCCCCAGCTGGCCCGCTCGGCCAAGCAACCGCCCGAGGGCGAGGGGTGGGTGTACGAGCCCAAGTGGGACGGGTTCCGCACGATCGCCTTCCGCGACGGGGACGAGGTGCACCTCCAGAGCCGCGGCGGAAAGCCGATGAACCGCTACTTCCCCGAGGTGGTGGAGCAGGTGAGGTCGATGCCGGCCGACCACGTGGTGCTCGACGGGGAGATGGTGATCGAGGTGGACGGGGTCCAGGAGTTCGACCTGCTCAGCCAGCGCATCCATCCGGCGGACTCGCGGGTCCAGAAGCTGGCCGCCGAGACGCCCGCGTTCTACGTGGCCTTCGACGTGCTCGAGGTGGACGGCCACGACCTGATGGGCACGCCGTTCGCGGACCGCCGTGAGCGGCTGGAGTCTCTGGACCTCGGGCCGGTGCAGCTCACGCCCGCCACCCACGACCTCGGCTCGGCGGGCCAGTGGCTCACGGGCACGTCGGAGGGTGTGATGGCCAAGCGGGCGGACTCGAGGTACATGCCCGGCGAGCGCAAGGCGATGGTAAAGATCAAGCGCGTGCGCACCGCGGACTGCGTGGTGGTGGCGTTCCGGTTCGGCAAGGAAAAGGGCACCCTGGGCTCGCTGATCCTCGGCCTCTACGACCACGATGGCCAGCTGCGCGTGGTGGGCCACACGTCCGGCTTCAAGGCCAAGGAGAAGCGCGAGCTGATCGCGTTCCTGGAGCCCTACCGCACCGGCGAGCGGGGCACCGCGGAGCCGTCGCGATGGAAGCCCGAGGAGGAGCTGATGTGGGAGGGGCTGCGCCCCGAGCTGGTGGCCGAGATCTCATACGACCACGTGACGGGCGACCGCATCCGCCACGGGACCAAGCTGCTGCGCTGGCGCGAGGACAAGGCTCCGGAGGAGTGCTCGATCGACCAGCTGCGGACCTGATGGCGGGCACCAGCGCCACGCTCGAGGTCGATGGGCGTGATGTGAGGGTTTCGAGCGCCGACCGGGTGATCTTCCCGGTGACCGAAAGGACGCCCGAGATCACGAAGCTCCAGGTGGTCGAGTACTACGTGGCCGTGAGCGACGGGATCCTGCGCGCACTGCGGGAGCGACCAACCACGCTCGAGCGCTGGCCGAAGGGAGTGCACGAGGGCATGACCCTGAGCACACGAGAGGGCCATCGGGGCGAGGCCTTCTACCAGAAGCGCGTGCCGAAGGGAGCGCCCGACTACGTGGAGACCGCCCGCATCGAGTTCCCCTCCGGACGCCACGCCGACGAGATCTGCCCGACCGAGCCAGCTGTGGTCGCGTGGTGCGCACACATGGGCACGATCACCTTCCACCCCTGGCCGGTGCGCCGGGCGGACACCGACCACCCGGACGAGCTGCGCCTCGACCTGGACCCCCAGGAGGGCACCGGCTTCGCCGAGGCCTTGACCGTGGCGGCGGAGGCCCGCAACCTGCTTGGCGAGCTCGGGCTCCGGGGCTTTCCGAAGACCTCCGGCGGGCGCGGGATTCACATCTACGTGCGCATCCTGCCGCGCTGGACCTTCACGGACGTCCGCCACGCGGCGATCGCCTTCGGGCGCGAGCTCTCGCGCAGGATGCCCGAGCTGGTGACCACCAAGTGGTGGAAGGAGGAGCGTGGCGAACGCGTCTTCATCGACTACAACCAGAATGCGCGTGACCGCACGATCGCCTCGCCGTACAGCATCCGAGCCAAGCCGGGGGCGCCCGTGTCGGCGCCGGTCAGCTGGGAGGAGCTTGCTGAGGTGGCGCCGGAGGACTTCACCGTGGCCACCATGCCCGCTCGCTTCGCCGAGGTGGGCGACAGCTTCGCCGAGATCGACGAAGTGCACCACTCACTCGACGGGTTGCTGGAGATGTACGAACGCGACGAGGAGGGCGACATGCCCTATCCACCCGACTATCCGAAGATGCCCGGCGAACCGAAGCGCGTCCAACCCTCGCGCGACCGCGACCGAAGGAAGGAGTGACGACCGCCTTGGACCTGGACGTCATGCGGACGGACGTGACGAAGCTCGACGTGGACGCCATCGCCAACGCTGCCAACACCGAGCTTGCACACGGGGGAGGCGTGGCGGCGGCGATCAGCCGCGCGGGCGGCCCCGACGTGCAGCGAGAGTCCTACGAGCGCGCCCCGATCGGCCTGGGCGAAGCCGTGGAAACGACCGCCGGCGACATGCCCGCAAAGTACGTGATCCACGCCGCCACGATGGAGCTGGGCGGGCCCACCTCCGCGGACATCATCCGCCGCGCCACCGAGTCCACCCTCGCGAAGGCTGACGATCTGGACTGCCGCTCGCTCGCGCTGGTGGCGTTCGGCACCGGCGTGGGCGCCTTCCCCCTCGACGAGGCGGCCGAGCTCATGGTGGGAGCGGCACGCGAGCACGACCCGCGCACGCTGGAGCGGGTGGTGTTCGCGGTGCACGGCGACGAGGCCGAGCGGGCCTTCCGGGCGGCCGTCGAGTCATGAGCCGTCCCGCGCTGGTGGCGCCCGACAGCTTCAAAGGCACCTTCTCGGCGGTGGAGGCCGCCGCGGCCATCGCCCGCGGGCTGCGAGCCGGGGGCCGCGATGCCACAGAGCTGCCCGTGGCCGACGGCGGCGAGGGCACGATGGACGTGCTGCTCACCGTGCTCGGGGGCGAGCGCCACACCGTGACGGCGAGCGATCCCCTCGGGCGCCCCGTTGAAGCGGCCTTCGCCCTGCTGCCCGGCGGGGACACCGGGGTTGTGGAGACCGCCCAGGCGAGCGGCCTGGGGCTTGTGGCCGAGGCGGACCGCGACCCGTGGGAGGCGTCCACCTACGGCACCGGCGAGCTGATCGCAGCAGCCGTGGAGGCGGGCGCGAAGCGGGTGATCGTGACCGTGGGCGGCTCGGCCACAACCGACGGCGGGGCCGGAGCCGTGGCCGCGCTGGATGACGCCGGAGTGAGCCCCAAGCTCGAGCTGCTGTGCGACGTGCGCACCCCGTTCGAGGACGCGCCGCGGGTGTTCGCCCCCCAGAAGGGCGCCGATGCCGAGATGGTCAAGCGCCTGGGGCGCCGCCTCGCCGAGCTGGCGGAGGCCGCGCCGCGCGACCCGCGCGGCGTGCCGATGACCGGATGCGCCGGCGGCCTGTCCGGGGGCCTGTGGGCCCACCGCGACGCCAAGCTGATGCCCGGCGCGCCGTATGTGCTCAACGCGATCGGCTTCGACGAGCTCATGCGCGAGGCTGCGTTCGTGGTCACCGGTGAGGGGGCGCTGGACGCGCAGACCCTGCAGGGCAAGGCCGCGGGCGAGGTGGCCACGCAGTCACGCCAGTCGGGAGTGACCTGTCATGCGGTGGTGGGACGCAACGACCTGGACGACTTCCAGGCGCGAATCCTCGACCTGGTGACGGTGATCGAGGCGGGGACCGAAGAGGAGCTGGAGGCGGCCGGACGGCGGCTGGCCGAGCCCTGACGCCGCGCTAAAGGCGGGCGCCCCGGAGGGCGCCCGCCGGACCCTGCTGCGAGGCGGCCGGCTCGGCCGGCTGCGCTCGATATCCCTCAGCGCATTCCGGCCAGCGACCGGAAGCCCGTGTACTCAGGCGTGTGCTCCCACTCCTCGTCGGTCTCTGCGAGCACGGTGCGGCCCATCATTCCCGAGCCCACCATGATGAACGCAGCCCCGACCACGGCCAGCACCTCGGAGGCGTTGGTCACCGAGATCGTGACCAGCACCGCGCCGGCTGCGAGGAAGAGCGTGAAGTAGCTCTGCGTCGCACGTGCGCGGTACAGACCCATCGCCAGCGAGGCGATGCCCAGCACGTAGCCGAACGAGGCCACGCCGAACAACGTCCCGAAGCCGTCCGAGTCGAACAGCCGCTGGAGCAGGGCGGTCATCTCGGTGCGATCGCCCGCGGCGGCCTGCCAGCCCACGAATCCCTCGACGGTGACGATGCCGATGAAGGCGATGATGCCCAGCAGGGCAAGCCCGCCGCCCACGTGGCCCCACGCCACCTGACGCTCACGCAGCATGTGCATCAGCCCGAGCACCGCGGGCACGGCCAGAACCAGGGAGGCCAGCATCAACACGTGGGCCGCGTACCAGGCGTCGGGATGTCCCGCCGCCGCAGCCACGATCGAGCTCTCGCTCGTGCCGGTCTCCGGATGGATGATCACGCCGGCGAGCAACAGCGCCGGAGCGGCCAACATGCAGATGCCCGCCACCTGCTTACGGAAGTGGTGGGCGTTTGAAAGACGGTTCATCAGAACCCTCCTGAGGTCGGCCCCTCTAGAGCGGGGGCACGCCCGAAATACCCGCATATGTGCGGTTTGTTACTTCATCAGCGCACTGACCACAGCCTCATAGAACCCCTCGCCGTGGGAGGACTCGGTGCGCTCCACGTTGGCGCCTGAGGCCCCGGGTCCGTTCGCCACCATGAAGAATCGGCCAACCACCTCGGCCACCCCCAGGTCCTCCATCGAGTCGCCCACCGCGATGCACTGCTCGGGCTCGTATTCACGCGCCCTCATGTGCAGCTCCACGGCAGCCGCCTTGGAGGCCGTGGCCGGGATCAGGTGGTAGACCGAGCGCCCGTCCTCGATCCCGCCGTTGTCCACCAGCCGAAGGTCGCCGTGCCCCTCGCGCTCAAGCAGCGCGTTGGCCTCGCCGACGTCCAGCCTGCCGCGGTACAGATGCGACACGTAGCGGCCCAGGTGCCACGGCGCGTGCGGCTCGATGGCATCGCCGAACGAGCGCTCCAGCAGAGCGGGCGCGCCCGCGTCGCCGATCAGGTCGTGCGGGCTCAGGCCGTCGCGGGGGGCGTAGGAGCCGCAGAGGAAGTGCTCCTCGTCTTCGATCACCACGCCCGACCCCACCTCGTAGATGTAGGCGCTCTGGCCGATCAGCCGTGCGTCCTCCATCACCTGTGCCTTGCGCCGGCCCGATTTGAGCACCACCTCCACGTCCGCCCTGTGGCAGGCCTCAAGCGCGCGGGCCGGCAGCAGAGTGAAGCCGCCCTCGCCGTCGCGAAACAGGGAGGCGCCGGCTCCCAGCAGGGTGCCGTCGAGGTCGGTGTAGACGCAGCGCAGGGCCATGGGGCGATTGCGCAACCCTAGGCAGGGGCGCGAAGTGAGACAAACGGCGGCCGCTGCACCAGCTCCACCTGCACCAGCCGGCCGTCGGCCGTCTGCAGGGGCGGGGCGTGGTCGTCGAGCAGGCGGCCGTCCCGGCGCAGCCGCTCCAGGATCACGCACAGCACCGCGTAGGCCATCGGTCCCAGCTCCCGCAGCGGCTGGTGGCGGTTCAGGCGCTCGCCCAGGTGCACCTGGGCCATGGCGCCCACGCCCACGGCGTCGCGGGCGTCGAGGAGCATCGCGGTCTCCACCGCATAGCCGGTGGAGAAGGGGATCGACTGCAGCAGGGCGCGCCGGGCCGCAACCTCCCCCGCCAGCGGCTGGCCGAAGGCCGCCAGCTCGGGGTAGAAGGCGCTCAGCAGCGGCCGGGCGGCCAGCTCGGTGACCCGCCCGCCCTCGCCCGGGCGCAGGTCGCCCGACTCCATCACGTAGGGGCGCTCGTAGTCGCCCTTCACGAATTGCAGCTCGGGGTGGAGCACCAGCGGTCCGAGCAGGCCCGTGGCCAGGCGGCCTTGGAAGTCGCGCGTGTCGGCGTCCAGGTAGAGCACCGTGTCTCCCCTGACGGCGCTCAGCGCCCGCCACATGGCATCCCCCTTGCCGAGCACCTGACCGAACTCGGGCATGAGGTCCGTCTCCTGGACCACCTCGGCTCCGGCCCGGGCCGCCACCTCCGACGTGCCGTCGCTGGAGGCGGCGTCCACCACCAGCACCTGGTCCGCAAGGCCGTCCAGTGCCAGCACGCGATCCACGATCACGCCCACGGTGCCGGCCACCTCGCGCGCGGGAAGCACCACCGAGATCGGCGCCGTCTTGCGCTCGAGCAGCAGCTCGAGCGGAAAGTCGTGGTGTGTGAAGGAGGTGATTACCCCGTGCGGCATCCTGCCGCACTTTGACGAAGTGGGCCGCCCTCCGGGCGTCCATCCACCGTGCGTAGGATGGCTGGCGGTGACGGTGGCGCGCCAGCAAATGCCCTGGGACGCCCTTCTCAAACGCGGAGAGGGCGAGCAATTGGTGGCCGAGAGCAAGGAACGCCACCAGGATGCTCTCACCGAGCCGCTGCCCGAGCGCCTGCATCCGGAGCTGCGGTCGGCCCTCGAGCGCAACGGTATCGAGAGCCTCTACGCCCACCAGGTGGACGCCCTGGAGTCGGCCTACGAGCGGGACACGATCGTGACCACCGGCACGGCCAGCGGCAAGTCGCTGGCCTTCAACCTGCCGGTGCTCGACACGCTCGCCCACGACCGCTCCGCGCGCGCCCTCTACCTCTACCCCACCAAGGCGCTTGCTCAGGACCAGGCCCGCGGGCTGCACAAGCTCGGGCTGAAGTACCTCCGACCTGCGATCTATGACGGCGACACCCCGCGCGAGGAGCGCCGCGCCGTTCGGGGGCGCTCGAACCTGATCCTCACCAATCCCGACATGCTGCACGTGGGCGTGCTGCCCAACCACCAGGCCTGGGGCGATCTGCTGGCCAACCTGGCCTGGATCGTGGTGGACGAGGCCCACACCTACCGCGGCGTGTTCGGCTCCCACGTGGCCAACGTGCTGCGCCGCCTGGCGCGGGTGGCACTGGCCTACGGCACCGAGCCCCGCTTCCTGCTGGCCAGCGCCACGATCGCCAACCCGGTGGAGCTGGCCGAGAACCTCACCGGCCGTGAGGTGGCGCTGGTGGACCGTGACGGCGCCCCGCGCGCCGAACGCCGGATCGCCATGTGGAACCCGCCGCTGGTGGACGAGCGCACCGGTGCGCGCGCGTCGCCCCTGGCCGAGGCGGCCGACCTTCTGGCCGACCTCGTGGAACACGACGTGCGCACGATCTGCTTCCTGAAGTCGCGCCGGGGGGTGGAGCTGATCCAGCGATTCACGCGCCTGCGCCTGGAGGATCGCGGCCGGCGCGATCTGGCCGACCTGGTGGCCCCCTATCGCGCTGGATACACGCCCACCCAGCGGCGGGCGATCGAGCAGCGGCTGATGTCTGGGGAGCTGCGGGCCGTGGTGGCCACCGACGCCCTGGAACTGGGCATCGACGTGGGCGACCTCGACGCCGCCATCTGCGTGACATTCCCCGGCACCGTGGCCAGCCTGCGCCAGATGTGGGGTCGCGCGGGGCGACGCAACACCGGGCTGGCG
The DNA here is from genome assembly GCA_963727395.1 of uncultured Thermoleophilaceae bacterium. Lineage (GTDB taxonomy): Bacteria > Actinomycetota > Thermoleophilia > Solirubrobacterales > Thermoleophilaceae > JAAYBF01. Next base: position 46,309 of record CAVSGC010000018.1, on the reverse strand, counting down.
GTGTACGTGGCGGGCGCCGACGCCCTGGACCAGTTCTTCTGCCGCCACCCCGAGGAGTTCCTGGAACGGCCCGGTGGAGTCGGCCATCCTCGACCCCGAGGCCGAGGAGATCCACCTGGCGCACCTTTGGGCCGCGGCGTACGAGATGCCCCTCACGGCGGGGGACGAGGAGTTCCTGGGCGATGGCTGGGAGGCGGTGGCCAAGCGCCTGGTGTCGCTCGGGCGCCTGCGCGAGCGCGGCGGGCGCTACCTGCCCCGCGGCGAGGGCTTCCCCGCGGGGGAGATCCCGCTGCGCTCCGCGTCACCCGACTCCGTGGCGGTCGTGGAGGCCGATGCCGGTGAGGTGATCGGCTCGGTTGAGACCGCGCGCGCCCACTCGGCCGTGCACCCTGGCGCGATCTACCTGCACATGGGCAGCTCCTACGAGGTTGCCGACCTCGACCTGGACTCGCGCCGCGCGCTGGTGCGCTCCTTCGGTGGCGACTTCTACACCCAGCCCAAGAAGGAGACCGACACGTGGATCGAGGAGGTGCTCGACTGCCGCGAGGTGGCCGGGTGCCCGCTCTCCTTCGGCACCGTCACGGTGTCCGAGCAGGTGACCGCCTTCCAGCGCAAGCGCGTGTCCGACCACGAGAACATCGACCTGGTGGCACTGGACCTGCCCGAGCAGCACTTCTCCACCCAGGCGCTGTGGTATGAGCTGCCCGAGAACGTGCTCGAGCGCGACTTCCCGCTCGAGCACCTGCTGGGCTCCCTTCACGCCGCCGAGCACACCCAGATCGCCGTGCTCCCCCTGATCGCCATGTGCGACCGCTGGGACATCGGCGGGCTGTCCACCAACTTCCACGCGCAGACCGGCCGCCCCACCGTGTTCATCTACGACGGCCACCCGGGCGGGATCGGGATCACGCGGCTGGGCTTTCACCGCTTCGAGGTGCTTGTGCGCGATGCCATGCGGCTGATCTCGGAGTGCCCCTGCCGGGCGGGCTGCCCGTCGTGCGTGCAGTCGCCCAAGTGCGGGAACCTCAACGAGCCGCTGAACAAGAACGGCGCGCTCGAGCTGCTCTCACGGCTGGCGTCCTGAACGGCCCCACGGCCGTGCAGATGTCGTTGCAGGGGGCACAAACCCTTCAAGCCTCGGCGGGAACCGTCGACTGCACTATGGATGCGTCGCGCGCTCCCGCTACTCGTCGTCCCCTTCACGCTGCTCTGCGTGCCGGGCCACGTCCACGCCTCCAGCACCGGCGGGGCCACGGCGCCGCAGGTCCGCAAGGCGCCCCCGGCCGAGATGGGTGGGGCGGCCCCGGCCGAGCTGCGGGCCGAGCGCCGCAGGCGCCTGCGGCTGGCGGCAACCAGGCGCGCCCGCCGTCTGGCGGCACGCCGGCGGGCCAGGGAGCGCCGGGCTCGAGCCACACCGGCGCCCGCCCCCGGCTCCGAGGCCGGCCACCGCTTCCCGCTGCTCGGGACCTTCAGCTACGGCAGCACCGACTCGCGCTTCGGCGCCGGTCGCAGGGGCCACGTCCACCAGGGCCAGGACCTTTCCGCCCCGCAGGGCACGCCGATCGTGGCGCCTCACGCGGGCGTGGTGAAGGCGAAGGCCTACCAAGCGGGCGGCGCCGGGCACTACGTGGTGCTCGACGGCGCGGACGAGGATCGCGACTACGTGTTCATGCACATGCGCACCGGATCGGTCGCCGTGACCAAGGGGCAGGCGGTTCGCACCGGCCAGAAGCTCGGCGAGGTGGGCTCCACCGGCGGTTCCTCCGGACCGCACCTGCACTTCGAGATCTGGACCGGCGGCGGCTGGTACACCGGCGGCCGTGCCGTTGACCCCCTGCCGTTCCTGCAGGCCTGGGAAAGCCTCACCCAACCGTAGACTCGGGCCATGCCCGACGTCCGCGAGCTCAGCGCCGCCGAGTCGCACCTGGCGGCAGCCGCGTTGCTGGAGCTGCGCCCCCATGCCGGAACGCCGGCGCGAACTCGCCGAGCGGGTGGACCGCCAGCGCTCAGACGGCTATCGCGTGGTGGGGTCCTTCGACGCGGATGACGAGGAGGCGGCCGCGGCGGCCGGCTTTCGCGTGGGTGAGAACCTCCCATGGGGCCGTTTCCTCTACGTGGACGACCTCGTGACGCGAGCCGCGCGGCACGGCCGCGGCCACGCCGGTGCGCTGATGACCTGGCTGTGGGAGGAGGCCCAGCGTCAGGGATGCCAGGAGTTTCACCTGGACTCGGGGGTCATCCCCGAGCGCGCCGACGCCCACCGGCTCTACTTCCGACGGCGGCTGCGGATCTCCGCGCACCACTTCTCGGCGGACGTGCCGCCGGGCTAGTTGAAGGTCAGGCGCACGTTGCCGGTCGCGGCATCCGTGTCTACAGCCATCGACCCGGTGAGCTCACCGAGCGGGCCGGTGAAGAGAGAGCCGCCGATCGCGCCGCCCAGTCCGGACGCGCCCCCGAAGGAACGGATCGCGCTGGTGGCCACCTGCTGAGCATCCGCGCGCATCGTGATCGCGCCCTTCGCGTCCTTCACCTCGACGGTGGGGGCGTCGGGCAGGGCCCGGGCCTTCGCCTGGTCGTTGGCCAGCACGAAGCTCTCGCCCACCACGCCGAAGAAGATCCGCATGCCCTCCCGAGTGGCCAGCGAGTAGAGGCCGTCGTTCCCGACGGGCGGGGTCACTTCGCCAACGGCGCCGCCGCTGAGGCCGGGCAACTCGCGGGCGATCTTCCCGAGCGTGCGCTCGAACGCCGGAGCGTCCGTGAGCGCGCTGCGCAGGCCGAACTTGCCGTCGATCGAGGAGGTGGCCGAGACGTCGCCCTTGAGCTGGGCCAGCACGTCATCCTCGATGCTCACGTCGAGCCGGCGCTCCAGCGCGCGCTTGCCGGTCTCGTACTGGCCGAAGCCCGCGGGGTTGATCGCCTGGCCCGCGGTCTCGCCGAAGCTGAAGATGCGAGCGGGGTCGCGCAGCCCGAAGCCGATCTCGCCGTCGGCATCGATCACGGGTGGGCTCTCCTCGCCGCTGGCGAACGGCAAATCGGTGTCCTGCAGGCTGTCCCCCTCGGTGGCGAGGCGGAAGTCCAGGTCGATCGCGTCGTCGGTGAACGACGCCGTGAGCCCGAGGTCGCGCATGGCGCTCACGTACTCCACCTTGCGCGCGTCCTCGGTATCCGGGTCGGTGTCGAGCAGCTCCTTCACGTTGAAGAAGGTGCGCACGAGGGCGTCCTCGGGAAGGCCCTCGAAGGCCTGCTCGAAGCGGTCCGTGGTCATGTGACCGTCGCCGTCGTGGCGCTCGATGGCCGCCTCGATGTCCTCGCGGGAGTTGGCGAAGAGAAGGGTGTCGTCCTCGAGACCGATCACGTCGCCCCCTGAGGTCGAGTACAGCTTGGCACCGTTTGTCTCCCCGATCTCCTTGGTCTCGCCCGTCTCCAGCAGTTTCTGCAAGGAGTCCTTGTCCTTGCTCTGGAGCGCCCCGACCACGCGGGCCTCCGTGTCGTCGGCGGTGAAGCTCTCCGCGTCGAGGGCCGCGATCACGAACTCGTTGCCGAGCGCCGGCTTCACGTCCTTCTCGAAGTCCAGGTCGGCCTGGGAGAAGCCCTGCTTCAGCTGCCCCTTCACCTGGCCCGAGAAGGGGAACCGGTCGACGATCTTCTCGATCGACTTGGCCTGCTTGCCCTCGACATCGGTGTCGATGACGGCCACGAACGGGGAGTCGGCGGGCACGTAGCCCAGCGCGTTGTCGAGGGCGTCGCCGCTGTCGGAGCCGCCGCCGCAGCCGGCAGCCGCGAGTGCCATGCCCAGGGCGAGAACTGTGAACGCGCGACGCACGCGGGGCAGAGTACAGCGCGCGGGCTAAGTGGTCGCTTCATACCGATCGTGGTAGTTCCACCACTGGTACGGCGCAGTCCTTCTCCACGGCCACCATCGGCATGCGCCGGCGTTCGGCCGCCAGCGCATCCCGGGCGCGGGTGTGCTCCTTCTCCTTCACCAGCAACCTCTGACGGGCCTCTTCCCATTCGTGGGGCGACACGAGTTCCGGCGCGTTCATCTCAGCTCCTCGTTCAGGTGGTCCTCGACGGTGTCCGGCAGTCAGGCCCCGGCTGCATTCTCCACCAGCGCCGACATCAGGCGAACGGCCTGGGCGCGGGAGAGCCCGCCCCGCTCGACCAGCGAGCGCCAGGTGGCGAAGTCGATGGCGTGACGCACGGCGGCCGAGAGGATGCGCCTGCGGCCGCCCCCCGCCGGCCAGCCCGAGGCGAGCACACCTTCCCAGGCGTCGAGCTGATCCTGAAGCGGCGACACGGTCGCCACCCCGTCCATGGCCTCCATGTCTCGCAGCACGTTGGTCCACATGTGCCCGGTCTGCTCGTAGTAGCGATATAGCTCGTCCAGCCCACCGGCCAGCCGCTCGCGCGGATCCGAGACCTTTCGCCACTGCTCGACATCCGGCCAGGGGTGGCGGCTCTCGAAGAGCCCGGAGCACGCCGCGAGGATGTCGTCCTCGGTCGGGAAGTGGCGGTACACCGTGTGCCGCTGCACCCCTGCGCGCTCCGCGACGGCCGTCACGGTCGTGCGGGCCGGCCCGATGCTGCCGTGCAGGTCCACCGCGGCCTCGGTGATGCGGCGGCGGGTGTCGTCCATCGACTCTGCACGCTTCTTCAGCTCGTACTTGCGGGGCATGCCTTCATAGTACACCGCTGTGCAGCGAACTTGACAACACGGTCGCTCGGCGTTACGCTGCTTTCGCAGCACAGCCCTGTTCTACCAAAGGAGGATCGCAATGCTCACCGCCAAGACAGACACCCTCGAGCTGACGGAGGCGTGGATCGACGGCGATCCCGACGCACGTGTTCGCTTCGACTTTCCCCTCTACGCCGCCACCGGCACCGCGGACAGCTCGGTCGTCTACTTCGAGCTCGCGCCCGGCCAGCGCCTGGCGCGGCACACCGACAGCCCCGAGGAGATCCTCTACATCGTCGCCGGCACCGGCGAGGCAGAGGTGGGCGACGAGCGCGGCGTCGTGACCGCCGGCGACCTGGCGGTGATCCCCGCCATGGTCAGGCACGGCGTGCGCAACATCGGCGACGAGACCCTCAAGGTGGTCGGCTTCTTCAGCGAGGCGGAGGTGACCTCCGAGTTCGAGGCGCCGATGCAACCGGTCGGGGAGAGCGTGCTGGGCACCCCGCCCGTGGCGGCAAGCGCGTAGCGAGCGAAGTGCGCCGGGGCCGGTACCTTGGCCCCGGTGCGCATCGCCACGTGGAACGTGAACTCGGTCAAGCAGCGCTTGCCCCGGCTGCTGGCCTGGCTCGACGAGCGGCAGCCGGACGTCGTCTGCCTGCAGGAGACCAAGCTCACCGACGAGGCGTTCGCGGAGCTGCTCGCCGACGAGCTGTCGAAACGGCGGCTACGAGGTCGCGCTCCACGGTGAGGCCGCATGGAACGGCGTGGCCATCCTCTCGCGCGTGGGCCTCGAGGACGTGGTCGCGGGGCTGGCCGGCGGCCCGGGGTTTCCGCATCAGGAGGCGCGCGCGGTGTCGGCCACGTGCGACGGGATCCGGATCGTCTCCGTGTACGTGCCCAACGGACGCGAGCCGGGCTCTGAGCACTACGAGTACAAGCTGGCCTGGCTGGCCGCGCTGAAGGAGATAGTCGCGGCGCGGCCGGAGCCGGTAGTGGTGTGCGGGGACGTGAACATCGCGCCCACCGACGACGACGTGTTCGATCCCGACGCCTACGCCGGGCAGACCCACGTGACGGCGCCCGAGAGGGAGGCGCTCGCCGACCTGCAGTCCGTCGGCCTGCGCGACGTCGTGCGAGACCGCTGGCCCGGCGAGCGCGTGTTCAGCTACTGGGACTACCGCGCAGGGATGTTCCACCAGGACCTCGGCATGAGGATCGACCTGGTGCTGGCGAGCGAGCAGGTGGCGGAACGGGTCAGGGCCGCATGGATCGACCGCCAGGCGCGCAAGGGCAAGGGCCCGAGCGACCACGCGCCGGTGATGGTGGACCTGGACGAGGCGCCCGACGGCGACATCGGGCCGGTCGTGCCGCCGCCCTCGAACCCCGTGGTCAAGCGGGGGGCGAAGCAGCTGCCGCAGGCGCCGTAGCCCGTCCTTCTTGCGGTCCCGCGAGGGCGGCACCCGCTTGGGCTCGCCACGCCGATCGCAGCGCGCGGGAGCGACCGTGCCGAGCCGGTCCCCCGACGAGGTCGGGGAAGAAGCCGGTCAGTGGCAGCTCGCCGACCCGGAGTCGGTGTAGGTCTGGCCTGCGACCGGGAGGAACCGCCAGTCGTAGCCGTTTGCGTGCAGCGTGAGCTTGAGGATCCCGAAGGCAGTCGCGTTCGCCGCCTGGCGGCGTGCGTCCGTCCGCAGGGCGTAGTGGCCGCGGCCGCCCGTGCCGACCACGAACTGACGTACGCCGCGCGCGGGGTCCAACGCGCCGGATGGCGTCATCGGCTGATAGCGCTGGTAGTTGTGGTCGTGCCCGCCGAGCACGACCTCCGCGTTCGCGTTGTACAGCTCCGTGAAGAAGGGCGTGTACGCCGTGAAGTCGGAGTAGTTGCCGCGGGTGAAGCGGGGCTTGTGCCAGTACGCGAGCACGCAGGGCTTAGTCGTGGCGGCCAGGTCGGCTCTCAGCCAGGCCACCTGCGCGCCGCCGGCGCCGTAGTCCACCTCGGAGTTGAGCGCGATGATGTGCCACACGCCGCGATCGAAGCTGTAGTAGCCCTTGGTCCGATCGCCCGCGGCGCTACCGAAGTAGTCGTAGTACCCCGCGGCTCCGGACGTCTGGTACTCGTGGTTGCCCGGCGTCGGGAAGGTGCGCGCCTTGTGACGGCCCCAGGTCGGCCCGTAGCAATTCTGGTACTCGCTCAGCGTGCCGCTTCATAGACGTTGTCTCCGAGCGTCAGCACCGAGCCGTTCGGGTTCCGTCGAGCAGCGCCGCGGTCGCCTCGTCGCCCGACGTGCCGCAGCCGGCGATGTCGCCCGCGGCGAAGACGGTCTCGGACGTGGGAGCGGTCCCCACGGACAGGTTGAAGCTCTGCGTGTCCGAGCCCAAATCGTTGGTCGCTTGCAGCGTCACCGGGAACGTTCCCGTCCCGGTCGGGGTCCAGCTCACCAGCCCGGTCTGGCCGTTTACGGTCATTCCCGCGGGTGCCGTGGGGAGCGTCCAGGTGATCGGCGTGGTTCCGCTGGCACGGCCCTGGTAGCTGTAGGCCTGGTTGACGGTCGCGCTGGTCGACGGGGAGGAGGTGATGGAAGGTGGCGTCGGCGCGAGCGAGTACTCGACCACCGCATGGACGCGGTCGACCATGCTCTTCTTCCCGTTCGACGAGTTGTTGCGGATCACGAACTTGAGGTCGTTCGCCTTGGCCGGGGTATCGATCGTCGCGGTCACGTCCCACTGGACCACGTCTCCGCCGACTCTCCGCGAAGCGGCGCCGGGCTGAAGTTCTGGGCGATTGTGGGAGCCGTAAGCGACCCGCCGCCGGCTTGCCATGAGAGGGCGCCGGAGAAGTCCGACTCCTCGTAGCGCTCGACGAAGATCCTCGTGGAACCGATGGTCGCGCCAGCGGGCACGGAGCCTTGAAAGGCGAACGACAGCCGGTGCCCCGCCTCGACGCCGTAGCGGTTGCTGTCGCTCTGGGTGACGACGGAGAGCTTTCCGTCGGCCACAAGTGTCTTGCCGCTCTTGGTGTCGTAGCCATTGGTGACGGCGAGCGTCAGCGGAGGCTCGGCAGCGCTCGAGGTGATCGCGAAGGAGAGCAGGACGAGACCCAGCGCGGCGAGCGCGACGGCAGGCCGATACAGCCGGCGCTTGCTGGTCGTGCGCTTGTTTCTGGGACTAGTCATCGATCTCAACCCTTCGACGGGAACCGCGAACGACTTACGCTACGGCGGGAGCGAGCAAGTGACAATCGCCCAACGGGGGTGTCTTTGCCCTCCCGAAAGAGGCCCTATTGGATCGATCGTTCGTCCAGGTCGCGGCTCACCGCGTTCAGCAATCGAACGGAGCGCCGATCCGAGAAGGACGAGCATGGAGGGTGGACGTGCGTGAAGGCTCTCGCGAAAGCAGGCCGGCGGCCGAGCGTGACCATGCCCAGATCTCCCTCGAGCCCCAGGCCGCCGCTGCCCTGGAGCGCGCGATGGAGGTGGCCCGCGGCGAGCTGCCCATCGCCCCCGTGGCCGCCGATCCTCACTCGATGCACGACGCACTGGGCGAGGCACGCGACATGCTCGCCTCCCGGCTCGAGCAGCCCTCGCGCTGCATGCCGCGGGCCGAGCTGGTCGAGCTGTGCCAGCTCGTGGTCGAACTGACCGAGATCCGGACCCAGGTTCGCGAGCAGGTGCTGGGCGCCCGACTGGGGGCTCTGCTCCACGTGCGGCAGGCCCTCGAGCCGCCTGCGCGGGAGCGGCTCCGTTCGCCAGGTGCTCGACCGTGCCACGGCGGAGCTGTGTCGCAGCTGCGACTTCGATCGGGCGATTCTCTTCCGGGTCGAGGGCTCCGAGATGGTGGCCGAGAGCGTTCACTTCGAGGGCCATCCCGAGTGGGCGGCCGAGCTGCGCGCCCATGTTCGGGCACAACGGCCGAGGCTCACGCATCGCCTGGTGGAGGCCGAGATGGTGCGCCGTCACCAGCCGATGCTTGTGCGCGACCCGCAGAACGACCCACGGACCTTCAGGCCTCTGGTCGTCGCCAGTGACACCCGCAGCTACGTTGCTGCACCGATCATGCCCGAGGGCCGCGTGATCGGCTTGATGCATGCCGACAGCTATTTCACCGGCCGCACGATGGATGAGTTGGACCGCGACACACTTGCCACCTTCACCGAGGGCCTCGGCTACGCGATCGAGCGAGCGATCCTGGTCGACCGGCTGCACACTCAGCGCGACGAGGTCAGCCGCATGATCCGCAACACGGATCAGATCATCAGCGAAGTCTTCGAGCTCGACATGGAGCCGACGCACGCGCCCGTCCAGGGCGATGCGCGGAGGGCAAGCTCGTCGATGGGTGGCCCTCCGGGAACGCGGCGGTCGCTCGCGGCAGGGGATCTGACGCGCCGTGAGATGGAGGTCTTGGAGCAGATGGCCAAGGGCTTGACCAACTGGGAGATCGCGGAGCGCCTCGTGGTCAGCGAAGGGACCGTGAAATCGCACGCGAAGCACGTGCTGCGCAAGCTGTCGGCAGCGAACCGCGCCCAGGCGGCATCGATATACAGCAGCTGGCAGGTCGAGGGCTCCACCTGAGGGACGGAGGATCCACGCCCCTACTGCGCCGGTGATGCCGAACCCTGTGGTCAAGTGGGGGGCGAGGAAGCTTCCGCGGGCGCCGTAGTCAGTCCTGCTTGCGGTCGCGGTCGCGCGAGGGCTGCACCCGCTTGGGCTCGCCAGGCATCTTGGGGTAGTCGGGCGGATAGGGCATGTCCCCGCTCCCCTGCGCCTCAGCGCTCCAGCGTGGTCGGCCGCCGCCGCAGGGCACGCCTGATGCCGTCCTCGACGGCGAGGTAGTACTTCACGATGTCGAGCTTGGTGAGCGCCGGCGTGCGCCCGGACTCAGGAAAGATCACCCGATCGGGCTCGAGACGCGCAGCTCGCGCTCGCCCGCCTCGACGGTAATCGCTTCCGACGCTGCCATGGTGGAAGTTCTACGCGATGCGCACGATGCGCGCGTGCGCTCTCAGATCGCGCCGTCGCGAGCCACCACTCCGCGCCGGCCACCCGCCGCGTGGCCACGCTCGGACGGATCCAGGCGAGCAGCTTCGGGTAGACCCCGGTCCGCTGGATCGCTCTGGCAAAGACAGGGGAGATTCCCACTCTTGCTGCAACGTGATGACGAGCAATGCGCCGCAACTCTCGCTCGGCCGGAGGTATTTATCACGCGTCCGGGCAGACGAGCGACCTTGGAGAGCAGGAATGACGCTGGCACACGGGACGGTCAGGTGGGCATTGCTGACGGCGGCGCTGACGATGGCGCTCGTCTGCGGTGCGTCCTTCGCGGACACGGCGCGGGCCGCTCCCTTCGACATCTCGACAGGGACCGCGGAGACCAAGGGGAGCGCCCGGACCTGGGGTCACGTGACGTTCCTGTCGAGGAAGAGCGTGCGGATCCGCGGCCGGATCAACGACCTCTGTCCCGCCGACGGATACAGCGCAAACGTCCAGTTCCGCCTGCTTCGCGGGAAGGGCAGATCATACGTGGAGGCCGACTACTCCCGAACCGACAGCCGGACCTGCAAGAAGAAGCGTCCGCTCAGCTTCGACGTCACGCGCAAGTACAAGCGTCCCGTGCGCAAGGTGAAGATCGTCCTGGCGGAGTACGACTACGGCGCTAGCCCCATCGGCATCGGCGACAAGGCCCGAGTCGAGCTGATCAACCCGAAGTTCTGAGGAGACCGCCGGCATGCCGGCGCGCTGTGCCGGCGCCAACGCTCGACGAGAAGTTGCCACTGTGCAGCGGCTTCTCGCTCGCCCGCGTGGCAAGGAAGAGGGAGCGAAGCCTGCTCCGCAGGCGAGCCGACCGATGACACCGCCACGCGATGCGGCGCAGCCGGCCAGATCTGGCCAGGCCGGCCTCGCCATCTGCCGAGCGAGCCGCCCGCGTGGCAAGGAAGAGGGAGCGAAGCCTGCTCCGCAGGCGAGCCGACCGATGACACCGCCACGCGATGCGGCGCAGCCGGCCAGATCTGGCCAGGCCGGCCTCGCCATCTGCCGAGCGAGCCGCCCGCGTGGCAAGGAAGAGGGAGCGAAGCCTGCTCCGCAGGCGAGCCGACCGATGACACCGCCACGCGATGCGGCGCAGCCGGCCAGATGGCGAGGCCCGGAATCGAACCGGGGACACCACGATTTTCAGTCGTGTGCTCTACCAACTGAGCTACCTCGCCGTGCAGCGCGCCATGGTACCCGCGACCGCACCGCCTGCCCCCTATCGTCCACCCCGTGGCACCCGGCACCGAACTTCAGCGCCAGGTCGAGGTTCCCGACCCCGTCTGGCGACGGATCCTCGCCCAGCCCGAGCGCGCCCCCGAGCTGATCGCACTCGCCGCCTCCGAGCGTTTCCACGGGCCGGCGGCGCGATGGGTGCAGGTAGCCGGCGCGGGCCACGACCGGTCACTCGCTGGCCAAGGAGGCCTTCAAGAAGAACGTGCGCCTCTCGCGCGTGGAGGGATTCGCGCTGGGATTCGGCGGCATTGTGACCAGCGCCGGCAATCTCGCCGGCCTCATGTGGATCCAGGCGCGGATGGTCTTCTACATCGCCGCCGCCCACGGCTACGACCCCGCCCACCCGATGCGCCCGGCGGAGCTGCTGGCCCTGTGGGAGGTCTACGAGACTCCCGCGGCCGCACGCGAGTCGCTGGACGGCATGGGGCCCTCGATGGCCCAGACGATGATCGAGTCGAAGCTGGGCGGCGTCGTGACCAGACGCCAGCTTCGTGCGCGCCTCGTGCGCTACATCGGCAAGCGCGTGGCTAAGCGCTACGCGGGCAGATTGATCCCGCTGGTGGGCGCCCCGATCAGCGCCGTGCAGAACGGCGGATCGACGAAGGAGCTGGGCAGGAGGGCCCTCGCCTACTACGGCGGCGACGGGCCGGCCGGCAGTCCCCAGGCCACGCCGTAGACGACGCTACGTTTCACCCGCCGATGGCGGCCGACCGCACGCAACCTGTCGTGGCCGGCCTGGTCACCGCGCTCGTGGGCTTCATGGGTGCCTTCGCGGTCGTGCTCGCCGGGCTGCGTGGCGTTGGCGCGACCGAGGCGCAGGCGGCGTCGGGCCTGCTCGTCCTGTCGGTTTCGATGGGGCTCGTCGGAATCGCACTGAGCGCACGGACGCGGACCCCGATAGCGATCGCCTGGTCGACCCCGGGTGCCGCGCTGCTCGTGAGCACCGGCGTCCCGGACGGGGGCTGGCCGGCAGCTGTCGGCGCATTTGCCGTATGCGGCGTGCTGCTCGCGCTCGCCGGCCTGTGGCGCCCGCTCGGGCGGCTGATCGCGGCGATTCCGGCACCGATTGCGAGCGCGATGCTGGCGGGGGTGCTGCTCACCGTGTGCCTTGCCCCTGCGCGCGCCGCAGCCGACTCGCCCGCGCAGGCCCTTCCGGTGATCGCGGCGTGGCTGGTGCTCTGGCGCTTCGCGCCGCGCTCGGCGGTTCCCGGCGCGCTGGGAGCGCTGGCGCTCGTGATGGTGATCGAAGGCGCGACGGTCGACGGCCAGTTGGCTCCGGCGGTCGATTTCACAGCACCGGCGTTCGAGGCTTCGGCCATCATCGGGCTGGCGCTGCCGCTCTTCCTCGTGACGATGGCGTCACAGAACGTGACCGGAATGGCGGTTCTCCAGAGCCTCGGCTACAGGCCGACATCCGTCCGGTCCTGATGTCCACCGGCACGGCCACCGCACTCATCGCGCCGTTTGGCGGCCATGCGATCAACCTCGCCGCAATCACGCAGGCGCTCGCCGCCGGGCCCGACGCGGGCCCCGACACGTCGCGCCGCTGGATCGCCGCGGCCACCGCAGGCGGCGCCACGATCGTGCTCGGCCTCGGCGCCGGCCTGGCCACAGCGCTGGCGAGCGCGGCCCCGGCCGGCCTGATCGAGGCCGTGGCCGGGCTCGCCCTGCTCGGGGCGCTCACCGCCGCCCTCGCCGTGGCCCTCGGCGACACTCCCGACCGCGACGCGGCTGTGATCACGCTGGTGGTCGCCGCGTCCGGCGTCACCATCGCCGGGATCAGCGCGCCGTTCTGGGGACTGGTCGCCGGCCTCGGGGTCCGGTGGATGACGCTGCTAGCCCTTGCCGTAGACCGGTACCGCCGCGCCGCTCACCACCTCGGAATCGCGCGAGATCAGGAAGGCGACCACGCGCGCGATCTGCTCGGGAGCGACCCATCCGGCGCGATCGGAGTCGGGCATGGCCTCGCGGTTGGCGGGTGTGTCGATCACGCTGGGGAGAATGGCGTTGCAGCGAACCCCGGCCCCCTTGTACTCGGCGTCGAGTGCCTTGATGAAGGTGATCACGCCCGCCTTGGCGGTCACGTAGCCGGCCGCCCCTGGGAACGGGTCGAGGGCCGCCTTCGCCCCCACGCACACGAACGCGCCTCCTCCCGCCTCGGCCATCCGCGGCATCGCCGCGTGCGCGAGGTTGAACGCGGGCACGAGGTTCAGTCGCAGCATCCGCTCGAAGTCCTCGAGCTCGGAGTCGCCCACCTTCGCGCCCATCGCGAAGCCGCCCACGAGGTTCACGACGGCCTCCAGGCCGTTCACGCCGGCCACCGCCGCCGACGTGGCCGCGGGGTCGAGCAGGTCCGCGTGCACCGTGGTCACGCCCTCCGCCTCGCCGTGACGATCGAGGGCAACCACGTCGTGGCCGCCATCGGCCAGCTCGCGGACGACCGCCGATCCCAGCGCACCTGTTCCTCCTGCAACGAGCACAGTCATGTCAGGTCAAATTACCCGTCCGCGACCCTCCCTACATTCGTGAGCCCCGTGGATCAGCCAAGCCTCATAGGACCGACCAAGCACTTCGTGCGCGAACTGGCCGACGGCCAGGTGGTGGAGTGCGCTTTCGAGGTCCGCCAGGTGTCGCGGCGCGAGAAGCGAAACGGCGACGCCTACCTCAAGCTGAGCCTCGGGGACGTCACGGGCTCTGTGGATGCGGTGGCGTGGGACGGCGTGGACGAGATCGCCTCCGCCGCCCAGCCCGGCAGCGTCGTGTGGGTCACGGGCCGCTTCGCCACCGACCCGCGCTACGGCCCCTCGATCACCGTGCGCGCCTGCCGGGCCGCCGCCCCCGAGGAGTACGACCCGGCCGAGCTGCTCGAGGCCCCGCCGGTGGCGCTCAGCGAGATGCTGGCCGCGCTGGACGAGCTGATCGAAACCGTCCGCCATCCCCAGCTGCGCGAGCTGCTCGAGCGCCTGCTGGCCGCCGGCTCGGACACCGGCGATCGCTGGCGCGCCGCGCCGGCCGCGAAGGTCTACCACCAGGCCTACCGCCACGGCCTGCTGGAGCACTCGCTGTCGGTGGCTTCGGGCGTGAGCGCGATGGCGTCCACGTTCCCGGGCATCGACCGCGACGTTGCGGTGGCGGGGGCGCTGCTTCACGACATCGGCAAGATCGAGGCCTATGAGCAGACGGGCGGGGCGATCGACCTGTCCGATGCCGGCAGGCTCCAGGGCGAGATCCCGCTCGGCTACTACAGGGTGCGCAGCACCATCGAGCAGATCGACGGCTTCCCGGCGGAGACCGCCGAGGCCGTCCTGCACATCGTGCTCTCACACCACGGCAAGCTCGAACACGGCAGCCCGGTGACCCCGTGCACGCGCGAAGCGGTGCTCGTCCACATGATCGACAACCTGGGCGGCACGCTCGGCAGCTTCGACCGGATCGAGAAGGGCCTGGCCGACGGCGCGCGCTGGTCGGGCTTCGACAGGGCCCTGTCGGGATCGGCGTACTTCGCCTCGCGCCAGGCGGGCGACGCCCGCCGCCAGGCGGCCTGACCCCGCAAATAGCGTCCGTTGGCGGCCGGCCCGGGGGGCGGATCGCAGGCTCGTGCGTATGCTCGACGGCTGATGGCCAAGGACACCGAGAAGCTCATCCGCCAGCTGTCGCTGATCTCTTTCCTGATGGCGGAGCGGCGGCCGATCTCCGCGCTCGAGATCCGCCAGGACGTGGAGGGCTACGCGCAGATGACCAGCGACGAGGCGTTCAACCGGCGCTTCTACGCCGATCGCGCCGAGCTGGCCTCGCTGGGGATCGACCTCAAGGTGGAGAAGCAGTCCGAGGGCAGCTTCGAGGCGGAGACCTACACGCTCCCGCCCGAGAACTTCTACCTCCCGGCGATCGAGTTCTCAGACGCCGAGCTCGCCGGCCTGCGCACCGCACTCACCCTCCTCGACGGCGAGTTCGCCTACGCCGAGCCGCTGCGGCTGGCTCTGCAGCAGCTCTCGTGGGGAAAGCCCTCCCCCCTGTCGGCACCCGAACAGCGCTCGGTGCGCCTGGCCATGACCGCCAGCTCGGGCGGCCGTGACCTCTCCCAGCGGCTGAGCAAGATCGAAACCGCGATCTTCCGCCGCAAGACGATCGTGTTCGACTACTACACGATGGGCCGCGACGCCGAGGAGTCGCGCAAGGTGGACCCCTACCACCTGCTCTTCAGGGGCGGGCTGTTCTACCTCGTTGGCTACGCGCACGAGCGCAAGGCCGTACGCGTGTTCCGCCTGTCGCGCATCCGCGGCAAGGTGGGCTACAGCTCCAAGGCCGAGCACGACTTCCAGCGCCCCGAGGACTTCGACCCGCGCACCTACGCCACCCGCGCCGACTGGCAGCTGGGAGACCAGCAGGGCGAGGCGCGCGTCTGGCTGTCCGATCGCATCGAGTGGCTCGTGCGCCGCCACATGGGCGGCGACGCCGGCACGGTCGAGGAGACCGACGACGGCGCGGTGTTCACCACCCCCTACGGCGACTCGCGCCAGCTGATCTCATGGGTGCTGGGGCTGGGCCCGCGGGCGCGCATCCTCGAGCCGCAGGAGCTGGTCGGGGAGGCCGACGAGCGCATCCAGCTCGTGATCGAGCGCCACGCCCAGCCGATCGAGCTGGCCGCCCCCGTGAAGCGCCGCGAGCGCGAGGAGCCCGTGGACGACGGCAAGCGCGAGAGCCACATCCGCCCCGAGCGCTTCGCGCGCCTGGTCACGCTGGCCGGGATCCTGATCGAGGCCGCCCGCGCCGGCGAGAAGCTCGAGCTGCGCGAGCTGACCGCGGCACTGCAGATCTCAGAGACCGAGCTGCGCCAGGACATCGACGTGCTGAACGTCGTGAACTTCGGCGGCGGGAGCTACGTGCTCTACGCGGAGGTGCAGGGCGACATGATCGAGGTGGACCCCGAGCCCTACGGCGACAACTTCGCCCGCCCCGCCCGGCTGCTGCCGCTCGAGGCCAAGGCGCTCGCGGCCGCGATCGACCTCGTGGGTGAGCACCTGCCCGAGGGCTCCCTGGCCACCGCCCGCGAGAAGATCGTGGACGCGCTGGGCCACGACCCGGCCACCGACGGCCTCCAGATCACCACCGCCAAGGGCGATGACTCAGAGATCGCGCGCGTGGTGTCCAGCGCGATAAAGAGCCGCCAGCTGCTGGAGATCGAGCACTACAAGGAGGACCAGGACGAGTTCACCGCCCGGACGATCGAGCCGTACCAGCTGCTCAACGGCACCGAGGGGTGGTACGTGCACGCATTCGAGACCGCCAAGGACGCCACCCGCTCGTTCCGGCTCGACCGTATCCGCTCGGCCACGGTGCTGAGGGAGAAGTTCGAGCTGCGCGAGGGCATCGAGCCCGACGTGCAGGGCTGGCCCACAACGGGCGAGGTGCCCACCTCCCAGCGCGCCCGAGTGTGGATCTCACCTGAGCGCGCACGCTGGGCGCGCGAGGATCGCAGTGTGGTGCAGGAGCTGGCCGACGGTGCGGTGATCGTGGAACTGCCGTTCGGCGGCCACGAGTACCTCGCCAAGGAGATCCTGAAGGAGGCCGGCGACGCCGCCGTGCTCGAGCCCGAGGACGCGCGCGAAGCCGTGCTCCACGCCGCCGAGGAGCTCGCGGGCGCACTTCAGCGGTAGCTTGCGCACCCGATGGCGTCGCGCCGCGACCAGATTCAGATGTCCGATCACGAGCTGCGCTCCTTCCTCGATGAGGAGAAGGTGGTGACATGCGCAACGATCGGCCCCAACGGGCGCCCGCACCTCATGCCCCTCTGGTATTTCGTCGACGGCGACGCTCTGCGCGGCTGGACCTACGCGAAGTCACAGAAGGCGAAGAACCTGGAGCGCGACCCGCACGCCACGCTGCAGATCGAGGCCGGCGTGGCCTATGAGGAGCTGCGTGGCGTGATGATGGAGTGCGACGTGGAGCTCGTGCACGACGACGTCGCCGCCTTTGGCATTTCCCTGTTCGAGCGCTACGCACCCGGCGTCGACGTGGGCGAGATGATCGCCCAGCAGGCGCCCAAGCGGGTGGGCCTGACGTTCCGCCCCACGCGCACCGTCACCTGGGACCATCGCAAGCTGGGCGGGACCTATTAAGGGCCTGATCCTCTCCGGCGGCAAGGGCACGCGCCTGCGCCCGATCACCCACACGAGCGCGAAGCAGCTCGTGCCGGTGGCCAACAAGCCGGTGCTCTTCTACGGCATCGAGGCAATGGCGGCCGCCGGGATCTCCGAGGTGGGGATCATCGTGGCGCCGGAGACCGGTGACGAGATCCGCGAGGTGGCCGGCGACGGTTCGAGGTTCGGGCTGTCGATCTCATACATCGACCAGGCCGAGCCGCTGGGCTTGGCCCACGCGGTGCTCACGGCCGAGCAGTTCCTCGGCGGCGAGGACTTCGTGATGTACCTCGGCGACAACCTGCTGCGCGACGGCATCACCGCCCTCGTGGACACCTTCCGGGCCGACGCACCCGACGCCCTCATTCTGCTCACCCCCGTGCCCGACCCCGAGCACTACGGCGTTGCCGAGCTCACCGACGGCCGCGTGTCGCGGCTGGTGGAGAAGCCGCCCGATCCCGAGACCAACCTCGCGCTGGTGGGCGTCTACATGTTCACGGCCGCGATCTTCGACGCCGCGCGCGCGATCGAGCCCTCGGCGCGGGGCGAGCTGGAGATCACCGACGCGATTCAGCACCTCGTGGACAACGGCAGCCGCGTGGACCCCCACATCGTGGATGGGTGGTGGAAGGACACCGGCCAGGTGCAGGACATGCTGGAGGCCAACCGCCTGATCCTCGACGACCTGGAGGAGCGGATGGACGGCGACCTGGTGGACTCGCGCGTGGAGGGTCGCGTGGTGATCGAGGCCGGGGCGGTGCTCACGCGGACCACGGTGCGCGGCCCGGCGGTGATCGGTGCGAACGCCCGCATCACCGATGCCTGGGTGGGGCCCTACAGCGCCATCGGAGAGGGAGTCACCCTCGAGCGCGTGGAGCTGGAGCACTCGATCGTTCTCGAGGGCTCGAGCCTGCGCGACCTGGAATCACGGGTCGAGGCCAGCCTGATCGGCCGCAACGTGCAGATCGGCCGTGGGCCCGCCCTGCCGAAGGCCTACCGCTTCGTGGTGGGCGACAACTCAGAGATCTCGATCCTCTGAGCGGATGGAACGCAAGCGCGCGGTAGTCGACGGCCGTGAGCTACGAGACAGTCCGCTCGCGCGGCTGAAAAGCCAGTTCTCCGCGGCGCGCACCAGCGCGCGCGAGCGCGAGGAGGCGGCCCTGGACAGCGAGCTGCGCTCGCATCCGGGCGTGAGCCGCGCCAACACGATCGCCGTGGTCAGTCCCAAGGGCGGAGTGGGCAAGACCACCTGCACGTTCCTGCTGGGCAATCTCATGTGCAGCCACCTGGGGATGCGCGTGGTGGCCGTGGACGCCAACCCCGACTTCGGCAACCTCGCGGCGCTCGGTCCCGCCACGCGTCGCGTGGAGCGCTCGCTGGCCGACCTGGTGGGCGACCTCAACGGATTGCGCACGGCGGCGGAGTTGCGGCCCTACGCGTCTCAGCAACCCACCGGGCTGCACGTGATCAGCGCACCCGAGCGGCCCGACGCGATGGCGGGACTCACGGCCGCCCGCTACGGCGAGGCGCTGGCGCTGCTGGGCCAGTTCTACGAGATCGTGCTCCTCGACCTCGGCCCCGGGATCACCGGCCCGATTGCGCGACTGGCCGTTGAACGCGCGGACCAGCTGCTGCTGGTCTCCACGGCTGACCGGGTGACCGCGGACAGGGTGCTGGGCTCGCTGCCGCACATCGACCACGGGCGCACCACGCTGGTGCTCAACCGGGCCGACGCACGCGGTGGCGGACACCGCAGCGTGGCCGTGCCGCTCGACGAGCGCCTGCACACGATGCTCGACACCGGCACCTACTCGCTGGAGGCGCTGCGCCCGGAGACGCGCATGGCGGTCAAGCAGCTCGGACTGGCCGTGGCCGAGCAGCTCGCGTAGCGGCGGCCGGTCCGGCGTCACAGCGGACCGCGCGCCAGGCGAGCGATTGCCTCTGCCGGCGTGATTCCGAGCCGCTCGTACACGTCGAGGAGCAACTTGCGCTCGGCATCCCTCTCGGTCTCCAGTTCGTCCGGACCCAACAGCCGGCCCGGGTCGACCCCGAACACCTCCGCCACCCGGCAGTAGAACCACAGCGGGGGCGCCGAGTACCCGCGCTCCACCCGGGAGAGATAGGAGGGCGAGAAGGGACGGCCGTCGGCCTCGGGCCGCGCTATCCGGTGCGCGACGTACATCTGCGTCCACTTGCTCGCTTGGCGCAGCCGGCGGATTCGCAGTCCGACGAGCTCGCCATGCGGGTGCCGATGTCTGATGCCCCACGCGAAGGCGGCCTCCAGCCCGGACGAGGGATCGACGTTCACTCTCTGCCTGCCCATCGCAGATGACGCTAGGCACTGGCGCTGCACCGTCAAGCGCGGCGGTGGACGCTTTTGCTTAGGCGTAACGCGGTTGTTTCGAACCGCAGCGGAAACGCGGAGGCCTGTTACAAGGCGGGGTCCCGGCGGCTTGGCGCCAAGCTGGAGCGCCGCCCCTCGCCTTGCCCGGTTGCCCTCCAAGGACGCTCGGGGTTATTGATAGGGCGTGCCTGGGCCGCACATTTCGTTCCACCCAGGCACACGTTGGCAATATCCCGGAGCGAGCTGCAAGGAAGGTCCGGCCCTGCCCGGCCGCGCTCTGGGGCTGGCGCGTGGAGAACCGGCGGCGATATACGCTCACTGCGCGATGAGGCGTGGCCCGAAGATCTCCCGGCTCCGGGTCGGAG
The DNA here is from genome assembly GCA_963727395.1 of uncultured Thermoleophilaceae bacterium. Taxonomy (GTDB): domain Bacteria; phylum Actinomycetota; class Thermoleophilia; order Solirubrobacterales; family Thermoleophilaceae; genus JAAYBF01. The sequence goes on along the minus strand of CAVSGC010000018.1, from coordinate 26,528 downwards.
CGACTGCTCTGATTGCCGGCCTCGCAGCCGGGGCCGGGGCCGCGGCCGCCCCCGCGCAGGCAGCCTCGCCCTCGGCGGGCCAGAGTGCGTCCACACTCCGGGCCGGGGTGGGCAAGGCCGACATCACGCCCCAGACCGGCTACTACCTCGGCGGCTGGACCCGCGCCGACCGGGTGGCCGGCGGCCAGCACACCCGGCTGCAGTCGCGCGCGCTGGTGCTGGAGCGCAACGGCCGCAAGGTCGCGCTCGTGCAGGTGGACCTGTTCATGGTCCCCGGGGGGATGGTCAAGCATCTGGGCGACGACCTTCGTTCGCGCGGCTTCTCCGAGCAGAACATCCTGATCTCGGCGTCGCACACCCACTCCGGGCCCGGCGGCTACGCCAACTTCCCGACCCTCAACACCGCCGCGCCCAGCCTCCAGACGGCCACGGACCCGTTCAGCTTCTTCGGGCTGCTCAACCCCAGCCCGGCCGACCGCCAGCTCTACACCTTCTTGTTCAAGCAGATCTCGGCCGCCATCAAGCGGGCCGACGCCGACCTCGGTCCCGCCGCCGCGGGCTGGGGCTCATCGCGGCTGTTCGGCCTCACCCGCAATCGCAGCCTGGAGGCCCACCTGGCCAACCACGGGCTCGACCTCGACTACGGCGCGGGGAAGGAGTCCCAGGACCCCGGCGGCTACGAGCACACGATCGACCCCGAGGTGAACGTGCTGCGGGTGGACAAGTTCGTGCGCAGGCGAGTGCGAGGCAAGCGCCGGCGGATGCGGGTGCCGATCGGCGGCTGGTCCACCTTTGCCGACCACGGCACCGTGACCAAGTCCACCTTCGAGTTCTACAACGCCGACCACCACGGCTCGGCCATGCGCGTGTTCGAGGACCGGATCCGTAGGTCGGCCAGGGTGCCGCGCGGCCAGCAGGTGGTGAACGTCTACGGCAACTCGAACGAGGGCGACATGTCGGGGGGTCTCGACCGCTCCGGCCCGGCGGCCTCGGACTACGTCGGACGGGTGGAGGCCGCGGCGATGCTGCGTGCGTGGCGGGGCGCCCGAAGGGGCATGTCGCGCACCCCTGCCCTGAGCTCGCGCTGGACGCGCGTGTGCTTCTGCGGCCAGGACGTGCAGGGCGGCCGGGTGGCCGACGAGTCGCAGGTGGGCCTGCCGTTCCTGACCGGCTCGGAGGAGGAGCGGGGCCCGCTGTTCGACGTGACCCAGGAGCACTATGAGGGCCGCCGCACGCCCGCTGGAGCGGACCCCCACGGGCGCAAGATCTACCCGCCGGGCGTGAGCGGCGGGGTTCCCAACGGCGTGCCCCTGATGGCCGTGCGGGTGGGTCGGCGGATGATCGTCTCGCTGCCGGGCGAGGGCACCAAGGAGGTGGGAGAGCGGATCAAGACGGCGGCCGGCGCGGCGATCGCCGGGTCGGGTGTCGAGAAGGTCGTCCTGTCGGGCCTGGCCAACGAGTTCGTCCTCTACTTCACTACCCCCGAGGAGTACGAGAAGCAGCACTACGAGGGCGGCAACACACACTTCGGCCGGGTGTCCTCGGTCCTGATGCGCGACGAGATCGCCAAGCTGGCCGGTGCGCTCGTCCGCGGCGCTCCGGCTGCGGCGCCCTATCCCTTCGACCCCACCAACGGCGTGATCCCCGACGGCGCGCCCTACTCCAGCGGCGCGGGCGCGGGCTCCGCGACGGCGCAGCCGGCCGCGGCATACGCGCGGCTCCAGCACGCGACCTTCGCCTGGAAGGGCGGAGCGAAGGGGCTCGACCGGCCGCTGGACCGCGCCTTCGTGACCGCCCAGCGGCGCAAGGGCCGGCGCTGGGTGCGCGCGGACTCCGACCTGGGCCTGGCCATGCTCTGGACCGTGAACGACGACGGCCTGCACTCCGTGAAGTGGGAGATCCCGCTGGAGGCCAGGCCGGGCCGCTACCGCCTGCTCGTCACGGCCAAGCGCTACCGGCTGGCCTCACGCCCGTTCCGGGTGAACGCCACAAAGGCGCTGAAGGTGTTCGCGGTGCCCGCCCGCCGCGGCCGCGTGGCCGTGGGGCTGCAGTACCCCGGCGCGCGCCGCGACATCGACCTCACCCACCGTCCGCAGTACGCGCGCGGCGGCGTGGTGCGGTTCCGAGTGGGCGAGCGGGTGGTGCGGGTGCGGCGCAGGAGGGGCCGCTTCTTCTCGGTGCGCGCGCCGCGAGGCAAGAGGATCACGGTGCCGGCGGGTCAGGGGCGAGACCGGTTCGGGAACCGCAACGGCGCGACGTTGCGGCTGCGCTGAGCCCTACTCCTCCAGTCGCGCCGACACGAACCGCACCTTCGCCCGCGGCTGGCCGCCGCTGAGCAGCGCCACCCGTGCCGTCTCCTCGATCCCCCCGCGCAGCCGCCTGCCCACGCCGCGCCAGCGCGCTCCGTCGGGGCTCATCTCGAAGCGATAGCCGTTGCCGTTGGCGGTGAGGCGCAGGTGCACCTGCCCGGACGCCGGCGTGCGGCTGCGGGCCAGCACGCGCACGCGCTCGCCGTTGCGGCGCCACACCGTCACGCCACGGCGCTGGACGGAGATGCCCAGCGCCTCGGAGCCCACCCCGAAGGGCGACAGCCCGAAGGTGGAGAGGCCCGCCGCCTCCCTGCCGGCCAGCGAGGACCGGTCCACCACGGCGCCCGCCACATAGCGGGAGCCGCTGATGCGGTGCGCGACCAGGCCGTTGTCGAAGCGCGGGACGGCGCGGGAGCCGTCACGCAGCCGCACGGGCGCGCGCAGCTCGAGGCCGCCGGCCACGCGGATGCCGGGCACCCGCTCCAGCGGCCATTCCCACTCGGGGGACAGCCGCGGGCCCACGAAGTCGTCGGCGAACTCGTTGGGTGCGGCGCCGGGAGCGGGCGCCGGCGGCACGCGAGCGTCGCCGATCCGGGGCCAGCCGTCGGGGCGGAAGTTCAGCGGAGCGGCCAGCACCTGGCGCCCGGCCAGACGCCCCAGGCCGCTGCGGTAGGCGTGGAACAGGGCGGTCACCGCGCCCGAAGCGTCGGTGGCCAGGCCGGTGTGGCCGGGACACCGCCAGCCGTTTCCCGAGGTCAGGATGGGGTTGCCCGAGAACTTGCGCCAGCGCCCGAGCAGCGTGGTGGCGCGCGCCGCGCCCACGGCGTAGCGGCAGCGCTTGGTGCAGCACAGCGCGCCCGAGTAGAGCATGTAGAACGCGTCCGGGCGGCGCACCACGGCGGGCGCCTCGATCACCCTGCCCTCCCACCGCGCGGTGTTGCGCAGCAGGCGCCTTGGCCTGCCGAGGAGCCGCATCCCGTTCTCGGCCAGGCGCTGCCCGAAGATGAAGGTGGGCCGCCCGAAGGCGTTGCCGTCGCTCTTCCAGAGAAGGGTGAGGCGCCCCTGCTCGTCGCGCGTGGGGAAGGCGTCGATCGAGCCGTCGCGCCCGCAGCGCAGCGGCCGGCCACGGTCGCGCCAGGGGCCCTCCGCCCGGGCGGCGGTGGCCACGCCGATGCAGTACCACGAGCCCTTCCTGCGCGGCAGGGCGCTGTAGAAGACGGCCAGCCGGCCGTTGCTCAGCCGCGTGAGCTCCGGGGCCCACAGGTTCCTGAGCACCCACCGCGGCGGGCGGCGGAAGACCTCGCCGGTGAGCCGCCAGGACGCGAGATCCGGCGAGCGCAGCACGCGCAGGCTGGGCGCCCACCCGCTGGAGGTGGTCACCGCCACGTGCTCGCCACCGTCGAAGATCGACGTGGGATCGGGCCAGTCGCCCGCGATCACGGGCGCCGGAAGCGCCAGTGCGGCCACGGCCAGGTGTCGGGCGAAGCGCTCCCGCAAGTCCGCGGGACTCTAGAGACAGGTGAGCGCAGGCGGGCCACCTCTCCCCTGGTATCTCTACGCAGGTGAAAGTGCTGGTCACAGGAGCGGCGGGAATGCTCGGGAGCGACGTGGTTCGAGCCGCGCAGCTCTCAGGCCATGAGGTTGTGGGTGCGGACCGCTCCGCCCTGGACGTGACCGATTCCGCCGGCGTGCAGGCCTTCGTCGCGGACCAGGCGCCGCAGGCGGTGGTGAACTGTGCCGCGTTCACCGACGTGGACGGCGCCGAGCGCGAGCCCGACGCGGCGATGAAGGTCAACGCCGACGGCGCCCGCAACGTGGCCGCCGCCGCGGCGGCGGTGGGCGCCACCGTGGTCTACCCGTCCACCGACTACGTGTTCGACGGCGGCAAGCAGACGCCCTACCTGGAGGGCGACGAGCCCAGTCCACTCGGCAGCTACGGCACTTCGAAGCTGGCAGGCGAGGTGGACACCGGGGCGGTGAACCCGCAGCACTTCATCGTCCGAAGCTCGTGGCTGTTCGGCGTGGGCGGCCACAACTTCGTGGAGACCATGCTGGGCCTGGCCGAGGACAACGACTTCGTGGTGGTCGTGCGCGACCAGGTGGGCTCCCCCACCTACACCGCCCACCTGGCCGAGGGCCTCGTGCGGATGCTCGACACGCGCGCCTACGGCCTGCACCACATGTCCGCCGCGGGGGAGTGCTCCTGGTACGACTTCGCCGTGGCGATCTTCGACCGCGCGGGCGTGGACTGCCGGGTGATGTCGGCCACGACCGACGAGCTGGCCCGCCCGGCCCCCCGGCCGGCGTACTCGGTGATGGACACCCAGTACGAGGACGCGATCCACCTGCCCGCGTGGCAGGACGGCCTGCTCGACTACCTGGAGGAGCGCGGGTGAAGCTCCTCGTGACCGGCGCGGCCGGCTTCATCGGCTCCACCTACGCGCGGCTGGCCACCGAGGACCACGAAGTGGTGGTGCTGGACAAGCTCACCTACGCGGGTCGCCGGGAGAACCTGGACGGGGTGGACGTGGAGTTCGTGGAGGGAGCGATCGAGGACCGCGACTGCGTGCTGGAGGCCATGGAGGGCGCCGACGCTGTGGTGAACTTCGCCGCCGAGTCGCACGTGGACCGCTCGATCGCGGGGCAGGACCCGTTCGCCCTGACCCACGTGATCGGTACCAGTGTGCTGCTGGAGGCGGCGCGCGAGCTGGGTGTGTCGCGCTTCGTGCAGGTGTCCACCGACGAGGTGTACGGCTCGATCGAATCGGGGTCGTTCACCGAATCGTCGCCGCTGGACCCGTCCTCGCCCTACTCCGCCACGAAGGCCGGCGGCGACCTGCTGGTCGCCGCCCATCACCACACCTACGGCCTGGAAACCGTGATCTGCCGCGGCTCGAACAACTACGGGCCCAGGCAGTATCCGGAGAAGCTGATTCCCCTGTGCGTGCTGAACGCGCTGCATGGGGACTCGCTGCCCGTGTACGGCGACGGCCGCCAGGTGCGCAACTGGCTCTACGTGGAGGACTTCGCACGCGCGATCCACCGGGTGCTGCAGCGGGGCGAGCCCGGCCACGCCTACAACGTGGGCGGCCCCGACGAGTGCGAGAACCTCGAGGTGGTCAAGCGCATCCTGCACCTCACGGGCCGGGACGGGTCGCTGATCGAGCACGTGGCCGACCGCCCCGGCCACGATCGCCGCTACTCGCTCTCGTCCGCTCGCGTGCGCGAGCTCGGGTGGGAGGCCCAGACCCATTTCGCGGATGGCCTGGAACACACGGTGGACTGGTACCGCGACAACGCGTGGTGGTGGGAGCCGATCCGCTCGGGTGATTACCGGGCCTACTACGAGCGCCACTACGGGCGGGCGCTGGGCGCCGACTAGTCTCGACCGGGTGTATAGAGCTGACGTTCCCGCGCTGGAGCTGCGCGGCCTGACCAAGCGCTACGACGACGGCACCCTCGCCGTCGAGGACTTCGACCTCGAGGTTCACGACGGCGCCTTCTTCGGGCTGCTCGGCCCCAACGGGGCGGGCAAGACCACCGCGATCAGCGCGATCTGCAACCTGATCCGGGTGACCGCCGGAGAGGTGCTGGTGTTCGGCGAGCCGATCACCTCGCTGCGGGCGCGCAGCTGGATCGGCCTGGCCGAGCAGGACGTGAACCTCGACCGCTTTCTCACCGTGCGTGAGACGCTCATGTACCACGGGGGCTACTTCGGGATGGGCAAGGACGAAGCGGCCCAGCGGGCGGAGGAGATGATCGACGCCTTCGACCTGCGCGCCAAGCGAGACGTGCGCGCGCCCAAGCTCTCCGGCGGCCAGCGCCGGCGTCTGCTCTTGGCCCGCGCGCTGATGCACCGACCACGTCTGGTGATCCTCGACGAGCCCACCGCCGGGGTGGATTTCGAACTGCGCCAGGAGCTGTGGAGCTACATCCGGCGGCTGCACGCCGAGGGCACCACGATCCTGCTCACCACCCATTACCTCGAGGAGGCCGAGAGCCTGTGCGAGGAGATCGCGCTGATCCGCGCCGGCAAGCTGATCGCGCGCGACAGCGCGGACGGCTTGCGCGATCGCTACGACGCCGACACCCTCTCCGACGTCTACGTGAAGGCGATGCGCGAATGACCGGATATGCAGGTATGCAGTGGCTGGCCAAGCGCGAGACGCTGCGGGTATCGAAGCTGTGGACCCAGACGGTGCTGGCGCCGGTTGTCTCCTCGCTGCTGTTCATCCTCGTGTTCGGCCTCTCGCTCGATGGTCGCGTCCAGAACGTGAGCGGCGTGGAGTACGACCAGTTCATCGTGCCCGGCCTGATCGCGATGGCGATGGTGCAGGCCGCCTTCGCCAACAACGCATCCACGATGTTCCAGGCCCGCTTCGACCGCTACATCAACGACATCCTGTCCGCGCCCATGCACCCGTGGCAGATGACGATCGGGTTCGTGGTGGGCGGCATCTACCGCGGGTTGCTGATCGGCATCGGCCTGCTCGTGACGGCGATCGCGCTCACCGGCATCTCGATCGCGCACCCGGCGGCCCTGGTCACGGTGGTGCTGCTGTGCCTCGTGCTCTTCGCCGCGTTCGGCACCGTGGTGGGCATCCACGCGCAGAGCTGGGACTCCACCAGCTTCATCGCCAACATCGTGATCCTGCCGCTGGCGTTCGTGGGCGGCACGTTCTACTCCGTGGAGCTGCTGCCCTCCCCCTGGGAGGAGCTGTCGCACTTCAACCCGATCTTCTACATGGTGCAGGCCATGCGCTACGGCCTGCTCGGCGAGTCCGACGTGAGCATCTGGCTCTCCCTGGGCGTCACCGCGGCGCTGGCCGTCCCCGCATACATCTGGGCGCAGTGGCTGTTCACGACGGGCCGCAAGCTCAAGGCGTAGCCGAGCTAGAGCGGCGGGTGGTGACCTGCCGCCGGTGCCCGCGCCTGGTGCAGTGGCGCGAGCGGGTGGCGCGTGAGAAGCGGGCAGCGTTCAGCGATGAGGAGTATTGGGGTCGGCCGATCCCGGGCTTCGGCGACCCGGCGGCCCGGATCTACGTGCTGGGCCTGGCGCCCGCCGCCCACGGCGGCAACCGCACCGGACGGGTGTTCACCGGCGACCGGTCGGGCGACTGGCTGTTCGCCGCGATGCACCGCGCCGGGCTGGCCAACCAGGCCGAGTCCGTGAACGCGGACGACGGCCTGCGGCTGAAGGACGCGTTCGTAGCGGCCGCGGTGCGCTGCGCGCCGCCGGCCAACAAGCCGACGCCCCAGGAGCGCGACAACTGCCTGCCCTACGCCGCGGAGGAGCTCGAGTTGCTGGAGCGGGTGCGGGTGATCGTCGCCCTCGGCGGCTTCGCCTGGGACGCCGCGCTGCGGGTGACCGGGTCGCGCCCCCGCCCACGCCCGAAGTTCGGCCACGGCGCCGAGTACGAGCTGCCCGACGCCAGGGTGCTGCTCGGCTGCTACCACCCCAGCCAGCAGAACACCTTCACCGGGCGGCTCACCGAGGAGATGATGGACCAGGTGTTCAGCCGAGCCGTGGCGCTGGCCGGCGCTCGCCCCTAGCGCGCGTCGGAGTCCTTCTTGGTGCGCACGTCGTCCTCGCCGATCTCGCGGTCGGCCTTGTCCCTGGCCTCGCCGGCCTCGCGCTCGATCTTCTCGCGGGCCTGCTCGCCCCTGCGCTTGACCTCGTCGGTATCGACGTCCTCGACCCCCTGCTCGAGGTCCTCGCGCGCCTCCTCGCCCTCGCGCTCGATCTTCTCCTTGGCCTTCTCCCCCTCGCGCTCGATCTTCTCAGCGGCGCCCTTGTTGTCGTCGTCGCCGCAGGCCGATAGGGCCACGCCCACGGTGGCGGCGGCGAGCAGGGCGGTGATGCGGTGTCGGAACAGGTTCATGGGTTCTCCTAAGGCGGGTGCGAGTCCCACCCGAGCCTAGGGAACTCGCCGGGACGGGTCGCCATAACGCCGCAAGCATCGCTATGGTGCGACGCCGCAAGCCCGAACAAGCCGAGTCCCGAGCCGCCTCGCGGCCTGGGAACGGGGGAACCAAGGGGCCTTCCCGGCCCGGGGGCGAATCGCCGAGGCATCTCGGCATAGCGCTGCTCTCTAGCGCGAGCCCGTCAGCTAACCCCGTAGGCGCGACAGAGAGGAAGCAAGCCGCCGATGAACCCCCGTCCTGGCCCTAAGCGCTCCCGCGCATCGCTGGCCGCTGCACTGCTGTGCGCCGCGGCCGTCCCGCTCACCGTCCCCGCCCTCGCCGAGGCGCGCTTCGGCGACGAGACCCTTCGCAAGGGCGACACGGGCGCCGACGTCCGGGGCCTGCAGCGCACCCTCACCGTCGCCGGCTACAGGACCGGAGTGGACGGCCAGTTCGGCCGTCAGACCTATCGCAACGTCCGCGCGTTCGAGAGCGCCGAGGACCGGCGCGTGGACGGGAAGGTGACCCCCTCCGACGCCACCGCTCTGAAGACCGCCGCGGAGGAGAGCGAGGACTCGCCCCAGGAGCAGCCCACCACCGGCAAGGCCACCCTCGGCGACGACGGCATGGCCGTCGCGCCGTCGGACGCGCCGCCCGAGGTGAAGGCCGCCATCGCGGCCGGCAACGAGATCGCCACCGCGCCCTATAAGTACGGGGGCGGCCACGGTCGCCGGATGCGGGACTCGGGCTATGACTGCTCCGGCTCGATCTCCTATGCGTTGCGCAAGGCGGGCCTGATGAAGTCGTCGATGCCCTCAGGCGCCATGGCTCGCTGGGGCTCGGCCGGGCGCGGCGACTGGATCACGGTCTACGCCAACTCCGGGCACGCCTACATGATGATTGCCGGCCTGCGCTTCGACACCAGCGCCCGCAAGCGCTCCGGCAACCGCTGGACCACGCGGCCCCGCTCCAGGAGCGGCTACAGGGCGCGCCACCCCGCCGGCTTCTAGGACCGGATCCCGCTGGGGCGCTCAGCCCCGAAGGCCTCACGCGCAGCCTCGAGCCGGAAGGGCTCCACCTCGGAGCGCTGGCGCTCGGCGCGCTGGACGAGCGCCTCGAAGTCAAACGACGACAGCCGGGCGTCCGACAGCTCACCCAGTGCGGCCCACAGGCGGCTCTTGCCCTCAATTCCCAGATTGAGGCCCTCGAGCTCGACCAGACGGCTGAGCGGCGAGTAGCCGGTGAGCTGTCCGTTCAGCTTCAGGCGGCCGGCCTTCTCGCCCACCCATGCCGCGGCCTTCTTGACATGGTCGCGGCCCGCGCCCACGGCATCCATCACGGCGCCGAGGGTGTCGCGGTCCTCCTCGATCTCGCGCACGAGCCGGTCGAGCAGCGCTCCGAGATCGGTGCCCTCGTTGGCACCTCGGGCGCGGCGGGCCAGCTCCACGCCCACCGTTGAGCCGGCGAGGTGGTCGTTGAGGTAGATAGCGAGTAGAGAGTCCGGGTCGTTGTGCATGTGCTTCAGATCCCCCCGGCTGGCCACGCTCAAACGAGCGGACGAAAAGCCGATTTGCGGGATCGGGTAACCGCAACTACGCTCGGCTCACGTTGCGGCACCGCTCTCAACTGGCAGTACTCCTATCGGCAGGGATCCTCCTGGCGCTCGTGTGCGTGGCCCCGGCCTACGCGGGAGTCCAAGCGTATGACGAGCCGGCCTACACGAAGACGAACGGCAACAACGCGTACTGGTTCGCCTGGACCGCCGTTACCGGTGTGGACAGCGGTGGCAACACGCGGTACGAGTACTACCTCTGCTTCCGCACCGAGCAGAACGGCATATTGGTGGAGAGCAGCAACGGAACCAACGGCCCTGGGAGCACGAACTGCACGGGCAGCCTGCGCAGCGGCCCCACCCCGGCCTCCGGCAACTATGGAGCGCAGCCGTTCACGGCCGGCACCGTTCTCCAGGATGGCTCCAACTATGTCTTCTGCGCCAATGGCTGGCGGGCCAATGTCTTCATCTGGTCGTCGGACCCCACATCCTGCGAGGGCACCCGCATAGACCGGAACAACCCGTCCGTCGCCGTGTCGCCCAACGGCCCGGGCGCCACGAACAACCCGAGCCTGCCCTTCCGGATCGACTACGGGGATCCCACCAGCCCGCCCTGGCCGGCCAACTATCGCTGCATCAAGCTGGGCAGCGCCTGCAGCGGACCGGACCAATTCGACTACGACCCGAACTGCAGCGTGCCAGCCGGCAACGGTCTCGTCTTCTTCTGCAACCTCAACGCCAGCGGCGCCCCGGACGGTCGTTACTTCTTCTGCGCGCGGGCGTCCGATTCCGCCATCCCGGACAACCCGTCTGGGACGAATCAGTTCGTGGTCGGGAGCCGGCCGGTCAACTCCAGCGATTCGAACATCTCTGGGCCCGCCTGTAACAGCATCCTGCTCGACCGCGTGGCCCCACAGGTGACCAACTCGCCCAGCGCCACCACCGTGAAGGTCGGCGACCTCGTGAACTTCAGCGCCTCCGCCACCGACGACTCGTCGGGCCTGGCGGGCGGCTACGCCTGGAACTTCGGGGACAACCTGCCGGGACCGGGGGCTCCACCGCGAGCCACACCTACACGCAGATCGGCACCTTCCAGTCCTCGGTGACCACCCAGGACGCGGCCGGTAACACCGGTACGGCGACGAGGAACATCGTCGTCCAGGCTGCCGGCAGCGGCTCCACGGGCGGCGGAAGCAGCAGCGGCGGTTCGCTCGGCAATGCCCCGACTCCCACCCAGATCACGAGTCAGGTGGGCGGCGGAGGAACGCAGAAGGCCGCGGTGGGCGGCCTCGACATCGTGGCGCCGAAGCGCCTCTCCACGCAGGTCTGCAAGCGCAAGCGCGGCAGGCGCAGGTGCACCAGGCTCAAGGTCATGCCACTGGTGCTCTCACCCGACGACGCCGGAAAGGTCGATCTCGCGCTCGTGCGTGGCTCCCGGGTCGTGGCGAAGGCCGCGGCCACGTTCAAGTTCGCCAGCACCTTCGGCCTCAAGATGAAGCTGCCGAAGAAGCTCAAGGCCGGCAAGTACAGCCTGCGTGTGAGCTACACGCCGCGTTCGGGAGCGGCGACCAAGAAGACGCTGAAGCTGAAAGTCGTGGCGCCCAAGAAGAAGCGTGCTCGCGGCGCGCGGGCCTCCTCGCGCCGTCCGCGCCTGTCGGGCCACGCGCCCTTCAAGCCGGACATCGCCGCGCTGCGCAGGGCCAAGCGCCCGATCCTCGTTCGCTGACCCTCCTCGAGTCGTCTGAGCACGGGACCGGTCGAGCGGGCGAGTACGCTCAAACGTCGCATGGCGCCCGACCCGCTCGCATCGTTCACACCCGCAGGTCCGGACTGGTTCGAGCGCTCGTTCGCGGAGCCCACCGCCGCCCAGGCCCAGGCCTGGCCGGCGATCGCGGGCGGCGAGAACGTGATCGTCTCCGCCCCCACCGGGCTCGGGCAAGACCCTCGCCGCGTTCCTCTGGGGCCTTGACCGGCTGGCCGCCGAGCCGCCGCCCGAGGGCGAGCAGCGCACCCGGCTCGTTTACGTCTCGCCGCTGAAGGCGCTCTCCTACGACGTGGAGAAGAACCTGCGCGCGCCGCTCAAGGGCATCGGCGGCGAGATCTCGGTGGCGATCCGCACCGGCGACACGCCGCAGAAGGAGCGCCAGGCGATGCTTCGCACGCCGCCCGACGTGCTCATCACCACCCCGAGTCGCTGTATCTGATGCTCACCTCGCGGGCGCGCGAGATGCTGGAGGGGGTGCGCTGGTGCATCGTGGACGAGATCCACGCCGTGGCGCGCACCAAGCGAGGCGCGCACCTGTCGCTCTCGCTCGAGCGCCTGGAGCACCGGTCCGAGCACGCCGTGCAGCGGATCGGCCTGTCGGCCACCCAGAGGCCGCTGGAGGAGGTGGGGCGCTTCCTCGTGGGCGCCGGGCGCCACTGCACGCGTGGTGGACACCGGCGTGCGCAAGCCGATGGACCTGCAGATCCAGGTGCCGGTGGAGGACATGCGCGAGCCCGGCGCGCACGACGTGACCGACCCGGCCGTGGGCGGCCAGGGCACCGCCGGCGGGCGGCGGCGACCTCATCGGCGCCGGAGCTGGGCGACGACGGAGAGCGGCACCCGCCGCTCGATCTGGCCGGCCATCTACCCCGAGCTGCTCGAGCTGGTCAGGCAGCACCGCTCAACGATCGTGTTCGTGAACAGCCGCCGCGGCGCCGAGCGCCTGGCTCTACGGCTGAACGAGCTGGCGGCGCGGACGGGACGGCGGAGCGCCGCCCTGGCGATCGCCCGTGCACACCACGGCTCCCTCGCGCGCGAGGAGCGCCTGGTGGTGGAGGACCTGCTCAAGTCCGGCGAGCTGCCGTGCCTGGTGGCCACCTCCTCGCTGGAGCTGGGCATCGACATGGGCGCTGTGGACCTGGTGCTGCAGGTGGAGTCGCCAAAGTCGGTGACCGCCGGGCTCCAGCGCATCGGCCGCGCCGGACACAACGTGGGCGATGTGTCCAAGGGCCGGATCTTCCCCAAGTTCCGCGCCGACCTGCTCGAGTGCGCGGTGGTCGCCCGCCGGATGCGCGACGGCGAGATCGAGACCACGGTGGTGCCGCGCAACCCGCTCGACGTGCTGGCCCAGCAGATCGTGGCGATGGTGGCCACCGGGCGAGGACTGGCGGCGTGCCCGAGCTGCACGACGCTGGTGCGCAGGGCCTACCCGTTCGCCGAGCTGAGCCGCGAGCTGCTCGACCAGGTGCTCGACATGCTCGACGGCCGCTACCCCTCCGAGGAGTTCGCCGAGCTGCGCCCGCGGATCGTGTGGGACCGCGTGGAGGACACCATCCGCGCGCGCAAGGGCGCGCTCGCAGCTGGCGGTGACCAACGCCGGCACGATCCCCGACCGCGGCCTCTACGGCGTGCACCTGCCCGACGGCCGGCGCGTGGGAGAGCTGGACGAGGAGATGGTCTACGAGGCGCGGCCGGGGCAGACGTTCCTGCTCGGCGCGTCGACCTGGCGGATCGAGGAGATCACCCGCGACCGCGTGATCGTGACCCCCGCCCCCGGCGCGCCGGGCGCGGTGCCGTTCTGGCGCGGCGACGGCATCGGGCGGCCCGTGGAGCTGGGCCGGCGATCGGCGAGTTCTCGCGCACGGCGATCGACCGCGAGCCGGCCGAGCTGGTGGCCGACTACGACCTGGACGAGCGCGCGGCCACGCAACCTGCTCGACCTACCTGCGCGAGCAGCGCGAGGCCACCCGCGTGGTGCCCAGCGACCGCACGATCGTGGTCGAGCGCTTCCGCGACGAGATCGGCGACTGGCGGCTGTGCGTGCTCTCGCCCTTCGGCGGGCGCGTGCACGCCGCCTGGGGCCTCGCCCTGAGCGCGCGCATCCGCGACGAGTTCGGGCTGGAGTCCGACGCGATCTGGTCGGACGACGGGATCATCGTCCACCTGCCCGACGCCGACGAGCCGCCGGGCGCCGAGCTGGTGCTGGTGGAGCCCGACGCAGGTGGAGGACCTCGTGGTGCGCGAGCTGTCGTCCTCGGCGCTGCTACGGCGCGCGCTTCCGCGAGAACGCCGCCCGCGCGCTGCTGCTCCCGCGCGCCTACCCGGGCAAGCGCACGCCGCTGTGGCAGCAGCGGCTGAAGGCGCAGTCGCTGCTGGAGGTGGCCAAGCGCTACGGCCAGTTCCCGATCGTGCTCGAGACCTACCGCGAGTGCCTGCGGGACGTGCTCGACCTCCCGGGCCTCGAGCGAGCTGCTGCGCGGCCTGCACACGCGCGAGCTGTCGCTGGTGGAGGCCGAGACCCAGCGCGCCTCGCCGTTCGCCTCGTCGCTGCTGTTCGACTACGTGGCCACCTACATGTACGAGGGCGACACGCCCAACGCCGAGCGCCGCGCGGCCGCCCTCTCGCTGGACCGCGACCTGCTGCGCGAGCTGCTCGGCCAGGAGGAGCTGCGCGACCTGATCGACCCGGCGGCGCTCGAGGAGGTGGAGGCCGACCTGCAGCGCCGCTCCGAGCGCACCCGGGCCGCCAACTCGGACGCCCTGCACGACGTGCTGCGCGCGGTGGGCGACCTGACCGTGGCCGAGGCCCAGGCCCGCTGCCTGGGCGCGGTGTCGGCCGAGCGGATGCTCGCACGACCTGGTGGCGCGAGCGGCGGGCGGTGGCGATGCGCATCGGCGGCGAGGAGCGCTGCATCGCCGCCGAGGACGCCGGGCTGTACCGCGACGCCTTCGGCGCCGTGCCGCCCGGCGGGCCTGCCCGGCCGCCTTCCTCGAGGAGGTCGAGGACCCCTGCGCGCGCCTCGTGCGCCGCTACGCCCGCACCCACGGCCCCTTCACCACCCGCGAGCTGGCCGAGCGCTACGGGGTGGACCTCGGCCCGGCGCTGCGCGAGCGCGAGCGCGCGGGCGACGCTGGTGCGCGGCGAGCTGCGGCCCGGGGGCTCCGAGCGCGAGTGGTGCGACGCCGATGTGCTGCGCCGCCTGCGCCGCGCCTCGCTGGCCTCGCTGCGCAAGGAGGTCGAGCCCGCCGAGCAGCAGGCGCTGGCCCGCTTCCTGCCCGCCTGGCAGGGCGTCGACGCAGCGCCGCCCGGGCGGCGCCGGCGTGGACCGGCTGCGCGAGCATGCTGGTGCCGCTGCAGGGCGTGGCCGCTCGCGCCCGAGGTGTGGGAGCGCGACGTGCTGCCCCGGCGCGTCGGCGCCTACTCGCCCGCCTGGCTCGACCAGCTCTGCGCCGGCGGCGAGCTGGTGTGGGTGGGCGCCGGGTCGCTGGGCCGGACGCTCGGGCAAGGTGGCGCTGTACTTCCGCGAGGACGCCCGCTGGCTGGGCCCGCCGCCGAACAAGGCCGACCGGCCCGAGGGAGCCGCTGCACGAGCGCATCCGCGAGCGGCTGGAGCGCGGGCGCCGCGTTCTGGACCGACCTGCTCGCCGATCTGGCCGACACCGAGCCCGCCGAGCTGCAGGAGGCGCTGTGGGACCTCGTCTGGGCCGGCGAGGTGACCAACGACGCCTTCGCGCCGCTGCGCGCGCCGCGGCTCTCGCTGGCCCGCGAGCCGCGCGACGCGGGCGCCGCTTCGCGCGCCGCCGGCGCCCGGGCGCGCCCCAGGTCCAGGGCCGCTGGTCGCTCACCGCGCCGCTGTTCGCCGACGCGCCCGCCCACGGCCCGCGCATGCGCGCCGCTGGCCGAGGTCCTGCTGGAGCGCTACGGCATCGTCACCCGCGAGACGGTGCTCGCCGAGGGCATCCCCGGCGGCTTCTCCTCGCTCTACGGCGAGCTGGCCAACCTGGAGACGCTCGGCACCGCCCGCCGCGGCTACTTCGTGGAGGGCCTCGGCGGCGCCCAGTTCGCCCTGCCCGCGGCCATCGAGCGGCTGCGCGGCCTGCGCGCCGACGAGCCGGCGCGGGCCGCTCGTGCTGGCCGCCACCGACCCGGCCAACCCCTTCGGCGCCTCGCTGCCGTGGCCCAAGCGCGAGGAGGCGCGCGCGCAGGCCCAGCCGCGTGCCCGGCGCCTACGTGGTCACGCTGGACGCCGAGCCCGTGCTCTACGTCGAGCGGGGCGGCAAGGGCCTGCGTCGCCGCTGCGCGAGCCGCTGCGAGCCGCCGGCGAGCCCGGCGGCTGGCTGCGCGAGGCGCTCGAGGCGCTGGCCGACCACGTGCGCCGCGGCCGGATCAAGCGGCTGGGCATCGAGCGCTTCGACGGCGAGCCCGTGGTGGGCTCGGACCTCGAGGCGCTGCTGGTCGAGGTCGGCTTCCGCCAGGGCCCGCGGAAGCTGACCCTCAGCGCCTGACGCCCCCGTTCTAACCTGAGAGCACCGTGCTGATCGACACCCGTGAGCCGCCTCCCTCGGACGAGGGCCTTCCCCGCCTGGGAGCCCAACTGGGCGCATGTGGGGCCGCGTGGCGGCCGCCGTGGTGCTCGGGCTGGCTGCCGCCGGGTATCGGGCGCGCGTCGGTGTGCTGCTGATTATTCGCCGCGTTCACCGCCGCGTGCAGCGCGGTGGCCTCGGTGTTCGACTACTGGGGCGGGCTGAGCGAGTGGCGGCAGTGAGCCGTACCCGCGCCTAGATGCCCGAGGGCGACACCATCCACCACGCCGCCATGCGCGTCCGGGCAGCGCTGGTGGGGTCGGCGATCCAGTCGATCGAGACACCCCACCCGCGCCACCGGCTCGATCGCTGGCCCGAGCGCCTGGCCGGGCGTGACGTGCGCTCGGTGGATGCCCACGGCAAGCACCTGTTCCTTCGCTTCGAGGGCGATCTCACCCTGCACTCCCACCTGCGGATGGGCGGCAAGTGGGGCGTCTACCGCTCGGGCGAGCGCTGGCGGCGCGCGCCGCGGCGCGCCTGGCTGGTCATCCGCACCGCCTCGCCACGAGGTCGTCCAGTTCGACGGGCCGGTGCTCGAGCTGATGACCGAGTCGCGCACCCGCTTCGACCGGCGGCTGGCCGCTCTGGGTCCCGACATCCTGGCCGACGAGTTCGATGAGGCCGGCGTTCCTGCGCCGGCTGCGCGAGGACGATCCCACCCGCGGAATCGGGGACGCCCTGCTCGACCAGCGCAACCTCGCCGGCATCGGCAACATCTGGAAGTCCGAGTCGTGCTTCCTCGCCGGCGTGGACCCGTGGCGGCGCACGGGGTCGGTGACCGACGACGAGGCGCTGGCGATCGTGCGCGGGCGCCCGGCCGCTCATGCAGGAGTCCGCCGAGCGCGCGGAGCACGGCCGGGCAAGCCGTGGGTCTACGAGCGCGCAGGGCCTGCCCTGCCGGCGCTGCCAGACGCTCATCAGGGCGCGCGGCCAGGGTGACGACAACCGCACCACGTTCTGGTGCCCGGGCTGCCAGGAGTGAGCAGCCCCCTAGGCTGCACGCAATGGCCGACCCCCTGATCCGCGTGGGGCACAAGGGCGCCGACCACGTGGCGCCCGGCAACACCAGCGCCAGCTTCGAGGCGGCGCTGGAGCACGGCGTGGACATGATCGAGTTCGACGTGCTGCCCATGCGCGACGGGCGGCTCGTGCTGGCCCACGACTACGAGGACGCGACGGACCGCGAGCCGCTCACCCTCGAGGAGGGGCTCGACCACTTCGCCGGAGAGGCCTACGACGGCGTGGAGCTGGACGTCGACCTCAAGCTCCCCGGCTACGAGCGCGAGGTGGTGGAGGGGCTGATCGAGCGCGGCCTGGACTCGCGGGCGCTGATCTCCTCCACCTACCCCGAGAGCCTCGCGGTGGTGGGCGAGCGGCCCGGGCCTGCGCCGCGGGTGGTCGGTGCCGCGCGCCAGGCGCGACTACACCAAGAGCCTGCTCACGGCGTTCCCGCCTACGGCCTGCTGGCCTGGGTCCGCGCCGGGCTGCCCGCGCAGGCGGCGCGGGCGATCGAGCGCGGCCAGTGCGAGGCGCTGATGGCCCACCGCCTGCTGGTCAGCCGGCACCTCGTCCACCGCGTCCACGGGGCCGGCGGCCAGCTCTACGTGTGGACCGTGGATGACGGCGACGAGATCGAGCGGCTGGAGGCCCTCGGCGTGGACGCCGTGATCACCAACGACCCGCGGCTGTTCAACCCCTGAGCTCGCAGAGGGCCCGAGAGTGGCCCGGAGGGTCTGAGTCCTCCACGTCGCGTACGCCGGCGCGGGTGATCCTGGTGGCGCGCTTGACCACCCGCCAGCGCTTCTTGCGGCGCCCCAGCCAGCGGTAGTCCACAACCCCCCGGAGGACGAACGAGGCACCCGCCGGGGGGGCCTCGAAGCGAAAGTCAAAGCCGGCCTGAACCGATTCCGAGCCGCCCCGGCCAACGCGCAGCCAGCGCGAGCGGTCTCCGATCGGCACGAAGCGCTGCTGCGAGCGGTTGAAGAGCTGGGCGCCGAAGCGCATCAGCAGCCGGCGGCGCGGCTTGGTGCCGGGCATGCTCGCCCGAACGCCCATGGTGTCGGGGAACGCGGCGGTGTCGCACAGTTCACCGTGGCCCAGAGGTCGCGCTCGGCGTGGGCAGGGGCCGGTGTCAGCACGGCCAGGCCGGCCGCGGCGCACAGGGCCACGAGGGTGGGGCGGACTCCCATCGACTGCATGATGCCAACCCGCCGTATCATCAGCGCCTGCAAGGCGGCGGGGAGACGGCCGCCCTTCTCCAGAGTCTCGAGGTCTTCTCCGAGCTGGAGGAGCGCGAGCTCATGCAGGTGGCTCACGTGGCGGTGCCGCGCTCTTCGAGCGGGGCGAGGTGATCTTCCGCGAGGGCGACACCGGCGACACCCTCTACGTGGTGCGCAGCGGCTCGGTGAGCATCCACCGCGAGCACCTGGACGGCCGCCGGCTGGCGCTGGCCGAGCTGCGCCACGGCGACATGTTCGGGGAGCTGGCCCTGTTCAGCGGCGAGACCCGCTCGGCGAGCGCCGAGGCGCTGGAGCCCACCTCACTCGTGGCGCTGCTCAGCGGCGACATGCAGCGTGTGATCCGGTCGAATCCCGACATCGCCCTGAAGATGCTCGCCGCGCTGGCCAACCGGGTGCGGCGCGTGAACGAGCGCCTGATCTCCCAGTCCTTCCAGACCGTTGCGGGGCGGGTGGCGAGCACGCTGCTCAATCAGGTGAGCGCCCGCCAGGACGAGGGCGCCGGCGACCGGGAGGTGCTCGTGCGGGCCACGCAGGCCGAGATCGCCAACCTGGCCGGCACCTCGCGCGAGAGCGCCAGCCGCTTCCTGGCCACCCTGGAGCGAGAGGGTGTGGTGGCACTGGGGCGCGGCAAGGTGACCGTCCACGAGCCCGAGCGGCTACGTGCCTTCATCCACTGACGAAGACCCGTTCGCGCTGCCGCGGCGGCGCATGGTTCAGCGCCAGCTGCGGCGGCGAGGGATCGAGGACGAGCGCGTGCTCGCCGCGATGGAGATCGTTCCCCGCGAGCGGTTCGTGCCCGAGAGCCAGCGGCGCCGGGCCTACCGCGACGGGGCCCTGCCCATCGGCGAGGGCCAGACGATCTCCCAGCCGTGGATCGTGGCGCGCATGGCCGCCGCGCTGGAGCTGGACGGTGTGGAGCGGGTGCTGGAGGTGGGCACGGGCTCCGGGTACGGTGCCGCCGTGCTCTCGCAGTGCTGTTCGCACGTGGTCACGGTGGAGCGCCGCGAGGGGCTCTCGGAGCGCGCGGCGGCCCTGATCGCAGAGCTGGGCTACCGCAACGTGGAGGTGCGCACCGGTGACGGCTCGCGCGGCGTGCCGGACCGCGCTCCCTTCGACGGCATCCTCGTGACCGCCGCCGCCGAGCGCGGCCCGCCGCCGGCCCTCCTGGAACAGCTGGCGCCGAGAGCGCCGCTGGTCTGCCCCGTGGACCGCGGCAGTGGCGAGCGGCTCGTCCGGATGCGCGACGGGAAGACCGAAGCCATCGCTCCCGTGAGGTTCGTGGCGCTGGTGGAGGACGGCGAGTGAAGCGCGAGTTCTCGGCGGGCGGCGTGGTGCTCCGCGACGGAGGGGACGGAGCGCCCGAGGTGGCCGTGGTGATCCCCCGGCGCGGCGTGCTGTCCCTGCCCAAGGGCCATCCGGAGGAGGGCGAGACGCTGGAACAGGCCGCCACCCGCGAGGTGCGCGAGGAGTCCGGGCTGGTGGCCGAGCCGGTGGAGCGCCTGGGCGACGTGCGCTACTGGTACACGCTCAGCGGGGAGCGGGTCCTGAAGACGGTCACCTTCTTTCGCTTCGACTACCTGGAGGGCAGCGTGGCCGACCACGACGACGAGGTGGAGTCGGCGGCATGGATACCGCTGAGTGAGGCGGTCGAGACGCTCTCGTTCAAGGGCGAGCGGGAGATGGCCGCGAAGGCGCTGGATGGTGACGGGCCGTAAGGTCCGCGCAGCGGACCGGTCACGCCGCCTGGAAGGCGGCACGGCCATCAAGAGGCGGACAGGATGCCCGCCGAAGTATTCTGCGGCGCTCCCATGTTCGTCCTCAACTTCTACTCGCCGATCTTCATCGACCAGCTCAAGCGCGGCCGCAAGACCGCCACGATCCGGGTCGGCGACAAGCACAAGAAGTACCGCAAGGGTGAGGTGGTCCTGGTCACGGTGGGCTTCCAGCACTCCCCTCGCGAGCGCATCTTCGAGGCTGTGATCGACGGCGTGGAGGTGAAGAAGGTGTCCGAGCTGTCGCCTCGAGACATCGAGCACGACAACCCGGAGTTCCGCCGCCTGGACGAGACGGTGCACTTCCTCGAGCAGATCTACGGACGCAAGGTGGAGCAGGACGACCTTGTGACCGTGGTCCACTTCTCGCAGATCTCCGACCGGCCACAGCCGCTCAGCGAGCGGATGCAGCCGGGCCCGGCGCAGAACTAGGATCAAAGGGGGGCACAGCCCCCCTTTGCAACCCCCCCTCCGCGCCGGGGCTACGCCCCCGGCTTGGTGACGCGTCTACTCGACGGTGACCTCCTGCAGCATCCCCTTGGCCACGTGGGGCGGTCCGCCCTTGCGGTCCTGGATGAAGCAGAGGAACGCGTACTTGCCCTTCTTGAACTCGGCCTCGGTCACCTGGCTCTTGCCGCCGTCGAGCACGGTCGTGGACACGCCGTTCTCGAAGTCGACGGGCGGGGGTCCCGAGCTCTCGCCCTCGCTGGTCGCGAACTTCTTCACGTCGGCGAGGGTGGCGCCCTTGTTGTAGGGCACTGCGATCACGTGGTGCAGCTCCTCGCCGGTGTTCTCGAACGTGAGCTCATTCTTGCCCGCCTTCAGGCCCGAGGTCTCGAAGCCGTACTCCTTGGCCGTGATCGTGGCGTCGGTGCTCGGCAGCTCGGCATCGGAGGCCTCGCCGGTCACCTCGAACTCGGAGGACCCGCCACCATCTGTGTCGATGACGAAATAGCGGCCGGGCTCGAGCACATCGGTGGCGCTCGCCGACTGCCCGGGGTTCACGGTGCCCACCCCGCCGGCGCCATGCAGCCACTCCGGCAGCGGGCCGCCATCGGACTCCACGACCTTCTTCACGTCGGCCGCGGTCTGCTGGCCGTCCACTCCGATGATCTGGGCGTCGTGGGGCCGCTTGCCGCTGTTGCGGACCGTGACCTCGACCACGCCGGCCTTCACGGTCTTGGGAGCCTCAACCGTCGACTGGCCCTTCCCGGCGTCGCCGACTGTCACGTCGAGCGTCGCCGGATTCGATCCGCCGGACGCGCTATCCGACGACTCGTCGTCATCCGATCCGCACGCGGGCAACGCCAGCGCAAGTCCGAGGGCCGCGAGCGCGGCGCCAGTTCCATGCTTCATATGTGAGTCCTTCCGTTCCGAGGGGCCTACTGCCGGCGCCAGACTACCCGGGCCGTGGGCCGTAATTCCATATCGACCACAGAACTCCTGGGCCTTGGCACTCACCTTGTTAGAGTGCCAAGGGAACACTGAAACTTCAGTAACAGACGGAGGTTCCGCATGAAGCTCAAGCCTTTGGGCGATCGGCTGATCGTTCAGGCCATCGAGGAGGACGAGACGACCGCCAGTGGCATCGTCCTGCCCGACACCGCCAAGGAGAAGCCGCAGCGAGGCAAGGTTCTCGCCGTCGGCGAGGGCCGCTTCGACGAGGACGGGGATAAGCGCATTCCCCTCGACGTCGCCGAGGGCGACGAGGTCCTCTACTCGAAGTACGGCGGCACGGAGATCACCGTGGAGGGCGACGACCTGCTCGTGCTCCGCGAGTCGGACGTGCTCGCCAAGATCGCCGGCTAGCCGGCCTCACCCACCCAAGCACCTGAGAAGGAAGGACTAAGCAATGGCTCACAAGGAGCTCAAGTACGCCCAGGAGGCGCGCACCGCGCTCCAGGAGGGCGTGGACGCAGTGGCCAACGCAGTGAAGGTCACGCTCGGCCCCAAGGGCCGCTACGTAGTGCTGGACAAGAAGTTCGGCGCTCCCACCATCACCAACGACGGCGTCACGATCGCTCGGGAGATCGAGGTCGAGGACGTCTTCCAGAACCAGGGCGCCCAGCTGGTGCGCGAGGTCGCGACGGCGACCAACGACGTGGCCGGCGACGGCACGACGACCGCCACCGTGCTTGCCCAGCAGATCGTGCGTTCGGGCCTGCAGAACGTGGCCGCCGGCGCCAACCCGCTGAGCCTCAAGCGCGGCATCGAGAAGGCCGTCGACCAGGTTGTCGAGAACATCGGCAAGCAGGCCACGGAGATCTCGGGCAAGGACCAGATCGCCCGCGTGGCCGCCATCTCGGCCGCCGACGACGAGATCGGCGACGTGATCGCCGACGCCATCGACAAGGTCGGCAAGGACGGCGTGGTGAACGTCGAGGAGGGCCAGACCTTCGGGATCGACCTCGAGTTCACCGAGGGCGTGCAGTTCGACAAGGGCTACATCTCGCCCTCATGGTCACCGACCAGGACCGCATGGAGGCCACGCTCGAGGACCCCTACATCCTCATCGCGAACCAGAAGATCGGATCCGTCCGCGACGTGCTGCCAGTGCTGGAGCAGGTCATTCAGGCCGGCAAGCCGATCCTGATCGTGGCCGAGGACGTCGAGGGCGAGGCTCTCGCCACTCTCGTCGTCAACAAGCTCCGCGGCACCTTCACGGGCGTTGCGGTCAAGGCCCCCGGCTTCGGCGACCGCCGCAAGCGGATGCTCGAGGACATCGCGATCCTCACCGGCGGCGAAGTGATCACCGAGGAGATGGGCCTCAAGCTGGAGAACACCCAGCTGTCCCAGCTCGGCTCGGCACGCCGCGTGGTCATCGGCAAGGACACGACGACGATCGTCGACGGCTCCGGCGACGGCGAGGCGATCAAGGGTCGCATCCAGCAGATCAAGAACGAGGTCGAGAACACCGATTCGGACTTCGATCGCGAGAAGCTGCAGGAGCGGCTGGCCAAGCTGGCCGGCGGTGTTGCGGTCGTGAAGGTCGGCGCCGCCACCGAGACGGAGATGAAGGAGAAGAAGCACCGCGTCGAGGACGCGCTTCAGGCCACCCGTGCCGCCCTCGAGGAGGGCATCGTGCCGGGTGGCGGCGTGGCGCTCCTGCGCGCTTCGGACTCGGTCAAGCCCGACGCCCTCGAGGGCGACGAGCAGACCGGTGCCCGGATCGTTCTCCGCGCTCTGGAGGAGCCCGTCCGCCAGCTGGCGCACAACGCGGGCCTCGAGGGCTCAGTGGTCGTCAACGACGTCCGCAAGGCCAAGAAGGGATTCGGCCTCAACGCCGACACCGGCGAGATCGTGGATCTCGTCGCGGCCGGCGTGATCGACCCCGCCATGGTCACCCGCTCGGCGCTGCAGAACGCAGCCTCGATCGGGAAGAACATCCTCACCACCGAGGCGATCGTCGCCGAGATCGAGGACACGAACGGCGGCGGCGGAATGCCGGGCGGCGGAATGCCCGACATGGGCGGAATGATGTGATTTAGGTCAAAGGGGGGAATGTTCCCCCCTTTGCAACCCCCCCTCCGCGCCGGGGCTTCGCCCCCGGCTTGGTGAACAGTTACCTGGGGGTGTTCTTTTGGAGGGCCCCGCTTCGGCGGGGCCCTCCGTCGTTCTTGGGTCGTTTGCTTGACATAGCTCTACAACTTGTTTAGCTTTTCTTCAACAAGCTATGTAAGGCTGTGCTCATGACCGATCTCCGAGACTCCCAGCAATTCCGCCGCGCCTACGAGGCCCACAGGCCCTCGATGCTCATGGCGGCCAATCGTGTGCTGCGTGATCCCGCGGCCGCCGAGGACGTGGTGCAGGACGTGTTCATGCACCTGTGGCGCAAACCCGGCTCCTTCGACGCCTCCCGCGGCACGCTGGGGAGCTATCTCACCATGATGGCCCGGAGTCGCGCACTGGACCGCTGGCGCACGCGCTCGGTCCGCCAGGACGCCGTGGAGCGCTCGGCGCAGGAGCGGTTGGCGGAGCCCGCGATTGCGGAGGATGCGGCTGAGCCCGTGATCCGCCGAGACAGCAGCCGCCGCGTGCTCGGCGCCCTGGAGCACCTGCCCGGCGACCAGCGCGAGGCCGTTCTGCTGGCCTTCGGGAAGGGGCTCACCGCACGCGAGATCGCCAGCGCCTCCGGGGTGCCCCTCGGCACCGCCAAGAGCCGGGTGCGGCTGGGCCTTCAGAGGGCACGCGCGGAGCTGGTCTCGGCCGCGTGACCCACGACGGCCTCTCGATTCGGGACGTCGTGGCCCGGACGGGAGTGGAGGCGCCCACATTGCGGATGTGGGAGCAGCGCCACGGCTTCCCCGTGCCCCGTCGCCTGCCGAGCGGTCACCGCCGCTACTCCGACGAGGACGTGGAGCTGATTCGAGGCGTGGTCCATGACCGCGAACTCGGCCTCGAGCTCCGCGCGGCCATCGAGAAGGCCAGGCGCGCGGCGCAGACAGGCGCCCGGCCGATCGACGATGCCTCCATCTACGCCGGCCTGCGCCGTACGCGACCCGGGCTGCGCCCGTTTCTCCTGCCCAAGCGAGCCCTGGTGTCGATCAGTCACGCCATCGAGGATGAGTGCGGCGCAGGCGGCCACAGGCCCGTGTTGATCGCAAGCTTTCAGCGGGAGCGCTTCTACCGTGATTCGGAGGCGCGCTGGCGAGACCTCACCGCGTCCGCCGAGTACGCCGTGGTCCTGGCGGACTTCGCCAAGGTGCGGCGGCCTCGCCACGCGCCGGTGGAGGTGCCGCTCGACCCCTCCCACCCGATCGGGCGCGAGTGGTCGCTGGTGTGCGACGCGCCCGATTTCACGGCGCTCCTGTCGGCGTGGGAGCGTCCCGGCCAGGACGACGTGGTGGATTCCGAGCGCGCCTTCGAGACGGTGTGGAGCGTGGAGCCCGGCCTGGTGCGCGACGGCGCGCGCGTCGCCGCGGCGATCGTGGAGCGCTCCGCGCCCGGTGCGGTGCCCGGCCTGGCCGACCGTCTGGGCGGCCCCGTGGAGCCCCACCAGCCGCCGATCGGGCGCGTCGTGGGTTTGGCCAACCGCATGGTGGCCTACGTGGGTGGCGCTACGGCGCTCCCAGTACCGCACTCATCCGCAGCGGATTGACGCCGAGCGACTCGGCATCCCCGGTCCCGCGGGTGGAGGGCATCACCTCCTCCATCAGCTCGGCCTCCTCCGGAGTGGCGAAGGTGGTGCCCCGGTGATCCGCTCCAGCGCGCGCAGGGATGCCCTCACCACCGGCATCGGGGTGTGCAGCAGCCGCCGCCGCCGGCCCAGCGCGCGCTCGCGGTGCGCACGATCTGGTCATAGGACAGCGATTCCGGCCCCGCCAGCTCGAAGGCCCTCCCGCTTGCGTCTGTACCGCGCTCCAGCGCGGCCATCACGCAATCCGCGGTGTCCTCGGCCCAGATCGGCTGGAAGACCGACTGCCCCGATCCGGCCACGGGTATGGCCGGCAGATAGGAGAAGCGCTCGAGCAGCTTGAGCCATGGGTCGCCCGGGGCGTAGATGATCGAAGCCGAGAAAACGGTGGTCTTCAGATCGGCGGCCTCCACCGCCTGCCGGGCGAGCGCCTTCGAGCGAAAGAAGCGCGTGGGCGACTGCAGGCTCGCCCCGGTGGCCGAGAAGAACATGAAGCTCTGTGCGCTCGAGCGCTCGGCGGCGCGAACGAGGCGCAGCGTGGCCATCGCGTTCAGCTCCTCGATCGAGCCGCGCGGCTGGTCTCGCGTGGAGGCCGCCAGGTGCACCACGGTGTCCACGCCACGCAGCGCGTTGCGAAAGGAGGCCGGGTCGGCCAGGTCGCCGAGGGCGATCTGCACACGTACCCGCTCGGCCCCCAGGCGCTTTGGCTCGCGCACCAGGCACCGCACCGGCCTGCCGTCGGCCACCAGCCGGCGCAGCAGGGCGGAACCCAGCGTGCCGGTTGCCCCCGTGAGCAGGATCACCGGCGGCGCCTTCCGCGCGCCTGCCGTGCGCGCCAGCCGAAACCCAAGACCATGGCCAGATTGCCCAGCCCGGCTCCCACGAGGCCCGCCCGGGCCCGGGTGTCGCGAATGGCCGGAGAGCGCGACCACACCACGTCGGTGAACAGCTCCGTGCCCCTCAGCCACGCCAGCGCCCACCAGTCCTCGGGGCGGCCGCGCACGGCGGCCACCGCATGGGCCGCCGCGAACGTGAGCCACACCGGACCGGAGCGGCGAAACAGCTCGCGCGCGTCGTCGGAGGGCTGGGCGTGGCCCAGGATGCGCAGGGTGGCGTCTGGCGCCGCCAGGGCCCCCGCCCCCAGCGCGAGGTCGAACGCGATCATCCCGCGGTTGTGTAGCTCCAGCATCTCGGCGGCGGTCATCAGGCGCGAGTGTAGAATCCGCGCTCGCTCGGTCCGCCCCGGCAACCGACCCGCACTCGAGATC
>CAVSGC010000017.1:0-93731 GCA_963727395.1 uncultured Thermoleophilaceae bacterium | reverse complement strand
GCACGAGCCGCTGGTCTTCCGGATCTGGGAGCTGCGCGACCGGCTCACGGCCTACGACGCCGCCTATGTCGCGCTCGCGGAGGTGCTCGGTGACGACGCACGACTGCTGACGGGTGACAAGCGCCTGGCCAAGACCGCGCGGAAGCTCCTGGGGGCGGAGCGAGTTGCGGCCGTTGGGTAACGGCGACGCTGTCAGAGCGCTGCTGCCAACCGCCGGCGCTGCCGCCCCGCCAGCTCGGACTCCGGCCCGAGCTCGGTGAACATCCCGACCATCACCCGCCGCAGCAGATCCCGGCGTTCAGCGTCGAACGTTCCGGCCACGGCCTCCTGCAACAGCTCCAGCGCGCGCTCGTGCTCCCCCGAATCCCACGCGGCGAACGCATCGGCGAGCGAGTCGGCATCGGCGCCCGATTCAGGCGAAAGCCGCGCCCGCGCGGCCAACCCATCCGCCACGAAATCCGACCCCTCAACGGGCTCGAGCACCTCCAGCGCCTCGGCCGCCTCACCCCGCCCGAGCAGCAGCCGCCCGAGCGCAACCGCGGCGTCCACCTGACGCGGATCAACGGCAAGCACCTGCCTGCAACGAAGCCTCATCCCCCGAAGCCACCGCGGCAACCGCGGCCTCCTCCGCCTCCGACGGCACCAGCGCATCAAGAAACCGCTCCACCTCAGCCGGCGGCAGCGCGCCGGTGAACTCGCTCGCCAGCTCGCCGTCGCGGAACGCCTTCACCGCCGGGATGCCCTGCACCTGGTAGCGCGCGGCCACGGCCTGGTTGGAGTCCACGTCGATCTTCGCCAGCTCCACGCGGCCGGCGCGGGCTGCCACGCCGCGCTCGAGCACCGGCCCCAGCGTGCGGCACGGCGCACACCACTCCGCCCAGAAGTCCACAACCACCGGTAGCGAGCGCGACCGCTCGATGACGAGGCGGTCGAAGTCGGCGTCGGTGACGTCGATCACGGCGGGTGTGGGGGAGGCCTCCATCCCTTGAGTGTGTCAGCGCCAAGTGTGTGGCTACCCACACCTTTTTCTTATCCGGGCTGCGTACCTTGGATAGCGCGACGAGGCGCCGCCCCAAACGCCCACCATGAGAGGTCAGGCCATGCCAGTTCGTACCTATCCCGCGCTCGCAGGTTTCTACGCCGCCGACCGTCGCCGCAAGTCCTCGCGCGAGCTCGACCTCGGCCTGGCGTGGCGCGAACGGCGCGGCTTTCCCACCTACCGGGCGGCGTGGGTCGCGGACACGGGCGAGGTCTACCTCGTCCAGCACGGGCCGTGGCCCGGCGGCGGGCAGGTGAGCGTGATCGCGCACGTGGCCGACCGCCGCAGCCTCATGTACCGCCTCGCGGGCTGGCGCCAGCAGGTTGGCCGCCACGGGTCGCTGGAGTGGCTGCGCGCCAAGCTCGGCGCATCCGGTCAGAGCACCGCCGGGATGCTGGCCGGCGAAGCCGCCTGAGCAGCCCCGACGTGTAGCTCCCGCCCCAAGCGGGAATGAATCCCTCAGCAGTTTTCCAAGCGCAGGGGGAGAAATGCCAGAGCTTTTGAGGGAACGGCCGCTGCCGATTCAGGCGGTGGCGGCGGCGATCGTGCCGGCGATCTTCGGTGCGATCACGGGTTGGATGCTGGGGCTGAGCGAGGCGGCGTACGTGATCCTCAGCATCCTCGGCATCGGTGGCGGCTACTTCGCGGGGATGGAGCACGAGGGCGCGCGGACGGGGGCGATGCGCGGAATCTTCGGCGGCTCGCTGTTCGGCGCGTCGATCCTGCTCGTGCACCAGGCCACGGGCGCCGAGCCCCAGGCCCACCTGCCCCACCCGGAGATCATCCTGGTGGCGATCACCACGGCGTTCGGGGTCGGGCTGGGGGCGCTGGGCGGTCGCCGGCGCCAGGAGCTCGAGGACGCCGGGGAGACCGACCGCGCCTACCTCGACCTGCACCGGCTGGGCATGCCCGAGCTGGTGTCGGGCCTGGGCGCCGTGGTGCTCGTCTCGTCGATGTGGCTGCCGTGGTTCGCCACGAGCTGTGAGAGCACCTCGCCCGCATCGCCCGCCGGCTGCAACCCCAACTCGCTGTTCGACGCCAAGAGCGGGGTGGACCGCTCGATCGGCCAGTTCGACGCCGTCGAGGCCTTCGCCACCCTGCCGCTGCTGGTCGTGATCCTGGCCGGGGTGACGGGGGTGATCGCGTGGATGATGGCCCGCGGGCGCACCGACTGGCGCCCGGGTGAGCCCGTGATGATCGCCGGCATCTACGCGCTGGTGCTGGTGCTCTGCAACGGCATCATCCTCGGGCGCCCGGGCGCGCGCACCGTGGACGTCTCGCTGCAGTACGGCTACTTCGTGGCGATCGCGGGCGCGCTGGCGATCGTGGTCGCGGGATTGCTGCGTCAGCGGCGCGGGGCCCAGGCGCGCAGGTCGCCACCCGGCATGCCCTGACGGTCGCCCAGGCAGCTAGGCGGCGGCCACTGCGGCGACGGCTCGCCGTGAGGAACTTCAGCACCGCGCGGTGCGTCTGCGCGGGCAGCTCCACCTGCGGAACATGCCCGCAGTTGAGCTCCACGTGCGTGGACTGCGGCAGGCACTGCGCCACGTGGCGCTGGAAGCCGATCGGGACCAGCGTGTCCTTCTCGCCCCACACGAACATCGCGTCGGGCTCCATCTCGCACAACCGGGTCCAGAAGCCGTTGTCGCCGTGGGGCTCGTCGAGGTAGATGTTGCGAGCGGCCGCGTAGAAGGCGGCGCGGCCGCGGGGATCGAGGTAGCCGCGCAGGAACTCGTCCACGCCCGCGGCCACCCAGCCCTCGCGGGCCCCGGGCACCACGCTGCGCACGATGCGGTTCACAACGGCGCGTGGCGCGGGCTGGATCAGGCCCAGCTCGGGGCGCACCAGCTTCAGCAGCGGCGCCCAGCGGCGCTCGCTCAGCCACGCCACCGCGGGGGCCAGGCCGATCACGCGCTCCACGCGGTCGGGGTGGCGCAGCGCGGTCTCCAGCGCCACGCGGCCGCCCATGCTGTTGCCGATCAGGTTGGCGCGGTCGATGTGCAGGGCGTCGAGGGTGGCCACCACGGTCTTGGCAAACCAGGGCGCGTCGTAGGGGGCGCGGATGGGCTTCACCGAGTCGCCGAAGCCGGGAAGGTCGATGGCGATCACCCGGTGGGTGTCGGCCAGGGCCGCCACGGTTGACATGAAGGAGGCCTTCGTGCCACCCAGTCCGGGCAGGCACACCACGGGATCGCCCTCGCCGGCGGAGACGGTGGCGATGTTGCCGAACGAGGTCTTCACGCGGCCGAACTCCAGCCGGCCCTCCTCCTCGGAGCCGGTCGTGGCGGCGAGGAAGCCGATGCCCAGGTGCAGGCTGCCGCGCATGTCGAGCTTGCCGCGATCCCACGCGCTCATCCCGCCGCGGACGTCATTGGCGATATGGCGCCACGTGGCGCGGTCGGCCTCGATGCGGGCATCGGGGCGATGGCCGTTGGCGGGCTCGAGCTGCGGCCTGCGGCGGCCGTTGACCACCACGTCCCAGCGGCCGACGTCGGTCACTGCCAGGCGAACGCGCGCGTTGCCGCCCGGCACGTCGATCGCCGACGGGTCGTAGCGCTCAAGAAGCCGGGCCAGGCTTTCGGGAGGGGTGGGGGTCATGCGTCAAGTCCGCGATTGCTGCTCGAACCTAGTTCCCAAATGGTACGGGACCCAAACCATCGGGGCCACCGATAGCGATCCGATCTTGTTACAGAACGGGCGCATACATGCCACTCAAGCGCGCCCATCGGACGCAAGATCCTCCCTAGATTCGGCAAATGCGGTGCGAGCGCGGTCAGGCGGCTATCGAGTGGGTGGGCCTGGTGCTGCTCGCGTCCCTCGCCCTGGGCGCGCTCGCCACCGCCGTCCCGGTGGTCGACGGCCGGTCCTTCGGCGGCTTTCTGTCACACCGGATCGTGTGCGCGATCAGGGGCGAGTGCCGCAACGGCGACGCCGCGCTGGCCCGCACCGCCGGCCCGTCCGACGCCGAGCTGCTGCGCCGCCACGCGCCGGGGCTGGTCTATGAGCCGGGGGAGCGCCAGCTGCCGGTGGACTTCCGCAGCTGCCGGGCGCGCGAGTGCTCCGAGGCGGCTGACGACCCCGACCTCGACGCCCACCGCTCGGCCACCGGGGAACCCGCCACCGCATTCACGAACGTGCTCCACCGTGGCGGGCGCACCTATCTGCAGTACTTCTTCTACTACCCCGATTCCAACTCCACCTTCGCGGGCTCAGACGTGGCCTGGAACCACAGTCCGCTGCGGCTCATCGGGGGCTACCCCGGCTTTCACCGCGACGATTGGGAGGGCTACTCGGTGCGCCTGGACGACCGACGGGACTCCTCGGTGCGCTCCACCTCGCACGGCCACCACCAGTACTGCAAGCAGGCGTTGTGCAGGAACAGATGGGGGCCGAGCACGGGGTGGACGCGCGTCTCGCGCGGCAGTCACGCGGGCCACGTGCCGCTGGCCAGGGCGCCCGGCCGGGCGGATCCGCGTGGCCTGCGGCCCCAGGTTCCCGGCGTGAACCTGCGTGAGCGCACCACCACCGGCGAGGGCCTGCGCCTGATCGCGCTCGATGAGGTGAGCGACCGCCCGTACCGCCGGCTGGACGGGGACATCCAGCCTCCGTGGGAGAAATCTCTCTATCGCGACCCGGAAAGTCCGCATTCCTAGAGCCCAGCCCCACCGCAAATAGGCGAATGTTCGACTGACGGGGCGGGTAGGCTTGCCTCAGAGCGTCCAAGCGAAGAGGAAGGCTTCCCAACGATGGCGCGGACGGTGCGCGAGCAGCAGGACAAACGGCGTGAAGAGAAGCTCAAGCAGGTCCAGGAGCAGGTGGACGAGGGCTCGCTTGTGATTCGCAAGATGACCGCGACGGAGCGCAAGGCCAACCCGGCGCGCCCGCCGAGGGAGAAGAAGAAGAAGCGTTAGCCGGTCCGCGCCTTGGGGTACCCCCGAGGCGATGAAGGTCGGACTGGTCCTCGGGGCGGGCGGTGTGCTGGGTGGTGCGTGGCTCACCGGCGCGCTCCACGTGATCGCGCGCGAGACCGGCTGGGACCCGGGCTCGGCGGACCGGATCGTCGGCACGTCGGCGGGCTCGGTGATCGGCGCCTTCACCGCAGCCGGAGTGCCGCCGTGGTTCATGGTCGCCCACTCCAACGGCGAGACGTTCGAGGGCCTCAGCGGCCCGGACGGCCGCCCCGCGGAGGACGCCGACCGCGACGGCGGCGCGACCTTCAGGCTGCACCGCGGTCTGCCCCCCATCGGTCCCGGCTCCTGGCGGCTGGGCCTGTCGAGCATGGCGCGCCCGATGAAGAACACCCCGCTGGCGATGATGGTGGGCTGGATCCCGCGCGGGTTCATGTCCACGGAATCGATCGAGCAATCCGTGCGGCGCGCCGTGCCCGACGGCTGGGTGGGCCACCCGAGCTTCTGGGCGGTGGCCTGCGACTACTCCAGCGGACGCCGCGTGCCCTTCGGCCGCGAGGACGCGCCGAGGGCCGAGCTGGGCCCCGCCGTCGCGGCCTCCTGCGCCATTCCCGGCTTCTACCACCCGGTCACGATCGCCGGCCACCGCTACGTGGACGGCGGCGTGCGCTCGCCATCCAACCTCGACCTGCTCGCCGGCCGTGGCCTGGACCTCGTGATCTGCCTCAACCCGACATCCACGCGCGAGCCGGCGTCCGGCGGCCTGCTGGACCGGGTGGTGGGCGCGCAGCGCTCGGCGTCCGGTCGCCGCCTTGGCCACGAGGCCAAGCGCCTGCGGGCCGAGGGCACCGAGGTGGTGCTGGTGCAGCCGGTGGCCGACGACCTCGTGGTGATGGGCCGCAACCTGATGAGCGGCCGCCGCCGCAACGAGGTGATGAGGACCGCTGAGCGCACCGTGGCCGAGCAGCTGCGCGAGCCCGCCACGGCCGAAGCGCTGCGCGAGCTCCCCGAGGGCGAGCCGCACAAGCTGGGCCGCCCGGACGGCCCTCCGTCGAGCTGGCCGCCGATCGTGCCCAGGCGCGAGCCCGCGGGCGCCGCCCGATGAGCCGTCGCGCCGGGTCCGGCGTGAGAGACTCAAGGGCACCGGCATGAGTGAGGGTTCGCAATCGTCCAGCCGTACGAAGAGCAAGACGTCGAGCAACGGGTCCGGACCCAGCTCGGGGTCCTCGGGCGGGCGGGCCAAGGCCAAGACCGCCGCGAAGCCCTCCGCCGGCGGCTCCCTGATCCCCACCAGCCCCACCGACGCCGTGGCGCTGCTCGGCCGCGCCGCCGGCGCGATCGCCAGGCAGGCCCAGACCCGCGTGCCGCGGGCCGACCTCGACGAGCGCGATCCCGACTACATCCGCGAGTCGCTGCCCCGCCTGTGGGTGCTGGCGAGCCTCTACTTCCGCGCCGAGGTGCGCGGCCTCGAGCGGATCCCCTCCAAGGGCCCGGTGCTGCTGGTGGGAAACCACTCCGGCGGCAACCTCACGCCCGACACCAGCGTGTTCACGCTCGCCTTCAACACCCACTTCGGGGTCGAGCGGCGCTTCTACCAGCTGGCTCACAACCTGGTGCTGTCGATGCCCGGACTGGGCTTCCTGCGCAAGTACGGCACCGTGGCCGCGTCGCACGAGAACGCCGAGAAGGCGCTGGACAGCGGCGCCGCGCTGCTGGTCTACCCCGGAGGCGACGTGGAGGTGCACCGCCCCAGCTGGGAGAGCGGGCGCGTGGACTTCGCCGGCCGCAAGGGCTGGATCCGCCTGGCGCTCGACAGGGGCGTGCCACTGGTCCCCGTGGTGGCCGTGGGCGGACAGGAGACCGCCCTCTTTCTGAGTCGCGGCGAGGGCCTGGCCAAGCTGCTGCGCCTCGACAAGATGTTCCGCCTGAAGGTGCTCCCGATCTCGATCGCGCTGCCGTGGGGCCTCAACGTGGGCGACATGCTCGGCCACTTCCCCGCGCCGTCGAAGATCACGATCCAGGTGCTCGAGCCGATCGACCTCGAGGAGCGCTACGGCAAGAACCCGGATCTCGACGAGATCTACGACGACATCACCCACTCCATGCAGGACGTGCTCACCTCGCTGCAGTCAGAGCGCGCGCTGCCCCTGATCGGCTGACCGATGCGGATCGAGAAGCAGATCACGGTCGAGGCGCCGCCGGAGAAGGTGTGGGAATGGATCGGCCACCCGGAGAGCTACCCGCGCTGGTTCAGCGGAATGACGCGCTTCGCGGAGGAGGGGGAGTCCGAGGGCGACGATGAGGCCCAGCTGGGCTCGCGCTACTCGATGCGCATGCACGTGGGCTCGGCCGACGTTGGCGGCCTGATCGAGGTGGTGGAGTGCGATCCGGCCAAGGAGCTGGCCTGGACGAGCATCACCGGCATCGACCAGCGCGTCCGCTGGCGGCTGCGTGAGGCGGACGAGACCGGCAAGACCAAGGTCACGCTGCGGATGAGCTACGGCTCGCCGGGCGGCATCACCGGAGCGCTGGTGGACCGCCTCTCGGCGCCGGAGGTGGGGGGCAACCTCGGCCGCGGCCTCAAGCGGCTGAAGGCTGAGATCGAGGAGAGACCAATCGACGAAGGAGCGAGCTTGGCGGAGCAGGGGAAGGGCATCGTTGAATCGGTGACCCACGAGTTGGGCAGCCTCAAGGTGTTGGTGGGGGCGGGGGTCATCCGGCCCGTGCGCCCGGACAAGCTGGTCAAGGCGGCGATCACGCTCGCTCGCTGGGGCCGCAGCCCGGCGGCGGGCTTCATCACCGGCGCGGCCCTCCACCCCGATGACCCCGTGGTGGTGGACGATCGCGGCACGCTCACGTGGGGCGAGATCGACCAGCGCACGAACTCGCTCTCCAACTCGTTCGCCGACGCCGGCATCAAGGAGGGCGACGGCGTGGCGATCATGTGCCGCAACCACCGCGGCTTCGTGGAGGCCACCGTGGCGATCGCGAAGCTGGGCGCCCACGCGCTGTACCTGAACACCGCATTCGCGGGGCCGCAGCTCACCGAGGTGGTCAAGCGCGAGAAGCCGGTCGCGATCGTGTTCGACGAGGAGTTCACGGAGCTCCTCTCCGACGCCGCCGAGCGCCGCAAGCGCTTCATCGGCTGGTCCGACTCGGACGACCTCGACGACCCCACCCTCGACGAGCTGATCGAGAAGGGCTCCACGGAGGCGCCGGTGCCGCCCGAGGAGGCCGGCAAGGCGATCATCCTCACCTCCGGCACCACCGGCACGCCCAAGGGGGCCAACCGCAGCTCGCCGCAGTCGATGGACCCGGCGGTCTCGCTGCTGTCGAAGATCCCGATGCGCCACGGCGAGACGTCGCACATCGCCGCGCCGCTGTTTCACTCCTGGGGCTTCGCCCACTTCACGATCGGGATGCTGCTGGGCACCACCTTCGTGATCACGCGCAAGTTCGATCCCGAGGACTGCCTGGCGCAGATCGAGCGCCACCGCGCCGACCATCTGGTGGTGGTGCCGGTGATGATGAAGCGGATCCTCGAGCTGCCCGAGGCCACGCGCAAGAAGTACGACACGTCGTCGCTGAAGGTGGTGGCCGCCAGCGGCTCCGCGCTGCCGGGTGACCTCGCCGAGGAGTGGATGGACGAGTTCGGCGACACGCTCTACAACCTCTACGGCTCCACCGAGGTGGCCTGGGCGACGATCGCCACGCCCGCCGACATGCGCGCCGCGCCGGGCACCGCCGGCAAGCCGCCGCGCGGCACCGTGCTCAAGCTCTACGACGAGAACGGCAAGGACGTGCCGGCGGGGGAGACCGGCCGCATCTTCGTGGGCAACGAGATGCTGTTCGAGGGCTACACCGGCGGCGGCTCCAAGGACGCCATCGACGGCCTGATGGCCACCGGCGACGTGGGCCGCATCGACGACGCCGGACGCCTGTTCGTGGAGGGCCGCGACGACGAGATGATCGTCTCGGGCGGCGAGAACCTCTTCCCCAAGGAGGTGGAGGACACCCTGGCGCGCCACCCCGACGTGGCCGAGGTGGCCGCGATCGGCGTGGACGACGAGAAGTTCGGCCAGCGCCTGCGGGCGTTCGTGGTCACCAACGGGTCCAAGAAGGGCGACGAGGACGCGCTCAAGAAGCACGTGAAGTCCAACCTCGCGAACTTCAAGGTGCCGCGCGAGATCTGGTTCCTCGACGAGCTGCCGCGCAACGCCACCGGCAAGGTGCTCAAGCGCGAGCTGAAGGAGATCGAGAAGGAGCCGAAGTAGGGCCGGGGGACCCCGGGCCTAGGAGCTCTTCACCAGGTCGCGCTCGGGCTCGATGCCCCAGCGCTCGCCCACCCCGGCCAGCTCCTCGCTGAGCTCCCAGCGGTCCGGGCGCTCGTCGCCCTCGTGGTCGGGCACGCCGCCCTTCAAGGTCATCGAGCCGCGGTTGTCGCCGATCCCGCGGATCTCCTCGACCTCCTCGGCGCTGAGAACCACCTCGGAGGGCGTGGCCGCCAGCTCGGCGCGCTTGTCCTCCACCGGCCGCGCGCCGGGACCGCTCTCCTGGATCAGCGTGGGCGCGCAGCAGGCCACCGCGTCGTGCGCGAGGTTCCACTGGCACGCCAGTTGCAGCGGCGTGAGCCCGTGGCGCTCGGCCACCGGGCGCATCACCTCGATCCGCTCCAGGCCGCGCTCCACCCAGCCGTCGGGGCGAAAGCCGCGGTGGTCCGAGCGCGGGAACTC
The DNA here is from genome assembly GCA_963727395.1 of uncultured Thermoleophilaceae bacterium. Classification (GTDB taxonomy): domain Bacteria; phylum Actinomycetota; class Thermoleophilia; order Solirubrobacterales; family Thermoleophilaceae; genus JAAYBF01. Next base: position 84,051 of record CAVSGC010000017.1, on the reverse strand, counting down.
GTGGCCCGCCTGGAGGTCGCCCCACAGCAGGCCGCCGTAGTCCACCACGCGTGTGAGTACGCGCACGCCCGCGCGCTGCGCCGCCGGCAGCACCAGCTCACCCGGCCACGGCTCGAGCGGGTTGAGGATCACCATGGCCCAGTCGATCAGGTCGCCGAAGCGCTCGAGGCAGTCGATCAGGTCGAGCGTGAAGCCGTTGGCAGGGCCGGGGGCCACGCCGATCATGCGGGTGAGCCCGGTGTCGCGCAGGGCGGACATGCCGTCCCACACGGCCTCGCTGGTGTAGCCCGTGCGGTCGGGGTTGTGCAGCAGCAGCAGGTCGAAGCGCTCCAGCCCGAGGCGCTCCAGGCTGCGCTCGGCGGCCCGGCGCAGGTAGGACGCGTACTGGTCGGGTCCGCGCAGCCGCGGGTCGGTGAAGCGGGGGAACCCGCGCGGGCCGTCGCGCTCGCCGTCGTAGAAGTCATGCCCGATCGCGCCCACCACGCTCACCTCGTCGCGCGCCACGCCCTCCAGCGCACGGCCGAGCAGGAGGTCGGCCTCGCCTTGGCCGTAGGTGTCGGCGCTGAGGACCGTGTCGATGCCGTCGCCCGGGCGCAGCAGCGCGGCCAGCCGTTCCTCGGCCAGCTCCTCGCCGAAGTGCATGAAGCGCCCGCCGCTCCAGGTTCCGACCGCCACGTGTCCGGGATCTCTCACCGGGGCCATGCTAGGCGGCGCGGGCGCTCAGAGGCCGTCGCGAAGCGTGTTGAGGCGCTTGCCCAGGCCGGGCCAGATCGGCCGCACGTCGCGCTCGGAGCCGCGGAGGTACTCGCCCACCGAGAGGCCGACTGACTTCCCGCGCCGGGTGGGGATGTCGGTGTCGGGGCCCGGGTCGGCCGTCTCGATCACGTCCTCGATGGCGGCCACCTGATCCTGCGCGGGGCCCAGCAGCGCGCGGTCGGCGTCCCGCACCGCAAAGCGGATGAACTCCCGCGTAGCGGGGCGGTCCAGCGACTTCGGCACCCCGTCCTTGTCGGTCTGCACGAGGCTCGGTGCGATCTGCTGCAGCTCGCCCAGGGCGGCCAGACCGAACTCGTCGAGCGGCTCCATCTCGAACGCCCCGCGCGAGACGATCTCCTGCACCTCGTTGCGTATCCGGCGCGCCTCCTCGGGGGAGGTGCGCAGCGTCTCCTCGGTGTCGATCGTGGCGTCGAGCACCTCGCGCGCGTCCAAGAGCGCGGTGCCGTCGCGCTCCGACAGCTTCTCCGGCGCCCCGCACCCCGCCAGAAATGCGCAGGCCACGATCGCCGCAGTCCCCCCGACCCGTCTCATGCTCGGCAATCTATGCGGCTGCTGCGCGCCGTGCCAGTTCCACGAGCGTGCGCACGCCGAAGCCCGTGGCGCCCTTGCCCACGTACGCACGGCCCTGGTCCCACGCGGTGCCGGCGATGTCCATGTGCACCCACGGCACGTCGCCCACGAAGTTGCGCAGGAAGTCGGCGGCCGTGATGGAGGACGCCTTGCGCACCTCGGGAGCGTTGTCGAGGTCGGCGTACTTGCCCTTGATCAACTCGGAGATCTCGGGGTGGAAGGGCAGGCGCCAGCCCAGCTCGCCGGTGACCTTTCCGGCCTCCTCCACCTGCTCGCACCAGTCGTCGTCGTTGGAGAACAGGCCGGCGTAGGTTGATCCGAGCGCCACGATGATCGCGCCGGTGAGGGTGGCCAGGTCCACGATCCGCTCAACACCCTGCTCCACCGCGTAGGCGAGGGCGTCGGCGAGGATCAGGCGGCCCTCGGCGTCGGTGTTGTTGATCTCGATCGTCTTGCCGTTCAGCGCCGTGACGATGTCGCCGGGACGCATCGCGTGCCCGCTGGGCATGTTCTCGGTGGACGGCACCACGGCCGTCACGGTCACCGGCAGTCCCAGCGTGGCGATCGCGTCCATCGACTCCAGCACCGCGGCGCCGCCGGACATGTCGAACTTCATCTCCGACATCTTTCCGCTGGGCTTGAGTGAGATCCCGCCGGTGTCGAAGGTCACGGCCTTGCCCACGAACCCGAGGTGGGGGCCGTTGGTGCCGCCCGTGTAGCGCAGCACGATCAGGCGCGGCTCGGCGTCGCTGCCCTGCGCCACCGCGGCGAAGGCGCCCATGCCGCGCGACACGATCCCCTCGCGGTCCAGCACCTCGAGCTCCAGCGACTCGTGCTGGGAGGCCAGCTCCTCCGCGCGCGTGGCGAGGAAGGACGGGTTGGCCACGTTGGCCGGGAGGTTCTGCAGGTCGCGCGCGGCGTTCTGGGCGACGGCGATGGCGGCCGCGTGCTCCACCTGCTCCGCGTCCACGTCGTCGCCGGCGATCTCGAGCGACTCGATCCCACCCGGGCCGTCGTCATCGTCGTCGGACCTGGACTTGAACCGCTCGAAGCTGTAGAGCGACAGCAGCGTGCCCTCAACCAGCGCGGCGGCCGTGCCGTCGCCGTCGGGTGACGCCCAGGACAGCGACACCGCCCCGATCTCCTTGGCGCGGCCGGCCACGACGGCGGCGGCCACGCGTGCCTTCTCGGCGTCGAACTCCTCGCGCTTGCCCATTCCGGCCACCAGCACGCGCCGCCGGCCGCCGCCGGGTGCGTCCTCGTGATCCACCGCCACCTTCTTCAGCCCGGGCCTGGCCTCACCGAGGTCCACCAGGGACTGCAGGTGCGGTTCGTCGAGCTTCTCGCCCTCGAACAGCGGGACGACCCGGGTGTCGGCGGCGGTCTCTGAGGGTGCGCCGCTGCGGGCGCTGACGGCGATGGCGGGCATGCGGCGGGAGTCTAGGCAGGCGGCGCCAGGATCGCGTCGGCCAGCCGCTCGGCCGCGCCGGGGGCGCCCTGCAGGTACAGCGCCGGCTCCACCGCCTCGAGCTCCAGGACCACCGGTGACCCTCCGGTGTCGGTGAGCATGTCCACCCGGGCATAGAGCGGGGGCTCGCCGAAGCGCTCCGCCATGTGCCCGACCACGCGCGCCGCCAGCGTCGCGCTCGGCGTCGTTGGCCTCGCCCGGCTGCACCAGCTCGGGGTCGAACATGACCTCCGCCGATCCCAGGTCGTTCTCGGCCAGCGGGGCCTCCTCATCGGGCGCGAGCACGGCTCGCTTTCGCAGCACGTGGCTCTCGCGCCCGGCGAACATCACGATGGCCGTCTCGCCGCGGGCCTCGACGGCCGTGAGGTAGGGCTGCACCATCGCGGTGCGCCCCGCGCCGGTGATTCGCTCGATCAGGGCCGTGGCCTCGTGGTGCACGGCCGGGCTGAAGCGCCCGGTGTCCCGCGCGCCCGCCGACACGGTGGGCTTGACCACCACCTCGCCGTCCAGGTCGGGCGCGGGATCGCCCGGTCGCACCAGGGTGGTGTCCACCACGGGGAGCCCAGCCGCGTGCAGGTCGGCCAGGTAGCCCTTCTCGGAGTTCCAGCGCAGCACCGCCGGCCGGTTGTGCAGCCGGTCGCCCACCGCTTCCGCCCACTCCACGAAGGCGTCGCGCCTGTGGGTGTAGTCCCACGGCCAGCGCACCACCACGCGGTGGTAGTCGCCCCAGCTCACACCGGGGTCGTCCCACACCTCGAGCGTCACCTCGGCGCCGGCGCTCTCGAGCGCGGGGATGAGCGGGCGGTCGTAGTCGTGGCCCTCGGGGAGGAGGGAGCAGGTGACGATGGCGATCCGCATCGGCCGAGCAGCGTAAGCGTTCGGCCCAGGGTCGGGGCGGCCCCTGCACGGACGGGCCCGCCCCGGTTGCCCGGGTCTCCCTCTCCGGCTAGGAGACGTTTGCGTTGCGGGCGCGGCTCACGCCGCGAATGTGATCCGCGTGCGCGCCTATGACCGCTCGATAGCGGCCATCACGGCGCACGCGGAAGCTGCGGGTCCAGCTGGAGCAGCCCGCGCCGGCGATCGCGCGCAGAGTCGCGCGGCGCACGGTCCGGTACCCGGTTGAGAAGCGTCGCTGGATCGCGAGGGCGGCGCCGGTGTGCTGCGGGCAGACGCGGCCGAAGAAGCGCACGAGCTGGCCCCTGCGGGGCGTGTAGTCGCTGAGCCGCAGGCCCACCCGTGGTTGCACTGCGACGGTCACGACCGAGCTCTCGTCGCCGCCCCTGCGCGCGACGTAGTTCGTGTTCAGGGTGGGCCTCTGTACGAACGTGAAGTCACCATTCGCATCGGTCGTGGCGGTGGCGACGTTGCCGAAGACACCGAAGGGGAACGGGTCGGAGCGCAGGATGATCTGCTGAGCCGAGTTGTCAGCGCCCGTCAGCTTGCCCGTGAGGGTGAGCGTGCGCCCGGAGAGGACCGGGTTGGGCTTGGCTGAGAGGCTGGGGTTTCCGGCGTTCCCTCCACCTCCGCCCTGGTGACCGGGCTGGTGGTGGGCCGACGCTCCTGGAGCGAAGCAGGCGGCGGTGAGCAGGGCTGTGACGAGGCCTATTGAACGGTTCATTGAAGAAGCTCCTAGAGGACGTTGGCGCGCCGCGCTGCGCTGACACCGCGGGCGTGATCGGTGTGTCCCGCGATGACCGTGCGGAAGCGGCCGTCGCGCGCCACCCGGATGAAGCGCGAATACCTCGAGCAGGTCGAGCCCGGGACGTCGCGCAGGACCGCGCGGCGGATGGTCCGGTAGCGCCCTCCCGATCGGCGCTGGATCGCGACGGTGGTGCCGTCGTGCTCCGGGCACACGCGGCCGCTGAGGCGCACGCGCTGGCCGGCGGCGGGCGTGGAGTCGCTCAGGCGCAGGCTGACCCTGGGCCGCACCAGCACGGTCACTATCGCGCTCTCGGCCTGGCCCTTGCGGGCCTGGTAGCGCGTGTTCACGGTGGGCTTCTGGATCAGCTGGAAGTCGCCGCTGGCGTTGGTGGTGGCGTCTCCGGCGTTGCCGAACATGTCGAATGGGAACGGGTCAGACCGCAGCGTGACCTTCTGATCGGCCACCTTGTCGTCCGTGAGCCTGCCGCTCAGGGTCAGGTCCCGGCCCGCGACGACCGGGTTGGGAGTCGCGTTGAGCGTGAGCGTGGGGTCGGGCTTCTGGGCGCCTGCCGTGGCAGGCATGGCGCACGCGATGGCAAGGGCGGCGGTGGCAAGTGCAGTTGATCGTGTCATTGGCCCTACAACACGCCGAACCCCCGAAGGTTCGCGAGAAACAAGGGCGTGGCCGCACTCACCCCGTCGGGGCGAGCGGCAGACAGGCCTCCACCGCGTCGGGCGAGACATCGGCCCACGGGGGCCCCGGGTAGGCGACCGCGAACCCCTGACCGAGGCTGACGCCGAACCCGCTCACCGCGATGAGGTCCTCGATGCTCTCGAGCCCTTCCGCGCATACCGTCGCACCGAGACGTTCCGCGAATTGGACGAAAAACTCGGTCAGGGCCTTCCTTGCGGGGTCGTGGCGAACGCCGTCGATCAGGGCACGGTCGAGCTTGATGATGTCGGGCCGAATGCGCACGAGTTGCTGTAGCCCCGCGTAGCCAGCCCCGGCGTCGTCGATGGCGATGCGACCGCCGCGGGACCGGATCTCCGCCAGCGCGACTTCGAACGTCGTGTCGTCAGACGGGAGCTCATGCTCGGTGATCTCGATCACGAGTTCGCTCATATCCTCCGGGAGCGCCGCCAGGACGATCGGAGACGAAAGTGCGGAGGGGCTGGCGTTGAGGGACAGGTAGGCGCCCGGAGGGCGTTCGTGGCTCAGCGCCAGGCGGATCGCCTCCGCCTCGAGCTCGGCCCCCAACCCGCATCGCTGAGCCTGCGCAAACCAGGCGTCGGGAGCGCGGGCCCACTCGGGAAAGCGGGACAGCGCCTCGTACCCGGCCACGGCGCCGGTGGTGAGATCGAGTAGGGGCTGAAACGCCGTGAGGATGGCGCCCGGCCGGCCGAGGAGGGACATGACCTCAGCGTGCTGTTCGCGGCTCGCGAGGGTCGTTACGCGGTGCGGGTCATAGCGCCGCGTCTGCGCTCCGCCGCTTCGCTTGGCCCACGAGAGAGCCCCGCCCGCAAGCTCGAGCAGCGCAGACGCGTCGCGGCCGTCGAACGGTGCGAAGGCGATCCCCGCGGAGCACGCAAGCTGCCGCCCGTGGGTGGGGATGCGACCGATGCCGGCGCGTGCGCGCTCCGCGATGTCGTGGGCCAGGTCGCGGTTCGCGCCCGGGAGCACGAGCGCGAACTCGTCGCCGCCCACCCGCGCGATCAAGTCGCCGGCGCGGGTGGCCTTCCGCAGCTGCTTGGCGACAGCGCGCAGCACTTCGTCGCCACGGGGGTGCCCGTGGCGGTCGTTGACCTGCTTGAACTTGTCGATGTCGATGACCACCAGGGCGACCGGGACGCGCTCGCGCCGCGCTCGAGCCAGCTCCCTTCCGAGGGCCTGCTGGAAGTGGCGGTGATTGGCCAGGCCGGTGAGCTGGTCTGTGCCGGCGAGCGCCTCCAGGTGAGCCCGGTTCTCCCCGACCATGGCGGCCATGTCGTTGAAACCGTCCATCACGTCCCGCATCTCCTTGGCGCCGCTCGACTGCACCCGCGCGTCGTACCTCTCCTGCCTGACCTCCCGGATCCCCTTCCTCAGACGCATGAGGGGCACCGCCACTGCCCGGCTGAGCAGGAACTTGACCAACAGCACGAGCAGGACCGTGAGGACGAGCGCCGCGGCGGCACTCTCCAGCATCGCGGACCGCCTGGCATCGCGAAGGGCCGTGTCCGGGAGGCTTACGACAAGGCGTGCCTCGGCTCCTCCTCCGGCGCCGAGAGCGAGCGGATATGAGTAGCTGCGAAGGCCGTCACCCTGCTCGGGCCCGCGGTCCACCGGGGTGTCGCGCTCATTGTCGAGCGCGTTCCTCACACGCAGCCCAGCGCCGAGTGGGCGGGAGGACTCGGCGAGCGACGCCGAATCGAGCGCCTCGCCGAGCAGGACAGCGCCGACCAGGCCGCGGCGGGTACGGACCGGAGCGGCTGCGAGCATCACGGGCACGCCCTTCGCCGCGATCCCGAGGCCACTACGGCGCCGGCCGGCGCGTGCCTCGCCAAGCAGTCTGCGAGTTAAAGCGAGCCTGCTCCACCGCCGGCGTCCGGTGGCGAGGAGGCTGTCATCGCGCCGGCTGGCGACCAGCATGTAGTCGGCCTGCTCCTTGATCTTGAACGGGATGGCAACCGCGGCAAGGGTTGTCATGGCCTCGCGCTGCACCGCTCGGGCGACGAGGGACTGCTCGGCCAGCAGACGGGCGTCCGCCACCAGCTCACGCTGGCGGCGTTGCTGTGAGTCCTTGAAGATCCGGTGCGCGGCATCCGCGCGGGCTCCCAGCTGATCCTCAGCGGCGCTGTACCCCGACAGTACGGAAATCGCCGCAATTGCCCCGGCCAGCACCACCACGCCGAGTGTGAAGGGCACCAGGATGCGGTTGCGAAGCGAGCCGTCGAAGGGACGCTGGCGACCGTGCGTACTACGAGGAAACGCGATGACTAAACCTAGCGGCGATCCGGTGGGGCGGCGAATGCGATCGGCTGGCTCATGGCTCTACAACGCGCCCCCTGCTCCCAAGGTTCGCGAGAAAGGGGCACGGGGCGCCGATAGGGGCTTCGGTATCGTCGTCGGCCCCCCGGAGCAGCAAGGAGACCCCCTCGACCATGCCCAAGACCGTGATTCTCGGCACCGCCCGCACGCCCTTCGGAAAGATGGGCGGCGCGCTCGCCTCCCTCGGCGCCACCGACCTCGGCGGCCACGCGATCGAGAACGCGCTGCAGCGCGCCGACGTGTCGCCCGATCAGGTCGAGCACGTGGTGTTCGGCCAGGTGCTCCAGGCCGGGCAGGGCCAGGTGCCCTCGCGGCAGGCCCAGATCAAGGGCGGAATCCCCAAGGAGGTCTCCTCAGAGACCGTGAACAAGGTGTGCGCCTCGGGCATCCGCTCGGCCGGGATGGTCGACCAGGCCGTGCGCGCGGGTGACCTCGACGTGGCCGTGGCCGGCGGCATGGAGTCGATGTCGAACGCGCCCTACATGCTCGAGAAGGCCCGCTTCGGCTACCGCATGGGCGACGCCAAGATGCTCGACGCGATGGTGCACGACGGGCTCACCAACCCGTTCTCCGGCAAGCAGATGTTCGTGGAGGCCACCGAGGTGGGGGACGAGCTGGAGATCAGCCGCCCCGATCTCGACAAGTACGCCCTGCGCAGCCACGAGCTGGCGGTGCAGGCCACCGACGACGGCAAGCTGCCCGAGGAGATCGCGCCGATCACCGTGAAGTCGCGCAAGTCCGAGGACGTGGTGGAGGTGGACGAGGCGCCGCGCCGCGACAGCTCGATCGAGAGCCTGGCCAAGCTGCCGGGCCTCACCGGCAAGGAGGGCTCGCACACCGCCGGCAACTCTCCCGGAGTGAACGACGGCGCCGGCGCCGTGGTGCTGGCCAGCGACGAGTGGGCCAAGGCCCAGGGCAAGACCGTGCTGGCCACGATCGTGGGCCAGGCCGCGGTGGCCGACGACTTCCCCTACCTCGCCCGCACTCCCGCCAACGCCACCAAGGCCGTGCTGGAGAAGGCGGGCCTGTCGGTGGACGACATCGACCTGTTCGAGATCAACGAGGCGTTCGCCTCGGTGGCGATCAACTCGATGCGCATGCTCGGCGTGGACGAGGCGAAGGTGAACGTGAACGGCGGCGCGATCGCGCTCGGACACCCGATCGGCGCGTCCGGCGCCCGCATCCTCGGGTCGCTGGTGCACGAGCTGCGCCGCCGTGGCGGCGGGCTGGGCGTGGCGGCCATCTGCTCGGGCGGCGGTCAGGGCGACGCGATGCTCGTTGAGGTGAACGGCGGTTAGCGGCGCCGCCTTCTTCGACCTGGACAAGACCCTCATCGAAGGGTCGTCCGCCGTCCATTTCGCCCGCGCCGCCTACAGGGCCGGGGTGCGCAGCCGCCGCGACCTGGCCAGGGACGCCTGGGCCAACGCCCGCTTCCGGCTGCGCGGGTCCACCGACTCAGAGACCGAGGCCCTGCGCAACGCGATTCTCGACTCGCTCGCAGGCCAGCGCGTGATCGACCTCCAGCGCATGGGCCCCGCGGTGCTGGCCAGCCTGCTGCCATCGGTCTACCCGGAGGTGCTCCAGGAGGCCTGGGACCACCAGGACGCCGGGCGGCCCGCCTACATCGTGACGGCGGCCGGCCAGGAGATCGCCGAGGCGCTGGGCCGGGTGCTGGTGCTCGACGGCGGCATCGGGATGCGCTCGGAGGCCGTGGACGGCGTGTACACGGGCAGGCCGGGCGGGCCGTTCACCTACCGCGAGGGCAAGGCCGACGCCATCCGTGAGCTCGCCCAGGCCGAGGGCTTCGATCTGAGCGAGTGCTACGCCTACTCCGACTCGGAGTCCGATCTGCCGATGCTCCGCGCCGTGGGCCACCCGGTGGCCGTGAACCCCGACTCCGAGCTGGAGCGAGTGGCCCGCGCCGAGGGATGGCGGATCATGCGCTTCGACAAGCTGGGGCGGCGGCTGAAGATGGCCCTGGGCGCCGCGGGAGTGGTGCTGGCGGGATGGGGCGGCGGCTATGCAGCCGCCCGCCTGCGCGACCGCGGGAAGTCTCGTTTCGGGCGGACGGGGTAATCAGCCCAGCATGAGCGACGAGAACGAAGAGACCAAGGACACCGACAACGAGGCCGAGGCCGCGCAGGCCGACGAGGGTCAGGACCAGGAGCCCAAGCAGGCCCAGGAGGATTCCTCGTCCCTCTGGGACACCGAGCAGCACTCAGACGCGCCGGGTCCATTCGGAACCGGAGACGAGTAGCGCGGCGGCTCTCCTCGGATGAGGCTGGGCTTCGCCGTCAAGGTGCTGGGGGCCGGCGGGCTCCCCTCCCACGACGCACGGCGCTGGCAGTCGGGCCCGCACCTGCGCGTCTCGCTGGAGTACCTCGAGGCGATCCTCCTTCACCTCGACGAGAGCGACATCCGGATGTACCGGATGGCCACGGCCCTGGCCCCGTATGCAAGCCATCCGGATCTCCCGCAGTTTCACCGGCAGGCCGAGGAGTGCGCCGAGCAGCTGGAGCGCGTCGGCGAGCTCGCGCGCGCACTCGGCGTCCGGCTCTCCAGCCACCCCGGCCAGTACACGGTTCTCAACTCAGAGGATCCGTCGGTGGTGGCCAGCGCGGTGGCCGAGCTGGAGGTTCAGGCGGCGCTGATGGACGCGCATGGGACTGCCGCGCGAGTCCGTGGTCGTATTGCACGTGGGCGGTGCGGCGGGCGGCCTCGCGGCGGGAGCCGACCGCTTCATGCGGGGCTTCGAGCGGCTGTCCGCGGCGGCACGGGCGCGACTTGTGATCGAGAACGACGACCGCACCTACGGCGTTGTGGCCGTGGAGGGGCTCGCCCGCCGGACGGCGATCCCCCTGGTCTTCGACCTCCTGCACCACCACTGCCACGACCCCGACGGCATCGGCGACCGTGAAGCGCTCGGTCTGGCGCTCTCCACCTGGGGCGATGTGACGCCGAAGGTCCACTTCTCGTCGCCGCGGCTGGACCTCAGCGAGCGGAGGAAGAAGGTCGGCCGGCGGGTGGAGCGCACGGTGGTGTTCCCGGACCTGCGCGCACACGCTGACCTGATCGACCCGATGGCCTTCGAGGCGTTCCTGCGTGAGACGGCCGACGGGCTGCCGGACTTCGACGTGATGCTCGAGGCCAAGGGCAAGGACCTTGCCCTGCTGAGATTGCGCGACCAGCTGGCGGCCCGCGGCGTGGCCGCGGAGAGCTCAGGCCAGCGGCATTCGGTCGGAACCGGCGGCGAATAGCGCGTCCTGGTCCTCCGGCGCCACGTGCGCCGTGGGGCCCGCGGTCACCACACAGTTGCGGCCCATCTCCTTGGCCTCGTAGAGCGCGCGGTCGGCGTCCTCGAACAGGGCGGCGAAGTCGAAGTCCGTGCCGTGGCCGAGGGCCGGGACGGCGGCCACGCCCACGCTCATCGTGACCGGGATGCCCGTGCGCGAGCAACTCAGGGCGGCCGCTCGCAGCCGCTCGCCCACGTTGGCCGCCGCGTCCTGGGTGGCCCCCACCAGCAGGACTGCGAATTCCTCGCCACCCACCCGGTACACCGGGTCGGTGGCACGCAGCGAATCGCGCAGGGCGTAGGCCACGTCCCTGAGCACGGTGTCGCCGGCGGCGTGGCCATGCTCGTCGTTGATGTCCTTGAAGTGGTCGAGGTCGCACAGCAAAAAGCCCACGGGAATGGCGTTGGGGTTGCGCGTTGTCATCTGCTCCAGCTCGGCGAGGCGCTGGGTGAGCGCCGTCCGGTTGAGCAACCCGGTGAGCGGGTCGAGCACCGCGTCGCGGCGGTGCTCGCGGTCCGAGCCGGCGATGGCGCCGGAGAGGATCGCCACCGCGATCACGAGGCCGAACGGGAACACGACCAGCGTGGGGTCGTCGGCCACCGTCGCGGGCTCCACGGCCACCGTCGAGCCGAGCATGAGCACGCAGATGTAGATCACGCCCCAGATGACTCCCCGGCGCTCGAAGCGCGTGGCGAGAGTTGCCGCCGGGAGCGCGAACCACGCAACGGCGGGGCTGTCGGCCGCTCCGGTCAGGGCCACGCTCAGGCCGATCATGACCGGCGAGATCGCCCAGCCGCCCGCGGCCCAGCGGGCCGGGTGCGGGCTCCTGACCAGGAAGCGATCGGCCACGGCGAACGCCAACGCGGCACCGGCGAGCGGGAGGACCCACCACCAACCCAGGTAGGGACCGCTCACGAGCAGGGCGGCGGCCAGCACCAGGAAGGCAAGGCGGCGGTACCGGGTCAGCCGCGTCTCGATGTCGATGAGGCGCTCGCGGTCCAGTTGGGCGCGAAGGCGCCCTTCTCCTGATGAGACCATTAAAAGTACATCGACTTTGGCGCGGAAAGCCTTGAGCCTGGTTAGCGCCGCCCCGGGCGGGGTAACGCCTGGCGGATGGCATTAGGCGCCCCGATGAACCTCTTCTCGACGCTTGTGTCTCTCGCCGCCGGCCGCGGCGAGAACCCCGGCGGCGGGGTGCTGATCATCCTCCTCACGATCGTCGCGGTGATCGTGGTGGTGGGCACGATCCTCACGCTGATCGTGCGCAAGACGCGCGGCTAGCTTTCGCCCGCCCGCGGGTCCTGGCGTACCCTTGCGGCGATGGCCACGCCCCCGAGGGAACTGACAGACAAAGACCGCTGGCGCGCCGAGCGCTACGCGGCCAAGCCCGAGCGCGAGGCTCTGTTCGAAACCATCTCCGGCGAGCCGATCGAGCCGCTCTACACCGACGAGGACCTCCCGGCGGACATCGGCGCCGACATCGGGATGCCGGGCGAGTTCCCATACACGCGCGGGGTGTACCCGTCGATGTACCGCGGCCGGCTGTGGACGATGCGCCAGTTCGCGGGCTTCGGCACCGCCGAGGAGACCAACGAGCGCTTCCGCTACCTGCTCGACCACGGTCAGACGGGGCTGTCCACGGCGTTCGACATGCCTTCGCTGATGGGCCACGACTCCGACCACGTGCGGTCGGAGGGCGAGGTTGGGCGCGAGGGCGTGGCGCTGGACACCCCCGACGACATGGAGACCCTGTTCGCCGGGATCGACATGGGCGAGGTGTCCACGTCGATGACGATCAACGCACCCGCGGCGCTGATGCTGGCCTTCTACGTGGTGGCCGCCGAGCGCCAGGGCGTGCCGCCCGAGCGGCTGGCGGGCACGATCCAGACCGACATCCTCAAGGAGTACATCGCCCAGAAGGAGTGGTGCTTCCCGGTGGACCCGGCCATGCGCCTGGTCACCGACATGATCGAGTACTGCGCGAAGGACATGCCGCGCTGGCACCCGGTCTCGATCTCCGGCTACCACATCCGCGAGGCCGGCTCCACCGCGCAGCAGGAATTGGCGTTCACGCTCAAGGACGGCTTCACCTACGTGGAGCAGGCGCTGGAGCGCGGCCTGGACGTGGACGACTTCGCGCCCCGGCTGAGCTTCTTCTTCAACTCCCACATCGACTTCTTCGAGGAGATCGCCAAGTACCGCGCCGCCCGGCGGATCTGGGCGCGCGAGCTGCGCGACACCTACGGCGCGCGCGACGAGCGCTCGCTGCTGATGCGCTGCCACGCCCAGACCGCCGGCGTGTCGCTCACCGCGCAGCAGCCGCTGAACAACGTCACGCGCACGGCGATCGAGGCGCTGGCGGCCGTGCTCGGCGGCACCCAGTCGCTGCACACCAACTCCTTCGACGAGGCGCTGGCGCTGCCCACCGAGGAGGCCGTGCGGGTGGCGCTGCGCACCCAGCAGGTGATCGCCGAGGAGACCGGCGTGGCGCACACCGCCGATCCGCTCGGCGGGTCCTACTTCGTGGAGGCGCTCACCGACCGCATGGAGGAGGCGGCCTACGGCTACTTCGCCAAGATCGACGAGCTGGGCGGGATGGTGGAGGCGATCAAGCAGAACTACCCCCAGCGCGAGATCGCCGACGCCTCGTTCACCTACCAGCAGGAGGTGGACTCGGGCCAGCGCATCGTGGTGGGCGTGAACGGCTACACCGAGGGCGGCGAGGGCCAGATCGAGACGCTGCGGATCGACCCCGCGCTGGAGCGCAAGCAGATCGGCCGCCTGGAGGCCGTGCGCACGCGCCGGACGGGCGCCGACGTGGAGCGCACCCTGGCCGCGCTGCGCGAGGCCGCCGCCGGCGACCAGAACCTGATGTACCCCCTGATCGAGTGCGCGCGGGCCCACGCGTCGGAGGGCGAGATCGTGGAGTCGCTGCAGCAGGTGTTCGGCACCTACACCGAGACGCCGGTCTTCTAGGCCCGCCGCAATACACTCCCGCCCCGAATGGCGGACCAGACGCGAAAGATCAGAGTCGTTGTGGCCAAGCCGGGCCTGGACGGGCACGACCGCGGCGCCAAGATCATCGCCCGCGCCCTGCGCGACGCCGGCATGGAGGTGATCTACACGGGCCTGCACCAGACGCCCGAGCAGATCGTGGAGACCGTGCTCCAGGAGGACGCCCAGGCGGTGGGGCTGTCGATTCTCTCGGGCGCGCACATGACCCTCGTGCCCCGCATCGCGAAGCTGCTCGACGAGCAGGGCGCCGAGGAGGTCGTGCTGGTGCTGGGCGGCACCATCCCCCAGGACGACATCCCCGAGCTCAAGGAGCTCGGCGTGGCCGAGGTGTTCACTCCCGGCAGCGCGGTGCAGGACATCGTGGACTACATCCAGGGCGCCGTTCCGGCCTAGGTCGGGCGCCGTGACGGACGAGAAGTCGGGACAGCGGGTCTCTCGCAGGGACCTTTTCGGCCTCGGGCTCGCCCGCATCAGGGATCGCTTCGACGAGGAGATCCCGGAGGCGCTGGCGGCCCAGGCCCGCCGCGCCACGGGGCGCCCGGGGGAGCCGGCGTGGGCCGCGTGGGACGTCGCGCCGCCCGAGGGCTCCGAGCGCTTCACGCGCGCCGCGGCCGAGAGCCTCGTGCAGGCGTGCGGGGTGGAGAGGGACGAGCGGGTGCTCGACTGGGGCTGCGGGCAGGGCGAGGTGGCGCTGGCGGCCGCGCGCCGGGGCGCGCAGGTCACGGCCGTGGACTTCGCCGCGGGCCCGCTGGAGCGCGCCTGGGACCTCGCCGAGGACGAGGGCCTCGACATCGAATGGCTCGAGCAGGACGGCCTCGACCTTCTGCTCGGCAACTCCTGGTTCGACCGGTCGCTGTCGGGGTTCGGGGTGATCTGGTCGCACGACGTGCTCGCGGCGGTGCGCGAGATGTTCCGCGTGACCCGCCCCGGCGGCACGGTCGGCTTCACGACGTGGAGCAACCGCGGCTTCTTCGGCGAGGTCCTGCGCGTGTCCCGCGAGCGCGACCTGCTTCCACCAGGCCCATCTCCGTCGGCGTGGGGCTGGGACGGCGGCCTGCGCGAGCAGTTCGGGCCCTACGCGGAGGGCCTGCAGGTCGAGACCCGCGAGCTGGACCTGGGATGGCCGGCGACGACGCCCTGTGGGACCTCATCGCCCAGGCGGCAGCTCCCGTGGCCCGGCGGCTGGCCGAGCTGTCGGCCGAGGACCGCGGCCCGGTGGAGGACGAGATACGGGCGCTGATGCGGGCTCCGGGCTCCGTTGAGGCGCGGTATCTCGAGGTCGTGGCCGCCGTCCCGGCGGTCTGATCCTGGAGGGGACAGGGCTTAGCCGCGCTGATCGCGGTGCTCGAGTTCGTGGTGCTGGCCCGCTCCGGCGCCGAGCGGCGCGCTCTCCGAAGCCGCAGGGTCACCCTGCGGGTCTGCACGCGCGCGCGGCCGCCGGTCGGCGTGAACTTGATGCGCAGGCTCACCCGCAGGCGTCGCCTTCGGTTCAGGATCGACCGCGCCCTGCGGGAGGGCCTGATCCTCAGCCGCACCCTCCCAGCCGCGGCCACGTTGCGCCGGATCCGCCCGACCGTCAGCGTCCTGGCGGCGGCCGAGCGGCGCGCTATCCGGGGCTGGGCCAGCAGGTCGATCGCTCCGGGCCCGGGTAGGCCGAGGACGATCGTCGCGGTGCCGTTCGGCTTGGTTCGCAGCGAGCCGATCGAGAAGCGGTTGGTCGGGGCCGAGCCGGTGGCCGGCGGCGGCGGCCCGCCTGCGCCGCCTCCGCCTGGAGCGGGCCTGGTACGACGCGCCCTGAACTCGTTGGCGATGGCGGCGTATCCCGCGTCGTTCGGGTGAAAGCTGTCGGCGGCCACCAGGGCCTGCCCGCCGGCTTCGAACGCCGGGTGGACGTCCACCACGATCGCGCCCTTGCTCGCGCCGATGCATGCGATCAGGTCGTTCAGCCCGCGTTGCGCACCCGTGCCGGCGCAGTCAACCGTGCCGTCGCTTCCCAGCAGCAGGGCATCACCGTCAGCCTCCGCCTGGGTGCCGGTTCCCGTCGTCGGGGTTGTAGTAGGTCATCACCAGCAGGTCCTCGCTGCCCGGATCTCCGGCGAGGGCGCCGTTGAGGTCGTTCAGCGTGTCCGAGAAGTTCGCTTCGAACGGGCACGAGGGCTGGTGGAATCCGGTGGAGCAGGCGGAGCTGTCGTTGGCTCCAATCCGAGGCTCACGACCTTGGTGTCGGTGGCGGGGGCGCGCAGTCAGGCCACTTGTCAGCTGCCCGCCGGTGCGCAGCGATCCGCTGGTCTCCCCGGCGACGCCGTGGTTGCGGAGCTCGTGAGTCCACCACCCTCCGCGGTCTTCGAAGCAAGAAAAGAGGGACGTAGCCGAGGCTGTCGGGATCGCTGGCTTCCTGGCCGACCGCGAGCGAGTCGCCGAGCGCGACGTATCGTCCATCCGCCAGGGCTGCCGTCGGCGCGACGGTGAGGCTGAGCAGCACAGCGACCAGCAGTGTTCCGCCCCGCAGGGGCCGCAGCCGGGAGCTTGGGGCCACTCGTGGAAGAACATTCAAGTTGTAACCGAGGGCACATGCCGCGTCAACCGGGGCCGGCGCTCCAAAACGGGCGATTGACCCGTCAGTCAACAGGATCGGTACAATCCCGGCCCGCCGTCCGTGTCCCCCTGTCGGACCGCCCTCTTGTAGCGACCAGAAGGAGAACCCTTGAAGATCTGTGTCCTCGTCAAGGAGGTCCCCGATGCGGCAGTTGAGAAGCGCATCGATTCCTCCACCAAGCGCATCGACCGCAGCGGCGAGAAGAACCTGAACCCGTTCGACACCCACGCCATCGAGGCCGCCATGCAGGTGAAGGAGGGCGGCGCCGTCGAGGTGGAGGAGGTCGTGGCCGTGACCATGGGCCCCGAGTCCGCCTTCCGTGCGCTGCACAAGGCCGTCTCGCTGGGCGCCGACCGCTCGATCCACCTCACCGACGAGGCCCTGGCCGGCTCTGACTGCTGTGCCACGGGTCAGGCGCTGGCCAAGGTGCTCGAGACCGAGAGCCCCGACCTGGTCCTGCTGGGCCAGCAGTCGGACGACGGCGAGTGCTACACGATGGGCGCCATCGTGGCCGACCACCTCAAGATGCCCTCGCTCACCCAGGTGATCAAGATGGACGTGGCCGAGGGCAAGCTCACGTGCGAGCGCCAGGCCGAGTACGGCTACGACACGGTCGAGGTCGACCTTCCCGCCGTGATCTCGGTGGGAGACGCCATCAACGAGCCGCGCTACCCGTCGCTGAAGGCGATCATGGGCGCGAAGAAGAAGCAGCTCGATACCAAGGGCATCGGCGACGTGGGCCTGGAGGCCGGCCAGGTCGGCGAAGAGGGCTCACGCACCAGCGTCCTGGCGATCAACCCCCCGCCGGAGAAGCAGGCCGGGGAGATCATCGAGGACGAGGACACCAACGAGACGGTCGAGAAGATCGTCGCCTGGCTCGACGAGAGGAAGCTGCTGGCATGAGCGGGATCCTGACCTACGCACTCCACTACGAGGGCGAGTTCAACAAGAACTCGCTCGGCGCCGTTTCCGAGGGCGCCAAGCTGGCCAAGGAGATCGGCGGTGACGCGGCGGTGGTCGTCGTCGGCGGCGACGATCTCACCGACGAGCTGTGCGCCACGCTGGGCTCCTACGGCGCCACCAAGGTCTACCGCGCGAACGCACCGGAGGGCCTCGGCGCGCCGGTGGTCGACGTGATGGCCAAGGTGATCGCCGACGAGGGCTACTCATACGCCCTGTTCGGCGGCGGCCTGCTCGGCTTTGAGATCGGCGCCGGGCTCACCGCGCGCCTGAACGCCGGCGTGACCATGGAGGTCACCGAGGTGAAGGCCCAGGACGGCAAGCTCGTGGCCGTTCGCCCGATCCTGCAGGACTCGGCGATCGTGGACGTGGACTACGTCTCGGAGCCGGGCATCATCATCGGCCGCCTCAACGCGTTCGACATCGCCGAGGGTGGCGAGGGAACGGCCGAGGTGGTGGACGTGGACATCCAGCTCGAGGAGCACTCCACAAAGGCCCGGATGGTCAAGCGCGGCGAGCAGCGCGGCGCCGACGTGAACATCGAGGACGCAGACCTGCTCGTGGCCGGCGGCCGCGGGCTGGGCAAGGCCGAGGGGTTCGAGCTCTGCGAGGCACTGGCGGAAGCGCTCGGCGGCTCGGTTGCCGCCACCCGCGCGGTGGTGGACGCAGGTTGGTATCCCTACGCCGCCCAGATCGGCCAGACGGGCAAGACCGTCGCGCCGAAGCTGTACCTGGCGGCCGGCATCTCCGGGGCCATCCAGCACAAGGTGGGCATGCAGTCCTCAGAGAACATCGTGGCGATCAACAAGGACCAGAACGCCCCGATCTTCGAGTTCTCCGACCTCGGCATCGTGGGCGATCTGAACAAGATCCTGCCCAAGCTCACCGAGGCTGTGAAGGCGAAGAAGGGCTGATGGCCGGCAGTAACGGCCGAGCCACTCCGGCGGATTTCCCTCCGCCCGTCGACTCTCAAGGCGAGTTCATCAAGCGCGAGCTCGATTCTGAGGACGAGCTGATCGAAGTCGGCGTGGCGATTGTGGGCGGCGGGACCGCGGGGTTGGCGTGCGCCAACCGGTTGCTTCAGCTGCTCGCTGAAGACCCGGCTCTGCTCGAGTCGCTGGGTGAGGTTCCAGTGGCGGTGATAGAGAAGGCAAAGACGTGCGGCGGGCACAACCTGTCCGGCGCTGTGATGCGCCCCGAGCCGCTGGAGCGCCTGTTCCCCGATCTGTCTCGTGAGGACTGGCGCTCGGAGGGCTTCGCGTTCGGCGAGGTCGATAAGGAGGCTGTCTATCTGACGCCCACCTCGAAGCGGTCCCTGAAGATCCCCACGCCGCCGCCGTTCAAGAACCACGGCAACGAGGTGATCTCGGTGTCGGCGCTGGCGCGCTACCAGCAGCGCATCGCCGAGGAGGCGGGTGCCTACATCCTCACCGAGACCTCGGCCACGCAACTGGTGGTGGAGGACGGCGAGGTGAAGGGCTTGCGCACCGGCGACAAGGGCCGCGGTAAGGACGGCGAGCCCAAGGGCAACTTCGAGCCCGGCACCGACATCAAGGCGAAGGCCACCGTGCTGGCCGAGGGCTGCTGGGGTCATCTCACCGGCCCCGCCATCCGCGAGTTCGACCTCGGCCGCGACCGCGAGCCCCAGACCTGGGAGCTCGGCGTGAAGGAGGTCTGGAAGGTCCCCAAGGCGCTGGACCGCGTGATCCACACGATCGGCCCGTGGCCCGTCTCGCCCTGGGCCAAGTACGGCCAGGTGGGCGGCACGTGGATCTACCCGATGAAGGACGAGAAGACCGGCGACGACCTCGTGTCGATCGGCTTCGTGATCGACCTCGAGTACGCCGACGCCACCACCTCGGCCCACGACCTCCTGCAGACCTTCAAGACCCACCCTCTCGTGCGCAAGATCCTCGAGGGCGGCGAGCGCGTGGGCTGGGGCGCGAAGGCGCTCCCCGGCGGCGGCTACTGGTCGATGCCCAAGCTCTCGATGCCCGGCGCGCTGCTGGCCGGCGACTCCGGCGGCATGGTCGACACCGTGGCGCTGAAGGGCGTGCACCACAGCATCAACTCAGGCATCCTCGCCGCGGAGGCCATCTTCAAGGGCCTCAAGGCGGGCTCCACGGACTTCACCTCCTACGAGGACGCGATCGAGAAATCGGTCACGGGCAAGGAGCTGTGGGAGGTGCGCAACACGCGCCAGCCGTTCTCCAAGGGCTTCTTCATCGGCGGCCCGCTGGTGAACCTGTTCATCGCCACCAAGGGCAAGATTCCCGGTGCGCCTGCCCTGGCACCGCCAGGACGAGAAGCCGATGTTCATCGGCAAGACCTCGAAGCGCTACCCGAAGCCCGACGGCAAGTACATCTTCGACAAGCTCTCGAGCGTGTTCATCTCGGGCAACGCCACCCGCGACGACGCCCCGAACCACATCCGCGTCCAGAAGAACGTTCCGCGCGAGGTGGCCGAGACGTGGAAGTGGATGTGCCCCGCCGGCGTCTACGAGATCCCCGACGACGCGCCCGAGCAGGGCGACGTGGACGTGGTCGTGAACTACACGAACTGCGTGCAGTGCGGAGCGATCACGGCCAAGGGCGGGCGGCTGACCACGCCCGAGGGCGGCGACGGGCCCCTGTACCAGAACACCTAGCCGCGCCGTTGCGCCCGCGAAGGGCGCGGTGATGGGGGCGAGTTCCGGTTTGTGAAGCCTTTTCCACCCTATGGGGCGGAAAAGTGTTCACGACCAGTCGAAGTGGGCTCTGGGCTCTGGTTCGCCGGCAGCACTGGGTGATCGCACGGGCGCAGTTGCTGGCTCACGGGCTGAGCTCGGGGGCGATCGAGCACCGCCTCGCTTCCGGGCGGCTTCACGTCGTGCACGCCGGCGTCTACGCGGTCGGCCGCCGGTCGCTGACCAGGGTGGGGGAGCTGTTCGCCGCCGTCCTCGCCTGCGGAGAGGGCGCGACGCTCAGCCACGCATCGGCCGCCGAGCTGTTGGGCGTTCGGCCGCGCAGCCGCCGGATCGAGGTCACCGTGCCCAGGCGCCGCAACCCGCGGATCCCCGGGATCCGCGTCCACCGCCGCGACCTACCGCCGGAGCACCTCACCCTTCACCGAGCCGTTCCCATCACAACCCCGGCACGCACCCTCGTCGACATAGCGCCGCAGCTGAGCGACAAGCGCCTCGAGCGAGCGGTGAACGAGGCCGATCGGCTCGACCTGATCGACCCCGAGGCGCTGCGAAGAGAGATCGGGCGGATGAACGGCGTGCGTGGCGCCCGCAAGCTCGCCAGCCTTCTCGACCGCCACACCTTCACCCTCACCGACTCGGAGCTCGAGCGGATCTTCAAGCCCATCGCGGCGGCCGCAGGACTGCCCCCTCCGCTCACCGGCAGGAAGGTGAACGGCTTCAAGGTCGATTTCTGGTGGCCCGACCTCGGGCTGGTCGTGGAAACCGACGGGTTGCGCTATCACCGCACACCGGCGCAGCAGACCGCCGCGCTGGTCAGGGACCAGACCCACCGCAGGGCCGACCTGGAACCGCTCCGCTTCTCGCACTTCCAGATCGCCCGCCAGGCCCGCTACGTTCGCGCGTGCTTGGAGGACGCGGTGCGTCGCCTGCACCGGTAGCTTGCCGCCAATCGCCCCCACCCTGCGCTATCCCGGCCAGCACCCCCGGCGAGCCTCCGTCGTCGGAGCCGGCTCGTTCGGCACGGCCATCGCGATCCTGCTGGAGCGCGCGGGGGTGAGGACCACGCTGCTCTGCCGCACTTCCGACCAGGCCGCCGAGCTGGTCGAGGCGCGCGAGAACAAGCAGTACCTCCCGGGCGTGGAGCTGCCGCCGCAGCTGAAGGTGCGCACGTTCGGCGCCGTGCAGGATCAGTTCGCGCGCACCGACCTGCTGTTCATCGCGGTTCCGTCGAAGGGCATGGGGGAGGCGCTGGCCGAGATCGAACGGCTGGGCGTGGCCGAGACCGCCGGCGTGGTGTCGCTGGCCAAGGGCCTCGTGCCCCCCGACGGCATGCCGCCCACCGTGGCGCTCGAACGGGCCTTCGGCCTGGAGCGCACCGCGTGCGTGGGGGGCCCGGCTCATGCCCTCGAGATGGTGGAGGAGACGGGGGCGGGGCTGGTGTGTGCGTCGCACTCCGGGCCGCTGGCTCACCGGGTGGCCGAGCTCTTCCAGCGCGCCGGCGTGGTCTGTGAGGTGTCCAACGACCCCGTGGGCGTGGAGCTGGCCGGCGTGGCCAAGAACGCCGCCGCGGTGGCGGTGGGCGCCACCCAGCCGCAGGGCCTGAACGCCGCGGGCATGGCGGCGTCGGACATCTTCCTGGAGGTGCTCTCGCTGGCCGAGCGCTCCGGCGGGCAGGCGCGGACGTTCGTGGGTCGCAGCGGCACGGGCGACCTCGTGGCCACGGCGCTGGCGCCCAAGTCGCGCAACCGCAGCGCCGGCCAGCTGCTGGCCGAGGGCGTGCCCGCGGACGAGATCCCCGACCGCCTGGGCCAGGCGGTGGAGGCGCTGGAGACCGTGCGCCTGCTGGCGCGTGCGATCGAGCGGGAGGGGCTGGCGGCGCCGGTCACATCGGCCCTGGCGCGCCTGATCGACGGCTCGATGCCGCTCCAGGACTGGATCGACCTGGTCCGGGCCAAGCAGCCCGCACCCGCGCGCTTCGGCCGCCCGGGCACCTGGTGGGTGCGCCTGAAGCTCTGGTTCAGCCGCGCTTTCGGCCGCGACCGCAGGCAACTCGGGGCTCCTGGACGCCCTGAGTAGAATCAAAGGAGATGAAGACCGAGATCCATCCTGAATACGTCGAGGCGCACGTGCGCTGTACCTGCGGCAACGAGTTCACCACCCGCTCTACGGAGTCCGAGCTCCACGTGGAGATCTGCTCGAACTGCCATCCGTTCTACACCGGCAAGCAGAAGCTGGTGGACACCGGTGGCCGTGTCGAGCGCTTCCGCCGCCGCGCGGCACGCCGTTCGGGCACCTAGCCCGGCGCAACAAATGGTGCAGCGGGGCGTTACTGCACGCACATGTCGCCCCGCACCCCACTTCGTATCGCCACGGCGTCCGCCCTCGTGGCCGCCGCCGCGCTGATCGGCGCCCTCCCGGCGCTCCCCACCGGCGCGGCGAGTCCCGTCTCGGTCACCCCGGCCCCCGCGGAGGTGAAGGTGACCCGGTGCAAGCGGGGTCCGTCCGCGCCCGAGCGCCGGGTGGAGTTCCGCGGCGCGATGACCCGTGTGCCCGGGACGGCCCGGATGTGGATGCGCTTCACCCTCCAGGAGAAAGCTCCCGAGGGGAGATACACCACCGTGCGAGCCCCCGGGCTGGGGTTGTGGCGCAAGTCCCGCAAGGGCGTGGCGGGCTTTGCGCACCGCCAGCGGGTGGTGGATCTCGAACGGGGGTCGCGCTACCGCGCAGTGGTGCACTACCGCTGGTACTCCGCCGACGGCAAGCGCCTTCGCAGCGCCCGCCGGATCTCGTCGCCCTGTCACCAGGGCGCGCTGCCCAACCTGCGGGTGGCGAGCATCACCGGGGCCCGCGTGTCCGGCTCCCCAGGCACCGTTCGCTACGTGGTGCGCGTGGAGAATGCCGGGCGCGCCACGGCCAGGGGCGTGACCGTGAGCGTGGCCGTGGACGGAGGAGTGATCGACACCCCCGTGGTCGGCCGGATCCTACGCGGCGAGGTGCGACGCGCCGTGGTGCACGGCCCGCCCTGTCAGAGCTCGCTGGAGGCGGTGGCCGACCCCGCGGGCACTGTGCGGGAGTCGCATGAGTCGGACAACGTGCGCACGGCCGCCTGTCCGCCCGCCCTCTAGATGCTCACGGGCACCCGCGCGCCCGCCGATACGATGAACGAGGTGAGCGCCCCCCACGATCACGGCCGCAACGGCGGCGAGCCCGCGCGAGCCAACGGCGGCGATCCCGCGCTGCGCTCGAACGGCGCCGAGCCCGCTGCCGCGGTTCCAACCCTGCAGGCCCCGCGCGACCTGCCGATCGGCGGCCAGGCCGTGCTCGAGGGCGTGATGATGCGCGGCGTGTCCAACTGGGCGGTGGCCGTGCGCAAGCCGCTGCCCGAGCAGCTGGAGGGCGGCGAGCTGGACCCCACGGAGGGGGCCAAGGGCGAGATCGAGATCTTCACGGAGCCCCTGGAATCGATCACCAGGCGCCACAGGGTCCTGAGGTGGCCTGTGATCAGGGGCGTGGTGGCCCTGTTCGAGTCGATGGCGATCGGCTTCAGGGCGCTGGGCATCTCGGCCAACGCGCAGCTGCCCGCGGACGAGCAGGGCGACAAGCAGGAGATCGGCGGCGCCACCTGGGCCGGCACGGTGGTGTTCGCGCTGCTGTTCGCGGTGGGGCTGTTCTTCCTGCTGCCGGCGGGGCTGACCAACATCTTCAAGGACGACATCCCGAACTCGTTCGTGTTCGTGGTGATCGAGAAGCTCATCCGGATCACGATCTTCCTCGCCTACATCTGGCTGATCTCGCGCATGCGCGACCTCCAGCGCGTGTTCGAGTACCACGGCGCCGAGCACAAGACCATCTCCTGCGAGGAAGCCGGGGTGGAGCTCACCCCGGAGAACGCCCAGCGCTTCTCGCGGCTGCACCCGCGCTGCGGCACCAGCTTCCTGCTGATCGTGATGATCGTGGCCATCTTCGTGTTCGCCCCGCTGGGCAAGCTCGACTGGCAGTGGCTGTTCGTGTCGCGTGTGGTGGGCATCCCGTTGGTGGCGGGCCTGGCGTTCGAGGTGATCAAGTGGTTCGGCCGCAACCGCACCAAGCGGTGGGCACGCGCGCTCATGTGGCCCGGCCTGCAGCTCCAGCGCCTCACCACGCGCGAGCCCGATCTGTCCCAGCTGGCGGTGGCCATCGCGGCGCTCAAGGCGGTGCTCGAGTACGAGAACCCGGCCGAGGCCACCGAGGAGGACAAGATCGGCATGGAAGTGGTGGCCTGACACCACGCTGCCGGGTAGTGTGCGGCGCGGTGAAGCGAGGCGCCGCCCCCCTGATCGCCGCTGCGGTGCTTGCCGCGCTGGCCGTGTTCCCCGCTGGGGCTCCTGCGGCCACCCCCCGTCCGATCGTCTATTTCGTGGTGATCGACGGCCTGGACGGCGACAAGGTGGACGCAGGCCGCGCGCCCTTCATCTCGTCCCTGATCGCGGGCCAGGGTGCGCGCACCACCTACTACCGCGAGTCGCGCTCGGTGATGGTGGCCGAGACCAATCCCAACCACACGGCGATGGTCACCGGCGCCTATGGCGAGAAGTCGGGCATCCCCGGCAACTCCTTCGCCCTCTACGGCCCGCTTGAGAACGAGGACTCGTGCAGGCTCACGGGCCCGGTGAACGAGACGCAGGCTGCCGTCGGAGACCAGCGGCCAGAACCCCAACTGCCCGATCGCCCAGACGGTGTTCGAGGCGGTCAAGCGCCAGGGCAACCCGGACGGCCTGCTCACGGCGGCCGTGTTCGGCAAGCCGAAGCTGGGCCGCATCTTCGCCGGCCGCCGGTTTGACGGGCGCCGGCGCGACGCCGACCACCTGTGGGCGCCGTGTGACTCCGGCCCCGGTGACGAGGACTACTGCGGCCAGGTCCCGCTGAACCCCGCCAACGGCTACGCGGTGGACGACAAGACGGTGATGGACGAGGTGCTGCGCACGATCCGCGAGGGCGTGGGCACGCCGAAACGCCGCCCCGACTTCACGTTCGTGAACCTGCACCAGGCGGACAGCGCCGGCCATGCCTTCGGCACCGGGACGGGCGCCTACGACGTGGCCATCGGCCAGGCCGACGACGAGATCGAGCGGCTGGTTGGCGAGCTGCGAGCTCGTGGCGAGTGGAACCGCACCGCGCTGATCCTGCTGTCCGACCACTCGATGGACACCACGCCCACCAAGACCACGCTCAGCAGCCGGCTGGAGGGCGCGGGCATCCCGGAGGACAGCTTCCTGATCGTGCAGAACGGCAGTCTCGACATGGTCTACCTGGCGAACCGCACCAGCCCCGGCCGGTTCGAGCTGCTCAAGCGCATGCGCGCCGCGGCGCTCGGAAGCCCCGGCGTGGCGGAGGCCTTCTACCGCGAGGCCAACCCCGCCGACGGCGGCAACGCCCACTCGCTGGCCGGCGCGCGCTACGGCTGGCGCCTGGCGGGCCCGCGCACAGGCGACCTGGTGGTCAGCCACACCCCGGGCGGATCCTTCTCGGACCCATCGTCCACGTCGAACCCGCTGCCGGGCAATCACGGCGGCGCGCAGACACTCGACAACTTCTTCGCGGTCGCCGGGGGCGCCTTCGTCCGCCAGGGCATGCCGCCCGGCAGGGCCGAGCCGCTGTTCTACGACACGCTCGTGAACCCGCTGCAGGCCGAGAACGTGGACCCGGCGCCCACGATGATGGGTCTGATGGGCCTGGCCGAGCCGCGCGACAACGCCGGCCGCTTCCTCGGCGAGGCGTTCGACCTGTCGGCTGTGCCCGGGCGCGGGGTGCCGGCGCGCAGGGCGTCCGTGCGCGTGCGCCGGACCAGCAAGCGCGTACCGCGCAGGCGGGTGCGCTCGCGCTCGGCGTGCCGGCGCTACCGCGCCCGGCGCGTGCGCCTGCGGGTCTCACTCGGCCCGCGCGAGAGCCGCTACGTGGTGCAGGTGCGCCGGCGCGGCGGGCGCTTCCGCACGATCGCCCGCAACCGCAAGCGGTCCGTGCTGGCCTACCGGGCTCGCCCAAGCCGCCGTCTGCGGTTTCGCGCCCGGCTGAGGGCCGCGAGCGGGCGCGGCGGGCCGTGGGGCTCGTCGCGGGCGGTGCGGATCCGGCCGCGTGCGCTGCGCACGGCGCTGAGCGGCCCCGCTCGACAGGCGCCCCGCGGACAGGGCTTACCCTTGAGGCCCAGATGATCGAGAAGCTCGTGGAACAGATCGAGAGCCGCTTCGCGGAGCTCTCGAAGCAGATGTCCGATTCCGACGTGATCTCGGACCGCGAGCGCTACGCCGACGTGGGGAGGGAGTGGCACCACCTGCAGGCGGCCAACGAGCTGGCGCAGCAGTGGCGCCGCGCGTCCTCGGACGCCGCAGGCGCGCGCGAGATGCTGGCCGACGGCGAGGATCCGGAGCTGCGCGATCTGCTGGGCACGTCCGAGGCGCGGCTGGCCGAGCTGGACGAGGAGATCCGGCTGGCGATGGTGGAGCCCGATCCCGCCGACGGCAAGAATGTGATCGTGGAGGTGCGCGGGGGCACCGGGGGCGAGGAGGCGGGCCTGTTCGCGGGCGACATCTACCGGATGCTCGACCGCTATGCCGACCGGCGCGGCTTCAGCACCGAGCCGCTGTCGATCGAGGACGGCGACTACACCTTCGCCGTGAAGGGCAACGGCGCCTACAGCGTGTTCAAGCACGAGGGCGGCACCCACCGCGTGCAGCGCGTGCCCGAGACCGAGTCGCAGGGCCGGATCCACACCTCCACCGCCACGGTGGCGGTGCTGCCCGAGGCGGAGGAGGTGGAGGTCCAGATCGATCCGTCGGACCTGTCTGTGGACGTGTACCGCTCCTCGGGCCCCGGCGGCCAGTCGGTGAACACCACTGACTCCGCCGTGCGCATCACCCACAAGCCCACCGGCCTGGTGGTGTCGATGCAGGACGAGAAGTCCCAGCTGCAGAACCGCGACAAGGCGATGCGCGTGCTGCGCGCCCGCCTGTACGAACAGGAGCACGCCGCGCGCCAGGCGGAGGAGGCCGAGAGCCGCCGCTCGCAGGTGGGCACCGGCGAGCGCTCGGAGAAGGTGCGCACCTACAACTTCCCGCAGGACCGCGTGACCGACCACCGCGTGAAGTTGACCAAGGGCGAGGTGCAGCGCGTGCTGTCCGGCGAACTGGAGGACTTCACCGCCGCGCTGGAGGCCGAGGAGAAGCGGCTCAAGCTCGAGGCCGCCTCGCTCGTGGAGACTTGATCTCCGTCGCAGAAGTGCGTGATGCAGTGGGTGCGGCCACGGACGCCCTGACCGCCGCGGGCTGTGACACGCCGCGCCTGGACGCAGAGGTGCTGATCGCCGACGCGCTGGGCGTGGACCGCGGTGTGCTGATCACCGACCCGGGCCGCGAGATCCCCGCCGCCGCCGCACGCGTGATCGGGGAGCGGGTGCGCCGCCGGGTGATGCGCGAGCCGGTGGCATTCATCCTCGGCCGCAAGGGGTTTCGCCACATCGAGCTGGAGGTGGACCGGCGCGTGCTGATCCCCCGGCCCGAGACTGAGCTGCTGGTGGAGGTGGCGCTGGAGCTGCCCGGCGGGGCGCGGGTGCACGACCTGGGCACCGGCAGCGGCGCGGTGGCGCTTGCGCTGGTTCAGGAGCGGCCCGACCTTCTGGTGAGCGCCTCGGACGCTTCGGCGGCGGCCGTGGACGTGGCTCGCGCCAATGCCGCGCGCCTTGGGTTGGAGCTCCGGCTCGAGGTGGCCCGCGGACTCCCGGCGCGGGACTTCGACCTCGTGGTGGCAAACCTCCCCTACGTGGCCGAGGGCGAGCTGCCGGGGCTGGCCCCCGAGATCCAGCGCCACGAGCCGCGCGATGCGCTGGTGGCGGGGGAGGATGGGCTGGACGCGATCCGCGAGCTGGTCTCCCAGGCCCCGATGGGCACTCGCCTGGCCCTGGAGCACGCCCCCGGCCAGGCGGAGGCCGTGCGCGCGCTGCTGCATGGCGGGACCACCCGGCGTGACCTCGCCGGCCACGAGCGCGTGACGCTGGGTACGGCGCCGTGACCGAGGAGGAGGTCCACGCCTTCGAGCGCTGCATCGAGGGGGGCGGCGTGGCGCTGTTTCCGACGGACACCGTGTACGGCCTGGCCAGCCACCCCCAGTCCGCGGAGGCTCGGCGGAGGCTGTACGGCCTGAAGGGCCGGGACGAGCAGGTGCCCGCCGCCGTGATGTTCTTCGCCCTCGATCACGCGCTGCAGGCGCTGCCCGAGCTGGGCCCGCGAACGCGGGCCGCGCTGAAGGCACTGCTGCCGGGGCCGCTCACGCTGCTGCTTCCCAACCCCGCGCGGCGCTATTCGCTGGCGTCTGGACCCGACCCCCAGCGCCTGGGCCTGCGCGTGCCCGAGCTCACCGGCCGCCTCGCCCCCCTTGCAGGCGTCAGGGAGCCCGTGCTGCAGTCCAGCGCCAACCGCTCCGGCGGGGCGGAGGCGCGGCGGGTCGAGGACGTGGACGAGCGCATCCGCCTGGGCGTCGACCTCCAGCTCGACGGCGGCGAGCTGCCCGGCGTTGCGTCCACGGTGGTGGACCTCGTCGGGTTCGAGGTGGGCGGGGAGCACGCTGTGGTGCGCGAGGGCGCGCTGTCGGAGGAGGCGGTGGCCGCCTCGCTCTCGCGCCGCGCCTAGAGAAGTGATTCACTTTGCGGCGATTCGCACTAGCCCTGAATTGAGAGGCAGTCCGGCGGCACCATGCTCGTACGAGACGGGATGAACCCGATAGTCGTGACGGTCGGCCCCGACCACCGGCTGCGCGACGCCGCGAGGCGCATGACCGAACACAACGTGGGCGCGGCGGTGGTGATGGACAACGAGGGCCCCGGCCCGGGGATCATCACCGAGCGCGACCTGCTGCGGGCCAACGGGCTGGGCCAGGACATCGACACCGAGCGGGTGCGCGACCACCTCGCCTCGAGGGTGATCTACGCATACGCCGACTGGTCGCTCGAGCAGGCCGCGGCCGAGATGGCTCACGGGCACTTTCGGCACGTGATCGTGCTCGACCCGGGCGGACAGGCCGTGGGCATCCTCTCGATGCGAGACATCGTGCGCTGCTGGGTGACTGACGGTGCCACGTCCGTGATGTCCGAGCAGGGCTCGGCGCCCGCCTAGTCCTCGCGTGGTCCGCGCGAACGCGCCAGATGTCCGGGACCTGTAGGAAGCCAGAGCATTAGGGGCGCCTAACCGTTTGCGACCGTCGCTGCTTGTTGATAGACCACCCGCCAGAGGAGTGCAATCGACTTGAGGGAGTCGGGATGTGCCTGGCTATTCCAGGCCAGATTGAAGAGGTCGTCGATGAGTCCAACCGGCTCGCCCGGGTGGACGTTGCGGGGGTCAAGCGCAACGTGAACATCGGCCTACTCGACACCGACGGGGGGGTGGGCCCCGGCGACTGGGTGCTCATCCACGTGGGCTTTGCGATGAGCAGGGTCGACGAGGACGAGGCGCTCACCACGCGCCGCCAGCTGATGGCGATGGGCGAGGACTACGAGCAGGAGCTCGAGGATCTGAAAGCGAGCGTCATCGAGTGAGCTCCGGGGTCGCCTGTAGCTGCATCACCTGCGGCGACGAGGCGATCCCCCTGCGAGTCATCCGTCTCGACGGCACCGGGCTCGCCCTGTGCGAGGACGAGCACGGACGAGCGGACCGATATCGAGGTCGCCCTGGTCGGGCCGATCGCACCCGGAGACGGTGTGCTGGCACACGCCGGCACCGCGATAGCGAAGCTCGAGCCGATGGACGCCCCCGCGGAGGTGGCCCTGTGAGGTACGTCGACGAGTTCCGTGATCCCGAGCTCGGCCGTGCCCTCGCCGGCGAGATCCTCGGCCTGGTGGAGCCGGGGCGCCACTACAAGGTGATGGAGGTGTGCGGCGGGCACACGCACTCGATCTACAAGTTCGGGATAGACGACCTCCTGCCGGAGAACGTGGAGCTGGTGCACGGCCCGGGCTGCCCGGTGTGCGTGATCCCGATGGGCCGGGTGGACGACGGCATCGCCATGGCCCACCAGCCCAACGTGATCTTCACCTGCTTCGGCGACATGATGCGCATCCCCGGATCGCACGGCTCGCTGCTGGACGCCAAGGCCGATGGTGCCGACATCCGGATGGTCTACTCGCCGCTGGACTCGCTGCGGATCGCAAAGGAGAACCCCGACCGCGATGTCGTGTTCTTCGCGATCGGATTCGAGACCACCGCGCCCTCCACCGCCCTCACGCTCAAGCGCGCCCGCCTCGAGGGGGTCACGAACTTCTTCTGCATGTGCAACCACGTGACGATCGTCCCGCCGCTGCGCGCGCTGCTCGACTCGCCCGACCTGCGCCTCGACGGCTTCGTGGGCCCCGGGCACGTGGCCACGGTGGTGGGTGCGCGGCCGTTCGAGTTCATCCCCGCCGACTACGCGAAGCCGATCGTGGTGGCCGGCTTCGAGCCGCTCGACGTGCTCCAGGCGGTGCACATGATCCTCACCCAGATCGCCGAGGGCCGGTGCGAGGTGGAGAACCAGTACACGCGGGTGGTCCCCTACGAGGGGAACCTGCGGGCGCTCGAGATCATGTCGGAGGTCTTCACGCTGCGGCCCCACTTCGAGTGGCGCGGGATGGGCTTCATCTCCCAGAGCGGCCTGCGCATCTCCGACGAGTACGCAGACTTCGACGCCGAGCTCAAGTACGAGGTCCCGGGCGTCCGGGTGGCGGACCCGAAGGCATGCCAGTGCGGCGAGGTGCTCAAGGGAGTGATCAAGCCGTTCGAGTGCAAGGTGTTCGGGACGGCCTGCACGCCCGAGCGGCCGATCGGCACGTGCATGGTGTCCTCCGAGGGCGCCTGCGCGGCGTACTACAACTACGGCCGCTTCGCGCGTGAGAGAGAAGTCGTATGAGCAGCCGGGATGCCGTTGCCGAGAGGGAGAAGAAGGTCCTAGGCATCATCGAGACGGCGCGGGGCAAGCAGGCCAAGTTCCGCGACACCCACGTCACGATGTCCCACGGCGCGGGCGGCAAGGCCACCCAGTCGATGATCGAGGGACTGTTCGTGCCCGCGTTCGGCTCCGAGACGCTGGCTGCGATGGGCGATGCCGGGGCGGTGGGCGAGGGGCTCGCGATGACCACCGACAGCTACGTGGTGAAGCCGATCCGCTTCCCGGGCGGCTCCATCGGGGAGCTGGCCGTGAACGGGACCGTGAACGACCTGGCCGTGTCTGGCGCCCGGGCGCTCGGGCTGAGCCTGTCGCTGATCCTCGAGGAGGGCCTGGCTTCCGAGGACCTCAGGGTGGAGGTGGAGGCGATCGCCGAAACGGCGCGCGCCGCCGACGTGCAGATCGTCACGGGCGACACCAAGGTGGTGGAGCGCGGACATGCAGACCAGATGTACGTGTGCACCACCGGCGTCGGGCAGTTGGATCCCCGTTCGCGGATGTCCACCTCGGCTCTGCGGCCGGGCGACCGCATCCTGGTGAGCGGCACGGTGGGCGAGCACGGCACGGCGATCATGCTCGCGCGCGGCGAGCTGGGCCTCGAGGCCGACATCGAGTCCGACACGCGCAACCTGTGGCCGGTGGTGGACGCCCTCCTGGAGGAGTCGGGCCCCAGCCTGCGCTGCATGCGCGATGCCACGCGCGGCGGCGTGGCCTCGGTGCTCAACGAGCTTGCCCGCGCCTCGAAGGTGGCCGTGATCGTGCGTGAGGCCGATGTGCCGGTCGATCCGGCCGTGGCCGGCGCGGCCGAGATCCTCGGCATCGATCCGATGTATGTGGCCAACGAGGGCAAGCTCGTGGCCTTCGTGGCGCCCGAGGCGGCGGACGCGGCTCTTGCCGCGCTGCGGTCGGTCCCGGGGTGCGAGCAGGCGATGGAGATAGGCGAGGTCAGGACCGAGCCCCCGGGCATGGTCCTGATGGAAACGGCATTCGGCGGGAAAAGGGTGATGGATCAGCTCGTGGGAGATCCATTGCCGCGTATCTGTTGAGGGATTGAGAGGAGCCGCACCGTGGCAACGCAGATGGAGTTCGTACCCAACCAGCACGCAACCGAGGCGGTGACCGCCCACGTGATCTGGATGACCACCGGCCTGTCCTGCGACGGCGACTCCGTGGCCATGACGTCGGCCACCAACCCGAGTCTCGAGGACATCATCCAGGGCACGATCCCCGGCATGCCGCGCGTGGTGGTGCACAACCCCGTGCTGGCTTACGAGGTGGGCGACGAGTTCATGGACGCCTGGTACCAGGCGGAGAAGGGCGAGCTGGACCCGTTCGTGCTGGTGGTCGAGGGCTCGATCCCCAACGAGCAGATCAACGGCGAGGGCCACTGGACCGGGCTTGGGCAACGACCCCGAGACGGGCCAGCCGATCACCACCAACGAGTGGCTGGATCGCCTGGCGCCCAAGGCCGCGGCCGTCGTGGCGGTGGGCACCTGCGCCACCTACGGCGGCATCCCCGCGATGAAGAACAACCCCACGGGCGCGATGGGCGTGCCGGACTATCTCGGCTGGGACTGGAAGTCCAGCGCCGGCCTGCCGGTGGTGTGCATTCCCGGGTGTCCCGCGCAGCCGGACAACATGACCGAGGCGCTGCTGTACCTCGTGCTCCACCTCGGCGGGCTCGCGCCCGTGCCCGAGCTGGACGACGCGCTGCGGCCCAAGTGGCTGTTCGAGCGCACCGCCCACGAGGGCTGCAACCGGGCGGCGTACTACGAGCAGGGCGACTTCGCCACCGAGTACGGCTCGGACCACCGCTGCCTGGTGAAGCTCGGCTGCAAGGGCCCGGTGGTCCAGTGCAACGTGCCCTTCCGTGGCTGGGTGAACGGCATAGGCGGCTGTCCCAACGTGGGCGGCATCTGCATGGCGTGCACGATGCCCGGCTTCCCCGACAAGTACATGCCCTTCATGGAGGAGGACTCCAACGCGCAAATTGTCGTCCGGCCTGGCGAGGTTCAGCTACGGGCCGTTGCTGCGATGGGGCCGGCGCCGGTCGGTCAGGACGAAGTACGACTTGGAGCCGGAGTGGAGGCGCCCAGGCGCACAGCTCACAACCGGCTACCAGAAGCGCTGGTAGGCGCGGAGAGCTGAGAGGGAGGAGACCCTGAATGGCAACAGTTGAGACACCCCAGGAGCAGAAGGTCGTCGTCAAGGAGATGTCGTGGGACCCGATCACCCGCATCGTCGGGTCGCTCGGGATCCACACGGAGATCGACTTCACCAATCAGGTGGTGAACAAGTGCTACTCCACGTCGATGATCTTCCGCGGGTTCGACATCTTCATGAAGGGGATCGACCCGCGCGACGCTCATTTCATCACCAGCCGCATCTGCGGCATCTGCGGTGACAACCACTGCACCGCGTCCTGCCTGAACCAGAACATGGCGTACAGCGTGAAGCCGCCGAAGCTGGGCGACTACGCGTACAACATCGCCGAGTCCGCGGACTTCATGTTCGACCACGCGATCTTCAACGACTGCATGGCGAACGTGGACTGGTGCGAGCAGATGGTCAAGGAGACCAACCCGTCCGTGCTGGCGAAGGCGGAGCAGACGGCCGCCCCGCATTCGGACATCCACGGCTACAAGACGATCGCGGACATCATGCGGTCGCTGAACCCGTTCACCGGCGAGTTCTATCTGGAGACGCTGCACGTGGCCCGCTACACGCGGGAGATGTACTGCCTCTTCGGCGGCCGGCACACCCACCCGTCCACGATCATGCCGGGGGGCGTGAGCGCGGACATCACGCACCAGACGTGCACGGAGTACTACGTGCGGCTGATGCGCTACATCGACTACGTGAAGCGCAGCGTGCCGATGCACGACGACCTGTACGACTTCTGGCTGGACGCGCTGCCGGGATACGACATGGTCGGCTACCGCGACACCAACCTGGTCAACTGGGGCTGCTTCGACAACCCCGACTTCGTCGACTACGACTACAAGACGATGACCGAGTGGGGCCGCGAGCGGTACGTCACCCCGGGCGTGGCCATCAACGGGGAGCTGATTTCGACCGACCTGGTGGAGATCAACCTGATGATTCGGATCCTGCTCGGAAGCTCGTACTTCGACGGCTGGGAGAACGAGCGCACCTACGTGACCCACGACCCGCTGGGCAACCCCGTCTCACAGGACCATCCGTGGAACAAGACCACCCTGCCGAAGCCGCAGAAGCGCGACTTCACAGACAAGTACAGCTGGGTGACCTCGCCGCGGATCTACGACGAGCGCACGGACACGCACGTGGCGTGCGACACCGGTGGCGGGCCGTTCGCCCGCCAGTGGTGCACGGCCAAGGCCGGCCTGGTGGACATCGGCTACCTCAAGGCCACCGGCCACTCGATCCAGATGGTGCTGCCCAAGACGGCCAACATGGCCGAGATGGAGCTGGAGTGGAAGGTGCCGGAGAAGTCCAACGCGATCGAGCGTGATCGCGCGCGCACCTACCACCAGGCCTACTCGGCGCTGGTCGGGCTGCACTGCCTGGAGGGCGCGCTCGGAGAGATCCGGGCGGGGCGCACGAAGTCCTGGAAGGAGTTCAAGGTGCCTTCCGAGGCCATCAGCGTGGGCTTTCACGAGGCGGCCCGCGGCGTGCTCTCGCACCACATGGTGATCGAGGACGGCAAGATCGCCAACTACCAGCCATTCCCACCCACACCCTGGAACGCGAGCGTGCGCGACAAGTTCGGCACGCCCGGCCCGTACGAGGACTCGGTGCAGAACACGCCGATCTTCGAGGAGAACGGCCCGGACGAACTTCAAGGGCGTGGACATCATGCGGGCCGTGCGCAGCTTCGACCCCTGCCTGCCGTGCGGTGTGCACATGTACACCGGCAAGGGCAAGGTCAAGAAGGTGCAGCACACGCCCACGGCGATGTCATAGGAGGCGCATGGCTGAGCGTGTAACGGTCCTCGAGCTATGGGGCAGGCGTCGGCGTCGACGCCTGCCACCGGTGCGGCAGCCCACGAGGGAGCCCCGGGGCCCGCGGGTGTGCAGCCGCTCTCCTATGCCCCTCCGGGTGAGGATCTCGAGGCCAGGGTCGAGCGGCTTCAGGCTGAGCTTGAGGAGGTCGCCGATCCTCGTGCGAGGGCGGTCGCCGAGGAGTTGCTCGGCGCTGTGCTCGAGTTGCACGGCGAGGGGCTCGAGCGGGCGCTCGAGGTCGTTGGGGAGGACGTCGCGAAGGAGCTGGCGGGCGACCCCACGGTCGGCGGCCTGCTCCTGATCCACGGGCTGTATCCGGTGCCGCTGGAGGAGCGGGTGCTCGAGGCGCTGGACGGCGTGCGGCCGTACATGGAGTCCCACGGCGGCGAACGTGGAGTTCCTCGGCATCGAGGAGGGCGTGGCCAGGCTGCGCCTGGAGGGCAGCTGCCGCGGGTGCGCGGCGTCCTCGGCCACGCTGGAGCTGGCGATCGAGCGGGCCCTGATGGAGACCGCGCCCGACCTCCTGGGGCTGGACGTGGAGGGGGCCGACGACGAGCCCACGCACGGGCCGCCCGGACATCGGCGGCACTCCGCTCGCCGCTGGCATCCACTGGAGCAGCCGGCGCCAATGGCGCCTCGGTGCCCGAGCTGGCCGGGTGGCTCGACATCGACGGCGTGGCCGGCCTGCCCGAGGGCCAGCTCACCACGGTGGCCACCGAGACCGCCCCGGTGCTCGTGGCCAACGTGAACGGCACGCTGCTCGCCTACCGCGACGCATGCGCGGCGTGCGCCTCCGCGCTCACGGGCGGCGCACTCGACGGCTCGGTGCTGGCCTGTCCCTCCTGCTCCGCGCGCTTCGACCTGCCCCGGGCGGGCAGGGCGTGGACGACGGCGCGCTGCAGCTGGCGCCCATCCCGCTGCTGCGCGACGGCGCCGAGCGGGTACGCGTCGCGCTCCCGGCATGAGCGCCGGCGAGTCGAACGGCGGCCGGGCGCGGGCCCGGCTTCTCGGCCCGCCGCCCGGGCATGGTGGGCGGCCTGCGCCGGCTGGCCACGCGCCCGGCCCCGCCCGCGGGGGCACCGCCGCCGCAGGCGTCCCCGTCGCGGCGCGATGGCGAGCGCTGCGATTTGTGCGGCACCACGATCTCCTCAGAGCACCGCCACCTGATCCAGCTCGAGGAGCGCCGCATCGACTGCACCTGCGAGAGCTGCTGGGCCATGCGCTCCGGCGACCCCGAGTACCGCCCCGTGGGAAACCGCGTGGCCTGGCTGCCGGACCTCGACGTGCCCGACGATCGCTGGGCCAGCTTCGCCATCCCGATCGGACTGGCGTTCTTCATGCGCAGCAGCGTGGCCGGCGGCGTGGTGGCGCTCTACCCCAGCCCCGCCGGCGCCACCGAGTCGCAGCTGGACATGAGCGCGTGGGATGCGCTGTGCGCCGACAACCCGGCGCTCGAGGCGCTGGAGGCGGACTCCGAGGGACTGATCGTGAACCGCCTGGCCGACCCGCCCCAGTACGCGATAGCGCCGATCGACGACTGCTACCGGCTGGTGGGCACGGTGAAGGCGAAGTGGGAGGGGATCTCCGGAGGCACCGGCCTGGAGCAGGCCATCCGTGGGTTCTTCGACGAGCTGCACGGCAGGGCGGCCGCCGCGTGAACGAGGGCGCCGCCATCCCCGCGGCAACACCGGGCCCGCCCACCATCCCGTCCCCGCGGTTCGACGTGCTGGACGCGGAGGAGGTGCGCCACGCCGCCGCGCCACTGCTGCGCTTCGCCGGGCACGTGACCGAGCCCGAGGGGCGCGAGGTGTACACGATCGCCCTGTCGGTCCAGATCATGATCGACCCCGCGCGCCGCCGCTACGACGACGACACCAAGGAGCGGCTGGTGGACCTGTTCGGCGAGCCCGAGCGCTGGTCGGCCACCACCCACAGCTTCCTGTGGGCGGAGGTGGACGTGCTCCTGCCCGCGTTCACCGGAGCCACCGGCTTTCGCATCCCGCTGCCGGCGAGCTATGACCTCGAGGTGGCCGCGGCCAAGTACCTCTACGCGCTGCCCGAGGCCACGTGCCGCTCACGTTCAACTTCACGGGCACGATCTTCTACCGGGGAGAGGGAGGGCGGATGCAGATCGGGCAGGTGCCGTGGAACTGCTCGGCGCGCTACGAGCTGCCGGTGCGGCACTGGAGCGAGATGATGCAGCGCCACTACCCGGGAGGCAACTGGATCCGGGTGAGCCCCGAGACGATGGAGGCGCTGGCACGGCGCAGGACCGAGCTGGGCACGCACTCGCTCGACGACACGGTGGCCCGGGCTCTGGAGGCGAGCGAGAGATGCAGCCACCTGGACGAGCTGGTGGAATCGCTGCTGTACGAGGGCTACGCCCTGTACCCCTACACGCCCGGCGCCACCAAGAACGCCACGCCCACCCCGTTCGGGATCGTCTATCCCACCGCCTACGCAGAGCGCATGCCCGCGGCGTATGACCACATCCGCGTGGAGTGCGGCCTGCAGGCCGGCGAGGGCGCGTCCATTTCCGCCACCGTCCGGTTCCTGCAGGCCGGGGGCGAGGGCCTGCGCGGGGTGGAGCGGCGGATCGAGCTGCCGGCCCCGGGGGAGGCCACCGACTTCTCCCTCGACGGCCTCCACGGACGCGCGCGGCTGCGCGTGGATCCCGCTGCGCGAGGGCGTCGTGCGGGTGCGCGTGTGCGTGCACAACACCACCGAGTTCGACAACCCCGACGCCGCGCGCGGCGAGGCGCTGCAGTCGAGCCTGCTCTCCACCCACGTGGTGGCGCGCTCGCCGGGCAACCGCTTCCTGTCGCCGATCGAGCATTCGGACGAGTTCGAGAGCGTGAACACCTTCCCGGTGCTCGCAACCCGCGACGACGACACGGTGCTCGGGGCGTCGATCATGCTGCCCGACCATCCGCAGGTGGCGCCGCAGAGCCGCGGCAACCTCTTCGACGGCACCGAGATCGAGGAGGCGCTGCTGCTGCACGTGCACACGCTGTCCGACGGCGAGCGCGAGGCGATCGCCGGGCAGGACCCCGCCGTGGCGGAGATGGTCCAGCGCGCGGCGGCCACCACCCCGAGCGACCTCTTCGACCTTCACGGCGTGATGTCGCCCAGCGACGTCCTGGGAGGCGGGCCGGGCTCCGTGCAAACGGAACCGCCTCGCGAGCCGCCCGACGACCTGCCCGAGCTCACCGGCGAGCCCGAGGTGACCGACAGCCAGGTGTGACCTTCCACCGCGGCGATCGTGTTCGGCTGATGCCGGGCATTCACCGCGACCCCTACGACCGGATGATGCACGGCCGTTTCGCCACGATCGAGAAGATCCTCCACGACGTGGACGACAAGCTCTACTTCGCGGTGGCACTCGAGGGCGAGGGGCAGGACCTGCTGCGCGAGACCGGTCGCCACACGTTCTTCTTCGAGGGGGAGGTGGAGCCCGCTGTGAGCGAGCGCACTCCGCAGGTGCTGGTGGCCGGCGTGGGCAACGCGTGGCTGACGGACGACGGCTTCGGGCCCAGGTGGTCCAGCGCCTGGAGGAGATGCGGCCGCCCGAGGGAGTGGCGGTGTTCGACTTCGGCAGCGGCGGCCTGGACCTGGCCT
Organism: uncultured Thermoleophilaceae bacterium; assembly: GCA_963727395.1. Taxonomy (GTDB): domain Bacteria; phylum Actinomycetota; class Thermoleophilia; order Solirubrobacterales; family Thermoleophilaceae; genus JAAYBF01. The sequence continues at coordinate 45,473 of CAVSGC010000017.1, read as the reverse complement.
ACGAGGTCATGCGCGGCTACGACGCGTTGGTGATCGTGGACGTGAGCAAGCCAGGGCGGCGAGCCCGGCACCCTCTACGTGATGGAGCCCGACCCGCGACGAGATCAACGCCGGGCTCGAGGACGGCGAGATGATCGGCCCCCACGGTATGGACCCGCTGACCGTCCTGCGCTTCGTGAAGGCGATGGGCGGATGGCCCGGCAAGGTCGTCATCGTGGCCTGCGAGCCGGTGAACGTCGAGGAGATGGGGATGGGCCTCACCGACGCGGTGGCGCACGCGGTCGGCGGCGCCGGAGGTGGTGCTCGACACCGTCGAGGAGATGCGGGCCCGTGCATGAGCTCTCCCTGAGTAGCGCGATACTCGAGACCGTGATCAGCACGCGGACGGCCGCAAGGTGAACACGGTGGAGCTCACAGTGGGCGCGCTGCGCCAGGTCGTGCCGGAGTCGCTGGACTTCTACTGGGGTCGTCGTCAGCCGCGCCACGCTCTGCGACGGCGCGCGATTGGACCTGACCAGTTCGTAGGGGCGCGGTTGCGCTGCAACGCCTGCGGCGTGGAGTGGGGGCTGGGTGCGCCCGTCTTCCGCTGCGCCGGGTGCTCGGGCACGGACGTTGAGGTCCTCACCGGCACGGAGTTCTTCGTTGAGTCCATCGATGTCGAGGACACTGCGACGAGTACGCTTCGAGACAGCGGGAGGCTGATGCACCGCACGAAGGTGAAGGTCGACCGAGGATGCGCTCGACGCGAACACCACCATCGCCCACGCCAACCGCGCCGACTTCGACCGCGAGGGGTGTGGGTCGTCAACCTCATGAGTGCGCCGGGCGCGGGCAAGACCTCGCTGCTCGAGGCCGCGCTCCGCGACGGCCGCGAGGGCGTGCTCGACGTCGTGCGGGTGGGCGTGCTCGAGGGCGACGTCCAGGGCTCGATCGACGCGGACCGCCTGTCGCACCTGCACGTGCCCGTGTCCAGCTCAACACCGACGGCGGCTTCGGCGGCGAGTGCCACCTCGACGCGAACATGGTGCGCACCGCGATCCCAGCACTCGCGCTGGACGACATCGACCTGCTGATCATCGAGAACGTGGGCAACCTGGTCTGCCCGGCCGAGTTCCGGGTGGGAGAGGACGCCCAGGCCATGATCTGCTCGGTCACCGAGGGCGAGGACAAGCCGCTCAAGTACCCGCTGATGTTCCGCACCTGCGATTTCGTGGTGATCAACAAGATCGACCTGCTGCCCCACCTGGAGTTCGACCTCGAGACGCTGCTCTACAACGTGGAGTGGTCAATCCGGCCGCCAAGCACATCCAGGTGAGTGCCAGGACCGGCGAGGGCGTGGAGGCGTTCTCAGGACTGGCTGGTGGGCGCGGCGCAGCGGGAGCCTGCGCCCGCGTGAGCGCCGGCGCGGGCACCGCGCAGGCCGGCGCCGGGGCGCGGATCGACGAGCTGCTCCAGCTGCGCACGGACGGCCAATCACGCGTACTTCGCCGCCGAGGCCGATCGGCTTGCCAAGCTGTGCCACCGGATGGCGGAGCGGTTCGCGGCCGGCGGCCGCCTGCTGGGCCTGGGCTCCTCGCCCCAGGCGCGCTCCGACGCCCGTCACGTGGCCGTGGAGTTCGTGCACCCGGTGATCGTGGGCAAGCGCGCGCTGCCCGCGCTGGGGCTCACCGCCGAGGGCGGGCCGTTGGCGGCGCAGCTCGAGCTGGCCGCGGAACCGCAGGACATCGTGATGGCGTTCGAGGCCGGCGAGGCTGCGGCCGTGGCCGCGGCGCGGCAGCGCGGGTGCCTCACCGTGTCCTTCGCCCCCACCGGCGCGGAGTGGGAGCTGGTGCCCGGAGGCGAATCCGTCTTGGATCCCTTCGTGCGCCAGGAGATGGCCGAGACGGCGTATCACCTGCTGTGGGAGCTGGTGCACGTGTTCTTCGAGCACCGCGGCCTGCTCGAGGGGCGGGAGGCCCGTCCGGTGCACGACACCGGCGCGTCGAGCTTCCTCTATCCGTTCCTCGGCGAGTCCGAGACCGACCTGGACTCCGTGCTGGCCGACGTTCGCCAGTCCGTGGAGATGAAGGCCGACGGAGATCGCCCAGCTGCGCACGCAGACACTCGGCGAGGGACGCGCAGAGCTGGCGCACGCCGCGCGCGCGCTGAGGGCCCGCCTCGATGCCGGCGGCCGGATGCTCGCCCTGGGCAACGGCGGTTCGGCCACGGATGCGATGGACGCGGTGGCCGACATGCGCTTCCCGCCGGGTGCGCTCCGGGCCCGGCGCGCGCTTGACCTCACGGAGGACTCGTCGATCATCACCGCGGTGGCCAACGACATCGGCACGGACGCGATCTTCGCCCGTCAGGTGATCGCCCACGGCCGCGAGGGCGACGCCCTGCTGGCCCTGTCCACCAGCGGCAACTCGGCGAACGTGATCGAGGCGCTCACGGAGGCCCGCAAGCGCGGGATGCTCACGATCGCGGCGGTGGGCTACGACGGCGGCCAGGTGGCCGAGCACGCGCTGGCCGACCACGTGCTGGTCACGCGCTCGGAGCACATTCCGCGCATCCAGGAGGCACAGGCCAGCGCCTGGCACGTGCTCCGCGAGCTGGTGGAGGTGGCGTGAACGAGGAACAGCAGGGCTCTGGTCAGTCCCTCGGCGAGATCGCCCACGGCGCCATGCGAGGCGTGATCGCTGCGATGGCGATGACCGGCCTGCGCGCCTTCACGATCAGCGCCGGGTGGGTGGATGAGCCGCCCCCGCGGGCGATCCTCAGGCAGAAGTCGAAGGGGCTGTTCCGCGCGGCGCCCAAGAAGAAGCGGCGCGCCTTCCAGGAGCTGATGCACTGGGGCTACGGCGCCACCGGTGGCGCCGCCTTCGCGGCGCTGCCCGACCACATCAAGAAGCGGGCGTGGTTCGGACCGATCTACGGCGTCCTTCTGTGGGCCGGCTTCGAGTTCGTCCAGGCGCCGCTTCTGGGCCTCGACCAGGCGAAGAAGGTGCGCCTGCTGGAGCGTCCGGCGCTGATCGCGGACCACCTGCTGTACGGCCTGGTGCTGTCGGAGACCCGGCGGCGCCCGCGGGAGTAGATGGGCGCGCCGGCGACGCGCCGGCGGGTGCGGGTACGCGTAACGGGCACGGTGCAGGGCGTGGGCTTCCGGCCCCACGTGCACCGGCTGGCCGGCGAGCTGGGCCTGGCGGGGTTCGTGCTCAACGACGAGCGGGGTGTGCTGTGCGAGGCCGAGGGCGAGTCCGCGGCGGTCACGGCGTTCGTGGAGCGCCTGGCCACCGACGCCCCGCCGCTGGCCGTGGTGGAGGAGGTGTTGGCGAAGGAGGCGGCGCCAACCGGGGAGGAGGGCTTCGCGATCGCCTCGAGCGAGCGCGCGGGGGAGCCCGCTGGCGCTCGTGTCCCCCGACGTGGCCACCTGCGAGCCCTGCCTGGCGGAGCTCCTCGACCCCGCGGACCGCCGCCACCGCTACCCCTTCATCAACTGCACCGACTGCGGCCCGCGCTTCACGATCGTGCGCGGGGTGCCGTATGACCGCCCGCTCACCACGATGGCGGGCTTCGAGATGTGCGCGCCGTGCCGGGCCGAGTACGAGGACCCCTCCGACCGGCGCTTTCACGCACAGCCCAACGCATGCCCGGTGTGCGGGCCGTCGCCGGCGCTGCTGGGACCCGACGGTCGCCGGGCTTCGGTCGACGACCCGCTCGCGCACTCGGTGGAGGCGCTGAGAGAGGGCAAGGTGGTGGCCGTCAAGGGTCTCGGCGGCTACCACCTGGCGTGCCTCGCCGACCACGAGGGCGCGGCCGCGGCGCTGCGCGCGCGCAAGCACCGCGAGGACAAGCCGTTCGCCCTGATGGCGGCGGATCTCGGCGGCGCCCGCGCGCTCGTCGAGCTCACGGCGCGGGAGGAGGAGCTGCTGCTGGGGCGCCAGCGGCCGATCGTGATCGCCCGGCGGCGCCAGGGCGGGCGGGTGGCCGAGGCGGTGGCGCCGGGATCGCCGGAGCTCGGCGTGATGCTGCCCTACTCGCCGCTGCACCACCTGCTCGTGGCCGATGCCGGCGGGCCGCTCGTGATGACCAGCGGCAACGTCTCCGACGAGCCGATCGCCTACGGCGACGCCGACGCGGTGGAGCGCCTGCGCGGCATCGCCGACCTCTTCCTCGTGCACGACCGCCCGATCCAGACCCGCACGGACGACTCGGTGGTGCGCTCGCTGGGCGCGCTGCGTCCCGAGCCGCTGATGATCCGCCGCTCACGCGGCTACGTCGCCCGCGAGCATCCCGCTGCCGGCGCAGGCGCCGCCGCTGCTGGCCTGCGGCGCCGAGCTGAAGAGCGCGTTCTGCCTGGCGCGTGGCGATCGCGCGTGGGTGTCACACCACATCGGCGACCTCAAGAACTGGGAGACGCTCCGCTCGTTCCGGGAGGGGGTGGCGCACTTCGAGCGCCTGTTCGCGGTGGCGCCGGAGGTGGTGGCCCACGACCTTCACCCCGAGTACCTGTCCACGAAGTACGCGCTGGAGCGAGAGGGCGTGCGGACGGTGGGAGTGCAGCACCACCACGCCCACCTTGCCGCCTGCCTGGCCGAGCACGGCGAGACGGGGCCGGCGGTGGGGGCGATCTACGACGGCAGCGGCCACGGCGAGGACGGCACCGTGTGGGGCGGTGAGCTGCTCATGGGGGATCTGGCCGGGTTCGAGCGCGCCGGGGCGCTGTTCGCGGTGCCCATGCCCGGGGGCGACCGCGCCGTGGAGGAGCCGTGGCGGATGGCTTGCTCGTGGCTGCAGGCGGCGGGCGCGCAGGCGCCGCCTGCGCTGATCGAGGCCGCCGGCGCCGAGCGCTGGGATCAGGTGAGCGAGGTGGCGCGCGCCGGAGTGGCCTCGCCGCCCACCTCGAGCATGGGGCGCCTGTTCGACGCCGTGGGCGCGCTGTGCGGGCTGCGATCGGTGGTCACCTACGAGGGGCAGGCGGCGGTGGAGCTGGAGGCCGCGGCCACGTCGGCTGGGCCGGTGGGCGGCGGCTATCCGCTGCCCCTCGACGGCCCTGCCCTGGACGCGCGAGTGACGATCGAGGCGGTGAACGAGGACCTGGAGGCGGGCGCCTCCCCCGCTCTCGTGGCCGCGCGCTTTCACGCGGGCGTGGCGTCCGGGACCGCCGCGGCCTGCGAGCGAATGGCGCGCGACGCGGGCCTTGACTCGGTGGTCCTCTCAGGCGGCGTGTTCCAGAACCGGTTGCTCCTGGAGCTCACGGTGGCCGGCCTGGGTCAGCGGGGGTTGAGGGTGCTGGTGCCCGAGCGCCTGCCGCCCAACGACGGTGGGATCGCCTACGGGCAGGCCGCCGTGGCTGCCGCGCGCCTCAGCGGCTGACGCTCAGTGACCGTGCTCGTGGTCGTCCTCGAGACCCTCCTCGTGCACGTGGGGGTGTGAGTGCGTCTCACCCTCGTGCTCGTGGACGTGCTCGTGCTTCACGTGCTCGTGGTCGGCCTCGGTGTGGGCGTGGGTGTGGGTCTCGTCCCCATGGCTGTGCTCGTGGCTGTGGGGCTCGTCGTGCTCGTGCTCGTGCTCGGACATCCGTACTCCTCTCTCGGTTGGAACGGGCCTACCCGGAATCCCCTCAGGTGATCCCCACGTACCAGAGGCCGAACAGCAGCCCGAAGGCGCCGAGGGCCGGGATCACGGCGGTGCGGTACACGGGCTCGATCAACGGCCTGGTGAGCACCCACGCGAACGCGCTGGTGCATAGGGCCATCGAGAGGATCGACATCGGGGCGAACACGGCGAGCGCCGCCACGGCCTCCAGCTGAGTGGGAAGCGCGGCGATCAGCAGGACCACCACGGCGCCGGTGCCCGCCAGGCCGTGCAGCGTGCCGATGGCGAAGGCCTGCCGTGGGGTGCGCACGTGCCGGTGCGCGTGCTCGCCCGGTCCGCGGCGCAGGTGGCGCAGGCGCCTGGCGTGACCGTCCCCCGCGGGGGAGGGCGCGTGCGAGTGGCGCCGGACCCTGTAGTGGCCGCGAGCCCACTTCACGGCCACCCTCAGCGCCAGCAGGATGATCACCACGCCCACGGCCTTCTCGGCCCCCGTCTCCAGCCATTCCGGGAGCGACGACTGGAAGACGATCAGGGGCACCCCGATCCCGAGCAGCACGGTCGCGTGGCCCAGGCCCCACCATGCGCCGAGCTTCCCGGCCGCCCGGGTGTCGCCGTCGTCGGCCGCCACGAGCGAGGTCACGGCCACGAGGTGGTCGGGATCCGATGCATGGCGCAGCCCCAGGACGAAGGCCAGCCCGAGCGCCACGAGCAGCGGGGCGCCGTCGAAGTAGCCGGTGAGCCAGGAGTCCAGGTCCTCCACCGGCCCGGACAGCCACTCGAAGCTCATCGCCGGCCCTTCCCGACGGGCTGCGGCCCGGCTGCCCGGCAGTCGGCGCACAGGCCCACGATCGGATCGTGCGTGAACCGGGCCTCCCAGCCGAAGGCGCGGTCGATCTCGGCGCGCACCCCGGCCAGCATCCGGGGGTCGACGGCGCGCACCGCCTGGCACGAGGCGCACACCAGGTACTCGGAGACGCCGGCCCCCGCGCGCACGTACAGGCCGGGGGAGTGGCCCAGATGGAAGTGGCGCACGAGGCCCAGCCGCTCGAGGGTCTCCAGGTTGCGGTACACCGAGGCCACGTCGCCGCCCGCCTCGCCGCCGATGCGCCGGGCCAGCTGCTCCGCCGTGAGCGGCTCGTCGTGCGTGTAGAGCGTCTCGAGCATCAGGCGCCGGGTGGTGGACACGCGGTAGCCGGCGCCGCGCAGCGCCGCGAATGCGGCGGTTAGGTCCGGCGCCGAAACGGCCGGCCCGGTGGATGGCTCGGTCATGCGCTCCTCCCTGCCTTCCTGTCGTCCTGCGGCAACTGCCACTCACTTGCAGTTACTGCCCGGACCATAAACCGGGCACCGGCCGGGGTCAACCGGTCCCTGCCCACTGGTACCGTGGCCGGAGTGAGCGATCTCCCGCCCGACTACTTCACGAAGCACGTCTCCGAGGTTGACCCGGAGATCGCGCAGGTGCTCGAGAACGAGGCCCACCGCCAGGAAACCACCCTGGAGATGATCGCCTCGGAGAACTTCGTGCCCCAGGCCGTGCTCGACACCCAGGGCTCGGTGCTCACCAACAAGTACGCGGAGGGCTACCCCGGGCGGCGCTACTACGGCGGCTGCGAGCACGTGGACGTGGCCGAGGAGCTGGCGATCTCGCGTGCCAAGGAGCTCTTCGGCGCCGACCACGTGAACGTGCAGCCGCACGCGGGGGCGCAGGCCAACGCCGCCGCCTACCAGGCCCTGCTCGAGCCGGGCGACCGCATTCTCGGCATGAAGCTCGACCACGGCGGCCACCTCAGCCACGGCATGAAGATCAACTTCTCCGGGCGCTTCTACGACATCGTTGCCTACGGGGTCCGCGAGGAGGACTCGCTGCTGGACATGGACGCGCTCCAGCGCCTGGCGGAGGAGTTCAAGCCCAAGCTGGTGCTCGCGGGGTGGTCGGCGTACCCGCGCCAGCTGGACTTCGCGCGCTTCCGCGAGATCGCCGACTCCATCGGCGCACCCCTGATGGTGGACATGGCGCACTTCGCCGGCCTGGTGGCCGCGGGCGAGCACCCCAGCCCGGTGCCGTATGCCGACGTGGTGACCACCACGATCCACAAGACCCTGGGCGGCGCGCGCGGAGGAATGATCATGTGCCGCGAGGAGTACGCGAAGAAGGTGAACTCCGCGGTGTTCCCCGGCCAGCAGGGCGGACCGCTGATGCAGGTCGTGGCCGGCAAGGCCGTGTCGCTTGAAGATCGCCCAGACGGAGCTGTTCCGCGAGCGCCAGCGGCGCACGCGCGAGGGTGCGGCCGTGGTGGCCGAGGAGCTGCTCGGCTCCGGCGTGAACGTGCTCACCGGTGGCACGGACGTCCACCTCGTGCTGGTGGACCTGCGCGAGTCCGACCTCGACGGCCAGCAGGCGGAGGACCGCCTGGCCGAGATCGGCATCACCGTCAACCGCAACGCGGTCCCCTTCGATCCCAGGCCGCCCGCCGTGTCGTCGGGGCTGCGCGTGGGCACCCCCGCCCTGGCCACCCGCGGCTTCGAGGTGGATGACTTCCGCGAGGTGGGACGCGTGATCGCGGAGACGCTCACCGGCGATTTCTCTGACTCCGCGAAGGCCGAGCTGTCGGACCGCACCCGCGCGCTGGCCGAGCGCTACCCGCTCTACCCGCAGCTCGCGGGCGCCGCCACCATCTAGACCTGGGCCGTGGCGGGCGGTCTGTTCTCGCTCCGCGGCGTCCATGCCTCGAGGGGTGGGCAGCCGGTTCTGCGCGGCATCGATCTCGACATCGCGCAGGGAATGACGGCCGTGCAGGGGCCCTCGGGCTCGGGCAAGTCCACACTGCTGCGCCTGCTCAACCGCCTGGCGGACCCGGACGCCGGCACGGTCGGCTACGCGGGGCACGACGTGCGCGGATTCGATCCGCTGGACCTGCGCCGGCGCGTGTGCCTCGTGCCCCAGCTGCCGGCGCTGGTGGACGGCGACGTGGCGCACAACGTGCGCCTGGGGCCCAGCCTGTGCGGTCGCGACGCCGAAGTGGAGCGCTCCCTGCAGCTGGCCGGGCTGGACATGTCCTACTCCGCTCGGGAGGCGAGCCGGCTGTCGGTGGGCGAGCAGCAGCGCGTGATGCTGGCGCGCGCCCTGGCGCTGGACCCCGAGGTGCTGCTGCTGGATGAGCCCACCTCGGCCCTGGACGAGGACTCGCGGGCGGGGGTGGAGCGCACGCTGGCGGACCTCGTGCGGACGCTGGACACGTCGGCTGTGGTGGTCACCCACGACCGCGGTCAGGCGGAGCGGCTGGCCGGCTCGAATCGTGCTCGAGCTGAACACGGGAGCCCTGGTGTGACCGGCGTGAACGTGACGCTTGGCGAGCTGGCGGCGTCACTCGCTCTCGTGGCGATCGCGGCGGCTGCTTCGCTGTGGCGGCAGGCCGACCTGGAGGCGGATCTGGGGATCGCCGTCCTGCGGTCGTTCCTGCAGCTCACCGCTGTCGGGTACGTGATTCAGGCGATCTTCGACTCCGACAGCCTGTGGCTGGTGGCGCTCCTACTGGTGGCGATGGTGGGCTTCGGAGCCTTCACGGCCCGGGGCCGGGCGCGCGCAGTACCCGGTGCGCTCGGACCGATCGTGATCGCCCTGGCCATCTCCACCGCCCTCACGCTCGGCCTGGTGCTGGCTCTGGGCGTGTTCGACGCCGAGGCTCGCTACCTGGTGCCGGTGGGCGGGATGGTCATCGGCAACGCAATGACGGCGGCCGCCGTGGCGCTCAACCGCATGGCCGACGAGGTGTCGGCAGAGCGCGGACGGTTGGAAGCCACTCTCGCGCTCGGCGCGACGGCCCGCCAGGCGGCGAGAGGCCTGGTCACGCGCAGCCTGCGCTCGGGTCTCATCCCGCTGATCGACCAGACCAAGACCACAGGCATCGTGACCTTCCCTGGGGTCCTCGTGGGCAGCCTGTTGGCGGGCGCCGAGCCGGTGGACGCCGTTCGCCTGCAGCTGATCCTGCTGTGGATCCTCCTCGGCGCGGTCTCGCTGGCCGCCGTGGTGGCCACCGGGCTGGGCTACCGCGGCTTCTTCACCCAGGCCCACCAGCTGCGCGAGGCGCCTGCGGACGGTGACCCGGCGGCCGGCCGGGCCGCGTAGACCCCCTGATGCTCAGCTACCGCGCACGATCCGCCGCCCGGCCCGCCCAGGCGTGGTCCCTAGTGGCGCGGCCGGGGCGCTGGCACGAGTGGGCGCCGCACGTGCGCGGAGCGTGGGGGCTGGGGGATCCCGAGGTGAAGGTGGGCTCTCGCGGCGCGGCGCGCCTGCTGGGAGCCGTTCCGGTACCGGCCGTGGTGACCGCCAAGGAGGCCGGCCGCTCGTGGACGTGGGCCGTGGGTCCGATCTCGCTCGTGCACAGCGTCACGCCACTCGGGTCGGGCTGCGAGGTGGCCGTGGAGATCACAGCTCCGGGACCGCTGGAGACCGTGCTCGGGGTGACCTACGGACCGCTGGTGGCGCTGCTGGTCCGGCGCCTCGCGCGTGTTGCCGAATCGGCCTGAGCCGTTCCCGAGCAGGTAGCCTCAAGGGCGATGACCGGCGCCACGCAGCCGCCTCTGCTCGTGAAGCCCCGCCTGCGCGGCGTCTCGCATCAGTGGGCGTTCCTGGTATCGGTCGGGCTCGGCGTTGCCCTGGTGATCACCGCCCCGCCGGGCCGCGCCACCACGGCGGCGGCCATCTACGCGGCCTGTGTGATGCTCCTGTTCGGAACCAGCGCGCTCTATCACCGCGTGAACTGGCGCAGGCCCAACGCGCGGCGCTGGATGCGCCGGCTCGACCACTCGGCGATCTTCCTGCTGATCGCGGGCTCATACACGCCCTTCGCCCTGCTGGCGCTGGACGGCGCCCTGGCCGACGTGGTGCTCGTCGTCGTGTGGGCCGGCGCGCTGGGCGGCATCGTGCTCAAGCTCGTCTGGATCGACGCGCCCAACTGGCTCACCGCCGTGATCTACGTGCTGCTCGGCTGGGTGGCGGTGGCGGCAGCGCCGGGACTGGTCTCGGCGGTGGGGATCACCGCGTCGGCGATGGTCGCGCTCGGCGGCCTGCTCTACACGGCCGGGGCGGTGGTGTACGCGCTGCACCGTCCCGACCCGGTGCCCACCGTGTTCGGCTACCACGAGGTGTTCCACCTGCTGGTGATCCTCGCGGCTGCGCTTCAGTACGCCGTGGTCGCCTTCTGGGTGCTCCCGGGCGCCTGAGCGCCCGGGAGGCCCATTTCGGTTACCGCGCCAGGCGCAGCGTGGTGACCACGCCGGCGTGGTCTGACGGCCACAGGCCGCCCCGAGTGCGCCGGCTCGCATCGCGCCCCACGATCACGGCCCGCGTGCCCTTGATGCGCGGCTTGACCAGCGTGTGGTCGATCCGGTGGTCGCCGGGGAACGGCGGCGGGTCCTTCAGCAGCGGATCCCGCAGGCAGCACGAGAATCCGCGGCTCTTTCTCTTGATCTGCAGCCAGGTGTCCCGGAAGCCGAAGCGCCTGAGCGTCCGGTAGGCCACCGGGCTCGAGCCCGTCCGGTTCTTGTCGTCTGAGTTGAGGTCGCCCACCAGGATCACCGGCGTCTTGGAGCGGGCCGGGCCGCCCTTGGCCACGAGCTCCTTGGCCTGCGCCACACGGGGGTCCTCGGCGAACGCCTCGAGGTGGGTGTTCAGGAAGCGGAACTTCCTCCCCGCGAGGGATGCGTCGACGTAGGTCCACCCGCGGTTGCTGGTGAACGTTCCGCCCTGGGTGGGCACCGCGATCTCGGCCTTGAACTGCTTGGAGCGCTTGCGCCGCACCTTCACCCCGTTCTTCTTGCGCCTCACGAGGATCGCGTCGCGCATCGTGAGGCGAACATCGTGCTGCTGGGTGGCGGCCTCGATGTCGGCCGCCTGCTGGACGACGGCGACGGAGTAGCGCAGTCCGCGCGCCTTCAGCTCTCGCCGGAGGATCTTCAGGAAGTCATAGACCACGATCGTGGACGGGGTGGCGGAGTCGTCCTTCACGCCGTTCGGGCTGCGGCGCCACAGCGCGACCTCCTGCAGTCCCACGAGGTCCGGGCCGGTCCGCTTGATCTCAGCCGCCAGCAGCTTTGCGCGGGCGGGAAAGTTCGTGGACTGGATCTGCTGCCACAGCTCCGTGGTCTTCTGCTCGAACTCAGCGCGGTCCTTGGCACCGATCGGCAGGAAGATGTTGCCACCGAGGTAGATGTTGCGGGTCATCACCTTCAGCGCGGGTGCCTTCGCGCGCTGCTTCTTTGCGACGGCGGCGGGTACGACCATGAGGGCCGCCAGCAGGGCGGCCACCACGGCCAGCCCAAGATGCTGCGGAAGCCTTCGAGACATTTGTGAGTCCTTTCTGAAACGGCGGGGGTGGGGCAGCCTACCGCCCCCCGCGGGGTTACAGTGCCAGCGGATGAACGACCTCGAGGCGCTCTGGGCGTTCCTGGTCGCGGGTGCGGTTGCGCTGGTGCTCACGCCGCTCGCGGCACGACTCGCCCACCGCGTCGGTGCGATCGACCTCCCTCGGGAGCGCAGCCTTCACGAGACTCCCACGCCGAGCCTCGGCGGCTTGGCGATTCTCGCGGGAGTGCTCCTGGCGGGCGCTCTGCTCCTGCCCTGGAACGACGAGACCAGGGGCATCCTCTGCGGCGCTGCCGTGATCACGGCTGATCGGCGCGGTGGACGACACCCGCGAGGGGGGCCTGAACCCGTTCCTGAAGCTCGCGGGCCAGTTCGCCGCCGCGGCCATCCCGGTGCTGGCCGAAGTGAGGGTGGAGAACATCACGCTGCCCTTCGTCGCGCCGCTCGACCTCGGCGACTGGGGCATCCCGCTCACCCTGTTCGGGATGGTCGCCGTGATGAACGTCGTGAACTTCACCGACGGCGTGGACGGGCTCGCGGCCGGCGTGTGCACGATCGCCGCGGCCACCTTCGCCATCATCGCGCTGTCGCTCGACCGCCTCGACGCCGCGGTGCTTGCCGCGGCCGTGGCCGGCGCATGCGTGGGCTTCCTGCGCCACAACTTCCACCCGGCGTCGATCTTCATGGGCGACTCGGGCTCCAACCTGCTCGGCCTCCTGCTGGCGTGCGTGGCAATCCAGGGCGTGCTGAAGACGGCGGCGGTCGTGGCCCTCTTCTTCCCGCTGGTGATCCTCGCTGTGCCGGCGCTAGACGCCACCTTCGTCGTGGCCAAGCGGATCAAGTACCGGCGGCCGGTCTACTCGGCCGACCGCTGGCACTTCCACCACCGCTTCGCCAACATCGGCTTCTCAGCGCGCCGGACCGTGCTCTACCTGTACGGCTGGACCGTGTCGCTGGCGGCACTGGCGCTCGCGCTGCGCTTCGTGCCCTACTCCGAGGACGACGGCTCGCTCAATGCCGGCTGGGCAATCGTGCTCGCGGCGTTCGGGCTGCTGGCCATCGCCGCGAGCATCTACCTGGTCCTCGTGCTCGAGATCCTGAAGTTCCGCCGTTTCCGCGAGCGCCAGCTGCGCCGTCAGGAGCTCTCCGAGCAGGAGATCGAGGACGAGATCGAGCGCGAGGTGGAGACCGGGGAGTTCGACGCGGTCCCGCACAGCTGAGCTGTCCGGCTAGAGCACCTGTACACGCGGCGAGCCGGACGCCACCCGGAAGCGCCCGATCGTGCGGGCCGGCGCGCCCCTGACCTTCGCGTTCACGCCCTTGAACTCAACCCGCAGCTCACCGGGCGCCGCCTCGAGAACCCCGTAGCCACGCTCGGTCTGCTGGGTGTACCTGATGTGCGGGTTGGTGGTCTTCACGTTGTTGGTGAGCAGCACCGTCTGCTCGGGCGGGAGGGGCGCGCCGGTGGTCGCCGCCACGGTCTCGGGAACCCCGAGCGAGGTGACCGAGCCGCCCACGAACTCGGTGGCATGGCTCTCGGGGCCGCGGCCGTCGATGCCCACGTCGCCCGCGAAGAACGTGTGGATGTCGCCGGTGAGAAAGCTCACGTCGCGGACTCCGCGTGAGGCGATGTGGCTCATCAGATCCCGGCGCTCCTGCCCGTAGCCGTCCCACGAGTCCTTGGTCACCTGGGCGCCCTGGGACAGCTCGAAGGACATGATCATCAGCTGGTTGCCCACCAGCTTCCAGGTGGCGCCGGAGTCGCGCAGGCCGTTCTTGAGCCACTCGAGCTGAGTGCGGCCCAGGAACCGGCGGGGCTCGGACTCGGCCTCGGGACAGGGCTCGAAGAAGGCGTCTGCGCAGGGCTGTTCGTCGCGGTACTGGCGCTCGTCGAGAAGGAACAGCTCAGCGTTGCGGCCCAGCGGCAGGCGCCGGTAGAGGTCGTGGCCCTTGCGCGGGTTGGCGGTCGCCGGCATGAACGGCATGTACTCGTAGAAGGAGCGGTAGGCGGCGCCCTGGCGCGCGGCGAAGGGCACCCGCCGCTGCTGCGTCTCGTCACCGGGATTCGTGCCGGCGTAGTTGTCCTCCACCTCGTGGTCGTCCCAGATGGCCACGAACGGGTGCGCGGCGTGCATGGCCCGCAGGTCGGCGTCCGCCTTGTACATCCGGTACTTGGCGCGGTACTCGGGCAGCGTCTGGACCTCGCCGTCGCCGTTGGCGCCGAGGGTGTCCTTGCGGGGGCCCTCATAGAAGTTGCGCTCGTAGATGTAGTCGCCCAGCGACACCACGAGGTCGGCGTCCTCGGCGGCGATCGCGCGGTGCGCGTTGAAGTAGCCCGCCTGGTAGTCCTGGCAGGAGAAGAAGACGACCTTCACCGGCTCACGCGAGTCCGGCGGGCGCAGTGTCCGGAAGCGCCCCACGGGGCTTGACCCCGAGCGGGTCTCGAAGCGGTAGTAGTACTGGCGTCCCGGCCTGAGCGCCCTCGGTGCTCGCAGGCGGGTCTCCACGGTGTGGTCGCGGCCGGCCCTGGCGCGCAGCAGCCGTCGCGCCACCACCTTGCGGAAGCCGGGGTCGGTGGAGACCTCCAGGCGCACGCGGCGATCGCGGCGGAAGCCCTCGAGCCGTGTCCAGAGGGTGATCGCGTTCTGGGAGGGCATCCCCGACGCCACCCCCTGCGGGAAGGTCCCGCCGCGTGCGAACGGCACCTGGCGGCGGCGCGCCACCTTTGACAGCGCCGGGTCCACCGGCACGCCGCCCAGTATCAGCGCGCCCGTGCCCAGGCCTGCGTAGGTGAGGAACTCCCGCCGGTCGCTCGTGCCCGCCACGCGGGCGAACCTACCCCAAGGCGGAAGCGCAGCGTCGCAATCGTGTGAAGGCACGCCCCTAGAACAACGACTCCTGCTGCGGCTCGGGCCGGCTCGGTCCGGCCTCAACCCCGAGCTCGCGCGCAGGGTCCGGCCGGCCTCCGCGCCGGAAGGCAGAGCCCGGCCGCCTGCCCGGCATTCGCCGCGAGCGCACCAGGGCGCTCATCCGCTCCCGCTCGGCCTTGGGCGCGTATGCGCCCCGCGCATAGAGGCGCTCGTACAGCGGCACGAGGTCCGGCCGCTGGGAGCGCAGCCAGTCCATGAAGAGCCCCCGGACCTCGCCGCGCAGGTGCAGGCAGATCCCTCCCACGTCCACGGCGCCGGCCTGCGCGCACAGCTCGAGGATGCGCTCCACCTGCTCAGGGGAATCGTTGACGCCGGGCGTGAGCGGGGCGATCAGCACCCCGCAGGGTATGCCCTGCCGGTTGAGCTCGGCCACCGCCTCGATCCGGGCGCGGGGGTGGGGGGTGCGCGGCTCGGTGGCGCGCCAGGCCTTCTCGTCGAGGGTTGGGATCGACAGGCTCGCCCCGATCCCGGGCACCTGCTTCATCACGTCGATGTCGCGCAGCAGCAGCGGCGACTTCGTGAGCACCGACCCGGGCGTGCCGCTGTCTCGGAGCGCTTCCCAGATGGGCGGCATCAGCCGGTAGCGCCCCTCGACCCACTGGTATGGATCGGTGTTGGTCCCCATGGCCACGTGCTCGCGTTTCCACGACGGACGCCGCAGCTCGGCGCGCAGCACCTCGGGCACGTTCACCTTGACCACGATCTCGCGTTCGAAGTCGCGGCCCGCGTCGAAGCCGAGGTAGGTGTGGGTGGGACGGGCGAAACACCAGACGCAAGCATGTGCGCAGCCGCGATACGGATTGATCGTCCACCGGAACGGCATCCGCGATTGCTTGGGCACGCGGTTGAGCGCCGACTTGGAGCGCACCTCGTAGAACCTCGTGTCCAGCGCCTCGGGTGCGTCGAAGGTGCGTATCGCGGCGGGCTCGCGGTAGCCGGGAAGGGCTCGGCCCTCCTCCTCCTCGATCCTCAGCGAATCCCAGCGCACGAACACATGTTCGCACGCGCTCCGGACGCTCTAGTCCCCCCAGACGGTCGCCAGCAGCGACCGCCCGCCGCCGCGGTCGCGGTGCTCGCACAGGTAGATCCCCTGCCACGTGCCGAGGGCGAGTGAGCCGTCCCGGATCGGCAGCGTGAGCGAGGGGCCCAGCAGCGATGCCTTGATGTGAGCCGGCATGTCGTCGGGCCCCTCGGCCGTGTGGGTCCAGTACGGAGCGCGCTCGGGCACGGCCTCGGAGAACCAGGACTCGAAATCGGCGAGCACGTCGGGGCTCGCGTTCTCGTTCAGCGCGAGCGAGGCCGAGGTGTGGCGGATGAACAGGTGCAGCAGCCCGGCATCGATCTCGCCCAGTTCCGGTACGGCGGAGAGGACCTCACGCGTGACGAGGTGAAAGCCGCGCGGGAGCGGCCTGAGGTCTATGTCGCGCTGCAGCCACATTCGCGATATTCCCGCACGCAACCTAGTATTCACCCTGGAATGGATTCCAGGCAGGCGACACCTGCCGCGGGACTGAGGGCGTTCGCGCCCGGCCCGCATGCTCACAACCCCATGGAAGAAGGCGTGGCTCAAAAGAGTCAACCCCTCAGGGAACGGCTGGGATGGCGCACCTCTGTGGAGGAGGCCGTCGTGGCTCCCGGTACGCCGGGCGCGATGGCCACCGCGGGGGCCTGGTTTGCCGCGGCCGCCGCCCTGATCGCCGTGCTCGCCGTGGTCCTGCCCCATTCGCCGACGCTCGACGAGGGCGGAATGGCGTGGGTCGCGGCTGGCGCTGCCGCGCTCGCGCTGGTGGCCGTGGTGGGATACGACCGCCTGCCGCTGTGGGTCTTCCACGTCGGCGTGCTGGCCGCTAGCGCCACCGCCACCGGCGCGGTGGAGTTCTGGGGGGACGGCGCCGACGGTACGCCGCTGCCCTACCTCTGGCCCACGCTGTACGCCTTCTACTTCTTCTCGGTCCGGTCGGCGCTGGCGCACCTGGCCGCCCTGGGGATCATGTTCGCGGCCCTGCTGGTGGCGCGCGACCCCGGTTACGTGCCCGTGGCGGCGTGGGCGACCACGATGGGCACCCTCGGCACCGTGGGGTTGCTGGTGGCCTTCGCGCGCGACCGGCTGAACATCCTGATCGCAAAGCTCAGCGACGCCGCGCGCCGCGATCCCCTCACGCAGCTGCTCAACCGCCGCGGCTTCTCCGAGGTCTTCGACGTGGAGCTGGAGCGCGCGCGCCGCACGGAGCAGGGCCTGAGCGTGGTGGTGGGCGACCTCGACGGCTTCAAGCAGATCAACGACCGCTTCGGGCACGCGGCCGGAGACGAGGCCCTCCACCGCGTGGGACAGGCGATCCTGCGGGGCAAGCGCAGCTGGGACTCGGCTGCGCGGGTGGGGGGCGAGGAATTCGCCGTGCTCGCCCCTGACACCGACGAGCACGGCGCCTACATCGTGGCCGAGCGGCTACGGACGGCGGTTGAGGACGAGTTCGAGGACGCCGACGTGGGACCGCTCACTGCCAGCTTTGGCATCGTGAGCTTCCCGGTGCACGCCCAGACCGCCGAGGGGCTGCTGCAGGCCGGCGACCAGGCCCTGTACGCCGCCAAGCGGCTGGGGCGCAACCGGTCGGTGATCTCCAGCGCGGAGGTGCCCGGCATCCTCGCCCGCACATCGCGCGCCGGTCGCGACGAGCCCCAGGTGGAGCTGGGCACGCTGCTCACGCTCGCCGAGGCGCTCGACGTGCGCGACTCCGGGAGCTCCACGCACTGCCGCCGCGTGGGCCGGTACGCCGAGTTGATCGCCCGCGAGCTGGGCCTGCCGCCCGACGCCGTGGAGCGCGTGCGGCTGGCCGGCATCCTCCACGACGTGGGACGCGTGGGCATGCCCGACGAGCTGGTCGAGAAGACCGGACCGCTGAGTGAACGCGAGTGGGAGCTGGTGCGGTCGCACCCCGAGATCGGGGCTCGGATGCTGGACACCACCGACTACGCCGAGATCGGGCAATGGATCCTGGCCCACCACGAGCGGCCGGACGGCGCCGGCTACCCGGCGGGGCGCAAGAGCGGCGAGGTGCCGATCGAGGGCGCGATCCTGGGAGCCGCCGACGCCTACGAGGCGATGACCGCAGAGCGCCCCTACCGCGCGCAGCTCGAACCCGAGGCCGCCTCCGAGGAGATGCGTCGCGAGGCCGGCCGGCAGTTCGATGAGCGCGTGGTGGACGCGCTCCTACGCGTGGTCTGAGCGCCGAGACGGGTTCTGGATTCAGTGCTCCGGGTAGAACGGAGTACCCATTTTGCGGCAGCTGCCACCAAGTGGTCGCTGCCGGTATCCCTCATATAGAGTCATCCGCCCCCTGCGGGACGACCCTCATTTGACGACGCACGCGCTGGAAACACACGGAGAGGCAAACGGGCCCGGTATGGGCCTTTCGCTCGTCCGCTACCTCGATCTCGTGGCACTGGCGGCGGCCCTGCCGCTATTCCTCCTGGCCGGCCTGCCGATGCTCGGCTACACGGTGGCCGCCGGGGCGTGGCTCCTGCAGCGCGGCATCAACCACCTCGCGCAGACCCGGGCCAAGGCCAGCGACGATCCGCGCACGGTGGTGGGCCTGCTGGCCGGCAGCATGATCGGACGAGGCTGGCTCACCGCCGGGTCGATCATGGCCGTGGGGCTGGCGGGCGCGCGCGAGGACGGTCTCGCCGCCGCGATCCTGTGCATCGCGCTGTTCTCGATCTACTTCCCGGTGCAGATCATCACCCGGTCGTTCGACGATCCCAAGGCCGCGCGATGAGCACCAAGCGGAAGGTCCTGCTCGGCTTCGGCGGCCTGATCGCAACCGCGATCGTGGTCAACCTGCTGTTCCCGAGCGAGGGCAAGAACGAGGAGTTCCAGCCCCAGAACGAGTTCAAGCTCGACCCCTGGATCGAGCTGAAGCTGGGGCCGTTCGACATGAGCATCAACAAGGCGGTGCTCTACCTCGTGCTGGCCTGCGCGCTCACCACGATGGTGATGCTCTACATCTCCAAGCGGATGCAGGAGCGTCCCAACCGGGTGCAGACCGCCGTGGAGGCCGCCTACGACCTCGCTCGCAACCAGATCACGGGCACGAACATGGACGACAAGCTCGCGCTGAAGTGGTTCCCGTTCATCGGGACCCTGTTCTTCTTCATCCTGTTCTCGAACCTGATCGGGTACTTCCCGCTGCCGGTGAACACCGAGCACCCCGTGGACATCCTCGGCGTGAGCGTGCCCACCTTCGCTCTCTACGCCGCCACGGCCAACCTCTCCGTGCCGCTGATGCTCACGCTGATGGTGTGGTTCGGCTACCACATCGAGGGGATCCGCCACCAGGGATTCGTGGACTACTTCAAGAGCTGGATCCCGGCCGGCACGCCGCCCGCGATGACCGTGCCGATCTTCGTGATCGAGGCGATCTCGCAGTTCGTCCGGATCATCTCCCTGTCGGTGCGACTGTTCGCCAACATCCTGGCCGGCCACCTGCTGATCCTGTTCATGGGCGGCGGGCTGGTGGTACTGCTCGGCCTCGCGGCGCTGGGCGTGTTCACACTGCCGATCGCGATCGCCTTCTTCATGTTCGAGATCGTGCTGATCGCGGGCCTTCAGGCCTTCATCTTTGCCACCTTGACGTCCATCTACCTCGGCGGCGCGACCGCCGCCCACCACTAAGGAGGATCCCTTCATGGATTTTTTGCTACCGCTCGCCCAGGGGGCTGACCCCACCGACGGCCTCAAGTCGATCGCGCTGGGCATCGGCGCCGGTCTCGGCACCATCGGCCCCGGCATCGGCGTGGGCTACATCTTCGGCAAGGTGATCGAGTCGGTCACCCGTCAGCCTGAGATGCGCGACGAGATCACGAGCATTCAGTGGCTCGGGTTCGCGCTCACCGAGGCGATCATCTTCTACGCGTTCATCTTCGGCCTCATCGCGTTCTTCCTCTAGGCCGATGGTCGACGCTCTGAACATCGCCGCGGAGTCGGGAGGCGGCAACTTCCTCGTCACGCCCGGCCTGGGCCTGATGCTCTGGACGCTGATCGCGTTCGGCATCACCTACTACGTGCTGTCCAAGCTTGCCTTCCCGCGCATCGCGGAGGCGCTGGACAAGCGGCGCAAGGCGATCGACGAGTCGATCGAGGCGGCGGTGCGCACCAAGCGCGAGGCCGACGAGCTGCTGGCCGAGTATCGCGCCCGGCTGAAGGAGGCGCGCGAGCAGGCGGACGACATCACCGCCCGCTCACGGCGCGCGGCCGAGGCGATGCAGGACGAGTCCAAGGCCGAGGCCAAGCGCTACCGCGAGGATCTGATGGAGTCCACGCGGCGCGACATCGAGACCGAGACGCGGCGCGCGCTCGACGAGATCCGCAAGGAGGTGGCCGACCTCACGGTGATCGCCACCGAGAAGGTCACGCGCAAGTCGCTGGACGATGACGACCACCGCCGCCTGATCGAGGAGGCCCTGGCGGAGGCGGACTTCTCCGCGCTTGCGGGTTCCGACAAGAAGAACGGCGGGTAGCCCGAGCCGATGGAGGAGATCGCCGAGGTCTATTCGCGGTCGCTGTTCGAGGTGGCCAAGGAGGCGGATGACGCTCGACCGCATCCACGACGAGCTCGACGAGTTCGCCGACGCGCTGGCCGAGAACCGCGAGCTGCAGATCTTCTTCTTCTCGCCCTACTTCTCGTCGCAGGAGAAGAAGGACGGCATCGGAAGGCTCGTGACCGATGCCGACGAGAACTTCGTGCGCTTCCTCGAGCTGCTCGCCGAGCGCCATCGCGTGCCGGCGATCTTCCGGATCCGGCGCGCCTTCGACGATCGGTGGGCCGAGGAGAACAGGCTCCTCCCCGTTACCGTGACAAGCGCAGTGGAGCTGGACGATCAGCTCGTGGAGGACATCGGCAAGCGCATCACCGAGCAGACCGACCGCAAGGTCGACCTCTCGAGCAGGGTTGACCCGGACGTGCTCGGTGGCATCGTGCTTCAGGTGGGGAACATGGTGCTCGACGCCAGTGTGCGCAATCGCCTGGACCAGCTTCGCAAGCAGGTCTCAAAGGCCGCTTAGGACTCAAGAACCAGAAAGGTCGTTCGAAACTTCATGCAGATCAAGCCCGACGAGATCACCAGCATCCTCAAGAGCCGAATCGAGGGGCTCGACGACGGCGGCGCCGACCTCTCCGAGGTGGGCACGGTGCTGTCGATAGCCGACGGCATCTCGCGCGTGCACGGGCTGGACAACTGCATGTCGCTGGAGATGCTCGAGCTGCCCCACGACGTGACCGGCCTGGCGCTGAACCTCGAGTCCGACAACGTGGGCGCCGTCCTGTTCGGCGACTGGGAGAAGATCGAGGAGGGCGACACGGTCAAGCGCACCGGTCAGCTGCTCGAGATCCCGGTGGGCGACGAGCTGAAGGGCCGCATCATCGATCCGCTCGGCAGGCCGCTGGACGGCAAGGGCGACGTGAACACCAGCAAGACCCGGCCCGCCGAGTTCAAGGCGCCGGGCGTGGTGCAGCGCCAGGGCGTGAAGGAGCCGATGCAGACGGGCATCAAGGCAATCGACGCCATGACCGCCATTGGCCGCGGGCAGCGCGAGCTGATCATCGGCGACCGCCAGACGGGCAAGTCACAGATCGCGATCGACACGATCATCAACAACCGCGACAACGACGTCGTCTCGATCTACGTGGCGATCGGCCAGCGGCTGTCCACCGTCGTGCAGGTGGCCGAGACGCTGACCGACCACGACGCGATGGAGAACACGATCATCGTGGCCGCGCCCGCCGACGAGGCCGCGCCGATCAAGTTCATGGCGCCCTACGCCGGCTGTGCCATCGGCGAGCACTTCCTCTACAACGGCGGTCACGCGCTCACGGTCTACGACGACCTCACAAAGCACGCGTTCGCCTACCGCCAGATGTCGCTGCTGCTGCGGCGCCCGCCGGGACGCGAGGCCTACCCGGGCGACGTGTTCTACCTGCACTCCCGTCTGCTGGAGCGCGCGGTGAAGCTCAACGACGACCTCGGCGGCGGCTCGCTCACGGCGTTGCCGATCATCGAGACCCAGGCGGGCGATGTCTCGGCCTACATCCCCACCAACGTGATCTCGATCACCGACGGTCAGATCTTCCTCGAGGGTGACCTGTTCCGCTCCGGCGTACGGCCGGCGATCAACGTGGGCATCTCGGTCTCGCGCGTGGGTGGTGACGCCCAGCCCAAGGCCATGAAGAAGGTGGCCGGCAAGCTGCGCCTGGAGCTGTCGCAGTACCGCGAGCTGGAGGCGTTCTCCCAGTTCGGCTCCGAGCTTGACGCCGACACGCAGGCCACGCTGGCGCGCGGTGAGCGCCTGGTCGAGCTGCTCAACCAGGACGAGCTCAAGCCCTGGGCTCCCGCCGACCAGGTGGCGGCCATCTACTCCGGCACCGGCGGCTACCTCGACCGGATCAAGGTCGAGCGCATCTCGGACTTCCATGAGCAGCTGCTCTCGCGGTTGCACTCCGAGGAGTCCGAGCTGATGGACAAGCTCACCGAGGGCGACTGGGACGACTCGATCGAGGAGCGGCTGGGCAACGCGATCTCCGAGGCGATCGACGACTTCGGCCCCGACTTCGACGAGGAGGGCAACCCCGTCGAGGAGGGCGAGTCCGATCGCATCATGTCCGAGGAAGAGCGCGAGAAGGAAGGCCGCACCTCGGGCTCATCCGAGGAGGCGTCCGACGACGACTCCGGCGAGGACGACGACTCCGGCGAGGACGACTCCGAGGAGTCGGAGGACTCGGAGAAGAACCCCTCTGAGGAGACGGCCAACGCCTGATGGCCTCTCAGAAGGACGTCAAGAACCGGATCTCTTCTGTAAGGAACATCCAGAAGATCACCCGCGCGATGGAGATGGTGGCCGCCGCACGGCTGCGGCGCGCCGAGCAGCGCATCGAGCACCTGCGCCCCTACGCCAAGGCGATCCGCCGCATGACCCGCCGGACGGTCGAGGCCGTGGAGAAGATCCCCAGCCTGCCGCTGCTGGAGGCCCACGAGAACGAGAACAGGGTGGGCATCCTGCTGGTCACCGGCGATCGTGGCCTGGCCGGCGCGTTCAACTCCCAGATCGTCCGTGCCGGCAACCGCCGCGCGCGCGAGCTGCGTGACGAGGGCAAGGAGGTCGTCTGGTACGCCTCCGGGCGGCGCGGGGTGTCCTCCCTCACCTTCCGCGGCTACGACGTGGCCGGGCAGTGGCAGGGCTTCACCGACCGGCCCGCCTTCGAGAATGCGCGCGACATCGCCGGCGACATCTCGAGCCAGTACATCGACGACCAGGTGGATCGCGTCGAGATGATCTACAACGGCTACGTGTCGCCCCTCACGCAGGAGGTGACCACCGACGTGCTGCTTCCGCTGGCCGCGGTGGAGCAGCTGCTCGAGGAGGACGACGAGGACGGCGAGGAGTCAGAGCAGCGCGACTCGGGCCACAAGACGCTGTGGATCTACGAGCCCGACCCGGAGGAGATCCTCAAGCGGCTGGTGCCCGACTACATCGAGATCTCGATCTTCCGGGCGCTGCTGGAGTCCACGGCATCCGAGCACGGCGCGCGCATGACGGCGATGCGCAGCGCACAGGAGAACGCCGGCGAGATGATCGATGACCTCACGCTCGAGATGAACCGCCAGCGCCAGGCGGAGATCACCCAAGAAATCATGGAAGTTGTCGCCGGGGCCGAGGGCCTCAGCTAGATAAGGAGCCGATATGGAAGCCAGCACTGAACAGAAGGAACAGAAGGACCAGGAGAAGAAGGGCAGCTCCAACGGCTCCGGGTCGACCAATGTCGGCCGCGTCGAGGAGATCACCGGTGTGGTGATCGAGGCCTCCTTCTCCGAGGAGCTGCCCGAGATCTACAACGCGCTGGAGGTGGAGATCCCGGCCCAGCACGAGGAAGAGGAGGCCACCCGCCTGGTCGTGGAGGTGCAGCAGCACCTCGGCGACGACCGTGTGCGCTGCGTGGCCATGGACGCCACGGATGGCCTGCACCGCGGGGCCGAGATCCGCGACACCGGCGGCCCGATCACCGTGCCCGTGGGCGAGCAGACGCTCGGGCGCATCTTCAACCTGCTCGGCGAGACGATCGACGAGGGCGACGAGCTGGAGGAGGGCGAGCGCTGGCCCATCCACCGCGACGCCCCGTCGGTGGAGAACCTCACGCCCACGCGCGAGATCTTCGAGACCGGCATCAAGGTCGTGGACCTCCTGGCCCCCTACGCCCGAGGCGGCAAGGTGGGCCTGTTCGGCGGCGCCGGCGTGGGCAAGACCGTGCTGATCCAGGAGCTGATCAACAACCTGGGCAAGGAGCACGGCGGGCTGTCGGCGTTCTGCGGCGTGGGCGAGCGCTCGCGCGAGGGCAACGACCTGTGGGTCGAGATGACCGAGTCCGGCGTGATCGACAAGACGA
Source organism: uncultured Thermoleophilaceae bacterium (assembly GCA_963727395.1). GTDB lineage: Bacteria > Actinomycetota > Thermoleophilia > Solirubrobacterales > Thermoleophilaceae > JAAYBF01. Next base: position 21,171 of record CAVSGC010000017.1, on the reverse strand, counting down.
TGCTGGTGTTCGGCCAGATGAACGAGCCGCCCGGAGCCCGCATGCGCGTGGCGCTGTCGGGCCTGACCATGGCGGAGTACTTCCGCGAGCAGGGCCAGGACGTGCTGCTGTTCATCGACAACATCTTCCGCTTCGTGCAGGCGGGCTCGGAGGTCTCGGCGCTGCTGGGCCGCATGCCCTCCCAGGTGGGTTACCAGCCCACGCTGGAGACCGAGATGGGCCAGCTGCAGGAGCGCATCACCTCAACGCGTGAGGGCTCGGTGACCTCGGTGCAGGCCATCTACGTGCCGGCCGACGACCTCACCGACCCGGCACCGGCGTCCGTGTTCGCCCACCTCAACGCGACCACCACGCTGTCGCGATCGATCTCCGAGAAGGGGATCTACCCCGCGGTGGATCCGCTGGATTCCACGTCGACGATCCTCAAGCCGGACATCGTGGGCGAGGAGCACTACCAGGTGGCCACCCAGGTCCAGGAGATCCTGCAGCGCTACAAGGAGCTCCAGGACATCATCGCCATCCTCGGCATCGACGAGCTGTCCGACGAGGACAAGCAGGCCGTGCAGCGCGCCCGCCGGGTGGAGCGCTTCCTCTCGCAGCCGTTCTTCGTGGCGGAGGCGTTCACCGGCACCGAGGGCAAGTACGTGCCGATCGAGGACACCGTGCGTTCGTTCAAGGAGATCGTTGACGGAGAGCACGACGACCGGCCGGAGAGCGCCTTCTACATGAAGGGCTCGATCGATGAGGTGACCGAGGAGCGCAAGTCGGGCCGTAAGGAGAAGAAGAAGGACGACGCCGAGGACAGCACCGGCGACGACGACACCGGTGACGACGACAAGTCCGGCGATGACGAGGAGTCGAAGGACTAGGTGGCCCGCTCCACCTTTCCCGTCGAGGTCCTCACGCCGGAGGGCCAGGTGTTCGAAGGCGAGGTCGAGATGGTCTCGACCCGCACCGGCACCGGCTCGATCGGCGTGCTGGCCAACCACGCTCCGCTGATGGCCATGCTCGAGCCCACCGAGCTCAAGCTGTACGAGTCGGGGTCGGACAACCCGGGCGCGGCGAGCCCCATCTGCTTCGCGCAGGGGGAGGGCTACCTGCAGGTGGTGGACAACTCGGCCCTGCTGATCGTGGAGGACGCGGTGAAGCCCGAGGATCTCGACACCTCGGCGCTGGAGGCGCGCAAGTCCGAAGCCGAGAAGGCGCTCGAGCAGGCCGAAGAGGACTCCGAGGAGCGTCGCCGCGCCGAGCGCGAGATCGCCCGCGCCGAGGCGTTCCTGGAGATCGCCGGCGGATCCTAGGCTCATGGGCGAGCGCACCGGATACGAGCCGGGGACGTTCAGCTACGTAGAGCTTCAGACCACCGATCCCGCAGCTGCCAAGGCGTTCTACGGCGGGCTGTTCGGCTGGGAGCCGGAGGATGTGGACGTTGGCGGCGGCATGATCTACACGATGCTTCGCGTCGGCGGCAAGACCGCGGGCGCGCTCTATCCGCAGCGCGAGGTGCAGCGGTCGGCGGGAGTGCCCCCCAACTGGATGTCCTACGTGACCGTGGAGGATGCCGACGCCGCGGCCGCGCGTGCCGGAGAGCTGGGTGGCAACGTGCTCGCCGAGCCGTTTGACGTGCTCGAGGCGGGGAGGATGGCGGTCCTGTCCGACCCCCAGGGGGCGGTGTTCGCCGTGTGGCAGGCGCGCGACTCGATCGGCGCAGAAATCATCAACGAGCACGGCGCCCTGACCATGAACCAGCTCAACACCACCGACGTGGAGGCCGCCACCGCCTTCTACGGCGGCCTGTTCGGCTGGAAGGCCGAGCTCATTCCCAGCGAAGGCCCCGACGGCTTCTGGAGCATCCTCCTCGGCGAGCGGCTCAACGGGGGCATGACCGAACTGCCGGATGGAGCCGGCGTGCCGCCGCACTGGCTCCCCTACTTCAGGGTCACCGAACTGGATGCTGCGGCCGCGACCATCGAGGAGGGTGGCGGGCAGCTGCTGGTGGCTCCGCTGGAGATCCCGGCCGGGCGCATTCTGGTTGCTCAGGACCCCCAGGGTGCCGCCCTTGGCCTGTACGAGGGCGACGTAGACCCAGACCCCTAGGCATCGAGCCGCGGTCCTAGCCGGTCGGCAACAGCTCCGGGCGGCCGATGTGGAAGCCCTGCGCGTAGTCCACGCCGAAGTCACGCAGCAGCTGCAGGGTCTCGTCGTCCTCAACGCCCTCCGCGACGGTCTGCTGGCCGTAGTCCTGAGCGAGTTTCACGATGCTCTTGACCACCTGCTGGTCGGCGGTGCTCCTGCCCATGCTGCGCACGAACGAGATGTCGATCTTCAGGTACTGCACCACCAGGTGCCGCTGGTAGGTGAGTGAGCCGAATCCGGTTCCGAAGTCGTCGAGCGCGCACTTGCACCCCATCCCCGCGATCCGGAGCGAGAACTCGCCTGCAGCCTCGATGTCCTCGACTGCTGAGGTCTCGGTGATCTCGAAGATGATCTTCGACGGGTCCGCGCCGGTCCGCTCCAGCTCGCGCTCGATCTGGCGGGTGAGCGCGCGGTCTCCGATCGACCGGCCGGACAGGTTGATCTCGACCGGACGGCCGTGCGCGGCAAGCCCGATTCCCCGGTGGACCATGAAGCGGTCGATCTGGCCCACCAGGCCGAACTGCTCCGCCTGAGGCAGGAAGTCGGCGGGCAGGATTATCTCCTCCGGGGCGTTGGCGTCCCGCATCCGGACCAGCAGCTCCTCCTGCACGACGGCGCCGCTGCGCAGGTCCACGATGGGCTGCGCGTACACCAGCAGGTGCTCCTCGCTCACCGCCCTGCGGATGCGCTCCTCCCAGTGCAGGCGGTCGCTCAGCTCGGCCTCGCGGAGCTTGCGTTCGGTGATGTCGGTGGAGATGCAGCACACCGCATACGGCTCGCCGGCCTCGTTGGGCAGCGGGAACTTCAACGTCAGGTAGGTGCGCAGCTTGCCGGCGGCGAGCACCTCTTCCTCCAGGGACACCTCGGTGTCCTCCTCGATCACGCGACGGTCGGTCTCGCGGATCCTCCTGACCGCCGAGGGGGATGCCAGGTCCTCATCGCGCAGGCCGGCGGCCGCGCCCGGCTCGAGCCCATGGATGTTCTCGAACTCCGGGTTTCCCAGCAGGTAGCGATAGTCGCCCTTGCGCTTGACGTAGATCGCGGCGCTCGTGTTCTCGATGATCGCCTTCAGCTGCGCTTCGCTCGTGCGGACGGCCCACTCGGTCCGCTTGCGCTCGGTGATGTCGTCGAACAGGATCACGGCTCCCGTGGCCCCCTCCGCCAACTCGAAGGGGACGGAGGTGTAGGACACCGGCAGGGGAGAGCCGTCGCGGCGGTAGAAGACGTCCTCGTCCACGCGCACCGGGATGCGGCCCGCGCGGCCGACCATCAGCGGGCACTCCTCGATCGGATAGGGGGAGCCGTCGGGCCGGCGGTAGTGGGTGAGCTCGTGGAGATCCTGCCCGAGCAACTCCTGGAAGGTCCATCCCAGCCACTCCTCGGCGGTGGGATTCATGTGCAGGACCCGGCCGGACTGGTCCACGGTGATGAGCCCCTCGCCCATGGTGTCGGTGACCGCGGTCAGGTAGTCGTGATCCTGCCTCGATTCCTCTCGGTCTCGGGCTCCGAGCTCCCGGTCGTGTGCGGTTTGCTCGCGGTCGCGCGCCGCGCGCTCGCGGTCGCGCGCCGCGCGACCGCGGGTCTTCGCCACCAGCCCACGAAGCTCCTTTGCCTTCGCATGTTCGTCCACGAGCGCATCGGTGCCGTCGAGGTCGCGCGCCAGATGGTCGGCCACGTCGGCGTCGCGGTCGCGCTCGGCGGCGAGCTCGTCGCGCCTCTGCGCGGCTAGATCGCGCGCGACCGCGGTCTCGGCTCGGTGATGCCCGGCGGCCAGCCGCTCTCGCGTCGTGCCCGCGCGGATGGCTCGTGTGCGCGCGCGGGCCACCGCCCCCGCGGCGTCCTCGGGGCCCCTGTCGGAGGCGGCCTGGTCGTAATCTGAGGCCCGCTGATCGCGGTCGCTCAGCGTCTGGTCGCTGTCGCTTCGGGCCTGGTCGTCGTGGCTGAGCGACTGGTCGCGATCGTCGGCCGGCTGGGAGTCATCGCGGTCGCGGGCAGGCTTGGAAATCCCTTTCTCGGGGCGCCTCCCGTGGCCTTTGCCCATCGCTCAGTTCCCTCCGTAACGAGCGCTGCCGTGCGGCCCCGCTCGTCGTCGAGTAGCACCAAGGTACTCCCCCGGGGTCCCTGCGCAAGTCCTTTGCCTGCTGAGGCGAGGTTTTCGCAGCTAGTTCCGCGGGGGCTTGGAGTCTCCGTAGGGCTCGTCGCGCTCGCGCACCGCGGCCTCCCAGCCGTCCCGGCCGGCCCGCTCCTGGAAGGCGTAGCCCTCGGGCGTATGGCGCGCGATGCCGTCGAAGAACACCCCCAGGGTCTGGGTGGCCGCAGGCCCTGCGCGTACAGGGCCTGGTTCACCGCGAGCTTCATCATCACCAGCTGGTTCACCGGGGTCTGGGAGATGCGCCCCAGCAGGTGCTCGAAGCGCTCGTCCAGCTCGGCGGCGGGCGCGGCGCAAGTGGCCAGGCCCCATTCGTAGGCGCGGCGCCCGTCGATCAGGTCGCCCGTGAACAGCAGGTCCTTTGCGCGGGCCGGGCCGATCCTGTGGGCCCACATCATCGATGTGGGCACTCCCCACACCCGCGCCGGCGGGTAGCCGATGCGCGCCTCCTCGCCGATCACGAGCAGGTCGCAGCACAGCGCCATGTCGGTGCCGCCCGCCACGCAGAAGCCGTGCACCTTGCAGATGGTGGGCTTGTCCGAGTGAAACAGGGACATGAACCCGCGCAGGTTGCGGCTCATCATCTGCCAGTCCACCACCGGGTCCCAGGTCTGAGCGGGGTCGTGATTGGCCGCCTGCACCGCCGGGTCGAGGGGGGATCCGGGCACGCCGGGGTCCAGGCCCGCCATGCCCTCCTGGGCGGATTCCACGAGGTCGTAACCCCCGCAGAAGCCCTTGCCGTTGCCGGCCAGGGCGATCACGTGGACGGCGGGGTCCAGGTTGGCCCTCTCCACGCACTCCGCGAGCTCGCGCGGCAGGGCGAGGGTGATGCCGTTGCCGCGCTCGGGCCGGTTGAGGGTGATCCGCGCCACCCGGCCGGTCACTTCGTAGGTGAGCGTGGAGAGCTCCTCCATGTCACCGCCCGAACCGCGATCGCAGGGCCATCACATTGGCAACGTAGCGCTCCGTCTCCGGGAACATCCCCTGGCCGGCCACCGAGCTGGCTCCCTGGTAGTAGCCGGCCACCGCCGTGGCCTCGTCACCGCCCGCGTCGGCGATCAGCTGGTCGAGATACATCACCCCGGCGCGCACGTTCTCCTGAGGGGAGGACGGGTCCATGGTGCGGCCCGCGAGGTTCTCCTCCACCCAGCTCCATGTGCCGGGCATCACCTGCATCACCCCGCGCGCGTTCGCGGAGGAGACCATGTTGTTGTTGAACCCGCTCTCCTGGTAGGCCAGCGCCGCCGCCAGGTCCGGGGCCACGCCGTGCTCGGAGGCGATCTGCCCGACCTCGGTCGAGGACACCGAGCCGCCGGTGGCCTGGGGCGCGGCGTCGGGGACCACGGTCTCCGCGGGAGCGGCGGCGGGGTCCACCGCCGGTGCGGTTGAGCCGGCGGGCAGCTTGAGCACCGTTCCGGCGATCACGTGGCCGTTGGGGTCCAGGCCGTTCATGAACGCCACCTGGTCGGGGGCCACGCCGCCGCCGGCGGCGATGCCCGTGAGGGTGTCGCCGGGCTGGACGGTGTAGGCGCCGGCCGGCGGGGGAGCCACCGAGCTGGTGGCGCCGCCGGTGGCGGGCGCGCCGGCGGAGGCCTCGCCCGGGACGGGGATATTCACGGTGCTCCCGAGCACCACGTGGGAATCGGGCGACAGGCCGTTCGCGGCCGCCAGCGTGCCCGGGTCCATCCCGTTGGCGGTGGCGATCGACCACAGGCTCTCACCCTCCATGACGGTGTGGGGCACGTCTGCGCCGGCGGTCGGGGCCGAGATCAGGGCCAGCGTCAGTCCTCCGGCCACGGTCCATCGTGGGACGGGCATTCACATCTCCTTGCACATTCGGGTTCGCTTGCGTCCCCTGCCTTGGGGGAAGCTCACCCTTCTCGGCCGCCCGGCCCGCTCCTACGGCATCCGCACAGTTACGGAGAGCTGCAAGGGGTGGTGCAGGTGGCTGGGCGCCAGGACGCTCGGTTGGAGCGAAAAACGGCTCGGTAAAGGATGGAGCACCCGGCCTCTCCGAGCAACGATTGAGCGCCTGTCGGGCCTATGGCCCAGACAAATGCGCAAACGCCGGGCCCAGCTCCCGCCTGGGCCGCGTTTGAGCGCTTTCCTGCCCCATAGGCCAGACAAGTGCGCAAACGGGTGGCTCATCCCGCTGGACGCGTGCGTGCCGGCGGCGGTTCGAGCCGGCCGTCTCACGTTCTGGACCGGGCGGCCCAGCCGAGGCGTCAGAGCGCGAGCGCGCGGTCCAGAATGGGACCGGCGTCCACGCCGCCCGGCAGGGTGCCGAACGCACGCCCGGAGCCGTCTGCGCCAGCCAGGCGCGAGGCGCAGAACGCGTCAGCCACCGCGGCGGGCGCGTTACGCACCAGCAGCGAGCCCTGCAGCGCCAGGCCGAGGTCCTCGACCAGCCGCCGGGCGTGCCACTGGGCATCCTCGCCCAGCGAGGAAACGGACCGCTTCACGTGGTCCACGTGGGCGTCGAGGTGCGAGTTGGAGCCCGACGCCGCCTCCACCTCCTCGAGGAACGCGGGCAGCCCCTCGGGCTCCTTCATGAGCGCGCGCAGCACATCAAGCGCCGCGACGTTGCCCGAGCCCTCCCAGATCGAGTTGAGCGGCGAGTCGCGCAGCAGCCGGGGCATGCCCGACTCCTCCACGTAGCCGTTGCCGCCCAGGCACTCCAGCGCCTCGCCGGCGTGGGCCGGTGCGCGCTTGCAGACCCAGTACTTGGACACCGCGGTGGCGAACCGGCGGAACGGGCCGTTGGACTCGTCGTAGGCGCGCGCGATCCGCATGGCGGTGGCCGTGGCGGCCTCGGACTCCAGCGCGAGGTCGGCCAGCACATTGCGCATGGCGGGCTGCTCGGCCAGCGGGGCGCCGAATGCGGAGCGGTGGCGGGCGTGGTGCACGGCCTGAGCGACACCCCAGCGCATCCCTGCGGCCGAGCCGATCAGGCAATCCAGGCGCGTGTGGTTGACCATCCGGATGATCGTGGCCACGCCGCGGCCCTCCTCGCCCACGAGTCGTCCGCGCACTCCGTGGAACTCCACCTCGGAGGAGGGCAGCGAGCGGGTGCCCAGCTTGTCCTTGAGGCGCTGGATGCGAAAGCCCGGGTCGCGCCCCTCGATCAAAAAGCAGGACAACCCCTCGGATGTCTGGGCGAGCGTGAGGAAGATGTCGCATGGGGGATAGGAGCAGAACCATTTGTGGCCGGTGATCTCGTATGAGCCGTCGGACTGCGGCTCGGCCCGGGTGGTGTTGGCCCGGACATCCGAGCCGCCCTGCTTCTCGGTCATCGCCATGCCCGCCAGTGCGCCGCCCTCGTAGTCGGCCTTCACCAGCCTCGGCTCCCATTCCGCCGCGGCGTCCGCGTTCTCGCGCAGCGCGGGGACGATCGAGTAGGTCATCGAAATGGGGCACATCACGCCCGAGTTCACCTGGCTCCACGTGTACATCAGCGCCGCGCGCACCGCGTGGGCGCCCGGCTGGGGGTCGCGCCACGGGAGGGAGTGGATCTCGCGCTCCACAGCCTGGCGCAGGAGCCAGTGCCAGGAGGGGTCGAGGTCCACCTCGTCGATGCGGTTGCCGTAGCGGTCGTGCGTGCGCAGCACCGGTTCGTTGCGCTCGCAGCGCTCTGAGTGCTCGATCGCCTCCGGCGAGCCGGCCAGCTCGCCCGTGTCGCGCAGGCGGTCCACTCCCCAGGAGCCACCCTCGCGCTCGAGGGCCTCGCGCATTGGCATGTCGGCGTCGAACACGTTGTACGGCGCCAGCGGCGGCGCCTGGTTGACCACCTCGTGTGTTTCGTCGAGGACGCGCATATGGGCGTGTACTACAGCAGGCTTCGCTGCCCGCGCTTCAGGCGGTAGGAGAAGGGCCGGTCGGGCAGGCGCCTCACCGACTGCCGCTTGGTGGTGGAGATGCGCCGGAACGTGCATTTCAGGCTGCCGCGGCCCGCCGTGACAAGTCCGTAGCCATGGTGGTCGAAGTCGGCGTCCTTGACCCACGGGTTGGCCTGGCGCAACAGGTTCTTGATGTTCTCCGGCGTCCTGGGGTTGCGCGGATCGGCGCCGGGGATCAGGCCCGCGCCGCCCTCGCCGAGCCCCTGCGAGGTGATCGAGCCGCCCACGAACTCCGTGGCCACCGGGACCTTGTCGTCGTCGTTGAGCCGCACGTCGCCTGCGATGAACGTGTGGATGTCGCCGGTCACGAACACCACGTCGCGGATGCGCCGCCGCTTGAGGTGTCCCAGCAGCTCGGTGCGCTCGCGGCGGTAGCCCTGCCATGAGTCGAACCCGATCCACTGGCCGCCCGGGTACACGGTGCGCTCCACCATCGTCTGGTTGGCGATGATCTTCCATGCCGCGGGCGAGGAGGCCAGCCGCTTCTTGAGGAAGCCCATCTGGCGGCGGCCCAGGAATGGGTTGCGGGCATCCACCTCGGGGCAGGGGTCGCCCACCTGCCTGTCCCCGCACGGCTGGTCGCCGCGGTACTGGCGCTGGTCGAGCAGCACGAGATCCACGTTGCGCCCGAACCGCGCGGCGCGGTAGATGCGCTTGCCCGGCCCCGAGCCGTCGTAGGTGGGCATGCTGTCGAAGTAGGCGCGGTAGGCCCGGCCGCGGCGCGCGCGGGTGAACTTGAACGCCTCGTCCAGCCCGCCGTTGCCCAGGCTGCCCGCGTAGTTGTCGAGCACCTCGTGGTCGTCCCAGATCGAGATCAGCGGGAAGTTGGCGTGCACCGCCCGAAGGTTTCGATCGGAGCGGTAGAGGCGGTACTTGTCGCGGTAGTCCTGGAGCGAGGTGGCCAGGCCCACGCGGTCGGTGCGCACGCCCCCGGACTTGCTGCCCTTGCTGTGGTAGGCCTCGGCGTAGATGTAGTCGCCGAGGTTCACCACGAAGTCCACGTCCTCCTCGGCGAGGAACCGATGGGCGTGAAAGAAGCCGAAGGTCCAGTCCTGGCACGAGAAGAAGGCGAACCTCACGGGCTGGCGCGAGTCGGGCGGCAGCGCGGTCCGGAAGCGACCGACGGGACTCGACTGCGTCCGGGTGGAGAAGCGGTAGAAGTACTCCTCGTAGGGGTCGAGCCCGCCCACACGCGCCTTGACGGCGTGATCCAGGCGTCCGGAGGTGCCGATCAGCTCACGCGCCACCACTCGCCTGAAGCTGCGCTCGCGCGCCACCTCGAGCTCCACCGATCCACGACCTCCCACTCCGGCCAGCCTCGTCCACAGGGTGATCGCACGGGGCGTGGGGTCGCCGGACATGATCCCCTCGGGGAAGCGCCCTCCCCGCAGCGTGGGGGCACGGCGGCCCGCGAGGCCGTTGGCGAGGGCCTGCGGCGCAAAGACGGTGGCCGCGCCGAGAGCACCTGCTCCGGCCACGAAGCCACGGCGGGAAATCGGCAGCTGCTGCATCGCTCCTCCAGTGTTCGGTTACGAACCCCCCGGCTCGCGGGCGCTCAGCGTATAGCCGCCTGGGGCTGCGCACCAGCGGAGCGCGAACGCAGGCTCAGTAGGGCCATGACCGCCACCAGCGCCGATTGGACCGTCAGCAAGCCGAGCGCCACCGCTGTGAGATCCGTCCCGGCCCTGATCAGCACGAACGGCTCCGCGGCCGCCGCCACCGCCAGGGCGGCGAGGAAGATCCGCGATTGCACGGCCAGCAGGTACTGGACGAAGAGATAGCCGCACGCGAGAAAGGTCATGGCCGCGCCGAGCCATGGGAGCGCATCGCTGGCCAGGCCCAGCCGAGGGCCGAATACGGTCTCGAGCAGGAGCTCCCCCGCAACCGCGTAGACCGCCACCATCGGCACGGCCACGGCGGCGACGATGCCCAGCGTTCGAAGGAGCACCGAACGCCCGTCCTCGCCGGCGTGCGAGCGCCGCGCCGCCTCGGGAAGAAGGAAGAGGCCAAGACCCACGCTGATCCAGAAGATCATCTTGGCCGCCACCGATGCCGCCGCGTAGGAGCTGGCCGACGCATCCGTGGCCGCCTGGTGCTTGACCACGATCACGTCCACGTTCTGCAGCCACGCGAGCAGAGCCAGTGCCACAAGCGGCACCACCGTGCCCCGGAGGGTGTCCCGCAGCGAGCGGGCCCGGGCGCTCACCGTCGCAGGATGGGACAGCGCCACGCTGAGGTTCCTGCCCAGTATCACCGCCATGACCGCCATCGAGGCGCCGCTGCCGAGGAAGGCGCCCGTGGCGCCGAGCCCCGCCACGATCAGCGCCGTTCCGAGCACGAGGCGGGAGAGCGCCTCACCCATCAGGCTGAAGCCCACGAGCCGGTAGGAGCCGAGCCCCTGCAGCACGCCGCGCTGTACCGAGAGCAGCAGCCAGAGGCAGGCGGTGGGCAGCACCCCCGCCGCGCCGAATGGCACCTCCTCCACGCCGATCAGCCCGGCGATCGAATCGCGAAACAGGAGCCCGGCGACCGCGGTCGCGACGGCCGCGGCGAGCAGCAGGTGCGCCCAGCGCGCCAGCTCGCCCGCCACGCGGCTGCGGTCCTCGGAGGTGCTCACGCGCTTGGCGAACTCGCACCTGCAGCGCCTGACCGGGGATCCCCAGCACCAGGAAGGCCGACATCAGGGCCGCCAGGGCTCCGTAACCGCCCGTGCCCAGCAGACGTGCGAACACGATCGTCAGCACAAGCGAGATCACGTTCGTGGCCATCGCGGCCGCCGCCAGCCCGAGCGCTCTACCGGTGTCCGAGCCGCGGGCGCCCTCGAGGAGCCGGATGGGTGGCCGCCCCCTGAGCATGACGGCGCAGCGTAACGTCAGCCCCGCCGGCCGGCGCGCACCGGCGCCACGTCAGAAGATGCCGCAACTATCGCTACGTTCCGGTGTCCTCATGCTCGCCGTGCGACGTCTCCTCCTTGTTGCCCTCCTCGCCGTCTGCGCCATCGCCGCGCCGGCCGCCCCCGCCGCCGCCGCCCCGCGCAAGGCCCCCCCGAGCTTCTTCGGCGTGATGTTCGACGGCGCCCTGCGCGGAGCGCCGCTGGAGACCCAGCAGGACCAGTTCGACCTGATGGCGCGCTCCGGGGTGGAATCGGTGCGGTGGGTGATGAGCTGGGAGGGCATGCAGTTCGTGCCCGGTGGGAGGTTCGACTACGACGCGCCCGACAGGACGGTCCGCCTCGCCGCCGAGCGCAACATGACCGTGCTGCCGGTGCTGCTGCACGCACCACGCTTCGCGCGTCTCTACAAGCGCCGCGACTATTCCCCACCGCGCCTCGCCCCGTTCCAGTCCTTCCTTCGCGCCGTGGTCCGCCGGTATGGCTCGAACGGGCGCTTCTGGATCGACAACCCGGACCTCACCAAGCGGCCGATAAGGCACTGGCAAATCTGGAACGAGCCGAACACGCAGACCTTCTGGGACGTCAAGCCGGCCGGGCGCTGGCGGTGGCCGATCGGCTACGCGCGCCTGCTCAAGGCCTCCAACGCGACGATCAAGCGAACCGACCGGCGGGCGAAGGTCGTGACGGCGGGGATCGTGGGGTCGGCCTGGACGGAGCTCGCCCGCCTGTACAAGCTGGGGCTGAAGGGCCACTTCGACACGATGGCCGTTCACGTCTACCCGCAGACCGAGCCGCGGGTGCTGGAGGCGCTGCGGCGCGTGCGGGCGGTCATGCTCAGGGCCGGGGACCGCCGCGGCCGGATCTTTCTCACCGAGACGGCCTTCCCCTCCTCCCGCGGACAGGTGCGCCCCATCAAAGGCCAGCGCCAGGAGACCAAGGTGGGGATGGCGCGACGGCTCAAGCGGCTGTTCCGGCTGGCCGTTGCCAAGCGCCGGGCCCTGGCCCTGGACCGGCTCTATTGGTACACGTGGGCCAGCGGTTACCGCCATCCCACCTCGAACTTCGAGTACGCGGGCCTGCTCGCTGCCGCCGAGGGCGGGATGGACTACAGGCCGCAGCCCGCGCTGCGGGCGTTCCGCAACGCCGCCGCGCGCTACCAGGGCTGCCGCAAGGACGTCTTCGGGCGCTGCCGGTAGCGCCCGCTCAGCGCTCGAGCTCTGCGGCGATCAGCGCGTCCATGGCACGGGCCGTGCGGTCCCAGCCGAACCCTGCCGCGCGCCGGCGGCCCTCCGCCACGAGCCGGTCGCGCGTGATGGGGTCGAGCGCCGCCGCGATCAGCGCCTCCGCGAAGGCCGCCTCATCGGCCGGGTCCACGAGCAGCGCGGCCGGCCCGCACGTCTGCGGCAGCGCCGCACGGTCAGCGGCCACGACCGGCGTGCCGGCGGCCATCGCCTCCAGGCAGGGCAGGCCGAACCCCTCGTACAGCGAGGGCATGGCGAACGCCGCGGCGCCCGCATACAGGCCCGGCAGGTCGGCCTCCTCGACGTAGCCCAACGATCGTGCGGCGTGGCCGCCACCGCGCATGTACGGCCGGCCGGAGCCGGCGATCGCCAGGCTCAGCCCCTCCCGGCCCAGGCGGCCCGCGATCCTGTCCAGCAGAACGAAGTTCTTGCGCGGCAGGTCGCTTCCCAACGCCAGCACGTAGGGCCGGTCCAGCCCGTGGCGCCGGGCCACCCGCACACGATCGTCGCCGCGCGAGAAGCGCTCGTCCACGCCGAGTGGCACGACGCCGGTGCGGCCCGGATCCGCGCCGAGCACCTCCACGAGCTGGTCGCGCACCACGTCGGAGGGGGCCACCACCAGCCGCGCGCCGCGCGCCAGCCGCGGGAGCAGGGCCCGGTGCCAGCGCGAGTACACCGAGCCGTACCAGTCGCCGATGAACGGCGCCACGTCCTGCACCATCACCACGTTGCGCCGACCGGCCAGCGGGGCCAGGTTGGCGGGCGAGAGGAGCAGGCGGCTCCCGCGGGCCAGCACGGGCAGGGCCAGCTGTTCCCAGGCGTGCCCGCGGCGGTGGGCGAGGGAGGGCCGGGGCGCGATCACGCGGTACCGATCCGGTCTGAGGCGAGGCAGATGAACCGCCAGCTCGTGGGCCACCCGCTCCACGCCGCCGATCTGATCCCGCACCGCGGCGCGGGCGTTCACCGCCACCGGCGCCTCGTTCACGGGCTCACCTCGTCGATCACGTCGCGGAACCGTGCCCGCGACCGCTCGAGGTCGAAGAGCCGCGCCGCCCGGCTGCGCGCGGGCGCGGCCAGCTCGCCCGCGCGGCTAGTCACATCCACGAGGGCGGCCGCGGCATCCACCGGGTCACCGGGCTCGAAGAGGCGCCCGCACGTAGCGTCCACGATCTCCTGCGGCCCGCCGCCGCGCGGCGCCACCACGGGTCGCCCGGCCGCCAGCGCCTCGACCAGCGAGATCCCGAATGCCTCCCGCTCGCCGCAGTGCAGCACACACGTGGCCTCCGCCAAAGCACGTGGCACGTCGTCGACCTGCCCCTGAAAGCTCACCGCGCCGGCCAGGTCGCGCTCGGCGGCCCGGGCCCTCAGGCGAGCCATCAGCCGTTCGCCCGAGCCGTCGATGGGCGCCCCGGCCACGCACAGGCGCAGCTCGGGGAGCTCCCGCCGGGCGAGGGCCATGGCCTCCAGTGCCACGTCCAGCCGTTTGCCCTTCACGATGGCGCCGAGCACCAGCGCCGCCGGGCGCCCGGACGGAATGGGCGACGGGGAGAACGCGTTGAGGTCCACGCCCGGATGGATCACCTCGACGGAAAGGTGTGCACCGCCGGCGAGATCGGCTGCCACGGCGCGGGAGGGCACCAACACGCGGTCGGCACGTCGCGCCGCGGTGCGCACGGCAGCGCCGACCGTGCGCGACGGCAGTAGGTCGTTCTGCTGGAACACCAGCGGAGGAGGGGCGCGCAGGGAGGTCAGAGCGGCGGTGGTGCTGAGCAGCGCGCGCATGCTCCACGCCACCACGCATCGCGGGTCGAGCTCGCCGATCGTCCGGCGGACCTCACGGCTCTGCGCCACGACCCGAGCGGCTGCCACCACCCGCTCGGCCGCGCTGCCCCGTGCCCGTATCGGCCGATCCAGCAGCGGAGCCACGCGGAAGCCCTCGCGCCGCGCCCGTTCGGCGAGCTCACCCTCCGGGCAGGCCACCGCCACCGGCGCGTCGAGTGCGAGCGCCTGGTCGATCAGCAGGCGCTCGGCGCCGCCGGACCCACCCGTGTAGCTCGCGAAGAGCACGGGGGAGCTCGATCGCCCTCCGCCCGTCACGACAGACGGGGCGGCCGGCGTAGCGCGCGCCAGAGCGCGATGAACTGGGCCCGCTCGCGTGCGTGAGGGCGGCGGGAGAGTGCCCTGAGGGCGATCCGATCGGCGAACGTGAGCAGCTGCACCCAGTCGTCGAGCACACGCCGCGCCCGGCCCAGGCGCTCCTGCACGACCGCGCGGCGCTGGCCGGCCAGCAGCTCGAAGTTCTCGCCCCCGAAGGCAGCGGCGCTGGAGTGCGCCTGGTGGTGGCGCACGCGTGCGCTCGGGTGCAACCACGTCCGCACTCCCTGCTCGCGTGCGCGAAGGCCCAGCTCGGTGTCCTCGGCGTAGAGGAAGATCCGCTCGTCGAACGGGCCCAGGCGCCGCAGTGTCTCGGTGCGCGCCAGGAGGCAGCACCCCACGGCCCACGCCACGGGCCGGGGGCGGTCCGCTCGCCACGGCTCCACGGCCGCACGCAGCCGCTTCGGCAGGACGGCGGGTGGAATCAGCGCCGTGAGCAGGGCGGCGGCCGCTGCGGGAGCGGGATGCACGCTGTCCTGCAGCGTGTCGTCGGCGTTCAGCACGCGGGGAGCGAGGATTCGCTCGGGGGGCCGGAGCGCCTCGTCGGCAAGCCGGGCCAGACCGTGGTCGAGCAGTTCGAGGTCGGGGTTGGCCACCACGGTCACGGGCGCCCGCACCGCCTCCAGCCCGAGGTTCACCGCGCGCCCGTAGCCCAGGTTGATGCCGGGCTCCAGCACGGTCGCGCGGCCCTCCGCCCACGCGTGGGCGACCTCGGCGCTGCCGTCCGAGGACGCGCAGTCGACCACCACCACGTGCGCCTCGGGCAGATGCTCGGCGACGGTCGCGAGAAAGCGATCCAGCTCAGCGCGCGAGTCATGGGTGACGGTCACGATCGCCACACCTCGGCCTCCCATTTGACCGCCGCCCTAGTGGGCGGAGACGCGGCGGAGCGCGATGCCGCTGAGGAGCATCCACCAGCCGATGGCGGCGAACAGCCACGCCTCGAACCCCGTTCTGGGCAGCGTCTCACCGTCGTCCCCCGTCTGCGCCGTGCTGGCCTGGGGCGTCTCGGCGACCGGGTCCGCGGGCTCGGCCTGCGTGGGCGTGCTGCCCTCGGTCTGCCCCTGAACGGGCGGCGGCTGCTCGCTGTCTCCCCGCTCTTGAACCGGCCCGAACGGATCGGCGTACTGGTCGTCACCCGCGCTCTGCGCCGGCGAGGCGGCGGGAAACACGACGAGAGCGGCCGACAGCACGCCGGCGAGGAGCAGACCCTTCGTCAACACCGCCGAATCATTAGCAGGTGATCTGGCCGCGAAGTCCCTACTCTGCCCGGCCATGTCGACGGAAGGGCGCGGCTTCTGCGCCGCGGTGGTGCTGATCGTCGTGGCGGGCGCCGTCCTGCGCATCCTCGCTGCAACGCCGGGCTTCGTCGGCGACGAGCTGTTCACCTACGTGATCGCCAACCAGGGTTCCCTGGGCGGCGTGATCGACGGCGTGCGCACGACGGAGAACACGCCGCCGCTCTACTACGTGCTGGCGTGGCTGTCGCTCAAGGCCACCAACGTGCCGGAGCTCGTGCGCCTGCCGTCGCTTGCGGCCGGCATCGCCACCATCCCGGCGGCGGCCCTGATCGGCAGGCGGCTGTGGGGGCCGGCCGCGGGGATCGCGGCCGCGATCCTGATCGCGTTCGCGCCGTTCGAGATCTACTACTCCAGCGAGGCCCGCTCCTACGCGCCGGCTGCCTTCTCGGTTCTGCTGTCCACTTGGCTCCTGCTGATGGCGCTCGAGCGACCCCGGCGTCTGCTGTGGGCGGCCTTCGCCGTGAGCGCCGCGGCGGCAGTGTGGTTTCACTACACCGCCGTCTTCCCGCTGGCCGCGCAGGCGGGGTGGGCGTTCGCGGCCCATCCCGGGCAGCGGCGCGCTGTGCTCGTCGCGCACGCGGGCGCCGCGCTGCTCTACGTGCCATGGCTGCCGTTCGCCAAGGCCTACGTGGCTGTGGGGGTGATCGGCAGGGTGGCGCCCTTCCATGCGGACCAGCTCTGGGAGGACCCGGCGCGGGTGCTCACGGGACATCCCTACGCGGGCCTCAGCGAGGCGCCGGGAACCGTGGCATGGGTGCTGCTCGTGCTCCTGCTCGCCACGCTGCTCGCCCTCGCCGCGCGGCGAGCCGACCGCGCTCGGCTGCGGCTGGCAGAGCCGTGGGTGCTGCTCGTCGGGATGGCCCTGGCGGCGCCGGTGGGGCTGCTCGTGTACTCCGCCCTGAAGTCGAACCTGTTCCTGCCCCGCAACCTGCTGGTGTCCGCGCCGCCGGCCGCCGTGCTGTTCGGGTGTCTCCTGTGGCAGGCGCTCAGGGGATGGCCTGCCGTGGTGGTGGCTGCAGCGGTGGGCGTGCTGCTCGTCCCGGCCGCCATCTCCACCGCCACGGGACGGCTGGCGCGCCCGCCTTACGACGAGGTCGCGCGCCTGATCGATCAGCGGGCCCGGCCTGCCGACCCCGTGATCGAGGCGTCGGTGTTCCCCGTGGGCGAGTCGCTGAACGAGCCGCTCCGGAGGTCGCTCGTGACGTTCCTGCTGCGTCCGCACCGCGTCTACCTCAGCGACAACCAGGACAGTGCCTGGCGAGCTGCCCAGCGCGGCGGTCGCGCCTTCGCCGTTTACCCGGACGTGTTCTCGGGGCTGTTCCGGGCGTTCATCCCGAGGCCGCCGCGCGGTAGCGGCTTCGTGGAGGTCGAGCGGCGCTCCTACGACAGCACGCCCGGCCTCGTCTACGTGGAGTACCGGCGCAGGTGAGCCCGGCGGCGCGGCGGGTCACGCCCCACGCGGCCCTTGCGGTCCTGCTGGTCGGGCCAACCGCGCTCGCGTTCCATTCGGGCGGCTTCTTCGACGAGCCCCGGCTGGTCGCGGCGATCTCCGCCTGGGTCCTGGTCATGGTGGGGGCCGTGACGAGCCCGGCCCCCCTTCCGGCCTCCGCACCGGGCCGGGTCGGATGCTGGCCGATGAAGAGCGCCTGCGTCAGCGCCGGCGGCCAGGAAGATGAACGTCACCAAGGTGACGATCGCCTTGGT
The DNA here is from genome assembly GCA_963727395.1 of uncultured Thermoleophilaceae bacterium. Lineage (GTDB taxonomy): Bacteria > Actinomycetota > Thermoleophilia > Solirubrobacterales > Thermoleophilaceae > JAAYBF01. The sequence goes on along the minus strand of CAVSGC010000017.1, from coordinate 3,697 downwards.
CAGGTCTTCAACGTGCGTGTCGTCGAAGCGGCCGCGCGCGAGCACGTTCCAGAAGCGCTCGCTTTGCACGAGCGCCCACAGGCGCAGGATGCGCAGGAATCCCCAATTGCAGAGCACGCCGGGAAAAGCCAGTGTCGCCAGCACGATCAGATCCACCCATGTGATCGGATACTTGAGCCAACGCCGAAAACTGCCGAGCGCGAACGAGCGCGCAAACAGGTCGATCGCGAGGAACGCCGCGATCGCACCGTCCACGATCCAGAACCAAGGCAGCTCGCGGATGAACTGGCTCGACGATGAAGAAGCCGATGATCAGCACATCGAGCGCGAGCAGCAGGCCTTGAAAGCGCACCGCGCCTTGCGTGTGCCCATAATAAAGCGCCCGCACGCGCGAGCGGAGCCGGCGTCTCTTTGCCCTTGGTGGCTTTCCATCTTGGCGAAGAACGCCGCCGCTTTCGGGTCTTCGCCGGTTTTCTCAGCCGGCACGTCTTCGCAGAACTTCACCCAGGTCGAGGCGGCCTTCGATGCCGTACTGCTTTATGATCGGCGCCGCGTTCGGATCGTCGAGCGAACCGATGGTCACGTAGAAGCGCGCTTCCGGGAGATCGTAGACGAAGGACAGCGGCGTGCCGCAATCGCGGCAATAGGCGCGTTTGGCCAGATTGGAGCTGGCGAAAAACGCCGGCTCACCTTGCGTCCACGCGAATTTCTCCCGCGGCGCGCCCGCGAGCGCGGCGAACACCCCGCCTGTCGCGCGCTGGCACATGCGGCAATGGCAGACGTGGCTGTTCTCGGCGCGACATAGAGCGCGTAGCGCACCTTGCCGCACTGGCAGCCGCCTGTGGCGACCGGTGTTTTGACTTCGCTCATGGCGCCGCTCTAACCAGCCGCCTAGGCTTTCAGCAAGCAGGCGGCGTCCGATGAGCGAACCAGAACCCAAAGCGGCCCTCGCGGGCGTGCGCGTGCTCGATCTGTCGCGCGTGCTCGCCGGCCCGTGGGCGACGCAAATCCTGGGCGACCTCGGCGCCGACGTGATCAAGGTCGAAAAGCCAGGCGCCGGCGACGACACGCGCGCCTGGGGGCCGCCTTCCTCCCAGCGAGACGGACGAGCACGGCGACGCCGCCTATTATCTCTGCGCCAACCGCAACAAGCGCTCGGTCGACCATCGATTTCGCCAAGCCGCGAAGGCGCGGACCTCGTGCGCCGGCTCGCGCCGCACTGCCGACATCTTGGTCGAGAACTTCAAGACCGGCGGCCTGAAGAAATACGGGCTCGACTACGCACGCTCGCGCGCGATCAACCCGGCCATCGTCTATTGCTCGATCACCGGCTTCGGCCAGACCGGCCCGTACGCGAAGCGCCCCGGCTACGACTACATGATCCAGGGCATGGGCGGGCTGATGAGCATCACCGGCGAGCCCGACGGCGAGCCGATGAAAGTCGGCGTCGCTGTCGCCGATCTGTTCACCGGCATGTACGCCGTCGACCGCGATCCTCGCGGCGCTGCGCCACGCCGAGCGCACCGGCGAGGGCCAGCACATCGACATCGCGCTGCTCGACTGCCAAGTCGCGATGCTCGCCAATCTCGGCGCGAACTATCTGGTCTCCGGCGACAACCGCGCGCGCTCGGCAACCAGCATGCCGACCATCGCGCCCTACCAGGTGTTCCCCACGCGCGACGGCCACATCATTCTTGCCGTCGGCAACGACCACCAGTTCCGCGACTTCTGCAAGTCGCGCGGCGTCGAGCTCGCGACGATCCGCGCTTCGCCACCAACGAAGCATCGCGTCGTCCATCGCGCCGCGCTCACCGAAGCGCTGGCGCCGATCATGCGCCACGGACGACGACCGATGCTGGATCAACGCTCGAAGCGGCGGACGTCCCTTGCGGGCCGATCAACACGCTCGATCGCGTCTACGCCGATCCGCAAGTTATGGCGCGCGAGCGCGATTGAAACCGTAGCGCGCGGCCTGACGGGGTCACCATGAGACTCGCACGCCAATCCCCTTCGCATGAGCGGAACGCCGCCAGTAACGCGCATGGCGCCACCCGCCTTGGCGAAGACACGAGCGGGTGCTGCGGGAACTTCTGCGTGAACGATCGCGGATGCAAAGCTCTAAGGCCTCGATTTACGTGGAACTTGGGCCAACGGTGCGTTTGCATCATCTGAGCGTGGAATTACAATTCGTACTCGTTATTGACCTCGATGGCGATTGCGGCGCTGATTGCCGCTGCATGCACAGAGCACATCCGAACGCAACGCCTCCCGGCGCGTTTTCGGCGCGGCGGTATGCACCGAAGCAACAGCGGGACGCTAACACGCCGGCTCACGCTAGCGTTATGAACGCATGGCCAACGCGGCGTTGCACCCTCAATAACCATTGTGGAGGAAGAAGATGCGCCTTGCGCTTACTGGTTACATTTCCGCCGCCGTGCTCGCGCTGAGCGCCTGCACAAGCATGTCGCCGAGCGAACAAGGCGCGTTGAGCGGCGCAGCCATTGGCGGCGTCGCTGGCGCCGTTCTTGGCGATGACGAAGCCGCCCTAGCGGGCGCCGTGGTTGGCGGCGCAGCGGGCTGGTATCTCGGCTGCCGTGAAGAAGGCCGCTGCGGCAACGTCGAAAACCGCCGCGAAGCCTATGACGCGCGCTCCGGCCGCTACTATTTCTGCGACCCGCAGTCGGGACGGTATTTCTACGAAAACGGCGAGCCTTACTATCGGGGCTAAAACGCTCGGAATGACGGCGCCGCGCTTCGCAACGAAGCGCGGCGTACTCTTATGGACGAAAGATTGGTCGGGGCGGCGGGATTCGAACTCGCGACCCTTAGCTCCCAAAGCTAATGCTCTACCAGGCTGAGCTATACCCCGACTGGGCCCCTGTTGCCATGCCGTGGCCGCGCCTTCAACGCGCTAACTGGGAAAGATACGGTGGCGGACCCGGTCGCCGGCTCAATACCCAGCTCTTCGGCGCGACCGGCGCGAATTTCCAGCACGCCGCGCGTCATCCCCACCGCCCGAACCGGGTCGTCCGAGAACGGCGTCGTGTGATCGACGATGTTGAGGATTCGGCCGTCCACGCCGATGAAAATGATGTCGAGCGATGATGGCGTGTTGCGCATCCAGAAGCTCGCATCTCCGGCGTCGGGAAAGTCGAACAGCATGCCTCGATCATCCGGCAACGGCGGGCGGTTCATCAGCCCGTGATTACGCTCCGCCTCGTCATCGGCGATCTCGACGTTAAAGCGCACCGAACCCTGTGCAGTGTCGATCGTCAGCACCTCTGTGGGCGCGTCCGGCCCGACGCTTGCCCCGCTCACGGTTCGGCCGTCTGCGGCGCGCAAGCGCCCATGACGGCAGCCAGCGCGGCAACGCGGAGAGTTCTGATCCAAGACATGCGCGTCCCCTTAACACTAGGCTTCTCTAGCACGCGGGAAACGGCGGGAAAGTGGCAGTCCCTAGGGGAGTCGAACCCCTCTTTTCAGGTTGAAAACCTGACGTCCTAACCGATAGACGAAGGGCCCACGGAACCGCTCTTGGATCGCGGGAGACGGGCCATATAGAGGGGGCCGTCCGGGCTGGCAAGCCGGGGTTGGTATGACCAGCATTTTCGGACCGCTGGGGCCGTGACCTATCGCCACCCAAGGGCGTCCCCCGACAACCCCGCGTCCGTCGTGGCGTGCGTCGCCCGCGCACGCG
>CAVSGC010000016.1:0-206678 GCA_963727395.1 uncultured Thermoleophilaceae bacterium | reverse complement strand
GCCGTCGCGAGAGGTGACCGACACCAGCCCGCGCCAGCGGTGCGAGTCGCTCATCCAGTGCCGCACCCCGGGCGTGGCCTCGAGCACGGGGAAGCGCTGCAGGATCTGCCCCACCGACGGCGCCACGCGCGGATCCGCCGGCACCCGCCAGTGGCGGCGGCGCCAGTCAAACCAGCGCCCCGGGAGCTCCTTCACCGCTGCGTTGAGCTCGTGATCGAGCGGGAAATCGAAGACCAGCTCGGCGTCCCTGGTGCCGGCCTCGCGCAGCCACACCGACCCGCCGGCGGGAGCTTCAGGGGTCTCGGCGGGCTCAGACATCGACCCATGGACTCTAGTGGGCCGGCGGTCGGGAAAGGTGCGGCTAACCGGCCGCCAGCCGTTGCTTCTCCGCCCGGGGCAGGCGCTTGATGCGGATCTCCTCGCGCATCGCCTCGGCGCGGCCGGCCAGCTGGGCCGACCACGCAAGCTCCACCGGCAGCCGCGCGCGCGTGTAGCGGCTGGCGGTGCCGGCCTGGTGCTTTGCCACACGCCGGTCCACGTCGTAGGTCCAGCCGCAGTACAGCGAGCCGTCCGCGCAGCGCAGGAGGTAGACGAAGGCGGCTTCGGGCACGGCGCGAGCCTACGCGGCGCGGCGGCGCCCCTCTAGCCTCATCGGGTCATGGCACTCCGCTCAGACCTGCGCAACGTGGCGATCGTGGCCCACGTGGACCACGGCAAGACCACGCTCGTGGACGCGATGCTGTGGCAGTCCGGCGCCTTTCGTGCCAACCAGGACGTGAACGAGCGCGTGATGGACTCGATGGACCTCGAGCGCGAGAAGGGCATCACGATCCTCGCCAAGAACACCGCCGTGCGATACGGCGGCGTGAAGCTGAACATCGTCGACACGCCCGGCCACGCCGACTTCGGCGGCGAGGTGGAGCGCGGCCTGACGATGGTGGACGGCGTGCTGCTGCTCGTGGACGCCTCGGAGGGGCCGCTGCCCCAGACCCGGTTCGTGCTGCGCAAGGCGCTCGAGTCGCGGCTGCCGGTGATCCTCGTGGTCAACAAGGTGGATCGCCCGGATGCGCGCATCGCCGAGGTCGTGGACGAGGTCTACGAGCTGTTCCTCGATCTGGACGCCAACGAGGAGCAGATCGAGTTCCCGATCGTCTACACGAATGCGCGCGCGGGGTGGGCTTCACTGGAGGAAGGCGTTATCGGTCAGGACCTCTCGCCGCTGCTAGACCTGCTGCTCGAGACCATTCCTGCGCCCGTCCTATGAGGAGGGTCATCCGCTGCAGGCGCACGTGACCAATCTCGACGCGTCTCCTTACGTGGGCCGCTTGGCTCTATGCCGTGTTCGAAACGGCTCGATAAGGAAGGGACAGCAGATCGCCTGGTGTCGCGCGGACGGGAGCGTTGAGCGCTCGATCGTGTCCGAGCTGTACGTGACCGAGTCGCTGGACCGCGTGGACGCCGCCGAGGCGGGGCCCGGCGAGATCATCGCCGTGGCCGGGCTGCCCGACGTGACGATCGGCGAGACGCTTGCCGACCCCGAGGATCCCCGTCCGCTGCCGGTGATCAGCGTGGACGAGCCGTCGCTGAGCGTGACCGTGGGCATCAACACCTCGCCGCTGGCGGGGCAGGACGGCACGAGGCTCACCGCCCGTCAGGTGAAGGACCGCCTCGACCAGGAGCTGATCGGCAACGTCTCCATCCGCGTCAACGACACCGAGCGCCCCGACGCCTGGGAGGTGCAGGGCCGCGGCGAGCTGCAGCTGGCCGTGCTGGTGGAGCTCATGAGGCGCGAGGGGTTCGAGCTCACCGTCGGCCAGCCCCAGGTCCTCACGCGGGAGATCGACGGCAAGGTGCACGAGCCGGTCGAGCGCCTTGCCATCGACGCCCCCGAGGACTACGTGGGCGTGATCACCCAGCTGCTCGCTCTGCGCAAGGGTCGCCTGGAGCAGATGGTCAACCACGGCACCGGCTGGGTGCGGATGGAGTACCAGGTACCCGCACGAGGGCTGATCGGCTTCCGCACCGAGTTCCTCACCGAGACGCGCGGCACGGGCATCCTGCACCACGTCTTCGATGGCTGGCAGCCGTGGGCGGGCGAGATGCGCACCCGCCCGAGCGGGTCGCTCGTGGCCGACCGCCGTGGGCAGACGGCCAGCTTCGCCCTCTTCGGCCTGCAGGAGCGGGGCACGCTCTTCGTCGGCCCCGGCGAGGAGGTCTACGAGGGGATGATCGTGGGCGAGAACGCCCGCTCCGACGACCTCGACGTGAACGCCGTCAAGGAGAAGCAGCTCAACAACATCCGCTCCTCCACCGCCGAGGTGCTCGTGCGGCTGGTGCCCGCCCGCAAGCTGTCTCTCGATCAGGCGCTGGAGTTCCTGCGCGAGGACGAGGCCGTTGAGGTCACGCCGGAATCGGTGCGCCTGCGAAAGCTGCACCTGGAGAAGAACGAGCGGGTGAAGGTGGCCCGCCGCGCGAAGAACAACTAGGTACCGAGGCTCGTCGGCGGGGGCGAAAACCGGTGGCGGGATGGCTTTGGGTGCCAATGGGACCCGAATCCAGCCCACCCGAGCGCGAGAGGCGGATGCAGAGGCTCGCGGGGCGCCAGCAGGGACATGTCAGCCGCACGCAGTTGCTCGCGTTGGGGTTCGGACCGGAGGCGATCAAGCATCGGCTCAAAACCGGGCGGCTGATCGCGGTGCGCCGGGGCGTGTACTCGGTCGGTCTGGCCACAACCACGCGGGAACGCCGGTGGGCCGCTGCGGTGCTGGCCTGCGGCCAAGGGGCGGTCCTGAGCCATCTGTCGGCCGCGGCGCTCTGGGAGCTGCGCCCCGTCGACCCGGTGACGATCGACGTTTCGGTCCCTCGCCGCAACGCCAGGATCCGCGACGGGATTCGCGTTCACCGGCCGCGCCACCTCGACCGCGAGGACAGAACCCACCGGCGGGGCATCCCCATCACCTCACTGCCTCGAACCCTGATCGACGTGGCGGAGGTGCTGTCGCGTCGCTCCCTCGAACGGGTGGCCGATGAGGCGGAGTTCCTCAAACTGCTCAACGAAAACAGCGTGGCCGAGACGCTTGAACGCAACCGAGGCCGCACCGGCGCGGCGCGCCTACGGCGGACGCTCCGCCGCCACGAGCCTGGGACCACTCGCACCCGAACAGCACTCGAGGAGGCGTTTTACGTACTGGTGTCGGCGAGCGGGCTGCCGCAGCCCGAGGTGAACGTGGCAGTCGGCCGGCTCACGGTCGACTTCCTCTGGCGTGATCCTGGCCTTGTGGTGGAGACGGATGGCGGCGCCTCACACAATCGCGCAGCACAGCGCGAGGAGGACAGCCGCCGCGATGCCCTGCTGGCCACCGCCGGCTACGCCACGCTGCGGTTCACCTGGGCCCAGGTCCACGATCGGCCCACGGAGGTGCTGGCGGCGGTGGAGGCCAAGCTCAGGCAGCTGGGCTGAGTTTGGGGCGCATATGGACCCAAAACCAGCCCAGCACCGGATCTTGTGACGAAGCGTCGCTAGTTGACGCCCGCGGGCGACTGCCCGCGGATCCACTCGCGCAACGTGGTGTCGCCCACGCGGGCGTAGACGCCGGGCTTGCCGGGGCGCGCGCAGCCCTCGCCGTAGCTCGTGGCGCCCACCACACGCAGCTCGCCGGTGGCGGCGTGGCCGAACATCGGTCCGCCGGAGTCGCCCTGGCAGGTGTCCACGCCGCCCTGCGGGAAGCCGGCGCAGACCATCGTGGCGGACTCGAAGTCGTCGTAGGCGTTGGAGCAATACGCGTCCGTGGTGATCGGCACCTGCGCCTCCTGCAAGACGCTGGGCGCCCGGCCGCCCTCGGAGGTGGTGCCCCACCCCACGATCGTCTCCATGGTGCCGGCCGTCCAGAGCCCGCCCTCGGCGGCGCCCGCCACCTTGGTCGGCGCCTTCACCGAGTTGCGGGAGAGCTTGATGATCGAGATGTCATAGCCGGCGTTCAGGAGGTAGTTGGGATGCACGGTGACGCTCTTGGCGGGCACCTGCTCGCCCTCTCCGGACCGCGTGCCGCCGATGCGCACGTTGATGGCCTGTGGCGGGTAGGCGGCGGGCGAGGCGACCGCGGCGCCGGTCACCGAGCTGCAGTGGCCCGCGCTCAGCACCGTGTCCGGCGCGATCAGCGTGCCGGTGCAGGAGAAGAGCCCGAAGGTGATCTTGGCCACCGACGGGTACTCGTCCTGAGAGGCGTTGTTGCCGCCGACGATCGCCGATGACGGCGTGGCGGAAACGGCCAGGGCCGCACAGACGGCGAGCAGCAGCGTCATTGTCCTACGAGCGAAGAACATCGAACCTCCCGGTAGCCGGCAGGCCGCGGAAACCCCCTTCCGCGGCGCGTCTAATAGACATATCCCCGGTTGATGGAACAACTGAACATCGGCGCCCGCCCCGCCCCTCTGCTGCTGCTGTTGCTGAGCCTCGCGGGCTGCAGTGACGCCGCGGAGCCGCGGGAGACGGCCGCCAGGCCGCAGGCGAGACCGGCGCCCGAGCAGCTGCAGCAGGCCCGCTGCCGGGCTGACGCCGCCCCCGGGTGCCGCAGCGCCTCAGGCCGGGTGACCTACGTGGAGGCGGTGGACCCGGATGGCGACGGCGACGCCCATCTCGTGCTGGTGAGCCGCCAGAGCATCACCGCCCCGGGCATCAGCGTCATAGACGTGCGACGGGACCTGCGCCCGCGGCCCCTGCCCCGCATCGGCGACCGAGTGAGCGCCGCCGGCCCCGTGTACAGCGGCTCCTACCGACAGCGCCAGATCGAGGCCACGGAACTGCATGTGGCGAGGGCTACGCGTCGGTAGGGCGGAACAGGGGCGCCAGCGCGCCTCGCTCCCCCGACCCGCGCAGCGCACGCCCGAAGCCCGAAGCCTCGAGCTCGGAGATGCGGATGCGGGCGGCGTCGAGCTCCAGGCGCATGTCGCGCAGCTCGGCCTCGAGCAACCGCACGGTCTCGGTGTCCGGCTGTACCAGCTCCGGCTGCTGCTGCCGGGGCTCGATCCCACGCATGAAGCCCGGCTCCGGGGCCACCGGGGGCCCCTGGCTGCCGGGCAGGTCGAGCGGGTCGATCAGCCACCGGCCGCCGTGCCGCACGGCCGCCAGGCGACCGTCCTCGATCATGAGCCTTATCTCGCGCGGAGAACGGCCGCAGGTGCGGGCGGCTTCGGGGATCGTCTGGAGGTGCATCGCCAGACGACCCTTCGCCGCACCGCACCCATGTTCCTGCCGTCCTACGCTCAGCCCATCGGCGGCGGGGGGCCTCCGAACTCGCGCATCTCGGGATGCCGTCCCCGGGGCGGTCCCCTGCGGTCGCCGTCGTCCGGCCGGAAGCGGCGCATGCGATCGCGCATCTTCTTCGCCGTGGCCGCGTCCTGGGCCATCACGGCGGTTCGGCTGGGGGCCTGCAGCACGTGCACGCGGTCACCGGCCTTGAGGGCCGACAGCTCGGCCTTGCGGCCGTTGCGGCGGATCACCGCGTTGTCGCCCACTTCGATCGTCACGTCCCTGTAGTCGGCCTCGTCGGTGCCCGTGGTCACGGTCAGCTCCGACCCCGACACCGACTTCACCTTGCCGCTGTCGCTCGTGACGGTCTGGAAGCCATCGCCGGCGGAGTTCGGCACGACCGCCTCCGAGTGCACGGGCGGGCCGCCCAGGCCGAGGCGCGCACCACGGCGGTGGCGCTCGGTCTTCGAGCCGGACTTGGAGTCCGCCTTGGAGTCCGAGCTCGGCGCCGCGGCGCTGCCCACGATGCCACCCGCCGCTCCCAGCAGGGCACAGGCACCCACCACGGCTCCCAGCTGCGTCCAACGTGATCTGTCCATCGTCTGCCTCCTTCGTAGAAAACGGTGTGTGGCCACCGTGGCGGTCGCGCGTAAGCGCCACGTCGCCTATGCGTAGGAGCTCTCTAAGAGAGCTGCTGACTGCCGCTGATCGCCGCGTCGGGCAGAGGCACGACGGGCCCGAAGGCCACGGTCACCCGCGCTCCTCCGCCGGGGGCGTTGGCGGCCTGCGCCGATCCGCCGTGGTCCTCTGCGGCCTGGCGCACGATGGCGAGCCCCAGGCCGGATCCGGGCATCGAGCGCGCTCGCTCCGAGCGGTAGAAGCGCTCGAACACCCGTGGCAGGTCCCGCTCGTCGAAGCCCGGACCGCGGTCGCGCACGGTGACGGTTCCGTCCTTCACGCCCAGATCCACGGCGCCCCCGGACGGGCTCCACTTGCACGCGTTGTCGAGCAGGTTGGAGATCGCTCGCCCGATCCGCTCCGGATCCCCTCGCACCAGTGTCGGCTCCGTCTCCACCTGGATCGCCACATCGCCGGCGCGCCGCTCGAAGCGCTCGGCCAGCGCCTGCACCACGAGGTCGAGGCGAACATCGTCCAGGGCCTCCTCAGGCTGCGCTCCACGGGCCAGCTCCACCACGTCCCCCACGAGGCTTGTGAGCTCGTCCAGCTCCTCGATGATGTCCGCGCGGAGGCCCGCCAGCTCCCCCGGGGGAAGCCGCTCGGCGTCCTCGAGCACCTGGATATTGGCCCGCAGGCTGGCGATCGGCGTACGCAGCTCGTGCCCGGCGTCGGCCACCAGATGGCGCTGGGCCTCCATCGAGCTCTCCAGCGCGTCGAGCGTGGCATTGAAGCTCGCCGCCAGGCGCCCGAGCTCGTCGCGGCCCCCCTCCTCCATCCGCTGCGATGGATCCGGGTCGGCCGTGAGGGCCTCCGTCCTGCGCGTGAAGCGCGCCACGGGTGCGAGCGCCGTGCGAGCCACCAGCGCTCCCAGGGCGGCAGCGAGGGCGATGCCGCCCAGGCCCACCACGATCAGCACGATCAGCACGCGGTGGAGCACGCTGTCCACCTCGTCGAGGGGCCGGGCCACCTGTACGGCGCCAAAGGGAGTGCCAGTGGTGAGCACGCGCACGTGGGTGCCGTCCAAGTCGGCGTCGGCCAGTCGCTCACCCGAGCGCGCCGCCGCTATGTCACGGGTGGCCTGGTCCACGGGCAGCCGGGCGGAGCGGCCGGGAGGGCCCGTGGCGTCGCCCCCCGTGTCCACCAGCTGCACGAACCCGGACGCTCCGCCGAAGGCCGGCGGCCCGTCACCCGGCGGGCGCAGGCGCTCGCGCAGCGGCCGCGGAGGCCGCTCGCCGCCGCCGGGGCCGGCGTCCCGGAAGCCGCCCGCCCGCTCGCGCAGCGCGCGGTCCACCTCGCCCCGCAGCTCGGACCGGATCGCCACGTAGACGACCACCGCCGCCCCGAGCACGGCCACCGCAACTGCCAGACCGGCCACGGCGGCGATGCGGGTGCGCAGGCTCACGGCTCGCGCAGCACGTAGCCCACACCGCGCACGGTGTGGATCAGCTCGCGCGACCCGGCGTCGCTGAGCTTGCGGCGCAGGTAGCCCACGTACACGCGCAGGGCGTTGGACGTGGGCCCGAAGTCATACCCCCAGACGCGCTCGTAGATCACGCTGTGGCTGAGCACGCGCCGGGGATTGAGCATCAGCAGCTCCAGCAGCAGGTACTCGGTCCGGGTGAGCTCCACGAAGGCCTCCCCCACCTGCACCGCGTGCCTGCCCGCGTCCAGGCGCAGCTCTTCGAAGGAGAGCGAGTCGGGGTCGCCCTCGGTGCCGGCGCGGCGCAGCAGCGCACGCAGGCGCGCCTTCAGCTCGCCCACGTCGAAGGGCTTGACCAGGTAGTCGTCCGCACCCGCGTCGAGCCCGTCGATGCGGTCGCTCACGGCATCGCGGGCCGTGAGCATCAGCACCGGCACGCGGTTGCCCTGGCTGCGCAGCCTCCGGCACACCTCCAGCCCGTCGATGTCAGGCATGCCCACATCGAGCACCACGGCTTCGGGCGTGGCGGTGCCCGCCTGCTCGAGCGCCTGGCGGCCGTCCTCGGCCAGCCGCACCTCGTAGCCCCCGAGCGTCAGCGCGCGGCGCAGGGCGTCGCGAACCGCTCGATCGTCGTCGACCACCAGGACTCTCACGTGCCCATTGTGCCCGCGCGGCGGGCGAACGGGTAGGACTCCTACGGAGCTCTTACTCGGCGCCGGCGATGCGCAGCGGCGGCCGGCCGGGCTTCTTCGCGGCCAGCGGGTCCGGCAGCGGCAGGCGCGGCGTGCCACTGGAGAACATGTCCTCGTAGGCCCCGAGCCAGCTCATGAAGCGCGCGCCGTCGAGCGGGCGGCTGAGGTAGTAGCCCTGAGCCACGTCGCAGCCCATCTCCGCCAGCCGGGCCCAGGCCGTGGGGGTCTCCACGCCCTCGGCCACGACCTCCAGGCCCAGGTTGTGCCCCAGCTGCACCGTGGACTTCACGATCGCGGCGTCGTTGTTGTCCTCGTTCATCGCCATCACGAAGGACTTGTCGATCTTGATCGTGCTCACGGGGAGGTTTTTCAGCGAGACCAGGGACGAGTAGCCGGTGCCGAAATCGTCGATGGCGATCCTCAGCCCCATCCGGCTCAGCCCGTCGAGCACGATCTGGGCGCGCCGGGGGTCATAGATGATCGCGCTCTCGGTGACCTCGAGCTCGAGGCTGTTGGCCGGCGCCCCCACGCGGTCGAGCATCTGCTCCATCGCCCGCGGCAGCTCCAGGTCGAGCAGGATCTGGGGTGAGAGGTTCACCGCCAGCCGCAGGTCGATTCCGTTGCGGCGCCAGACCATCCCCTGCTCGAGTGCCTGCTCCAGCAGGTAGATCGTGACCGGGCGGATCATCGAGGTGTGCTCGGTGACGGGTATGAACTCGGCGGGGGGCAGAAGGCCGCGCTCGGGGTGCTGCCAGCGCACGAGCGCCTCGGCGCCCTCGACGGCGCCGTTGTCGAAGCGCGCCTTGGGCTGGTAGTGCAGCACCAGCTCGCCCTGCGCCATCGCCCGGTCGAGCTGTGCAACCAGTCCGAGGCGCGCGGGACTGTAGTGCTGCTGGTCGGGCGAGTAGATCGCGTGGCCGGAGTGCCCCTTCTTCGATGCGTACATCGCCACGTCGGCCGCACGCATGAGCTTGCCGGCCTTGTCGCCGTGATCCGGGTAGAGCGCGATCCCGATGCTGGATTCCACCCTCAGCGCCAGCCCGCCCGCCGTGAACGGCTCCTCCAGGGTCTTGTGCACGCGCTGGGCGGCCACGGTGGCCGCCTCGGCATCGGAGATGTTCGGGAGCAGCATCGCGAACTCGTCTCCACCGAGGCGCGCCACCGTGTCCCCCTCGCGGACGATGATCTTCAGGCGCTCGCCCACGCGCTCGATCACGCGGTCGCCGTTGAAGTGGCCGAGAGAGTCGTTGATCTCCTTGAAGCGGTCGAGGTCCATCAGCAGCACGCCCACCCGCTTGTTGCGGGGACATTCCGCGAGTGCCTTCTCCAGCAGGTCGTTGAAGAGGGTGCGGTTGGGCAGTCCGGTGAGCGCGTCGCTGAGCGCCTGGCGCTCCTTGCGCGATGCCTCCTCCACCATTCGCATCCGCGCCTCGCGCAGCACCACGCCCAGGCCTAGGCAAAGCGCCCCCAGCCCCAGCCCGAGGATCAGGTAGAGCGGGGCGGTCTGGTGGGACACGGTGGCCTCGATGGCGTCCGAGGGCATCCGCACACGCAGGGCGCCCCGCGGTTCGCCGCCGCGGGCGAGCACCGGACTGAAGACATCAACGGTCCCCTTGTCGACCTCCCCGGCGGTGGGCTTGCCCTGAAGCGCCGTGGTGAGGAGGGACGAGTCGAGCCGCTTGCCGATCAGCTTTCGGTCCAGGGCCAGCACCACACGGCGCTTGCCGTCGATCAGCGACACGCCGGAAACCTCGCCGTCGGCGGCCATCAGCACGAAGTCGCGATACAGCTCCCGTCGCTCCGAAGCGCCCAGCGTGCCGGTCAGCCCGGCACGCAGGGTGTCGACGCCCAGCAGCCGGGCGGCCACAGCCCCCTCGTGCTGCGCGCGATCGAACGCTCCCGAGCGCGCCGAGCCGTCGAGGCTCCTGACCAGGAGAAAGGCCATGATCAGCAGAGGCACGAGCGTGACCAACCCGATCTTCACGAGAAAGCCCGGCGTGCCTATCCAGTTTGGTCGCACCACTAGTAGTGGATCGGCCGGCGGAGGTTCAGCCTTGAGGGGCCTTTCGTCCGCTTGGGAGCGGCCTCGGAGCCGTTCAGGCCGCCGCGGCAGCAACTGCGGGTGAGGTGGCGGCGTTGCGCCGGCTCATCACCCAGGCGAAGGAGCCCGCGGTGATGAACATGAACAGGCTGTAGACCGCGCCCGGGATGGCCAGTTCAGTGGAGATGCTGGTGGCCACAGCGATCGTGAGAGTGCTGTTGTGCACGCCCAGCTCCATCGCGATCGCGGTGGATTGGCGGTCCGACAGCCGCGCCAGCCGCGCCACGGCGAAGCTGAACGACATCGCGGTCACATTCAGCGTCAGCGCCGCGGGCGCCACGTCCAGGAAGCTGTCGGCGATCTGGTCCCACTCCGAGGCCACCGCCCCGGCCACGATCACCACAAACACGCCCAGCGACGCGCGTTTGAGCCGCGGCTCGAGCGTCATGGCCCGCTCCGGACGACGGGCGCGGTAGGCCATGCCTATCGACAGAGGGACGATCGTGATGGCGAACACCTTCGCCACAACGCCGGGCATCGACACGCTGTCGTCGGCGAAGGAGGCGTCGAAGTGGCCGATCGCGAGGCCGAGGAAGAGGGGCATCGTGACCACCGCCAGCACGCTGCTCACCGCGCTCATGGTCACCGACAGCGCCACCTCGCCCCGCGCGAGATGGGTGAGCAGGTTGGCCAGCGTGCCGCCCGGCGAGGCGCCGAGCAGCACCAGCCCCACGGCGAGAACGGGATCGAGGCCGAACAGCTCCGCGGCGCCGAACGCCAGCAGCGGCGAGACGGCCAGCAGGTTGACCAACCCGATGGCCACGCCCCGCGGAGCGGTGAGCACCCGCCGGAAGTCCCCCGTGGTGAGGGTGAGCCCGAGGCTCACCATGATCACCGCGAGCCCGAGCGGGAGCAGCACGTCGGTGACTAGCGAGGTGGACTCCACGGCGCGCGGGCGATCCTCTCATGAAGCCGCGCGCGCCGGTGCGTCAGGACTGAACGGTGGTCATCCCGGCCGCGTCGTAGCGCTCGCCGGCCGCCTCCGGCAGCTCGGACTCGATCCGCTCGAGGTCCTCCGCGGTGAGCTGCACGTCGGCCGCGGCGCGTCGCAGCGTGCGGCCGACGCCTCGCTCAGCCCGATGTTGCGCACCCTGCCCTCCTGCACCAGCTCGGCCATCGCTCCCATGGTGTCCTCATCTCGGCCGTGTCGAGGAAGCTGCAGCCCAGTTCCAGGGCGCGATGGATGGTGGCGATCGCCTCGTCCTCGTCGGTCGCGCCGTAGAAGGCGGACATGCCCATGCACCCGAGCCCGATCGCGGGCACTTCGAGCGGTCCTAGATTGCGCTGGTCCATCTTGGGCTGAGCCTTTCGCATCGGGGTGGATAGGTGGCTTACCCACTCCTGATAGAAGAACCCGCCCCGCTTCGCCCCTTTCACCAACGCAGGAGGACTTTTGAAACTGATCGGCGCCGGACTTCCCAGGACCGCCACCACCACCCAGATGGCCGCGCTCGAGATCCTCGATATCCCCTGCTACCACATGCAGACGATGATGGCCGACATGGAGGTGCAGGTTGGCCTATGGGAGGACGCGCACGTGGGCCGGGCCGACTGGGACAGCATTTTCGACGGGTTCGACTCCACCGTGGACTGGCCGGCCGCCTACCACTACAAGGAGCTGATGGAGGTCTACCCCGAGGCCAAGGTGCTGCTCTCGGTGCGCGACGCCGAGGGCTGGGCGCGCAGCATGTTCGACACGATCTGGCAGGTCTACTTCGGCGAGTCCCTGATGCATCACCTGTGCCAGGCGCGGCGGCTGGTGGACCCCGCGTTCGAGCGCTGGTACGACCTGATGGTCTCGATGACCTGGGCCAACACCGGCCCGTTCGCACGCGACGAGATGAAGAACCTGATGGCCTCGATGGAGGCCTGGAACGACGAGGTGCGCGCCACCGTGCCGGCCGAGCGGCTGCTGGAGTGGCACCCCAAGGACGGCTGGGAGCCTCTGTGTGCGTTCCTGGAGGTGGATGTGCCCGGCCAGGACCTGCCTCAGGTCTGGGACACCGAAGCGTTCAAGGCCGGCATCACCGGCGGGGCGCTGGCGGCGGTGAATTCCTACTGGGGGTCCCGAGAGACGGCTCCGGCATAGTTGCAGGCGATGTCCGAGGTCTCCGCCACCGATCCTGAGCTGGACGCCGCCGCCTGGGACCTCGATCCCCTGGTGGACGGCGATGGCGAGGCCGGCGTGCGGGAGCAGCTCAACGCGGCTGCCCAGCGGTCGGATGCCTTCGCAGAACGCTACGAGGGGAAGGTGGCCGAGCTCACCTCTGACGGCCTCGCGGAAGCCATGCGCGAGCTGGCCGAGATCTCAGAGCTGGCGGGCCGCGCCGGCTCCTATGCCAGCCTGCGCTTCTCAACCGACACCATCGACCCGGCGCGGGGCGCCCTGGTGGCTGAGGTTCAGCAGCGCGGCACAGCGATTCAGACGCGGCTGCTGTTCTTCGAGCTGGAGTGGGCCGCGCTCGACGACGACAGCGCGGAGGAGCTGCTGGCCGGCGACGGACTGGACTTCTGCCGCCACTACCTCCGCTCGGAGCGCCGCTACCGCCCGCACCTGCTCACCCAGCCCGAGGAGAAGATCGTGACCGAGAAGGGCCAGACCGGCCGCTCGGCGTGGTCTCGCCTGTTCTCAGAGCTCACGTCGGCGATCGAGGTGGACCTGCCCGAGGTGGCGCGCGAGCCCGGCGAGGCCGACGGCCCCGTGGCCCTCGACGTGGCACTCAGCCGCCTGTTCTCACCGGACCGCGAGGTGAGGCGCAGCTCGGCCGAGGCTGTCACCCACGCGCTCGAGCCTGGCCTTCGCACGCGCGCGTACGTCTTCAACACCCTGCTGCAGGACAAGGCCGTGGACGACCGCCTGCGCAGCTACGAGCACTGGCTCGCGAGCCGCAACCTGTCAAACGAGGCCACCGACGAGTCCGTGCAGGCGCTGCTCGAGGCCGTGCGCGGGCGCTACGAGCTGCCGCGGCGCTGGTACCGGCTCAAGGCCCAGCTGCTCGGCGTGGACAAGCTGGCTGACTACGACCGGATGGCGGCCGTGACCGAGGACGACGCGGCGTTCACCTGGGCGGAGGCTCGCGAGGTGGTCACCGACTCCTACGCGTCGTTCTCGGAGGAGCTCGGCGAGCTGTCGAGGCGATTCTTCGATGAGCGCTGGATCGACGCTCCGGTACGACCCGGCAAGCGCGGCGGCGCATTCTGCGCGCCCACGGTCCCCTCGCACCACCCCTACGTGATGCTGAACTGGACCGCGCAGCGCCGTGACGTGCTCACCCTGGCCCACGAACTTGGCCACGGCATGCACTTCGCACTGGCCGCCCCTCAGGGCGTCTTTCACCAGGGCACGGGCCTGACCCTTGCCGAGACCGCCTCCGTCTTCGGCGAGGAGGTCACGCTCGGCCGCCTCTTGGAGTCAGCTGACACACCCGAGTCGCGCCTGCCGCTGCTGGCGGAGTCGATCGAGGACACGATCGCCACCGTGTTCCGCCAGACCGCGATGAACCACTTCGAGGACCTCGTGCACTCCGCCCGGCGCGAGGAGGGCGAGCTGTCGGTCGAGCGCTTCGGCGAGCTCTGGTTCGAGTCTCAGTCCGCGCTGCTGGGCGACGCCGTGGACATCACCGACGGCTACCGGTCGTGGTGGTCCTATGTGCCGCACTTCATCTCCACCCCTGGCTACGTGTACGCCTACGCGTACGGGCAACTGCTCGCCCTGTCGGTGTACGAGCGCTACGAGCAGGAGGGCGAGTCGTTCGTGCCGCGCTACCTCGACCTACTGCGTGCCGGCGGCTCCAAGCCGCCGGAGGAACTCGCCCAGATCGTGGGGCTGGACCTCACCGATCCCGGGTTCTGGGACCGCGGCCTGGACCTCGTGGAGCGCCAGCTCACGGCCGCGGAGCACGCGGCGGCCGAAGTGGCACGGCAGCCCTAGCCGGGCCAGCCGTCCACGAACAGGTCGAGAGCGAGGTCGGCGTCCGGTACCGCCGAGTAACGGTCCAGGTCGCTGATGCCGGCCTCGGCCAGCACCTCATCGTCGATGTAGGCGTTGCCCGTGCATTCGCGCGGATCCCGGCGCAGGATTTCGGCGGCGGAATCCGCGTAGATCTCGGGCGTGCGCGCACGGCGCATCGCCTCGTCTCCCCCGAGCAGGTTCTGGACCGCAGCCGTGGCGATCAGCGTGCGCGGCCACAGGCAGTTGGCCGCCACGTGGGCGTCGGCCTCGTCGGCGGCCACGCCCAGCGTGAGCATGGTCATCCCCATCTTGGACAGGGTGTAGGCAGCGTGGCCCGCGAGCCACCTGGGGTCGGCCGAGAGCGGCGGCGAGAGCGTGAGCACGTGCGCGTGCCCGGACTCGCGCAGGTGGGGCAGCGCGGCACGCGTGAGCACGAACGTGCCGCGGGCGTTGATGTCGAGCATCAGGTCGTAGCGCTTGGGCTCGAGGTCACGCATGGGCGCGAGGTTGATCGCGCTGGCGTTGTTGACCACGATGTCGATGCCGCCGAAGCGCTCCACCGTCTGGCGGACGGCATCCTGCACCTGCTCGTCATCGCGCACGTCGCCCACGATCGCCAGCGCCTCTCCGCCGGCCTCCTCGATCTCGGCCGCGGCGGTGTGCACCGTGCCCTCCAGCTTGGGGTGGGGCTGGTCGGTCTTGGCCATGATCGCCACCCGGGCCCCCTCGCTCGCCACCTTCTTGGCGATTGCGAGGCCGATGCCCCGGCTGCCGCCGGACATGATCACGGTGCGGTTCGCGAGAGTGCTCACGGCGGGCAGCCTATGGGCATGCAACGGGACCCGCTCCCCGCGCTTCGATCAGCCGGCGGTGCGCCTGCCCCTCGGCGTGGCGTGGCCGCTGCGCTCGCGCAGGTCGGCGTCCTGGCGCGCGGATGTCTCGCGCCGTCCCCGCTCCTCGGCCTCCTCGCGGGTCTTGCGCTCGGCCCTGCCCACCTTGCGGATGGCGTCGTTGCGGGCGGTGAGCTCCGCCATGTGGGCCTTGTAGGCGGATCCGTCGGGCCTGCTGCGGACCGGTTCGGTCTTCTCGCTCATGGTCGTCCTCAAAACGCGCTCCCCGGGAAGCAAGGCCACTGGAGGATGCGGGGGGCGGTTGCCATCCGGCGCGGCTAAGTCCCAACCAAGACTACTCCGGTTGCTAGTACGAATTAGCAAGCGAGTGGTCGGTGTCTCCAATCAGTGTGCTACAAACTCGCTTCCAGGGGCACAAGAGACAGAAGAGGGATCCCACCCCATGACCCAGCACACCGTCGGAAGCCGTGAGGAGTGGCTCCAGGCGCGGCGCGAGCTGCTCGAGCGCGAGAAGGAGCACACCCGCCGCAGCGACGAGCTCGCTCGGCAGCGCCAGGAGCTGCCGTGGGTGCCCGTGGAAAAGGAGTACGTGTTCGAGGCCGACGACGGGCCGAGGACGCTGCCCGAGCTCTTCGACGGGCGCTCGCAACTGATCGTCTACCACTTCATGCACGGGCCGAACACCCCGGACGGATGCCTCGGATGCACCTTTGCCGCGGACAGCTTCGACGGCGCGGTCGTGCACCTCAACCACCATGACGTCACGTTCCTGTGTGCGGCCCGCTCGCCACTTTCGACGCTGAACGCCTATAAGGAGCGCATGGGGTGCAGCTTTCCCTGGGTCTCATCCGGCGACTCAGACTTCAACCGCGATTTCTCGGCGTTCACCGAGGAGGAGCGGCGCGCGGGCACCGGCTTCAACTTGGGCACCCCCCGCCGCGCAGGCCTCGGCCTGGTGGACGGGGAGGAGCTGATGGCCCTCAGCGCGTTCGTGCTCGAGGACGGGGTCGTCTATCACACCTACAGCTGTTACGACCGCGGTACGGACGTGCTCAACGGCACATGGCAGCTGCTCGACCGGGCGCCGAAGGGGCGCGGCGAGGACTTCGAGAACTGGCCGAGACGCAGCGACGAGTACGACGACGTCCCGGGGGCGGACGCCGCGTAGAGGTGGCCACCTTCGTCGTGATCCACGGCGCCGGCGACGTGGCGTCCAACTGGGACCTGGTGGCGGCCGAGCTGCGCAATGACGGTCACCAGGTGGTGGCTGTCGATCTGCCGTGCGAGGACGACTCCGCCGGCTGGGACGAGTACGCCGACACGGTGATGAGCGCCGTGGGCGACCGCACCGACATCGTGGTGGTGGCTCACTCGCTCGGGGCGTTCACCGGGACGCTGGTATGCGCCCGGCTCCCGGCACGGCTGCTCGTGCTGGTGGCGGGGATGGTCCCGTCGCCGGGCGAGACGGCGGACGAGTGGTGGTCGAACACCGGTCACGAGCGGGCGGCGCGCGCGCACGCGGATGAGCACGACGGCAGCGACACCGCCTTCTACATGCACGACGTGGAGCCGGAGCTGGCCGCCGCGGCGCTCGCGAAGGGCCGCGACCAGTCCGCCACTCCCATGACGGAGCCGTGGCCTCTCGACTCGTGGCCGGACGTGCCCACGAGGTACCTGCTGTTCCGCGACGACCGCCTTCTGCCGGCCGAGTGGAACCGCCAGCTGGTGCTGGAGCGCCTGGGCATCAGCCCGGACGAGATGGCCGGCGGCCACTGCGCCTTTCTCAGCCGCCCCAAGGAGTTGGCGGACCGCCTGACCACGATGTCGGTCCCGGCGACCGGCGGCTGAGCACTGCAGCGGCCCGAAAATGAAGAAGGCCCCGATTTACGGGACCTTCTTCGATAGCGGGGGCGGGATTCGAACCCGCGACCTTCGGGTTATGAGTTCTGAGGATGGGGGTCAGGCAGACTCTGACTGCGCATTCTAGAGCGGTTTCTGTTCTCTGCGATCACTGCAGTTCTGCTCAAATTGGGCCCCAAATTGGGCCCCACGCGAGCCGCTATGCCCTATCGCTTTGCGCCGGAAGCGGTATCGCACGGGCCGTGAGATCGGAGGCCCGGGCGCCCACAATGCGGGCGCCCGGGCAGCCGCTCATGAGGACGCGGCCTCCATGTTCTTGGTCACGACCTCGATGGTCCGGCCGAGTTCCTCGGTGGGGCTGAACTCGACCACCTCGGTGCCCGCGTAGAGCATCGGCGTGTGCCCCGGGCCGACGTAGTACGCGTCGCCGCCCTTGAACACCTCCTCGCCGTCGCCGGAGCGGAACGCAACCTTGCCCTTGATCACGTAGCCCATGTGCTCACACTGGCACTGGTCGTTGGGCAGCCCGTTGAAGAAGGGGGATAGGTCGGCGTCTTGGGTGTAGGTCTCGAAGCCCACCGTCCAGCCACCTTCGAAGTGCTCGAAGTGACCTTCGTAGCCCTCCAGCGTCTCATGCTTCGAAGCAGTTTCTTTCGATGCCTTCGGCATCATCTACCTCCTCTTGAGTGGGGTTCGGAGCACTTTCGTCGCTCGCGGTCTCGCCGGGTTGACGAGCAGCGCTACGCGCACGTCCATGTCGCCCTCCATCTTTCGCGGTCACTGCGTCTTTCCAGCCGCCGCCATGATCTTTTCCACGTTCTCGGGCGCGAAGAACTCCGGCGCTGGAAGGGTGCTCGCCTGCACGCTGATAAACCCGTCCATCGCCTCCTGGTTTCCGTGCATCGCCCCGATCAGCTGCTGCATCTCCGGCGGCGGGGGCTGCAGCTGCGCGAACTCGTCGGTGAACTCGTAAACAGGGCCGGCCTCGCGGTCGCGGGTCTGCTGGTAGTCACTCATCCCGTCCTCCAACGAGCGCCCTCCCGAGAAGGCACCGTCGAGCGCATCGGCCACCAGCTCCGCGTCGCGAAAGGCGTCGTTGATGCCCATCGCGGTGATCGGATTCTTGTGGTACCCGGCGTCCCCGAGCAGCGCCCAGCCGCGGCCGAACGGCTTGCGAAAGTACCCGGGCAGATCGGCCGAGCCGATGAACTTCGACTCGCGCTTGGCAGCGCGCACCCGCTCGGCGAACTCGGGCGCGTAGTCCGCGGCGGCAAAGAAGTTTCCCTCGATGTCTCCGCGGTTCGCCTTGAACTCTTCCACCGGCCAGCCGAAGGGCACCACGGTGAGGTTGTCGTGGGTGGGAATCGCCGCCCACCCTCGACGGTGCTCGGCCCGGATGATGGTGTCGAAGCCATCGGCGGGCAAGTCGCTCCAGTAGGCGTAGTACATCGCCAGGTGCGAGCGGCGCTCGTTGTACTGCTCTGGCTCGACGGTCTTCGCGACCAGGGAGTGCTTGCCATCGGCGCCGATCACGACCTTGGCATGCTCGGTGACCTCCGCGCCTCCTTTTTCGTGACCACGGATGCCGGTCACCGTGCCGTCCGAAGCCAGGACCTCGTCGACCGTGAAGCCCTCGCGAAGCTCCGCACCCGCCTCGACGGCGGCGTCGGCCAAGAGCTTGTCGAGGACGGTGCGGCGCGAGCAGTAGCCGTGCGCGATTCCGTCGATCGGCCGCGGGGACCCGGAGATCGTCAACGGTCCGAAGTCGAAGGAGTACGTCGTAACCGGAGGGCACCCGGTGGCCTCTAGGCGCTCCAAGAGGCCCCAGCGGTCGAGCGCAGCCACCCCCGGTGGGTGCACGTGATGGGTGGACATCGTGTCGCTCGGAAAGGTCGCCTTGTCAAGCAACAACACCCGGTAGCCCTTGCGCGCGAGCAGCATCGCTGCAGGCGACCCTGCGCAGCGCGCCCCGACGACGATCGCGTCATAACTCTCGGCGCTCATTGATTCGCTTCCATCCGGTGAGTTGGAGGCAAGCCCAGTATCCCGCCTCGGTCAACCCGGGTTCTGGGATTTGACTGACCGCAGGAACATCGGCGGCGACCGCGTCCGGCCTAACGCCGCCGGATCGCCGGCGTGATCCTCATTGCGCTCGCCGCTCCCGGGGGCGGCATGCCGTACTTGCGTCCGCCGCTTCAGTTCAGCGTCGCGCTCGAGTCGCGGCCGCTTGAGACGCTAAGCGGGGGGAGCCGATCTGGGCACCAGAACCGTCTTGGTCTGCGCCTGGAGCGAGCGCGAACGGCATCGGCGACGGCGCTACTGCTTTCACGCGAAAGCGGAAGTCAAGGCCACGGTTCAGGCCTCGTGAGGAACATGTGTGCACCGCTGCGCTCCGCGGCCAAGAAGCGCTTTGGTTGCAAGTGCGTCCGCTTCGGCATTCCATTTTCGCGGAACCCACGAAATCCTGATGTTGGGAAGCTCCTGGATCAGTGAGCACGCTTCGGTGTGCAGGGGCCTGATGTGCTCCTTGCCAACCTTCGCGCGGCCGTTTACCTGGTCGACCACGAGCTCCGAGTCAAGGAACACCCGGATGCGTTGGATTCCGCGACTGCGGGCGACCTTGAGTCCTTCGATGAGAGCCCGATATTCCGCAACGGTGTTGATGGCGGGTCCGATCGGGTCGGAGATCTCAGCAATTGGGTGACCGTCGGGGTCCTTGAGGACGACTCCGATCGCACCTTGAGCTGGATTGTCGGTGGTCCCGGTGCCGGAACCGTCTGCATTCAGTAGGTAGTTGCGCTTCGACGGCTCCGGATGGTCGCCTTCGTGCGTTTCGGGCACCGGCATGAAGTCAAAGCCTATGGGCCCGACGGCAGGTGTAACGTCCTCCTTCGGTTCCGTAGCCCGACCTCGAATCGAGATAAGAGCCGTACGGGAGCCTGTCGCGCACCAAGCCAGGCTGGAAGTGTCGGGTTCCGTCTGGAGAACTGGTTGGCAGAAGGATTTGGGCCTCGATTGGGCCCCCACAATCGTCCTCCTGCCGTCCCTTCGAAACGCAGAAACCCCGCCTGAGCGGGGCTTCTCCGTATAGCGGGGGCGGGATTCGAACCCGCGACCTTCGGGTTATGAGCCCGACGAGCTACCTGACTGCTCCACCCCGCGGCGAACGAACAAGGTTAGCGCGCCGGCGCCTTTCGTCAACTCGTCAGCGACCGGCCGGGGCCGAGCCCGTCGCGATCTCCTCCAGCCGCGTGTGTGCGAGCGCCACCGCCATCGCGCCGTCCCCCACGGCTCCCGCCACGCGCTTGATCGAGCCGTGGCGGATGTCGCCGGCGGCGAAGAGGCCCGGGATGTTGGTCTCCAGCGGCAGTGGCTGGCGCTTCAGGGGCCACTCGTCCGGGGGGCGGCCGTCGGTGAGCAGATCGGGGCCTGTGTACACGAAGCCCTTCGAGTCCAGAGCGGGACCGTCCTCCCGGGCCCAGCGGGTGCGCGGCGTGCCGCCGATGCACAGGAACAGGGCCTGCGCGGCGAGGCGCTCGCGAGCTCCGCCGGCGTCCTCGACCGCGACCGCGGCGAGGCGCCCACCCTCCTCGTGGACGCCCGTGACCCGCGTGCGGGTGCTCACCTCGATCTGCGGATTGCGCTCGATGCGGTCCACGAGGTAGGCGGACATCGACCTGGCGATCCCATCGCCGCGCACGATCAGCTTCACGCGCGCGCCAGCCGCCGCGAGGTTCATCACCGCCTGCCCGGCGGAGTTGCCGGCGCCCACCACCAGCACGTCGTCGCCGCCGCAGCGGGCGGCCTCGCTGCGCCCGGCGCCGTAGTACACACCCATGCCCAGCAGCTCCTCCACGCCTGGCACCTCGAGCCGCCGCCACTCCATCCCCGCCGCCAGCAGCGCGACGTCGGCGCCGGCCTCGTCACCGCCCTCCAGCTGGAAGGTGAGCCGGCCCTCGGAATCGAACGCGTGGCCCACGACGCCGCGCATCAGCTGCAGCTCAGCGCCGAAGCCCTCCGCCTGGCGCCCCGCGAGCCGCGCCAGCTCCGCGCCGCCGATCCCATCCGGAAAGCCGAAGAAGTTCTCGATCGACGAGGTGTGCGAGGCCTGGCCGCCCGGCAGGTCGCGCTCGACCACGAGCACCGACAGCCCGTCGGACGCCGCGTACACGGCGGCCGCCAGGCCGGCCGGTCCCGCCCCCACGATCACGAGGTCGTAGTGCGACCGGGCCGGGCCGTCGGCCAGGCGCCACGCCTCCACCAGATCCTCGACCGTCACGCGCCGCCGCACCTCCCCGCTGTCGACCATCAGCGGCAGGTCGGCCTCCGATGCCCCGTGGTCGCTGAGCAGGGCCGCGGCCTCCTGCGAGCCGTGCTCGAGGAACTCGTGCGGCTGGGCGGCGCGGGTGAGGAAGTCGCGCAGGCGATGGTGGTCGGCGTCGAGCCGATGGCCCACCACCTTCACGAGCGGGCGGACGGGGCTCACGACGTGGCGCGCGCGGTGGGGCTCACCCCTCCACGGTAGCTTTCCGCCGATGCCGCCCGAGAGCCGCATCGCCGTGGCCGACCTCGGAACCAACTCCACCCGCCTGCTGGTGGCCGACGTGACCGCCCGCGGCGCGCTCACCGAGCTGGAGCGCCGCAGCGAGGTCACGCGGCTGGGAGACGGCGTGGACGCCACCGGCCGCCTGTCCGGGGAGGCGGTCGACCGGGTGCTGGCGTGCCTGGCGCGCTACCGCGAGGTGGCCGGCGATCTGGGCGCCCAGCGCAGGATCGCAGTGGCCACCAGCGCCGTGCGCGACTCCGCGAACGGCGACGAGCTTCAGGAGCGCGTGCGCTCAGAGCTGGGCTTTGACATCCGCACGATCTCCGGCGACGAGGAGGCCCGGCTCACGTTCCTCGGCGCCACGGCGGGCCGCGACCCCGGCGCCCCGACGCTCGTGGTGGACATCGGCGGCGGCAGCACGGAGTACGTGGCGGGAGAGCCGGCCTCCGCGCCCAGCTTTCACGTGTCCACGCGCCTGGGATCGGTGCGTCAGACCGAGCGCCACCTCAAGAGCGATCCCCCGGCGCACGCCGAGCTGGAGGCCATGGCCACGGCCGCGCGCGAGATCATCGAAGCCGGCGTGCCGCCGCGCGTGCGCGGCGGCACGGACGCCGGCATCGCGGTGGCGGGCACCGCCACCCAACTCGCCGCGGTGGACCAGCAGCTCGAGCCCTATGACAGCAGCAGGGTGCACGGCTATCGGCTTCTGGCGGGCGAGTGCGAGCGGATTCTTGCGCGGCTTGCCGCCCTCCCCGCTGTCCGAGCGCCGGGAGGTGCCGGGCCTGGATCCCGACCGCGCCCCCACGATCGTGGCCGGGGCGGTGATCCTGGTGGAATCGATGCGCCTGTTCGGGCTCGATTACGTGGAGGTCAGCGAGGCGGACATCCTGCATGGAGCGGCCATCGACGCAATGGTTCGCTCTTAACTCCTTTTCGTACAAGAGCGCCGGCCCGAATTCGACAACCAGCCCACCGGCCTTGGGTTATAGTGGCTAATACCGGGTCTTGGGGAAGGCTGCGCGGAGCGATCCGCGGTGGTGTTCGTCCGGACTCGGTACATAGGTTCGGACGTAGCCGCATCGTATCGGCGCCTCCCGCCGTCCGGACCGCAAGGCCCCTTCAAGGCACGTACCCCTGCCCGTCCTGATGGGGCCGTTAAGGAAACCGCCCGGACTTCGGTTCGGGCGGTTTTCTGTTCGAGGGGGCGTGCCCGCTAGGCGAGGTTGGACTTGCGCGGGTACACGACGTCCGGATCGGTGAGCACGTTCACCAGCGCGGGCTTGCCGGACTCGAACGCGCGCTGCAGCGCGGGCCGCAGGTCGGCCGGCTTCTCCACCAGCTCGCCGTGGCCGCCCAGCGCCTCCACCACCTGGTCGTAGCGGCATTCGGGCTGAAGCTCCGCAGCAACCGAGTAGCCGTAGAGGAACTCCATCGGGTGCTTCTCCAGGGCCCAGATGCCGTTGTTGCCCATCACCGCCACCACCGGCACGCCGTGGCGCACGAGCGTGTCGAACTCCATGCCGGCGAAGCCGAACGCGCCGTCGCCCAGCAGCAGGCACACCTGCCTGTCGGGATTGGCGAGCTTGGCGGCCAGCGCGTAGCCGGGGCCCGCGCCCAGGCAGCCGAACGGGCCGGGGTCCATCCAGCAGCCCGCCTCATACGTCTCGATCACGCGTCCCGCGAAGGACACGAAGTCGCCGCCGTCGCCGATCACCACCGCGTCGCGGTCGAGCACCTGCTGCAGCTCGGAGTACAGCCGCAACGGGTGAAGCGGCGCGCGGTCGTCGGTGAGATCCTCGCGCTCGCCGGCGCGCTTCTCGGTCTCGGTCTCGCGCAGCGCACCCACCCACGCCGAGCGGTCGGGGCCCCCGGAGGCGCCCTCGCGCAGCGCGTCCAGCGTGGCGGGGATGCCACCGTAGAGCTCCACGTCCGGCTTGCGCGGCGGCCGGCGGTCGGTCCGCGCGGAGTCCAGCACCACGATCTTGGTGTCGTCGCCGAACGAAGCGCCAAAGCCCAGGCGGAAGTCCATGGGAACGCCCACCACCAGCGCCACGTCGGCCTCCTTGAGGCCCTGCCCGCGTGCGCGGGAGAAGTAGAGGTCGTGGTCGGCGGGCATGCAGCCGCGCCCCAGGCCGTTCACGAACACGGGCACCGACAGCTCCTGAGCCAGCGCCCGCAGCGCGTGCTCGCCATGGGCCCAGTAGAGGCCGGTGCCGGCCATGATCACCGGGCGCTCTGCGCCGCGCAGCAGTTCGATGGCGCGCTCCGTGCCCTCGGCGGCGGGGAGCGCGAGGGGATCGGTCACCCGCGCGGGGGCATCCGCGTCCACGTCGGCCTCCTGGAAGACCACGTCCAGCGGGAAGTCCACGAACGCAGGTCCCGACGGCGGGCCGGCGGCGGCCGCCATGGCGGCATCCACCAGACCGGGGATGTCGGCGGTGGCGCCGGCGGTGACCGCCGAGCGCGTGAGCGGCTTCACGAACGGCACGTGGTCCATCTCCTGCAGCGAGCCCTGGCCCCAGCGCATGGCGGGAGCACGGCCGCCGAGGGCCACCATCGGCGAGCCGTTCTGCAGCGCGGATCCCAGCGCGCTCATGGCGTTGGTCACGCCGGGGCCGGCGGTCACCGCGCACACGCCCACCTCACGCGTGGCCTTCGCCCAGCCCTCGGCGGCGAAGGCAGCAGTCTGCTCGTGGCGCACGTCCACGATGTCGATGCCCTCCTCGCGGCAGCCGTCGAAGATCGAGAACAGATGGCCGCCGGAGAGCGTGAACAGCTTGGTCACCCCGTGGGCCTTCAGGCGCTTGGCCACGAGGCGCCCGCCGTGCGGGGCGCTGGCCTGCTGGGTCTCTCCCTGCGTCTCCTCCTGCGTGGCCATGGAGGCGGCGAGCCTATCCCTTCTGCGAATCGGCCGGCTGCGCACGATCCCTACTGCGAAGCAGCCGGCTCGGCCGGCTGCGCACGATCCCCTCCTGCGAAGCAGCCGGCTCGGCCGGCTGCGCACGATCCCTTTAACGTCCGTCCCATGACCGAGACCACGAGGGAGATCAGGCTTGCCTCGCGCCCCGAGGGCGAGCCGGTGCCGGATAACTTCGAGCTGGCCGAGACCGCGCTGCCCGAGCCGGGCGCGGGCGAGGTGCTGGTGCGAAACAGCTACCTGTCGGTGGACCCGTACATGCGCGGGCGCATGCGCGACACGAAGTCCTACGTGCCCCCCTTCAAGGTTGGGAAGGTGATGCAGGGCGGGGCCGTGGGACAGGTCGTGGCGTCGAACGGCGCCGACCTGCCCGAGGGCGCGTGGGTGCAGTCGATGAACGGCTGGCGTGAGCACTACACGTCCGATGGCACGGGACTGCTGCCGGTGGACCCGGAGGCGGCCCCGGTGTCAACGGCCCTCGGCGTGCTCGGCATGCCGGGCCTCACCGCCTGGTATGGCCTGACGCAGATCGGCCGGCCCAAGGAGGGCGAGACCGTGTTCGTGTCCGCGGCGGCCGGGGCCGTCGGAAGCATCGTGGGCCAGCTGGCGCGGCTGCACGGCGCCCGCGTGGTGGGGAGCGCCGGATCGCCCGAGAAGGTGTCCTTCCTCACCGGTGAGCTGGGCTTCGACGCGGCGTTCGACTACAAGTCGGAAGATCTCCGCGAGGCGCTGCGCGAGCACTGCCCCGACGGGATCGACGTGTACTTCGACAATGTGGGCGGCGCTCACCTGGAGGCCGCGCTGGACCGGATGAACACCCACGGCCGCATACCCCTGTGCGGCGCGGTGTCGGCCTACAACTCCGAGCAGCTGCCGCCCGGGCCGCGCAACTTCGGCGCGCTGCTGGTCAGGCGCCTGTCGATCACCGGCTTCATCATCGCGGACCACTTCGACCGGATCCCGGAGTTCCTCGAGGAGGTGGGGCCCTACGTGAGCAGCGGGGAGCTGCGCTACCGCGAGACCGTGATGGACGGGATCGAGCGGATGCCCGAGGCGTTCATCGGCCTGCTGCGGGGAGACAACACGGGCAAGATGCTCGTGCGCGTGGGCCCTGACCCCGGCTGAGGTTCTACGGCGGCTCAGCCGATCGCGCTGGCGGCCGCGCGCTGGGATGCCGCCTCGAGCGACTCCACGTTGCGCGGCAGCACCTCGACCTGCGCGCCGCGCGGGCCGAAGCGAACGTGCAGCACCGCGCCGCCGTGGGTGGCGGCCAGCGAGCGGGCTTCCAACCCGGCCTCGCGCACGCGGGGAGTGCGCACCTCGCAGGCCTCGAGGAACCGCTCGGAAAGGCCACTTTCGGCCTCCTCCGCGTCCACCTCCAGCTGCTCGGAGCGGAAGCTGCCCGAGGTGACGCCTGCGGTGGGGCTGATGAGCACCGTGGCCATGTCGTCGGTGACCAGGCGGGCCTCCTTGGCCACGGCCTTCAGCAGCCCGGTGGCGGTGGCACCGCGTCCCAGCTCGGCCACGATGTCGGCCAGCCGCGGACGGCCGAGGATGCCGTCCTCGGTGCGCGACTCGGCCAGGCCATCGGTGTAGAGGCAGACCACCGAGCCGGGCGGCAGCGGCAGCGTGGTCTGGCGCACGCCTGTGCGCAGCTCCAGCCCGATCGGCGGCGCCGACCCCGCCAGGATCGGCTCCGGCCGGGTGGGTCCCACCACGATCGGCGCCGGGTGGCCGGCGCACGCGTAGGTGAGCGACCCATCGGAGGGATCGTGTACCGCGATCACCACCGTGGCGAAGTGGCCGTCGAGATGCTGGTCGATTACGCGACCCGCCACCTGCAGCGCGGTGCGCGGCTCCAGGCCGGCCTCGAGGTAGGCGCGCAAGGTGAAGCGCGCGAAGGCGGTGCGGGCCAGGGCCTGCCGCCCGTGGCCTGACACGTCACCAAGAATGAAGGCGGCCTTGCCCCCGGGAAGGGTGAGGGCGTCGTAGAAGTCGCCCCCCGCCCCGGGGCCGTCCGAGGGGCGGTAGGCCACCGACGTGCGCACGGCTCCCACTGTGCCGGGCACCGGCGGCAGCAGAGCGGTCTGCAGCAATCCCACTTCCTGCAGCAGGTCGGCGCGCTGGCGATCCAGCCGCCTGGCGCGGCCCGCCACGAACAGATACCCGCCACCCAGCAGAGCCGAGATGCCGGCGAGCACCCCGAGCAGGATCTTGACCGGCTGGGGCACCACCTCGACGATGTCCTGGACGGTCTGAACGACCGGCGAGACCGGCGAGTCCTTCTCGGTCTTGTCGGCGCCGTCACCCGAGGGGTTTCGGCCGGCGGCGTCCTTGTTCGCCGGCCCATCGCTGGAGAGAAGGCTGGAGGCCGTGGCGCGAGGGCCGCCCGTGCCCTGGCTCGCGCGCTCGCCGAGCACCGAGTTGCTGTCGCGGCGAGACACTGGGCGCGACCGCGGAGGCTCCCCACCGCCCCTGCCCATCCTGATGGTGCGCGTGCGCTTGCGGTTGGCGGCGGGGCGATCGCCGGTGAGCCGGACGGGGGTGGGCGAGGCGGCAACCGGGGCCTGAGTCGGCGCGGGAGTGCTCGGGGCGGGCGCCGGGGTCGTGGCCGGCTGGATGCGTTTGGGCGTGCTGGCTCCACCCTTGTCCTTGCCCTCGTCCTCGTCATCGTCATCGCGGCCATCCCGGCCATCGTCATCGTCATCGTCGTTGGCACCGTGCCCATGACTGTTGCCGTTGCCGTTGCCGTGCTCCTTGCCTCCCCCGCGCTGGGCCGGCGCCTTTGCCGGCGCTGTTGGGGGCGCCGCCACCGGGACCGCTACGGGATCGGGCTTGGGGGCCTTCTGCTGCTTGACATGCCTGAGCGCCCTGTCGGGCTTGCGCGCACTCGCCTCGCCGGTGATCCGATCGCCGGCGGAGAGCGCAAACAGCGCCACCAGCACCAGTACGGCAGCTATGCCGCGAAGATTTCGCAGCCGCAGGCGTGCTGGGGAAAACGAGCGTGAACGGGGCACCCTCTCCCCGTCGGGAAGTCAGGCCTCGGCTATGAGGCTCGTGCTGGTTGGGGTAGGACGTTCGTCCAGTACGGCACGGCGTAGATCGGCACCGGATCCCGCATTCCCTTCAGGGGCATGGCGCCGCGCGACACACACTCTCCGCTCCACACATCGTGCCTCTGTGATCAGACGTGTCGCCGGTTCGCGCGTGACGCCCTCCACGCGGGCGGCCACATTCACCGTCGCCGATGACGGCGAACTCCAGCCGCCCGCCGCCACCCACCGAGCCCACGGCACGGGCCCGGAGTTCACGCCCACGCCGATCTCACCTCATCCCCGAACCGCCGCTCCACGCGCGGCGATGCGCGGGCCGCCCCCACGCGCGTCGGCCGCGTTCCGGCACCCCGAACGCACCCAGCAGGCCATTCCCCACGAACTTGTTCGCGTCGAAGAACTCGTTGAGGAAGTCCGCCGTCTCGCGTGCGCTGGCCCCGTCGGCAAAGCGCGTATCGCGATCCCCAGCAGCGTGGCCTCCACCTCCACTCCCTCGAGCGCCTCGCCCCGCCAGCACCGCTCGGCCACGTCGGGGTCACGTAGCTGCCAAGGCCCTGCGCAGGCGCTCGCGCTCGGCGAGGCCGTCGAGCATCTCGTTGAAGCTGCCGGCCAGGGTGCCCAGCTCGTCACCCGAGGCACCGGCACGCGCACGTCGAGGTCGCCCTCCTTCACCCTGGTGGTGGCCTCCAGGAGATCATCACCGGCCCAAGCGTTGACTTGGTCACCAGCACGGTGAGCTCGAGCGAGATGGTGAAGGCCACCGCCACCGCCACGATCACGTCCAGCCCGAGGTCGTTCAGCGACGAGCCGGTGCCGGTGGACAGCCCGCTCACCACCACGCCGGTGATCACGTTGATCAGGGGTAGGGCGCCGAGGAGCTTCCAGCGCAGGGGCACGCCCACGGGACTGCCCGCGAAGTCCGGGGGAGCCGCTCGCTGATGTCCGCCACCACCGGCCGCAGGAACAGCTCGACACGAAGAAGTGCAGGACGGCTGCGTAGGCCACCGCCACAAGCGCGGCGCCAAAGACGATCGCCGCGCTGTAGAACGGCAGGTCGAGCTTCCAGGTGAAGTACACCGCCGAGGGCGCCGAAACGAGCACGAACGGCAGGAGCCCGTTGCGCACCACCATCTGGCGCGGGAGGCGACGGCCCGGCGCCAGGCGTCGGGTGCGCCCTCGGGGTCCCGCCCGCGGCGCACCCACTCGATCAGCGGCAGGGCGATTCCGCGGGTGCGCAGCGTCGTGTACACGAGCGCCACCCCCACACACGCCTGCGCCACCGCGGTCAGGCGCAGGAACGTGGCCGTGGACATGTCCTCGTACAGCGCGAGCAGGCCCACCGTGGCAAGGGTGATGATCGCCGCGGAGCCCCATTCGAACGCAAGGAACAGCGGGAAGTAGCGCGCCGCCAGCTTCCGGTAGAGCCATCGCAGCGTCCGCTGCATCAGCCCATGTGCCAAACCAGGCGGAAGCCCTGGCCGGGCGGCGGGAGGGCTAGTCGTTGGGATCTGCGTCGCGGGTGCTCTCGACGTCCTGCGGTGCCGGCTTGTTGGGCGCCCGGCCGCGGCGCAGCCGCTGGATCACCGTGCCGTCGTAGAGAGACTTAGGCGCGACGAAGCAGATCGGCCGCTTGGCTGCGTTCTTCGTCAGAGGGCTTTCGCCGAGGGCGTCGTCGGGGTTGGGCTGTTCCCCACCCGCCGGCGCGCAGTCGATGCTCTCGTAGCCGCCGAGGGCGAGGGTGCGGTTGAGAGCGTTGGGTTGGAGGTAGGCGTTGCCGCGGTCGAAGTCCGGGCGGGTCTCGTAGCGCTGGAAGGAGCGCGACTCGATCAGGCCCGTGTTGGTCTGGTAGCGCTGGCCGCCGTTGTCGCCGGAGATGTCCGACGCCGCATTGGTGATGAACCCGGCGATCCTGGCTTGATGGAAGTTGGCGTAGCTCAGGATCGGGTTGAGCTCGTCGAGCCAGGTGTTCAGGCCCACGAAGACCGGCTCGGCTCCCCGCAGCACCCGCTCCAGCTCGGGAAGACTGCGGTCGCCGGCCTTGATCAGCGGGTCCAGGTCACGGAACAGGCCCTCGAGGTCGGGGGCGAGGTCGCCCAGGTCGCGCACCGTCGGGCCGAGGTTGTCGGCCGAGGGCTTGAGCGCGTTCACGAGCGGCCGGGTGTCGGCCGAGAAGGTCTGCAGCCTGGCCAGCGTGGCCTTCGACTCGTCCAGGAATGTGGGGAACACCTGGAAGGTGTCCGCCAGCGCATCGTCGCGCGATGCCGTGGCCTCGAAGGTGTTGTTTGCGTTCACGATCAGCTGGCCCAGCGCCCCCTCGCGCTCGTTGATCGCGCCGAACACCCTCCCGGTGTTCTTCACCAGGCGCCTGACGGCTGTCTCCTGGGTGTCCAGCTCCTCGAGCAGCCTCGCGCCGTCCACGGCGAAGCTCTCGATGTTGCCGAACGCGTCGTTGAGGTCCTGGCCACGGCCCTTGTCGATCGCCTTCGAGAGCTCGCGCACCCACTGCTGGAACGCGGTTCGGGTGGGCCTGTCGAACGCGTTGAAGATCTCGTCGAGCTCCACCGTGGGCTCCACGTTGGCGTTCGCCAACCGGTCGCCGTCGGGGAGCGGCGGGCCGTCGGCCTTGCCCGTGGAGAGCTCCACGTAGGTCTCGCCGAGCAGCGTCTTCTGGCGCAGGATCGCCCGCGTGTCCGCGGGCACTGGGGCGTACTGTTCCTTCAGCTCGAGCTCCACGAGCGTGCGGGCGCCGGCTTTCTCGAGCTCCTTGGTCTTCACCTTGCCCACGTTCACGCCGGCCAGCCGGACGTCGGCCTCCGGAGCCAGCGTGGCGGCCTCGGGGAAGGACACCTTCATGCGGTAGGCCTCGGGCCGCAGCGGAATCGATCCGCCGAACGCAAGCCACAGGAACATCAGGATGCCCACGCACGACATCGTGAACACCACCATCCCGAGGATCCGGCCGAGGCTTGGTGTCTCTTTGACCATGGCTAGCGGTTGTTGGCGGGGATCGGGAGCGAGGGAAGCGACGGCAGCGAGGGCAGCGCGCCGGTGAGTGAGCCGCCGCTGGGCGAGCACACTCCGAGGTCGCCGAGAGCGTCGGCCACCGGAGCGAAGCCGCCTTCCGCGGCGGTGAGGGTGGAGCAGTTCACCGAGCCGAGCGTCACGCGGCGGAACACGCCCTGGCCGTCGGCGGTGGCGAACAGGCCGGTGGTGTTCTGGGCGGCCCAGGCGAGCCAGTACAGGTAGCCCTCCTCACGGTCGCGGTCGCGGGTCAGGTCGCCGGTGAGGCCCTCTGTGCCGCCGGGGTTGAACGCACCGATGTTGAAGAAGCGGTTGAGCTTCTCGAACGACTGGGTGAGGTCGGGCGCCGCCTTGTTGAGGCCGCGCGATGCCAGGCCGAGGTCGCGCGTGAAGGGGCCGGCCACGCGGGCGAACGGGCGGATCTGGTCGCGCAGCTGGGGCGTGGCCTCGCGCACGAACGGCAGCACGGCGGCGTTGGTCTCGTCCAGCTGGCGGAAGGGCGGGCGCAGGGCCTGCAGCGCGGGGCCCAGGCGGCCGCCGAGGGTGTCGACCTTGCTCAGGGTGGCCTCCGTCTGGCGCAGCGACGCCGGCAGCTGGCGCACCGCGTCGGAGATCTCCACGTCAGCTCCGGCGAGCGCGTCGAACACCTCGTTGGAGGAGCGCACCAGCCGCACGATCTCGCGGTCCTTGGTGGACACCTCCTTGGTCAGCAGGCCGTACTTGTTGATCAGGTTCTTCAGGTTCGTGCGGCGGCGGGCGATCGCCGAGGTGATGCGCGCGGTGTCGCGGTTGAGAGGGCCCAGGCGGGCGAAGGTCTCCTGGAGGTCGTTGCCGCGGCCCTTCAGGCCCTTCCCGGCGCCCGAGATGAGCAGCTTGAGATAGTCGCGCGTGTCGCTGTCCAGCGCGGAGAGCACCTCGTCGGGGTCGATGTCGGGCGCGGTGTTGGCGGAGCTGATGCGCCCGCCGGAGGGCAGCGGCTCGCCCGTCCCGGGGTCGATCTCGATGAACATGTCCTTCAGCCCGGTCTTGGTGCGCAGCAGAGCGGTGGCGTTCTCCTTGATGTAGCCCTTGTACTTCCGCTCGAGCTCCATCGTGACCACGGCCTTGCCGTCCTCGAGCTCCACCTTGCCGATCTGGCCGATCTCGACGCCGGCGGTGCGAACGGTCTGGCCCTGCCCGGGCTGCACGGCCTGGGCGTCGGGCAGCTCCAGCTTCACCTGCACCGGCTTGTCCTGCACCAGCGGGAAACGCAGGCGCTGATTGGAGAGGATGAACGCGCCGATCCCCCCTGCCAGCAGGACGAGAGCGAGGATCGCCACGAAGTCGCCGATGTGCTCGCTGAGGGCCTTCTTCATCGCTGCCCCTTCAGCAGCCGCGCCTGGCGCCGCTCGATGCCTTCGTAGTACCTCTCGAGCGCCCCGCGGGCCTTGGTGAACGCCCGCATCGCCCTGGCCGCGCCGGGCTTGGCGCTCACCGGCTTCTGGCCGTCGGCCCGCGGCGTGAGCGTGCCGTTGGGCGCCACGTTGGCAGCCGGGGCCTGCAGGTTGGGCAGCTCCTGCGTCTCACACGGGACATCCGGGCGCCGGTCCGGCAGCCGCTCGCCATACGTGCTGGGCGGCGCGGGGCGCACCTGGGGAGCCAGCGGCGCGGCGGAGGTGTGGAAGTAGCTCTGGTTGGCGTCGGACTGGCGGCTCTCGCCGGAGAGCCCGACCAGGCCGCGCTGCAGCTTCTGGATAACGGTGCCGGTGTTGTCCTCGTAGTCCGGGTCGTTGAAGGGCAGGTTCGAGTACGGCACGAGCACGTCATTGGTGCAAGCCGACAGCGCACGACCCTGCCTGAACAGGCCCACCGAGCGGCGGTTGAACGTGGCCAGGCGCGGGATCTGCAGCCGCAGTTGGCGCGCGGCCCCCTGCAGCTCGTCCGGGCCCATCAGCGCCCGTGCCTGGCGGATGAAGGGCAGCGAGGCCGCCAGCGTGGGGCCGCTCGAGCGCACGCCGGGCAGTGCGTCGATGGCGAACCGGCGCAGGTCGGGCAGCGCCGAGTTGAGGGACTCCAGCGCCGGCGAGCCCACGCGCAGGGTGTCGCGCAGCGCAGGGACGGAGGCCTCGAGGGCGACGTCCTCGCGCGCCAGGGAGCCGGCGAAGGTGTTGAAGTTTGTGACCAGGCCCTTGAGCGCGTCCTCGTCGCGCACCAGCGCCGCAAACGTCTTGGCCTGGCCCTTCATCAGCCGCTGCAGGTCCCGCGTGGGCTCCTGGCCCAGCGTGGCGTCGTTGGCCAGCGCCAGGTTGCGGAACGCCGGCTCGCCGTAGCGCAGCGACTCGTTGAACCCGCGTGCGCCCTTGCCGGAGAGCCCCTTGGAGTACTCCTTGAGGAACACCTGGAGATCGGAGCGGGTGTCGGACTGCAGCGCGGAGAGGATGTCTCCCAGCTGGACCGGCGCAGAGGTCTGCGTGATCGGAATCGGCCGGCCGCCGTCCGGGACCGTCGGTGCCGAGGGCGACCCCGGCTGGATGTCCACGAAGAAGTTGCCCTCGAGGAACACCCGCGGGCGGATCTTCAGCTCGGCGTCCTCGTGGATCGGCAGGCCCTTCTCGAGGATCTCCATCTCCACACGCGCCGCCCCGTTGTCGCGGCCGGTGAGCGCCTGGACCTTCTTCACCTTGCCCACCTCCACGCCGGCGATGCGCACGGGGGAATTGGGCTTGAGGTTGTTGGAGGTCTCGAAGACCGCCGTGAGCTTGTACGGGGCAGAGAACGGGTTGTTCTTGGTGAACGCGAAGAACGTGGCGACCGCTATCAGCCCGACGGCGATCAGGCCCGCCGTGAGGCGCGACATGCCGCGGTCGCGGGGGTTGCGTCGCCTGCGCCTCATGGGACCCTCAACTTGTCGACGTCCTTGAGGTTCGAGATGCCCAGCGCACGCGACACGTAGGTGCCGCCCGACAGACCCGGGTAGTTGTTGATCGCGACCGGCATGGCGCTGCCGGGGGGCGTGCCGTCAGGCAGGTTGCGGCGTCCGAAGTCGCGCACGTAGGAATCGGTCAGCCGGCGCGGCATCCCGACCTGGCCGTTCTGGCAGTCGGCGTTGCCCTGCGCGTCGATCGCCGGCTGGAACGGCGTCACGAACGCGCGGCCCGCGGGCTCGCCGAGGTAGGTGGCGCCGTAGGGCCCGTCGGCGGTGCTCCAGCCGGGCGGATCCGGCTGGCCGTCGGCCGGCACGTCCCAGTTGCGGGAGTTCGTGGTGGCGCCGATCGTGTTCGGCTGCTCGTTGTTCACCGTCTTGACGCCCTGGTTCTGAATCGTGCCGCCCGGCCCTGCCTGGGACTGGTGCTCGCCGAGCGCGTGGCCGAAGTAGTTCCAGTAGCTGCAAACCGTCTGGTAGGGCGCGATGAACTCCAGCGCGGGCCGCGTGACCGCGAGGGTGGTTCGCAGGTCGCGGATCGCCATCAGCGTGTTGGGGTTGGCGAACAGGTCGTCGAGCTCCTCGAAGGCGCCGCTGAGGTCCTCGTTCAGGCCCACCGTGCGCGGGAGGACGGGCGTGCCTTCATCCAGGGCCCGGTTGATCGCGGGCAGCGAGCGCGGCAGCTCGTTCACGGCCGGGCGCAGCCGTCGCGACAGGTCGGCGAAGTCCACGTAGAAGGGTCGCTGAACGCGGAAGGACCGCACCGCCACGTCCATCGTGGAGGGCGACTTCTCGATCGTGGCCTGGAGTGCCCGCGGGTCGCGGCTCATGGCCTCGAAGGTGGTGGCCATGTTGGCGAACAGCTCCGCCTGGACCCTGGCCACCGGTGCCACCTGGGCGGACGCGCGGCCGATCTGAAGGAAGAACTGGTCCAGCTCGGTGTCGGGATCGTTGAGCGTGCTCATCACCGGCGTGAGGTGGGTGAACAGCGGGTTCAGCGCCTGGATCGCCGTGTTGATCGAGTTGCCGCGCGCGGCGAAGGCATCGCCGAAGCCCTCTAGCGCGGCCTGGGAGTCGCGCCGCGTCTCGGGCTGGAAGGTGTCGAACACGTCCTCCAGTTCCAGGCCCTCGCTGGCCTGCGCGATGCGCATGCGGTCCCCCGTCTTGAACGTCTGCTTGGACTTGCCCGGCGTGATCTCCACGTACTTCAGACCCAGCGCGGAGCGCGGGCGCACGGCGATCGTGGTGTCCTTCGCCAGCGGCTCCACCGTCTTGTCGAGCTTCATCGAGATCACC
Organism: uncultured Thermoleophilaceae bacterium; assembly: GCA_963727395.1. Classification (GTDB taxonomy): domain Bacteria; phylum Actinomycetota; class Thermoleophilia; order Solirubrobacterales; family Thermoleophilaceae; genus JAAYBF01. The sequence continues at coordinate 172,141 of CAVSGC010000016.1, read as the reverse complement.
GCCGCCGCGCGGCCGTCGATCCGCGCGGGCTTCACGTCCTCGACCACGCCCACGCGGAATCCGCCCACGCGCACCTCGTTGCCCTTGACCAGCTTGTTGCCGGTGGGCAGCTCGGCGTTGAGGTCGTAGGTGGGCACGAACGGCAGGCCCGCGTTCGCGTTGTAGGCGATGAAGACGGCGATGATCGTCACCAGCACCGTGACCGCGCCCACCAGCACGGGGCTGGCCACAAGGGAGGTCGTCGAGTTGCCGCGGCTCATGGCGCGAGGAGGTAGTCGAGGAGCTGGTCGGCGTCGGGCTGGGCGTTGGGCTGCACCGGGACCGCGTCGGGAGAGGTCGCGGGTCTTGCTCCTTGATGCGCGCGGGGATCCTCGGCACCCGGTTGAGGAGGTCGGTGAGGCCGGGGGCAGCGTCACCTGCGGCTTGGAGATGTCGCGCTGGCCGGGCACCGCGCCGGCCTCAGGCTGGCCGGCGCCGCGGCGCTCGCCCACCTTGCGCGCCGGCTGTCCGGCCTCACGGGCCAGGCTGGCGCCGGCGCCGCCGGCGCTGGGGTCCGGCGCGTTGATGCCGGGCTGGTGCGGACCGAGCCACTGGTTGCACTTCGAGAGCATCTCCTCGGCGGCCGCCTTTTCGGCGCCGCTGAGCCGCATGGGCGACTTGTTGTTGTACTCGGAGCACTCGGTCACGGTCAGGCCGAGGCGCAGCACGTGGCCCAGGTCGTCGTAGCCGTTGATGCTCAGGGTCTGCCAGAAGAAGTAGTTCCAGAGCGACTCGAACCCCGTGAAGCCGCCGCGGCCGCCGTTGTTCTGGCTCGGGTCGGATGCGGGCGGGCCCGCGACCTTGCTCCGAGTCCTTGGCGCGCGGGTCGCTCTCGTCGACCGCCCGGCGGCGGTCGTCGAGGGACTCGAAGAACTGGCGCAGCGGCCTGGCCGTGCCCGGGGCGTCGGCCGCCAGCCGGCGCAGTTCGGCCACCTCGTTGGTGCCGCGCTCGAACGCGCGCCTGCCCACCTCCGACGACTTGCCCAGCGAGCGGATCGCAGGCCGGGAGGCCTCGGAGAACGGCCCGAGGCGGGTGAGGAAGCGTTCAGGTCGGGCGCGGCCGCCTGGGCGTCGGCCAGCAGCGGGTATCTGCTCGTCGGCCAGCCCGCCGAGGCGACGCCATCGTCGGCTCGCAGCTCGTCGAGGAAGCCGGGGAGCTTGCTTGAAGTCTCGCGCAGCTCGTCGCGGCGGGAGGCGCGTGATCTCGGCGGTCTTCGCCCGCCTCCTCGATCCAGCGGGTCACCTCGCGCTTGCGGTTCTCGAGCTGCGCCGACCACCGTGTCGGAGTCGTTGATGAAGTTCTTGATCACCCGGTTCTGGTTGCCGAGGATGCGCAGCGTCTTGCTGGTCTCGCGCAGGCCGGGGTGGGCGCGCTTGAGGACCTCCTGCAGGTCGTCGGGGCGGCCCGCCAGGCCGGTGCCCAGCTCGGCGAGGATCAGCCGCAAGCGCTCGCGGTAGGGGCGGCGCAAGACGTTGTTGACGAGGTCGGTGGGGATCGTGGACGTGGTCTGCTCGACCGGGATCGTCCTTCGTCCTCGAGCTTCTTGCTGCGACTTGCCGGGCTGGCAGTCCACGTAGTACTCGCCGATCAGCGACTGCGGCTTGATCGTGCAGGTGGCGTCCTCGCGGAAGTCGCCGAAGCCGGGCTCGGTGATCTCGGCCGTGACCTCGGCCTTGGGCGGCTTGTCCTTCGGTGGCCCCGAAGCTTCGTGGTCTTGCCCGGCCTTGACGCCGCCGACGCGGAAGTCGCCGCCCTCGGTGAGCCCGAACGCGTTGTCGAAGACGATCTTCACGGTCTTGCCCTTGGGCCCCTCGTCCTTGGCGCCGGCGAGCACGCGGCCGCGCCCACGCAGCACGGCGACGAGGAAGCGGTCGAGAGCAGCCGCCTCATCGCACGTCCCCCGTCGCGCGGTCGGACTCGGGCAGTCGAGCGCCTCCTGCTCGGCCGGCTGAGCACGTTCGACCCGTCCGGGGCCGGCTCCTCGGCGGCGCCCGGGCAGCGCTTGAACTGGCTTGTCTTCGAGCGGGGCAGCCTGCGGACGGGATGTTCTCCGCGAAGTTGAACTGGCCGCGGCCGATGGCGCCGATGGGCGTCGAAGCCGCCGCCCGTGGTGGAGAAGTCGTCGAACCAGCCGAAGAAGTCGGTGGTGTAGGGGCGCGCGAAGCGCGATCATCGGCGCGCGTCCTTTCGAGCGCCTCGACCGTCTCGGGGAACGCGCCCTGGCTCGCCGACGCTCACGTGCGGCTGCCGGGCGCGATCGTGCGGCGCTTGGTCTCGACCGCGATGTCCGCCAGCGGCGGAACGGAGTGCGAGGCAGCTCGATCAGGTCGTTGTCGGCGCCCGGCGCGCCGACGATGAGGCGCAGGTCGCGAACGGTGGGCTCGGCGTCGGCTGCGAAGCCGCGCGCCTCGTCGAGGAACGGCGCCGAGCTGCTCCGCCACCGGCTTCGGACGCGTCCACCAGCGGGTCGACGTCGTCGAGCGCCGCGCGCAGGTTCACGAACGTGGTGTTGGCCCGGCGCATGAACGGCGGCAGCCGCTCGATCGACTCGGCCAGCGCGAGCTTCTGGTCGCCCAGGGCGCGCGTGGTGTCGTTGAGGTTGCCGACCAGCCCGGCGAGGTCGTCGCGGCGCTCGGCCAGGGCGGTGACCAGCTGCGAGCTGTCGACGAGGAAACGCTCGAGCGTGGGCTGTGTCCTTGCTCAGCTCGTTGAACAGCCGGCTCGATGTGGAGAGCGCCGGGTTCAGGTACTGGAAGGCGCTCGTTGGCGTCCTGCCCCGTCGGCGAACTGGCGCGCCTGGCCCTTGAAGAAGCCCTGCAGGCCCTTGCGGGTCGGCGGGGTCGAGCGTGTTGAAGAGCTGGTCGAGGTCGACCGCCGTGCGGGTGCGGTCGATGCCGATCCGGCCGCCGTCGGCGATCTCGGCGGCGCCGTTGGGCGGCAGTGGAGGTCGACGTAGCGGTTGGCGATGCCCGACAGGGAGAACTGGCGGATCGCCGCCCGCGTGCCCTCGCGCAGGGGCGCGTAGTCGTCCTTGATCTTGAGCGTGATCGCCGCCTGGCCGTCGGCCGTGATCTTGATGTCCGTCACGGTGCCGATGGGGTGCCGCCGATCTGCACCGGGTTGCCCTTCACGAGCTGGCCCGCGTTGATGAACTTGGCGGTGACGGTGTAGCCGCCGCCGCCGCCGCCGAAAAGCACGATGCGCACGAGCACGACGGCAGCAATCACCGCGCCGATCGCGGCCACGCGTCCGATTCCGCTCACGATCGCATCTCTCCCGAGATCTCCCTCCCTCGTGCTCCAAAGAGCCCGCGTCATGCGACGCCCGCGCTCGGCGCAGCGGCATGAACCTAGCGCAGTCCCGCTGCCGCGGTGGCAGTTCTTGTGGCGAAACGGGCAGGGTTCTGTTGAGCAGGTGTTAAGGCGCCGACTGAGCTCAGGAGCGCCACCGAGCAGCACGCACCAGCAACACCAGCGCGATGCCGCCGGCCACGAGCTCACGGGTCGCTGGTCCGCCCAGAACTCGGGCTCGGCGCGATCGCGGGTGTACCTGCCCTCCGGAGGCTCGCCCACCCAGTCGTCGTCATCGTCCTCACGGCCCAGACACAGTGCCCGGGGTGGGACTCGAACCCACACGCCTCGAGGGCAAGGGCTTTTAAGACCCCTCCGTCTACCGTTCCGGCACCCGGGCAACGCGAGTGTAGGGCTGGGGGGTCACGCCCCCAGACCCCCCGCGTTGATTGTCGTGGCGCAGTAGGACTGGGCGTTCTCGCCTCCCAGAGCGCAACTTCGCCATTGCTAGCGTGTCCAGGAGTCCGGGGACGGTATTCCCAGGATCACTCGTGGAAGCTTCCGCACTACGACATCAGGCCGCGCTGCCACTCGGCGGGCGCTCGCCGCTGCTGCGCCTGCAGAGCGATGAAAAGCTCGTGGCGCTCACGCGCAGTGGCCACAACGGTGCCTTCGAGGCGCTCGTGCAGCGCTACCAGCCTCGCCTGCTGGCCTTCTGCCGCCACATGCTGGCCTCCCAGGAGGACGCCGAGGACGTGCTCCAGGAGGTCTTCGCCGCCGCGTACAACGCGCTGCTGGGCGACGACCGCCCCATCAACGCCCGCCCCTGGCTCTACCGCATCGCGCGCAACCGATCGCTGAACCACCTGCGCAAGCCGCGCGCCGCCGGCCAGGACTCGATGGACGTGTTCGAGCAGGACAACGGCGTGACCACGGCCGAGACCGTGCACCGGCGCGAGGAGTTCCGCCAGATCGTGGCCGACGTGCAGGACCTGCCCGAGACGCAGCGCACCGCCCTCCTGCTCCGCGAGATCGACGCCCTCTCCTACGACCAGATCGCCGAGGCGATGGACACCACGGTGCCCAGCGTGAAGTCTCTCCTCGTACGCGCGCGGGTGGGGCTGGCCGAGGCGGCCGAGGCGCGGCTTCTCACCTGCGAGGAGGTGCGGATGGAGCTGGGCCAGGTGGCCGAGGGGCTCACCCGCACGACGGCGCCCGTTCGCCGCCACCTGAAGTCCTGCGAGCGCTGCCGCACCTTCCGCTCAGAGTTGCGCAACACCAGCAAGGCGCTCGCGGCGGTGTACCCCGTTGGCCTGGTCGTGATCCTCAAGAAGCTCGGCATCGCCAAGCTCGGCTTCGGCACGGGCGCCGCTTCGGGCGCCGGCGGCTCCGGCGCCGGCGGGCTCGCCGGTGGCGCCGGTCTCGCCACCGGAGCGGCGGGCACCGCCGCCGCGGGCGGCGCGATCTCCGCCGGCGCAAGCGCACTGGCCTCCAAGGCCGCCGCCGGCATGGCCGCCGCGGCGATCGTCACCGCCGGAGCGGTGGAGGTCAAGAACGTGGCCAAGCGCGACTCCTCGCCCACGCCCGTCGTGAGCACCCGGTCCGAGCCGGTCCAGATTCCCGCGCCCTCGCCGCCGGTGGCCCAGCCCGCCGCCAGGCCCCAGCCGGCGCCCGCCAGGCCCAAGCCTGAGCCCGCTGCCGGTGCCGCTCGCCGCGCCTCCGCCCCCGCCACCCGCGCCGGCTCCCGCAGAGCCCGCCCCGGCGCCCCAGCCGGCGCCAATCCAGGAGGAGCACTCCACCGCCAAGCTTCCGCCGCGGGCAGATCCCGTGCCCGACGAGGGCACCGACCAGCCATCGGTCGTGGCTCCCGGCGAGGAGGCGCGTGGAGGGACAGCCCCCCGCTCCGCCCGCGGGCGAGCCCAAGCCGGCCCCGGACCAGGCGCCGCCTCCTCCACCTCCGCCGCCCGGCTCCTGAGCTGCGCGCCGCTAGATTGCGGCGCGATGGCCACGATCGACGACTTCGACAAGCTCGACATGCGGGTGGGCTGCATCGTGTCGGTCGAGGACTTCCCCGAGGCGCGCAAGCCCGCCTGGAAGCTCGAGCTGGACTTCGGCCCCGAGATCGGCCGCAAGCGCTCCTCTGCCCAGATCGCCCACTACCCGCGTGAAGAGCTCGAGGGCCGCCTGGTGCTCGCAGTGGTGAACTTCCCCCCGCGCCAGATCGGCCCGGTGCTGTCGGAGGTGCTGGTGCTGGGAGTGCCCGACGACGAGGGCCGCGTGACGCTGCTGGCGCCCAGCGCGGACGTGCCCGTCGGCGGCCGCGTGTACTAGGCGACCGGCGTGAGCCCGATGACCTTGAGCCGCCGATCCAGCGCCTTCATCGCGAACGCCCGCGTCTCGTTGATCGAGTAGCCGAAGACCTTCACGTCGTCTCCGGCGTCCTCCATCCACGGCGGCCTGAGCACGCCGTCGGCCGCGGGGCCGCACTCCACGAGCGTGCGCTGGATGGCCTCGCGGTAACGGTCGTCGCGCTCGGCCATGTCGCGCAGGAAGCGGGCGCCGAACGCCACGTGGCGGTGCTCGTCGCGCGCCACGTTGCCGAAGCCCTCCACGAACGCCGGCAGCGTTCCGCTCGACTCGTTGTACTCGATGATGAAGTGCTGCCCCGTGAGGGCCAGCATCCCCTCGATGACCATGTGGTAGAGCGTGACCGCCTCCACGAGGGTCTCGAGGTCCTCGGGCTCGGCGGCCAGGCGGTCCACCCGGCTCTTCGAGCATCTCGTCGAAGAGCACGGCGAAGTTCTCGTTGAGGTGTGCGCTGGTCTCCTCGAGGCGGTCCTGGAGGTTGTCGGCCTCGAGCACCCCGACCTCCTCGTAGAAGCGGTTGAAGAACTGCACGTGGCGCGCCTCGTCGGCGATCTGGGTGCAGAGGAAGATGCGCATGTCCTCCGTCGGGCGCCGCGCGCATCATCGGCCCGAGCTCCTCGGCCACCCGCTGCTCGCCGATGAAGAACGAGCGACAGGCCGTACATCCGCTGGAAGCGCTCCTCGGCGGGGATGCGCTCGTGCCAGTCGATGCGGTCCTGGGTGAAGTCGAGGTCCTGCACGCTCCACTGCTGGCGCTCCCAGAGCTTGTAGAGCTCCCGTAGCTGAGGAGCTCGACCTCGCCGCGGTCGGCCGACTCCATGCAGCGCCGGGTCGCTGGTGGCCTGGAAGTCGGCGCGCTCGGTGCGGTCCATCGGTCGGCTCGGTCACTCTCCGTCGGGGCTCGGCAGCGCTACCCCAGCCTGGCTGGCCGGCCAGCCTAGGGGCCCGGCTCGGCCGACGCCTCCACGACGCACCGTCGCCCCGGCGCCGCTCAGGCCCAGTGCGCGTTGCCGGGGCGCAGCCCGTCGAGCTCGGCCGATCGCCGACGCCAGCGCGCCGCCGGCGCGCAGCCGTCTTGCCGCCGCCGCGCAGGCGTACGTCGGCCCGTCGGCCGAGCGCAGCTCGCACCCGCACCGCGATGAACGGCGGCACCCGCACCAGCCGCGGCGTATACGCCCGCCGCGGCCGGTGAACATCGCCTGCGGAGCGCGCGGACATCTCGTCGCCCGCGCCGCCCGGCTGGTCCTCGGGCGCCGGCCGCCGGCGGCTGTCGCCCGCTCGCCGTCCGCGGGTCGGCCTTCGGCGCCGGTGCTGGCCGTCGCGCCTCGATCTTCGTCTCGGGCCGGTCGGCGTCGCTCCGTCTCCTCGGCGGTGTCGGTCGCCGGAGTCGCGCCGCCGGTGTACTCGCGCCTTCCTCGTCGTCACCCGCCGCAGCCCGCGCGCGCGAAGCGCGGCGACGCACAGCGAGCGCCGCAGCGCGGCGCGGGCAGACTGCGTCGTGGCGTCAGCTCGAGAGTTGGAGCTGCAGGAACTCGACGGTGCGCCTGCCAGGCTTCTCGGCGGCGTCCTTGTCGTAGGTGCCCAGCCGGTCCGTGTCGTTGAAGAACGCGTGGCCCGCGCCCTCGTAGAACTCGAACTTCGCCGGCTGGCCCGAGGCCTCGGCGATCTCCTTCTCGAGCGCCTTGGCGTCGTCCACGGGGACGAAGTCGTCGGCCGTGCCGAAATGCCCGAGCACCGGGCGCGTCGACCTTCGAGAAGTCGGGCTTGCCGTGCGGCATCACGTAGTAGTAGGTGACCACGGCGTCGACCTTGGGGTTGACGGTTGCCGCCCAGACCGCCAGGCCGCCGCCGAGGCAGAAGCCGACCGAGCCGACGCCGCTCGCCCTCGTAGGCCGTCCTGCGCGGCCAGGTAGTCCACGGCGCCGCGCATGTCCTTCTCGGCCTGGTCCATGGACATGGCCATCATCTTCTGCTCTGCCTCGTCGGGCTGCTCGGTGGTCTCGCCGCGGTAGAGGTCGGGGGCCAGCGCGAAGAAGCCCTCCGCGGCGAAGCGGTCGACAGACGTCCTTGATGTGGTCCTCGAGGCCCCACCACTCCTGCAGCACGACGATCCCCGGGCCGCTGCCGGACTCGGGGACGGCCAGGTATCCGGGGGCGGTGCCCCCGTTGGCCTGGAACTCGACGTCGGGCATGCTCAGTCTCCTTCTCGGTTTCGATCGGGTTGGATTCTAGTTCCCGCGCAAGCTCCCAGCCGACCGCGACGCCCACCAGCATGCCCATGCGCGTCTCCTCGGCGAGCAGCGTCCGGATGGCGGTCAGCGCGCTCCCGCTCCTCGGCGTCCGCGGCCGCGCTGCGCGGACCTGCGACTCGTGCGCCTCGCCGAACCAGCCGCCCTCGCTGCAGCGCCTGCCCGAGGATCCGCTGCAGCTGCGGGGCCATCCGCGCGCCACGCGTGCCTCGGCCTCGCGGAAGCGCTCGGGGTCCGACAGCGCCTCGACGGCGCGGTCCACCTGCTCGTCGGTGAACGCGGTGCTCGGAGCTGCATCGGCGCCTCAGCGGCGGGTGAAGACCGGCAGCACCAGCCCCAGTCAGGGCGCCCGCGGCGGCGCCGGCCGACGGCCGCGCCATGTCGGCCTCCTCCACCGCGAGCGGCAGCAGAGCGAGCACGGCGGCGAACACGTAGACGCCGATCATGTCGGCCTCGGTCGCTCGCCGGCGCCGCGCTGCGCGGCGGTCGTCCACGCAGCCAGGCGGCGCAGCAGGCCCAGCGCGGCGCCGTTGGCGCCGAACACGGCGTAGACGGGCGTCTCGAACAGCGGGCCAGGCTCGGCGGCCACCGCGGCCGCGGCACCGGCGGCCCCGGACGAGCAGGAACACGATCACCAGCACCGCGAACCAGCCGAAGCGCCGCTCGATCATGGAGCCGAAGACGCCGACCGCCACCAGCGTGACGAACGCGTAGCCGAGCGTTGCCGTGCACGAACGGCGCCGTGAAGTAGCGCCACGGCTCGTCGGCAGCCCGCACGACACGCCGCCGACGTCGTCGAGCCCCAGCTCGTCGCGTGGCGAGCACCAGCGTGACCAGCAGCGAGACCGCGATCAGCGCGAGCGTGGCCGTGGGCCGCGTGTCGGGAGCGATGCCCTCGATCTCGTCGGCGCGCAGGCGCGGCGTCAGGCGCGCCGGCGGCGCTGCTTGGGCTGGTCTTCCGTCGCGCCCCGCGCTCCAGCTTGGGCGCCCGCTTGCGCACCCGCTGGCCGCAGTAGGGGCACTCGGTCACGTACGGGCTGACCTCCGACCCGCAGTTCTTGCACACGACGAAGAGGTCCGGCTGGCTCACCCCAACCAGGGTACCCGCGACTGCCGCCGAGTATCCGCCTCCGGGCGGCGGTCAGTCCTCGGCGCCGGACGCGCCGGGCACCGTCTTGTCGACGATCTCGCCCACCACCTCGCGGAGGTCGTGGTTGGCCTCGAACACCACGATCTGGCGCGCGCCGCCGTTGCCGTGATCGAGCAGGTCCTCCATCGCATCGAGCGCGCCCGCCGAGCCGAGGTCCTCGGCGTGGCCCGCGCAGGCGGTCCATCAGGCGGCGGGCGAGGTCCTTGGTGCGCACGCGGTCCCGGCTCGGCAGGTCCACCAGCTCGCCCTCCAGGCCGTGGCGCGCGGCCAGCAACTTGTTCTCGTCGAGCATCTCGTACGGGTAGCGCGAGAGCTCCTCGCCGCTCTCGAAGTGCTCGGCCAGCTCCTTGACCATCGCCTGCACCATGGCCGCCAGCCCCAGCGTGTGCTCCAGCGCGGGTCTGGGAGTCCATCACCCGCACCTCCACCGTCCCGAACTTGGGGTGCGGCCGCACGTCGTACCAGAGGTAGGTGTAGTCGGTGATCGTCTTGCTCTGCTGCATGAAGTCGATTCGCCGTGCCCAGTCCTCCCAGTCCGTCGTAGCGCGGCGGGATCCCCACGCGCGGGAAGGCGCGGAAGATCGGGGTGCGCGCGGAGAGCAGCCCGGTCCGCTGGGCGCGCCAGAAGGGCGAGTTGGCCGACAGCGCCAGCAGCAGCGGCAGGTGCACGCGCATGCCGTTGGCCACGTGGATCGCCTTGTCCGGGTCGTCCACGCCCACGTGCACGTGGATGCCGAAGATCAGCTCCTGGCGGGCCACGAACTGGAGGCCCGAGATCAGGTCGCGGTAGCGCGGCCGCGACACGATCCGCTGGTCCTCCCACATCGCGAACGGATGGGTGCCCGCGGCCGCCGATCGTCAGGCCGCGCTGGGCGGCGACCGCTGCCACCTCGCGGCGCAGGGCGTCGCAGCTGGCGGCCGGCCTCGTCCATGCCCGTCGCACGGAGTGGTGGCGATCTCGCACACCGACTCCATCAGCTCGGGCTTGACCTCGCCCTCGGTCGTCGGACCCGCTCGCCGCGTAATCGGCCAGCAGGCCCTCGATCGAGTTCGTGAGCTCGAGCGTCTCCGCGTCGACGATCATGAGCTCCTCCTCGATCCCGAGGGTGTAGGAGGGCCCCGTGAACCGGTGCTCCACGGGGGCATCGTAACCACGAGCCCGGCGTGCCAAACCGGCTCCCCCATGGACACTAAGCTGGCCGGGTCCCGAAACCAGGAGGAAGCACCACCCAATGAGCCTTGGCTACGACGGCAAGCTGTACATCCTCGCGTTCGACCACCGCGGGTCATTCCAGAAGAAGATGTTCGGCATCGAGGGCGATCCGACCCCCGAGCAGACCGACACGATCGCCGACGCCAAGCACCTGATCTTCGAGGGCATGGAGAAGGCCGCGGAGCGCGGCGTGGACGCGCCGAGCCACCGGCACGCTGGTGGACGAGCAGTTCGGCGGCGACATCCCCTCGGAGGCCAAGGCGCACGGGCCTCAAGCTGGCGATGCCCGTCGAGAAGAGCGGCCAGAACGAGTTCGACTTCCAGTACGGCGACGAGTTCGGCGACCACATCGAGCGCTTCGACCCGGACTTCTCGAAGGTCCTCGTGCGCTACAACCCGGACGGCGACGCCGAGATGAACGCGCGCCAGGCCGAAGCGCCTGAAGCGGCTCTCCGACTGGCTTCACGAGAACGACCGCAAGTTCCTGTTCGAGCTGCTGGTGCCGGCCGAGGACGAGCAGCTGGAGTCCGGTGGGCGGCGACACCGACCGCTACGACGCGGAGCTGCGGCCCGAGCTGATGCGGCGCACGATCGAGGAGATGCCAGGACGCGGGCATCGAGGCCGACGTCTGGAAGATCGAAGGCGTCGACACGCGCGAGGACTGCGAGATGCTGGTGTCGCAGTGCCGCTCCGGCGGCCGCGACGGCGTGGTCTGCGTGCTGCTCGGACGCGGCGCCAACGACGAGAAGGTCGACCACTGGCTGCGCCAGGCCGCGGGCGTGGACGGCTTCGTGGGCTTCGCGATCGGGCGCTCGATCTGGTGGGACCCGCTGAAGGCCTTCCTCGACGGATCGCTGGAGCGCGACGCCGCCGCCGAGCAGATCGCCGACAACTACCTGCGCTTCGTGAAGGTCTACGACGAGGCCGAGAAGGCGGGCGCCACCGCCTGACCCCTGGCGGCTTTCAGTCTCCCGCTGTTATAGCCCTTGGTAGGGTTTTTGCACCATGAAGATGCGCCAGTCCCTCGCGCAGTTCGAGGCTGCCTTCCGCGAGGAGGCCGCCGAATCCGTGCATCGCCGCGAGCGGCTGCGCCGCCAGGCCGTCGACCGTAGCCGCGCACGGCGGTTTGAACGGGTCGAGAAGGCCGGCACGATGCGCTTCGTGGGCCTGTGCCTGGTGATCCTGGCGACCACCGTGGTGGTCACGCTTGTGATGTTCCAGGCGCTGGCGATGCTCGCCGGCTGAACCCGCCCGCGAGATCTACTCGGTCGTGCCCTTGAGCTGCTCCAGCGCCTCGTCGACCGCCTCGCGCTCGTTCCCTCAGGCCTGGTCGCGCTGGATGTCGATCCAGACCTCCTTGCGGAAGACGGGCACGGCGCGCGGGGCCTCGATGCCTATACGCACCTTCTCGCCCATGACCGCCAGGACCGAGACCTCGATCCCGTCGCCGATCATGATGCTCTGATTCTCCTTACGCGTGAGCACGAGCACCGGGCGCCTCCTTCCCTCGGCCTGGCCTGCAGTTGGACCGAGTATTGCGCACGTCGCGGCGGATGCGGGCAGATTGCCCTCGTACATCCGTTGGTAGTCTCCCCCGCTCTTGGCACGCCGCTCGCTCAAACCGCAGCTGAACCAGATCCGCACGTGGGTGCGGCAGGGCCGCACCGACGCGTGGATCGCGCACCAGCTCGACGTGTCCGTGAAGGACATTTCCGCCTTCAAGCGCGAGCACGAGCTCGCCCCGGCCGAGCAGACGGGCGCCGAGACCGACCTCTTCGGACCCCGCATCGATGAGGACGAGCCCGATCTGCGCGCCGAGGACGAGGCGCTCGTGGCCGCTGCCCTGGAGGCGGAGTCGAACGGCGGCGGGTCCGACGACGATGAGGGCAGCGAGGACCCGGCCGAGTCGAGCGAGTCCGACGGCGATGACGCCGACGACGACGACAAGCCTCGCCGGCGCCGCCGCGGACGGCGTGGCGGCCGTGGCCGTGGCCGTGCGCGCAAGCCGCTCGACGGCACCTTCGACCATGGCGAGGAGGGCTACGGCCTCTGGCTCGACCCCGCCGTCCAGGACGACCCGCGTCTACGCCGAGCACTGGGCGGGCCATCGCCCGGTGACCGCCGCAATCGAGCCCGACCGCATCGTGATCACCCGCACCGGCGAGGACGCCGGACCCGAGGACGGGGACGACTCCTAGGCCGACCGGCGGCTTACCGCAGCCCCAGCGCCCGCAGCCGGCGGGCCAGCACTGCGGGGCGGCGGGCATCACTGCGGGGAATCACGGCCAGGAAGCGGAATCGCCCGCGCCGCACGCCGTAGATCACCCGTCCGCGGCCGCTGGTGCCCACCAGCAGCCCGCGCCTCACGCGCCTTGCGCCCGCGGGGCGCCCACGGCGCCTGCGGGCGGCCGGCGCCGCCCGGCGGGTGCGGTGCCCACGCGCGGTGGATGCCACGAGCGCGACGTCGCCCCGGCGTGAGGCCACGAGGAACCTGCCTCCCCCGCGTACGCAGAAGCGTGTGGCGCTCATGCCGCGGCGAGCCACCCGGTACCGGCGGGCGAGCGCGCCAAAGCTGCTCCCAAGCCGGGCGGGGCCGATGCCCGAGCTGGTCACGCGCGCACGGCGCGGAATGCAGCGCGGGCGCGAGCCCGGGCGTCCTGAGCCGGTCGTCCCGGATCCCGGCAGGCCGTACTGGGGTCCGGCACCCGGGCCGCCGCCTCCCTGGGCGCCCCTGTCCACGGACACCGCGCGCCCGGGGTTGTCCTGCTCGTCGAGCGCGCGCAGCCCCACGTAGCGCTTCACCCCAGCCGGGAGGTCCGCCGACTGCTCGGCGCCCGCCTCATCGGGCTCGGGCGCGCCAGCCAGCTGCTCGGCCGAGGCGATGTTCCCACCGTTGATAGGGGCATCTGAGTGCACCAGCTCGTAGCGGTCGGCGGTGCCGCAGAGCAGGTCGTCGCCCGGCGCGGTGAAGCTCATGCGGACCCCTCGACTCTCGGGTCCTCGGGCTTGCCGGGGGCCACGGCGTCGCGCTCGAAGTCGCCCGAGTTGTGGTTGTCGTGATGAAAGCGCGGCGAGGAGGCGCCGGAGCACGAGGGGGCCGGGGTGTCGTAGGCGAACACCGTGCCGCGGCGGGTGAGCGCCACCACCACCTGCGTCGCGTCGGCGTCGGTCTCCTTCTGCCCGAAGGAGCCCACCAGCGGCGTGGCCACCATCCAGTCGCCGTGCAGGCGCGGCCATCGGTTGCTCGCCGGCGCTCCGGCCGCGCTGAATGCCTGCAGGTCCATGCTTGCGGTGCCGGCCAGGATCTCCTCCCCCGGCGCCCCGCCCACGTCGGCCACGGCCGGGCCCGTAAGGAAGGAGAGGTCGTTCACCTGGGCCGGGAAGTCGGGCATGTACTGGCCGGACTCGGGGTTCCAGGCGGCGATCGCATCCACCCCACCCTGGTACTCGTTCGCGGCCAGGTCGAGCGCGCGGATCAGGCCGGCCACCGGCGCCAGGAACGTGGTGCGGCCCGCGATCGTGCCGAACGCGGGCACTCCCACTGCCGGGAAGCGGTTGGCGTCGAGCCCCTGCGCACCCGGCACGTCCGACTGCAGGGCGGTCTCACGGTCGTCGGGCGACTCCATGCACGAGGTGCCGTCGCCGTTGAGCACGTAGCCCAGCCCCGCGGCGGGGATCACGCCCACCTTGCGGCCCTGGCCGCCCTGCGGGCAGGTGAGCGGCGCTATCACCGGCGAGCCGTTCACGCCCTCGCCCACCACAGGCAGCAGCTCCGACATGAGCAAGCCGAGCTTCACCGGCCAGCCGTCCACGAACGGCCCGCCGGGGTGGGCATTGCCGTCGGCGTGCACCGCATAGACACGCCCGTTCGCGTCCGCCAGGTCGAGGTCGGCCGCCTGGCCCGCCTGCTGCAGCGCATTGATCGAGGCGGCGTTCACGGGACTGGCGTTGAACTCGCCCTCATTGCCCGCGTTCACCCGGTACTCCTCGTTGGTGCCCAGCACGACCTCGGGCGGCGAGTCCTCGGCCCCGGCGATGTTGGCGATCGCCGGGGTGTTCACGATCGCGCCCTGGTTGAGCTCGGGGCCCGCGTCGGAGTTGAAGGTGACCGCGTGCGTGTCGGGATCGATTGAGTCGACCTTGGAGGGGTCCACCACCAGCACCGGGTAGCCGTCCACCATCGAGCCGTCGGGCTCCCAGGCGTAGAGGTGGCGATCCATGCCGGCGGCCAGGATCTCCTGCCGGCCGTCGCCGTCGAGGTCGCCCAGGACGGGTGACCCCACGAATCCGTGCTGGGTGCGGTGGCGCTTGCCCTTGCGGACGTCCGCGAAGGGCGAGAGCGGCCTGCCCGAGAAGTCGATGGTCGACTGCTCGTCGAACACCCGCTCGCCAGCGGAGTTCCAGGCCACCACGTGGCCCTCGAGGTCGGCCACCACGACCTCGGGCGAGCCGTCGCGGTCGAGGTCGCCCGCCGCGGGCGACGCGAGCACCGCCCCGCCGAAGTTCTCGCTCACGGCGCCGGTCTCAAAGGCCCGGCCGCCGTCGTGCAGCGGGAGAGCGTCGGTTCGCACGGGCCATCCGGGCACATCGGAGCCGTCGCGCTCGAGGGCGTGAACGAAGCCGTCGGAGGTGCCGAACACCAGCTCGTTGCGGTTGTCGCCGTCGAGGTCCACGAACAGCGGGGACGACGCGCCGTCGGTGAGCAGCTCCTTCGGGAACCCGGGCAGGAGGTCGGCGTCGCGGTGCAGGAACGCCTGGCGGCGGTCCTCTCCGGTGCGCTCCACGCCCTGAACGGACGTCGCCAGTACCTTCACGACGAAGCCGTAGGGCGCGGTGTTGGGGCGGCCGTTTGAGGTCTGGCGGTTGGGAGCCGCGCCGGTCTCGGGGCCGTCAAAATTCCCGGTGCTGCCCGGCGGGTAGCGACCCTTCAGCGCTTCCACGTCCACGTTGCCCAGCACGCCCTCGAGCGGCCCCGACCTTGCGGTGGTCCCGTCGCAGGGGCCGCCGGCCACCGCCTGGAAGTCCCCCGCCGGCGCCTCGTCGTCGTTGGGGTAGGCGCCCGGCGCCACCAGGACCCGGCAGGTGTAGGACTCGCCGCGCGCGAACACGGCTCCCCGCACCGCGAACCTCTCCTGGCCGGGGTCCACCTGCTCGTACCACTCGGGTGAGCTCAGCTCGACCTCGGGAGGCAGTGCGCCCGAGTCGGCGCCGGTGATCGCCTTCACCATGTTCACGCGTCCGTAGCCGTAGAACTGGTCGTGGCCCTCGCGCGCCGGGTAGCTCTTGGACTCGGCCAGCGGCGAGAAGATCGGCCGGCCCAGCGGCTCCACCAGCTGCAGCGAGGGGTGTGCGAGGTACGGGTCGGTGCAGCTGGGCTGTGGGCAGACGGTCTCTGGATCCCGCGAGAAGTCCACGTCGTCGGCCTGCTCCACGCCGTCCCTGGTGCCGGTGGCCATCAGCTGGCGCACCTCGTTGGGCGAGATGGCGCAGGGCTGTCCGTTGGTGCGCTCGCAGGTGGGGTGGGCCTGGCGGTCGCTGCGGGCCACGGAGTTCATCGCCGCGCTCACGATCAATCCCGCCATGCCGGACGCTCGGCCCACGGCATCGGAGGAGCAGCTCACGCTGGGGATCGCGACGGTGATCTTCGAGTTGAAGTTGGTGCAGCCGTTGAACTGGAGGTAGGAGCGCGAGTTGGGGGTGATCGCGGCGTCGTAGCGGGTGACCGAGTTCACGAGGATCGTGTGGGGCAGGCTGGGCTGATTGTTGTGCTGCGCCGCCTCGTCGGCGGCCGACACCACCGTGGTCACCCCGTGGTCGTAGGCGTACTTCACGGCGTCCCGGGCGAGACTGGAGTTGTTCAGCGTGCCCAGGGCGGACTGGACCACCAGCACGTCGTTGTCCGCGGCGTAGACCACCGCCTGCGCGAAGCGGTTCACGTCGGCCACGAACGAGTCCCCCACCCGCATGTGCACGGACATGCAGTTGGGGCACGTGGCCAGCTCGGTTGCGTTGTCCTCGTCCACGCGGTTGTTGGCCTCGGCGGTCGAGTCCCGCGCCTCGCCCGTGCCGTGGCCGTACTGAACGTCGTCGTAGGGGTCGTTGTCGTCGTCGAGGAAGTCCCAGCCCACCATGTCGTCCTCGAAGCCGTTGCCGTCGTCGTCGTCGCCGTCGGTGAAGGCGATCAGCACGTCCTGGGGGTCGAGCAGGTCCGCGGGCCCCACGCCGCGCGGCTGCCCCCGGTCCGCCCGAGCCTGCGGGTCGATCTCCACGCGCGAGTCGCACGCGTAGTCGGACACGTTGAAGACACCGTCGCGGTTGGCGTCGTAGCGGGCCGCCATGCCGGCGCACGTGAGCGTGCCCGGGAGCGCCTCCAGCGGCGTGGCGCGGTCGCTCTGGGGCACCGGCGCCTCTCCCCGGTCGATTCGCGTCTTGCGGCGCAGGTCCACCATCGCCGTGCGGTCATCCCACTTGATGCCCGAGTCGAGGATGGAGATCGCCACGTCGGGCCGCCCGGTGGTGGTCTCCCATGCGGTGTCCACGGAGTCCTCCGCGTCGGCCACGTGCGCGCCGCGGACCCCGCCGAGCTCGAAGGGGCTGGCGTTGTTGGCCTGGACGAGTGGGTCGGGCGAGTCGTCCGGCGTGGCCGCGTACATCCACTCGAGCTTCCCGGCGAGGTCGTTCGGGATCTGATCGCCCACCCGGTACTGCGTGAGGTCGCCGGGATTGGAGGGTGCGGTCGGATAGGGGAACTCGGCGCTGGCCGGCGCGGTGGCGCAGGCGACCACCGCGAGCGCCACGCACACGCCCACGGCCAGGCGGCGCCGCCCCACGGCGCGCCGGCCCGCTGCAGCCGGCGATCTCAGGCCTGCCTCCGCAAGCGTGCCCTCCCCGCGGGGGCGGTCAGCTCTCGAAGCGGCGCCGGCGGCCGCCGGCGAAGTCCCTGGCCTGACCGGCGTAGCGCCCGAAGGCTGCGTCCACCACCATCGTGGTGTCGCCGCCGGCCCGGTGCCGGGCGGCGATCGACTCCGCCCATTCGGTCCCGTGCGAGTAGAGGGTGGCCAGCTCGTTCACGGTGAAGGCCGAGCCCAGCCTCCGGCGCAACTCCTCTCTCACCGCGGCGGCGGCACGCTCGAGGTCGGCCTGTTCCACCGGCGACGCTTCGCGCAGGCGTTGTTCGCCCTCCTGCCACTGGTACAGCGCGCTCTCCAGCTCGTAGGCCACGCCGCGACGGTACCGGGGACAGCTGTCCGTACTCCTCCCCCGCCATCAGCCGTTGCCGCATTCGTCGCGGACTCGCACGGTGTCGATCGTCGAGCCGGGCTCGACTTGGGCTTCGAATCCCAGCCGCTCTTCGTCCGGGGCGGCGTCCACGACCCGGACGTCGCCATCCGGTTCGCGGACGCTGAGCTCGGCCACGCCGTCGCGCACGCGCCTCGGCAGCGCCAGCAGCGCGGGGCCCGGATCCGGATAGCGCGCCCGCACGCGCGCGGTGCCGTCGCCGGCCACGTTCGAGTCGATGATCCCGAGGCTCGGGATCGCCTCCAGAGTGAGTGGGCGGGACACCACCTCATACGGCTCCGCCGCGGCGCCCTCCGAGCCACTGGCCATGCCGGTCACCACGAAGCGGTAGCGGCCCAGGCGGTCACAGGTCGTGAACTGCCACGTCTCGGTCCACGAGTCGTCGGAGTCGTCGAACGCGGTGGTGTCGAGCACCCCCTCCTCGGTGGCGACCGTGCGGAACTCGCCCGGGGCCTCCTCGTGCTGCAGCGCCACGAACGTGGCGCCGCGCGGGGCGTCAACCGCCGGGTCGCCACCCTTCCAGCGGAAGGTGACACGGCCGTGCCGAGCCACGGTCTCGGCGGGCTCGGCGATCACCTGACCGGCGTCGGGGGTGGACCGGACCGACGGCGAATCCGGCGTGCCGGCTCCCGACTGCGGCGGCTCGATGCCTTCGTCGGCGGGCATGCCGCCGAGCAATGGTCCCATCAACGGAAGCGTGGCGTCCAGGTAACGCGGGCCCTGCTGTCGCCCGAAGAGGGTGAAGCTGCCCTCGTAGTGGCAGGCGTCGTACTCCTCAGGCGTGGCGGTGTAGGACTGATAGCCGTTGCTGAGTCCTGCGATCACCGTGTCCGAGAGCGCGCCGCCGGACTCCTGCGTGATTGTGTCGGCCACCCGCTGGCCAGCCTGCTTGGTCATCTCGAGGGGATAACCGACGATCCCGAGATCGCCGATCCGCCACAGCGACACGGGAGCGCTCTGGGGCACCAGGCCGGCGCCCCCCAGCGCCGTGGCCTTGCGGCCCTGGCCCGGGCGGTCGGGGCCGCAGGTGCCGTCGTCCATCACGATCCCACCCTGCCCCAGCTCGGCGATGGGCCCGACCGGCTCGGGCCCCTTAGGTGCCCCCCCGTGCGATGACCCATCCATCGCCACGAACGTTCGTCGTGCCGCGAGCGCCAGGTCGGGGCGCATCTCATCGCCCGCCTCGCGCCACGCCCTCACGATCCCCTCGCCCAGGCGCCGGCCTGCAAGATTGGCCCCGGCCGCGGAGGTGGGTGTCCACTGCAGCGGCTCGCCATCCGGGTTGTCGGGCCCGCCGTTGGGCGAGATGTCGCCCTCGGCCGCGTTGGTGAACAGGGTCACGGGGGTGGCGCCCGACCCGTCTGCGATCGCGGCGTCGGCAACCCGGACGGCCGTTGAGGCGTTGTCGCCCGAGAACAGCAGGTTGTCCCCGCCGAAGGAGGTCTGGTGGATGGCGAAGTTCGACCAGAGCGCGATCGGCGAGCCGTCGGGCGTGTCGACCCTGATCGCCGTCAGCTGCGGATCGATCGACTGGGCGCGCGCCGCGGCCTCGTCCTCAGGGACGTCCTCGTTGAGCTGAAACGGCCCGAAGTTGCGGTTGCGCGATGCGTCGCGAAGCTCCGCGGTGCCGATCCCGATCTCGGCGGCCTGGAGCTCGCCCACAGCGGCGCGAATGCTCTCGGCAACCGCCTCCGCGGTCAGCTCGAAGATGCGCGGGTCGAAGATGTCGCCTCCGAGCGCCCCGTAGCCGGCCTGAGGCCAGATCGGGCCCGTCGAGGAATGAGTGTGGGTCGCGGAGATCAGCAGCCGCTGTGGAGCAACGCCGGTGCCCTCGATCCGCTGGAGGACTTCCTGAACGAGGTCGTAGGGGATCCCGCCCAGATCCACCTGAACCAGCGCGTGGCGCTCGCCGTTGCGTTCCAGCACGAGTGCGCGTGACTGCACACGCGCGTGGATCCCTTCGCTGGGCACGAAGGTCTTGGCATAGAGGTTCTCGTCGGGATCGGCGATCACCTGAGGCGCGTTGAGCGGATTGAACACGGCGGACCGGCCGGTGTAGGCGAACATCGGCGTACCCACCGGCGGGGTGATGTCGCTTCTCGCGGCGCCGGCCCGCAGCGGCGGCTCCCCGGGATCGCCGCCTCCCGGACCGGGACCGCCGCCGCCCGGCGGGCCGCCCCCCGTGGCGCCGCCGCGCGGTGGGTTGCCGCCGGGGACCCCGGTACCAGGCCCGCCATCGCGGCATCCCGACCCCGGCGCAAGGATGCGGGTCCTGCGCAGGAAGCGCTTGCCCGTTGCGCGGTTTCGCTGCGAGAAGGTGCGGCCGCCCGAACGCACCGCGTAGCGCCGGGAGCGCGTGACCACGGTGACCCGCAGCGCGCGGCAGTGGCGCAGGTTGTCGCGCACGGCGGCACGGCCGCCGCGGGTGAGACGCAGACCCAACCGCCTGCGCCCGGGACGCCGGAAGGCGAGCGATCGCGCGCGAGTCAGCGGCACCGGGCGGCGCGTGCCCGGCGCTCTCCCCAGGCGCGCGAACACCCGCACCCGGCCCACGCGCGCGTAGCGCACCCTCAGCCGCAGCCGCCCGCTGCTGAGCAGCGCGCCCTGGTCCCTCGTGAGGAGCACCGTCCTCGCCGGCGTGCGGTCCTGCGCGCGTGACTCGGCGGCCACGCCGGGCGCCGGCGTGCTCAGCGCGAACGCGATCGCGCTGAGCGCGAGGAGCGGGGCGAGGGTCCGGCGGTGGAGGCCCATCACGGGCGGCCCGCTACGAGCCCGGCCGCTCGCAGGCGCCGATGCAGCGCGTTCGTCCGCACCGCGGCCCGCCGCGGCACCACGGCCACGAAGGCGGTCCGTCCCCTGTGCCTGCCGTAGACCACGCGACCGTTGCCGGGGAGCGTGCCCACGAGGATGCCCCGTCGGACAGGGCGTGCGCCGCGCGGGCGCCCGGGGGCGAGCCGCCGGCCCGGGGCGGTCTGGCGGGTGTGGTGCCCGCGCGCGGTGGAGGCCACGAAGTCGATCCGGCCTCGCCGGGCACCCACCAGGAACCGACCGCCTCCCCGGATGCAGAACCGGGTGACGGCCCTGCCTCTGCGGGCCACGCGGTACCTGCGCTCGAGGCCGCGCAGGCTCGTGCCGAGGCGAGCCGGCCCGATGCGGCCGCGGCTCACACCCAGACGCCGGGGCAGGCAGCGCAGGCGCTCGACGCCGGCCCGCCCGGTGCCTGTGGTCGAGCCGCCTCCGGCCCCGCCACCGCCTCCGGAACCATCGCCGCCCCCGGGGTCGCCGCCGCCGGGAGCACCGTCATCGGCGCCCGGCGACTCGGTCGGGCAGGTGGCCGATGCCTGGACGCCGGTGGCACCCACCACCGCCGATGGATCACCGTTGAAGTTCCCGAACGGATCCTTCACGCAGCCGGCGCCCACGTACGCGGCCTCGCCGTCGCCCAGAGCCCGCTCGCTCACCCATCGGTCGCCCTCGGGGTGCGCCGGGATCGTCTCGGTGCCCGCCGGCCCGGCGAAGGTCAGGTTCACGGTCTCCGCATCGCCCTCATCCGCCCATGGACGCCAGGAGCAGTGAAAACAGAACCACTCGAGCAGGTCCGGGTCGTCAGGGGAAGCGGGGTCGCGGTAGAAGGTGCGGGTGTCGTCGATGAAGCGTGCGGGGGACTCGTAGGAGTCGGGGTAGTCGATCGGGCCGATCTCGTCGGTGATGTCTGCTCCGCCGCCCGTCACCGGCAGGGAGGTGCGGGGGCCCACCCGCAGGCTCACACGACCGTCGTCCTCCTCGCGCAGGTCCTCGGCCGTCACGCCCGACCACGGCCGCACGGCGAAGGTGCGCGACACCACCTCATACGGCACCTTCTCGCCATCCTCGCGCCGCTCGCCCCTGGCGACGAACCGGTACTGGCCCGGGGGCGTGGCACGCGGGCGGTCGCCGAGATCGAAGCGCGCGACGAACGGCTCGAAGTGCGCCGTCCACTCCCACTCGTACGAGCCCTCCTCGTGTGCGGGGACGTCGGTGCCCTGGGGGAACTTCAGCGTGACCGGCAGCTCGCCCGAGCCATCGGCATAGTCCTCCCACGCGCCCGCCACCCTGCGCTGCACGCGCACGTCGGGGCTGTCGGTGAAGTTCGACCCGCCGTTGAAGGTGAACAGCGCCGCGCCGAAGCGCTCGAGGTCCTCGGGCTCGGTCACGGCGCGGGCCTCGCCGCCGTCATCGGGCAGCTTGGCCTCGTAGGCGGCGATCGCTCCGGCGCCCACGTTCCCGAACGCCTCCGCGCGCAGGTCGTTGTGCACGTTGTCGGCCAGGATCCGCGCCTGGATCGGCTCCGCCTGCTCCTGCTGCTGGTCGGTGGGCAGCTCGTGGTCGGGGTCCTTGAGCAGCCGCCCGAGGGTCACCAGGCGCGTGGCCAGATAGTCGGCCGAGTGAGGGCCCCAGGCGGTGAGCGCCTTGCGGTAGTGGTCGCCGCGCTGGTACTCGCGATAGCTGGCGATGTAGCCGTTGTAGTCGTTGGCCATCCCGATCGCCACCGTGAGCCTGTAGCCCAGCTGCGCCGAGCGCTGGTCGTCGTCGTGGGTGAAGTTGCCCTTGATCTCGGCCGGATCGGTGGGCTCGGACTCCGCGGTGGCCGCGTTCTCCAGGTCGTTCCAGCCGTTGGCCGGGTTGTTCACCTGCGCGCGCATCCGTTCCGACCCGTCGGCCGGGAGATCGGCTCGACGTCCGCGCCCGTCGGCGATCCCAGTCGTAGCCGTTGTACTGGTTGCCGGCCACCTTGTCGGTGCGCGTCTTGATGTTGGTGCCCTGGTCCTTCCACTGCTCGCAGGAGCACACCGTGAACAGGATCTCCCCCAGCCGGAACGCCTGGAGGTGGATGTTCAGGTCCTCCTCCAGCGCCCCGTAGGAGGGGGCGGAGTAGTTCTCGGGCACGGGCACGCCCATGCGCTGGAAGGCGTCGGTGTTCAGGCCGGGGTTGGCCGGTCCGAGCGGGTTGTCGGGCCCGTCGAACACGGGGTTGTCGCCCGGGCTGGCGCAGTCGGGCAGGCCTACCACGGGGATGTTGGGGTCCCCCGCGAGCGTCTGGTCGGTGCGGCAGTTCGACACGCCCGGATAGGGGTGCGAGAACGGCCCCGGGTACCACCTGTCCTTCATCTCCACGGGGAAGTCGGTGGCGAAGGGCACGAAGCGGTCGGGGTCGCCGGACCTGCGAGGCGTCGCCGCGGCCGACGTCACTCCACGCGTCCGCGATCGAGTCCGCCATCAGCCGCGCGGCGTACTCGGCCTGGGCGTACTCCTTGTGCGAGAACTCCAGCCGCTCGTGGATCGAGTGGTAGGTGGAGCGCTCGGGCTCGGCCGTGCCCACGCTGCCCTGGGTGAAGATGGTGAGCGCCTTCGTCTGGCGGTCGGCCATGCGCTGGAGCGGCGCCGAGGTAGTCGGCGGTGATGAGGTCGTTGCCGTCCAGGAACTCGGGGTGCAGCGGGAAGTTCACGAGGTTGGCCAGCGGCTTGGGGTTGCCGGGTCGGAGATGTCGTCGAAGCGCACGACGACCATGTCGTGGTCGGTGTCGGACTGCGGGTATCCGGCCGGTGTGCCGTCGTCGGCGGTCGCGGGACCGAACGAGTGGCGGTGGCTCTTGTCGAACTGGTTCACCGATGCGCCCACGCGCACCGGCACCATGCTCGCCGCGGCCTTCTCCACCGCCTCGGCCTGCTTGCGCGCGTAGTAGTCGTAGAAGCGCACGTCGAACACGTCCTGGAACGTCCACACGCCGGCCGACGGCGACGAGTAGTAGGGCGAGGAGTGGTTGTGCGTGACCGCCATCGTGAGCGTCTCGCGCGTGATCCCGGAGTCGCCCGCCTCGAGGAGCTGCGCCGTGCGCCGGTGCAGCAGGTCCTGGGGCAGGTAGAGGTCGTTCTTGACCACCGCCACCATGCGGCCGTCCTCGCCCTGCACCACGATCGCGCGCACCTTCAGCTGCGACTGGCGGCCGTAGGAGGAGGCGCGCCGGTAGGAATGGCTTTGGGGTCCACACCGTGGTCGGACACGAACGTGCCGTCGCTGGCGTACTGGCCGGCCGACGCTCCCACGTGCCAGCTGGCGTCCACCTCGGCGGCGCCGGCGCGTCACGGACGCGTGCGCGCCCGCCGGCGCGAACGCCAGCGCCAACCCAGCCACGAGTGTCGTGATCGCGAGTCTCCCCAAACTGCTCACCCCTGCCCCGCTTCCTTCATCCCCGGTTCGGGGCCCGGTCAAACGAGGGTCGGAAGCGTGAGCCGGCGCGCGTTACCGCGGAGCGTTCTCGATCACGTAGGCGCGCTCGCCCTGGCGCACCATCCCGAGGCGCCTGGCCTCGCGTTCAACGGCCTGCGGATCGCGCAGCTCCTTCACGCGACGTGCCAGGCGCTCGTGCTCGGTCTCGAGCGCGCGCAGCTCGGACTTCTCCGCGCTCGCGGTGCCCGACTGCTCGATCCAGTGCTTGGCGGGTGAGATGTAGAGCAGGAGGATCACGCCGAGCGTCCCGAGCAGGGCCATGCGGCCCACGCGGTCCCAGCGCACGGTGGGGCCGGGCCGGGAGCGAACCCGGCGCCTGCGTTGGGTGGCGGCGGCCATTTGCCCGGGACTTCGCGCCCGGTCGGCGGCCTCCTTCCTACGCCACGGGCATTGCGGGCTCGGGCAGAGGGAACAGCCCGATGAACCGCTCGGCAGCATGCTGGTCGCCGGAGAGCGTGACCTCTCCGGCTTTCAGTGCGTCGTCGAATGCGCGGCGGCCGTGGATCAGGGCGATCAGGGTGCCCGGGTCGGTCTCGATCGTCACGTCGGGTGCGGCGGCCTCCCCGCGCACGATCTCGAACCGGCCGTCGGCCACCCGGGCGCAAAAGACGTGCTCGTCGAGCCGCAGCTCGAGGTTCGCCTCGAATCCCTCGGCAAGCTCGGGATCGAACAGGGTCATCAGCGACGTGATGTGAGCGTCGAAGCTCATCCCCGCGCCCTCCGGCGCGCTCGGAGCGCGTGCGCCCCAGCGGCCGAGTGCGAGCACCACCGGCTCGAGCTCGAATCCCCACTCGGTGAGCTCGTAGACCTGTGAGGCCGCGGGCGGGGGAAGCTTGCGCTTGCGCACGACGCCCGACTCGTCGAGCTCGCGCAGGCGCTGGGCGAGCACATCGGGGCTCACGGCGGGCAGGCCCGTGCGGAGGTCCGTGAAGCGCTTGGGGCCGAGCAGCAGCTCGCGGACGATCATGAGCGCCCACCGCTCCCCGACGCGATCCAGCGCCCGCGGGATCCCGCATGCCTCGCCGTAGGTGCGTGGGGACATGGGCCCTGAGCCTACCGGACGGTCGTCATGACCGTACGAGTAGTTGGTCTTTCCAATCTAGCTTCGGAAGACCGAGCGGCCGGGGTATTAGGCCCGGTCGCCCAGCTGCTCCTCGATGCGCAGCAGCTGGTTGTACTTGGCCACCCGGTCCGACCGCGAGGGTGCGCCCGTCTTGATCTGGCCGCAGCCGGTGGCCACCGCCAGATCGGCGATCGTGGTGTCCTCGGTCTCGCCCGAGCGGTGGGACATCACCGCGCTGTAGCCCGCCTCGCGGGCCATGGCGATCGCCGCCAGCGTCTCGGTGAGCGTGCCGATCTGGTTCACCTTCACGAGGATCGAGTTGCCCACCCCCAGCTCGATGCCCCTGCGCAGGCGCTCGGTGTTGGTGACGAACAGGTCGTCCCCCACCAGCTGCACGTGCTCCCCCAGCGACTCGGTGAGCGCCTTCCAGCCGTCCCAGTCCTCCTCATCCATGCCGTCCTCGATCGAGAGGATCGGGTAGCGGCCGGCCATGTCCTGCCAGTAGGCGGCCATCTCCTGCGGGGAGAGGTCGCGCCCCTCGTGCTCGAGGTGGTAGGCGCCGCCGGAGTAGATCTCGCTTGTGGCCGGGTCCAGCGCGATGGCCACGCTCTCGCCCGGCGTGTGGCCGGCTGCCTCGATTCCGTCGATCACGGCCTGCAGCGCCGCCTCGTTGGACTCCAGATCCGGCGCGAAGCCGCCCTCGTCGCCCACTGCCGTGCCCAGGCCGCGGCCCTTCAGCGTCTTCTTCAGCGCGTGGAACACCTCGGCGCCGAGCCGGAGCGCCTCGGAGAACGACGAGGCGCCGACCGGTACGACCATGAACTCCTGGAAGTCGACCCTGTTGTCGGCGTGGGCGCCGCCGTTGAGCACGTTCATCATCGGCACCGGCAGCACGTGCGCGTCGTCGCCGCCCAGGTGCCGCCACAGCGGGACGCCGGCGTGGGCGGCGGCTGCCTTGGAGGCAGCCAGGGAGATGCCAAGGATCGCGTTGGCGCCCAGGCGGCCCTTGTTCGGGGTGCCGTCAAAATCGATCATCGCCCGGTCCAGGCCGCCCTGGTCGGCGGCGTCGAGCCCGGTGACCGCGTGGGCCAGTTCGCCGTTGACGTTTGCCACGGCCTTGGTCACGCCCTTGCCGCCCCACCTCTCGCCGCCGTCGCGCAGCTCCACGGCCTCGAACTCCCCGGTAGAGGCGCCGGAGGGTACGGCGGCTCTGCCGCTCGCGCCGGAGCGCAGGGTCACCTCCACCTCCACGGTGGGATTGCCGCGGCTGTCCACGATCTGCCGCGCGTGCACCTGCTCGATCTCGCTCATCGGTCCCGGCGTTCTACCTGTTCGCGGAAGCGGTCGGCCGCCCGCCTCAGCTCCAGCTCAGGGTCCGCGCCCTCCTCCACGGCCGCGTGCACGGCCTCCAGGAGGCGATCGCCGTGCTCGCCGGGAGCCACTGGGGGGCCGCTCGCCCGCCGCCTCCGCGCGCTTGAGGACCTTCTTGGCGTAGAGGGTGGAGGGCAGCGTGGCGGGGATCTCGCCGAAGATCTCGCCGCCGCGCTCGTCGTCGCGCTTGATCTGCCCCCAGTTGCGCACAACATCCGCCGCAGTCTCGGCCGCGCGGTCACCAAACACATGCGGGTGGCGGCGGATCAGCTTCTGACGGCAGCGCTCGGCCACCTCGGCCAGGCTTCCGGCGCCGCGCTCCTCCATCAGCAGCGAGAGGAAGTACACCTGGAACAGCACGTCGCCGAGCTCGTCGAGAAGCTTGGCGTCGTCGCCGGAGTGTGCGGCGTCGGCCAGCTCGTAGGCCTCCTCCACCGTGTGGGGCACGATCGAGCGCTCATCCTGCTCGCGGTCCCACGGGCACTCGCGACGCAGCCGCCGCGTGATCTCGTCCAGGCGCTCGAGTGCGGCTGCGGAGTCCTCGGCCACAAGCCGAGGACTCTACGGGCTCGCGGGCGGTGGGCTCTGGGGCGCCTGCTGGGGAACCTGCTGCGGAGGGGCTCCGCCCTGCGGAGCCGCGCCCGGAGGTGCCTGCTGCGGGGCGGCACCGCCCTGCGGCGCGCCGGGCACGCCCTGGGGTGCACCCTGCTGCGGGGCGGGGGCGCCGCCGGGAGCGCCGCCGGTGGCGGGAGCCTGCTCGGTCTTCGCCTTCTTCGGAGCGTTCTTGCACTCCGCGATCCGGAAGTCGTCCGCGCACTCGGTCTTGTCCTTGTACTCCTCGCGGAAGTCCTTGATGAAGTCGTTGAGCACCTTCTGCTCCTTCTCCGAGCGAAGCTGCTGCTTGATGCGGTCCTCGACCTCGTCGAGCTCCGGCTGCGAGGGCTCGGTGACCTTGGAGACCTGGAAGACGTAGTAGCCGAACTGGGTCTTGACCGGGCCCGCCAGCTCGTTGCGCTTGGCGCCGAACGCGCGCCTTCTCCAGCCCGGGATCCTGCTGACCCTTGGTGAGGCCGGTGAGCTTGCCGCCCTGCGACTTGGTGGCCTCGTCGATCGACAGCTTCTTGGCCACGGCGCTGAACTTCTCGCCGCCCTCGATCTGGCTCTTGGCCTCGTCGGCCTTCGCCTTGTCCTTGGTGAGCACGAGGTTCACGTCGCGCGTCTCGGGCACGGCGAACTGCTTCTTGTTCTTCTCGTAGTAGGCCGAGACGTCCTCGTCGGAGATCTTGACCTTGTCCTCGGTGATCTTCTTGGTCAGCTTGGTCTGGAGCTGGTCCAGCTTCACGCGGAAGAGAATGTCCTCCTCGCCCATGCCCGACTCCTTCAGGAACTTCGGCGTAGTCCGCGGGCTTGGGGAAGGCCTGCTTCTTCTGGTCCTCGAAGGACTTCTTCACCTCCGCGTCGGACACCTCCACGCCGCGCTCCTCGGCCTCCTGCTGCACCCACTCGGCCTGGATCAGGAACTGCATGACCTCGTCGCGCATGCTCTCGTACTGCTGCTTGCACTGGCTCTTGAGCTGGGAGTCGGACTGCTTGGGCGCGCCCTGGGCCTGCGGCTGCTTCTTCAGGCCGGCGATGCACTCGGTGTAAGCCGGAGGCTTGGGAACCGACGCCGTGCCTCCCTGGGCCTGACCTGCGGCGGCGTTCTTCAGCCACCGGTCGAACTCCTCCTTGCTGATGGTGGAGTCGCCCACCTTGGCCACGGCGCTGGCGGGCAGGCTGTTCCCACAGCCCGCGACTGCGGCGGCGCACGCCCCGGCGAGGGCGACGGTGGCGAGAGAGCGAACGGGCGTGAAGCGTGAGGTCATTTGAAAGAAAAGTTCCGTAGTCGGGAGTGGCGTGCGCGCCTCGCAACTGCTTCGCGCGCGGAGGGCTGTGGCGCGGGCTCCGGCGCGGCGACGCCGCATGGTAGCGAGTCCGTTTTACCCCCGCCCCCGTTATCTGCCGGCAGGTTCGGAGACCGCCTCCAGGATGGCCTCGGCCGCGGCCACGACCGCGGGGAAGCGAGCGGCGGGCTCGTCGGGCACGCGCACACGCACCGTGCTGCGGCCCGACTCGTACACCGCTTCGGGCAGCCGCTCGCGCAGCAGCTTCACCCGCCGCGAGTCCAGCTCGATCGGCGCCACGGCCAGCCGGCCGCCCGCGAAGTCCACGCTGCGCGCCCCGGCGCGACCCAGCTTGATCCGCGCGTCCTGGATCCGGATCAGGTTGTCCAGCTGCTCCGGGATGGGCCGAAGCGGTCCTCCAGCTCCTCGCGGAGCATGATCAGGGTGGCCACCTCCTTGGCGCCCGCCACTCGCCGGTGCACCTCGATCTTCGCCGCCTCGTAGGGCACGTAATCGCCCGGCACGTAGGCGTCGATCGGCAGGTCCACCCGCACGGGCTCGGCCCCCTCGTCGGCCGAGTCGCCCGCAAGGGCGGCCACCGCGTCGTCGAGCATCGTCACGTACAGCTCGAAGCCCACCGCCGCCACGTGGCCGGACTGGTCGTCGCCGAGCAGGTTGCCCGCGCCGCGGATCTCCAGGTCGCGCATGGCGATCTTGAAGCCCGATCCCAGCTCGGTGTAGTCCGACAGCGTGGACAGCCGCGCCGCGGCGTCCTCCGAGAGCACGGCCGACGAGGGGTAGAGCAGGTAGGCGTAGGCGCGCTCGCGCGACCGGCCCACGCGCCCGCGGATCTGGTAGAGCTGGGCCAGGCCGAGGTCGTCGGCGCGCTCCACGATCAGCGTGTTGGCGCTGGGGATGTCGAGGCCCGACTCGACGATCGTGGTGCACACCAGGACGTCGGCCTCGCCGCGCAGGAAGCCGAGCATCACGGTCTCCAGCGCCCTCTCGTCCATCTGGCCGTGGGCCACCGACACCCGCGCCTGTCGGGGCACATCGCCTGCACGCGCTCGGCCGTCTCCTCGATGGTGTCCACCCGGTTGTGGAGGAAGAACGCCTGGCCCCCGCGCGACAGCTCGCGCTCGATCGCGGCGCGCACGAGCTCCTCGTCGTACTCGCCCACGTAGGTCTTCACCGGGCGGCGGCCCTCGGGCGGGGTCTCGATCACCGAGATGTCGCGCAGGCCGGCCAGCGACATCTGCAGCGTGCGCGGGATCGGCGTGGCGGAGAGCGACATCACGTCCACGCGCAGGCGCAGCTGGCGCAGCAGCTCCTTCTGCTTCACCCCGAAGCGCTGCTCCTCGTCCACGACCAGCAGGCCCAGGTCCTTCGGGCGCACGTCGCGTGAGAGCAGGCGGTGGGTGCCGATGAGGATGTCCACCCTGCCGTCGGCGAAGCCGTCCAGCGCCTCGCGGGTCTGCTTGGCGGAGCGGAAGCGCGAGGCCATCTCGATCCGGAACGGGTAGTCGCGCAGGCGCTCGACGAAGGTGCCGAAGTGCTGCTGGGCCAGCACGGTGGTGGGCACCAGGAACATCACCTGCTTGCCGTCGGCCGCCGCCTTGAAGGCCGCCCGCAGCGCCACCTCGGTCTTGCCGTAGCCCACGTCGCCGCAGATCAGGCGGTCCATCGGGCGCGCCTCCTCCATGTCCGCGCGTACCGCCTCGATCGCCTCCAGCTGGTCGGGCGTCTCGCGGAACGGGAAGGCGGACTCGAA
Organism: uncultured Thermoleophilaceae bacterium; assembly: GCA_963727395.1. Lineage (GTDB taxonomy): Bacteria > Actinomycetota > Thermoleophilia > Solirubrobacterales > Thermoleophilaceae > JAAYBF01. Next base: position 142,176 of record CAVSGC010000016.1, on the reverse strand, counting down.
CTCCACCTGCCACTCGGAGTCGGGCGGGAACGCGTGCCCGGCGCGGCGCTTGCGCTCCGCGTAGAGGTTGATCAGCTCGCCGGCCAGCGCCTCGGCGGCGCGGCGGGCCCGCAGCTTCATCTGCTCCCACTGCTTGCCGCCGAGCTTGGACAGCTGCGGGTCGCCGGCGTCGGCGCCCACGTAGCGGCTGATCTTGTGCAGCTGGTCCGAGGGCACGAACACGCGGTCGCCGTCGCGGTACTCCAGCTCCAGGTAGTCGCGCGTCACGCCGCCCACCGTCTTGGTCTCGAAGCCGGTGAAGCGGGCTATGCCGTGGTCCTCGTGCACCACCGGGGAGCCGGCGCGGAGGTCGGTGAAGGAGGCCAGCGCGCCCGAGGCCGTGCGCGGGCCCGGCGGGCGCGCTCCGCGCGGCGGCGAAGCAGGCGGTGCTCGGGCAGGATCGCCAGCTTGAGGCCGGGCGACAGAAAGCCCTCGCGCAGGCTGGCCGCGGCGAAGGACACTCCAGGCTCGGGCGACGCCGGCTTGCCGTCGAGGAAGGCGGCTCGCACGCGGTCGAGGTTGTAGGCGGCGCGCTCGGCCTCGCCGCGGCGCGCCCACGCCACAATGGTGCGATAGCCCGAGCGGACCAGCTTCTCCAGCTCGGGCTCCGCCTCGCGCAGCGAGCGTGCGGCCGTGTCCGCGGCCTGGGCGCGGAAGCTGTGCGGCTGGTCGCCCGAGATGCTCGACAGCGACAGTGCCGCACGCTCGTCCAGCGCCTCCTCGAGCCGCTCGGGCGCCACGTAGAGATGGTGGGCGTCGGCGTCGTGGAAGGAGGTGGTCACGTCCTCCCAGTAGTCGCGCAGGGCTGGCGCCAGCTCCTCCTCCGCGGCCACCGCCACCAGCGCGTCCGGCGGCAGTAGGTCCATCAGCTCGCCGAAGCGGTCCACGGGCAGCAGCTCGGCGATGTCGGGGCGCTCGGCGGCCTCCTCGGTGGCCGCCATCTCCGCCAGCTCGCGCTGCTCGGGCGCCAGCTCGGCCGCCGGCTCGATCGCCACCGACTCGACCTCCTCCAGCGAGCGCTGGGTGAAGGTGGAGAAGAACGTGAGCCGCTCCACCTCGACGTCGAAGAGCTCGCAGCGCACCGCGCGCTCCTCGGTGGCCGGGTAGACGTCGAGGATGTCGCCGCGCAGCGCGAACTGGCCGCGGTCCTCCACCTGATCGACGTTCTCATACCCGCAGGCCACGAGCTGGGCTGCGGTCTCGTCGAGGTCGAGCAGGCCGCCCTTCTCGATCCTGAAGCCGTGCGGGCGCAGCTCGGGGTCCGGCACCTTCTCGGCCAGCGCCACCGCGCCCGCCACCATCACGGCGGCGCCATCCTCCGCTCCTGCCCCGGCCTGCAGCGCGTCCAGCGCCGCGATGCGCAGGCCCACCAGGTGCGGCGGCGGGCGCCAGGTGCGACTCGTACCGGACGCCGCGCGACGGGTAGAGGAACACCGGCCGCGGGGCAAGGAACTGCTTGAGGTCGGCGGCCAGATCGCGTGCCGCGCGATCGTCGCCGGCCACCACCAGCGCCGGCCGGTCTGGCTCGGCGTCGAGCAGCGAGGCCAGGAGGTAGGGCCGCAGGCTGGCCGATACGAACGCGCGCTGGGGCGCCTCCCGCGACTGGCGCGGCGAGGGCCTCGACGGCGGGGTCCTCCTGGGCGTATGTGAGCAGTTGGCGAAGCGACATGGGCACGCGTTAAGGCCGCCCGGCGGCGCCGCGCGGCTACATCACCCGAGTCTACGCGGCGCCTTGGTCCCGGGCGACCAGCCGATCCAGCTCGTCCGCCGCGCGCTCGACGAGCTCGCGCACCTCGTCCTTGGACTCGGAGAACCGGCCCAGCACGTGGGCCGACACGATCTCGGGGTCGGTGGAGTCGGGGCGCCCCACCCCCACGCGGATGCGGTGGAAATCCGGGCTCCCCAGTTCGGCCTCAGCGACTTGAGGCCGTTGTGGCCGGCAAGCCCTCCGCCCAGCCGCGCCTCGATCCGGCCGAACGGCAGGTCGATCTCGTCGTGCACCGCCACGACGCGGTCGAGATCCACGCGCAGGGCGCCGCGCGCGGGCCCGGCGGAGCGTCCCGCGTCGTTCATGTAGGTCTGGGGCAACAGCACGCCCACGCGGGGGCCGCCCGGGCCGGTGCGGCCGTCGGTGTAGAGACCGGCGTAGCGCTTCTTTGCCTTGGGCAGCCCCCAGCGCTCGGCGGCCAGCGCTGCCACCTCGAAGCCCACGTTGTGCCGGGTGCGCGCGTACTTCTCGCCCGGATTTCCCAGCCCCACCACGAGCCAGTCGACGCGGCCCGATGCCGGTTCGTCGCGCCCGCGCTTACGGCGCAGCAGCGCCATGGCAGGAGGAGCTAGCTCTCGTCGCCGGAGTCCGAGGAGTCCTGGCCGCCGGACTCGCCACCAGACTCGCCGCCGCGACCCTCGGCCGCCTCGCCCTCGGCGCCCTCGGGCGGCTCCTCGCCCTCGGCGAGCGGCTCGCCGTCCTCGCCCACCAGCTCGGTCTCCACCTCGATCTCGGGCTCCTCGACCTTTGTCGGCGGGACGATCGTGGCGATCGTGATCTCCTCGGGCGGCTCGTCGAGGAAGGTGACGCCCTCCACGGCCGGCACCTCGGCCAGCGTGAACGTGCCGAGGATCTCCATGTGGGAGACGTCGACTGTGATGCCGTCCGGGATGTCGGTGGGCAGCGCCTCGATGTTCAGCTCGCGGGTCACGTGCTCGAGCACGCCGCCCTCCGAGATGCCCGGGCGCCTCCTCGGAGCCCTCGAGCTCGATGGCCACCGTGGCGTGGATCTTCTCGTCGAGGCGCACCTCCAGGAAGTCCACGTGCAGCGGCTCGCCGCGCACCGGGTGGTCCTGGCGCTCCTTGAGGATCACCGGCACGGACTTCTCGCCGCCGATCTTCACGTCGAACAGGGCAACGCCGCCCACCAGCAGGCGCCGCAGCTCGTGCGCGCCCACCTTGAAGGCCACGGGATCGGTGTGGGTCGCTCCGTAGAGCACCCCGGGCACCTGGCCGGAGCGGCGCAGCCGTCGCGCTTCCGCAGAGCCACGCTCCTCGCGTTCCTCAACTGCCAGTGATGGGCGTTTGCCGTCAGCCATGCGGCGGGCCATGTTAGTGGCTTCGATCTACTCTGGCCGTGATGGCCGAGGACGATCGCTCGATCCCGAAGGGAAGGCTCCGCCGCACCGCGCAGGTGGGAACGGTGATCGGCTCGCAGGGGGCCCGCTACGCCGGCACGAGGGCCGCCAACCTGGCCCGCTCCGACGAGCGCGGCGCCGAGGAGATCGACCGCCGCCACCTCGAGGCCGCCGAGCGGATGGTGGACACGCTCGGCACCATGAAGGGCGCCGCGATGAAGATCGGCCAGCTGGCCTCGTTCATCGACACCGAGTTCCTGCCGCCGGAGTACCGGGAGCTGTACCAGGACAAGCTCTCCAAGCTGCGCAGCGAGGCGCCGCCGATGCCGTGGAAGAAGGTGAGCACGGTGCTCGATGAGGAGTGGGACGCGCCCGTGGAGGAGCTGTTCGAGGACTTCTACGCAGGAGGCCGCCGCCGCAGCGTCGATCGGCCAGGTGCACCGCGCCACGCTGCCCGACGGGCGCGAGGTGGCGGTGAAGATCCAGTACCCGGGCGTGGCCGAGGCGCTGCGCGCCGACATGCAGAACGCCGGGATGATCATGCGGATGGCCAAGGCGATCGCGCCGGGCCTCGACGCCAAGGCGGCCGCCGAGGAGCTCAAGGAGCGGGTGCTCGAGGAGCTCGACTACGAGTACGAGGCCCAGAACCAGCGCACCTTCGCGCGGGCCTACCGCGGTCACCCGTTCATCTACGTGCCCGACGTGGTCTCGCGGCTGTCGCACCGGCGCGTGCTGGTCACCGAGTGGGTCGACGGCGTGGGCTTCGACGACGTCAAGGCCCTGCCGCAGGCCGAGCGCGACCGCTTCGGGGAGATCGTGTTCCGCTTCTGCTTCGGCTCGATCTACCACCTGCAGCACTTCAACGCCGACGCCCACCCGGGCAACTACATCCTCATGGACGACGGCAAGGTCGCCTTCCTGGACTTCGGCATGACCAAGCAGCTGGACGCCGAGCAGATCGAGCTGGAGATCGCCGCGCTGCGGGCCGCCTTCGACGACGATCCCGAGGGCCTGCGCGTGGCGCTGCACGACCTCGGCTTCTTGCGCAACCCCAGGAAGGTGGATGCCGAGCGCCTGATGCAGCACGTCCTGGCCGTGGGCGGCTGGTACATGGAGGACCGCGAGGTCACGATGGACTCCCAGCGCGTGATGGACGCGATCGCCGCCGTCACCGACCCGCGCTCGGAGTTCTTCGACCTGATGCGCCGCGAGAACGTGCCCGCCAACGAGCTGATGGGCCGGCGGATGGAGTCCGGCGTGCTGGCGGTGCTCGGCCAGCTCAACGCCACGCGCAACTGGTGCGCGATCGGCCGCGAGTGGTGGTTCGGCCACGAGCCGGCCACCGAGCTGGGCCGACAGGAGTGGGCGTACTTCGGATCGAGGCTCTAGAGGCCCGGCTTGGTGGCCATGTCAACCACCACCAGCAGAAGTAGCGCGATCTCGATCGAGTTGAGGTTGAGGACCCGCCTGACGCGCTCCAGGCCCTCCTCGGTGCCGGGACCCACCTCGAGCGCCCGCTTGACCATGCCCGGGTAGATCACCGTCCCGAACACCCCGGAGATCACCCACACGACGTAGGCCAGCACGATCCACAGCTGCGAGTGCTCGTAGCCGGCCTCGCCCACCAGCAGGATCCCGAGCACCAGCAGCAGCATCGCGAGCGTCCCGAAGAAGGGCCCGCTGAACCACGCGAGATCCTCCGCAAAGGTGGCCGCGGCGCCGGGCCCTCGCTTCAGCGCGCGGCGCCCGAGGATGTGGAGCGTCACCGCACCGCCCACCCACATCACCGCGCACAGGATGTGACCGGCGAGCAGGGCCTCGTACATCAGAAGAGCTGGTTCTCCCCCTGGAAGATCTCGGACACGGAATCGTCCGTGAAGATGCGGCGTACCGAGTCGGTGAGGATGTCCGCGGTCGTGAGCACGTGGATCAGGTCCGGGGCGCCCGCGCGCGGGGGCACCGTGTCGGTGACCACGATGCTCGACAGCTGCGAGGCCGCCAGCACGTCGAACGCGCTGCCGGAGAACAGGCCGTGGGTGGCCACCGCGTGCACGCTGGACGCGCCCTCGTCGAGCACCGTCTGCGCCGAAGCGGCGAGCGTGCCGCCCGTGGCGATGATGTCGTCCACGATCACGGCCACCTTGCCCTTCACGTCGCCGATCACGTACCCGATCTCGGCCACCTGCTGCGCGGGGCGCTCCTTCTCGAGCAGGGCGTAGGGCGCGCCCACCTTCTGGGCGAACTTGCGCACCAGCTTCACGCGGCCGGCGTCGGGGGCGATGATCACGAGGTCCTCGCCTCCCAGCTGGTCCTGCACGTACTGGGTGAGGATCGGCATGGCGGTCATGTGGTCGACGGGCTTGGAGAAGAAGCCCTGGATCTGGCCGGCGTGGAGGTCCATCGTGACCAGGCGGTCGATGCCCGCGGTCTCGAGCAGCTCGGCCACGAGCCGTGCGGAGATCGGCTCGCGCGGCGCCGACTTCTTGTCCTGGCGCGAGTAGCCGTACCAGGGGTTCACGGCGATGATCCGGTGCGCCGAGGCGTGCTTGGCGGCGTGGGCCATCACCATCAGCTCCACCAGGGCGTCGTTGAGCGTGAGGCCCTCGGCCTTGTAGCCGCAGGTGGACTGGACGATGAAGAGGTCGGCGCCGCGGATCGAGTCGGCGTAGCGGCAGTAGACCTCGCCGTCGGAGAAGGTCTTCAGCCCGGCGTCGGTGAGGCCCACGCCCAGGCGGTCGGCGATCTTCGCGCCGAGGTCGCTGGCTGGCACGCCCCGCGGTGACCATCAGCCGCTTGTCGTACTCAGCTGTGATGTGGCCGCTGCGGCGGCACGTCCTGGGTGTCGAGCGTGCTCATTCGGCTTTCTCCTTCTTGCGCTGCGCGTATCCCTCGACGTTGCGTCTGCTCCGAGCGGGCAATTCCGAGCGCGCCTTCGGGCACGTCCTCGGTGATCACCGACCCGGCGCCAGTGTACGCCTCGTCCCCGACGCTGACCGGCGCGACGAACGACGTGTCCACGCTGGTCCTCACCCCGCGCCGATCGTGGTGCGGTGCTTGTGCGGCCGTCGTAGTTGGCGGTGATGTTGCCGGCGCCGATGTTGGCGCCCTCGCCCACGTCCGCGTCGCCGATGTAGGACAGGTGGGGCACCTTGGTGTCGGCGCCGATCGTGGAGTTCTTGACCTCCACGAACGTGCCGATCTTGGCGCCCTCGCCGATGCGGCGCCGGGGCGCAGGTAGGCGAAGGGGCCGAGCGTGGCGCGGTCGTCGCACCTCGGCCTCCACGAGGAAGGCGTGCAGGACGGTCACGCCGTCGCCGAGCTGGGAGTCGGTGACGTGGTGGCGGGCCCGATCGCGCAGCCGGCGCCGATGCGCGTGGTCGCCGCGCAGCGTGACGCCCGGCGCCGACCGTGGTCTCCTCGCCGATCTGTCACGCCGGCCTCGACACGCGTGGACGCGGGCGTCAGGAAGGTCGACGCCCGCTGCGCGCGTGCGCCTCGAGGATCTGGCGCTGGGCGACCTCCTGCACGGCCATCAGGTCGGCGCGGTCGTTCACGCCCATGGCGCTGCGCACGTCGGTGGTCGAGTGGCGACCACCGGCCGGCCGCGCTCGCGCAGGAGCGGGAAGACGCCGGTGAGGTAGCGCTCGCCGTGCTCGGTGCCCACCTCGTCGAGAGCGGGCCACAGCTCGGCCGCCTCGAAGACGTACGTGCCGATGTTGATCTCGCGGATGGCCAGCGTGCTCGGGCTCGACGCCCTCGGTGTGCTTGGTCTCCACGATCCGCTCCACCGAGCCGTCGTCGGCGCGCGCACGATCCGGCCGTAGCCGGCGGGGTCGAGCTCCTCGGTGGTGAGCAGGGTGGCGGCCGCGCCGGCGCGCGCGTGGGCGTCGACAAGGCTCTCGATCAGTTCGGCGCGACGAGCGGCGGTCGCCGGACAGCACCACCACGGTCGCCGCTCGTCGGCGCCCGCCGGCGCGCGCGGCCAGCATGGCGGCGCCGGTGCCCTCGCCCTCGCGCTGCTCGGCCACGCTCGACCCCTCCGGGCAGGCCTTCGGCCACGCCGTCGCCGGGCCGGGTGATGCAGACGATGCTCGTCGGCGCCGGCCGCGCGGGCGGCGTCGATCACCCACTCGACCATGGGCCGGCCGCACACCGGGTGCAGGACCTTGGGCAGCGACGAGCGCATGCGCGTGCCGCGCCCGGCCGCCATCAGGAGCGACGGTGAGCCGCTCGGGCATGGGGCGGGGTAGCGCCGGAGCGCCGGCCTCAGCCGGGCGGTGGCAGACGGCTTCGACGTTGTTGCCGTCGGGGTCCAGCACGAACGCGCCGTAGTAGTTGCGGGTGGTAGATCTCGCGCTTGCCGGGGCCGCCGTTGTCGGTCGCGCCGGCGGCCATCGCGGCCGCGTGAAACGCGTCCACCAGCTCGCGCGAGTCGGCTCGAAGGCCACGTGCACGCCGGACTGCGCGGTCGCCCGCGGTCGCCGATCCAGAAGTAGGGCTTGCCCGCGTCGCCGAACCCGCCGACGCCCGGGATCGGCTCCATGATCAGCGTGATCCCCAGCGGGGCGAGCGCCGTCTCGTAGAAGGCCCTGCTGCGGTCGTAGTCGGTCACGTCGAGGCCGAGGTGGTCGAGCATGCCGGCGAGCGTAGCGCTCTTGAGCCCCACTCGGCCAAGCTGGGGAGCCAGGACTTGAACCTGGGCTACCTGGACCAAAACCAGGCGTGCTGCCAGCTACACCACTCCCCACGGGCAAGCCGAAGGTACCAGTGCCGCAGGGGCTCTCTCGGTCTGGCTGCGGCGCACGGTGTCGTGCCCGGCCCGTCCCCCGATGACGCTCGGGGTTATTGATAGAGCGTGCATGGGCGGCACAATTTGTTCCACCCAGGCACAGGTTTGCAATATCCCCGAGCGTGGTGCGAGGCGTGCTGGGATGCCAGCCGAAGGCTGGCCCGGCAGCCGATCCCTCGCGCCTAGCGGTCCTTCTCGCTCGAGCGGCACGCGGCCCGCCTTCGCACCGGCCTCGCGCGCCGGGCCGCCGGGCGGCGCGATGCCGAGCACGCGCATGGCCTTCAGCCCCAGGCTCAGCCGCTCGCGGCCGTCGGTGGAGCCCACGTCCAGGCCGGACAGCTCGCGCACGCGGTCGAGGCGGTACCGGATCGTGTGGCGATGGGTGAAGAGGCTCTCGGCGGTCTTGGCCACGTTGCCGTCGGCGTCAAGGAAGGTCTCGAGCGTGCGCAACAGCTCCGTCTCGTACTGGTCGTCGTACCGCACCAGTGCCGCCACGGTCTCGTCGTGGAAGCGCTGCAGCTCTGAGGGGTCCTCACTCATCGCCGGCAGCAGCAGGCGGTAGGCGCCCGTCTCCTCGAACGTGACCGCCGGCTCGCCGCGGGCCTCGGCCACGTTGGCGGCCAGCAGCGCCTCGGCGCCGGCGCGATGGAGGTCGGCGGGGTCGGAGGCGAAACGGCTGAGTGCCACCCCCACCGCGTAGCCGGGCAGCCCGCCTCGAGCTCCTTCAGCACGGCCTCCATGGTGCGCTTGCCGGGGTCGCGCCGGCGCCGGGGACCACGATCACCAGCTCGCGCGCCCCGGGCCGCTGCGGGCACCGAGCTCCACCGAGCCCGCCAGCGAGGTGCGCTCCACCCCGCGCGCCCCGCGCCACGCCACCGACAGGACACGCGCGCGCCAGTCGCCCTCCTCCGGTCCGCTGCGGACGGGCGCGGGCCACCACCACGGAGGCGCCGGCGGCCAGGTCGCAGCCCAGCTCGGCGGCGCGGGCGAGGATGTTCTCGCGGTCGGTGACCTTGCGCGACGACCAGGTCCGACAGGAAGTCGGTGACGGCCGCCTCGCTGGCGCGCTCGGGGGCGGCGGCGCGATCCACCTCCTGGGCAGATCAGCGTGGTCGACGATCCGCAGCAGTGCCGCCTCCGCCGGCGTCCCGCGCGGGCGCAGGCGGAGCAGCCCCACGCGCGCGTCGGCCACGCGCAGGTCCAGCGTCTCGGTGGCGCCCTCGCCGGCGAGCACCGCGCGCTCGTCCTCGGGGGACAGGCACGCCACCGCGAGAACCGCCCCGGCGGCGTCGAGCACAGCCACGCTCGCGTCGAGCGCGTGGGCGGCCGCACGTGCCACCGCGGGCAGGCCCGCGCCCGACTCGACCGCCTCCGAGACCTCCTCGAAGGCGGTCAGGAAGGCTGTGGGCGCAGCGGTCTGCGCGCCTTGCTGGGAGGCCTGCATCCGGCCAATTGTAGGTTCGGCGGCGGTGAGCGGCGCGTCGAGGACCGGCCTAGGTTCCGTAGCGGTCGTACGACCAGACGATCGCCAGGCCCAGCGAGGCGCCTATGCCCAGCAGGGTGCCGAGGATGAAGAGCGACAGAACCCCCGCCGCGGCCTTCTCCCACAGCCTGCCGTAGGAAGCCACCGCGGGCACGAGGATGAAGGCGATGTAGCCGCGCCCACGATGCCGGCGGCCACGGCGATAGCCAGCTCGGTGGTTGTGAGGTCGAAATTCACGGCTGCGGCTCATTGTGCCGGACATGGGCGACGATCAGCGCGACCGCCCCGGCGCTGCCCAGGATGGCGGCCCCGAGGCCCCAACCGGCCGCCACGTCGGACCAGTAGTGCACCCGCAGGTAGATGCGTGAGAGGCCTATGGCCACGGCCACCATCACGGCCACGGTCACGAGCGCGACATCATCCCGGCGTCCGGGCACGAGCCGGGCGACCACGATCGCAACGGCCACCCAGATCGTGGAGTAGGCCGCATGCCCGCTCGGGAAGCTCGACCCCTCGGTGGGCTGAAGTGGATTCGACGGCCGCGGCCGGTCCACCGCGTCCTTGGCGATGTCGATGGCGAAGAAGATCAGCAGCGATCCCACGATCAACGCGGCCAGCGCCACGAAACGACCGCGCACCACCAGCACCATCCCCGCCACGAACACCAGCGCGGCGAGCACGGTGAACGAGCCCAGGTCGGTGACCACCTCGAGGATGTCTGTGGCGGTGGCGCTGCGAACGTCGGTGGCCAGGTTGAGCAGCTCGCGGTCCGCGCCGGTCACGCTGCGGGTGCCTCCGGTCACGATCGACGTGTAGAGCACGAAGACATAGGCGCCCACGCCCGCGATCGCCGTGCAGGTGGTGAGCTCGAGGCCGAGCCGCCCCGGGGTCACGCGGTCCGAGAGCAGGTGTAGCCGCGGCCGCACGACGGCCACCACGGGCGCGATCAGCCGGCGCCACACCGGGCGCAGGACGGTGACCAGCGGCCGGAGCGCGGGCCGCTGAGCCTGTCGCTCGGCCCAGACCGCCAGTCGCCGGCGGCGCTCGGGATCGCGCAGCCTGCGGTAGGCGATCACCACGCCCACGATGAATCCCACGCTCACGGCAAAGCCCAGCGCGGCCTGCCCGGCGATCGCCGCCACGCGGTCGAAGGAGCGATAGAAGATGAACCCGAGGACCGTGAACAGCGTGCCCCACAGACCGCAGCCGATCACGCTGTAGGGAAAGAAGCGGCGAAAGGCCAGACCCGAGGACCCGGCCACGAAGGGCGAGACCGCGCGCACCAGCCCGATGAAGCGGCCGATGAGAATGGTCTTGCCGCCGTGGCGCTCGAAGTAGACCTCCACCCGCTCGAGCCGCTGCTCGTCGATCTTGACCCTCGGACCGTGGCGCAGCATGAAGTTCCGGCCGAGCCTGCGCCCGAGGTAGAAGCTGGCAGTGTCGCCGAGCACGCAGCAGACCCACACGAGGCCGATCATCGGCAGCAGGTCCACCTCGCCCTGGCCGGCGATCACGCCGCCCACGATCACCGTGGTCTCGCCGGGTGCCACGAGGCCCACGAACGCACCGGTCTCGAGGAAGGCCGCGGCGCCCACGAGGGCGTAGGTCCACGGGCCCAGCGCCTGGGCGATGTCCTCGATCGCCTTCTTGGGGTCGGGAAAGTCGGGGGTGAGGCCGGTGGCGTAGAGCACCACGACGATCGCCACGACCGACGCCGCGGCCACGGCCCCCCTGTGCTCGCGAACGCGCGTCACCGTGTGCGGGTGACGATGGCCGTGGGCAGCTCCCGCGCGGCGACCTGCGCCTCCGCCGCGCTTGCAAAGACGCCGAACAGCGTGGGACCGGACCCGGTGACCCGAGCGGCGAGGGCGCCGAGCTCCTCGAGGGCGGTCAGACCCTCCGCCAGCTCGGGCCGCAGCGACACCGCCGCCGCCTCGAGGTCGTTCTCGAGGGCGCTGGCCAGCTGCAGCCCGGTGTGGCCGGCCAGCTCGCGCAGCGGCTCGGGATCCAGCAGCGCACGGGTGGTGAGCTCCCCCGCGGCGCGCAGCCTGTCCAGCTCGCGGTAGACCTCGGCCGTGGCCAGACCGCGCTCCGGCGGCACCAGTACGAGGTCGATCGGCTGGAGGTCCACGTGCTCCACGCGCTCGCCGCGGCCGGTCACGATCGCGTGCGCGGGGCGCAGCTGGCTGGGCACGTCGGACCCCAGGCGCATCGCGAGTTCCTGCAGGTCCTGCCCGGAGAGGGGGTGGCCCGCCACCTGGTTGGCCGCCCGCAGGACCGCCGCGGCGTCGGCGCTCCCGCCGCCCAGGCCGGCCGCCACCGGAATCGCCTTGCCGATCTCCACCCGCATCGGCCCCAGCTCCGCGTCCGGTGCCGCCTCCCGGAAGAGCGCCAACGCACGCGCCGCGAGGTTCTCGCCCTGAACCCCCGGGCAGATCACCGCGTCCTCGCCGCCGTCCTCGGCCGGCCGCAGCTCCACGCGGTCCTCCAGCTCGATCGAGGCGAACAGCGAGCACAGCTCGTGCAGCCCGTCCCCGCCCGGCGGTCCCACGTGCAGGACCAGGTTCACCTTCGCCGGGGCCTGCTCGGCGATCATCGCGGGCTACCGCTCGGCCGCAATCCGGCGAGCGCGTCGTGGCCGAGCCGATCGGCCAGGCCGGCGAAGTCTGTGGGCGAGAGCCGCTCGGCGCGGGCGTCGGCGGGGTGGCCCATCTCCTCCAGCGCAGCGCGCGCCCGTGCGCGCAGGTTCTCCGGCGCCCCGGAGGCGAGGCCAAGCGATCCGGCCAGCGCCTTGCGACGGTGCGCGAAGGCAGCGTGCACCAGCGCTCGCACCTCCGCCGCGGGCGCCGGAGCGGTCCGGTGCAGCGCCACCAGCACCGACTCCACGCCGGGCTCCGGGTGGAACACGGTGCGGGGCACGCGGCGCAGCACCTTCACCTCGCACGCCAACTGGGCCAGTACCGACGTGGCGCCATAGGACTTCTGGCCGGGCGCCGATGCCAGCCGCTCCCCCACCTCGCGCTGCACCATCGCCACCCAGAGCGTGGCGCGCGGCAGCTGCTCGATCGAGTTGAGCAGCACGGTGGCCGCCACCCCGTATGGGAGGTTGGCCACCACCTTGCCGGGCTCCGGGCGCAGCGAGGCCAGGTCGAGCTTCACGGCGTCGGCCAGATGGAGGGTGGCGTTGTCGAACGGTTCCAGTGCGTCGAGCAGCGGCGCCTCGAGCGAGCGGTCCACCTCCACCACATGAAGGTGACTCGTCCTCGCCGCGAGGTACTCCGAGAGCACGCCCAGCCCGCCACCCACCTCGAGCACCACATCGTCCCCGGAGACCTCCGCCGCGCGGCCGATCACCTCGAGCAGGTTGTCGTCGATCAGGAAGTTCTGGCCCAGCTCTCGGTTGGGCCGCACGTCGAACCGCCGGAGTCTGTTGAGGCTGGCCTGGCGCGGGAGCTCGGCGGCGTTCATGGCCCGAAGACCCGCTCGGCGTTGCGCTCCACCAGCGCATCGAGATCCTCGTAGGGCACGCCGCGCAGCCCGGCGACGAACTCGGCGGTATGCACCACGTTGGCCGGCTCGTTGGGCTTGCCGCGCAGCGGCACAGGCGAGAGGTAGGGAGAGTCGGTCTCCACCAGGAGCAGCTCGTCGGGCACCTCGCGCGCCGCCGCCTGCAGCGCCTGCGCTGTCTTGTAGGTCACATTGCCGGCGAACGAGCAGACGTACCCGCGCTGAACGCACTCCTCCACGCGGTCGGGCGCCGAGAAGCAGTGCAGGATCACCGTGGTCTGCGATGCGTGCTCGGCCAGCATCGCGAACGTGTCGTCCTCCGCTGCGCGCGTGTGGATGACAACCGGCAGGCCGGTCCGCGCGGCCAGGTCCAGCTGTGCCTCGAATGCGCGGCGCTGGTCTGTGCGCGGGGCGTTGTCGCGGTAGTAGTCGAGGCCGGTCTCGCCCACGGCGCGGGCCAGCGGGTCGGCGCAGGCGCGCTCGATCTCCTCGAGGTCGACCTGCCCGAAGCCCTCTGTCCTGTGCGGGTGTCGTCCCACGATCGCCACCACTCCGTCGTGCTCGCGGGAGGCAGCGAGCGCCCGCTCGATCGAGGCGCCGTCCATTCCCACAGTGGCCAGCCGGCGAACCCCGGCTGCCCGGGCGCGCTCCACGAGCTCCGCGTCGGGCGGCTCGCACGAATCGAGGTGGCAGTGGGTGTCGACCACCCGTGCTCCCCTACGCGGCCGTGGACTCGGAGGTGTCGATCTTCGGGAAGAGCTGGCCGAGCTCGGATATCTGCGCGCCGCCGGCGCCGCTGCCGAAGCGGGCGCCGTCGAGCGAGCGGTCCTCGCGCCCCAGTGCGGCGAGCAGCTTCTCGGCCGTCTCGGGCATCCACGGGTGCAGCAGCACAGACACAACGCGCAGCCCCTCGGCCAGCCCCGCGAGCACCTGGTCGAGGCGCGCGGCCTGGTCGGGATCCTTGGCCAGCTGCCATGGCTCTGAGTCCTGCACGTAGCGGTTGAGACGGCGCACGCGCTGCCAGATCTCGTCGAGCGCGGCACTCACCTCCACCCCGTCGAGCAACTCGGCCACGCGGTCGCCCAGCCCGTCGAACAACGCGGCCAGCTCGGCCTCGGGTGCGGCCTCGGGCACCGTTCCGTCGCGGTAGCGGCCGATCATCGCGAGCGAGCGGCTGGCGAGGTTGCCGTACTCGTTCGCGAGCTCGGTGTTGTAGCGGTTCTCGAAGCCCTCGGGCGAGATCGAGCCGTCCTGGCCGAAGGACACCTCGCGCAGCAGGTAGTAGCGCAGGGCGTCGGTGCCGTAGAGGTCCATCACCTTGAACGGGTCGAGCACGTTGCCCAGCGACTTCGACATCTTGTGGTCGTCCATCAGCAGGTAGCCGTGGATGAAGATCCGCTGGGGCACCTCGAGGTTGGCCGCCATCAGCAGCGCGGGCCAGAAGACCGCATGGAACTTCAGGATGTCCTTCGCGATCACGTGCAGTGATGCGGGCCAGAACCGCTCGGTGAGATCCTCGCCCTCACGCGCGTAGGAGAGCGCGGTGTAGTAGTTGAACAGCGCGTCCACCCACACGTAGACCACCTGCTCGGGATCCCAGGGGATGGGCACGCCCCACGAGATCCGCGCCCGGCTGAGTGAGAAGTCGCGCAGGCCGCCCTTGATGAACGACAGCGCCTCGTTGTAGCGGTTGGGCGGCAGGACCCAGTCCGGGTTGTCGGCGTACAGCTGCTCCAGCGGCTCCTGGAAGGCCGACAGGCGGAAGAACCAGTTGTCCTCCTTCTCGCGCTCCAGCACGATCAGGTGGATCGGGCACCTGTCGCCCTCGATCAGCTCACTGTCGGTCTTGAAGTCCGCGCAGCGCGGGCAGTACCAGCCCTCGTAGGTGCCCTCGTAGACGTGCCCGTTGTCCTTCATCCGCTTGACCACCTCGGCCACGGCCGCCTCGTGCTCGGGGTCGCTGGTGCGGATGAAGAAGTCGTTGGTGGCGTTCACGCGCTCGGCCACCTTTCTGAAGCGCTCGGCGTTGCGGTCGGCCAACTCCCGCGGGCTCACGCCCTCGCGCTCGGCCGCCTGGGCCACCGGCTCGCCGTGCTCGTCGGTGCCTGTGAGGAAGAAGACGTCCTCGCCGCGCTGGCGCATGTGGCGGGCGAGCACGTCGGCCGCGACGGTGGTGTACACGTGGCCGAGGTGGGGCTCCCCGTTCACGTAGTAGATGGGCGTGGTGAGGTAGTACGACACTGCGGGGCGATGCTACTGGCGGGCGGCTGGGCGGCCCGGCGCTGCTCCCCACCACCCGCCACCCAGCGGCGCGAGCGGTGAGCGAAGCGCCTCGCCCGGAAGCGGGGTCGATCCCGGAGGACGGGCCGAGTTTCCGGACACTATGTCCGGGAAACCGCCCAACGTCCCGGAAGCGGCGCCCCTCACCCGCCCTTACTGCGCAGTTTCAGAACGCCGCCGCCCAGCGCGCGCGGATCCGGGCGCGGGGCGAGCACCCGCAGGGCGGCGGGCCGCACCCGCAGGCCGGCGGCTGGCGCCCCGCGGACGCAACAGCGCCGCGGCCAGCAGCAGGCCGAGGCAGGCGAGCCCCCAGCCCATATCGGGACCGTGGCCGCCCGTCCGCGGTCGGCCAGCCGCGACGGGCGCGGGCGGGGCCGCGGGCGCCCGGGCGGGCACCCCGGCGCCCTGCGGCCCCAGACCTGGAAGCGCCGCGCGCTCGGGAACGCCCGCCGAACGACCGCGCTCGGAACGGTGCCCACCAGCCAGGGCGGGCAGCGGCCGCAGCACCGGCGCCGGCGCAGGACCGGGTCGCGGGGCGGGCGACCGCCTCCCGGCCGGCACGCGCCGCGCCGCGGGCACCCGCCGCCCAGCGGGCAGCCGCAGGCGGCGCGCTGCCGGGCGGCGGACGGGGTCGGCCACCCGCACCGGCGCGGGCGCGACCGGGACCGGCACCGGGACGGGCGCCACCCGAGGTGCCTCCGGCGGGCTCGCCGGGGGCGGCCCAAGCAGCGTGAGCGGGTCGACGTAGGCGTGGCGCGTGCCCGCCTCCCGCACCCCGAAGTGCAGGTGCGGGCGCTCGGCCGAGGGGCGGCCGCTCGTGCCGACGGCGCCCAGGCGCTCACCCGCCGTCACCGTGTCCCCCTTGTGCACGCCCACGGCCGAGAGGTGCAGGTATGACGTGTCGAAGCGGCCGTCGGCCGTGCGAACCGACACCGTGAGACCCGACGAGCCGGCCACACCCGCGAACCTGACCGCGCCCCCGGCAGCCGCGAGGACCGGCGTGCCTGGGCCGGCCGCGATGTCGATGCCTCTGTGCTGCCCGCCGGCGTAGGGGTCGGTGCCGTTGCGGTACCGGGTGATCACCTCGCCGCCGACGGGCCAGCTCCAGCCGGCAGCCGCGGGAGCGGGTGCCGCGAGAAGCACGAGGGCGCAGGCGAGGCCGGAGAGAGCGGCGGTGGGGCGGGGCATTGCGGCGAAGCTACGGGCTGATCCGCGGCCCGTGGGGGGACGCGAGCCAAACCGTCACGGGACGGTGTCATGTGGTGACGGTTGTGTGGGAACCGTTACTCGGTGAGCGCCCTGTAGAGCGCGTTGACGCTGCCGCCGGTGAGCTCGGCCACGGCCGTTGCCGCCGGCCGTGGCTTGGCTCCGGCGTCCACCAGGCGGCGCAGCTGCTCGAGTCCCGCGGGCTCGGAGCCCTCCTCGCCGTCCGAACCGGCTTGCGACGGCCCCAGCACCAGCACCACCTCGCCCTTCGGGGGCTTGCCCGCGTAGCGCTCGGCCAGCTCGGCGGCGCTCCCGCGGACCACCTCCTCGTGCAGCTTGGTGAGCTCGCGGCAGACGGCCACCGGGCGGCCGGGATCGAGCTCCGCCAGCAACGCGAGGGTGCCGGGCACCCGCCGAGGCGACTCGAAGGCCACCAGCGTGCCACCTCCCTCGCCGAGCACCTTGGACAGCTCGCCCCGCTTGCGCGGCAGAAACCCGGCGAAGCGCCACCGGTCGGCGGGCAGAGCGGAGGCCACCAGGGCGGCGATCGCCGCCGACGGCCCCGGCAGCACCTCCACTCCGATGCCCGCCGCCACGCACGCGCGCACGAGCACGAAGCCGGGGTCGGACACCAGCGGCATGCCGGCGTCGGACACCAGCGCCACCGTGTCGCCTCCCTGCATTCGCTCCACCAGCTCGGCGGCGCGCTGCTCCTCGTTGTGCTCGTGGTAGCTCACCAGCGGCGAGCTCACGCCGTAGCGGTCGAGCAGGGTGCGCGTGCGACGGGTGTCCTCGCAGGCGATCACGTCGGCGTCGCGCAGCGCCGCGAGCACCCGGAGCGTGACATCCGCGAGGTTGCCTATCGGCGTGGGACATACGACGAGGCTCATCGCGCGGCCTCGTCGAGCGCGAGCAGGGCGGAGCCGAGCATGCCCGACTCGTCGCCGAAGTGGGCGGGCACGATCCGCACGGCCTCGGCCACCGGTGGGAGCGCGCGCTGAGCCACCACTTCCCGCGCGGGTCCGAGGAGGAGGTCGCCGGCCGCCACCGCTCCGCCGCCCACCACCACCACCTCGGGGTCGAGCACGTTGACCACCCCGCAGAGCCCCGATCCGAGCTGGCGGCCGATGTCAGCCAGCACCGCGCGGGCGTCCACGTCGCCCGCGTGGGCCAGCTCGGTGACCAGCCCGCCGGTGATCTGCCCGCCGTCGGCCACCCGCCGGCCCAGCTCGGAGCCCGGATCGCGCACGGCCACGCCCTGGCCGGCCGCACCGATCGCGTTGCCGCTCACCAGCACCTCCAGGCAGCCTCGGCCGGGACAGTCGCCCGGGCAGTCGGCCCCGTCGTGATCGACCACCAGGTGGCCCAGCTCGCCCGCAAAGCCGTGCGCGCCGCGGTAGACGTTGCCTCCGAGCACGAGCCCGCCGCCTATGCCCGTGCCCAGCGCGATCATCACGGCGTGGTCGGCGCCCTGGGCGGCGCCGTGGCGGTGCTCGGCCAGGGCGGCCGCGTTGGTGTCGTTGTCCACCACCACCGGCAGCCCGAGGCGCTCGCTCATCAGGTCGCGAAACGGTACGTCGTCTATCGGGAGGTGGTTGGACCACACCGAAGCCCCCCCTGCGGCGTCGACGAGCGAGGGAATGCCGAAACCCACCGCCTCCACGTCGGGCGCCGCCGCACGCACCTCGGCCACGGCGTCCACCACGATATCCAGCGTCTCCTGGCGGTCCGCCCCGCGCCAGAGCCGACGCACCCGGTGGTGCACCGTGAGGGTGTCGTCGACGACCCCTCCCAGGAGCTTGGTGCCCCCGGCATCGATCCCGATCACTCGCCGTGGCGGCATGGCCCCAACGATATTCCTGGAGGAGCCAAACGCCCCGCGAGCTATATACAGGGGTCTTGCCCGACCAAGGCGACCGCCCCGATTACAAGGTGTACCGCTCCCGCCGCCCCGGCCCGCTCGGGAAGGGCGGGGGGCTGGAGGGCCTGCGCGAGCGCGCCCGCAGGCCGCGGCGCGAGAGCGGTGGCGAGGACGACAGGCCCCGGCCCAAGCGCGAGATCTCGCCGGGCCGCGTGATCCGGTGGATTCTGCTGGGCATCCTCGGCTGGATCCTGCTCTCGCTGGTGGCGTTCATGGTGAGCGCCCAGCTCGAGGGCGGCGTGTCCCCCGAGGCCGGGGAGGCGCTCAACGGCAACGGGAACCTCTTCAGCGGCGCCACGATCCTCGTCCTGGGCTCCGACGAGCGCAAGGGCGCCTCGATCGACGAGTCACAGGGCAGCGGCGCCGGGCGCGCCGACTCGATCATGCTCGTCCGCGCCCAGTTCGGCAGCGTGCGCAAGCTCTCGATCCCGCGCGACTCCTCGGCCGAGATCCCGGGGCATGGCACCGGCAAGATCAACGGCGCCTACTCGATCGGCGGCGCGCCGCTGATGATCCAGACGGTGGAGAACTTTCTCGGCAACGGCCTGGAGATCGACCATCTGATCGAGGTGGACTTCAAGGACTTCCCCGCGTTCATCGACGCCATGGGCGGGATCACCGTGAACAACAAGACGCGGATCTGCGCACCGGAGTTCGACAACTTCTACCGCGGTTTCAACCTCCGCAGGGGCGAGCGCGAGCTGAACGGCCGCCGGGCGCTGGGCTTCGCCCGCGTGCGCAAGAACCCCTGCGCTCCGGCCGAGAACGACCTCGCCCGCGCCGAGCGCCAGCAGGAGGTGCTCAACGGCATCCGCCGCAAGCTGCTCTCCCCCGCCACGTTTTTGCGCCTGCCGCTGGTGAGCTGGCGCGCCCCGCAGACGATCCGCACCGACCTCAGGGGGCCCGGGCTGCTGGGCCTGGCCGCCGACATGGCCACCGGCGGTGCCGGCGAGACCCGCGTGCTCAAGCCCAGCTCGTTCGGCACCGGCGACCTGCTCTATTCGGACTCCGAGAAGTCGACGGCCGTCAACGAGCTGCTGGGGCGCTAGCTGCCGAGGAGCGCAGCCGATCGCCGATCGGGCGAGCACCGCAGGCCTCTCCTAGTCCGACGAGGAGGACGCGGCCTTCGACGCCTTCGACTCGGACTTCTTGTCGGATGACTTCGAGTCCGAGGACGCCTTGGAGTCCGAGGATGAGCTGGAATCGGACTTCGAGTCCGAGCCGGACCCCGCCTCCGACGACTCAGTCTTGGCGCCCTTGTTGTTCTTGGCCTTGCCGTAGTCGGTGTTGTAGAAGCCCGACCCCTTGAAGTGCACCGCAATCGGGTGAAACACCCGCTGCACCGCGGCCCCGCATTCCGTGCAGGCCTCCAGCGGCGGGTCGCTCATCCGCTGCACGACCTCGATCAGGTGGCCGTTATCGCAGCGGTACTCATAGGTGGGCATGGCACTCTCAGTATAGGAGTGCCGAACGAGGGGAAATCGGCGCTAGCTCGAGTGAGCGGGCGGCCGTGGCGCATCGAGGTCCTCGTACAGCGAGACCCCGGTGGAGTGCCAGACCAGCCAGGCGGCGAGATGTCCGATTGGGCGAAATATCACCATGACGTCCGGCGCGGGAACCTAGAGCACCGCCAGGACGCGTTTTCGGCCGAAAATCGCAAATAGCGGGGAGATTGTGTTTTCTTGGCGCCCATGAATAGGGTTGTCCGCCGATGACGACCGAAGCCGTGACCATGGAAAAGATCGTCTCGCTGTGCAAGCGGCGGGGCTTCATCTTCCAGTCCTCCGAGATCTACGGGGGGCTTGCCTCCACCTATGACTACGGCCACTACGGCGTGCTGCTCAAGAGCAACGTGAAGGCCGAGTGGTGGCGCGCGAACGTGCAGGAGCGCGACGACATGGTGGCCCTCGACGCCGCGATCCTCATGCACCCGCGCACCTGGGAGGCCTCTGGCCATCTGGAGGGCTTCACCGACCCGCTGGTGCAGTGCCTGGGCGACTGCAAGCGCCGCTGGCGGCTGGACCACCTCGAGGAGGCGGCCCAGGCCGAGGGGCGCGACACCACCGACCTGAAGTGCCCCGAGTGCGGCGGCGACCTCTCCGAGCCGCGCAACTTCAACCTGATGTTCGAGACCCACATGGGGCCGGTGCAGGACGAGGGCTCCACGGTGTACCTGCGCCCGGAGACCGCCCAGGGCATTTTCGTGAACTTCAAGAACGTGATGCAGTTCGCGCGCAAGAAGCCGCCGTTCGGGATCGCGCAGGTGGGCAAGGCGTTCCGCAACGAGATCACGCCCGGCAACTTCATCTTCCGCACGCGCGAGTTCGAGCAAATGGAGATCGAGTACTTCGTGCCGCCCGACCAGGCGGACGAGCACTACGAGCGCTGGATCGCCGATCGGATGCGCTGGTACACCGACCTCGGCATCCGCGCCGACCACCTCCAGCTGCGCCCCCATGGCGAGGATGAGCTGTCGCACTACTCCAGCGCCACGTCGGACATCGAATACCTGTTCCCGATGGGCTGGTCCGAGCTGGAGGGGATCGCCAACCGGGGCGACTTCGACCTCTCCCGCCACGCCGAGTTCGCCCACGAGAAGCTCGACTACGTGGACCCGTCGACCGGAGAGCGCTACATGCCGCACGTGATCGAGCCCTCCGCCGGAGCAGACCGCGGCACGCTGGCCTTCATGGTGGACGCCTACGACGAGGAGGAGGTGGAGGGGCGCGAGCGCGTGCTTCTGCGCCTGCATCCCCGCCTGGCCCCCGTGAAGGTGGCCGTGCTCCCGCTGGTGAACAAGGACGGCCAGCCAGAGCGGGCGCGTGAGATCTACGAGGACCTGCGCGGCCGGATGCCGGCGGAGTTCGACACCGGCGGCTCGATCGGCAAGCGCTATCGCCGCCAGGACGAGATCGGCACCCCCTGGGGCGTGACCGTGGACCACCAGACGATGGAGGACGGCACGGTCACCCTGCGCGACCGCGACACGCTCGACCAGTCGCGGATCGCGATCGACGAGCTGAGTGAGGAGCTGCAGCGGCGCCTGGCGGCGCCGTGGGTGAGCCCGAAGGTGGGCGGCTGAGCTACGCCCGCGCTGCCGCCGCGCCCTCGCGGTCGTAGCCCGACGACTCGAACGAGGTACTCGGGAGGATCCGCGACAGGGGTCCGGGCAGCCACCAGTTCCACTTGCCCATCAGCTCCATGGTGGCCGGCACGAGCACCAGGCGCACCAGTGTCGCGTCGAGCGCGATGGCCACCGACAGGCCCAGTCCGATCTCCTTGATCGACGGGACGCCCGTGGCGGCGAAGACCGCGAACACGGCCACCATGATCAGTGCCGCGCTGGAGATCGTGGCGGCGCTCGCCCGCAGGCCCTGAGCCACCGACAGGCGCGAGTCGCCCGTGGCGTCGAAGCGCTCGCGTATCCGCGACAGCAAGAACACCTCGTAGTCCATCGACAGCCCGAACACGATCGCCAGCAGGAACGGTGGCGTCATCGTGTTCACGTAGCCCAGCGACTGGAAGCCGAGGAAGCCGTCCACCCAGCCGTACTGGAACACGGCCACGAGCACTCCGTAGGCGGCGGCCACCGACAGCAGGTTCATCACCACCGCCTTCAGCGGCAGGAACACCGAGCGCAGAAGGAACAGCAACACGAGATAGCTGAAGGCGAGCACGAACACGAGGATCTTCCACATCGAGCCCGAGACGAGGTCCTTGAAGTCCTCCACCTGGGCGGTGGCGCCGCCCACGTCCACACGCGCCACGCGGGCCACGCCGTCGCCTGCGGCCGCCTCGCCGCGCATCCGGTCCACCAGCGCCCTGGCCTGAGGGCTCTCGGGGTCGTGCCGGGGCACCACGGTCACAAGAGCCGCCTCGCCGTCGCGCGAGGGGCGCGGGCGGACCACCGCCGCCACCTCCGGATCGTCGCGCAGCTCGGCCGCCCAGCTCGAGGCCGCGCGGCGGTTGGGCTCCGCGGCGAAGCCGCCGGCGTCGAAGTGGGCCACCGCCACCACGGGGCCGGTGGCCCCCGGTCCCTTCTCCCTCGCGGCCAGCTCGGCGCCCACGCGAGTCTCGTTGCCCTCCGGGAACTGGCGCAGCGCGCCGTCGCCGAACTCCAGCGAGAGCGCCGGGATCGCCAGCACCAGCAGGACGCCCGCGGAGGCCAGCGCGGACACCAGCGGGCGGCGAGTGACGCGCTCCGTCCAGCGCTCCCAGAAGTCGCCCCGGTGCGCCCCGGGCGCTGACGAGCCGGGACGCCGCTTGGCCCAGCGCAGCCGCCGCCACATCAGTGCCGTGACGATCGCCACGCGCCCGCGCGCGTAGGCGCGCTTGCCCAGCAGGCGCATGAGTACCGGCAGGAGGGTGATCGCCGCGAGGATGGAGATGCCCACCACCACGATCGCCCCCATGGCCATCGAGCGAATGGTGGTGGAGTCCACGAGCCACAGGCCGGCGAGCGAGATGATCACCGTGATGCCCGAGAACGTGACCGCCAGACCCGAGGTGCGCAGGGCGATGCGCCGCGCCACCAGGGGCTCGGCGCCGGCGCGGATCTCCTCGCGGTAGCGCGCGAGCACGAAGAGCGAGTAGTCCACCGCCACGCCGATGCCGATCATCGACGCCACGTTGGTGGTGAACACCGACATGTCCATGGTCTGGGAGAGGAAGTAGATGACGCCGCCGGTGATGGCCACGCTGGCGAAGCCGAGGGCCAGCGGAAGCGCCGCCGCGGCCAGCGAGCCGAACACCGCGAGCAGGATCAGCAGGACGATCGGGAAGCCCGTCTTCTCGGCCGCCTCGAGGTCCTCCTTCGTGAGGTCCTGCATCCCGGCCCAGAGCGCCTGTTGGCCGACCAGGTAGGGCTGCACTGCGTCGCGCACGGGCTCGCCGGCGCCAATGTCCTCGCGGAGGTCGATGGCGAGGTCGGAGAGCTCGTCCTGGCTGCCGCGCACGTCCAACGGCAGGACCACGATCGGCGAGCTGCCCGCCTCACGCTTGGCGACGGCGGCGGAGCGCTCGCTCAGCCCGGCATTCGGAAGGCGGCCCGCCACGCGGCCCACCTCGTCCACGCGCGCCCGAACGTCGGCGGCGGAGGCTCCCGGTCGCCGGGCCAACACCACGGCGAGCGTCTCGCCCTGAGCGTCCTCGAAGCGATCGAGGGCGCGGTCCACGGATTCCGAGCCCGAATCAGGAACCGAGAAGCCCCCGCTCGTGAGGTGCTCCGTCTGGCGGGCGGCAAACGGCGCGGCGGCCAGGATCAGGATCAGCCAGGCGCCCAGGACCAGCCAGCGGCGACGCTCGATGAACTCCGCGAGCCTGTCCATCGCCGACTGCACAGCCCCCAGCCTACGTCGGATCTCGCCGAACCTTCTGTGACGCGGATCACGGGCGATGGCGATTCGCCGAAACCGGCCCTAGGGTGTCGTCGTGCAGCCCCTTTTCGAGTACCCGCTGGAGCTTGCGGGCTATCGGACGCGGGCCCTGGAGCTGGAGGGCGATGGTCCGCCGCTGCTCCTGCTTCACGGCTACGCCGACAGCGCCGACACCTGGCGGCTGCTGCTCGACCGCCTCGGCCGCGCCGGGCGGCGCGCGCTGGCGCTCGACATGCCGGGCTTCGGCACCGCCGATCCGCTCACCCCCGGCGAGCCGATCCTCCCCCAGCTCGACCGCTTCGCCGCGGCGGCGGCGGAGCACGTGGCGCCGGACGGGGGCGCCGTGGTGTGCGGCAACTCGCTCGGAGGCTGCGTGGCGCTGCGGCTGGCCGAGCGGCCCGGGCCGGAGCTCTCGGGCGTGGTGCCGGTGGCGCCGGCCGGCCTGGACATGGCCGGCTGGTTCGCGGTCATAGAGCGCGACCGTGTGCTCCGCACGCTGCTGGCGACGCCCGTGCCGATTCCCAGTGCGGTGCTTCAGCGCGTGGTGGGCGAGGTGTACGGGCGGCTGGTTTTTCGCCGGCCGAGCGACGTTGAGCCGAAGGTGGCGCGCACGTTCGCGTCGCACTTCTCCGACCGGGTGGCCGCGAGGCGCCTGATGGCCACCGGCCGGCGGCTGCTGCCCGAGCTGCGCGACTGCCTCGACCCCGCGGCGATCTCCTGCCCGGTGCTGCTGGTCTGGGGCCGGCAGGACGCGATGGTGTTCCAGACCGGTGCCGAGCGCGTGGTCGACGCCGCGCCCCACGCACAGCTCGTGACCATCGAGGACTGCGGGCACTGCCCACAGATCGAGGCGCCCGCCCGGCTTGAGGAGCTGCTCGTAGAATTCTCGGGCTCGCTGGCCCGGGCCGCCTGACCCTCGATGAGACTTACCTCCGAACTCGAAAGCCTGATCGACACGGCCGTGACCGGCTGGGACCACCTCGTGGGCCCGGGCGTGGCGGACCTCACCCGCACCCCTTCCTCGATCATCCACGAGGCGCCGCAGTGCACCGTGCGGCGCTACCGCTCGCGGCGGCGTGCGCGAGCCGACCGCTCGCCGGTCCTGCTGGTGCCGCCGCTGGCCGCTCCGGCCACGTGCTTTGACCTGCGGCGCGGCTGCAGCCTGGCCGAGCACCTCACCGCCCTGGGCTACCCCACATACCTCGTGGACTATGGCGCGATCGCGTTCTCGGACCGCGCGCTGGGACTCGAGCACTGGGTGGAGGACGTGATCCCCACCGCCGTGGACCGCGTGTGGGCCGACTCGGGCGGCCGGCCGGTCCAGCCCGTGGGCTGGTGCCTGGGCGGGATCATGACGCTGCTCGCGGTGGCGGGCGACCGCGAGCTGCCCGTGGCGTCGGTGTCGATGGTGGCCAGCCCGTTCGACTTCGCGCAGGTGCGGATGTTCGCGCCGATCCGGCGGCTGGCCAAGCTCACCGGAGGCGCGCTCGGCACCGCGCTGTACCGCGCGCTGGGCGGCGCCCCCGCCCCGCTCGTGAGCCGCGGTTTTCAGCTCACGGCGTTCGACCGCTATCTCACCAAGCCACTGTTCCTCGCCCAGAACCTCCGCGACCGCGAGACGATTGCGCACGCCGAGGCGGTGGACGACTACATGGCCCACATGTTCGCCTACCCCGGGCGTACCTTCGGCCAGCTCTACCACGCGTTCTTCCGCGTGAACTCGCTGGCCGGGGGCACGGTGGAGCTGCGGCGGGGCACCCGGATCGACCTGGCCGAGGTGCGCCAGCCGGTGCTGTCGGTCGCCGGGTCCTCGGACGTGCTGGCGCCGCGTGAGGCCGTGCACCACGTCGGCGGGCTGCTGCGCGGCGCCTCGGAGGTACGGCTGGAAACCGCGCCCGGGGGCCATCTCGGCGTGCTCACCGGGCGCTCGGCAAGGGAGACCACGTGGGCGCACCTCGACGAGTTCCTCGCCGGGCACGACCCCCTTCGCGGTGGCGTCAGTCCGCCTGCTTCCCCTCTTGGAACTCAGCCGCCAGCTCCAGCAGCTCGCTGAGGATCTCGGGCTCCGCGGCCCGAGCCGCGTTGTCGCGCCAGCGCCACCCGGGCGGGGAAAGCATCTCCGTGCGGCCGTCGGCCAGGTGGTCGGTGAGGCGCACCACCACCAGCTCGAGAGCCACCGCCGACGGTTGGCCGCGCAGCGGAGCGCGCACCACGGCGGCTCGCCCGCCCGCCGTGAAGGCCAGTCCCTCCGTCATTACGCAGAGCGCGGCGCGGGCGTCCTCGCGCAGGCGCTCGAGCGCCTCGCGCCGCCGCCCCAGGGCCAGCAGCACGCGGCGGTCGTCGGCCCGGATGGCCGTCGAGACCGGGATGGCATGTGGGCCGGGCACGCACAGGACCGCGGCGGTCCCGGGCTCCCAGTGCGGCAGCGCGTCCATCGCGGCGCGGCGGCTAGTCCCTGGAGCCGAGCAGGCAGCGCGCGGCCCGCATGCCGGCCTGCAGGGCCTGCCCGCTCTCCCAATCCGGATCGGAGATGAGCTGCAGGCCCAGGCCGTCACCCAGGCCGAAGAGAACCGAGGCCACCGACTCGGGATCGGCCTCCATCACCACCACGCCCTCGCGCTGCTTGGCGCGCAGCACCTCTGCGAGGTGGGCGCGCCAGCGGCGGTAGAGCTCGGCCAGCTCGGCGCGGATCTCCTCGCTGTGGCGAGAGGCGCTGATCATCTCGTAGGTCACGGCGTGCGCTCCCGGCTGGTCCCTGACGAAGGCCTGGAGCGCGCCCACGAGCGCGGTCACGATCTCGTCGACGGTGCAGGCGCGCTCGAGGCGCTCCTCCAGCGCGGCGATGCGGGCGTCGCAGTCCTGGCGCACGACCTCCACGAGAAGCCGCTCCTTGGAGCCGAAGTAGTAGTGCAGCAGGCCGCGGGACACGCCCGCCTCGCGCGCCACGACGTCGAAGGTGGACCCGGCCGCGCCCCGGGTGGCCACGCTCTCGCGCATCGCGGCGACGATCCGGCGCGCCTTGTCGCCGTCGAGCTTGCGGGGGGCCGCGACGGGAGTGTCTGCGACGGTCACCGGGGGAACGCTACCCGACCCCATCAAAGTCGAGAGGCGCCCCGAGGGCGCCTCTCGAACTACTTGGATCGGGACGGTGCCTAGGCGTCCGCGGTTGCCTTCTGGCTGGTGGAGCCGGAGGTCTGCGACGGAGTGGTGGTCGAGGTGTACTCGAACTCTTCCTCCGCGCCGAAGAGTGCGTCGAGCACCTTCTTGCGCAGACCCTCGCTGGCCACCAGGGCGACCAGGCTGCCGATGATGATGATGCCCACGAGCGACTTGCGCTTGCGGCGCTTCTTGACCGGCCCGCGGAGGGTCTCGGCCGCACTCTTCAGCGAGGCCGCCGTCTCCTTGAGCTCCTTCTGGACCTTCTTGTCGTCCAGAGCCTTCGCAGGGCCCTTGCCGTTCAGCCGGCTGTAGGCCTTGCGGGCCGAGTCGTAGGCGGTACGCAGATCATCGCGCAGCCCGTCGTCGTCGATCAGCTTTTGCACGTACTCGTTCTTGCGTGCCGCCTTGCCTGCCGCATATGCCCCGGCACCGGCTTTCGCAGCCTTCTTCTTCGCAGCCATAGCTCTCCTCGGGTCGCTCTTGAAAGAAACTTACCCGGACCCGGGCCCTCGCACACCGGATCGTGCCGCCACGGGGGTCCGGGAGGCCCTCGCCTTGGTTCTCTTGCGGCGCGTGCGCAGGCCGCCCACGGGCTCCAGCGCCTCCGCCAGCACCTCCTCCACGGTGTCCACGAAGATGAAATCGATGTCTCGCAGGAGGTTGGGCGGGAACTCCGCGGCGTCGGGCTCGTTGCGCTTCGGGGCGATCACACGCTTTAGCTCAGCGCGCTGCGCGGCCAGCGCCTTCTCCTTCAGCCCGCCGATCGGCAGCACCAGGCCCGTGAGCGTGATCTCGCCCGTCATCGCCGTGTCCGAGCGCACCGGCCGCCCGCTCGCCAGCGAGGCCAGCGCGGTGGCCATCGTGATCCCCGCGCTCGGTCCGTCCTTCGGGATGGCGCCGGCGGGCACGTGCAGGTGCACGTCGTGGGTGCGAAACCAGTCCTCGGGCACGTCGCCGAGCGAGCCCATGTGGGCCTTGATGTAGGACAGGGCGGCGTACGCCGACTCCTTCATCACCTCACCCAGCTGGCCGGTCACCTGCAGCTTGCCCTCGCCCGTGAAGGCGGTGGCCTCCACGTAGAGCACGTCGCCGCCCGCCGGAGTCCAGGCCAGTCCGGTGGCCACGCCGGGCTCGCCGGTGCGGCGCGCGGCGTCGGGCTGGAAGCGCCGCGGACCCAGCAGCTCGTTGACGGTCCTGGCCCGCACCGTGCGCTTGGACCTGCGCCGGCCCTCGGCGTACTCGCGCGCCACCTTGCGGCACACCGAGCCGATCCCGCGCTCGAGGTTGCGCACGCCCGCCTCGCGCGTGTAGCCGTCGATGATCTCGATCAGCGCGTCGTCGGTGAACTCGATCTTGGACCGGCCCAGCCCGTTCTGCTCGATCTGGCGCGGCGCGAGGTAGCGCTTGGCGATCTCGAGTTTCTCCTGCTCGGTGTAGCCCGACAGCTCGATGGTCTCCATCCGGTCGCGCAACGGCGCCGGGACGGGGTCGAGCTGGTTCGCGGTGGTGATGAACAGGACCCGCGAGAGGTCGAACGGCAGGTCGAGGTAGTGGTCGCGGAAGCTGGAGTTCTGCTCGGGGTCGAGCACCTCGAGCATCGCGCTGGCGGGATCGCCGCGGAAGTCGGCGCCCATCTTGTCGATCTCGTCGATCATCAGCACGGGATTGGCCGAGCCCGCGTCGCGCATCGCCCGGACGATCGTTCCCGGCATCGCCCCGATGTAGGTGCGGCGGTGGCCGCGGATCTCGGACTCGTCGCGCACGCCGCCCACCGAGATGCGCTCGAACTTGCGGTGCATGGCCGATGCGATCGACTTGCCCAGCGAGGTCTTGCCCACGCCCGGCGGGCCCACGAAGCAGAGGATCGAGCTGCGCGCGTCGGGCTTGAGCTTGCGGACCGCCAGGAACTCGAGAATGCGGTCCTTGACCTTGTCGATGTCGTAGTGGTCGCGGTCGAGGACCGTCCGCGCCTCCTTGAGGTCGATGTGGTCGTCGGTGGTCACGTTCCACGGCAGCGACACGATCCACTCCAGGTAGGAGCGGATCACGCCGTGCTCGGCCGCCTGGGGCGGGAGGCGCTCGAAGCGCTCCAGCTCGCGATTGGCCTGGGTGCGCACGTGCTCAGGCAGGTCGGCGGCCTCGATCTGCTCGCGCAGCTCCTGCGTCTCGGCGGCCTGCTCGTCCACCTCGCCCAGCTCCTCCTGGATCGCCTTGAGCTGCTGGCGCAGGAAGAACTCGCGCTGGCCCTTGTCGATCTCGGACTCCACCTGCGACTGGATCTTCGACCCGATCGAGATCAGCTCCAGCTCGCGCGCCAGCAGCTCGGACAGCCGGCGCAGGCGCCTTGTGAGGTCGCGCTCCTCCAGCAGCTCCTGGCGCTCCTCGGTCTTGATCCGCAGCGCCCCGGCGATCATGTGCGCCAGCTCGGCGGGATCCTCGAGATTTGTCACCGCCAGCTGCAGCTCCTCGGGGAGGTAGGGCACCTGCTCGATGATCTGAGAGAAGGTGCCCTGGACGTTTCGGAACAGCGCCTCCAGGTCGGACGACGGCTTCACCACGTCCGGGATCTCCTCGATCTTCGCGACGAGGTAGGGATCGGTCTGGATGTAGTCGCTGAGCTTCACCCTCTGCGCGCCGTGCACGAGGATGCGCAGGGTGCCGTCGGGCACCTTCACCATGCGCGCCACCGTGCCCGCGACGCCCACGTCGTAGAGGTCGTCCGGTCCCGGGTTCTCGATCTCCCCCTCGCGCGAGGCCACCATCACGAGCATCCGGTTGCCGCCCAGCACATCGTTGACCAGCCGCACGGAGCGTTCCTGGCCGACCGCGAGCGGGGTGAGCGCCTCCGGGAAGGGGACGGAGTCCTTCAGCGGCAGCACGGGCAGTGCCTCGGGCAGCCGGGTCGTGACGGGCACCTCCTGCGGGGTCTCGCCGTTGGCTGTCGGGATCTCGATCAAGCCCCGTGGCTCTCCTCTATCGGCACGCGGCGCACGCGCTGCTCGCGCCGGGACAGCGGCACCTCGACCACGAGGATGCCGTCCTCATAGCTGGCCTTGGCCTCCTCGCCCACCACGTCCGCTCCCAGCTCCACCGCACGGCGGAAGGGGCCGCTCTCGATCTCGATCTGCTGGAAGAGCCTGCCCTCGGCCTGCTCGGCGCGGCGCTCGCCGGCGATCAGCAGCCGCCGCCCCTGGATCTCCAGCGCCACGCGCTCGATCTCCACGCCGGCGAGGTCCGCCTTGACCACGGCGCGCGGCGGGTCGTCCTCGTAGTAGACGTCCACCGAAGGCGAGAACCCTCGCCCCCGGAACCCGCTGCGCTCGAAGACATCGCCGAACAGCTCGTCGATCTCTCGGCGCATGCGATCGAAGTTGGCGAACAGGTCGTGCTCGGAGGCCAAGGGATGGAGGGTACCCGGGCTGAAAACCGCCAGACGGGGCGGCCTACCGGACACACCGTCCGGAAAGGCGCCCCGCAACCCACGGCCGGGGCGA
Organism: uncultured Thermoleophilaceae bacterium; assembly: GCA_963727395.1. Lineage (GTDB taxonomy): Bacteria > Actinomycetota > Thermoleophilia > Solirubrobacterales > Thermoleophilaceae > JAAYBF01. Next base: position 111,797 of record CAVSGC010000016.1, on the reverse strand, counting down.
AACCGTGGCGCTGGGCGACTTACCGGACACATGGTCCGGAAAGGCGCCCTGCAACCGCTGGATGTCCTCATCGCCGAGCTGGCCGACCGGCAGCACGGCGCCGTGGATAGATCGCAGCTCGCCGAACTCGGGCTATCGGCCGATGCCGTCGATAAGCGGATCCAGCGCGGTCGGCTGTTCCGAGTACACCGTGGCGTCTACGCGGTCGGCCGCCCGGGCCTCACCGTGCGCGGGCACTGGATGGCCGCTGTGCTCGCCATGGGCCACGGAGCCGTGCTCAGCCACCGCACGGCCGCGGCGCTGTGGGGGCTGCGCGAGCCGCCGAGCGGGCGCCTCGATGTGACGATCCCTGTCCGCGCGGGGCGAGAGCGCCGGGCCGCAATCGCCGTGCACCGCTCCTCCACCCTCGCCGCCCACCACATCACCCGCCGCGGCTACATCCCCGTGACCACAATCGCCCGCACCCTGCTCGACCTCGCAGCCACCGAGCCCCGGCGCACGCTCGAGCGCACCATCGACGAGGCCGAGCGCCTCCGGCTCCTGGACCTCAACCAACTCCAGGCCCTCCTCGGAGACAGCCGCGGCCGGCGCGGCACCGCCGCCCTCCTGTCGCTGATCAAGGAACACACCGCCGGCTCGACCCTCACCCGCAACGAGCTCGAGGAACGTTTCCTGAAGCTCTGTAGGGACCACAACCTGCCACAGCCGCAGGTGAACGCCTGGATCTCGCTCCCCGACAACGAGGGGTACCGGGCGGACTTCCGTTGGCCAGCACGCTCGTTGATCGCCGAAGTGGACGGCGGGTCACATCGAACGCGGAAGGCCTTCGGCCACGACCGCCGCCGCGACCGCCGCCTGCGGTTGGCCGGCTATCAGACCCTGCGCTTTACTGACGAGGAGGTCACCCGCACCCCGTCCGCCGTGGCGGACGAGCTCCGCGACCACCTTCAGATCTCGTAGACGGCGCCCTCCACAGCCACGTCCACCGGGCCACCGAAGGCCGCGCTGGCCTGCTCGCAGGCCCGGTCCTGGTCCAGCTCGTCGGAGATGTGGGTGAGCAACACGCGGCGCGCGCCCGCCCGCTTGGCGTGGTGTCCGGCCTCCTCCGGGGTCAGATGCCCCCGGATCCCCGTCCGCTCGGGGCGCGGCAGGGTGGCCTCCACCAGGAACAGATCAGCGTCGCGGGCGAACTCCACGAGCTCGTCGGCCGGGCGCGAGTCAGCGCCGTAGGCCAGCCGACCGCCGTTGCCGGATTCCACCGACACGGCCCAGGTGTCGACGAAGTGCGGCACCTCGCTGAACGAGACGCTCATCGGGCCGATCGAGATCGAGGCCGTGGGGTCGTACTCCTCCATCCGGAACGCGTTCTCCACGAGCGCGTTGTTGCCCCACAGCTCGCACACGTGGCGGAAGTGGTCCCGGGCGCCGGGTGGGGCGTAGAGGAGCGGGCGCGCTGGATGGTCGGTGCCCGGCCACCGGTCCACCGCCACCGGCTGCTGCCGGGGTGCGTAGGTGAGGGCATAGGAGAAGGGGATGAGGTCGAGGATGTGGTCGGCGTGCAGGTGGGAGATCACGACCGCGTCGAGATCCACGTAGTCCACGAAGCGGCGCATCTTCGCGAACACGCCGTTGCCGCAATCGAGCAGGACCCTGGTGCCGTCCTCCTCGAGCAGATAGCCCGAACAGGCCCCGTCCACGTCCTGCCATGACGGCGACTTGCCGAGCACTGTGAGGCGCATGGCGCGACTTTACCCGCGCACCGCCGAGACGAACGGGCGGCGGCGTGCAGCGCAGCCGTCAGACGCGGCCGGGCGCCGGGAAGGCGTAGGCCGCCCGGGTGCGCTCGGTGCGGAACACGAAGGCCAGCTGGCGCTCGGGCACGAGGCCGCGGTCCGCCGGCCGGAAGGTGGTGCAGGGCTCACTCAGCTCGAGCGCGCACAACATGTTCTGCTTGAAGAAGCAGTCACAGCACTCCACGCGCTTCGGATCCTTCTTCGCCATGCTTCGAGGTTCCTTCCGTTTCGTGTTGCAAGCCCACGGGCATCCTCCATCACCTCGGCCGCTCCCGCCACATGCGTTCCCGCAAAACCGTGCCTTTTCGTTTCCACCCAAATTGCAGGCTGTTCGCGTTTGCACCCGCTCTTTGCGGGTTAGCTGGGGGGGCGAACTCGTGCGCCGCGGGGCCACCCGCGCCCGTAGGGGCCATATGGAGCTGGTGACCGGCGCGACAGGGTACGTGGGCGGCCGCTTGGTGGACCGCCTGGTGGCCGAGGGGCGCCCCGTGCGGGCCCTCGCGCGCGACCCGGCGAGGCTGCCGGCCCGCGAGGGGGTGGAGCCCGCCATCGCCGACATGCTGAGCGGCGAGGGCATGCGGGCCGCGCTGGATGGCTGCCGCACCGCCTACTACCTCGTGCATTCGATGGAGGCCGGCGACGGCGGGTTCGCGGCGAGGGACCGCCGCGCCGCGACGACCTTTGCCGAGCGCCGCGCTGGCGGCCGGGGTGGAGCGGGTGGTCTACCTGGGCGGGATCACGCCATCGGACGGAACGGTCTCGCCGCACATCGCCTCGCGGCTGGAGGTGGAGGAGATCCTGCTCGAGTCCGCGCCCGCTGCCACCGCGCTGCGCGCCTCGATCCTGGTGGGCGCGCGGTCCTCCTCCTTCCGGATGCTCGTGCGCCTCGTGGAGCGCCTGCGCGTGCTCCCGATGCCGGCCTGGCGCGGGAACCGCACCCAGCCGATCGCCGAGCGCGACGCCATCGAGTTCCTGGCCCGGACGCCCAGCGTGCCCGCAGCCGAGGGACGCTCGCTCGACGTGACCGGCCCGGACGTGATCACCTACGCGGCCATGTTGGATCAGATTGCCGAGTCCATGGGGGTCGGGCGCACGCCGCTCGGCCTCGGCGTGTCGCTCACCTCACCGGCCAGCGCTGTGGTGAGCGCCGTGACCGAGCAGCCCCTCGAGCTGGTCCGCCCCCTGATGAGGAGCCTGGAGCACGACCTCCTCCCCCGTGACGCCGAGGAGGCTCCCCGCATGTACGGAATCCGGCCGCTGTCCTTCGCACGCTCCGTCGATCGCGCGCTGGCCGAGTGGGAGCGCAGCGAGGAGCTCGCGGCCCGATGAGGGTGGAGCGCGAGATCCAGATCGACGCCCCGCCGCGCGAGGTCTACGAGACCGTGATGGATCCGTCGCGGTTGAAGGACTGGGTGACCATCCACCAGTCGCTGGAGGACTCGCCCGACGGCCAGCTGCGCAAGGGCTCCAAACTCACCCAGTGCCTCAAGCTCGCGGGCAAGAGGTTCAAGGTGCGCTGGACGGTCGTGGAGAACGATTCCAGCAACCACGTGGTGTGGGAGGGGCGGGGCCCCGTGCGCTCAAAGGCCAAGGTGATCTACGACTTCGAGGAGCGGGACGGCGGTACCCATTTTTCGTACGCCAACGAGTACAACCTGCCGGGGGGATTTCTGGGGCGGGCCGCCGGCCCCGTCGTTCGCCGCGTAACGGGTGGCGAGCTTGACTCCTCGCTCGACAAGCTCAAGAAGCTCGTGGAGTAATTTGTGTCACACTGCCAGTAATTGGTTTGGTGACATAAAGGGAAGGGCACATGACCGACTTTCTGGATGAGAAGCGCAAGGAGATCGACTCCCGGCTGGCCGAGCTCAAGCCGCTGGTTGACGAGTACGACCGGCTCGAGAAGGCGGCCGCCGCGCTGGCCGGCGTGGGCACGGGCTCCCCGAAGGACTCGCGACGGCGCCGCTCCGGCTCATCGGCCAACGGGCGCCGCCGGTCCGGTGGTAGCGCCACCGGGCGCCGCGGGCGCCCCCGCGGCAGCGGCAAGCGCGCCGCCGAGGCGCGCCGGCTCGTGAACGAGCGGCCCGGGATAACGATCCCCGAGCTGGCCGACGCCATGGGCATCCAGGCCAACTACCTCTACCGCGTGATGCCCACCCTCCAGAAGGAGGGTGAGGTGCGCAAGCGCGGCAAGGGCTGGCACCCCGCGGGCTCCGACGCCGGCTAGCTAGCCCAGCAGCCCCAGCTTCTCGACGGCCGCCCGCTCCTCCGCCAGCTCGGCGTTGGTCGCGTCGATCTTCTCCTGCGAGAAGTCGTCGATCTCCAGCCCCTCCACGATCGACCACTCTCCGCCCGAGCAGGTGACCGGGAACGAGGTGATCAGCCCGTCCTGCACGCCGTAGGGGTTGCCGTCGGACCGTACGGCCATCGACACCCAGTCGCCCTCGGCGGTGCCGTTCACCCAGTCGTGCACATGGTCGACGGCCGCATTCGCGGCCGAGGCGGCCGACGACGCGCCGCGCGCCTCGATGATCGCCGCGCCGCGCTTGCCCACCGTTGGGATGAAGTCCGACTCCAGCCAGCCGCGGTCCTGATCGATCGCGTCCCAGGCGGGCCTGCCCTCCACCTTCGCGTTGAACACGTCGGGGTACATCGTGGGCGAATGGTTGCCCCAGACGGCCAGGTTGGTCACGTCGCCCACCTGCGCGCCCGCCTTCTTGGCCAGCTGGGTCATCGCCCGGTTCTGGTCCAGGCGCGTCATCGCGGTGAAGCGCTCCGCGGGCACGCCGTCCGCGTTGGACTGGGCGATCAGCGCGTTGGTGTTGGCGGGGTTGCCCACCACGAGCACCTTCACATCGTCGGCGGCGCCGGCCGCGATCGCCTCGCCCTGCGGCTTGAAGATGCCGCCGTTGGCCTCGATCAGGTCGGCGCGCTCCATCCCCTTCGTGCGCGGGCGGGCGCCCACCAGCAGGCACACGTTGGCGCCGTCGAAGGCCTTGCCGGCGTCGTCGGAGATGTCGATGCCCCGCAGCAGCGGGAACGCGCAGTCGTCGAGCTCCATCGCGGTGCCCTCTGCGGCCTTCACGGCATCCGGGATCTCCAGCAGGCTGAGTGCCACAGGCGTGTCCTCGCCGAGCATCTGGCCGCTGGCGATCCGGAACAGCAGGGCGTAGCCGATGGCGCCGGCTGCGCCGGTCACCACCACGCGGACGGGTGAGTCACTCACTGTTGGTCATCTCCTTTTGCAGATTCTCGTCAATTGATGCGAGGAAGTCCTGGGTGGTCTGGAAGTCCTGGCCTGAGCCCACGAGCAGGGCGAGGTCCTTGGTCATCTTGCCCGACTCCACCGTCTCCACACACACGCGCTCGAGCGTCTCGGCGAACTCCGTGACCTCCGGGGTGTCGTCCATCCGCCCGCGTGCCGCGATGGCGCGGGTCCAGGCGAAGATCGACGCGATCGGGTTGGTGGAGGTCTCCTTGCCCTGCTGGTGCTGGCGGAAGTGGCGCGTGACGGTGCCGTGGGCGGCCTCTGCCTCGACCGTCTTGCCGTCAGGGGTCATGAGCACGCTGGTCATCAGGCCCAGTGAGCCGAAGCCCTGGGCAACGGTGTCGGACTGGACGTCGCCGTCGTAGTTCTTGCACGCCCACACGTAGCCGCCCTCCCACTTCATCGCGGCGGCCACCATGTCATCGATCAGCCGATGCTCGTAGGTGATTCCGGCCTTCTCGAAGTCATCCTTGAACTCGGAGTCGTAGATCTCCTGGAAGAGGTCCTTGAAGCGGCCGTCGTAGCGCTTGAGGATCGTGTTCTTGGTGGACATGTACACCGGGTAGCCGCGGTCCAGGCCGTAGCGCATCGAGGCGCGTGCGAAGTCGCGGATCGACTCGTCGAGGTTGTACATCGCCAGCGCCACGCCGCCCCCGGGGAAGTCGAACACGTCGATCTCGGTTGGCTCGCCGCCGCCCTCGGGCTGGAAGCTCAGCGTGAGCTTGCCCTTGCCGGGCACCACCATGTCCTCGGCCCGGTACTGGTCGCCGAAGGCGTGACGGCCGATGATGATCGGCCTGGTCCAGCCGGGCACCAACCGCGGGACGTTGGAGATCACGATCGGCTCGCGGAAGATCACGCCGCCGAGGATGTTGCGGATCGTCCCGTTCGGTGAGCGGTACATCTCCTTCAGCCCGAACTCCTCCACGCGCGCCTCGTCGGGGGTGATCGTGGCGCACTTCACCCCCACGCCGTGCTCCTTGATGGCGTTCGCGGCGTCGACGGTGATCTGATCCTCCGTGGCGTCGCGGCTCTCGATCCCCAGGTCGAAGTACTTCAGCTCCACGTCGAGGTAGGGGAGGATCAGCTTCTCCTTGATGAACTCCCAGATCACGCGAGTCATCTCGTCGCCGTCCAGCTCGACGACGGGGTTCTTCACCTTGATCTTCGGCAAGTCGGGCTCCTTCGCGTCGCGGGCGGCGGGAGGTTAACGACGGCGAAGCGACTTGCGGGCGACCGTGGTCGCTGCTCCCGCGCTCACCGCACGGTCGTCCTGCGGATCACCCGCCGGTCGCGGCCGTCGCCGTCGACCTCGGTGGCGTCCAGCGTGGCCCGGCGACCGCGCACCGCCGCGGCCTCACGGGCGCCGAGTCGCAGCCCGAGGCGCCTGGACCCGCCCGGGCGCACCCGATAGCGCTCGGAATCCAGCACCCGCCCGGCCGGGCCTCCGCGGCGCAGCCGCAGCGTGCCCGCACATAGCTCTGGCTTGGCGTCCGGGCAGGCCACGCGTACGCGTATTCGCCGCCGTGCCGCGATCCGCAACCGCCGGCGCTGGAGCACGGTGTCGAACCTGTGCTTGGCCGCCGCCGTGGACACGCTCGCGCAGTTCGCCGCGTTATCTACCGCGTCCACCAGGTCGTTGATCACCGTCTCCCTGGCGGAGCAGGCCGTCCGCTCTGCGAACCCATCCCGCGCCTGGATCGTGTCTCCGCCTAGGTTTGATCGAAACTCGTCCACGCCCTTACCGCCGTCGAGGGCGTCCGTCCCGAGGGCGCCGTCGAGCGCGTCCTCGCCATCCCCGCCGAAGAGCGCGTCGTTTCCGTCGGCGCCCACGAGGTTGTCCGGTCCGGCCTCGCCGATCAGCTCGTCGCCGGCGGCGCCCCCGGTGAGCCGGTCCCCCTGAGGAGTGCCGGACAGGCGCTCGATCCCGATCAGCGTGCCCTGCCGCGTGGAGTCGCCGAAGCTAGGGTGGCGGCCGTACAGCTCCGTGGAGGTATTGGTGGCCAGTGACGCCGTCACGCCTCCGGGCACCGAACCCCCTGGCGCCTGTCCGCCCACGAAGTCCACTAGATCGCGCCCCGCGCCGCCGTCGAAGGTGATCGTCTGGCCGGGGACTCCCGGGCTCGACAGCGTGTCGTCGCCATCGCCGCCCCTCAGGGCGAGGACGCCCGCCCCCCTTGCCGTGATCGTGTCGTTGCCGGCGCCGCCGAGAAGGGTGATCGACTCGACCGGCACTCCCTGGCCGAGAGTGTCGACCGAGATCGAATCGTCCGCGCCGCGCAGGTCGGCGACGAGGTCCACTGACGAGTTCGTGGAGCAGCGGATCGCCGTCGTTCGCCCCGTGAGCGGATCGGTGTCGGTGGTGCAGTTGGCCCTGGTCGGATCGTTGATCGCCACTGAGCCAACGCCTCGGAACAGGATCGTGGGGCGGTCGTCGGTCCTGTTCTCGGCCGTCACCTCGTCCCTCCCCTGGGAGCCCGTGACCGTGAACGAGACCGGCGCCCCGCTCGCGGCCGGCGCCGCGATCAGCAGCGCGGCGGCCGCCAGGACGGGCACCGGCCAGCTGCGGGTGGGGGTCATCGCCGCACCAGCCGCGGGTTGCGCACCGTGGTCTTGAGCCCGATGCGGCCCGCCTCCACGCTCACAAGCACGCCCCGCGGGCCGCGGCGGCTGCGCAGCGCGCGCACGTCACGGCGGGAGAGCTTCACGGCCACCGTCTTGCTCCGGGCCGCACGGATGCGGTAACGCACCTTGCGCGAGCGGCTCGTGTCCGCCGACCGCCGGGCCGAGCGCGCCAGCGCCAGCTGGAGCGAGCCCTTGCAACCCAGGCGTCGCACCCCTCGCGGACAGCGCAGGCGCGCGCGCGTCATGCCGGATGCGGAGACCCGCAGGCGGGCCGCGGGCAGCTTCACGTGCGGCGTCTCGCCGACCGGGCTCGGTCGACCTCCTCGCACGTGCCGCCACGTGGGTCGGTCACCAGGCTCACCACGTCCTTGAGGTCCGCGAACACCCCGTCCTGGCCGAAGCCGCAGGTCACGGTGTCCCGGAACGAAGGGTTGATGTCCTCCACAACTGCGATCTCGTCGTCGCCCCTGCCGCTGGAGACGCTGTCCTCACCCGTCCCGCCGAAGATCCTGTCCTCCCCCTCGCCGGTCACGATCCTGTCGTCGCCTTGGTCACCGAAGACCTCGGCGTCCTTGGTGCTGCCGCTGAAGAGCACGATCTCATCGTTGCCCTCTCCGGCCTGCACGAACAGGTCGCCGGAGGAAGGGCCACCCTCGGTGATCGAGTCGTTGCCGGCGCCCGCGCTCACGCGGTCGAAGCCGCCGCTCTCGGTGCCCGGGTTGATGTCGTCGTTGCCCGCGCCCGTGCGAACGGTGTCGTCGCCGGTGGTGGCGAACACGTTGTCCGGCCCGCTCACCCCGTCGTACTCGTCGTTGCCCGTCCCCAGGTTGACCGAGGCCGAGGCCGCTCCTGAGGAGGACACGTTCACCACGTCGTCGCCGCTGCCCATCGCGAGATTGAGCTTCGTGCTGATCTTCTGGCAGACCACCCGGTTGTCGGTGGAGCCCTGCGAACATCCGGCCTGGCGATCGAACTTGAAGACGTCGAACGAGTTGTTGTTGATGACCACGTAGACGGGGTTGCCGCCCTGCGTGGCGGCCGAAACGACCACCCGGTCCCCGATGCCGTTCTTGTCCTGCACGAGCAGCCCCGTGGAGTCGGACCTCACGAGGAGCGTGGCCTGCGCCGGCGCGGCCGTGGCCGCGGCGAGCGCAAGCAGGACGACCAGGGCTGTCAGCGGTTTCGTCATGCCCCGATCCTGTCCCGGGCCGGTGCGCCGCGCTATGGGGGAAACGCCTCAAATTGGCACCTGCCACCATCCCTGGCAGATGTTCGGCGGCGGAAATTCGATACAGCTCGCCCGCGTATTCGGAATCCGGATAGGCGTGGAGCCCAGCTGGTTCCTCGTGCTGTTCCTGATCATCTACCTGCTCACCGGCTACTACAGGGACGTGGGCTTCGCCGACCAGACCGCGTTCATCCTGGCCGTGGTCTCGGCGCTGGCCTTCTTCCTGTCGGTGCTGCTGCACGAACTGGGGCACGCGGTGGTGGCTCTGCGCAACGGGATCGGCATCGCGGGAATCGACCTGTGGATGTTCGGTGGCGTGGCCAAGCTGAACCGCGACACCAGCTCCGCAGGCGAGGAGTTCCGGGTGGCGGCGGCGGGCCCGTTCGTCACGCTGCTGATCGCGGCCGCGTGCTACGGCATCGGAACCGTCGTCTCCGGCGGCGGAGCGGCCGCGGACGCCATCCGGTTCGACGCCGTGGCCGGCGAGGAGACGCTGGCCGTGCTCGGCTACCTCACCTCGATCAACCTGCTGCTGCTGGTGTTCAACCTGATCCCGGGCTTCCCGCTCGACGGCGGGCGGATCGCGCGCGCCATCGCCTGGAAGGTGACCGGCGACCGCACCCGTGCCACGCGCTTCGCCGCGCGCCTGGGCCGCGGCTTCGCATTCCTGATGATCGCCGCTGGCGTGCTGATCGTGCTCGCATCGCCCGACAACCTCATAACCGGCGTCTGGCTGGGCTTCGTGGGGTGGTTCCTGGGCCAGGCCGCCCGCCAGGCCGAGGCCCAGACCGAGGTGACCAGCCGCATCGAGGGCCTGAGCGTGGCCGACGTGATGGATGACCAGCCGGTGGGCATCCCCGCCTCCGCGACCATCGAGCGCGCGCTGGACGAGTTCTTCCTGCGCTACCGCTACCCCTGGTTCCCGGTTGTGGATGACGCCGGACGCTTCACCGGCTTGGTGACTCACGAGTCCGCGAACGCCGTGCTGGAGTCTGAGCGCACCAGCCGCACCGTGGAGTCCGTGATGGCGCCGGACACGCCCGGGGCGGCGGACGGCGGGCTGCGGGTGGGGCTCGACGAACCGCTGGAGGCGCTGCTGGGCCGCGACGTGCTCCAGCGCCTCGGCGCGATCGTGGCGGTGGACCGCGAGGGGCGATTGCGGGGCGTGGTCACGGTGGATCAGATCCGCCGCGCGCTGCAGCCGATCCGCTCCTAGCGTCTCACGGCACCTCGACCTCCCTGACGGCCTCGGCCTCGGTGCGCTCGGCCACGAATGGAGGGAGCAGGGCGAGGGCGGTGGGCGCGTCGGCAGCCTCCACACGCCACCACGCCCGGTGTCCGCCGTCGATGCATGACGAGGTCGTCACGCGGTGCCGCAGTGGGCTGTCGAACCCCTTCCAGGCCGCGAACGCGGAACCGCACTCGTGCGGCTCGTGGCGGTGGGTGAGAACGAAGAGCGGCACCGCCGCCGATGCTGCGCTGTGGCTGAGCCTGCCGGTATGGGGGAAACGCCTCCAATTTCGGGCACGTTCGCCATTTCTGGGAGAGAATCGGACCACGTGCAGCCCGCCCCACCGGACGGATTGGCCCCACTGGTCGGGCGAGCCCGCGAGCTTGCCGGACTCGACGCCGCTCTGAAGCGGGCGGCCACGACGGGGGAGGGCTACTGCGTGGGCGTGGCGGGCGCACTCGGATTGGGCAAGAGCCGCCTGCTCGGCGAACTCTCCGCGCGCGCCGACGCCGCGGGCGGGCTGGTGCTCGCCTCACGCGGGGCCGACTATGAGGCTGGTGCGCCCTACGGCGTCCTGGTGGATGCCCTGGACGACTACCTCGGAGCGCTCGGCCCGCGGGACATCGCTCGGCTGGGCGAAGGAATTGCCCCCGAGCTGTCGCCGGTGTTCGGCGTGTTCGGCACCCCGCCGGACGAAGAGCTGGAGGCCGAGCGCTACCGCACTCACAGGGCGCTGAGGGAGTTGCTGGCCCGGCTCGCCTCCCGCCGCCCGCTCACCCTGGTCCTCGACGACCTTCATTGGGCCGACGCCGAGACCACCGAGCTGGTGGCGCACCTCCTGCGGCGACCGCCCCAGGGGACGGTGCTGCTGGCTCTGGCCTACCGCCCTGCTCAGATCGACGACGCGCTGGCACGGGCCGTCGATCGCGCGCGCCACGACGACCGCTGCCTGCTGCTGTCACCCCAGCCGCTCACCGGCGCAGAGGCCGGCGAGCTGATCGCACCACGGGTGCCCGCTGACCTGCGCGACGACATCGTGCAGGAGAGCGGCGGCAATCCCTTCTTCCTGGAGCAGCTGGCGCGGGCGGGCGCCGCGGCGGGCGCCGCGGCGGGCGGGCGCCGCGACGGCGAGGTGCCGCCGGCCGTGCTCGCGGCCCTGCGGAGCGAGCTGTCGGGACTGAGCGACGTGGAACGCGAGCTGCTGGGCGGGGGGGCGGTGGCCGGCGAGCCGTTCGAGATCGACCTGGCCGCGACCGCCGCCGGGCTGGAGAGGGACGTGGCGTTGGTGGCGCTCGACGGGCTGCTGGCCTGCGAACTGGTGCATGCCACCGACACTCCCCTGCGCTTTGCCTTCCGGCATCCGCTGGTGCGGCGGGCCGTGTACCAGGACCGAGGCGGCGGCTGGCGCGTGGCCGCCCACGGGCGCGTGGCGGCGGCGCTGCACAAGCGCGGCGCCCCGATCATGGCGCTCGCCGACCACGTGGAGCGGTCCTCGTCCCAGGGTGACGAGCAGGCGATCGCCACGCTCACGGCTGCCGGCCGTGCGGCCGCCCAGCGCGCACCCGCCACGGCCGCCCGCTGGTTTCGCGCGGCGCTCAACCTGCTGCCCGGTCACGACAACAAGCGCCGGCTGGAGCTGCTGGTGTCGCTGTCCACCGCGCTCGGGTCGGCCGGACGGCTGGAGGACGCCCGGCGCACCCTGCTCGCCACGATCGACGTGATGCCGGTGGAGGAGCATGCGCTTCGTGCGCGTGCCGCCACCTGGGTCGCGCGGCTCGACCATGCGCTCGGCCGTCAGGGCGAGGCGCGCACCCTGCTGGAGCGAACGCTCACCGATCTGCCCGACGCCCGCTCGACCGCCGCGGCGGCGCTGGAGCTGGAGCTCGTGATGGATTTGCTCTTCACGGGGGAGCTGGCGCCCATGCGCAAGCGCGCCAGGGCCGTGCTGGAGCTGGTGCAGGAGCTGGACGAGCCCCTGCTGGAGGCGGCCGCCTGGGCGGGGCTGGCGCACGCCGAGCAGAACCTGCGCGACATCCCGGCCTCGATCGAGGCGGCGGCCCGCAGCGCGGCCATCCTCGACTCGTTGGACGACCACGATTGCGCTCCACTGCTGGAGACCTTCTGGTGGCTGGCCAGCGCGGAGGACGTGGTCGAGCGCTGGGACGACTGCCTGCGCCATGTCGAGCGGGGAATCCGCCTGTCACGTGCCTACGGAGTGAGCTTCGTGTTCGTGGCGCTCACACACATCCTGGCCGTGACCCTCGGCTGGCAGGGCACCCTGGGCCGCGCCCGCGAAGCCGCCGAGGAGGCGGTGGATGCCGCGCACCTGTCAGGCAGCGACGCTTCGATCGCCTACGCCTACACCACCCGGTGCTTCGTGCACGCCCGGGCCGGCGAGGCCAGGGAGGCGGTGCGGGCGGGCGAGCTTGCGGTGGAGTCGGCCCGCGGCCTGCGCCGCGGCCTGCTGGTCGCACTTCCCCACGCCAACCTTGCCGCGGCCCTCCTGGAGGCGGGCGAGCCCCAGCGCGCCAGGGCGCAGCTGGACGAGGCGCGCGACCGAGGGGCCCTCGACCACTGGGTGGGCCGCTGCTGGTGGGAGCTGTGGATGTGCGACGCCGAGCTGGCGCTGGGCCGGCTGGACCAGGCGGAGGACTGGGCGCGGCGCGCCACCGCCACAGCGGAGGAGATGGGGCTGCCCGGGCGCCGCGCGGCGGCGCGCCAGGCCCGGGCCGCTGTGCGGCTGGCGCGCGGCGACGCGGGCGCGGCCGTGGGGCACGCCCTGGCTGCGGCGGAAGACCTGGCCGCCGCCGGCCGGCGGGTGGACTGCGAGCGGGCGCGGATCCTCGCCGGGCGGGCGATGGCCGCCGACGGCCGCCGCGAGCATGCCATCGAGGAGCTCGAGCGGGCCCGCGGGGCGCTCGTGGAGGCAGACGCTCCGCGGCTGGCCGACGGCGCCGCCCGCGAGCTGCGCAAGCTTGGACTCAGGATCGCGCGGCCCGGCGCCCAGGGCAACGCCGCCACCGGAATCAGATCTCTGAGCGCCCGCGAGGCCGAGATCGCCGAGCTGGTGGCCACCGGGCGCACCAACCGCGAGATCGCGGCCGACCTGCACCTGTCGCAGAAGACGGTGGAGAACCACCTCGGGCGCGTGTTCTCCAAGCTCGACATCTCCTCGCGCGCCGCGCTGGCGGGGCTCGTCGGGCGAGATCGGGACCAGCGGACCGGGGCCGGAGAGCCGTTCGCATAGAATCGCCGCGCCTCACCCTCTCCCAATGCCCCAGCACGACGTCCTAGTCATCGGAGCCGGCCTCGCCGGACAGCGCGCAGCCCTGGCAGCAGCCGAGGAGGGCGCCTCCGTGGGCATCATCTCCAAGGTCCACCCCGTGCGGTCGCACTCCAATGCGGCGGCGGGCGGCATCAACGCGGCGCTGAACCCCGAGGACTCGTGGGAGTCGCACGCGTTCGACACCGTGAAGGGCTCGGACTACCTGGGAGATCAGGACGCGATCGAGATCATGTGCCGCGAGGCGCCCGACGAGGTGCTGCACCTCGAGCACCTGGGCGTGACCTTCCACCGCAACGAGGAGGGCAAGCTCGGCACCCGCGCGTTCGGCGGCGCCTCCGCCGCGCGCACCTACTACGTGGCCGACATCACCGGCCAGGCGCTGCTGCACGTGCTCTACGAGCAGTTGATGAAGTTCGACGCGATCGACCGCTACGAGGAGTGGTTCACCACCGCCCTCGTGCGCGACGACTCCGGGCGGATCGCCGGGGCGGTCACCCGCAACATGCGCGACGGCTCCTTCGAGCTGTTCACCGCCAAGTCGGTGATCCTCGCCACCGGTGGCAACGGCCAGCTGTTCATTCCCACCACCAACGCGCTCATCTGCACCGGCGACGGCATCGCGATGGCCTACCGCGCCGGCGCGCCACTGATGGACATGGAGATGGTGCAGTACCACCCCACCACGCTCGCCGGCCTGGGCCTGCTGATCACCGAGGGCGCCCGCGGCGAGGGCGCCCACCTCTACAACGCCCAGGGTGAGCGCTTCATGGAGAAGTACGCGCCCAACAAGATGGAGCTGGCCTCGCGCGACGTGGTCTCCCGCGCCGAGCAGACCGAGATCGACGAGGGCCGCGGCTTCCCCGACGGCACCGTGGCGCTGGACATCACGGTGGTGGGCCGCAAGCGCATCCACGAAGCACTGCGCGAGATCGTGAACGTGGGCCGCGACTTCGCCGGCACCGACATCACGCGCGAGCCCATCCACATCAAGCCCGGCAACCACTACGCCATGGGCGGCATCAAGACCGACATCAACGGGCAGACCGAGGTACCCGGCCTCTACGCCGCCGGCGAGTGCGCCTGTGTGTCGGTGCACGGCGGCAACCGGCTGGGCGCCAACTCGCTTCTGGACACGCTGATCTTCGGCCGCCGCGCCGGCCAGCACGCCGCCGAGCAGGGGCGCGGAATGGGCATGCCCACGCCGGCCGGGTCGGAGCTGGCGCGCGAGCGCGACGCCATCTCCGACATCGTCTCCCGCGATCGTTCCGGTCGCCGGCTCTCGGAGATCAGGGCGGAGCTGGGCGCCACCATGGACGGCAAGGTGGCCGTGTTCCGCGACGAGGAACGGCTGCGCGAGGCGCTGGAGAAGGTGAAGCAGCTCCAGGAGGAGGTCAAGACCGTGGCCGTGGACGACAGGGGCTCGGTGTTCAACCAGGACGTGCTCGGCGTGCTGGAGCTGCAGTTCATGCTCGACAACGCGGAATGCATCGTGATGGGAGCGATCGAGCGCAAGGAGAGCCGCGGCGCCCAGTACCGCACCGACTATCCGGAGCGCAACGACGCCGACTGGCTCAAGCACATAACCCTCACCGCCAACGGCGACGTGCCGGAGGTGGGCTACTCGGAGGTGACCATGACGCAGTGGGAGCCCGAGGAGCGCACGTACTAGGCTCACCGCCCACGCCCATGGCCGAGAACTACACCCTCCAGATTCGCCGCTACAACCCAGAATCGGGCGACCCCGCCTACTGGAGCGACTACGCGGTCGAACTCGATCCCGAGCGCTCGGTGCTCGACGGGATTCTGCAGGCGAAGGACCGCGAGGACGCGTCGATCGGCATCCGCTGCTCGTGTCGCGCCGCCATCTGCGGATCGTGCGCCGTGCGGATCAACGGCAAGACGGCCCTGGCGTGCAACACGCGGATCTCCGACGCCGCCGGCCGCGCCGGCGCCGACGCTCCGATCGTGGTCGAGCCGATGAACAACATGCCCGTGATCAAGGACCTGATCGTGGACATGGACGCCGTGCACTGGAAGAAGGTGCGCCGGGTGGTGCCGTGGCTGCTGCCCGACGGCCCGCCGCCGGAGCGCGAGTACATCGTGCCCGCCGAGGCCATGATCGACGTGACCCAGTCGATGGCCTGCATCCAGTGCGGCGCGTGCGTGGGCGCCTGCCTGTCGCTGGAGGTGGACCCCGAGTTCATCGGCCCGGCCGCCCTGGCCAAGGCCTACCGCTTCGTGGGCGACCCCCGCGACGGCCAGCACGAGGAGCGCCTGCGCGACCTCGCCGAGGATCCCCACGGCATGTACGACTGCACCCATTGCTTCGCGTGCATCGAGGTGTGCCCCAAGGACGTGGCCCCGATGAGCCAGATCATGCGCCTTCGCCGCCGCGCGACGGGCGACCATCAGATCAAGGACCGCAACAACGGCTACGGCCACGAGAAAGGCTTCGTGGACATCATCGAGAAGTGGGGCACCCTGCACGAGGCCCAGCTCCTCCCGCGTTCATTCGGCGACGGCTCGATGATCAAGGGCCAGACCGAGCCCACCGCCGTGAAGCAGCTGGTTGGAGCGCTCCCGACCGCGATCCGCGGCCTGAAGTCGGGCAAGGTGACCGTCAAGAAGGCCCTGCTGCACCCCAAGCTGCCCGACCAGGATCAGGTGCGCCGCATCTATAAGGAGATCCACTCCAAGGACGAGCGTCTGGAGCTGAACATGTACATCGTGGGCGAGAACTCATCTGAGGAAGAGGGCGCCCAGGGCGAAGGAGGCGGGGAGATCTGATGAAGCTCGCGTACTGGCCCGGCTGCGTCTCGCGCGGCTTCACCCCCGAGCTGCACGGCTCGATGGAGCTGGTGGCGCCCAAGCTCGACCTCGAGCTGGTGGAGCTCGACCGCGCCAACTGCTGTGGCGCCGGCGTTATCGCCGAGCACAACCAGGAGCTGGTGGACACACTCAACGCGCGAACCTTCGCGATGGCCCAGCGGGTGGATGGTGCCGCGGGCATGATGAACATCTGCTCGACCTGCCAGGGCGCGCAGAGCGAGTGCCAGGAGCGCCTGGACGCCGACGGCGACTACCGCCAGGAGGTGAACTCCCACCTGACGGCCGAGAGCCTCAGCTACGAGCGCGATCCGAGCTGGTGGAACAAGAACTTCCTCTGGCTGCTGGTCGAGGAGATCGGCCTCGAGAAGCTGGCCGAGAAGGTGGTGCGTCCCCTGGAGGGCCTGCGCATCGCCCCGTTCTACGGCTGCTACATCGTGCGCCCCAGCCGGCGCCTGGGCTTCGACGAGCATCCCGAGCGCGACCGGTACCTGGACCAGGTGATCGAGGTGCTCGGCGCTGAGTCGGTGGAGTACGCCGGCAGCCACAAGTGCTGCGGCTTCCCGGTGATCACCATGAACCGGGTCACCTCACTGCGCCAGGCCGGGCGCCATCTGGCCGACGCCATCGACGCCGGCGCCGACTGCCTCGTGACCCCGTGCCCGCTGTGCCACCTCAACCTCGACATGCAGCAGCCCGACGCTTCCAAGTACGTGGAGCGCGACCTCGGCGTGCCGGTGCTTCACCTGCCGCAGATGGTTGGCCTGGCCCTGGGCCTCGAGCCCAAGGACCTGGGAATGGACAAGCACGTGGTCAAGACGCGCGAGGTGCAGCGCAAGGTCGCGGAGCTGGCCGCGGCCTGAGGCGCGGCGCGGACTAGGCGGCCCGCGCGCCCCGCAGCAACGAGCGTTCGCTGAGCAGCTCGGCCACCTGCACGGCGTTGGTGGCGGCGCCCTTGCGCAGGTTGTCGCCCACCACCCACAGGTTGAGGCAGTGCTTGTGCGAGGGATCGCGGCGGATGCGGCCCACCAGCACGTCGTCCTGGCCCGCGGCGTCGATGGCCGTGGGGTAGAGACCGTCGGCCGGGTCGTCGATCACCTGGAGCCCGGGCGCCGCGGCCAGCAGCTCTCGGCACTCCTCCGGCGAGAGGTCCTTGCCGGTCTGCACGTTCACCGACTCGGAGTGGCCCGTGTACACCGGTATCCGCACGCAGGTGGCCGAGATGGCGATGTCCTGATCGCCGAGGATCTTGCGCGTCTCGGCCATCATCTTGCGCTCCTCGGTGGTGTAGTCGTCGCCGTCCTTGAAGCCCTCCACCTGGGGAATCGCGTTGAAGGCGATCTGGTGGGGGTAGACGGTGGGCGTCGGCAGCTCCTCGGCCTCGATCACCGCCCGCGTCTGGTCGTGCAGCTCCTCGACAGCACGCTGGCCGGTGCCCGACACCGACTGGTAGGTGGACACCACCAGCCGCTCGATCCCCACGGCGTCGAGGATCGGCTTGAGCGCCACCACCATCTGCATCGTCGAGCAGTTGGGGTTGGCCACGATGCCGCGGTGGCCGTCCAGCGCCTCGGGGTTCACCTCGGAGACCACCAGCGGCACGTCGTCGTACATGCGCCAGAACGAGGAGTTGTCCACCGCCACCGCGCCGGCCTCGGCGAACCTCGGCGCCCATTCCTCGCTCACCCCCGACCCGGCGGAGAAGAGAGCGATGTCGAAGCCCTGGATCGTGTCGGCGCCCAGCGGCGCCACGGTGAGGTCGCGTCGCCGAAGTCGATCCTGCGCCCGGCCGAGCGCTCCGAGGCGAAGGGCACCACCTCGTCGGCGGGAAAGCCGCGCTCGCGCATCACGCCGAGGATCGTGGACCCCACGGCGCCGGTGGCTCCCACCACTGCAACGCGCATGGCTAGGCCGCCTCGTCGGGCCGGATGATCGGGCGGTGGTCGCCCTGCACGTCCTCGCGGCGGATGGCGTCGGCGCCGAGGTCGAAGGCGGCGTGCAGCTCCGCGCACCGCGTCCTCGACCTCCTCCTCGCGGATCACGCAGGAGATCTTGATCGGGGAGGTGGAGATCATCTCGATGTTCACCCCGGCTTCGCCGAGCACGCTGAAGGTCCTCGCCGCCACGCCCGGGTGGGTCCTCATGCCCGCGCCCACGATCGAGACCTTGCCCATCCGATCGTCGGAGGCCACGTCGCCGATCCCCAGTTCGGCCTTGAGCGGCTCGAGCGCGCGCGGGCGGCCGCGAGGTCGCTGCGCGGCACGGTGAAGGACATGTCCGCGCGCTGGCCATCGGACTCCGGCTCGTTCTGGATGATCATGTCCACGTTCACGTTGGCGTCGGCAAGCGCGGTGAGCACGCGGCCGGCGATGCCGGGCCGGTCCGGCAGCCCGGTGAGCGTGATCCGCGCCTCGTCGGTGGAGTGCGTGACTGCTGTGACCAGTGGTCGTTCCATGGTGGTGTGCTCGTCCACGACGAAGGTACCTGGTCCATCGTCGAAGCTGGAGCGGCAGTGGATCGGGATGCCGTGGTTGCGCGCGTACTCGACGGAGCGCAGCTGCAGCACGCCGGCGCCCGAAGCCGCCATCTCGAGCATCTCCTCGAAGGAGACGACCGCCAGCTTCTTGGCGTCGGGCACGATCCGGGGGTCGGCGCTGAACACGCCCGCGACGTCGGTGTAGATCTCGCACACGTCGGCGGCCAGCGCGGCGGCCAGAGCCACGGCGGTGGTGTCCGATCCGCCGCGGCCGAGGGTGGTCACGTCCGAGGAGGTGGACACGCCCTGGAAGCCCGCCACGAGCACGATCTTCTGGTCGTCGAGCGCGGTGCGGATGCGATCGGCGCGCACGTCGAGGATGCGGGCCTTGGTGTGCGACGTGTCGGTCACGATGCCGGCCTGGGACCCGGTGAGCGATATCGCCTCGTGGCCGAGGTCGTTGATCACCATCGCCGCGAGCGCGCAGGAGATGCGCTCGCCGGTGGACAGCAGCATGTCCATCTCGCGCGGGTGGGGGCGCTCGGAGACCTCCGTCGGCCATCGCCACCAGCTCATCGGTGGTCTTGCCGCGCGCGGAGAGCACGGCCACCACGCGGTTGCCATCCTCGGCTGCCTGCACGATTCGCCCCGCCGCGCGCTTGATTCGCTCGGCGTCGGCAACGGAGGTGCCGCCGAACTTCATCACCACCGTCTGCCCGTCGGGCATGTTGGTTGAGGCGGCCACGGCCGGGTGAGGTTAGCGTTCACCCCGTGCGCAGCCGCTTGAGGAACGTGTACGTGAGGAGGCGGCTGCTGGCCGTCGCGGCCGGCGCTCGTGCTGGCCGCGGTGGCGATCGTGGTCGCGACCGGCGGTGACGACCCGGCGCCGGTGCCCGAGGCCGGCAGCCAGGCCTCCGGGGAGCGGCGCACGTCGTTCCTCGCACGCGTGATCCCGCCGGAGGCCGACGCTCCCGAGCGCGCGGCAGGCGTCAAGAACGTGCCCCGCAGCGTGGCGGAGCTGGCCCGGCGGCTGCCCACCGAACGCAAGGTGGCCCAGCTCTTCCTACTGGGCTTTCAGGGCAGCGACCTGACGTCACCCATATTCCGCCAGCTGCGCCGCCTGGATCTGGGCGGGCTGGTGGTGGGCGGCGCCAACTACACAGACCCGGCGCAGCTGGCCACGCTCGCCGGCGAGGCGGGCGTGATCGCGCGCGACGAGCGCCACGTGCCGCCCTGGGTGATGGCCGCGCAGGACGGCGGGGAGTTCAATGCCCTGCCCGGGCTGCCCCCGCCCTCGCTCGCCGCCGATCTCGAGACGGCAGCGGACGGCGGCCGCGAGGCCGGCGCCGCCGGGCGCGCGCTGCGCCCGCTCGGGGTGAACGGGTTGCTCGGGCCCGTGGTGGACGTGGGACCGCCCGACAATCCGGCCGTTGGGCCCCGGGCCTTCTCGGACGAGGCCGAGCCCACCGCCGCCTACGCCGATGCCACGGTGCGCGCCTACCGCCGCGAGCGCGTGTTCACGGCGGTGAAGCACTTCCCTGGGCTGGGGTCGGGGTCGCAGTCCACCGAGCAGGGACTGGCGCAGGTGGGCCAGTCGCCCGAGGAGCTCAACAGGCGGGACCTCCTGCCCTTCCGTGCCGCGATCAAGGCGGGGGCGCCGGCCGTGCTGCTCAGCCACGGGCTGTACTCGGTGGACGACTTCGTGGTGCCGGGCTCGCTCTCGCGCCGCATCGCCACCGACCTGTTGCGAGACAGGCTGAAGTTCCAGGGCGTTGCCATCACCGACGACCTGGCCGACCCACCCATAACCGCGCTCGGCACCGTGCCCGACGCAGCCGTACAGGCCATCCGCGCAGGTGCGGACCTGCTCTACCTGTCGGGCCCGGCCGGCGATCAGCAGGCCGCCTACGTGGCCGTGCTGCGCGCGGTGCGAAACGGCGAGATCTCACGCACGCGGCTGGACCAGGCCGTGCTGCGACTGCTGTCGGCCAAGAAGGACTACGGGCTGATCCGGTAGGGCTATCGCCGCGCTGGATAGCGCTGCGAGCGCGAAACAGGGCGGTAAAGGGTGGATCCAATGGTGCGGGGCGACTTTCCGGACACTATGTCCGCTAACCCGCCCCGTGGCGCCGCAGAGGCGAGAACCCAGTGGTGCGGGGCGACTTTCCGGACACTATGTCCGCTAACCCGCCCCACCTCGGAGACCCACTCTCGATTCTCCCTTACAGACGCAGTAGACGCTCCGCACGAAGGCGCGCCGCAAGACCTACCGCCGCGGGCACGCCCGGAACGCCCGCGCCCGCCGCACCAGCCGCCCACCGCGCAGCCGCACCCCCACGCGCACCCGGTGCCTGTGCGAGCGCGCTCCGTGACGGCCGTGCACCCGCCGCCGGAAGGGCCGGCGGCGATCGAGCGACCGACGCACCGGCCGGCCGTCCACGCGAAAGCGTGCCCGGCGAACGCGCCGCACGTCCCGCCCCGCAACCGCCGCCCGGGTGAAGGCTCGCCGGCATGTGAGCCGCAGACGCAACCGCACACGACGCCGGGGCGCCGCCGCGCGCTCGTCACGGTGCAGCGCCCTCACGAGCGAGCGATATACGGCGAAGGCCGGCTTCTCCACGTAGGAGCTGTCGAGCAACCCGAAGTGCTGGAAGGCCTGCGGCGAGGAGCTGTCGCCGTCACGCAGGTTGAACCAGCGGTAGTCGGTGACGTTGTAGGTGCCGCGGAAGTCGTCCACCGCGGTGACCATCTCGCGCAGGACATCGGCCTGCATCGCCCGCGAGCGGCCCGGGAACGTGGGCCAGCCGTTCTCCTCCACCTTCATCGGCACGGTGGCGGGGATGCCCGGGGTGCGTGCGAAGCAGCGGAGACTGCTCATGGCGTTCACCATGCCGTCGCGGAAGCCGCCCGGGCCCTCCACGGGCGGGAACACGGTGCCGGGGTAGGCGTCCAGCCCAATCCAGTCGAGTGAGCCCCACGAACGTCCGCCCGCCGCGGTCGCGCAGCGAGCGCCAGAAGCTCTCCTCGGAGGCGGGATCGGTGCGGTAGGCCCAGTTGAAGCCGATGCCCAGATGGGCGAGCCCGCGTCTGCGCGCCTCGTCCTTGGCGGCGATCTACGCCCTGCACCAGCGCCGCCCGAGCGCCCTCGTAGGCTCCGTCGGAGGAGTCCTCGGAGAAGGTGAGGTTCACCTCGTTGGCGATCTGCAGCGCGATCACGCGCGGGTTGGCGCCGAAGCGCCGGACCACCTCGCGCACGTGGCGAGTCCAGGCGGGGATGTCGCCCTCCTGCGCGGCGCTCGGGTGGTAGCGCACCTGCAGCTCGATCAGGTATCCGGCCTGGGTGAACCGCTCGGCGAGGCCGAGGTAGCGCCGGAAGCCCTCCTCGCCGTCGGACCAGAAGAAGCGGTTGAGGCGCAGCACGAACGCCCCGTTGCGCGGGCGCAGGGCGGCGAGAAAGGAGTGGGTGCGCGCGGGCTGCTCGGGCACCGCCGGGCCGGGGGCCGGGCCGATCTGGCCGGCCTGGACCAGCGGGCCGATCCCGAAACGCAACCGGGGACCGGGCTTCTGCTGTACATCCACGGCGTCGATGTCGCCCACGCACGACGGCTCTTGGGCCTGCGCCGCGGCCGGCGCCAACCCGAGCCCAGCGACCTGTGCGCTACAGAGCGCTGCGAGCGCGAAATGCCCGGCCGAGCGTGATCTCATCGGCGTACTCTAGGTCTGAGCCCACCGGCAGGCCGCTGGCTAGCCGGGTGACCGCCACCTCGGGCGCGCGCTCACGCAGGGCGTCGGCCAGGTACAGGGCGGTGGCCTCGCCCGTGGTGGTGGCATTGGTGGCCACCACCACCTCGCGCACGCCGTTGGTCGCGGCGCGCTTGACCAGCTCAGCGATGTGAAGGTCCTCGGGATCCACCCCGTCGATCGGCGACAGCGCGCCGCCGAGCACGTGGTAGCGCCCCGAGAACTCGTTGGTGCGCTCGATCGGGATCACGTCGCTGGGCTCCTCCACCACGCAGATCAGGTGCCCGTCGCGGCGCTCGTCCTGGCAGATCCGGCACGTGGCCTCGGTGGCGAGGTTGAAGCACACCTCGCAATGGCCCACCTTCTCCTTCACCTCGCGGATGGCGTCCGCGAGCGCGAGCGCCTCCTCGTCGGAGGCGCGCAGCAGGTGGAATGCCAGCCGCTGAGCGGTGCGCTGCCCGATCCCGGGGAAGCGGGCCAGCTCGGTGACGAGGCGGTTGACGGGCGCGGCGAGCATCTAGCGGGGAGGCACCATCAGAGGCCGGGGATGCCCAGCCCGCCCAGACCCCCCGCGCCGCCGAGCCCGCCGGTGACCGCGCCAAGCTTGTTCGCCGCCAGCTCCTGGGCGGAGCGGACGGCCTCGTTCACCGCCGCCTGGACCATGTCCTGCAGCAGCTCCACGTCCTCGGGGTCCACGGCCTCGGGATCGATCTTCAGCTCGAGCACCTGCAGCTCGCCGCTCACCTTCACGGTCACCATGCCGCCACCCGCGCTGGCCTCCACCGTCTCGTGCTTGAGGCTCTCCTGCGCCTTCTCCATCTCAGCCTGCATCTGCTGCACCTGGCGCATCATCTGGTTCATGTTCGGCTGCTGGGGCATGGTCAGCCCTTCGGATCGGGTTCGGGGTCGTCGAAGACCTCCTCGGCGCCGAAGTCGCGCTTCAGCCGCTCGAGCAGCTCCTCCTCCCCGAGGGTACGGGGAGCGCGCTGCTCGGCCGCCTGGTCGCTCAGCTCGAACGCCACGGCCAGGCCCCTGCCGGTGAAGCTGCGCAGGGCCGAGAGCAGCAGCTCACGGTTGGCCTCCGCCTTGCGCTTGAGGAAGGCCGCGTCGGGCGGGAAGGAGATCGTGAGCCGGTCGTCCTCGAGTGCGGACGGCACCGCCTCCGCGATCAGCGCGCCCACCATTGCGTTCTGCTCGCGCACGGCCTCGGCCACCGACGACCACAGCGCGCGCACGCGCTCCAGGTCGATCGCCGGCGCGGGCTCCTCCTCCGTCTGCGGTCGCGCCACCTCCGCGACGGCTGCCGCGGCCCCGGCCACGGCATTCACGGCGGCTCGAACGGGCTGAGCGATCACGCTGCCGGGCGACGACCCTCCGCCCCCGCCCGAAGCATGCGGAGCGTCGGCGGCCGCGGCGGCATCGGCCTCGGCCTCGGAGGAGCGCGCGGTAACGGGCTCGCCGTCAGCGGCCGGAGTGGAGCCCCCATGGGCTGCCCCGCCCGCCGCGGGGGCGGCGGCGCTCGCTCCCAGCCGGGCCTCCAGCTGGTCGATCCGGAACATCAGTGCCTGCAGCGACTGGTCGGCCTGCGGCTGGGTGGCCTTCAGCAGCGCCACCTCGAGTGCCAGCCGCGGCTCAGAGCCCTCGCGCACTGCGGCGATCGCCGCGGCCAGCAGGTCGATGGCCCGCAGCAGGTCGCCCTGTGAGAGCCGCTCGGCCTGGGAGGCCAGGCGGTCGGTGTGCTCTGCGGTCACGGCGAAGGAGTCAGGCACCTCGCCCACGGTCTTGACCACCAGCAGGTGGCGAAGGTGAGCCGCGAGGTCGCGCATGAACTGCTCGTAGTCGCGACCCGAGTCGGCCAGCTTCTGCACCGTGAGCAGGGCATCCCGGGGGGACTTCTCGATCAGCGCCTCGGCGCTGTCGAGGATCAGCCCGGCGTCGGCCACGCCGAGGTTGTCGAGCACGTCGTCGAGCGCCACCTCGGTGCCGCCGTAGGTGACCAGCTGCTCGAGCGTGCCGAGCGCGTCGCGGAAGCTGCCGCCGGCCTTGCGGGAGATCATGCCCAGCGCAGGGTCGGGGATCGTGATGCCCTCCTCCGAGGCCACCCGGCGCAGCACGCCGGCGATCTGCTCCAGCGACGGGCGCTGGAAGTCGAACCGGTGACAGCGATCCACGATCGTGGCCGGCACCTTGTGCGCCTCGGTGGTGGCCAGCACGAAGACCACGTGCTGAGGCGGCTCCTCGAGGGTCTTCAGGAACGCGTTCCACGCCGCGGTGGAGAGCATGTGGGCCTCGTCGAGGATGTACACGCGCCTGCGCGCCGCCCATCGGCGTGAGGGCCACGTTCTCGCGCAACTCGCGGATGTCGTCCACCGAGTTGTTCGACGCCGCATCCATCTCCACAACGTCCAGCGACGTGCCGGCCATGATCGCCTCACAGGCGGGATCTTCGGGCGAGAAGTCCGTGCGCGGCCCGTCCTGCGCGTTCAGGGCGCAGGCCAGCAGCTTGGCCATGCTCGTCTTGCCGGTGCCGCGCGAGCCCACGAACAGGTAGGCGTGGTGAACCTTGCCGAGCTCGATGGCGTTTCGGAGCGTGCGAACCACGCTCTCCTGGCCCACGACCTGCTCGAAGGTGCGGGGGCGGTGGCGGCGGTAGAGGGACAGCATCTGGGGTGGTCAATCGTAGCCGCGGCGCGGACGGCGGCCGGGCCCCGCCAGGGAGCCGGCCCGCCGCCCTCTCACTCAGATCAGCTGAAGCTCTCGGGGGTGATCGACGGCTTGGTCGTGCCGTACAGCCACTGCTGGAAGTAGTCCTCCAGCAGAGCGAGCTTGGCGCCTGACAGGCCCGACGCGGCCTTCGCCGCGTCGATGAACTCCCGCGTGCTCACGTTGCCGTACGCGAACTGGATCTGCAGCGACTTCGCGAAGTCGTAGAAGCGCCCGTCGCCGACGATCTGCCGGTAGCCCTCGACCGTCATCGCCCCGCGCGTGTAGGTGGGGAAGGTGACGAACAGGTTTGCCGGATCGTTGTCGAGCACGGCCGGCGCAAGGTTCCACTTGGAAGCCGGGCCGGAGTTGTAGTTGTTGGTGAACTGCTGCGCGGGACTGGTGGTGGATGTCCCGTCGGAAAAGTTCCACAGCCACGAGGACCACTGCGCCCAGCCCTCGTTGAACCAGATGTCGCTCCAGCGCTCGAGCGTGGCGCTGTTGCCGAACCACTGGTGTGAGATCTCGTGAAGCAGGGTGCTCTGGGACACGCTCGGACCAGCGTTGCTGCCCGAATAGTGCGACTTGCCCTGCACCTCGAGCGCGTAGAAGATGTCGTCCGTGCGGTCCACCAGCGCCCCGTTCGAATCGAACGGGTACGGCCCGTAGCGCTCCGCCGAGGAAGTTCATCATCTCCTGCGTACGCGCCAGGTTGGTCCGAGCCGTGGCCTTCTGGGTGTCGGTGCCGGTCGAGTCGATGGCGGTGTAGATCGGCAGCGTCCGGCCGGTGAGCGTCTCCAGGACCGTGGACTGCTCGTAGTCGAAGTCGCCGTTGGAGGCCGTCACGAGGTAGGTCGCGGTGGGGTCGTCCTCACTCCAGCTCCAGGTGGTGGTCCCGTCGAGGTTGTCGGCTCGGTGCGCGCCGCCGTGAGCTCGCCGGCACCGAAGGCGGTGTCGCCCGTCGGCACCGTGATCTTGGTGTCGAAGGCGGCCTTGTCGGTCGGGTAGTTGTTGCCCGGGAACCAGGTCTGCGAGCCGATCGGCTCGCCCACGACGTAATAGCTGTTGCAGGTGCGAGACCCGCCCGTGGGGTGAAGCAGCCAGGGATCCAGCCCTCGAGTGAATCGTCGGGGTCCGTGAACACCTGCGGCTCGGCGCCGCTGTAGTCCACCTCGACCGTGAACTGCTGCCGTTGGGGATGCCCGCCGCCGGGGTCACGACCAGCTTCATCGGCTGGCTGTGCGTCGGGTCCGACTCAGGTCCGGGGTGTCTCCTCCTGGAGGAAGCGGCCGGCCGCCCGTCCACCACGACGCCCTGCACGGCGAGGTCCTGGAAGTCGAGGCTGAACTCCGACAGGTTCTGCGTTGCCCGCGCAGTCGATAGTCGACCCGGCCGAGTCGAAGAGTTCGCGACCGAGTCGAAGTCCAGCTCGATGTCGTACTGGTGGCGTCGTATCCGCCGTTGCCCAGCTGGGGAAGGATCGGGTCGCCCAGCGAGCGCGAGCCGGGCTTGTACTTACCCGCTGACTTGCCGTCGGAGTTGTGCTTGGGCTTTGCCTGCACGGCTCCGGCGCACAGGCCGAGCAGCATTGCGAAGGCCAGGACGAATACGCCGCTTCTCTTGATCACTGGGGGATTCCTTCCCGGAGAAAGTTGGCTTCCCCGCAGCGTGCCACAGATTGGGGCTCGGACGACGGCCAGGTGGCGAGAAGTGGACCGTGCACCCGTCGTCGTTGCCTGCTCTTGGGCGTGCCCGCCGTGCTTTGACTCCGGCCAGGCTGATCCGCGGCGCATGAGCGGGTCCGCTTAAGGCTGCTTCCTTCCGGACCTGACCTGGTTCGCGATCGCTCACCGCACGGGACCCGGCCATCGACGCCTCAGTCCGGCGTACTGACCCCAAGAGCGTAGGCCCCTAAGACGGGGATTCAGCCCCGCTAGAGCGGATTGCGGGTACAGGGCTCCGCTACATCCCCGCCTAGCACGGTCCGCGGGCGATGGTAGCGCGTGGGGGCGCGCCGGTTGGCGGACGGGCTTCTAAACTCCCCCGCTCTCCCGGGCGCGTAGCTCAGTGGGAGAGCGCTCGCTTCACACGCGAGAGGTCGGTGGTTCGAAACCACCCGCGCCCATTACGGAAAGCCCTGCTGAGGCGGGGCTTTCCTGTTCTCGGCCCACCGTCCCCGGGGAAGCCGCCCGAGAGAGCGGCTGCGCGCCCTCCAGAGCGTCACCGACGCCGCCCTATCGCACCTCCCTCGGGAGCAGCTGCTCGGCGAGTTTCTTACGCGAGTGACCGAGCTCCTCGGTCACGGACACCGCCGCCATCCTGCTTCTGGAGGACGATGGCCGCTAGGCACCCCCGCCCACTACTCGCGATGAAGCGCGGCTGAGGGCGGCGTCGCTTGCACCGGTTCCCGGGTCGTGTTTTAGTTGCCAGGCGTCCCGTCCCTACCGTTGGAAGAGGTTCGATCTTGGCTTCGCTCCGCTGTTTGGTCCCGCTCACGCTCGCCGCGACGCTCGGCATCTTCGCCGCGCCCGCACACGCGACCCTTCTCGTCCGCTCGGATGGAGCCGGCCTGCTGATCCAGGACAAGAACGGGATCGCGGACAACGCCGACATGTTCGCCGTGAACAGTCAGACCGCGTATCGCATCAGGAATCTCAACGACGGGGACATCTTCAAGTTCGACCGCCAGGTCGGCTGCCAGGAACACAGCTCGTTCGAGGTCACATGCCAGCGCAACGGGTCTGCCATCAACGTCCTGCTCGCCGGAGGGAACGACCGGCTCAACATGGCCAGCGCACCGGCCGGGCAGTCATCCGTGGCGGGAGGCTCGGGCAACGACACGGTGATCGGGCACATCGCCGTCGACAACCTCCACGGCCAGACCGGCGACGACGATCTGACCGGCGCCGGCGGCAACGATTTTCTGGATGGTGGCGACGGCAACGACGACCTGGACGGCGGGGGCGGAAACGACACACTCGACGGGGGGAACAACGCGGACACCCTCCGCGGCAGCACCGGTACGGATGGGCTGAACGGCTCGGCGGGGAACGACTCGCTCTTCGCGAGAGAGCCGGTGGGGACCACCTCGGTGGCCGACACGGTGACCTGTGGGTCCGGTACCGACTTCGCGGAGGTCGACCTCAAGGACTTCGTCAGCGCGTCGTGCGAGCAGAAGGACGTCGCGCCGGTCGGTGAGCCGAACGTCAAGATGCTCGACAAGACGTTGCGGGTGGCCGGCAGCGGCAGGGTGAACGTGCGCCTGCGCTGCCCGCGCGCGGTCGGGCGGATCGGCTGCGACGGCCGGCTTCGGCTGACGCTCGCGCGCGGGAGCCGCTCGCAGGCGAGCCGGTCGCGCCGGGTCCGCTACCGGATCCGGGCCGGCAGGCGCAGGTCGGTGGCCTTGCAGCTCACGACCCGGGACGTGAAGGCGCTGCGTGGCGGCGCGCGCCGCGGCGTCCTCACAAGCGTCGAGAAGGGCCACCTGGGGGCGAAGACGACTGTTCGCACCCCGCGCCTCCGACTCCGCAGGAGGTAGCCGAGGCAGGCCGGCCACGTGCGATGACCGACGATCTCGCGCGCCTCGACCGGCTCCTCGAGGAGCTCGGCCGCATCCTTGAGGCACCCGGGGACGGCGAGGGCGTCTCACCGGAGTGGACGTGGCAGCGATTCGACCTGCTCGAGTCCTCGATGGGCTCCGAGGCGCTGAGGGCGATGCTCCGCCGTCAGGGCATCGGCCACGCCAGGATCGACCAGGCGCTTGCCGTGCTGGCGAGTCGACGAGGTAGCTAGGCGGTTGCCACGGGAGCGGGTGCCCGTCCCGCCACCCGCCTGCCCCAGGCCCATGCGGCACCCGCCGCCACCAGCGCGGCTCCCGCGCCCAGGACGAGCCCTGCCCGCGGCCCCGCCGCCTCCGACAACCATCCGGCCAGCGGCGCGCCGATCGGCGTGGAGCCGAGGAATACGACCGAGTACAGCGCCATCACGCGCCCGCGCATCTCGGGCTCGACCGCCAGCTGAAGGGTGGAGTTCACCCCGGCGGCGAACGTGACGCTTGCCGCGCCCACCAGCACCAGCGCCGCCGCCAGCAGCGGCAGCGTGGGCGCCGCGGCCGCCAGGAGGGTGAAGGCGCCGAACGCGGCGCTGGCCCCCACGAGCACCCCGGCGCTCACGCGCCCGCGCGTGCCCGCGGCCAGTGCACCCGCCACCGAGCCCAGGGCCATCGAGGTGACCAGCACGGCGTAGGCCTGTGGGCCCCCATGGAAGGCATCGGTGGCCATCAGCGGCAACAGCACCTGGAAGTTGAACGACAGCGTGCCCACCAGCGCCATCATCGCCAGCGGCACCGCGAGGGCGGGCGTGTCAGCCACATAGCGCAGTGCGGCGCGCAGCGCTCCCGGCCGGCGCGGCACGGGCTGCGGCACGGCGAGCTCCTCCGGGGCCATGCGCGCGAGCGCCACGAGCATCGCGATGAAGGTGAGCGCGTTGAGGGCGAAGCACGGCTCGACCCCCACCGTGGCGATCAGCACACCGGCCACCGCGGGCCCTGCCATCCGGGCGCAATGCACGATCACGCTGTTCAGGCTCACCGCGTTCACAACGCGGTCGGCTCCCACCATCTCGATCACGAAGCTCTGCCGGGCCGGGTTGTCGATCGCGTTCACGCTGCCTCGCACGAACGCCAACGCGACCACCATCCAGGCATCCACGAGGCCGGTGAGCGCGAGCGCCAGCAACGCCAGCGCGGGCACCGCCATGGCTCCCTGTGTGATGATGAGCAGTCGGCGTTTGGGGATACGATCGGCCAACAGGCCGCCCCAAGCGCCGAAGAACAGGATCGGGGTGAACTGGGCGGCGGTGAGCAGGCCCACGGCCACCCCGCTGCCGGTCAGCTGGAGGATCAGCCACACCTCGGCCACCATCTGCATCCAGTTCCCGCTCAGCGAGATCACCTGGCCGGCGAAGTAGCGCCGGTAGTTGGGGACCGCCAGTGAGAGAAACGGGCGGCGCAGCGCGGGGCTCAACGCTGCCCGTCCTCGAGCATGCGCTCGAGCACGTCCGCCGCGCGCTCCAGCGCGGCGAGGTCGTCGGACGGCAGATCGCGCATGCGGTGCGCGAGGTAAGCGGTCTTGCGGTTGCGTGCCCTGCGGAGAAGGGCGCGGCCCTCGGCGGTCACCGACACCAGCGAGGAGCGGCGGTCGGCGGGGTCGGCCGCCCGCGTCAGAAGTCCCTCCGCCTCCAGGCGCGCGATCACGCGTGTGGCACTGGGGCGCTGAATGCCCTCGATGGCCGCCAGCTCACTGGGGGTGAGCGGGCCGCGGCGCTCAACCGACGCCAGCGCGGCCGCGGTGGAAGGCGTGAGGCTGCTGTCGGCCTCCTGGCGCAGCCTGCGCGCCGTGCGCGTGACCGCCAGGCGGAGCCGTACGGCGAGGTCGGCGGCGCTGACGGGGACTGCTTCGGAAGAATTCATTAGCTCTGCTAATTAGCTTAGCAAAGCATCCTGCCCAGGATTGCCGCACGCGGTCCCGCCGGCCGGCTGAATCCCGCCTGAGAAGATCACGCCATGGCCACCGCCGCCCGGCCCCACCGCCCGCGGATCAACGCGGTGCTGCGCTCCGAGGAGCGGGTGATGCCGCTGGAGCTGTTCTTCGACCTCGTGTTCGTGCTCGCCCTCACCCAGTGCACGGCGCTGATGGCCGCCGTCCCGACATGGGAGGGCGTTGCCCAGGCCATGCTCATCCTCGGGATGCTGTGGTGGGCGTGGGTGGGCTACTCGTGGCTCACCAGCGTGGTGGACCCCGAGGAGGGGATGGTGCGTTTCGCGATCTTCGGCGCGATGGCGGCGCTGCTGGTGGCGTCGCTGTGCGTGCCGCGCGCGTTCGACGACCTCGCGCTGCCCTTCGCCTGCACCTACGGGCTGGTGCGTATGGGGCAGATCGTGCTCTTCATTGTCGCGAGCCGGGACGACCCGCAGCTGCGCAGCTCGGTGATCGGGCTCGCCGTGAGCACGGCCATCGGCACCGGCCTGCTGGTGGTGGCCTCGGGCACCGACGACGTGCTGCAGGGCTCGCTGTGGGCGCTGGCGCTGCTGCTCGACATGGGCGGCCCCTACCTGTTCGGCCAGGACGGGTGGAAGCTGGTGCCCGGCCACTTCGCCGAGCGCCACGGGCTGGTCATCATCATCGCCCTCGGCGAGTCGATCGTGGCGATCGGCGCGGGCACGGAGGCGTCGGGGGTGGACGCGGGCGTGGTGGTGGCGGCGGTGCTCGGGGTGGGGGTGGCCGCCGCGTTCTGGTGGATGTACTTCGATGTCGTGGCGCTCGTGGCCGAACGGCGGCTGGGCAACGCCGCGGTGGGGCGCGAGCAGAACGGGATCGCGCGCGACTCGTTCTCCTACCTGCACTTCCCGATGGTTGCCGGGATCGTGCTGGTGGCACTCGGAATGAAAAAGACCCTGGGCCACGTGGAGGACCCGCTGAAGCTGGTGCCGGCCGTGGCCATGTTCGGGGGCACGGCCATCTACCTGCTCGCGCACGTGGCCTTCCGATACCGCAACGTGCACCGCTTCAGCATCCATCGCCTTCTATGCGCCGTGCTGCTGGTGGCGCTGATCCCGCTGGCGCTTGAGATCTCCGCCCTGGCCAGCCTCGCGATCCTGCTGGCGGCCCTGGTGGCGCTGATCGCCTACGAGACGATCCGGTTCGCGGAGCTGCGGGAGAAGATGCGCCACCAGCTGCGCGACGAGCCGGCGCCGGACTGACGTGCTAGGCGGCCTGGGCCGGGCGGCGCGCGCGCTGCAGAACCCGGGCGGCCACCACGCCGCCGATGGCACCGAACAGATGGCCCTGCCACGAGATGCCGTCCTCGGGGCGGAGGCCGCCCAGCAGCGCCGTGCCCCACACCAGCACCACGATTAGGCCCACCCCCAGCTCCAGCGCGTCGCGGTTGAACACGCCGCGGCTGATCAGATAGGTGGCGTAGCCGAAGACAACTCCGCTCGCCCCGATGTGGAGCGTGAACTCGGGCGCCACTAGCCAGGTGCCCAGGCCGCTCACCAGCGCCACGATCGCCGTGACGGCCAGCACGCGCACGGCACCCTTGAACGCGATCACCAGCCCCATGGCCACGAACGGCACCGTGTTGGCGATCAGGTGCCCGAAGCCGGCATGCAGAAACGGGGCCGCCACGACGCCCGTGAGACCATCTTCCTCCCGCGGCTCGATGCCGTACTGGTCAAGGCTCCCGCCGGCGATCGCATCGATCACCTCCAGGCCCCACATCAGCGCCACCATCGCGCCGATCACCTTGAAGCCGGCGATCCGCGTGTCGTGATCCGCTCTCTGAAGGTCGGCCATGTGGCTCAGGCCGTGCCCTCGTAGGCGTCCCTGGCGGCGGTGTAGCGGTCGAGTGCGCGCTCCACCGAGGCGAGGTCGCGCGGCGGCAGGTACCACACGCAGCGGTGCACGCCGGCCTGCGCGTAGCGCTCGATCCCCTCCGGCTCGGTGGGAGCCAGCTGGAGCGTCACGCCCACCTCGCGTCCGGCCTCCTCCCGCCCGCGGCGGCGCAGCTTCTCGATCCGGGCGATGAACTTGTCCTCGTCGCCGAGCCGGTTGGGGAACCACTCGTCGGCGAAGGCCAGCACGCGGTCGCCCACCGTGCGGCCGTTGCCGCCGAGCAGCACCGGCGGGCCCGGCTGCTGGACCGGCTTGGGCCGGCACCAGATCGGGTCGAAGTCCACGTACTTGCCGTGGTAGGAGGCCTCGTCCTCGGCCCAGATGGTGCGGATGGCCTCCACGCGCTCGCGCATGAGCCCGAAGCGCTTGGAGGCGTCGGTGCCGTGGTTGCGCATCTCCTCCGCGTTCCAGCCGGCGCCCACGCCGAAGATAAAACGCCCGCCCGACAGGCGGTCCACGCTGGCGGTCTCCTTGGCCGTGACGATCGGGTCGCGCTCCACCACCAGGCAGATGCCGGTGCCCACCCGGAGCCGTTCGGTGGCTGCGGCCGCGGACATGCACGCCACGATCGGGTCGTAGAGGTGCCAGTACTCCTCGGGGAGGTCGGTGCCCGCCGGGTAGGGCGTCTCGCGGCTCACCGGGATGTGGGTGTGGTCGGGGAAGAACAGCGACTCGAAGCCGCGCTCCTCCGCCATCCGGGCCACCTCCGCGGGCGCCGGCGTCCATTCGGTCGCGAAGATCGCCAGGCCGAAGTGCACGCGCGCATCCTAGGAGGCCGGAGGGCCTAGGCTGCGTCACGTGCGCGTGCTAGCCATCGTCCACCAGCGCGACGCGGGCCCCGGCGTGTTCGCCCGGGCAGCCGCCGCGCGGGGAGACGTGCTCGATGAGTGGCACCCGCCCGAGCAGGCCGAGCCGCCGAGGGCGGGCCACGACGCCGTGATGGTCTTCGGCGGCGCCATGAACACCCACGAGGAGGACCGCCACCCGTGGCTGCACCGGGAGAAGGAGCTGCTGAGCGAGCTGCTTGCTGCTGACGTGCCGCTGTTGGGGGTGTGCCTGGGCTCCCAGCTGTTGGCCGAGGCCGCGGGCGGAACGGCGCGGCGGGCCGCCGAGCCCGAGATCGGCTGGCGTGAGGTGACGCTGGACCCCGCGGCGTCCGGCGACCCGCTGCTGGGTGCGATGCCCGATCGGTTCATGAGCTTTCAGTGGCACAGCTACGAGGCGGTGCCGCCGGCCGACGCTGCGGTGCTGGCCCGCAGCACGGTTTGCGCCCAGGCGTACCGGCTCGAGGGCCGCCCGGCGTGGGGCATTCAGTTCCACGCCGAGGTCACGCTCGAGGACTCCCTCGCCTGGATCGACGGCTACCGCTCCGATCCCGACGCCGCCGGGGTCGACCCGCCCGTCTTCGCGGACGAGACCCGCTCGGCGATCGCCGGCTGGAACGAGATCGGTCAGGCGCTGGGCACGCGCTTCCTCGAGCAGGCGGCCGCGCGGCCCGCGGCCGGGGTTGAGCGCGCACGGCACGGGTAAGCCCACCGCTCCCCCCGATCCAGGAGCGAACACCGACATGGCGGAACTACAGGCCCGCGAGGCCAAGCTGATCCAGTACCTCAACGAGGCGTACGGCAAGGAGAAGGAGCTGGAGACGGCGCTGCAGGCTCACATCAAGCTCACCACGCGTGACGCCTACAAGAAGCGTCTCAAGCAGCACCTCAAGGAGACCAAGGCTCAGGCCCAGGGCCTCCAGCGCCGGATCAAGCAACTGGGCGGCAAGGCCGAGGCAGTTCCCGCTCCGGGCCCGGACGTGGTGGCCGAGGCCGCCGGCGCCGCGCAGAGCGCGCTGAAGAAGGGCGTAGCCGCTGCCAAGGGCCCGCTGCACGCGGTGCGCGGAACCTCAGAGCCCGAGATGATGCTCAAGAACGCCAAGACGGAGTTCTCGCAGGAGGCCGAGGAGATCGCCAACTACAACGCGATCGAGACCCTGGCCGAGGCCGTGGGCGACAGGGAGACCGCCAAGCTCGCTCGCCAGTACCGCCGCGAGGAGGAGCGCATGGCGAAGTTCCTGGACCGCACGATCGGTCAGCTCACCAAGGAGGTCGTGCGCGCCGAGGTGCCGGCCAGCCAGCGCAAGAAGCCGTCGTCGCGGTCGCGCAGCAGCTCGGCGTCCAAGTCGCGGTCGCGCAGCTCGGCGTCCAAGTCGCGCAGCTCGGCGTCGAAGTCGCGGCGCTCGCGCTCGCGCCGTTAGACGAACAGCTCAACTAAGGGAGAGCCGGCCGATGCCGCCGGTGCGGGGCGCGTTACCGGACATAGTGTCCGAGAAGCCGCCCCGTGTCGGCGGGCTCTCGCTCCCAGTCGCTCCGGGGCGCGATACCGGACATAGTGTCCGGGAAGCCGCCCCGCACCCGTAAGCCCGCAGCGCGCTCCGGGCCCAGACCGCCGGCTACTCCGGCGTGAGGTAGGCCCCCGAGATCCCGCCGTCGACCATGAAGGTGGACGCGGTCACGTAGGTGGACTCGTCGCCGGCCAGGAACAACGCCGCGTTGGCGACCTCTCTCGCGCGCGCGAAGCGGCCCATGGGCACGTGGGTCAGGCGCCGCCGGGCCCGCTCGGGATCGGCGGCGAAGAGCTCCTGCAGCAGCGGCGTGTCCACCGGGCCCGGGCAGAGCGCGTTCACGCGCACCCCACGCTGGGCGAACTCAACTCCCAACTCTCGCGACATCGCCAGCACGGCCCCCTTCGAGGCCGTGTAGGACACCTGCGAGACCGCCGCACCCATCACAGCGACGAACGAAGCCATGTTGATCACGGACCCCCCGCCGGCCTGGAGAAGGTGGGGGATGCCGTGCTTGCAGCACAGCAGCACGCTGCGCAGGTTCACGTCCTGCACCCTCTGCCACACGTCGAGGTCGGTGTCGAGCACCGAGACGTCCTCCGGCGGGTTGATTCCGGCGTTGTTGAACAGCACGTCGATGCGCCCGTACTCCTCGTGCGCTCGCGCGTAGAGGCTGAGCACCTGAGCCTCGTCGGTCACGTCGGCCTGAAGGGCGAGGTCGCCTGCGGCGTCCGGGCTGAGATCCACGCCCACCACGGACGCGCCCTCGTCGGAGAACAGGCGCGCGGTCTCGGCGCCGATGCCGCTGGCGGCGCCTGTGATCACGCAGACCTTGCCCTCAAGACGCCCCACTAGGAGGGCTCCGTGCTGATGAAGACGTTCTTCACGTCTGTGTAGTGCTCGAGCGCATCGGGCCCCAACTCCCTACCCACACCTGACTGCTTGAAGCCACCGAATGGCGTGCTCACGCGCACGGACGTGTTGGAGTTCACCGACAGCACGCCTGCGTCGATCGCTCGCACCACCCGCAGCGCCTTGGCGCCGTCACGGGTCCATACCGAACCCGACAGGCCGTAGACGGTGTCGTTG
The DNA here is from genome assembly GCA_963727395.1 of uncultured Thermoleophilaceae bacterium. GTDB lineage: Bacteria > Actinomycetota > Thermoleophilia > Solirubrobacterales > Thermoleophilaceae > JAAYBF01. Next base: position 75,748 of record CAVSGC010000016.1, on the reverse strand, counting down.
GCCACGCGCACGGCATCCGCCTCGTCGTCGAATCCGATCACGCAGGCCACCGGGCCGAAGATCTCCTCCCGCGCGGCGCGGTCGGAGTTCTCCACCGGCGCGAGCACAGTGGGCGGGAACCAGAAGCCGTCGCCGTCGGGCGCCTCGCCGCGAATCGCCACCGGGGCCTCGCCGTTCACGTAGGAGCCCACGCTCTCGCGCTGGTCCGCGCTGATCAGCGGGCCCATGTCGGTGGCCTCGTCGAGCGGGTCGCCCACGCGGATCGAGCGCACGCTCTCAGCCATCAGCTCCATGAACTCGTCCATCGCGGAGCGCTGCACCAGGATGCGGGAGCGTGCGCAGCAGTCCTGCCCCGCGTTGCCGAACACCGCGGTGGGCGCGGAGGCGGCCGCGCGCCGCAGGTCGGCGTCCGCGAACACCACGTTGGCCGACTTGCCGCCCAGCTCCAGCGTCACGCGCTTGATCGTGCCCGCAGCCCCCTGCGCGATTCCCCGGCCCACCTCGGTGGACCCGGTGAACGCGATCTTCGCCACGTCCGGGTGCTCCACCAGGCGCTGCCCGCAGACGCTCCCGGGCCCGCCACCACGTTCAGCACGCCCTCGGGCAGGCCGGCCTCGAGCGCCAGGCGCTCCAGCTCCAGCGCCGTGAGCGGCGTGAGCTCCGCGGGCTTGAGCACGATCGTGTTGCCGGCGGCCAGCGCCGGAGCCACCTTCCAGGAGGCGATCACCAGCGGGAAGTTCCACGGCACGATCAGGCCCACCACGCCCAGCGGCTCGCGGAAGGTCATGTCCACGCCGCCCGCCACCGGGATCGTCTGGCCCAGCAGCCGCTCGGGCGCTCCCGCGTAGAAGCGGAACGTCTCCACCACCATTTCCATCTCCCCGCGGGCATCGGAGATCGGCTTGCCGGCGTTGCGTGCCTCCAGCGTGGCCAGCTCCTCGAGCGAGGACTCAAGCGTGTCGGCCAGGCGGCGCAGCGAAGCCGCGCGGTCGGCCGGCGCCACGTCGCGCCACGCGGGGAAGGCCTCGGCGGCTCGCGCCACGGCGGCGTCCACCTCCTCGGCCCCGCCCCGCGGCACCTCGGCCATCACGGCGCCCGTGGCAGGCTCCACAACCGCGATCACGCGTGGCTCTTCCTGGCGGCCGCCGCGTTCACCAGCGACTGCATCACACGGCTGCGCTCGTCCTCCTCAGGATGCCAGAGCACCCCGAGCGCGTAGTCGCACGCGGGCAGCTCGATCGCCTCCACCAGGCGATCGTCGTCGTCGGACCAGCCGGTGGCCTGAACGCCCTCCCCCAGCTCGCCGGCGCCCTGGTGGTGGTGGGACTTCACCGCGCTGCGCTCGCCCCCGGCGGCGCGGGCCGCCAGCGAGCCGGGCTCCAGCACCACCTCGTGGTCGCCGAACGTCCCGGGCGTGTGGCGGTGCCCCTCATGGCCCAGGCGCTCGGGCAGGTGCTGCTCGATCGTTCCGCCCGCCGCCACGTTGAGCATCTGCATCCCGCGGCATACGCCCAGGACGGGCATGTCGCGCTCCAGCGCGCCGTGGGCCAGCGCAAGCTCGAAGCGGTCGCGCTCGGCGCGCTGCCCCTTCGTCTCGGGATGCGGACGCGCGCCGTAGGAGGCCGGGTCCACGTCGGAGCCGCCGGCCAGGATCAGGGCGTCGATGCGGTCGAGCAGCTCGCCCGGCGACTCCGCCGCGGCGTCGTCGGGCGGCAGCAGGAACGCCAGCCCGCCCGCCTGCTGCACGGTCCTCGCGTAGCTGAGCGGCGCCAGCGCCACGGTCTCGTCCCACGCCCCCCATCGCACCTGTTCGATGGCGGCGCAGATGCCCACTACGACGGTCACAGGAATGCTGTGATCTCCAGCCGCCTGGTGATCACAGCCGTTCGAAGCATCGGATGCGATCCCAGTCGGTGACCGCCGCCTCGTGGGCGTCCAGCTCCACCTGCGCGCGGTTGAGGTAGTGGTCCACCACCTCCTGGCCGAAGGCCTCGCGCGCCACGTCGCTGGCGCCGAACAGCTCCCTTGCCGCGTACATGCTGTGCGGCACCTGTGGGGCGTCGGCCTCGTAGGCGTTGCCCTCCATCGGCTCCCCGGGGTCCAGCTCGGAGTCGATCCCGTGCAGGCCCGCGGCGATCATCGCGCTGAGAGCGAGATATGGATTCACGTCGGCGCCGGGAAGCCGGTTCTCGATCCGCAGCGACGGGCCGTGTCCCACGGCGCGCAGGGAGCAGGTGCGGTTGTCCCGCCCCCACGCCACGGCGGTGGGGGCGAACGAGCCCTTGGCGAAGCGCTTGTAGGAGTTCACGTTGGGCGCGTACAGGAGCGTGAGGTCGCTCATGCAGGCGATCTGGCCCGCCACGAAGCGGAGAAACATCGTCTCGTCGTCGCCGAAGACGTTCGCGCCGCTGTCGGCGTGAGCCAGCGAGCAGTGGATGTGACACGAGTTGCCCTCCAGCTCGTTGAACTTCGCCATGAAGGTGAGCGCCATCCCCTCCTGGTGGGCGATCTCCTTCGCGCCGTTCTTGTAGATCGCGTGGTCGTCCGCCGTACGCAGGGCCTCGCCGTAGTGGAAGTTGATCTCGTGCTGGCCGAAGTTGCACTCGCCCTTGGAGTTCTCCACCTCCATGCCTGCGGCAGACATCTCGTTGCGGATCCGCCGGATCAGCGGCTCCATCCGCGCGGTGCCGAGCAGCGAATAGTCGACGTTGTAGAGGTTGGCCGGATCGAGGTCGCGGTACCCGCGCTTCCACGCCTCCTCGTAGGTGTCGTTGAAGACCATGAACTCCAGCTCGGTGCCGGCGTTGGCGATCAGCCCGCGCTCCGCCAGACGCGCGAGCTGGCGGCGGAGGATCTGCCGCGGCGAGGCCACCACCTCGCTGCCGTCCTCCCACTGGAGGTCGGCCATCACGAGCGTCGTGCCCTCCTGCCAGGGGACCGGGCGCAGCGTGTCCATGTCTGCCTTCATCTCGAAGTCGCCGTAGCCGCGTGACCACGACGCCATCTCGTATCCCTCCACCGTCTCCATGTCCACGTCGACGGCAAGCAGGTAGTTGCACCCCTCGGCGCCGTGCTCGACCACCTGGTCGAGGAAGTACTGGGCGGTCAGCCGCTTGCCCTGCAGGCGGCCCTCCATGTCGGCGATGGCCAGCAGCACGGTGTCCACCGTGCCGTCGGCCACGGCCTTGCGCAGCTGGTCGAGAGTCACGTGAGCTCGGCTTCGGCGCGCTCGATCGCCTCGAACTCCTCCTCCGGCGCGTCGGCCACCAGGTGGTGGCGGCTGTAGAGCTGGAAGTAGAGGATGAAGGCGACGAACACCGCGGCCGTGATCAGAGCGGCGGTCTCGTCGACGAAGAACACAGCCACCACCGCGGCACAGGCCAGGACGAAGGCGACCCCGGTGGTGGCCACGCCGCCCGGCGTCCTGTAGGGCCGTTCGAGATCGGGCTCGCGCCGGCGCAGGACGATGTGCGACAGCGTCATCAGCACATAGGACACCGTGGCGCCGAACACCGCGATCTGGATCATCCGCGCCCCGGCCTCGGCGGGCGAGGTGGCCTCGGCGTAGATCGCGGCGAGCAGGAACCCGATCACACCCGGCACGATGAGCGCGACGTGCGGCGTCTTGCGCCCGCTGGTCACCGAGAGCAGACGGGGCAGGTATCCGGCCCGCGAGAGCGCGAACAGCTGCCGCGAGTACGCGTAGATGATCGAGAAGAAGCTGGCGACCAGGCCGAACAGGCCGATGTAGTTCACGAACTCCTTGATGAACGCGTCGTCGCTGTAGGCCAGGGCGAGGGCGTCCGGCAGCGGGTTGTCGGAGTCGGCGAGCACCGAGGAGCCGGCGCTGCCCGGTGCCAGCGTGAGCACCAGCGCGGCGAACACCAGCAGCACGAGCATCCCGGTGATGATCCCCTTGGGCAGGTCGCGCTTGGGGTCGCGGGTCTCCTCCGCGGCGAGGGGCACGCCCTCGATCGCGAGGAAGAACCAGATGCCGTACACGAAGGCCGACAACACACCCGCGTAGCCGTAGGGGATGAAGTCGCTGGCGCCCGAGGCGTCCGTGGGCGCGATGTCGGTGAGGTTCGAGGAATCGAACTCGGGGATGGTGGCGATCACGAACGCCAGCAGGCCGACGACCGCGATCGCGGTGATCACGAAGATCAGCTTCAGCGCCTCGCCCACTCCGTAGAGGTGAATGCCCACGAACACGGCGTAGAAGGCCAGGTAGAGCGGCCACCCGGCGGTGATTCCGAAGATGTCGAGCGACTCCACGTATCCGCCGATGAAGATCACGATCGCGGCGGGCGCGATCGCGTACTCGATCAGGATCGCGGTGCCGGTGGCAAAGCCGCCGAGCGGGCCCAGCGCGCGGCGCGCGAAGCCGTAGCCCGCGCCGGCCACCGGCAGAGCCGAGGACAGTTCCGCCAGCCCGAAGACCATGCCCGTGTACATGATCGCCATCAGGATGGTGGCGATCAGCAGCCCGCCCCAGCCGCCCTCGGCCAGGCCGAAGTTCCACCCGGCGAAGTCGCCCGAGATCACGTATGCCACGCCCAGGCCGGCCAGCAGCACCCAGCCGGCAGCGCCGCCCTTCAGCTCGCGCTTGGCGAGATAGCCCTCTCCGGCTCGCTCGTAATCCGCTCCCCGGACCTGCCGCCGCTCGGTCGCCATCAAGGGCTCCTCTGTAGAAGGTTCGGGCCCCAAAGGTGGACCCGGCATGCCTTTGGCGGAAAGCTCGCGCACCGCGAGTGGGCTGTCAAGTGGGCGGGCTCCGGTGGCAGGTTCCCTGCAGCGCGCGCCCGTGTCGGTAGGCGGTCAGTCGCTGCCGGGCATCAGCCCGCCGAGGATGTGCTCGGTGCCCTCGATGTGGGCGCGCATGAGCGCGACCGCCTGGGCGGACTCCTTCTCGGCCATCAGCCCCACCAGCCTGCGGTGCTGGGCGTTGGACTGCGACAGCACGTACTCGGGATGGGCGATGCGCGCGATCAGCTCGCTCATCCGGCCCTGCACCTCGGTGGCCACGGCCACCAGGCGCGGCGAGCGTGCGGCCTCGGCCACGCCGATGTGGAAGCGAATGTCGGCGCGGCGGTAGTCCTCGAAGTCCCTCACCCGGTCCATCCGGTCGACGAGCTCCACCAGCCGCACGATGTCCTTCCGCTCGGCGCGCTCGCAGGCCAGGATCACCGCGCCCGCCTCCACCGCCACGCGCTCGTCGAGGACCGCGCGCGCCTCTGCCCCGAGGGGCTCCGAATCGCTGTCTCCCGCCAGCGGCGGCGAGTCGGTCACGAACGTGCCTCCCGTGCGCCCGCGCTGGACCACGAGGTGGCCGCTCTGCACCAGCGTGGTGATCGCCTGGCGCAGCGTGGAGCGCGAGATTCTCAGCTGTTCGGCCAGCTCCCGCTCGGCCGGCAGCTGCGATCCGGGTGGCAGCAGACCCAGGCGAATGGCCGTGCCCAGGCGCTCCACCGTCTCCTCGAAGGTGGTGTGCGCCGCCACAGGCGTGAACACCCCGTCAAGTGCCGCCCCCCGTTCCATCCAAAGAGCGTAACCCCTGTCGGCGAGGGTGCGTCACAGCGCCGGGCGACCACTAGGATCGCCCGAGTGGACCTGCGGCGCGAAAAGGTGGTGGTCGAGACCGACCGCTACCGCGTGGAGGGCAACCTGACTCTCCCGAGCGCAGGCCACCAGAGCCGCCTGTCCGACCATGTGAACCGCCGCGACCTGCAGTTCCTCACGCTCCAGGACGCGACCCTCACGCCACTCGAGGGCGGCCGCTCCTGGCAGACCCCGCTGCTGATGCTGTCGCAGAACCACGTGCGCCTGATCACGCCGTCGCCGGAGCAGGGCGGCGGGTCGTGAGCGGGTTCCGTCCGTCGCCGAGGGCAGGATCTTCCGAGCCCTCCATGCTCGCTCTCCTCGTATGCCGTGACCGCACCTGCCGAGCCGCCTTCGAGGCCGAGGGCAGCCGCGAGGCGATCAACGGCCTGCGGTGCGAGGACTGCGGCGGAGAGTTGAAGGCCGTCGGCTGGGCCAACGCCGAGCCCTCGCGGGTCGCGGGGCGCGAGTTGGACGTGCGACGCGCGGCGTAGGCCGGCGCCCATCACCAGCTCGCTCGCGGCGCTCTAGCTACGCTCTTCGCGCACCCTGGAGAGGTGTCCGAGTGGCTTAAGGAGCGCGACTGGAAATCGCGTGGGCGGGGAAACCTGCCTCGAGGGTTCGAATCCCTCCCTCTCCGTTCTCGCGGCTGCAAACCGGCGCGTCTAGAGGCCCAGGCCTCGCACTCCGCGCTCGCCCCAGCCCAGGTGGTGCGCGACCTCGTGGCGCAGCGTGCGCTCCACCTGGGCCCGCAGCAGGTCGGAGTCGTGGCCGAAGTCGCGTTCCAGGGTGTCGCGGTAGATCACGATCTTGTCGGGGAAGTTGTCGCGGGCCACGGTGTCGCCCATGTAGTGGCCGTAGGCGTGGTGCTCGTGGCCGAGGTGGGAGATCACCACGGGCGTGGTCCTCAGCAACTCCTGAAACTCGGCGGGCAGTCCGTCGATCGCCTCGGTGACCAGCTCGTCGAAGTACCCGGGCGGCTCGTCGGGCAGCGGCTCGCGGGCCAGCCGCTCGCTGCGGTCCGAGATGCGGTCGATCTCGCCCTCGCTCGGCCCGTCGCCCATGAGGATCGTGGTGACCCAGGCGGTGACCAGCACCAGCGCCACCGCTCCAACCATCCAAGTGACCAGCTCCTCCGCGCCGGACAGGGACGGCGGGTTGACCATGAACAGCAGCACGCCCACCACAAACGCCGCGGTGGCGCCGGCGCGCAACGGAGCCCGGAATGCATCTCTCACGCCGTCAAGGCTAGACGTGGCCCGGGCCGCGGACCGGGTGTTACCCGTAGAGTCGGCAGGGATGGGGACCCCCTCCAACCGCTCCCCGGCCGTGCGCCACCGCCGCGTGCGCATCCTGGGCGCCGGCGGCACCATCGCAATGACCGGCGAGGGCGGGGCCACGCCGGATCTGGACGCCGAGGCGCTGCTCGAGGCCATCCCGTCGCTCACCTCCGACAACGGCGTGGAGGCGCGCACCGTGGTGAACCTGCCCAGCGCCCACCTCACGCTGGAGGACCAGCTGCACATCTGCCGCGAGGCGCGCGACGCCGCGCGACGGGGCATCGGAGTGGTGGTCACCCACGGCACGGACACGCTCGAGGAGACGGCCATGCTCTGCGACGTCCTGCACGACGCCGACGCCCCGATCGTGTTCACCGGCGCCATCCGCCCCGCGTCGGCGGCCGGGGCCGACGGCCCCGCCAACGTGGCCGACGCCGTGGCCGTGGCGGCCAGCGAGGGCGCCGACGGCATGGGCGTGCTGGTGTGCTTCGGCGGCGAGATCCACCACGCCCGCTGCGCCCGCAAGACCGACACCACGTCGCTCGTGGCCTTCTCCTCGCCGCAGACCGGCCCGCTCGGGCGGGTCACGGAGGGTCACGCCACGATCTGGTCGCGCATCCCCCGCAACCCGCCGCTCGACCCGGCCCACCTCGACGGCAACGTGCTCATCGTGCCCAGCACGTCCGGCGACGGGGGCGGCCTGGCACGCGCGGCCCTGGCCACCGAGCCGGATGGAGCGGTGGTGGGAACGCTCGGGGCCGGGCACCTGGCCCCGGCCGTGCTCGACCTGTGGGCCGAGGCGGCCCAGCGCATTCCGGTGATCGCCTACTGCCGCCCCGAGCGCGGCGTGATCCTCAACTCCACCTACGGCTACGCCGGCTCCGAGCGCGACCTGCGCGAGACCAACATCGTTCCCACGGGCTTCCTCTCACCGCAGGCGGCGCGGATGAAGCTCCTGGCCTGCCTCGCGTCGGGCCTGTCGATCGATGAGGTGCGCTGGGCGTTTCGCCAGGACGACGGCTAGGCGCGGCCGCGGTGCAGCAGGCGCTGCCCCGCCGCGGTGCGCAGGCCCAGCCCGACCCCGAGCGCCAGCAGCCCGAGCCACACCAGCGTCATGAGGTGGTGTCCAGTGAAGGGGAGGTACGGGCTGCCCTCGGCGCCCGTGTCGGTCTCCACCGCCGCGGTCTGAGGCTCGCCGGCGGCGGAGGATCGGTCATCGGAGGCCGCCGCGTCGTCGGCGGGCGCGGCCAGCGTGCGGCCGGCGTCGTTCCCGCTCGACCGCTTCGTGGCGGCGCCGGCCTTGCCCGAGGCGCCATTCCCGGCGCTGGACCCGGATCCCGACGCGGCGCTGCCCTGGCTGGAGCCCGCGCTCGGGGCGCCGGTGGAGCCGCCGGACGATCCACCCCCGCCCGTGGAGGGGGCCTTGGAGGACGGGGCGTTGGAGGAGGGCGGGGGGGCTGCGGGCGCCTTTGGCACCGACGGGAGCTGGACCTTGGGCACCTCGGCGGGCGGCTTGACCTGCGGCACCGTCGGGAGCTTCACCTCGGGCGGCTTGACGGGCGTGGGGGGCGTACTCGGGAGATCGACCTGCCCCAGCGCAACCGCGGGAATCGCGAGCGCGCTCGCAACCCCGGCCAACACAACCATACGACCGCCCGCCTTATTCAATTCGAGTCCTTTCGACCCTCTCCAGTGCCTTCCGCGAGCGCCAGAGTAATGGCGGCTCCGGCGGACCGCTAACCCGGGGAGCGGCCGATCCGGGCAGTTCTCCGCAAATTGCGGGACTTCTCTGGGGGTCGCCGTCGCAGGCGATGGCTACCTTGATTCCACGATGAACGACGAAGTCCCCGAGGAGCCCACCACCCAGGAGCTGAAGATCGCGCAGGTCGAGCGCGAGACCGCCTCCCACGAGGCCGCGGAGCACGCGGACACCGAGGCCGAGGAGGCGCAGCACGAGCGCCGGGCCCAGAAGTCGGCGTACCTGCGCGAGAAGCTCGAGGAGCGCGAGCGCGCCGAGCGCGACGCCGACGCGAAGGACTAGGCGAGGGAGATCGCCTCCTCGTCCACGCGCAGCTTGTCCGGGTTGATCAGTCGTCGCATCACCGCCCCACCTCCCTGGTGAAGGCTGCGGTGCGGACCTCGCCCTCGTGCTTGAACTGCAGGAACAGGCCGTAGCGCCCGTCCGAGGGGAACTCGGTGACGAACTTGATCGACTCGCCGCCCGAGTGCTCGGCCTCCGAGGCACCGTGCCCGGCCTCGGCGGGGTGCACGTGGAGGTAGGCCATGTCGCCCTCGCGTAGCGCCACCAGGTGGCCCTTCGCCCCGAGGTAGTCCTCGACGGCGATCTCCTCGCCGCCACGGGTCACCGCGAAGCCAAGCTGGGCCTCCTCGCCGGCCTTCGAGGCGCCGCCGGTCAGCTTCACCTCGTAGCCGTCGCCGGAGTCGGCGGTTGCCTGGACCGCAGCCATGGCACGTGAGTCCAGCGGCCCGTCGACCGCAACGTCGGCCGCGAGGGTGTTGTTCTCACCGCGGCGCTTGAAGTCCGCGAACACGCGGTAGCTGCCGGCATCGTCGAGCAGGATGTCGGTGCTCCAGGTGCCGTCCCTTCCCATCTTCGGGTGCAGGTGCTGGAAGCCCGTCAGGTCACGGCGAGCGACGATCAGGTGCACGCGCTTGGTGTGCTCGAGCTGGAAATCGCGCACAGGCTGCCCGTCCGAGCCGACGACCGTGAAGCTCAGCTTTGCCCGGCGTCCGCGCGGCAGCTCGCGCTGGTCCAGCCTCAGCCTCAGTCCGTTCTCGGCCACGGCCAGCCCGCGGACCGGGTCGGGCGCCTGGTCGCCCGGGCCGTGCTCACCGGAGCTCGCGCCGGCCGCCGGGTGCTCACCGCCACGCATGGGCTCGGTCTCGCCTCCGATGGCCTCGCCGATCAGGACGGTGGTGCCGAAGATCGCGGCCACCGTGGCCACGAGCGCAACCACCCAGGTCGGCGCCCCGCCGTGAATACCGGTCTCATGCAGTACGGCATGGCCGCGGCCCTTGGTGATCAACCAGCGGTTCACCGGGTACGCAACCACACCCGCGATCACCAGGGCAACCGAGAGCGCGCCCCAGAAGAGAAGGTCACCCACTCCGGCGTGCATCGCGCCGGGGATGGAGAGCATGATCGCGTTGTCCACGATCTCCATGACGGCGATCGAGAAGGTGTCGGTGGCCAGCGCGATCGGTACGACGACGCTGAGGGCGAGTCCGGCACGCAGCAGCGGCAGGCTGGTGAGCGAGTAGCCGAACAGGAACGCCAGCGCGACGGCCAGAAGGATCGTCTGCAGGTTCGTGAAGCCAACCGCCGTGCCGACGACCATGCCCACCACCTCGCCGATGGCGCAGCCGGTGAGACAGTGAAGGGTGGCGCTGAAGGCGACGGCGTTGAGGGCCGCGCCCGAGGTGGGCATCGGCTCGTGGTCGTGGTGGTGGCTGTGGGCGACAGCTTCCATGGTGTTCAGCGTAGCACGATACCCACCGGGGGTATCAGTTACCATGGACCCATGGCTACCAAGAGCTCGTCCCCCGCAAGCACTCCCGCCCGTGGCTACTCGGCCACGAAGGACCAGCTCCGAACACGCCTCAAGCGCATTGAAGGCCAGGTCCGCGGGGTCGAGAGCATGGTCGACGACGAGCGCTACTGCATCGATGTCATCACGCAGATCTCGGCGATTCAGGCGGCGCTGGACAAGGTGGCCCTCGGGCTCCTCGACGACCACGCGCAGCACTGCATCATCCGCGGGGGAGCCGGTGGCGATCCCCAGGAGATGACCGACGAGCTGATGGGCGCGGTGGGGCGCCTGATGCGCCGCGGCTGACCCGCCGGCCGAGGGACGACCGGAAGCCAGGAGGGTGCAATGCCATCGCTGGCAGGGCCCTACAAGCGGAGGGGGAGGGATTCGAACCCTCGAAGGACCGAAAGGCCCTTAACGGTTTTCGAGACCGCCCCGTTCAACCACTCCGGCACCCCTCCTCGAGCGTCCGGGACGCGGCGGGAGAGGCTAGCGGCTCACTTGGCGCATTTGCGCGTTCTGACAACCGGGGGTACCTTGAGCTCACATCGGAAGGACTTGGACCTTGCGCAAGGCCGCAATCGTGGGACTGCTGTTGATTGGCCTCTCGGCCGGCGGTCTCATACCGGCCGCCGAGGCAGCGGACGCGGCCTCGGATACGGCCTCGGACTCGGCCAAGAAGAAGTGCCGCAAGGGCTACCGGCTGGTGACCGTGAAGAAGAAGGTGCGCCGTCAAGGACGCCGCGTGACGGTCAGGGTCAAGCGCTGTCGCAAGATCCGCCGTCCCGCGCCTCGGCCGGCCCCGCTGTTCGTGCCCCCCGGCCGCCAGCTCACCGGCGAACAGGCGCGCCCCTTCCTCCAGCGCTACCTCGCCGAGTCACTGTTCACCGACTGCCCCGCGGGCTGGCCCAACTGCGCGGTCGAGGAGCGCTACAGCCACTTCGGCAACGGCGCCTTCTACTACTGCCGCCTCACGCCCAGCGCGGGCTCTGACATTCGCTTCTCGTCCGGCTACACGGTCACGGGCGCCACCGTGAACGCCGACGGATCGTGGGCCTTCGACGAGGTGGTGCCCAGCGGGGGGAGCCCCTCCTTCTACAGCTGGCGCGTGAGCAAGACGGGCGTGACCACGGGTGCCTACCAGGGCCCCGACGGCTCGCGGCAATCACTCGGACCGCTGCAGTGGGTGCGCGAGGCGCGCGACTGCAGCTACTAGCGGCGCGCGCCGAAGAACGCGCGCAGCAGCTCGGCCGACTCCGAGGCGAGGAGCCCGCCCGCCACCTCGGGCCGGTGGTTCAGGCGTGGCTCGCCCAGCACGTCGAGCACGCTGCCCGCGGCACCGGTCTTCGGGTCCTCGGCGCCGTAGACCACGCGCGGCACCCGCGCGAGCACGATCGCCCCGGCGCACATGGCGCAGGGCTCGAGCGTCACGTAGATCGCGGCGCCGTCCAGCCTCCAGCTGCCCAGGCGCTGGGAGGCCTCGCGCAGCGCGAGCACCTCGGCGTGCGCGGTGGGGTCGGACCGCAGCTCGCGCTCGTTGCGTGCCGCGGCCACCACCTCGCCCTCCGCCGCGATCACGCACCCCACGGGCACGTCGTCGTGCTCCAAGGCGCGCTCGGCCTCGCGCAGGGCCAGGCGCATGTAGTGGTCGTCGCGCCCGAAGAAGCCGCGGGTAACGCTCAAGTCAGCCCCCCAACAGACCGACGGCTGAAAAAGACAACTCGGTTGCGTTCCGGGTGTTGGTGTCTCCGTACACTGGATTTGGACCGTAACCCATGAGACGAGCCCTCCTTTTTCCCGCGGCGCTGACCGCCGTAGCGCTGTCCGCCACCCCGGCCGCGGCTGACACTCCGTACGTCCCGGGCGAGGTGATCGTGCGCTACGAGGACGGCACCTCGGGCGGCGCCGCAACCGCCGTGCAGGCGGCCTCCGGCACCGCTTCGGGCGGCGCCGTGCTCGGAACCGGCTCCCAGACGTTGCGGATCAAGGACGACGACACCGTTGCCCAGACCGTGAAGGAGCTGCGCAAGGACCCCAAGGTGGCCTACGCCGTCCCCAACTACATCGCGCGCGCGAGCGCCTTCACCCCCAACGACCCCGGCTACCGGAAGCAGTGGAACTTCTTCGGCGCCTACGGCGTGAACATGCCCGAGGCGTGGGAGCTGGCCGCGGCCCGCGGCGCGCCCGGCGGCCTCGGCGCCGTGGTGGCCGTGCTGGACACCGGCGTGGCTTACCGCCGCCTCGGGCGATTCCGGCGCGCGCCCGATCTCAGGCGCTTCACGCGCGGGTATGACTTCGTGGGCGAGGACCGCTTTCCCAACGACCACAATGGCCACGGCACACACGTGGCGGGCACGATCGCGCAGAGCACGAACAACCGCATCGGCGCGGCGGGCGTCGCCTACCGAGCGCGGATCATGCCCGTGCGCGTGCTCGACTCCGAGGGCGCGGGCGACACGGTCTCGATCTCCCGCGGGATCCGCTTCGCTGCCCGCCGCGGCGCCGACGTGATCAACCTCAGCCTCGAGTTCGACGCGCGCGTGAGGGCGTCGCAGATTCCGGACGTGGTGGCGGCGCTGCGCTATGCGCGCCGCAAGGGCTCCGTGGTCGTGGCCGCCGCAGGCAACCAGGGCGACCGCCTGCCGGCCTATCCCGCACGCGCCTCCAACGTGATCGCCGTGGCCGCCACCACCACCCGCGGCTGCCAGTCGGAGTTCTCCAACAGCGGCATGCAGGTGGACCTGGTGGCCCCCGGCGGCGGCGCCGACGCCCCCAACACCGACACCCCCTACGACGCCCAGGTGTGCCGCCCCGACGCCGCCGGGCGGTTCATCTTCCAGCAGACCTTCGTGCGCAGCGTGCGCCGGTTCGGGCTGCCCAGGGGCTATGAGGGCACGTCGATGTCGGCCCCGCACGTGTCCGGCGCGGCGGCCCTGGTGATGGCCACGGGGCGGCTGGGCCGGCTCAACCCGGCCCCCGCCGACGTGGAGCGCCACCTCGAGGCCACGGCTCGCGACCTCGGGGCCCCCGGCTTCGACAAGCGCTACGGCAACGGCCTGCTCGACGTGGCCGCCGCGCTGCGCTAACTCCGAAATCAACTCACGCTACAGCGGAGGATGTTGTTGTACTCGCCGAACCCCTCGAGGGCGGCTTGGGCCGAGAGCGCCCCGCCGGCGGGCGTATGGGTGCCGGTGACCTCGCAGACCACCTCGCTACCGCCCGGCACCGTTAGCGGCGCCCCAAAGGTGAGGGGTAGATTCGGCACGTCCTGGGTCTCGGCGACCGGTTGCGTGTTGGAGCCGTCTCGCGAGAAGAGAACCTCCCCGGTGCTCTTGTCGCGAACCACCAGCTGGAACTCCGCGTGCCAGTCGGGCTGCTGCAGCCCAGCGAAGATTTTTACGAATCCGCTGGCGCTGTTCGCCACACCGTCCGCGACCGTCAGGTCGCAGCTGGCGTTGCCTACCCAGGTTGTGATCTCGCACGAGTCCGTCGCTGGTTGGAGGTCCGGCCCCTGGCACTCGGCGCCGGACACATGCTCAACGGTACATCCCTGCTCAGATGTGGGCGCGGTCTCGGCGACGGGTACGGCGACGGCCAACCCGCATAGAGCCACGGCAAGTAGCACAATCCGCTTCATTGAAAGGACCCTCCCCCATTGTCGCCTGCGCCCCCACGTCGTGGACATGTCCAGCGGGTCGTTGGTAGAAACAAGCGGGTTTTTCATCACAGGGGAAATACCCACATCCACTCCGATGCAAACATAAACACTCGCGGCATCAAGCCTCTCTCATTGCCAAGAACGAGGGCCGCCACATGGCCGGCCTCTCCGCGTACTCAATGCATCTGTCGGATCCGCGGGCTACGGATCGATGGTGAGGTTGCTCAGGCGATCACGCCAGGCTGCCGCTCGGTGCGATCCACTGGCTCCTGAAGGCGAGCACGCCAGCGAGACAGTCGTAGTGATGGTCGTAGTGGAGCACGCCGAAGCCGCTCTCCGCGGCGTCGGCGGCGATCAGCGCGTCCGGAATCGGAACGCTGTGCGAGCCGGCGCTGCCGTGCGCTGCCAGCTCGCGCACCGAGGCGATCGCGGCATCGGTCACCGAGCGCGCGATCGGCGCTTGCCGGAGGAAGGCGAGCGCCCGGGCGACCGCCTCGACGTGGTCGCCGTCACGCGCGTCGTAGAGCCGAGCCCCGCACCCGGCCTGTTCGGGGCGCTGTCCCGACTTTGCCCCGGATGCGAAGCAAAGTCAGGATCCTGCGCCGTGAAGCGGTCAGCCGCGCTTGCGCACCCGCCGCGCCGCTGCCGCCTTCTTGACCTTGGCCCCGCCCGGATAGCGCACGGTCACCTTCGCCCTGCGGGCGCGCGCGCAGCGGCCTCGCATCTTGAGCGTGGTCTTCCACCGGCCGCGCTTGGGCTTCACGCGCCTCGAGACGGACTTGCGGCCACACCGCGCCGTGACCCTGAGGCGCTTCCGTGCCGCCTTGGCCACCCGGCCCGAGACCATCAGCCGGTTGCTGCTCCAGCGGGTCTTGCCCACCCTCAGCCGGGCCGCGCGCTTCTTCGGGCACGGGGTGCCCATCCGCACGGCCTGGTCGCCGCGCTTGCCGTTCTGGCCGTCGATCTCCGCGTCGGCGATCTGGCCGCGGGGGCGGTCGCAGATGTTGGTTCCGGACACCACCAGGATCCCGCGCGGGCCGCCCTTGAGGTTCAGCTCGAACCGCGAGGCCGGGGCGTCGGGCACCGCCGAGAAGGTGCTCACCAGCTTCCCGCGCTTCACGTCGCTGGTGGCGCGCAGGTTGATCGCCACCTCGCCGCGAAGCGTGACCAGCAGCGTGGGCAACGTGCGAATCAGGCGACCCGAGCGGGGGTGCACGCGCACGTTCTTGACGAAGTACACCGGTCCCTCCAGCGGCCGGTTGAGCACCGGCGTGAACGCCCTCGCGTGGCCGATGATCGACGACGCCGGGCAATCGACGCGCTTGCCGGCCTCGAACTCACACAGAGCGTCGGACTGCGAGTTGTCGGGATCGAGCGCCAGCGACAGCGGCAGCTTGACCGCCACCTTGCGCATGTTCGCCTGGCCGGCGCCCTGAGTGAGCACCGTGCGCAGGCCGGGATGCTTACCGTCTGTCATCTGCTTGCGCCCGGTCAGCCGCATCGAGAGGCGCGGGCTGCACCGGCAGCGCCTGGCAGTCGCCCACCTGGAAGTGCTGCGTCGCCTGGTGCACTCCGCCCGTCGGCGAGGACATCGTGGCCTTGATCTGCTTCGGCGAGCACGACGTGGGGTTCATCGTGAAGCCGGGCCGGTTCACGTCCACGTTCGAGCGAGCGCAGCCGCACCGGCACGCCCTTGACGATCGTGGGCAGCGGATCGGACACCACCGTGATGTGGGCATCCACCGGGTCGACGAAGATCGCCTGGCGCACCACCACCATGCCGAGGTCGAACGGCCCCGCCACCACGCGCACCGCGGCCGACAGCCCGAACGGAGCGCCCTTGTACGGCCCCGTCAGCGACACCGACCCGTCGATGTAGAACGGGTTGGATCCCGGGCCGGCCCCCACCGTGGTGGTACCGATGCGCGACTCGATGCCGCACGTGCCGGCATTGGCCCGGTCCTCCGGGCACTGCGGGATGCCCCTCAGCTTCCCGATCAGCCCCGGCGGCATGTCGAGCGACAGGCCGTTCATGTACTGCTGGCGATCGGCACGGTTGATCCGCAGCGCGAACGGCGAGAACGCACCGGCCGTGGTGTTACCCATCCCCGCCTGGAACGACGGCGAGAACAGACCCAGGTCGGGTGTACACGGCATCGTGAACGAGTCCGCGCGCTCCACCAGGTGCCCCGCCCACGAGGACAGCGAGGCGTCCACCGACTTGGTGCCGCAATCGAGCGGCATCGCCAGCGGCGCCCGCGGGCCGTCCTTGAAGTGCAGCGAGATCGCCGACACGGGCAGCTGCGGGTTGCCCTCGAAGGTGGTGATCCAGCCGGCCCGTCTTGGGGTTGGCGCGCACCTTGCCCAGCAGTTTCACGAAGATCCCCCGCTCCACGTTCTGGAGCGCGAGGACGATCCGGAACATGTCCCCCGATTCGGGGTCGTCGGAGAGCTGGGAGCCGATGTAGACGTTGCCCGAGAGCTGTTCCTCGAGCACCGGCGTCGACGCCGTGACGGTGGCGATCTTCGACGCCTCCGGACAATCGAACCGGCGACTCCGAGTCAAAGCCCACCTGGGCGTCAGTACATGCCTGCAGGCCGTCGGCGGCCCCCGGGTTGATCGTCATCCCCTCCGGCAACGTGACCCGCGCGTTGCGCAGGTGTGCCGTGGCGAGGCCCTCGGGATCATCCAGGCCCTCCTGGGGGAAGCCCAGGTTCACCCTCAGCCCACTGGGCGAGTCGGGTTGCACCGAGTCGGGCTGGGCGCTGAATGACGGGTCGAACGGCAGCTCGTCGCAGCCCGTCGGGCCCTGGGGCGGCCCCCAGGTCGACGGGTCGGGCTCCGTTTCGCCCTGGTAGCCCGGCGGCAGGTGGCTGATGAAGCTGGCGTCCGCCGGAGGACTCGACGAGTCCCACGATTCCACGTGTATGCGCGTCTCCACCCCCACACCCGGCGGAGTGCAGGACGTGGGCAGCGTCAGGAATGCCTTCTTCTCCAGATTGTCGGGGAAGGAGTTGGGGCCATACGGCGTGCCAGGCTCTCCGCCGATCGGTGAGTCGCACCGCGGGGGCTGCCCGAACTGGCCCGAGATCTCAGCGGACTGGATGTTCACGCATCGCTGCTTGTCGTGGGCGGGGTCGGCGGGGTTGCCCCACAGCGCGACCCTGACGCCAAGCACTTGGGCCGTGTTGACGGCATTGCGGGCGTGAACCGAGACCGCGTACTCGCCGTCGGCACGCACGGTGGCGAAAAGATCGGCCTGCGCGCTGAGGTAGTTGAAGGCGAACGCGGCCGCCACCCCCGGCGGCGGCTCCATGTTGAAGACCAACGCCGGGTGGTGCGACACCTCGCCGGGCTTGCTTGACCGATCGTGATGAGGGCCAGGCCCACCACCGAGGCCGGCGCGCAGAGTTCGTCTAGGTCGGTGTTATTCGATCGGTCAATGTCCAACGCGATCCTGCGCGTCTTGGGGCACTGCGGCACCGCCGTCGGATTCCCGATCAGGCCCGGCGGGAGATCGACGCGCACGTTCCGGAGGTTGCCGCCGTCGCCGCGCCACCCGCCGTCGTCCCTGAGCGCGCGGTTCATCTCGAACGCCGTCCAGGCCTCGTAGGGGTGGCCGCCCGCCTGCGTGTAAGCGGCGCCCGACGCGAACGGATCGTCGCCAGGCGGCGGCGGGCCGAAGGTGCCGCCATCGAACATGCGCACGCCGAACTCGGCCTGGGCGGGCACCGCGCCCGCAGCCAGCCCCACAGCAACGGCGCACGTGGCCACCAGCAAGCCGAAGACTCTCAAGACAGGCCGGCTCATCGCGGCCTCCTTCCCCCGGCGCCACGCGCTCGGCGTAGATTCACCGTCGAGGTCTGGGCCTCCCTGACGCCCGTGAACCTCGCGGCCAGCTTGACCTTCAGTTTTCTTCTGCGCGCCAGCTGGCGGATGGCGGCGCGCGACAGCTTCAGACCCAGCCGCATCCTGCCGGCCTTGCGCGCCCGCTTCGACGCCGTGTCGACCGTACGCATCCGCCTGCCGAGCTTGGCGCGCGCCGCGAGCCTGACCGTCCCGGCCCGGTTTGTCCGCACCCGCACCAGCACCCGCCGTCCGCGCGCGAGCTGTGCCTGCTGCTTGCGCGAGAGCCTGGCGACCGAGAACGACGGCCGCGGTCCTAGACGAAGGTCACCGTGGCTGGTGCCGCCGCTGCCCACACCGGGGAGGAACGGCGCGCCGGACCGGGCGCCCTGGCAGTCGTCACCCTCGCAAGGGGGAGGTGCGGGCGAGGGGTTCTGCCCGGGGATGCCGCCCCCGATACGCGCGTCATACAGGTCGACCTGATCGTCGGTGTCGATACCGACCAGCCGGTCGCGGGACGTGAAGAACACGTTGTCGCCCAGCACGCTCGCGTCGAGGAATTTCGAGTCGGTCGCGCCCCGTCCCGCCGAGATCAGGCGCACCTCGCCCTCGCCGTCGAGGTCGCTGTCCTCCCACTCGTACACGTCGATCGCGTTGTTCTCGTCCGCCGTGACCAGTGGCCTGGCGGTCTCGAAGAAGGCCCGCCGCCCGTCGGTCGACAGGTTCCGCGGCAGGCTCAAAGGAGCGTCCACTCTGGTCGTGTTCGGGGGGCCTGGGCGGCGACCGTCGCCGTTGCCGAAGAGGTTGGCGTCGCCGGTCACCGGAACGCCCGCGACGCACGTCACGCAACTGATCCGGTCGCTCGGGGCGTCATACAGGTAGATCTGGCGGCAACGCTCCCCCGCGACCTCGGCATCGCCACAGTCCTCGGCGCTTTCCTCGACCGTGTCGTAGGCGGGATCGAGCTGGGCGTAGCTCGCAAACAGCAGCCGCTCGCCGTCGGCGCTGGCCCGGACGCCTCGGCCGCCAATGTTGTCCCACTGCTTGGAACCATCATCGCGCTGTCGAGGGTGCCATCCAGGGTCGCGATGTGGCGCACGCCCTCACCCTGCCTCCACATATAGAGGTTCGGCTCTCCGCGCGTCGCGCCCGGGGCCAACTCCCCTGTGGCGACGAAGGCGACGCTCGTGGCGTCGTCAGTGACGGCTGCTGGACCCAGCACACCGGGCTGGCCGAGCGGATCCTGAGCGAGCTGCGTGAGCGCCTGCCCATCGGGAGCGCTCGCGTCCCAGCGGAACAGCCCTCCCTCCGCTCCGCCGTCTTTTTTTTTTTTTTTTTTTTTTTATTTAGGAAGGCCACCGACCCGTCCGTGGCCTTCGCGGCGAAGAAATCTCTTATTATTTTCTCTTTTATAAGTCGCCCGCCCATGGCCACAACCCGGGTCGTCGCGCCGTCCTCGCGGACGAACAGCCCGCTGCCCGACGTCGTGTCAGCGGTGAAGAACACCCGTCGGCCGTCGTCGGAGATCACGTGGTCTCCGTGGGTCGGGCCATTACGCAGGACCTGGTTGCCGTTACCCGCGCGCACCTGTCCGCTGCTCGCCACCGTTAGGCCCGGCGGCAGCACGCTCGCCACCCTCAAGCTCCCATCCACCCACTCGTAGACGGCCTTGGGCCTACTGGCGGCGCTGTCCGGGGGTGCATCCGGCAACAGCTGGCGAGACGAGGTGAAGACCACGTGGCGTGCATCGGGCGTGCTGCCCTCCCATTCGAAGCGCACAGGTTGAGAATTGATGTCCGGGTCGGGTGCAAGGGTGTCCAAGGGGGCGCTGATGAGCGTGTAACGCTCATCAGCGGGTCGGCCGGCGCTCCGCATGTAAAGGCCGTGGCTTCCGTTCAGCCGCTCGGCCTCCGGGGTGAGCCGGGCGCCCGTCACGCCGAACGACTTCGACGCGTCCACCGTCAAGCCCGGGACCCGCGGGGCTTGGATCGCCCCGCCGGGGAAACCGTCGTCCACGGGTGGAGTGATCCCTTCGGTCATCCACCCGTCATCGCCGCGCCGAGCCAGGTAGTTCGGGATGTTGAACAGTGCTGCTCCGCTGCCAAGGTCCCCGAAATTCGAACGCGACACGAACGCCACCGCGTCACCGGAGGCGCCAGCCCCGGTCTGGTAGTTCAACGCGTCCGCCTGCACGTCCCGCACGATGTCCCCGCCGTTCTTGTCTAGCGGCGAGACCATCTCGTACGAGCGGCCGCTCGGCTGCGGCGGATCGGCGTCGGTCGTGAAGGTGTGGTCTGCGCTCTCGTCCGGGCCGGCGGCATTGGACGCCACCAGGCGGAAGTGGTACTCGGTGTTCGGCTGCAGGCCCGTGATCGCCTTCGACACGGCCACGCTCCTCGAGCCGGAGCCGGCGCTGTCCACAGGGGTGCTGTTGCCATAGGTGATGTCGGTGCCGTACTCGAAGTGGTAGGTGGTGTGCGAGTGGTTGGGGTCGATCCGGCCGCCCAGCACCGCGGTGGTGTCGGTGATCTCGCTGGACCCAACCCCGCTGATGGTCGGCGGCGCCGCGTCGGTCGTGAAGGTCTCCTCGGCGGACGTGTCGCTGCCACCGGCGAACGGCCGGCTGGCCACCAAACGCACCCGGTACTCGGTGTTGGGCTCCAGGCCGGTGACCGCCTGGGTCACGGGAACATCGGTGGTGCCGTTGCCGACGTCCTGGTCGGGTATCGGCACGGACGTCCAGCTGGCTCCCCCGTCGTCGCTGTACTCGAAGTGGTAGCCGGTCGACAGCGAGCCCCCATTGGGGTTGACCGTGCCGTTGAAGGTCGCACTCTCGGCGGCGACGTCCGTGACGGGGGCGATCGTGGCCGAGGGCGGGGTGATCGCGCCGAGGACGTAGATGCGCTGATCGGGCGTCGTCGAAAGGTAGATCCGATCGCTCGAGCTGTCCACGGCCATCCCATTAGCGGTCGGCAGGCCTGAGCCCGCGGCGTGGGTGTCAGTGAGCCCGCCGCCCAAGTCGAACTCGAGCACCTGGTTGTCCTTAGAGACGAGCACGTGATCGTTCGAGGAATCGATCGCGACATTGGTGGGCGCGGTGGCAGTGGACGTTCCCGACGTGTGGGTAGGAGCGAAGACACCGGCCGAGGTGGCAGCGGCGTTGAACTTCTGAACCCGGCGGTTGCCAGCGGTCTCGACCGTGTAGACCGAACCCGAGGAGTCGACCGCCACGCGCGTGGGCTGGCTGGTGCTGAACTGGCCGACACCCGCCCCGGATGTACCCGTCTGGCAGGTGCTCGCGGTGGTGCACGTCTGCAGCTCGGCCGCGCCGGTGTCCACGCCCCACCCGAAGGCGAACAGGAACGCCCCGGCCGAGTCGAACCTCTGCACGCGTTCGCTCGCCGAATCGGCGACGACGACGTTGCCGTTGCGCGGATCGACTGCCACATGGCCGGCGAAGGTGGTGGCGAACTGGCCGGCGCCTGCTCCGGACGTACCCGCCTGACAGGTGCTCGCGGCGGTACAGGTCTGCAGCACGGCCGCTCCGGTGTCCACGCCCCACCCGAACGCAAACAGGAAGGTCCCCGACGAGTCGAACTTCTCGACCCGGCGGTTGTTCTGGTTGGTGACGTAGACGTCCCCGGTGTCCTGGTCGACGGCGATCCCCTGCGGGGTCGCGAGCTGGCCGGCGCCCGCCCCGGTGATCCCCGCTCGGCACGGAGCGGGTGCGTTGCAGACCTCGAACGCCGCTGCGCCCGTCTGGACTCCCCAGCCCCATGCGCGCACGAACGTTCCGAACGCGTCGAACTGCTGCACCCGATGGTTGCTGCTGTCGACCACGTAGAGGTGGCCGGTGGACTCGTTGGTCGCCACTCCGCGCGGCGTGTTGAACTGCCCCGCACCGGTTCCCGCCTCGCCGAAGAAGCCGACGACGCCCTTCGGGGCCGCCTGCGCCTGGGCGCCCCCGAGCGCGAGCACGAGCGCGCACGCGAGCAGCAGCGTGGCCAGCGTCGAACGCTGACGGCGGGACCTACGGGACGCCATGGCGACGGGGCTTCTCATCTGCGCGATCCTCTCCCTCTGTTGCGGCCCGCTGAGCGCTTCGATAGCCACGACTGGCTGTCAGCGAAACAGCGGCTCCCTCGCTGCAGCCGGGGACAGTAGGGACAGACTGCGCGGTTGTCAAACACCAACGTTTTTTAATGCTGATGGGCCAACAGCAGAGGGGCCGGCGCTTGGGCCGGCCCCTCCTTGTGCTTACTGCGCGTGTCGGACCTCCACGGCTACGGATCGATCGTGAGGTTGCTCGGGTCCATGGCGTAGTTCGCGGAGAAATTGGCGGTACCCGACGCCGGCCCGCACAGGGAGCTGCCCACGCGGGTCATCTGCATGTCCACGTCCGCGGACAGGACGTCGGTGCTCTCGCCCAGCGTCCAGTTGTTGTCCTGGGTGTCCTGCGGCCCCTGGATCGTGAGGATGCAGACGTGAGGTCGGTGATGCGATCGCTGTCAAGACCCGTGTTGCCGTCCGCCGTGGCGGTGTCACACGTGATCGTGGCGACTCCATAGCTCAGCGAGGAGTCGTCCGACACACCCGAGACCGCCTCGTTGTCCGGATTGATCGTGACCGCTTGGGCGCTCGTGGCCACCGCGGCAGCGGCCAACAGTGCAACGACTGCCAATAGCCCAACCTTTGGGAACGCCCTCATATGAAACCCTGCCTTTCTATCGGCTAAACCTCTAGTTGAGGTCCAGAGACAGAGAGAGGGCCGGCACATGGCCGGCCCTCTCCGCGCTACTCAATGCCTCTGTCGGATCCGCGGACTACGGATCGATCGAGAGGGTGTCCGGCGTCGTGGCGTAGTTCGCCGTGAAATTGCCGGTACCCGACGACGGCCCGCACAGCACGTTGCCGACACGGGTCGCCTGGACGTCCACGTCCGCGCTCAGGACGTCGGTGCTCTCGTTGAGCTCCGTGTTGTCGTCCTGGGTGTCCTGCGGCCCCGCGACCGTGACGGTGCAGGTGGCCGTGGTGACGGTGCAATTGAAAGGCCCGGATTCCGGTGAGCCACCTTCCAGGCGGACCGTACCCGTGCCCCCGGGATCAACCACCGGCGGACCCGATGAGCCGGGGATGTCATTCTGGGCGATCAGCGTCACGTCTTCTGTGCCGCAGGCCACCGTCGCCGGGGCGACGCCCACGACGGCACAGTTGTCGGTGAACGTCAGCGTGAGGTCGGTGATGCGATCGCTGTCGAGACCCGTGGTGCCGTCCGCCGTGGCGGTGTCACACGTGATCGTGGCGACTCCATAGCTCAGCGAGGAGTCGGTCGCCACACCCGAGACCGCCGTCTCGTCCGGATTGATCGTGACCGCCTGGGCGCTCGTGGCGACCGCGGCGGTGGCCAGCAGTGCCACCGCCACCAGCAGGCCAACCTTGGAAAATGCCTTCTTCATATGCCCTCTCCTACCTTTCCTCCGGCGGTACGCCGGGTCCTGTTGTTTAGGGTGCATCCCGTCGTTGCTTCCCGCCCCTTCGAGCGGGGGACCAGCCTCAACTCCTCCTCCGCGTTCTCTAGGCGCCCTCCTTCGCGGCAGCGAGGGCCGCTTTTGAGCCAGTAACCATTGCCGTTTATAAGTCCCCTTCTGCGGGCATTCCCAAACGGGGGTAATCACCGAATCTTTGCTGGGGCAGTGGCCGTACGGCGATTGACGTAGCTAGGAGCCTCGGCGTAGGCGCGACATTGGAAGGGAACGCAATCGTGTATCACTCGCGGTAGGAGGAGACCTGATGAAACGAGTCACACCCACGCTGTTCTGCGCTGCCGCACTCGTGCTCGGCGGCGCCGCCGTGGCCGGATGCGGCGACAGCCACGAGCTGCCAGAGGACGCGGTGGCCAAGGTGGGCGACACCGTGATCACGAAGGCCGCCTTCGAGCGGGCGCTCACGGTCACCTCGGATCGCACCAAGCCGCGGGACGAGGAGGCGGAGACCAGGGCCATGGATGCCGTGCTCAAGGCCGAATGGTTCCGACAGGAGGCCGAGGCGCGGAACCTGAGCGTCACGGACGCGGAGGTGCAGAAGGCGGTCGCGCAAGCGAAGAAGAGCGGCTTCCTCAGCGAGGCGAACTTGAAGCGGGCGCGCCTGACCCTCGAGCAGCTTATGCCGACCATCCGGAACGGCCAACTCCAGATTAAGGTCAACGCTCAGCTGACCGAAGGGTCGAGGACGGTCTCGGCTCAGGACGTGGCCGACTACTACCGGGACAACAAGGCGAAGCTGATCGTCAACGAACGGCGCGGCCTGCGCCTCGTGGTCACGAAGACCCGGGCCAGGGCCGACGCTGCGAGGGCGGCGCTGGAGGACGGCCAGAGCTGGAACGCCGTCGCCAAGAAGTACTCGGTCCACTCCACGCGCGACAGGGGCGGGAAGGTCCCGATCGTGCCTGAGGGCAAGGCGAAGACCGGCCTCCTCGCAGCCATCTTCCGGGCGGAGAAGGGCGAGCTCACGGGGCCCGTGAAAGAGGAAGGGTCCTGGGCCGTGTTCCTCGTCGAGAAGGTCGAGCCCTCCCGTCAGGCCACGCTCGAGGAATCGCGCGACGAGATCAAACAGCTCGTGAGCAGCACCCGGCGGCAACGGGCGCTCGACGCCTTCGAGAAGAAGTACACGGCGAAGACCACGTGCGCGCCGGGCTACAAGGTGCCCGGCTGCAAGAACGGCCCGGAGAAGAAACCCGCGCCGAGCGCGTGATGGCGGGGCGCCAACCGGTCGTTCTAGCCGGCGGCCATCGGCGGCCCGGGCGGCCCGTGCAGCCGGCGCTGGTAGGCGATCGCTACGGCCTGGGCTCGGCTGGTCGCCGGCAGCTTGGCCAGGATGTGCTCGATGTGCTTGCCCACCGTCCGGGGAGAAACCACCAGCCGCTCGGCGATCGCCTGCTGGTCGTGGCCGTCGGCGAGCAGGTGCAGCACCTCGAGCTCGCGCTTGGTGAGCGCCGCTTCGAGCGCCGGTGCCTTCAGGTAGCCATTGGCACCGGTCCGGCGGGCCACGTCCCTGAGCCGGGCGAGCAGCTCGTCGCCCGCGAACGGCTTGGCCATGTACTCACTCGCGCCCACGAGCATCCCCGCGACCCTGTCCATGCGCTCAGTGCGGTCGGCCGACACGAACATGACTCCGAGCGCGTCGCCGAACTCCTCCTTGAGCGCCCGGCACACCTCGTAGCCGGAGAGGTCCCCCAGGCGCACCTCAAGCACCGCGACCTGCGGGGGCTCGGAACGCGCAGCCTCGAGCGCCTCCTCGCCGGACGCGAACCCCTCGGGGCGAAAGCCGGCACGGCTCATAACCGCGACCATGTGGTCACGCTGCGCCGCATCCGGCTCCACCACGAGAACCCTCAGGACACCCACCTCCTCCTCCTCCTCGTCCTCCTGTAAACGACGGTGTCTCTTGGCGAGACGGCAGGCTAGCCAACCACGGGCGGGGCTGTCAAGCGGAGCGCGCTAGGTGGTCCGAATGATCATCACGCTGCAGGGCGCGTGATGGGAGACCTTGTTGGGCACCGAGCCCAGCAGGAAGCGCTTGGCGCCGGTCATTCCCTTGTTGCCGACCACGATCAGGTCGGCGTTCTTCTCCTCGGCCACGTCGAGGATGGCGTCGGCGGGATCGCCCTCCCGCGCGAAGGTCTCCACCTCCACGCCCGCGCCCTCCACCTGCTCGGCGCCCGCCTTCAGCGTGCCCTCCACATCCTCCCGCGGGTTGACCATCCATTGAAGGTCCTCGGGAACCTCCTGGCGCTCGTCGCGCAGGCGCCCCTCGGGCACGGGCTCGTACGCGCTCACCAGGAACAGCCGGGCGCCCAGTGTCGAGGCCAGGTCCGTGGCCTGCTTCACCGCCTCCTGAGCGGTGTCCGATCCGTCGGTACCCACAACGATCGATCCGAACATGCCTCTCCTTTGGACGCCAGGTGGAAGGTGGGGCGGATCATATGCGCCTCTACCATCGAGGTGCCCATGAGCGCCCCGATCACGTGCCTGGCGGTGGATGACCATCCGACGGTCAGGCAAGGACTGACCCTGCTCATCGAGGGCGTGGAGGACATCGAGCTGCTGGAGGTCTCGGAGTCCGGCGAGGAACTGCTCCCCGTCCTGGGGCGGCACGACCCCAGCGTGGTGATCGTGGACGTACGGCTGCCCGGCATGGACGGCATCTCCACGGTGCGGCGGATCGTGGCCCGCGCGCCCGACGCCGGCGTGGTGATCTACTCGGCCTACGGCGACAAGCGGCTGCTGTCCGACGCCCTGGCGGCCGGCGCCCGCGGCTACGTGATGAAGGGCTCGCCGCCGGATGACCTGCTGCGGGCCATCCGCACGGTGAGCCAGGGTGGCGCCTTCGTGGACCCGTCGCCGTCTCCCGCCCTGCTGCTCACCCAGAGCGTGGCCGACGCCCCGCTGTCAGAACGCGAGCGGGAGATCCTGCAGCTGTTCTCCACCGGCCTTCACACCGACCAGGTGGCCGAGAGGATCGGGCTGAGCGCCGAGACCGTGAAGGGCGACACCAAGCGGGCCATCCTCAAGCTGGAGGCCGACGGCCGCGTGCACGCCGTGGCCATCGCCCTACGCCAGGCGCTGATCGAGTAGCGCCGGCTAGTAGGGGCCGGGATCGCGCGCGCGGTCGCGGCCCGAGAACTCGAGTGCCAGGCCGGTGATCAGGCCCACCACCCCGGCGATGATGAGGATGGTGCCCACCGTTTGGATGTCGATGCCCGACACCTGGCCGGTGACCGCGAAGCGCAGGATCGCGCCCAGGGCCCCGACGAAGATTGACGCTCCGATCGTCACAATCGGGAGCATAGTGCCGCGCTTCTGGATCTACATGCAGGTGGTGATCGTGGTGTGCGTGCTCGCCTCGATGGTGATCGCGGTGGTCAAGCTCTACTAGCCGGTGCCGCCCACGCTCGATTGCGGGTCCTCCATCGGCTTCACCCACAGCTCCTCCACGAGGATCACGATCATCGAAAGGATCGGCACGGCCACCAGCAGGCCCACGAAGCCGAACAGCTGGCCCACGATCACCACCCCCACGGCGATCACCGCCGGGTGCAGCTTCACCGTGCGGGCCATCACCAGCGGGATCACCAGGTTGCCCTCCACCTGCTGCACCAGCAGGTAGATGGCGAGCACCAGCAGCGCCCTGCCGGGCGAGTCGGTCAGGGCGAACAGCACCGGCGGGATCGCGCTGGCGATGGCGCCGAAGTAGGGGATCACCGAGAGCAGGGCGGTGAGCACCGCGAAGAAGATGGCGAAGTCCAGGCCGATGACCGTGAGCCCGATGTAGAGCAGCGTGCCCGAGACCAGCATGTCCGCGGCCACCCCCCGCATCCAACCCAGCCACGAGCTGCGCAGCCGGCTCATGATGTGGTCGGCGCGGTGGCGGTGGGCGGGCGGGACCAGGCGCCGGATGCCGTCGAGGAGCGGGTCGGGGTTGATCGCCATGTAGTAGGCGGTGATGAGCACCAGCACGAGCGCGCCGAGCACGCCCGCCACGCTCAGACCGATCGAGGTGATCGGCCCGATCAGGCGGCCCGGGTCGTCGGTGTAGCGCTCGGCGAAGTCCTGGACGCGGTGCGCGATCTCGCCCGGCCGCGCGCCGGTGAGATCGTGGAGGCGCTCGCGCAGGAGGTCCACGATCCCGGGCACGTCGTCCACGAAGTCGTTGGTCTGGTCGATGAAGGGCGGGATCACGAGCGCGATCACGCCGGCGACCACCCCGAGCCCCGCAAGCAGCGCCAGAAGCGCGCCGATCGGGCGGGGAACGTTGAAGCGGCGCTCCAGCACGCCGGCCGCCGCCGACAGGGCCACCGCGATGATCACCGTGATCAGCACGGCCAGCAGCAGCGTGAGCAGCTGGCGAAACAGCAGGCCCAGCACGAGCAGAGCGGCGGCCAGCAGCACCGCCCGGTAGGCCACTGCGCCGCTCGTGCCTTGCTCCGACATGCGCGCAGTGAAGCATCGGCGACGGCCCGACGGCCCGCTCCCGTTCTAGGGTGGGCTGCGATGACCACCCAGGAGGCCCATCGCCGCGCGCGCGAGAAGGGGCCGTCGCGTGTGCTCTACGCACTCGTGCGCGGGCTGGTGGTGCCCTTCATGCGCCTGTGGTTTCGGCTCTCGATCGCAGGCGCCGAGCACATCCCCCGCGAGGGCGCGGCCATCATCACCCCCAACCACAAGAGCTTCTTCGACTCGTTCTTCATCGCCGCCGCCACGCGGCGCCACCTGCGGTTCATGGGCAAGTCGGAGCTGTTCGAGGGCTGGAAGGGGCCGCTGCTGGTGCGCCTGGGGGCGTTCCCCGTGCGGCGGGGCGAGGCCGACCAGCATGCGCTGGACACCGCGCGCGTGATCCTCGACCAGGGCGGGCTGCTGTCGCTGTTCCCCGAGGGCACTCGCGTGCGCGCGCACGAGGCGCTGGGCCAGCCCAAGCGCGGAGCCGCGCGGCTGGCCATCGAGGCGCGCGCCCCGCTGGTGCCCGCGGCCATCACGGGCACCGACCGCCTGTGGCTCGGGCCGGCGCCGCGTCCGGTGAAGGTGCGCCTGGCGTTCTCAGAGCCGATCCCGGTGGCGGAGCTCGAGGCCACCCCGGAGGCCGCCGCGGAGCTGGTGCAGGACGAGCTGTGGCCCGAGGTGGAGGGCCAGTTCCGCGGGCTGCTGGCGCGCCGGGGGCTGATAGCCGCGGGGGTTGCGGCGCTCGGGCTGGGAGGGGCGGCGGCGGTGCGGGAGCGGAGGCGGCGGAAGCGGCCGTGGTGGCGCAAGGCGGCCGGGCGGCTGCGCCGGTAGCCCGCCCGGACCCTCTAGGCGCCGAAGAGGGTGAGGTCCGGCTCGCGGTCGCCGCGCAGCACCGCGGGGTCCACCTCCACGCAGTCGATCCCACGCGATTCTGCGAGCACCCGCGCCTGCGGCTTGATCTCCGCGCCGGCCAGCACCCCGCGGCACGAGGCAAAGCCCGGCTCGCCGGACAGCCGCTCCAGGTAGCGGGTGAGCTGCTCCACGGCGTCGATCGTGGCCACGCGCTTGATCTCCACGGCCACCCAGCCGTCGTCGCCGTCGCGGCACATGAGGTCCACCGGGCCGATGTCGGTGGGCCACTCGCGCCGCACCAGGCGAAAGCCCTCGCCGCAGGCCTCCGGGGCGTCGGCCAGCAGCTCCTGCAGCTCGCGCTCCACCCCCTCCTTCTCCAGCGCGGCGGCCTGGCCCATGTCGTGCGTTACGTCGGAGACCACCTCCGCCACGCGGATCTCGAGCCTGTCCTCCGTCGCGCCCGCACGCTTGCGCACCACGATCGAGCCGGGCTCCTCCTCGATCACCGTGGGCGCGGTCATCCAGTTGGACGGCTTGAAGCCGCCGGTGTCGGCGTGCACCATCACCGACCCGTCCGACTTGATCATGAGCAGCCGCAGCGCCTCCGGCAGGATGGCGGTGAGGCGGCCCGTGTAGCGGACCTCGCAGCGGGCGACGATCAGGCGCATGGAGTGGCCGAGGCTAGGAGCGCAACCGGACGGCGCAGGCATTGCGGGCGGTAGGTTGGCTGCATGACCGAAGAGAACGCCGTTCTGACCGAGCGCCGCGGGCGCACACTGCTGATCACCCTCAACCGCCCGGACGCCCGCAACGCGGTGAACGCCGCGCTGGCGCAGGGCGTGGCCGCCGCGCTGGACGAGCTGGACGGCGACGACGACCTGGCCGTTGGCGTGCTCACCGGAGCCGGCAAGGGCTTCTCGGCGGGCATGGACCTGAAGGCCTTCGTGGCGGGCGAGAGCGCGTGGGTGGAGGGCCGTGGATTCGCCGGCATCGTGCAGGGGCCCCCGCGCAAGCCGCTGATCGCCGCCATCGAGGGCTTCGCCGTGGCCGGTGGCCTGGAGGTGGCGCTGTCCTGCGACCTGATCGTGGCCTCCAGCGGCGCCAGGCTCGGCATCCCCGAGGTGAAGCGCAGCCTGGTGGCCGCCGGAGGCGCGCTGCTGCGCCTGCCGCGCCGCATCCCCTACCACGTGGCGATGGAGCTGGCCCTCACAGGCGACCCGATCACGGCCGAGCGCGGATACGAGCTGGGGCTTGTGAACCGTGTGTCCGAGGCCGGCGGCGCCGTGGACGCGGCGCTGGAGCTGGCCGGGGCGATCGAGGCGAACGCGCCGCTGGCGCTGATCGCCTCCAAGCAGATCGTCATCGAGTCGCCCGACTGGAGCCTGGACGAGGAGTTCGACCGCCAGGCCGCGATCTCCGGCCCGGTGTTCACCTCCGAGGACGCGCGCGAGGGCGCCACCGCCTTCGCCGAGAAGCGCGACCCCGTCTGGAAGGGGCGCTGAGGGTCACGCCATGGCCGGGTCGCTGCGCGGAAAGCTGTTGATCGCCGCGCCCCAGCTGCTCGACTACTTCCGCCGCACCGTGCTGCTGGTGGTGGAGCACACCGACGACGGCGCGCTGGCGGTAGTGCTCAACCGCCCCACCGAGAACGCGGTGGCCGCGCTGGTGCCCGAGCTGGCCCACCTGGCGGGTGAGGGCGAGGTGGTGCACGCCGGCGGGCCGGTGAATCCCGAGTCCGTGCTGGCGCTGGGCGACTTTGAGGACCCCGACGACGCCGGCACGCCGATCGCGGGGCCGCTGGGCCTGCTCGACCCCGAGCGAGAGCACCCGCAGCTGCGGCGCCTGCGGGTGTACGCGGGCTACGCCGGGTGGGCGCCCGGGCAGCTGGACGCCGAGCTGGAGGAGGAGGCCTGGATCGTGGAGCAGGCCGCGGCGGACGATCCGTTCGCCCATTCCGACCTGTGGCCGGCGGTGCTCCAGCGCAAGGGCGGCGCCTACGCCCTGCTGGCCTCGATGCCGGCGGACCCCAGCCTCAACTAGTTCCGCGCCGGCCGAGCCGGGTAAGCACGGTCACTACGGTCCGTTGCCAACCCGAACGCACAGGAGGAACCACTTGCCGTCTCTAGTGAGCAAGATCAGCCGCTTCGCCCGCAGCCCCAAGGGGCGCCAGCTCGCCTCCAAGGCGCAGAACTATGCCCAGAGCCCCGAGGGCAAGCGCAAGATCGAGCAGGCGCGCCAGCGCTTCGCGAAGAAGCGCTAGCCGGCCGGTGTGCCCGTGCCCACCGGGCACGACACGCCGGTGCCGCCCAGCCCGCAGTAGCCGCCGGGGTTCTTGGCGAGGTACTGCTGGTGGTAGTCCTCGGCGTAGAAGAACTCGCCCGCCGGGACGATCTCAGTGGTGATCTCGGCGTCGCGGCCGGCCGCGGCCAGGGCCTCGGCGTAGCGGTCGCGGGACGCCTGGGCCGCCTGTAGCTGGGCTTCCCCGTAGGCGTAGATGCCCGAGCGGTACTGGGTGCCCATGTCGTTGCCCTGCCGCATGCCCTGGGTGGGGTCGTGGCCCTCCCAGAAGGTGCGCAGCACGTCCTCGTAGGAGATCTCCGCCGGGCGGAACACGCACAGCACCACCTCGTTCTGGCCGGTGCGGCCCGAACAGACCTCCTCGTAGGTGGGATTGGGAGTGAAGCCCCCGGCGTAGCCCGCGGCGGTGGTGTACACGCCCGGGAGCTGCCAGAAGGCCTTCTCCGCGCCCCAGAAGCAGCCCATCCCGAACACGGCCTGCTCGGTGTCCTGTGGGAACGGCGGCCCGATCGGGGTGCCGAGCACGAAGTGCTCGCCGGGCGACACGATCGGAGTGTCGCGGCCCGGCAGCGCCTCGTCGGCGGCGGGCATCGCGGTCTTGTGGCGGGTGAGGAACTCCAGCACGGTGGGCCTCCTTGGAAGCGGTCTGGAGTCCAGACTAGCGGTGGTCAGGTGCCGCCGGCGCGAACCACGAGCATGGCCACGTCGTCCCTCGCCGAGCCCTCGCCGCGGTCGGCGATGCCGGCCTCCACCGCGGCCACGGTCTGGGCGGCGGACGCCTCCTCGGACAGGCCCTCCAGCAGCTCGGTGAGCCCGCGGACTCCCAGCTCGTCCTCCGGCGCCCCCGCCTCGATCACACCGTCGGTGTAGAGCACGAGCAGCTCGCCGGGCTGAAGCTCCACCACCTCCTCGGACAGCGACGGCTCGTCCCAGACGCCCAGCAGGGCGCCGCTGCCGCCCACCTGCGACACGCTACCGCCGGCCGCCACCTTCAGCGGCGGCGGGTGGCCGGCCACGCACAGCGTGAGGCGCTGCCCGGGACCCCGCTCGGAGGGCTCGAGGAACGCGCACACGGTGGTCAGGAAGCGCATGTCGCGGTGCTGGCGCAGGATCGCCTCGTTGAGCTGGGCGAGCAACTCGGCCGGCTCGGCGCCCTCCTGAATGGCTGCGGCGCGGAGGGTGTAGCGGGCCAGGGCGGTGAGCGCGGCCGCCTCCGCCCCCTTCCCGCACACATCGCCGATCACGACCATCCAGCATTTCGGCTTGCCGAGCCGGAAGACATCGAAGAAGTCGCCGCCCACCTCGATGCCGCCCGACGCAGGGCTGAAGCTCGACACGATCTCCACGCCAGGTATGGCGGGTAGGCGGTCGGGCATCAGGCTCACCTGCAGTTGGGTGACCAGCTTGTGCTCGTCCTCGGCGGCCGCCAGGGCGCGCACCTGCTCGGTGACCTCGATGTGCACGCCCAGCACTCCCACGATCCGCCCGTCCTCACGCACCGGGAAGTAGCTGCCCTCGAAGCTGCGGTCGTCGTTGGTCGCGGGCACGCCCAGGCCGCGCTGCACCTCCCCGGAGTCCGTGACCAACCGCAGTGCCGCGAGCACCTCGTCGCCCATCAGGGACTCGGCCTTGCGGCCCGGGTGCTTGCCCACGGCCAACCCGCTGAAGTCGGCGAACGCAGGGTTCACGCGCACGAAGCGAAGGTCGGCGTCCCAGACCGCGATCCCGAAGTCGGCCCCCTCGAAGACCGTGTCGAGAATGCTGGCTGCGCTGGCCTCAGCCGGTTGTTCCGGCGTTCGTGTGGGGACGCGGGCCATTGGGGAGGTTCAAGTTAGCGCTGCGGAGGCGGTTTGACCTGCCGCCGCGCGGGGTAGCGACGAGCCGTGCCGAGGCTCAAGCGCGTCGACGTCTCCACACCGGGGATCACGCGCCGCCGCCGCGGCCGCGGTTTCGAGTACCTGGACGAGAACGGGCGCACCATCCGCAACGAGGACGTGGTGGAGCGGATCAAGGCGCTCGCGATCCCGCCCGCGTGGGAGGACGTCTGGATCTGCACCTTCCCCTTCGGCCACATCCAGGCCACCGGCGTGGACGCCGCCGGGCGCAAGCAGTACCGCTATCACGACCACTGGCGCGAGCGCCGCGACCGCGAGAAGTTCGACTCGATGATCCACTTCGCCCGCGCGCTGCCGCGGCTGCGGCGACGGTCGGACCGCGACCTGGCGCGCGGAGACCTCTCCCGAGAGCGGGTGCTCGGGGGCGCCGCCCGCCTGCTCGACCGCGGCTTCTTCCGCATCGGCTCCGAGGGCTACGCGGAGGACAACGACACCTACGGGCTGGCCACGATCCGCAAGGACCATGTGACGGTGAGGCCCGACTCCGTGGCGTTCGACTACGACGCCAAGGGCGGCCAGCGCCGCCAACAGCAGCTGGCCGACCCCGAGCTGCTGGATCTGCTCGGCACCCTGCGGCGCCGCCGATCGGGTGGCGCGGAGCTGCTGGCCTACAAGGAGGGCCGGCGCTGGCGCGACGTGCGCTCGCAAGACATCAACGACTACATCAAGCAGGCCGCGGGCGGCGACTTCTCGGCCAAGGATTTCCGCACCTGGAACGCCACGGTGCTCGCGGCCGTGGCGCTGGGGGTGTCCGGCCCGGTGGCCTCGGAATCGAAGGCGGTGCGCGCCCGCGCGGCTCGGAGGGCGGTGGACGAGGTGGCGCGCTACCTCGGCAACACCCCGGCCGTGTGCCGTGCGTCGTACATCGACCCGCGCGTGTTCGACCGCTTCGACGGCGGCCTCACGATTGGAGGCACGCTGCCCGAGCTTGCGGCCGACGGAAACGACTGGCCGGCTCTGCAGCGATCGGTGGAGGAGGGCGTGCTCGACCTGATCGCGGGCGACGAGGACTCCGACGCGGTGGACCGCGTGGCCTGACCGCGCCGCGCGGTCAGGTGCCCAGGAAGGCCGCGAGGTGCTTGCCGGTGAGGGTGAAACGGGCGGCGGCGAGGTCGGCGGGTGTGCCCTCGAAGACGATCCGGCCGCCGTCGTGGCCTGCCCCGGGGCCGAGGTCGATGATCCAGTCGGCGTGCGCCATGACCGCTTGGTCGTGCTCGATGACGATGACCGACTTGCCAGAGTCCACGAGCCGGTCGAGCAGGCCGAGCAGCTGCTCGACGTCGGCGAGGTGGAGCCCCGTGGTCGGCTCGTCGAGGACATATACGCCGCCCTTATTCCCCATGTGGGTGGCGAGCTTGAGCCGCTGCCGCTCGCCGCCGGACAGCGTGGTGAGCGGCTGGCCGATGGTGAGGTAGCCGAGCCCGACGTCGGCGAGCCGGTCGAGGATCTTGTGCGCGGCCGGCGTTCGCGCCTCGCCGGCGCCGAAGAACTGCTCGGCCTCGTTCACCGACATCGCGAGCACCTCGCTGATGTCGCGGCCGCCGAGGCGGTACTCCAGCACCGACGCGTCGAACCGCTTGCCCTCGCACTCCTCGCAGGTAATGGCGACGCCGGCCATCATCCCCAGGTCGCTGTAGACGACGCCGGCGCCGTTGCAGTTGGGGCAGGCGCCGTCGGAGTTGGCGCTGAACAGCCCCGGCTTCACCCCGTTGGCCTTCGCGAACGCCTTGCGGATCGGGTCGAGCAGTTTGGTGTACGTCGCCGGGTTGCTCCGTCGCGAGCCGCCGATGGCGGCCTGGTCGACCGTCACGACTCCGTCGCGGCCCGCCACCGAGCCGTTGATCAGCGAGCTCTTGCCGGAGCCGGCGACCCCGGTCAAGACGACCAGCATGCCGAGCGGGATGTCGACGTCCACCTCCTGCAGGTTGTTGGTGTTGGCGCCGCGCACCTCGAGCGTCCCAGACGCTTTCCGCGCCGAAGGCTTCAGGGACGCGCTGTCGTCCAGGTGCTGCCCGGTGAGCGTGTTACTGGCTCGTAGTCCGTCGACGCTGCCCTCGAACACAATCGCGCCGCCCTCGGTGCCGGCGCGCGGGCCGAGGTCGACGACGTGGTCGGCGATCGCGATCGTCTCCGGCTCGTGTTCCACGACGAGCACCGTGTTGCCCTTGTCGCGCAGCTGCAGCAGCAGGTCGTTCATCCGCTCGATGTCGTGTGGGTGCAGGCCGATGGTGGGCTCGTCGAAGATGTATGTCACGTCGGTGAGGGAGGAGCCGAGATGGCGGATCATCTTCGTGCGCTGGGCCTCGCCGCCCGACAGCGTGCCGGACGGCCGGTTGAGCGACAGGTAGCCCAGCCCGATCTCGACGAACGAGTCGAGGGTGCGCCGCAGGGTCGCCAGCAGCGGCGCGACCGACGGCTCGTCCAGGCCGGCCACCCATTCCGCGAGGTCGGTGATCTGCATCGCGGAGACGTCGGCGATGCTGACACCGTCAATCTTCGACGACCGCGTGGCCTCGCTGAGCCGGGTGCCGTCGCAGTCGGGGCAGGTGGTGAACACCACCGCCCGCTCCACGAAGGCGCGGACGTGTGGCTGCAACGCGTCGATCTCCTTGGACAGCATCGACCTCTCGATCGACGGGATCAGGCCCGCGTAGGTCAGGTTGGTGCCCTCGACCTTGATCTTGGTCGGCTCCTTGTAGAGCAGGTCGTGAAGCTCGCGCTTGTTGAACTTCCTGATCGGCTTGTCCGGGTCGAAGTAGCCGCAGCCGCGGTAGATCCGGCCGTACCAGCCCTCCATGCTGTAGCCGGGGATCGTGAGCGCTCCCCCGTTGAGCGACTTGCTGTCGTCGTAGAGCGCGGACAGGTCGAAGTCGCTGACCGAGCCGCGGCCCTCGCAGCGCGCGCACATGCCGCCGGTGCGGCTGAAGCTCGCGCTCTTGGTGATGGTCCGGTCGCCGCGCTCGACCGTGATGCCGCCACTCCCGTGGACGGACGCGACATTGAAGGAGTACGCGCCGGGCCCGCCGATGTGGGGCTGCCCCAGCCGGCTGAAGAGGATGCGCAGCATCGCGTCGGCATCGGTCGCGGTGCCAACCGTCGAGCGGGGGTTGGACCCCATCCGCTCCTGATCGACGCTGATCGCCGTCGTCAGCCCCTCGAGTACGTCGACCTCGGGCCGCGCCAGCGTCGGCATGAAGCCCTGCACGAAGGAGCTGTAGGTCTCATTGATCAGCCGCTGCGACTCCGCGGCGATCGTGCCGAACACCAGCGAGCTCTTGCCCGAGCCGGAGACACCGGTGAACACCGTCAGCCGCCGCTTCGGGAGCTCGATGCTGACGTTCTTGAGGTTGTTCACACGCGCGCCGTGCACGCGGATCAGGTCGTGGCTGTCGGCACCGGGCGGCGCGAGGTCGGGCATCTGCTGCGCCGAGGCGGGTCTGCTGGTCACCCGCGGAATCGTGCCATATCGCGCCGGAGGTGCCCAGGGCCGCCGGGGTGCCACCCACTAGTCGCCGGCGAGCGCTTCCTCACGCAGGCGATCGAGCGAGCGCCGCAGCAACCGCGACACGTGCATCTGCGAGATGCTCATCCGGGCGGCCACCTCGGACTGGGTGAGGTCCTCCATGAAGCGCAGCCTCAAGATCTCGCGCTCGCGGTCGGGAAGAGCGCGGTAGGCGGGGGCCACCGTGTGCCCCAGCACCACGAGCTCGTACCCCGAGTCCTCGGCCCCGAGGCTGTCGCCCAGCGTGCGGGCGCCGTCCTCCTCGCCCGCGTAGGGGGCGTCGAGCGCGGCCGGCGTGTAGGCGCTGCCGGCATCCAGCGCCTCGAGCACCTCCTCCATCGTGAACCCCGTGTGCTTGGCGAGGTCGGAAGGCGCCGGGGAGCGGCCGAGCGTTCCGTACAGCTCCTCGGTGGCCTCGCCCACCTTCAGCACGCGCTCCTGCAGCGAGCGGGGCACGCGCAGGCCCCACCCCTTGTCGCGGAAATGGCGCTTGAGCTCGCCCATCACGTTCGGCACGGCGTAGCGCACGAACGGTCCCACCGCGGGGTCGTATCGGTCGATGGCCTTCAGCAATCCCAGGTAGGCCACCTGTTCGAGATCCTCCTGCGCCTCGCCCGTGTTGCGGTAGCGCCCGGCCAGGCGACGCGCCAGCGGCATGTGGTGGTGGGCCAGCTCCTCACGGGCCCGGAGGTCGCCGTCCCGGTAGCGGCGCACCAGGCGCCGCTCGGCATGCGCGGAGTCCCCGAGGGGCGGCGGTGGTGGGCTTGGCTGGCTGGCGACGGACACTGAAGCGGGCTCCCCTGCGCCGGCTATCGACGCGAGATCCGCTCCCAGAGGCCCCTGGCGGAATGCCGGAGCGTGAGCGTGCTCTCTCTTGAACACCACGACGGGCACTTCCGGGA
This sequence comes from uncultured Thermoleophilaceae bacterium, assembly GCA_963727395.1. Lineage (GTDB taxonomy): Bacteria > Actinomycetota > Thermoleophilia > Solirubrobacterales > Thermoleophilaceae > JAAYBF01. The sequence continues at coordinate 38,370 of CAVSGC010000016.1, read as the reverse complement.
TCACTGGGTGCGCCGGCAGGCGATCACCACCTACCAGAGGACCGCGCCGCCGGAGCGGCGCTCCTCAGACAACTTGGGTCTCGGGTCCCCCGGGGTCGGGCTGGGGCACGGCGGGCGGGTCCACGTCGGGCTCGATCGGCGGCTGGGGCTCCGGGGTCTGGGGACCGTCCGGGGCCGGCTGCGGCGGATCGATCGGCGTGTCGGGAATCTCGGGACCGACGGGGTTGGTATCGGGCCCGACTGGCGGCTGTGGCTCGGTGATCTCGAGCGTGGGGGTGGTCATGGGGTCCCGCTACCCGTGCCTGGCGCGGCGGAAACCGCGCCGTTTGCCCGGCCGGATCCGGGGTAGCGAGGTGCGATGGCCCTAACCGCAATCCTCGACATCGACGGGACGCTGGTGGACACCAACTACCACCACACCCTCGCCTGGTATCGCGCCTTCCGCGAGCACGATCTCGTGCTGGCGATGTGGCGCATCCACCGCCACATCGGAATGGGCGGGGACCAGCTCGTGCGTGCACTGGCGGGTGAGGACTTCGAGGACTCCAAGGGCGACGCCGTGCGCGACACAGAGAAGCAGCGCTACTCCGAGCTGATCGGCGAGGTGGAGGCGCTGGAAGGCGCGCGGGATCTGATCGTACGCCTGAAGGACGAGGGCCACTCGGTGGTGCTGGCCAGCTCCGCCAAGGAGGACGAGGTGGAGCACTACGTGGATCTTCTGGACGCGCGCGAGCTGACCGACGCGTGGACCACGTCGGCCGACGTGGAGACCACCAAGCCGGCGCCCGACCTAGTGGAGGCGGCGCTCGAGCACGGCAACGGCGAGGACGGCGCCGTGATGGTGGGTGACTCCACCTTCGACTGCGAGGCCGCCGGCCGCGCCGGCGTTCCCACCCTGGCGGTGCTCACGGGAGGCTTCTCCGAGCAGGAGCTCCGGGAGGCCGGGGCCGAGGGCGTGTACCACTCGCCGCAGGAGATCCTCGAGCGCTTCGAGGAGACGGCCTTCGGTTTGCCCGCGAAGGCCGGCGGGTAGCCGCCCCGCATGGAAGAGCCACGCGAAGAGTCAGACCAGCTGCCCGAAGAGGCCCCGCCGGAGCAGGTGCCCGACGACGACCAGGACGACGGCGCCCGCGACCAGGCCGAGGAGAGTCCGGGCGTTCCGGACAACCCGGGCCAGGCGACGGGTCATCCGGACAACGCCGGCTGACCTCAGGTCTGCTCCGCCTCGTCCCCGGTCTCCGTCGACTCGACATGGTCGGCCTCGCCGTACTCCGCGCCTGAGCGATCGCTCTCCACCTCGCCCGTGAAGGCGTCCTGGGTGGGGCTGGCGCCGGAGTCCTCGTGCGAGGCATTGCGCCGTAGCGCGTCCTCGGCCTGCTCGAACCCTTCCGCCTCACCGCCGCCGGCCTCCTCCACGGGACGGCGTGCCGGGTCGACGTCGGCATCCGGCGCCGGGCCCCCGATCGCCGCCGCCTCGGCCGCGGCGGCCTCCTCTTCGCTGCGCTCGTCGTCGGGGCGCATCGCTAGTGCAGCGCCTCGTGGGCTTCCAGCTCGCGCAGGAAGCCCTCGAAGAGGCGCCTGTGGCCCTCCTCGTCACGCAGGATCGCGATGACCATGTCCTGCGTCACGGGATCGGTGCCCTCGCAGAACTCCACGATCTTGTTGTAGTGCTCGATCGCGCCGGTTTCGGCCTCGATCACGCCCTTCACCACATGCTTGATGTCCAGCTGGTCGTCCGGCGGCTGGAGGTAGGACTGCTCCGGGGTGAACTCCATCGACCCCGGCACCACGCCGTACAGCTCCTTGATGCGCGTGGCGAACTCCTGCGCGTGGCCAAGCTCCTCCTGGACGTCCTGCTGGAGTGACTCCACGATCTCCCGCGCGAGGATGCCGTCTGGGTTTGCGGAGTTCGTGATGTAGCTGATCACGGTCTCCAGCTCCATGAAGTACGCCTTGTGGAGCATTTTCACGAGCTCGTCTCGCTCGCCCTTCACTTCGTCGCTGAGGATGCCCTCGCGGGCCGCTGTGACCTCCATGTTTCCTCCTGTTCGGTCCTCGGGGGGTGCCCCGGAGGACACGCATTCAAACGACTTCACTGCTTGGCGTCCACCGCGCGCTGGAGCTGGGCCTTGGTCATGCTCGACCGGCCGTCGATGTTCTTCTGCCTGGCCTCGTTGTACAGCTGGTCGCGCGTGCGCCCCCTCGGACCGCCGCGGCCCGAGCGCCGGCCCCCGCGCTGCCCGGACGATTTGTCCTGGGTGGAGGTCTTCGAGGCCTGCCGGGACTCGCCGCTGCGTGCGCGCTCCTTGTTCACCGTGCGCGCCGCGATCTCCTCGGCCTTGTCCTCTGAGCGCCCCTGCTGTTTCGCGCTCTCCTTCACGTGCTCGTACTGGCGCGCGCGCTTGGTTCCCTTCTTCACGCCGCGGGGTGGCATTCAGTTCTCCTTTTCGGGTAGTCGTACCTACCGTGGAAGCGAGTACCCAGATCGCGCTTTGGAACACCGTGAAGCGCACGGTCAAGGGTTTCCGCGACGCCGACGTGACCGACATCGCCGCCGCGCTCACCTACTACGCGGTGCTCGCGCTGTTCCCGGGCCTGATCGCGCTCGTGTCGATCGTGGGGCTCTTCGGCGACCCCCAGGCCACCACCGAGACGCTCACGGAGATCGTGCGCGACCTCGGGCCCTCCGCCGCGGTCGGCACGTTCGAGGGCCCGATCGAGAGCATCACCTCCAACCGCAGCAAGGCCGGCGTGCTGTTCGTGGCCGGTCTGGCGGGGGCGGTGTACAGCGCCTCCGGCTACATAGGCGCCTTCATACGCGCCTCGAACACGATCTATGGCGTGCAGGAGGGGCGGCCGTTCTGGAAGCTGCGGCCGCTGCAGATCGGCGTGACGCTGGTGATGGTGATGATGCTCGTGGTGGTTCTCCTGGGACTGGTGCTGAGCGGCCCGCTGGCGGAGTCCGTTGGCAAGGCGGTGGGCCTGGGCGACACGGCCGTCACGATCTACGGCCTGGCCAAGTGGCCGGTGCTCATCGCCATGGTTCTGTCGATGCTCGCGGTGCTCTATTACGTGGCGCCCAACGTGCGGCTGCCACATTTTCGGTGGGTCACGCCCGGGAGCGTCCTGGCCGTGGCGCTGTGGTTGGGGGCGTCGGCGGGGTTCGCCGTCTACGTGGGCAACTTCGGGTCCTACGACAAGACCTACGGCACTCTCGGCGGCGTGATCTCGTTCCTGGTGTGGCTGTGGATCACGAACATCGCCGTGCTGCTCGGGGTGGTGCTGAACGCCGAGGTGGAGCGCGGGCGGGAGATGAAAGCGGGGGTGGCCGGAGCGGAGGACGAGATCAAGCTGCCGCCGCGCGAGGCGCCTGGCTGAGACAGCCCCTGAGCTTCGCTCTACCGCCACAAACCGTGTCACGCACAGCGCACCGCCAGCGCCCGCGCGTTTCGCGGCGCGTAGCCCTTCCAGTCATTGTTGAAGTACGCGAAGACCTCGCACCGGCGCCGCCACTCACCGATCCGGTGCGCCCACGTCTCGATCTCCGAAGCCGAGTAGTTCCCGCCCCGTCCGCGCGTGCCGTGATGGAAGCGGATGAAGGTCCAGTCGGCGGTGAGGTTGTGCGTCTGGAAGGGGCGCTCGGGGGAGTCGCCGATCACCAGCGCCACGCCGTGCGAGCGCAGCAGGTCCATCACCGGCGGCGCGAACCAGCTCTCGTGACGGAACTCGAAGCAGTGGCGTCCCGCCGGCAGCGCGGCCAGCGCCGACGCCAGCCGGTCGTCGTCGCGGCGGAAGTTCGCCGGCAGCTGCCAGAGCACCGGGCCGAGCTTGCCGGAGCTCACCAGCGGCTCGATGCCCTCGTAGAAGCGCTCGGCATACAGCGCGAGATCCTGAAGGCGCTTGATGTGGGTCATGTAGCGGCTGGCCTTCACCGAGAACACGAAGTCCGGCGGCGTCTGGTTCACCCACCGCTCCACGCCCTTGGGCGAGGCGAGCCGGTAGAAGGTGGAGTTGACCTCCACCGTGTCGAAGCACTCCGAGTAGCGCTCGAGCCAGCGCGCCCTGCCGAGCCCCTCGGCGTAGAGCCGGCCGCGCCAGTCGTCGTAGTTCCAGCCCGAGCAACCGATTCGGACGGCCTTGCGCGTGGCCTCATCGGGCCTGCTCACCGCGCCAGCATGACGCGCGACCGGTTTCAACCGCGCCACATCGGGCAGACCCGGTGACGTATGGCCCAACAAGATTTGAACGAACTACCGGTGGGCGAGCTCGTCCAGCGGATGTCAGCGCAGACGGCCTCGCTGGTGCGACAGGAGCTCCAGCTGGCCCAGATGGAGATGAAGGAGAAGGGCAAGCGCGCCGGCCTCGGCGCCGGCATGTTCGGCGGCGCGGGCGTGTTCGCGCTGTATGGCGTGGGCGCCCTGATCGCCACCCTGATCCTGCTGATCGCCACCTTCCTCGAGGCCTGGATTGCGGCCGGGATAGTGACCGTGGTCCTGTTCTCTGCGGCCGGCGTACTCGGCCTCACAGGCAAGAAGGAGATCGAGCAGGCCACGCCGCCCGCGCCCGAACAGGCCATCGAGAGCACCAAGCAAGACGTCGACGAGCTGAAGGAGAGGGCCGCCCGAGCATGAGCCCCGCCAAGAAGAAGACCGATGACGACGACAGGACCAGGCAGAGCCCCGTGCACGCCAAGGCGCCGCCGCCGGGCACCCCCGCCGCCACCGAGGAGGCCGAGGAGCTCCGCGAGGAGATCGAGGACACCCGCGAGCAGCTGGGCGAGACCGTGGAGGCCCTGGCCGCCAAGGCGGACGTGAAGGGCCAGGTGAAGGAGAAGGTCGAGGAGCGCAAGGAGGACCTGCGCCAAAAGCAGGACCAGGCTCAGGCCAAGCTCAACGAGACCCAGGCCCAGGTGAAGGAGAACCCCACCCCGGTGGTGGCCGGAGCGAGCGCCCTGGTGGCGCTGCTACTGCTGCTCTGGCTCTGGAGGCGATAGTGCTGAAGCTCCTCTACGCCCCCTTCGGGATCGTCTTCGGCGTCCTGGGCGGCCTCATCGGCGGCGCCATCTTCAAGCAGATCTGGAAGCGCATCTCGGGCGAGGAAGACTCGCCCAAGGCGCGCGAATCCGAGTACGGCTGGGGCGAAGTGCTGCCGGCCGCTGCCCTCCAGGGCGCAATCTTCGCCGTGGTGAAGGCCGCGGTGGATCGCGGTGGCGCACGGGGCTTCGAGAAGTTGACCGGCCACTGGCCGGGCGACTGACCCCCAAGACAACCCCACCGGAGGACTTGCAAATGGCCAAGGAGGAGCCGCGCGGCGCACCCGGCTCGCGCACTCCCGACCGCCCGTCCGATCTCGAAGGCTCCACCAAGATGGACACGGTCAAGCGGACCTTCAAGGAGTTCTCGGCTGACAACGGCACCGACTGGGCCGCGGCGCTCACCTATTACAGCGTCCTGGCGATCTTCCCGGCCCTGATCGCGCTGGTCTCGATCCTCGGGCTGATCGGCGATTCCGCCACGCAACCGCTGCTGGACAACATCGGCTCGGTGGCGCCCGGTCCCGCGAAGGACATCCTCACGAGCGCCATCGAGAACCTGCAGAGCAACCAGGGCGCGGCGGGCGTGGCGTTCGTCGTGGGCCTCGTGCTGGCGATCAACTCCGCCTCGAGCTACGTGGGCGCCTTCACCCGGGCGTCCAACGAGATCTACGAGGTGGAGGAGGGCCGTCCCGTCTGGAAGCTCAAGCCCGCGCAGATCGGCATCACGCTGGTGCTGCTCGTGCTGCTAGTGCTCATCACGGTGGCCGTGGCGGTGAGCGGCCCCCTCGCGGAGGAGCTGGGCAAGGTCATCGGCGTGGGCGATTCCGTGGCGATGATCTGGGACATCGCGAAGATCCCCGTGATCCTCGCGGTGGTGTCCTTCATGTTCGCCTTCCTCTACTGGGCCGCGCCCAACGTGAAGCAACCCGGCTTCAAGTTCGTGAGCCCCGGCGGCGTGCTGGCGCTGGTGGTGTGGATCGTGGTGTCGCTGCTGTTCGCGCTCTACGTGGCCACGTTCGCGTCGTACAACAAGACGTACGGGTCGATCGGCGGCGTGGTCGTGTTCCTGATCTGGCTGTGGCTCACCAACATCGCGATCCTGCTGGGCGCCGAGCTGAACTCCGAGCTGCAGCGCAGCCAGCAGATCGAGGGCGGCCACCGCGCGCCGCTGGACGAGCCGTTCCTCGAGCCGCGCGACACCGCAAAGCTCAAGAGCTAGAACGAAAAACGGCCGGGCCGCCCAGCCCCGGTGGAGGGCTGGGCCGACCCGGCCGCGGAGGGAACCGTCAGGCCTTGATGAAAGGCTTGGCGGCGTCCAGGACCTCTTGCATTTCGAGGCCCTTGTCGAACGCGCTGGGGCTGATCTGCTCGCCGCGAAGCAAGCGGATCACGCCCGCGTGGCGCCCTTCGACTTGGACGATTGAGCCGGCCGAAGCCAGCACTTCCTTCGACTTGATCATCGGGCCGGCGCCGTTGTAGGCGCCCACTCCGAGATCCTCGAAGGTCTGGGCGGTCTCGAGGAACGAGTCCTCGCTCGCGAACGCCTCACCGAAGTCCACCCCGGGAGCCTTGACGGGGGTGCCGCCAAGCTGCTTGATGGTCTGCGTGAGGGCGCTGACGTGCTCGGCCTCGTCCTCGCTGATGGTGGTCGCGATCGCCTTGACGTCGCCACTCAGCCCCTTCGTCTGCTTGAGGGCCATGGTGTAGAACGCCGACTCGAGGTACTCGAGCGTGAGCGCGTAGTTGAGGATCTCCAGATCCCCGCCGCCCTCCTGGGCGATCGCCTCACGCACGAACGGGCCAACCGTGGCCAACCCGTACACCGAGCCTGCGGCAATCGTGCTGCGGACCAGGAAGGCCTCGCGTGTCATTCCGTGAACTTCGACAGCCGCCAACTCGGGCGCCGCCATCTTGAACTTGCTCATCTGATTCAGCTCCTTTCGAAGTGCTCGTAGTTGCGGGTCAGCTCTGGATGAACGGCTTGACCTGCTTGAGCACCTGCGCCATCGACTGGGCCTTGGCGAACGCGCCGTCCGGCACGATCGTCTTGCCGACCACGTTGTTCAGCACCGCCGCGTGACGGGCCTCGACCGTGTGAATCGACAGCGCCGCAGCCAGGACGTCCTTGTTCTGGATCCGGCCGGCCTGACCGAGGTAGGCGGCAGCTCCGAGGTTCTCCACGGACGCGGCCGTCTCCAGGATCTTCTTCTCCCCGCCCTCGAGCACGGAGTCGAAGTTGGTCATGGGCTTGGCGGCGGGCTTGCCGCCCAGCTTCTCCACTGTGGCGATCAGCGCCGCGACGTGCTCCTGCTCGTTCTCGGAGATCTCCATCGCGACCTCGCCGACCTTCTTGTCCTTGACCTCACCGGAGTCCAGCACCTGCTGGTAGAAGTCGGCCTCGAGGTACTCGAGCGTCAATGCGTAGTTCAGGATCTCGAGGTCGGACTTGCTTCCCTTGCTGGCGCTACCCGAGCTGGCGCTGCCGCCCGAGCTGGTGGTGTCCTTGTCGTCGTCGCCGCCACAGGCGGCCACGAGCACAGCCAGCGCACCGGCTGCGCCGGCCCCGCCAACCATCTTCAGGAACTGCGATCGGGAGCCAGGCTCCTGCTGCAGCTCTTCGAGAGCGGACCGCTCGTCTTCGTGCGGCGCCCGCGTCTTCGACTCATTCATGCGAACCCTCCTGTTGTGTCTGGGTCGGGGCGGGGATGCCCCCTTTGAGAGGAGGGTGAAACCCGCTTCTATGGGTTGTGCGGGGGTCGGGGCGGGTCGGATCACTGATCGGCCTACAATCTCGCCCGGCCCATGAAGCTTTTCTCGGTGGAGATCGCCCCTCGCGATCGTGGATTCGAGGTCGCCCTGTCGGGCGAGATAGACCTGTCCACGGTCGAGGAGCTGCAGGATCGCCTGAAGGACGCCCTCGACGAGCACCCGAAGTTGGTGGTGCTGGACCTGCGCGACGTGTCGTTCCTCGACTCCAGCGGGCTGCGGATGATCCTGCGCCTCAACAAGCGCCAGCAGGACAGCGGCGGGCGGCTCGTGCTGGTGCGCGGGGGGCGGCGGGTGGCGCGCGTATTGGAGATCACCGGCGCCGACAGCGAGCTGGAGCAGGTGGACGACCCCTCCGAGGTCGACGCGTCCTAGCCGGCCGGCCGCGCTTACTCGACGGCGTTGGGCGAGAGGTTCATCTGCAGCACCAGGAACTCGGCGTCGGCGCCGTCCACGTCCTCGGTCTCCATCCTCACGCCGTCGGCCAGGCGCTCGACCACCGATCCGATGCCTGGAACGTCGCTCTCGGTCACAACCGCCTCGGCGCCGCCGGGCTCGAGCGGGCCGAGATGAAGCTCGAAACCGTCGTCGGTGCGGTCGATGCGGATCTTCACCCGCTCGCCCACGAGGTGGCGCAGCCCGTAGCGAGCCACCAACTCGGACACCAGCAGGGCCTCCATCAGGCGATCCGAGGGCATGTCCGCCTGGGCGGCCACCACCGCCACCAGCCGGCGGAGCACGCGCTCGGCCGGCTCCACGCCCGGGACGGAGCCATCCACGGTGGTGATCTCCTCGAGGCCCATCGGGAAGGACATCGACACCTCCGTGCCGTCCTCGCGCCGGATCTGCACGTGGCGCGCCAGGCCCTCGATCATCGCCAGGCCGAACCCGCGCTGGTCGTCGCCGTCGGATCCACCCGTGGCCATCCCGGCGCCGTAGTCGCGCACCGACACGTGCATCTCGTCCTCGCGGGGCTCCATCGTGACCAGCACCGTGCCGCCCTTGTCCGAGCCGTAGGCGTGCTCCACCGCGTTGGCGCACGCCTCTGTGAGTGCCAGCTCGGCATCCTCCAGCGCCTCCCGCTCCGCAGCGATGGTCTCACCGAGGGAGCGCAGCGCCTGGCGCGCCACGGGAATGCTGTCCTGGACCGCGGGAACCCTCAGATAGACATGCGGCGCCAGGATGTTGAATTCGACCTCAATCATCGTGTTACTCACCGTATGTCAGCCCCCGCCGCATACCTTGCTGCGGCCCTACCCCCGCCCGGCCGGGCGAAACTAGATGGCTGAAACCTGGTGGCGCGACGCCGTGATCTATCAGGTGTACCCGCGTTCATTCATGGACTCCAACGCGGACGGGATCGGCGACTTGCGCGGAATCGAATCGCGGCTTGATCACATCTCCGATCTGGGTGCCGACGCCCTGTGGATGTCCCCAATCTACCCCTCTCCTCTGGCCGATTTCGGCTACGACGTGGCCGACTACGAAAACGTTGATCGCGCCTACGGCACGCTGGAGGACTTCGACCGGCTGGTGGCCGCCGCGCACGCGCGTGGAATGAGAGTGCTGATGGACCTGGTGCCGTGCCACACGTCGATCGAGCACCCCTGGTTCACCGAGCGGCCCGACTTCTACATCTGGGCCGACGGCCGCGGTGATGAGCCGCCGAACAACTGGCTGGCCACCTTCGGCGGCCCCGCCTGGACGCGCGACGAGCGCACCGGCCGCTGGTACCTCCATTCCTTCTACCCCGAGCAGCCCGACCTGGATTGGCGCAACCCCGACGTGGTCGCGGCGATGCAGGGCGTGCTCCGCTTCTGGCTGGACCGCGGCGTGGACGGCTTTCGCATCGACGCCATCGACCGCCTGGTCAAGGACGCCGAGTTGCGCGACGACCCCCCGCCTCGGTGCCCTTCGCGCTCCCGCTGCCCGATGAGTACGCGCGCCTGGACCACCTCTACTCCACCAACAGCCCGGACATCCAGGAGGCAGTGGCGGCCCTGCGGGAGGCTGTGGACGATGCCCTGCTGGTGGGCGAGGTGTACCTCCCCGCGGCCGGTGTTGGCCCCCTACCTCACCCACCTCGACGCCGCGTTTGCGTTCGAGCTCTTCCACTCGCCGTGGGAGCCGGCGCGACTGCGGGAGGCGATCGAGGCGTGCGCCGCGCTGGAGGCCTCGGGCGGAGGGCCGGGCTCGGCGTGGATGCTCTCCAACCACGACTTCCCCCGTCTGCCGGACCGCGTCGGCGCGGACAACGTGCGCGCCGCCGCGGTGCTGATGCTCACGCTGCCCGGTCCCTGCTTCGTCTATCAGGGCGACGAGATCGGCCAGCGCAACGGTCCGGAGCCCATGAACGCCTACGACCGCGCCGGCCGAGACCCCTACCGCCACCCGGTGCAGTGGGAGCCCGAGCCACTGCGCGCCGGCTTCACCACCGGCGAGCCGTGGCTGCCTCCCGTGGATGCCGCCGAGCGCAGCATCGCGGCGCAGCGCGACGACGCCGGGTCCGTGCTCGCGCTCTATCGCCGGCTGATCGCCCTGCGGCCGAGCCTGCATGGGGGGCTGGAGATGGTGGAAGCCGACGACGGCCTGGTGGCCTTCGTCCGGACGGAGCACCTGGTGGCAGTCAACGCCACCGGCGACCCTCGGCCGCTGCCCGCGGGGGCCGGGGAGCCCGTGCTGGAGAGCGAGCCCGGCGCGGTGAGCGGCGGGCTGCTGGCGCCGCGCACGGCAGCCGTCCTGGGACGTTCCTGACCGTCCCGGTTACAAGCCTGCGAGTTGGGGTACGCTCGCGGCGGGGATGAGGAGAGGGAAGAGGAGCATCAGGTCCGGTGTGGCCGCCACCGCGGTGGCGGGCATAGCGGTGCTCGCCGGCTGCGGGGTGGGTGGCGGCGAGGGCGGCAGCGGCAGGACGGCGATCAACTTCTACGCCTTCAACGAGCCCGGCGGCTCCTATGACAAGGCCGTCGAGGACTGCAACAAGGAGGCGGGCGGCAGGTACAAGCTCAGCTACGTGAAGCTGCCCACCGACGCCAACCAGCAGCGCGAGCTCGTGGTCCGCCGCCTGGCCGCCGAGGACGACGACATCGACATCATCGGCATGGACGTGATCTGGACGGCCGAGTTCGCCGCGGCGGAGTGGATCCTTCCCTGGGAGGGCGAGAACGAGCGGGCGGCCACGGAGGGCAAGCTCGCCGGACCCGCGCAAGACGGTGGAGTTCGAGGACAAGGTCTTCGGCCTGCCGTTCACGAGCAACACCCAGCTGCTCTGGTACCGCAAGGACGAGGTCGGCACCGTGCCCGACGACATCACGTGGGACCAGCTGATCGACGACGCCATCGAGAAGGAGACCGCCATCGAGGTCCAGGGCGCCCAGTACGAGGGCCTCACCGTCTGGATCAACTCCCTGATCGCCGGCGCCGGAGGGCAGATCGTGAACCAGGCCGGCGACGTGAAGGTGGACTCCAGCGCCACCAAGGCCGCGGAGATCGAGAGCAAGCTCGGAACCTCCAAGGCGGCGCCTCCCGGCCTGGCCACCAACAAGGAGGACGAGGCCCGCATCGGCTTCGAGGAGGAGCGTTCCTTCTACGAGATCAACTACCCGTTCATCTACCCGAGCGCCGAGGCCGTGAGCAAGAAGTTCCAGGACTCGATCGGATGGGCGCGCTACCCGCGCACCGTGGCCGACGAGCCGAGCAAGCCGCCCCTCGGCGGCATCAACCTCGGCATCTCGAAGTACTCGGAGACGCCCGATCTCGCATTCGAGGCGGCCAGGTGCATGGCCAGCGAAGAGCACCAGGCGATCGCCGCCGAGCTGGGCGGCCTGCCGCCCACCACCGAGTCGGTCTACGAGACCAAGAAGGTGCAGGACGCCTATCCGTTCGCCGACCTCCTGCGCGAGTCGATCGACGAGGCCGCGCCGCGCCCCGTGACACCCGCCTACAGCGACATCTCGCTGGCGATCCAGAAGACCTTCCATCCGCCCGACGGCATCGACCCCAAGTCGATCGAGGGCAAGCTCAAGGACCGCATCGAGCGCGCCGGTGAAGGGAAGATCTACTGATGGAAGCCGCCGCCACCACCCAGGACACTGCCCCCCGGCGCACCGGCAAGAAGAGCGACCGCGCACGCGCGGAGCGCCGCCTGGCCTACATGCTGTGCGCCCCCGCCGTGATCGCGATGCTGATCGTGACCGGCTACCCGATCGGCTACGCGTTCTACCTCTCGCTGCAGAAGTTCGACCTGCGCTTCCCCGACGACAAGGAGTTCGTCGGGTTCCAGAACTACGCCGATGTGCTCACCTCGAGCACCTGGTGGTCCGACGTGGCGGTCACCTCGATCATCACCGTGGTCTCGGTCTCGATCGAGCTGGTGCTCGGCATGGCGATCGCGCTCGTGATGCACCGCGCCATCTTCGGCCGCGGGCCTGTGCGCGCGGCGATCCTCGTGCCCTACGGCATCGTGACCGTGGTTGCCGCGTTCGCCTGGCGCTACGCATTCGATCCGGCCAGCGGCTTCACGCAGGGGCTGCCGCTGATCTCCGACACCGCGGCGCCGCTCACCAACCAGACCGGCTCGCTGATCGTGATCATCCTGGCGGAGGTCTGGAAGACCACGCCGTTCATGGCGCTGCTGTTGCTCGCCGGCCTGTCGCTGGTGCCCGACGAGTTGCACGAGGCGGCGAAGGTGGACGGCGCCAGGGCCTGGCAGCGCTTCAGGCGCATCACGCTGCCGCTGATGCGCCCGGCGATCCTGGTGGCGCTGCTGTTCCGCACGCTCGACGCCTTCCGCATCTTCGACAACGTGTTCATCATCCAGCCGGGCGGCGCGCTCGGCACCGAGACGGTGTCGATCCTCGGCTACAACGTGCTGATCAACCGCGTGAACCTGGGCCTGGGGTCCGCGATCTCGATCCTGATCTTCGTGTGCGTGATCCTGATCGCCACGTTCTTCGTGAAGGTGCTGGGCACCAGCACCGCGCAGCAGAGGGGGGAGGTCTAGATGGACGGCCAGCACTCCGCACGCGAGCGGGTCATGTGGCTGATCGGCATCCTGGTGGTGATCTTCTACGCGCTGATCCCCGTGGTGTGGATCGCGTCGCTGTCGCTGAAGAAGCCCGACCAGGTGGGCGACAAGAAGTTCTTCTCGGGCTTCTCGTTCGACAACTACGACGTGATCTTCTCCGACGACACGTTCATCGCCGCGCTGATCAACTCGCTCGGCATCGCCGCGATCGCCACGGTGATCTCGATCGGGCTGGCGGCCATGGCCGCCTACGCGCTGTCGCGGCTGGAGTTCGCCGGCAAGGCCGTGATCCTCTCGGGCGCGCTGGCGGTGGCGATGTTCCCGCCGATCTCGATCGTGGGCTCGCTGTTCGACATGTGGCGCTCGATCGGGCTCTACGACACGTGGCTCGGTCTGATCATCCCGTACATGACCTTCACGCTGCCGCTGGCCATCTACACCCTCTCGGCGTTCTTCCGTGAGATCCCGTGGGAGCTCGAGCAGGCCGCCCAGGTTGACGGCGCCACGCCCTTCCAGGCGTTTCGCAAGGTGATCGTTCCGCTGGCGGCTCCGGGCGTGTTCACCGCGTCGATCCTCGTGTTCATCTTCGCCTGGAACGACTTCATCTTCGCCAACACACTGACGTCGACCGACGCCGCACGCACGGTGCCGGCCGCCCTCGCGTTCTTCACTGGCGCGTCGCAGTTCGAGCAGCCGATCGGCGCAGTCGCGGCCGCGGCCGTGGTGGTCACGGTGCCGATCGTCATCATGGTCCTGATCTTCCAGCGCCGGATCGTGGCCGGACTCACCGCCGGCGCAGTAAAAGGATAAGGAGACACCCAATGGCAGACATCGTTCTCGACAAGGTCACGAAGCGGTATCCGGACGGCTACGAGGCCGTGCGCGAGATGAGCCTCACGATCGAAGACGGCGAGTTCGTGATCCTCGTGGGCCCGTCGGGTTGTGGGAAGTCCACGGCGCTGCGGATGATCGCCGGCCTGGAGGACATCTCCGACGGCGAGCTGAAGATCGGCGGCGACGTGGTGAACGACAAGGCGCCGCGGGACCGCGACATCGCCATGGTGTTCCAGAACTACGCGCTGTACCCCCACATGACCGTGCGGGAGAACATGGGCTTCGCGCTCAAGCTGGCCAAGGTCGACAAGGCTGAGATCGACAACAAGGTGACCGAGGCGGCCAAGATCCTCGACCTCGAGCAGCACCTGGACCGCAGACCAGCCAACCTCTCAGGCGGCCAGCGCCAACGCGTGGCGATGGGCCGCGCGATCGTGCGCAACCCGCAGGCGTTCCTGATGGACGAGCCCCTGTCCAACCTCGACGCAAAGCTGCGCGTGCAGATGCGCACCGAGGTCTCACGCATCCAGAAGAACCTCGGCACCACCACCGTCTACGTGACCCACGACCAGACCGAGGCCATGACCCTCGGCGATCGCGTGGCCGTGATGCGCTCGGGCGTGCTTCAGCAGGTGGCGTCCCCCATGGAGCTCTACAACTCGCCGAAGAACCTGTTCGTGGCGGGCTTCATCGGATCGCCCGCGATGAACTTCATGCCGGCCACGCTGGAGGGCAACACGCTCAAGCTCCCGATGGTCGACGTCCAGCTGCCCGACGGGCTGCGGGGCGCGGCCTCGGGCGGAGAGGGCGACCAGCAGCTGATCGCCGGCGTGCGCCCCGAGGACTTCGAGGACTCGGGCCTCGTGGGAGAGGCCGCCCACCGCGGCGCCACGTTCAAGGCCACGATCGACCTCGTGGAGTCGATGGGGTCGGAGCTGTACGTGCATTTCTCCACCTCCTCCGACCAGAAGATCGAGTCCGAGGAGCTGCGCGAGCTGGCCGAGGACTCCGGCGCCGGCGAGGTGCCCGGCGGCGGCGAGGAGGGTCAGGTCGTGGCCCGGCTCGATCCCACCAGCAAGGCCGCCGAGGGGCAGGAGATCGAGCTGTGGCTCGACGCCTCCAAGGTCAAGCTGTTCGACCCGAGCGACGGACGGTCGCTCACCGGCTCCCAGCAGAACGGCCAGTCCGCCGAGGAGCAACCGCAGCAGACGCGGGCGCAGCACACGCAGCAGACCGAGCAGCGCAGCGAGTAGCTACCTCAGCTCTCTCCGCAGGTCACGGATCTGGGTGTCCTCCCACGAGGGTTCCTCGATCTCGCTTGCGCACCCGCTGGAGGACCTCCTCGTCCCATTCGTGGGTGTTCAGCAGCATGTAGCGCAGGGTCACGGCGGCCACGTAGGCGTCTGTCTCCTGGGCCTTCGTGGCGAGCCCCGCCTCCTGGAGCATGTCCACCACGGGCTCGTACTCCTCCCTGAACCAGGCCAGCGCCACCTCCTCGCGCGTCATGAACTCCTGACGAGCCTGCATCGCGCGAAAGCCCCATGCCTCCACGCCCTCGGCGAGGAACGCGTAGCCCTGCGAGTTCTTGAAACGGATGCGCTCACGTGCCTCGGGAGGCAGCGGCACCCGCTCATAGAAGAGCCGCTCGTGGCTCTTGCGCGGTAGGTCCGAGAGGCGGATCTTGCGGTCGGCGCCCACGCGCGTGAGCACCTCGGTCACGTACGCGTCGATCACCTTCAGTCTCTGCGAGCGGGCCACGGCCACGCGATGGTGGCCGTCGCGCACGAAATGCAGCTCACCGATGCGGTAGACGTCGATCGGCGGCATCTCCTCGCCGCGGCGCTGGGCCTCCGAGACGCGCTCGAAACGGGTGCGCACCCTGCTCGTGGTGGGCCGGAACGAGCGGTCGAAGTCGTGGGGGCGGTCCACGGTACCCACGATCGAATCGATCTCGATCGTCTGCAGGCCCAGGTTGCGCTCGCCCACGCGGCCGAGCGCCTGCACCACCTCCTCGAACGGGAGGATCACGTTGAAATCCGCGGGCTGGCCCCTCAGGCGGTCGGCCAGGCGGGCGACCACACGCTGGCGGCGAGAGCGACTGAAGTCGAACTGCGCGTCGGTCTGGGGGGATCCGGTGTCGCGGGCCATGCCCTTTCGAAGGTACACCCTTGGCGCGGCGCGCCAGCGGGGATTCGATCCCGGTGGACGCGGTACCCACTCGCCATGGACCTCAAAGCCGTCTTTCTGAACTGCACGCTCAAACCGTCCCCCCAGGACTCCAACACCGAGGCGCTCGCCCGCGTGGTGGCAGAGGCCCTGGAGTCCGACGGGATCGCCACGGAGTTCGTCCGCGTGGTCGACCACGACGTGCGCCCGGGCGTGACCTCCGACGAGGGCGACGGCGACGCCTGGCCGGCCATCAGGCAGAAGCTCGTGGACGCCCAGATCCTCGTGATGGCCACCCCCACGTGGCTGGGAAAGCCCTCGAGCATCGCCCAGCGCGTGCTCGAGCGCATGGACGCGATGCTCAGCGAGCAGGACGACGACGGCCGCCCGGTGGCCTACAACCGCGTGGCCGGCGTGGTGGTGACCGGCAACGAGGACGGCGCCCACCACGTGATCTCGGAGATCGCCGGCGGGCTCATCGACATCGGCTACACGGTGCCCGGCCAGGCCTGGACCTACTGGAACAAGGGGCCCGGCCCCGGCGACGACTACTCCCAGACCGATGAGGGCAAGGACTGGTCGCACGCCACCGGCCGTGCGGCGGCCTCGAACCTGGCTGCCGTGGCCCGCGCCCTGGGCGAGCGCCCCATGCCCGCCCCACCCGGATGAACTCAGCGGTGAGACCGAGCGCCGGCGCCTACTGCCCGCACTGCCAGCTGCTGATCTCCAGGGCCGCCGGGGACCGGTGGCCTGCGAGGGCGGTTCGATGCCCCCACTGCCAGCTCGTGGTGGGCGCCGGCCGCGCGCTGCCGGAGCCGTCCAAGGCAGTGGGCGCGAAGGGCGCCGCGGCGGGCGTGTTCAGCCGCGAGGCCAGGCGCTCGGACGCCCAGCCGCTCCATTCGCCCGCGGAGGTGCTGGCCGGAATCCGGCGCGCGGCCTCGCTCCTGGGGCAGCGCACCGAGCGACTGCTCATGGTGGAGTACCAGCAGCTGAGCGTGGTGGAGGAGGGCCTACCTCCGCTGAGCGAAGTGCTGGGCGCCTTCGGCAGCTGGAAGGCAGCGCGGCGCGAGGCAGCCGGGGACAAGCCGAAGGATTAGCGTACGTCCTGGCGGGTACTCCGCTAGCTGCATCCCGACGAGAGGATTCCTTACTCAATGAGCATCTTCGACAAGATCACAGGCAAGGCCAAGCAGGCTGCAGGCGACGTTGCCGACGACCCCACGCTCCGCAAGCAGGGCCAGGACGAGGAGGCCAAGGGCGAGGCCAAGGAGCGCCAGATGGAGAAGGAGCGCGCCGCCGACGCCGAGAAGGACCGCGTCGACGACCTCGAGCGCCGCACCTAGGTTCCACGGCATCCAGCCGAGTTGTTCACGAGGCGGGCGCTCCGGCGCCCGCCTCGTGCGTTTCAGGGTCCGGTCGGCGCCTAGGGCGACAGGCGCTCCACCAGCCACTTCTGAGCGCCCGCCTCCGCACGGCGGAAGCGCAGGCGGTCGTGCAGGCGGTCCGGGCGGCCCTGCCAGAACTCCACGGTGTGGGGGACCACGCGTAGGCCGCTCCACCACTCGGGCCGCGGCACCTCGTCGGGGTGCGCGGCGTCCAGCTCGGCGTAGCGGCGCTCCAGCTCCTCGCGGCCGTCGAGCGTCTGCGACTGCCGGCTGGCCAGCGCCCCCAGGCGCGCGCCGCGCGGGCGCGACGCGAAGTAGGCGTCTGACTCGTCGGGCGCCACCGCCTCCACCCGCCCGTCGATCACCACCTGGCGCTGTATTGGATGCCAGGGAAACACGAGCGCGGCGCGCGGATTCTCAGCCAGTTCGCGCGCCTTACGCGAGCCCAGGTTGGTGAAGAAGGCCAGCCCCCGCTCGTCGGCCTCCTTCAGCAGCACGGTCCGGCCACCCGGAGCGCCATCGGCGCCTGCGGTGGCCAGCACCATCGCATTGGGCTCGGGCAGCCCGGCGCGGGCCGCCTCGTCAAGCCACCGCCGCAGCTGGGTGAGCCAGTCAGACGCCAGGTCGGACTCGCTCAGTGAGCCGCCCCGGTAGGAGCGGCGCATGTCCGACAGGCGCTCGTCCATGGCCGGGCGACGCTACCACCGGCTCGGGTTAGGATGCCCGCAATGCGCCTCCGGCTCCCACTGCTCGCCGCCGTACCCGCCGCCGTTGCCGCGCCTGGCCCCCCGGCCGGCGCCCGGCGGACTGGGGGAGGGACATGGGCCTGATCGAGGGTGACCGCACCGTGGAGATCGACGCTCCGATCGCGCGGTGCTATGACATCGCCGCCGACATCGAGAACGCGCCGGAGTGGCAGGGCTCTCTGAAGGACGTGGAGGTGCTCGAGCGCGATGAGGAGGGCCGCGCCCTGGTTGTCGAGACCGAGTCCGACGCCAAGGTGAAGACCGTGAAGGCCCGCCTGCGCTTCTCCTACGAGCCCGAGACGCACATCGGCTGGGTGCAGGAGAAGGGCGACACGAAGTCCCTCGAGGGGTCGTGGGTGCTGGAGGACATTGGCGAGGGCCGCACGCGCGCCACCTACGGCCTGGCAGCAGACCCGGGCCGGATGCTGGGGCTGCTGCTGCGCGGACCCGCCGAGGGCGCCGTGCGCGACTTCCTGCTCAGCGGCGCAGCCGAGGGGTTGAAGGAGAAGGCCGAGGCCGGCTAGCTGCGCCGCTTGTGCATGCGCACCACGCTGCGGCTGCCGAAGCTGCGGATCTGAACGAGGTCGCACAGCTGGTTGGCCATCCAGAGGCCGTATCCGCCCTGCTGGTTTCCGGACGGCCGCTCACGGCCGATCAGCGGCTCGAGGATCGGGCCCCTGTCGATCACCTCGCAGATCAGAGCGTCGGGCTCCTGCCAGATCCGCACGATGCCTCCGCCGCCGCCGTGCACCACGCTGTTGGTGGCCACCTCGTTCACCGCCAGTGCGAGGTCGTCCATGCGGTCGCTGCTCAGGCCGGCAGCTGCTGCCTGGCCGTATACGAAGGCACGCATGGCGGCGAGCGTGTTGCGCTGGAACACGCGCCAGTCGGGTTCGCCCGCAGGGTCCGGCAGCGGCTCGGCGAACGGCGCGGCCACGGCCTCGAGACCGCGGTAGTCCCTGCTATGGGTCTCATCCACCCCACCCGATAGGTACGGGTGGCTGCGACGGGCCTCGTCGATCACGCTCGGGGGCAGTGCGTCCGAGTCGTAGGGGCACAGCAGCTGGAAGCCCTTGGTGTCCTCGAACGCCAGGTTGAGCAGCGACTCGTGGCGCTGGCACTCCACCAGCTCAGCGTCGCTGCGCTCCGTCGTCGATCGGCTCCCCGATGCCGCGGAGCCGGCGTCCCTGGTTCTGACCCACGAAGTCGCGCCAGGCGGGAATGATGCGCGCCGGGTTGCCGCCCACCTCGCCCATGTCGGCGAAATGCACCCGGTCGGCCAGATCCCCGAGCTCCGATCGCAACGCGTCGATCTTGGGGGCGCTCAGCACCACGAGGGTGGGCTCATCCGCCGCCAGCCCGTCACGGACGAACGAGCCGGTGCCCTCCACGAACTCGTCCCGGCCCGCGTAGATGAGAGCCTCATGGCGGAAGTCGTCGTGCAGTACGGCGTGAGTCACGCGTTCCCCGTTCACAGCGAGCCAAGGGTGGCGAGCGCTGGGTTGAATAACGACGAAGGGTCAGTGTAGTCGCGCCACGAAACCCCGCTCATGCGACCACCTTCTCCGGCTCCGGCGCGGGAGCGCTGCGAACGTCGTAGTCCGACGGGTCGAAGCTCTGGGTGCGGTGGCGGAAGCGGAAGGTCCAGTCCGGCCAGATGGTGCCGTTGCGGCCGGTGTCGTCGAGATACCAGCTCTTGCAGCCCGTGTTCCACACCGTGCCCTCGAGCATTTGGTCGATGCCGTCGTTGTAGGCCTGCACCGTGTCTCGCTTGACCTCCACGGTGTCCACGCCGTCGTCGCGCATGTTGCGCATGGCATCCAGCACGTAGTTCACCTGGGACTCGATCATGTAGACCATCGAGCTGTGCCCCAGGCCGGTGTTGGGGCCGAGCAGCATGAACATGTTGGGAAAGCCGGCCAGCGCGGTGCCCAGATGCGCGCGCGGGCTGCCGTCCCAGCTGTCCACCATCAGCCGGCCCTCGCGGCCGCGCACCTGGCGGGCGACGGGCATGTCGGTGACAGCGAACCCGGTGCCGAGGACGATTGCGTCCACCTCGCGCTCGGTGCCGTCGGCGGTCACCACCGAGTGGGGCCGGACCTCGGTGATCGCGTCGGTCACCAGCTCAACGTTGGGCTGGTCGAGCGCGGGATACCACTCGTTGGACGGGAGGATGCGCTTGCAGCCGATCGTGTAGTCAGGCGTGACCTTTCGGAGCAGCTCGGGATCGGAGATCTGGCTGCGCATGTGGCGGCGCGCCACCTTCTCGATCACGTTCATCAGCTTCGGCCGCTTCGCGAAGCCGAGCACCAGCAGCTCGCGGGCGGAGTAGATGGCGCCGCGTGTGAGCCGCTGGAGGGCCGGGAAGGCGCGGTACACGCGGCGCTCGATGCCGGTGATCCTCCGGTTGCTGTGGGGCATCACCCACGGCGCCGTGCGCTGGAACACGTGCAGCTTGGCCACGTCGGGCTGGATCGAGGGCACGTACTGGATCGCCGATGCCCCGGTGCCGATCGAGGCCACGCGCTCACCCGTGAGGTCGTGGTCGTGGTCCCAGCGCGCGGAGTGGAAGATGGCGCCCTCGAAGGAGTCCAATCCGGGCAGATCCGGCTTCTTGGGCTCCGCCAGCGGCCCCATGGCCGGGATGAACACGCGGGCGGTGAACGAGCCCTGGTCGGTGTCCACCCTCCAGCGGGCGGCGTCCTCGTCCCACTCGGCCGCGGTGACCGTGTGGCCAAAGCGCACGGAGCGCAGCACGTCGTAACGGCGCGCTGTGTCGCGCAGGTAGTCCCAGATCTCCGGCTGGCGCGAGTAGGTCTGGCTCCAGCCGGGGTTGGGCGCGAAGGAGAACGAGTAGAGGTGGCTGGGCACGTCGCAGGCGCAGCCGGGATAGGTGTTGGCCTGCCAGGTGCCGCCCACGTCGTCGGCGCGCTCGAGGATCGTGAAGTCGGAGAAGCCCTCCTGCTTGAGCCGGATGGCCATGCCCAGGCCTGAGAAGCCGCTGCCCACGATGAGAACGTCGACGTCGGTGGTGGCGGTCATGTCGTCTCCTCGGCTTGTTGGCTCGTTCATCACAGGTTACGTACCCGCATGGGCACTTCGGCGATCCCTCAGGCCCGCTCAGCCGGTCTCCACCGCGGCGCCGAGCTCCAGGGTGCCGCGCGCCACCACCTCGGCGTAGACGCCGGCGCAGGCCTCGTTGCTGCGCCCGATCTGCTTGAGCACCTCGGGCCGGTGGTCCACCCCGCCGGGCTGGGCGTGGGTGACCATCACGCACCGCTCGCAGCGCTCGGTCACGCGCAGTCGCACGTCCCCGACCGCCAGCTCGGTGCCCACCCAGGCGTCCTCCGCGAAGCGGGCGGGGCCGGGCACCTCCACCACGATGTTCGGCCGCAACCGCTGTGACGCCACCTCGAAGCCCACCACCTCGGTGAGGCGCGCCAGCGTGGCCGAGGTCACGAGGTGGATCGGGGAAGCGTCGTGGTGGGGCGTGCCGTCCTCACGGGCCAGGCGCCAGCCGGGACCGGCGATGAACTGCACTGCGGTGCCCACGTCCGGGTGGTCGCCGCGAACGGGATCGCCGGCCGCGGGCTCGATCACAGGCACGTGGCCGTCCAGGCGGCTGGAGTGCTCGAGCAGTCCCGCCACCCTGCGGAAGCGACCGCTGCTCTTGCCGCTGGCCAGCATCCCTTCGTCGTCCACCAGCGCCCACAGGCGGTCGCCCACCGGCCCGCGCATGTCCACCTCCATCCGCTCGAGCTCCTCGCCCCGCAGTGACTTCACGGGGTAGCGCCGCAGGGCCGTGACCGTCCCGAGGGTCATCCCGCCCCCAGCTCGCGGCGCAGGGATAGGACGCGCGGCTCGGCGGAGTCGGGGAGCACGGGTCGCACCCTAGATGAGCCCTCGCCGTTCGCCGTCCGTAGCCCTCGGGTGAGCGCCACCTCGGTCATGTGGTTTCGCCGTGACCTGCGCGTGCGTGACCTGCCGGCCCTCGCGCAGGCGGCACGCGCGGAGCGCTGCGTGCCCGTGTTCGTGTTCGACGACCGGCTTCTCGCCACCGGGCGGTTTCCCAGCCCGGCGCGCACCGCGTTCATGCTCGGCTGCCTGCGTGCGCTGGACGGGGCCCTGCGCGAGCGCGGCGCCGGGCTGGTGGTCCGCCGTGGCCTCCCCGAGCAGGAGATCCCCAGGCTGGCCGAGGAGGTGCGCGCCGCCCACGTGCACTGGACCGCTGACGTCTCGCCCTGGTCGCGCCAGCGCGATCAGCGGGTGATCGGCGCCCTCGAGGCGCTGGGCGTGACGGCGCACGCCTCCCCAGGCGCCTACGTGGTGGACGACCCCGGCTCGGTGCTCACCAAGCAGGGCAAGCCCTACTCGGTATTCAGTCCCTACCGGCGCGCGTGGCTGGAGGCGCCACGGCGCGGCGGGGTGCGTGCGCCCACGGAGATCTCGCTGCCGTCCGGCCTGAGCACCGGCCGCCTTCCCAACCTCTCGGACCTCGGGCTGGACTTCGGCGGGCGGCTGGCGTTTGAGCCGGGCGAGGCCGCGGGCCGGCGCGCCATGGAGCGCTGGCTGCGTTCGGGGCTGGCGGGCTACGCCGACGCGCGCAACACGCCCGCGGGGGGCTCGTCGCAGATGTCGCCGTACCTGCGCTGGGGCTGCGTGTCGCCGCTGGAACTGGAGCGCAGGGCCGCCAGGCAGACGGGCGAGGGCCAGCGCGTCTATCGCTCCCAGCTGGCGTGGCGGGAGTTCTACGGGTCGGTGCTCCAGCACTTCCCGGGCAATGTCCGTGAGGAGTACCAGGAGCGCTACCGCGGGCTCGAGTGGAAGCGCAGGGGCGCGCACTTCGACCGCTGGCGCGAGGGCAACACCGGCTACCCGTTCGTGGACGCCGGCATGCGCCAGCTGCGCCACGAGGGGTGGATGCACAACCGGCTCCGGCTGGTGGTCGGATCGTTCCTCACCAAGGACCTGCACCTGGACTGGCGCCTGGGCGAGGCCCACTTCATGCGACACCTGCTCGATGGCGACATGGGCAACAACAATGGCGGCTGGCAGTGGATCGCCTCGGTGGGCACGGACCCGGCGCCCTACTTCCAGCGCATGTTCAACCCGATCACCCAGCAGGAGCGCTTCGATCCCGGCGGCGAGTACGTGCGCCGCTGGGTGCCCGAGCTGGCGAACGTGCCCGACGCCCTGCTCTCGAGGCCGTGGGAGATGTCGCGCGTTCAGCAGGCCGACGCCGGCTGCGTGATCGGCGAGCACTACCCCGAGCCGATCGTGGACCACGCCGAGGAGCGCAGGGTGGCGCAGGAGCGCTACCGCAGCGCCGGTTGACCGCTACCAGGAGCGGGTGAGCGCGCCGTCCACCAGCACCGACTGACCCGTCAGGTAGCTGGCTGGCTCCGAGCACAGGAAGGCCGCCACCGCGGCAACCTCCTCCACCCCGCCCAGCCTGCCCGCGGGCACCTCCTGGGCCGCCGCCTCCTGCGCCGCGGCCAGCCCCTCCTGTGTGCCGCCCGTCGACCGGTCGGTGGCGATGCGGCCCGGGAGCACCGCGTTGATCGTCACGCCGTCGCCGGCCGACTCCCTCGCGAGGTGCTTCAGCGCCGCCAGCAGGCCGGCCCGGTTGGCGTTGGAGAGCTGCAGGCCCGGAATCGGCTCGCGGGCCGAGCTGGACGACACGGCCACGACACGGCCGTAACCGCGTTCTCGCATCCCGGGCAGCAGCCGCTCGAGGATCTTCATCGGGGAGATCACGAGCTCGCGGTGGGCCGCCTCCCACTGATCCGCTGTGAAGCCGAGCGGGTCGGGGTTCGGGGGCGGACCACCGGTGTTCGCCACGTAGACGTCGATCGGGCCGAGGTCTGACTCCACGGAGTCCAGCAGCGGTCCGATCGCGTCGAGGTCCTGGGAGTCGAACGTGTAGTCGCCCGACCGCGAGGCCCTGGCCACGCGGGCGCCCTCGGCCGCCAGTGCGTCGGCGATTCCCCTCCCGATGCCGCGTGACGCCCCGGTCACGAGCGCCACACGACCACTGAGGCCAAGGTCCATGGCGCTAATTCTGCCGGGCCGGGCGCTCCCCGGTCAGCCAGCCCTCGATCAGGCGCCGCGCGATGGCCGAGCGCGGGGGCAGCAGCAGGCCGACGGGGTCGCCGCCGCCCCGCAGCCACACGTCACTGCCGCGGTCGCCGGCCGCCGCCTGCACCTCCGCGCGATCGAACCAGCGCACGTCCTGCAGCTCGTCGTCGATGCCGCCGAGCTCCCCGCCGGCCCACTCGCTGGTGAAGCCGAGCATCAGCGACGAGGGGAAGGGCCACGGCTGTGAGCTCACGTACGTGGGGGCGGTCACGCGCACACCGGCCTCCTCCTGCACCTCGCGCACCACCGCCTCCTCGAGGCTCTCGCCAGGCCCCACGAATCCCGCCAGGGCCGAGTAGCGGCCCGGCGGCCACGGCCGCTGGCGGCCCAGCAGCAGCCGGTCGCCATCGGTGACCAGCATGATCACGACCGGATCCGTGCGCGGGTGGTGCTGAACGCCACACGCCGGGCAGCCACGGGTCATACCGCCCTCCCGCTGTTCGGTCGCCGCCCCGCAATTCGCGCAGTGGCGGTGGGTGCGGTGCCAGTTGAGTACGGCGGCCGCGTACGCGGCCAGGCCACCCTCCTCCTGCGACAGGCTGACGGCCGCCTCGCGCAGGCCGAGCCTGCCGGGAACGGACGGTGGCGGCTCGGACCGGCGCCCGCCGGCGCCGATCATCCGTGGACGCTCGGCGGAGGGCGGCGGCGGATCCTCATCGAGCGCGAAAAGCGGGCCGGCCTCGTCGAGGCCCAGCAACACGGGCTCGCCCACCGGCGCGTCCGTTTCCGCCAGCGGCATCAGCTCGAGCAGTCCTGCTCCCGCCTGCACGCCGGCGTTTCCCGCCACCAAGGCGCGCGCCGCCGGGTGCCGTCGCTGAGCCGCCAGCCAGTCCGGGTCGCGGCGGCGACGGTCCGTGGCCCGGTCGAGTGACGCACCGGCGAAGGTGTTCGGCTCTGCCACGGCCACCACCCTACGCACGCCGTCCCCCGCCGGGACTGCTGTTCAACTCGCTCGGGGTTATTGCACGCGTGTGCATGGGCGGAACAAAATGTGCGGCGGGTGCACGGCTTTGCAATAAGCCCGAGCGTCCTGGGAGCAGGCCCCACGTCCGCGTCGGCGTCGGAGCGGAGGGCTGGGAAGCGGCAGCGCCCGCAGGCGGGAGGCTCAGTCGCGCCAGTCGGGCGCGAACGGCGGGTCGAACTTGCGCTGGCGCTGCCGGGAGAGCTCGTCGATCCGGCGCCGCTCCTCGTCGGTGAGGTCCACCTCGAGGGCCGCCAGGTTCTCCCGGCGACGGGCACTGTCGGTGGACCGCGGCAGGACCACCACGCGGTCCTGGTGGGCCAGCCAGGCGAGCGCCACCTGGGCGGGCGTGGCGCCATGGGCGTCGGCGATCTCCTTGAGCAGCGGCTCCTCCACCAGATCGCCGGCGCTACCGCTCAGCGGCGCGTAGGCCTCGATCAGCAGGTCGGCCTCGGCCGCCACCTCCAGCAGCTCGTCCTGGGACAGCTTGGCGTGGTACTCCACCTGGTCGGCGAAGATCTCGGGCGCCAGCTTCAACGCGTCGCGCAGCATGTAGGCCGGGAAGTTGCTCACGCCCAGCTGTCCGATCTTGCCCTCCCCGCGCAGCTGTTTGAGCGTGTCCAGCGCGGGCTCCAGCTCGGAGGAGTCCCCGGGCGGCCAGTGCAGCAAGAGAAGCTCCACGCTGTCGAGGCCGAGCTTGTGCAGGCTCGTCTCGGCGCTTGAACGCAGGTCGTCCGGCGCAAAGTCCTCCATCCACACCTTGGTGGTCACCCAGATCTCATCGCGATCCACGCCGGAGGCCCTGATCCCGCGCCCCACCTCCTCCTCGTTGTCGTACATCTTTGCCGTGTCGATGTGGCGGTAGCCGGCGGCCAGGGCATCGGCGACGGCCTCCTCGGTCTCGCCGGGATCGACCTCGAACACTCCGAATCCGATGGTGGGCACGGACACGCCGCGGACGGTCTTTTTGAAGGGAGCAGGCATCACGCAATCACTATCAGAGCGCCCGCAGGGACGCCGTGACCACGGCGGCCACCACCGCGCATCCGATGATCGAGCCGGTCTTCAGAGTTACGAGGCCGCCCGCCGCGACCCCCGCCGTGTCCGGTCCCACGGCCAGGTGATCACCGTCGGCCAGCGCCTGTGTGACCACCAGCGCGGCCAGCAGCGCGGGCGCCAGCAGCACGATCACGCTCGAGACCCCGCCGGGAAGCTCCCGTCCACCGAGCGCGATCGGGCCGACGCTCTTGATGGCGGCGGTGATCAGCGCACAGCCGCCGATGAGCGCCACGGCGGCGCTCATACCTCGCTCCGCCTTCGTGTGGGCCTCGGCGCGGGCCGACCGCGTGAGGCCCACGAGGGCGGCCAGGCCGGCCGCGAGTATGGGGAGCCCGGCGGGCGCGAACGGCACCAGTGCCAGCGCAATCGCCGCGCCCAGCGCGGCCACGCCGATCGCGCGCCCGCTCCTGGTCTCGTTGATCAGTAGCGCCAGGAAGAAGGCCGGGTAGAGCGCATCGAGGCCGAGCGCCTCCGGATCTCCGATCACGTCGCGCCCGAGGGCCCCGATGGCGGTGCCCGTGGTCCAGGTGAGGTACTGGATGGCGCTCGAGCCGAAGAGCAGGTTGCGGTCGAACGTGCCGTCGCCGCGGGCCGCCAGCACCCACGACGCGTCCACCACGGTCTGTCCCTGGGCGGCCCGCGCGGCCCAGTTGCCCGGCAGCGACGGGCCCAGCGCTGCGCCCATGGCGAGGAAGCGCGAGTTCATCAGCGCCGCGGCCCCGAGCGCCGCGGGCACGCCGCCGCCACTCGCCACGATCGCGATGGCCGTGAACTGGGCGGACCCCGCATAGACCACCGCCGACATCGCGATCGCCGCTCCCGGTGACAGGCCGGCATCCTGCGCCAGCACCCCGAAGGACATCGACAGCAGGAGACCCGCGACGGCGAAGGGCACGCCGGCGCGCACGCCGTCCCGGAAGGTCGGCGGCGCGACGGTGGGCTGCTGAACCGTCTGGCTCAGGCGCGGTTGGCCCTCGCGGCCAGCAGCTCGCTGGCCTCGGCCGAAGCACCGTTGCCCCCGCCGGCGCCGTTGCCCTCGCCGCCGCCCAGGCCGGCCGCCACGCGGGCGCCCAGGTCGGCGTCCACGCTGGCCCAGTAGGCGATCACGCGCTGCTTCATCGGCTCGGTCACCTCGGGCGCGCCGGCGTGACCGACGATGCCCGCCACGAGCTTCTCGCGCTCGGCGTCGCCCATCACCTCGTTGTAGAGGGTGCGCGGCTGCACGAAGTCGTCGTCCTCCGCGTGCTTCTCATAGGCGTAGCGGGCCAGCTCGCCGGCCTCCACGTCCCAGCCCAGGTCGGCCCCGTGCTCGGGGCCGGCCGCCTCGGGCCCGCCCTTGCTGTTGGGCGCGTACACCGGCTGGTCGCCGTTGTGGCGATAGGTCATCGCCCCGTCCTTGTTGTATGAGTGCACGGGCGCCTTCGGGGCGTTGATCGGCAGCTGGTCCGAGTTGGTCCCCACGCGGTGCAGGTGGGTGTCGTGGTAGCTGAAGATTCGGGCCATCAGCATCTTGTCCGGCGACAGGCCGGTGCCCGGCACCAGGTTCGCGGGCTTGAACGTGGCCTGCTCCACCTCGGCGAAGAAGTTCTCCGGGTTGCGGTTCAGCGTGAGCCGCCCGACCGGGATCAGCGGGTAGTCGCCCTTGGGCCAGACCTTGGTGAGGTCGAAGGGGTTGAAGCGGTAGTCGGCCGCCTCCTCGAACGGCATCACCTGCACCGAGAGCGTCCACGAGGGGTGGTCGCCCGCCTCGATCGCCGCGACCAGGTCGCGCCGGTGGTAGTCGGGGTCCTCGCCGGCCAGGCGGTCGGCGTCAGCCATCGGGAGATTCTCGATCCCCTGGTCGGTGCGGAAGTGGTACTTCACCCAGAAGCGCTCGCCGCCGGCGTTCACCCACGAGTAGGTGTGGCTCGAGAAGCCGTGCTGATGGCGCCAGCTGGCCGGGATCCCGCGGTCGGACATCAGGATCGTCACCTGGTGCGCGCTCTCGGGCGAGAGCGTCCAGAAGTCCCACTGCATGTCGTGCGAGTGCATGCCCGTCTCGGGCAGGCGCTTCTGCGAGTGGATGAAGTCCTGGAACTTGGAGGGGTCGCGCACGAAGAAGACCGGCGTGTTGTTGCCGACCATGTCGAAGTTGCCCTCGTCGGTGTAGAGCTTCATCGCGAATCCGCGCGGGTCGCGCACGGTGTCGGGGAAGCCCTGCTCGCCGGCCACCGTGGAGAAGCGCAGGAAGAGGTCCGTCTTCTTGCCCACCGCACCGAGGAAGTCGGCCTTGGTGAACTGGGTCACGTCCTCGGTGACCTCGAAGAAGCCGTGGGCTCCCCCGCCCTTGGCGTGCACCACGCGCTCGGGCACGCGCTCGCGGTTGAAGTGCTGCATCTTCTGCACGACGTAGTGGTCGTGCAGCGCAATGGGCCCCTGGGGCCCGGGCGTGAGAGAGAACTCGTCGCTGGTGGCCGGGATGCCCGAGTCGGTGGTGGTCCTGGGGCGCTTCTCGTCGCTCATCTCTCTCTCCTTATCCGCATGCGAGGTGTGTTGCACTGGTGATAGCAGTTGAGGGAGCCCGGCGTGGGCGCTCGCTAGTCTCGTACCGGTGAACACGGATCGCACACAGGCCTACGGACGTGTCGTCAAGGCCCTCGCCGACCTCTCCGAGAGCAAGCTTCATCCCGACGAGCAGCAGATCGTCCGCGAGGCGGCCGATTCCCTGCTGTTCTGCGAGGACATCTCCACCGACGCCGCCGCCGAACTGGCGCTCAACGACCTCTACGAGCTCACCGACCGGCTGGTGGAGACCGACCGGATGTCGTCCGAGGCCACCCTCCGTCTCACAGGCGACGTCGAGGCCTGCGGGCCGATGGCGTCGATGGTCTAGACCCGCCGTTGCTTCGCCGCCCGGTACTGGCCCTCTTGGGGTGCGCCATCCATCCGCCAGCCGGTCTCCACTAGCGGCGCCTAGCCGCCTATGAACTCGAACTGAGCTGGATCCAGCTCGCGCGTCTGCTCCTCGTACTGGCGCATCGAGCCCGGCCAGTTGGCCACGATGCGCCCGCTGTCGTCGCGATACCAGGAGTCGCAGCGCGTCCAGGCGGTGCCCTTGAACCGCTCCTGCACCTCGCGGTCGCTGGCCTCCTCCACGTCGCGCCGGACCTCGATCGCGTCGGCGCCGCGGGCCTGAAGCTGCTGCAGGGCCTGGCGCACGTAGCGCGCCTGCAGCTCGAGGTAGAAGATGATCGAGCCGCCCGAGGTGTTCGTGTTCGGCCCGTACATCACGAACATCGAGGGGAAGCCGGGCACCGTGATGCCCAGGTGCGCGTGGGCGCCCCCCGCCCATTCGTCGCGCAGGTTGCGCCCCTGAGCGCCGGTGATCTCCATCGGGAACATGAAGTCGTTGGTCCTGAAGCCGGTGCCGTAGATCAGGCAATCCGCCTCGTGCAGGCGGCCGTCGGCGGTGACCACGCCCTCCGCGCGGATCTCGGTGATGCCGTCGGTCACCAGATCCACGTCCGGGCGCGCCAGCGTGCTCAGGAAGTACGAGCTGAACAGCACGCGCTTGCAGCCGAAGGTGTAGTCCGGCCACACCTTGTCCCGCAGCTCGCGGTCGCGCAGCTGCATGCGCATGAACGCGGCGGAGCGCAAGCCCGCCAGGCGGCCCAGCGTCCGTGGCCGGCGGATGGCCTGGGTGAGCAGCTCGCAGTAGAGGAACATGTACAGCCGCCGCGCCGACTGGAGCCCCGGCACGTGCTGGACAAGCGCCTTGAGCGCACGCGGGTAGGCCCGGTTCCTGCGCGGCAGGAACCAGTTTCCCGTGCGCTGGAACACCGTGAGCCGCTCGGCCCGCTCGGCCACCTCCGGCACGAACTGCACGGCGCTGGCGCCGGTGCCGATCACGGCCACCCGCTTGCCATGTAGGTCGTAGCGGTGGTCCCATGCCGCGGAGTGAAAGCTGTGCCCGGCGAAGTGCTCGGCGCCCTCGATCCGCGGGTACGAGGGCTGGTGGAGCTGGCCGGTGGCGAGCACGAGAGCGTCGGCCTCGTGGCTGGCTCCCTCAGCGGTGGTCACGGTCCAGCGGCGCGCATCGTCGTCCCACGAGCAGGTGGTCACTGTGCTCGACCCCGCGATCAGGCGGTCCACGCCGTGGTCGCGAGCCACTCCGTTGAGGTAGTCGAGGATCTCCTCCTGCGGCGAGCACAGCCGCGACCAGTCGCGCCGCTGCGCGTAGGAGAACGAGTACAGGTGGCTCGGCACGTCGCACGCCGAGCCCGGGTAGGTGTTGTGAAACCACGTGCCGCCGGGCTCGCGCGCGCGCTCGAGGATCGTGATGTCGGTGATCCCGTGCCGCTGCAGCTCGATCGCCGCCGCGATGCCACCGAACCCCGCGCCGACGATTATCACCTTGGAAGGCATCGGCAAGGCAGGGTAAAGCCCGTGCATATGCTTCGCGGATGGCGGAGCCGCGCTTCGACTACATCGTGGTGGGAGCCGGGTCGGCGGGCTGTGTGCTGGCCAACCGGCTGTCGGAGGATCCCTCCACGCGCGTGCTCCTGGTCGAGGCCGGCGGCCGTGACCGCAGCCTGAACATCAAGATCCCGGCGGCGTTCGCCAACCAGTTCCACACCAAGCTCGACTGGGACTTCTACACCGAGCCCGAGCCCCACGTGGACAACCGCGAGCTGTACATCCCGCGCGGCAAGAGCCTGGGCGGGTCCAGCTCGATGAACGCGATGCTCTACGTGCGCGGCCGGCCGTTGGACTACGACCTGTGGGAGGCGCAGGGCGCGCCCGGCTGGGGCTGGAACGACGTGCTTCCGTACTTCCTGCGCTCCGAGGACAACGTGCGCGGAGCGTCGGAGTTCCACGGCACGGGCGGGCCGCTGCGCGTGTCCGAGCAACGCTCCCCGCGGCCGATGAACCACCGCTTCCTCGAGGCCAGCGAGGCCGCCGGAATCCCTCCGCTGCCACGACTACAACGGGCCGGAGCAGGACGGCGCCGCCATGTTCCAGGTCACCCAGCGCGACGGCAAGCGATGGAGCTCCGCCGACGGCTATCTGCGTCCGGCATTGACGCGACCGAACCTCCACGTGCGCACCGGCGCCCAGGTCCGGCGGGTGGAGCTGGTGGGCCGGCGCGCGGTGGGCGTGCGGCTGGCCGGCCGGTTCGGGCGCGACGAGCTGGTGCGCGCCGAGCGCGAGGTGATCCTCAGTGCGGGCGCGATCCAGTCGCCCCAGCTGTTGCTGCTCAGCGGCATCGGGCCCGCCGACGACCTGCGAAGCGCGGGTGTGGAGGTCCGCCACGACCTGGCCGGAGTCGGGCGCAACCTGCAGGACCACCCGTTCGTGACGGCGCTGTTCTCGGTGCGCGATAGGCAGACGCTCTACGGCGCCGACAGGCCCAGGCACCTGGCCGAGTGGATGCTGCGCCGCACAGGGCCGCTCACCTCCAGCGTGGCCGAGGTGGTGGCGTTCGTTCGCACCCGCCCCGGCCTACCGGCCGCCGACGTTCAGTTCCACATGGGCGCCGCCTACTACGAGGACCACGGCGCGGAGGAGTACGACGACCACGCCATGGTGATCGCCCCGGTACTGATCTCTCCGCAGGCGCGCGGGCAGGTGTGGCTGCGCGACTCCGACCCGTCCTCCAAGCCGCGGATCATCACCAACACGCTGTCCGAGCCCGACGACGTGGCCTCGCTGGTGGCGGGCATGGAGCAGGCGCGAGAGATCGCGGCCCAGGCTCCGCTGCGCGAGATCGTGACCGCTGAGATGAAGCCCGGAGCGGGCGTGACCGACCGCGCCGACCTGGAGGCCGACCTGCGCCGCCGGCTGATGCTGATCTACCACCCGGTGGGCACGTGCAGGATGAGCGACGACGGCGAGGACGCCGTGGTGGACAGCCGGCTGCGTGTGCACGGCATCGAGGGCCTGCGCGTGGTGGACGCATCGGTGATGCCGGTGATCCCGGGCGGGAACACCAACGCGCCCACGGTCATGGTGGCCGAGCGCGGCGCCGACCTGATCCGGGCCTAGTGCGCCTGCTGGTGGTGGCAGACGAGGCGCCGCCCGTAGGGGCGGCCGAGCTGGTGACAGCCAACAGGCCCGACGCCGTGGTCACGCTCGGCGACCTGCCCTCCGACTGGATGCTCGGGCTGCGCGACCTGGACGTGCCGCGCCTGGGCGTGCACGGCAACCACGACCCCGACGACGACCTCGCGCGCGCGGGGGTGCAGGACATGCACCTCCGCGTGGCCGAGGTGGGCGGCTGGACCTTCGCCGGCTTCGAGGGCTGCGTGCGCTACTCCGACGGCCCGCACCAGTACACCCAGGAGGAGGCGAGCGCGCTCGCCGCGCAGCTGCCCGCCGCCGAGGTGCTGATCTGCCACTGCCCGCCCGCCGGCATCAACGACGAGCCCGACGACCCGGCGCACGCGGGGTTCACCGGCCTGCGGGAGTGGGTGGAGCGCCACGGCCCGCGTCACGCGCTCCACGGCCACACCACGCCGGACCCGCGCGACCGCACCACCCGCGTGGGTGACACCCGGGTGCACTGGACGCGCGGCGCGCGCGTGGTGCCGCTGGGCCGCCGGCCGCAGCCGGCTGGGAGCGGATCGAGCGGATGAAGCCGAGCCCCGTGAACCGGAGCAGGCGCAGGAGCGGGATGCGGGGCCGCCGCGCGGTCGTAGTGGAGCGCGCCCCGAGGATTGGGCCACGCAGGGGGAGATCGGCGACCGTCCCGCCTAGAGTGCATCACCTGTGAAAGCGCTGGTGAAGGCGCGCGCGGAGCCGGGCCTGTGGATGCAGGAGGTCCCCGAGCCAGAGGCGGGCATCAACGACGTTCTGATCCGGGTGCACCGCACCGGCATCTGCGGCACCGACCTGCACATCCACTCCTGGGACGCCTGGGCGCAGGAGGCGGTGCCCACCCCCCTAGTGGTCGGGCACGAGTTCGCGGGGGAGGTGGCCGAGGTGGGCTCCAACGTGAGCGACTTCAAGCCGGGCGACTTCGTGAGCGGCGAGGGGCACCTCGTCTGCGGGCGCTGCCGCAACTGCATGGCCGGGCGCCGGCACCTCTGCGCGGACACCCATGGCGTGGGCGTGGACCACCCGGGCGCCTTCGCGGAATACATCGCGCTGCCCATGACCAACGTGTGGCACCACTCGCACGACGTGGACCCCGAGGTGGCGGCCATCTTCGATCCCTTCGGCAACGCCGTGCACACGGCGCTCACGTTCCCGGTGCTCGGCGAGGACGTGCTGATCACGGGCGCCGGGCCGATCGGGCTGATGGCCGCGGCGGTGGTGCGCCACGCCGGCGCGCGCCACGTGGTGATCACCGACGTGAACCCTGACCGCCTGGAGCTGGCTCAGAAGATGGGCGTCACGCGTGCCCTGGACGTGCGCTCACAGGACCTCGACCGGCGTGCAGGCCGAGCTGGGGATGACCGAGGGCTTCGACATCGGCCTGGAGATGTCCGGCCAGCCGGTGGCGCTGCGCGACATGCTCGCGAGCATGGCGCACGGCGGGCGGGTGGCGATGCTGGGCATCCCCTCCGAGGAGATCGCGATCGACTGGAACCTCGTGGTGTTCAACATGCTCACGATCAAGGGCATCTACGGCCGCGAGATGTACGAGACCTGGTACGCGATGACCGTGCTGCTGCAGTCCGGCCTGGACATCACGCCGGTGATCACCCATCGCTTCGCCGCCGTCGACTTCGAGGAGGCGTTCGCCACGGCAGCCGGCGGCCACGCCGGCAAGGTGCTGCTCGATTGGAGGGAGATCTGACCATGGACCCCGAGGTGGCGGGCCAGCTCACTGCCGAGCTGAACGAGATACGCGAGGACGGGTTGTACAAGGACGAGCGGGTGATCGCCTCGCCCCAATCGGCCCAGGTGCGCCTGCGCGACGGCGTGGAGCTCCTGAACTTCTGCGCCAACAACTACCTCGGCCTCGCCGACCACCCCGAGGTGCTCGCCGCCGCGCGCGACGCCCTGGAGCGCTGGGGCTTCGGCCTGGCGTCGGTGCGGTTCATCTGCGGCACCCAGGAGATCCACAAGCAGCTCGAGGAGCGGATCGCCACCTTCCTCGGCACCGACGACACGATCCTCTACGGGTCGTGCTTCGACGCCAACGGTGGACTGTTCGAGACGCTGCTGGGCCCCGAGGACGCGGTGGTCTCAGACGCCCTGAACCACGCGTCGATCATCGACGGCATCCGCCTGTGCAAGGCCAAGCGGTTGCGCTACGCCAACAACGACATGGATGAGCTGGAGGCCCGCCTGCGCGAGGCCGAGGGCGCGCGGCGGGTGGTGATCGCGACGGACGGCGTGTTCTCCATGGACGGATACCTGGCCCGGCTCGACCTCATCTGCGAGCTGGCCGACCGCCACGGGGCGCTCGTGATGGTGGACGACTCTCATGCTGTCGGCTTCGTGGGTGAGACCGGCCGCGGCACGCCGGAGCACTTCGGCGTGGCCGATCGCGTGGACATCTACACCGGCACGCTCGGCAAGGCGCTCGGCGGCGCCAGCGGCGGCTACACCAGCGGCCGGCGCGAGATCGTGGAGCTGCTGCGCCAGCGCTCACGGCCCTACCTCTTCTCCAACACGATCGCCCCGCCGATCGTGGCGGCGTCGGTGGCCGTGCTCGACCTGCTCGACACCGATGTGGGCGAGGACCTGCGCTCGCGGCTGCGCGAGAACACCACGCTGTTCCGGTCCCAGATGACCGAAGGCGGCTTCGAGATCCTGCCCGGCGAACACCCGATCGTGCCGGTGATGTACGGCGACGCCCGCAAGGCGGTCGATGTGGCCGAGCGGCTGCTGGGCGAGGGGATCTACGTGATTCCGTTCTCGTTCCCGGTGGTGCCGCGGGGCGCCGCTCGGATCCGCACGCAGCTGTCGGCGGCGCACTCCCCGCAGGACGTGGAGCGGCTCGTGGCCGGGTTCCGCGCCGTCAGCAGCTAGGGAAACACCGCGCTCGCGCGTCCATCATGCGTCACGGGGGGTCAAGGCGCGGAGCGCGCGGGCCGATACAT
Organism: uncultured Thermoleophilaceae bacterium; assembly: GCA_963727395.1. Classification (GTDB taxonomy): domain Bacteria; phylum Actinomycetota; class Thermoleophilia; order Solirubrobacterales; family Thermoleophilaceae; genus JAAYBF01. The sequence continues at coordinate 3,222 of CAVSGC010000016.1, read as the reverse complement.
GCCGGACACCAGAGCAGATCATCTTTAACTAAGGCACCCTCGTCGCGAGGCGAGTTCGCAAAGCCACGGGACTCCACCGGAGTTCGCCGGGCTACCGCAATCCCGCCCCACACCGACTAGCTCGCATCAGAGATCGGTACTGGAGAGGGACCGTTGTAGGGGCTGCTCGCCCACATGGAAGGACATTTATGTCCAACCCCATCCGCCTCACGCGCGCCGGCCGTGCCGGTGTCGCCCTTGCCGTGGGACTGTCGTTCGCGGCCATACCGGCTGCTGCGCATGCCGCCCCGGTGCTTCTCGGAACAGCCGCCCCGTTCGTGGTCCTAGGGGGCCAGGCGGTCACCAACACCGGTCCGTCGGTGCTCGGCGGCGATCTCGGGGTCTCCCCCGGCACGTCGCTCACCGGCTTTCAGTTCGCCACTGTGAACGGCGCCACGCACAACAACGACGGGGTCGCGGCTCAGGCACAGAGCGACCTCACAGCAGCGTTCGACGTCGCTGCTGCAGAGCCGATCAACATCGGCGGCGACCTGTCCACGCAGGACCTCGGTGGCATGACGCTCCTCGCGGGGGCGTACACGTTCAGTTCCGACGCCCAGCTCACGGGCACCGTCACATTCGATGCCCAGGGTGACTCCAACGCGCAGTTCGTCGTGAAGGTCGGCACACAGCTGACCACCGCATCGGCCAGCAGCGTGGCACTGGCGGGTGGGGCCAACCCGTGCAACATCTACTGGAAGGTCGACACCGCGGTGCTTGGTACCGGGACGGCATTCCAGGGCAACATCCTGGCGCTCACGGATGTCTCCCTGAACAACGGAGCCTCTGTCATGGGCCGCGTGCTCGATCGCAACGGCACGGTCTCCCTGGACAACAATGTCCTCGACGGCTCCATGTGCGGCACCGGGTCCACGCCGACCGGTGGCATCCCGACGCCCGCGCCCGGCACTCCAGGCGCTACCAGCGGTACCTCCCCCGGAAGCCCGGCCCCCGCCAGGCGCAGGACTACCCGTAGGACCCGAAGGGGCACGGCCACCGTGCGGCCCCGGCCGCGTGCAGCGTGCACCGACGGCTTCCGAGCCAGGGTTCGCGGCAAGATGATCAGGCGAGTCGTGTTCAGCATGGACGGCAAGCGCATCGCCAGCCGGAGCGGCGCGCCCTTCCAGGTCTACGTGAAGGCCGCAGCCGGCCGGCACAAGGTCCGCGCACGGGTGACGTTCAAGGACGCCACACGAGCCAGGACACTGACCATGCGCTACCGCGCATGCGCCGCCCAGGTGGTCCAGCCGCGCCGTGGTCCCTCACGGTTCACCGGATGACCCACGCTTCACCCGCCGTCCCGCGACCCCCCGGCTTTCGCCGGGGGATCGCGGCACTGGCGGTCGCACTTCCCGCGGCGGCCGTCGCCTGCGTGCTCGCGGCCCCGGCCCAGGCCGCAAAGCCCCGCGTGCCCGCGAGCCAGCCACTGGTGGTCCTGCTCCAGGATCACGTGGCGCTCGCCCGGCCGCATGCGAAGGCACGCCGGGTGGACTGGGTCGATTCCCTCCGCCCGCTGACGCGCGTGCGCACCGTCCTCCCGGTGCTCGGCCGATCGACCACCCGCAGCGGCTTTCGCTGGGTGCGTGTCCGCCTTCCCGGACGGCCCAACGGCCACACGGGATGGATCCGCGCGGCACACACCAGGCGCGCATCCACCGGGTGGCGCATCTCGCTCGACCTCTCATCGCGACGCGTCACCGTCTACGACTACGGCAGCGTGAAACACCAGTTTCGCGCCGTGATCGGCACACCCGCCACCCCCACTCCGCGCGGCCGCTACTTCATCGAGGAGGCCATGGCGCTCTCCGCTCCCCACGGCGGTCCGTACGCGCTGGCCACCAGCGCGCGCTCGTCGGTCCTGCAGGAGTTCGAAGGCGGCCCGGGCCAGATCGCCCTGCACGGCACCCACGGTCTGTGGGGCGCACTCGGCACCGCGGCCTCCCACGGCTGTATCCGTCTGAGCACAGGCGCGATCACGTGGATGGCCAAACGCATCCGCGGGGGAGTACCACTCACCATCAGGCGGTAGCAGCCGGGGCGCGGGCTACGTTGCTCGAATGCTGCGAGCCGTTCGCCGGAACCCTTCGGCCATTCTGCTCTTCGTCCAGCTCGGCGGCGTGCTGCTCTACCCGTTCATGGAGGGCAGTGACGCCGGGCGCGCCATCTTCAGCGCGTTCGGGATCGTGGTGCTGGGGCTGGCCGTCCTGGCCGTGCGGGCCACCCCCACCCTGACGTGGGTGAGCCTGCTGTTCGCCCTGCCCGCCACGGTGCTACTGATCATCCAGGCGGTGGGGGAGCACGACGAGCTGCTGCCCTACTCGTCCGCGCTGGAGGCCGTCCTGTACTTCTACGCCGCCTCGGCGCTCGTGCGCTACATGCTGGCCGACCACGTGATCACCACCGACGAGCTGTTCGCGGTCGGGGCCACCTTCACCCTTGTCGCGTGGGCCTGGGCGTACACCTTCCAGGTGGTTCAGGCGGTGGAGCCGAACAGCTTCATAGCAGCGGTCGACCCCCGCGACGCCCGCACGTGGATGGAGCTGCTCTTCCTCAGCTTCACCACGCTCACCAGCACCGGCCTGAGCGACGTGGTGCCGGTGAAGGCCTTTGCGCGCGGCGTGGTGATGGTCGAGCAGGTGATGGGCCTGGGCTACGTGGCCATGCTCGTGTCACGGCTGGTCGCGCAGATGGTGCTCAACCGCCAGCAGCAGCTGCGGTCCTGAACGCGGCTAGCGAGCGCGGGCGGCGAGGAGGTCGCTGTCGGCCCGGTCGATCAGCTCCTGCGGCGATTCGTCCTCGGTGAGCTCACTGAGCCCGAAGCTGATGGAGCTCCGCTCGCCGAGCTCGTCGTGTAGCTCCTCGAATCGCTTCCTCGCCCGGGACAGCGTGAGACCGGGCAGGACGCAGAGAAACTCATCGCCGCCGAGGCGCACGAGCAGGTCGTACGAGCGCATGTGGCCCCTGAGCGCGTCGGCCACTTCCCGCAGCCGCTGGTCGCCCGCACGGTGGCCCTCCCTGTCGTTGAGGCCCTTCAGATCATCCACGTCCACGTAGGCGGCGATCAGCGCCGCGTGCTCGCGGTGTGCGCGATCGATCTCCTGCTGGAGCTCGTCGAGCCCGACGCCTCTGCGGCGAGCTCCCGTGAGCTCGTCGGTGGCGGCCTGCTCGCGGTCGCGCGCGTCG
>CAVSGC010000015.1:0-117207 GCA_963727395.1 uncultured Thermoleophilaceae bacterium | reverse complement strand
CCCCGCCTCCCGACCGATCACCGCGATCGAGCGGATTGAGATCAGGTAGGCCAGGGCGACGGCGAACAGCGTGGCCAGCGGCGCTCCCACCGAGCGGAAGTGCAATCCCACCACGAGCGCAACCAGGAGCACCGTGGCCAGCTCCACCAGCGGCAGCGAGTCCTCGATCTGCTGCGCCTGCGCGTCCCTGGCCGCGATCGTCCCGGTGAATCCCACGAAGCCCTCGTAGCCGGGCTGTACGAAGCGGTCGATGAAGCGCTTCGCGAGAATACGGCGGTCGCTCTGGCTGACCTCGGGCAGGAAGAACAGGTAGGTGAGCGCCGTGGTGGAGGACTCGCGCGAGAACGGCGGCTTGCCGAGGGCGTTGCTGATCACCAGCGCGCCCGCCACCCGCTCCAGCCCCGGCAGGAGCCCCCGGTTCACGTTCACTGCCCGCCGCGCCGCGCGGGAGGTCTCCGAGGCCGTCAGCCCCTCTCGGTCGCGCTGCACGACCAGCGTCCGGCTGAGCAGGGGGAAGTCGAATAGCTCCGACGAGCGCAGCTCGACCTTCAGGGCCTCGGCGTCCCGGGGCACCAGGTCCCCCAGAGCGCCGCCCTGCGCCTCGCCGATCGTCGGCAGCTTGACCGTCGCGAGCAGCGCGATCAGGATCCAGGACGCGACGACCAGGTAGCGCAACTTGACGATCAGCCACGCGGCGCGGCCGGCAGCCCCTGGGGGGCGGGTCAACTCGTCCCCCTCGCGCCAAGGGCGAGCCGGTCGAGTGGAATGATCGGGGGCGTGTTGAGACGCGTGAAAAGCCTGTGGCGCGACTTCTCACAGAACCTGTGGTTCATACCCGGGCTCATCATCGTGGTTTTCACCGCGCTGGGCCTCGGCCTCGTACAGCTCGACGAGCATCTCGACCTCGAGAGCCTCGAGGTCATCTTCCAGGGCGACGGCTCGGCTGCCCGGACCGTGCTGTCGGTGATCGCCGGATCGTTGATCACGGTGGCGGGGCTGACCTTCTCGATCACGATGGTCGTCCTGCAGCTGGCCTCGAGCCAGTTCAGCCCCCGCGTCCTGCGCGGCTTCTTCGGGGACCGCGTCGTGCAGATCACGATCGGCACCTATGTGGGCACGTTCATCTACTCGCTGCTGGTGCTGCGGGCTGTGGGCTCCACCGGCGACGCGGGCTTCGTACCTCGGCTGAGCGTCACTATGGCGACGCTGTTCGGCATCGGGGCCGCGGTCCTTCTGATCGTGTTCCTCAACCACGTCTCCCAGATGGTCCAGGTGTCGCACGTGACCGCCGACATCGCACGGGCCACGCTCGCGCGCACGGGGAGCCTCTACCCCGAGGGCTACGGAGAGGGCGTGGAAGACGAGGCGGGGGATGAGCTCCTCGCCTCCTGGCGCGCGACCGCGTCGGGCGTGCTGATGCCGGAGCGGCCGGGCTACGTGCAGCGCGTTGACATCGATGACCTGGCCGAGAAGCTCGGGGGGCGCGCCGAGCGGATCGCCATCCTGGTCTGTCCCGGGGACTTCACGAGCGGCGAGATGCCGCTGGCCGAGGTCTGGCCGCCGGAAGCCGCCGAGCAGTGCCGGCGCGAGCTGCTCCGCGCCGTGGTGATCTCCAGCGAGCGTGACCTCGACCAGGACGTGGACTTCGGGCTGCGCCAGCTCACCGACACGGCGCTGAGAGCCGTCTCGCCCGGGATCAACGATCCCGCGACGGCAGTCACGTGCATCGGCTACATCCGGTCGATTCTCGTCGCCCTGGCCACCCGTGCGCCGCTCCCCAGCGTCCGGCGCGTGCCCGGCCAGGACGTCACGATCATCGTTCGCCGGCGCAGCTTCGAGGAACATCTCGACGGACTGCTGCAGATCAACCGATACGCCGCCGGCGACGCCTGGGTCATCGGCGAGGTGCTGAGCGCACTGCTGTCCCTTTCGCGTATGTCCGAGCGCTGCGGGGCCGCCGGCCGCGGGCGAGCGGTACGCGACCTGGCCGCGACGATCGGCGACCAGGCCGCGAAGGAGGTCAAGAACGAGCGAGACCGCGCGGCGATCGAGCGCCTGCTGGGCGAGCTCGGTGTAGCGGGGCAGGCCTAACGCTGGTCGGGCACAGCCCCGCTCTTGCAGTTACTGCGCCTGGCGAAGGTCAGCCTGTCGATGAAGACCGAGGAATCGAACTGCCGGTCACCCTGGTCGAAGATGGAGAAATACAGCACATGCCCGCCGGGCGTGACTCGCGTCGAGGCCCTCAGGACGCGCGTGGCGCCGTCGTAGGTGGTGCCCTTGGCGCGCGCGGCCGTGGTGTTGGCGGCACCGGCGCCGTTCACGGTGATCAGGTTGCCGTCGGAATCGGTCGCGAAGTTGCGCGGCGCGTCGATCTTGCGGTTGCCGACCGCGCGGGAGTCCCACGTGGTCTCGTCGAGCTCGGCGATGAACCCGTCGTTGAACTCGGTGCCCACGAACTCAGGGAACTCCTCGGTCAGGAAGCGAAAGCGGAACGAAAGGCAGTTACGGCCCCTCGGCACCTGGATGTTCATGCGGAAGATCGTGACGTCGCGGTTGCCGCGGATCGCCGGCCCGCCGGCGACCCCGCTGGTCGAGGGGCTGTTGTTTGGGTTGTCGGCCCGCGTAGCGTCGCCGTTGGAGAGGATCATGTAGGACTTGCCGCTGCGCGGAAAGCCGGCCAGCTTCTTGGTCGAGCGCGCGGCCACCCTGCCGTAGGGCGGGCGGGCTGCGAACGCCGAGCTCCTGATCGCTTTCGGCCCCGCGATCGTGCGCGAGATCTTGGTCGCCGCGAGCCGCGAGTCGCGACCGGAGTCCGCGGTGATCTTCCCGCCGCCCGACTGTGAGAAGCCGACCCCTGCAGCCCCAAGCGCGAGAGCCACCGCTCCCCCTATGACGACGGTTGACCGCAGCCCCTGGCCATTGGCTCCCATTTTCCAGCCTTTCCGTAGCGCAAATCCCCGGTGGACTCGACGGCACCGTCTTAACCCCATCGGAGACTCGATAGTTGCGGTCCGCCGATCGGTGGGGCATCTGCCACGATCGCGGCGTGGGCGCTGTCAACTTGCGCGCGGGACTCGCCGCCGCGGCCGTGGCCGTGGTGCTGGCGGACTCCTCGATCGTCACGCTCGCGCTGCCCGACCTCGTGCGCGCCTTCGACGCGAGCGTGGCCGACGCCGCATTGGTTCTGATTTCCTTCAACCTGGTGCTGGCGCTGGCAGCGGTGCCCGCGGCCGCGTTCGTCAGACGGAGGGGCGTCCGCATGGCATGGACCCTCGGACTGATGGTGTTCGCGGGAGCCTCGCTCGTCTGCGCCGTGGCTCCGGGGCTCGCGGTGCTCGTGGTGGCCCGCGCGGTTCAGGCGCTGGGTGGCGCCGCGGTGGTGGCCGCCGCGCTCGGGCTGCTCGGTAGCGAGCTGGGCGACCGGCGCGCCGCGGTGGCGTGGGTAGGCGCGGGGATCTTCGGGGCGTCCGTGGGCCCGGCTCTGGGTGGAGCGCTCACCCAGCTGCTGTCCTGGGAGGCCATCTTCGCCGCGCAGGTGCCGCTGCTGGCACTCGTTCCCATTGGCCGACGGGCGGGGCGAACGGCCAACCGCGAGGCCTCAGTGGGTCGTGCTCCGCCGGCGGGCCCCGCGATAGCGCTCGCGCTGGTCTCCGCCGCGCTCACGGCCGCGCTGTTTCTGCTGGTGGTCATGTTGATCGAGGGGTGGCGGCTCACCCCGGCGGCGGCCGCGGCTGTGGTGTCGGTGATGCCGCTGGTCGCGCTCGGCGCCGCGCCGCTGGGACGCCGCTTGGGCGATCCGCGGCTGAGCGCGGCGGTGGGCGCTGTGGCGATCTCGGGGGGCCTCGCGGCGCTCGGATTGCTTCCCGGGGCGCATGTGGGCTGGACGCTTGCGCCTCAGGTCCTGATCGGGCTGGGCCTCGGGCTCTCGCTCTCGGCCCTTACCGAGATCGTTCTCCTCGACCATCCCGGCGCGCTGATGACCCGCGCGGCCTGGACGATCGCCGCCCGCCATGCGGGAGTGGTTGCCGGACTCGCCCTGCTCACGCCGATCTTCACGCGCGATCTCGACGACCAGGAGCTGGCGGCTCAGCGCGCCGGCAGCGCGCTGCTGCTGGACGCCCACCTGAGCCCGGGCCTGAAGGTGACCCTCGGTGAGCGCCTCGCCGAGCAGGTGCAGTCCGCTGACGGCAGGCTGCCGCGGCTCAGCCCCGCCTTTCGGGGGCTGGAGGTCGAACCCGAGGAGCGGGCTCCGCTGGACCGGCTGCGCACCGGTCTTCAGGATGAACTCGAGCGCGCCGCGACCCAGGCCTTCAGCCGTTCGTTCCTCGCCGGGGCGGGGCTCGCGCTGCTCGTGCTCGTCCCGCTTTCGGCGCGGGTCCGCCGGGGGCGGGCGTGAGCCGCGGGCGCGGGAGCCTCGCCGTGGTCGGCGCCGCCGCCGTGGCGCTGGGCCTCGTGGGCGCGTACCTGGCGCTCGGGGGTGGCACCTACAGGCCGCTCGAGGTGGCCGACCCGTGCGAGCCACGACAGTTGACGCGCCCCGAAGGGCTCGAGGCCGTTGGCCAGCAGGTGGTTCTGTCCGCGCTCGACGGCGCGGCCTGCCGGCTTCGCGTCACACGCGAAGATCTTGCCCTCGGGCTCGCGTCGCCCGAGGCCCGCGAGCGCTTTGCAGCCGAGCGCCGCCTCGGGGAGGACCAGCTGGAGAAGGCCGTGCGCAGCGGCCTCGAGCGCGCGGTCGACGACTCCGAACGCGCAGGTCTGCTCTCGGGGATCGAGGCGTCGCTGCTGCGCGCGGCCGTCGGGCGACTTCCCGTGAGCAACCTATTCGACATCCTGCGGACAGGCCGAGGCCTCACGGATGCGCTCGGAAGGCTCCTCGATCGCTGATCTCGCCGGCCTTGCGGCGGCTGTTTCGAGAGCTCCACGACCTCGATCATTCACCTCGTCTTTCGTCCCGCCGTTCGTCGGTCGTGGGGCGCCGGCGCAGGAGCCACGCTGCGGCGATCGCAGCGATCGTCGAGGCGATCAGAACGGCGGCGGCGGCCTGTTCCTGCGACGCGAGGTCCGACAGCGCGAGCCGGGCGATCAGCAGGCTGACCGTGTAGCCGACACCGCCGAGGATCGCTACGGGCAGTAGGTCGCCCCAGCGAACCTCGGGGGGTAGCGAGCCCAGCCGCAGCCACACGACGAGGCGAGCGCCGGCGAGAATTCCGAGCGGTTTGCCCACGAGCAGCCCTACCACGATCCCCAGGGCGATCGGCTCGGAGATCACCCCGCCGGCGGCGGACAGCGCGATGCCAGCAGCGGAGAGCGCAAAGATCGGCACGATGATTGCCGCCGAGATCGGGTGCAGCCGGTGCTCGAAGCGCTCGCCAGGGGTCGTGGCCTCCCCGTCCCGGTGGCGGGTGGGAACGAGCAGCCCGAGGACGATGCCCGCCGCGGTCGCGTGAACGCCGCTGGCGTGGACGCAGATCCACGCCAGCACGGCAAGGGCCCAGAGGCACCAGGCCGCCCCGCGACGGCCGCGCAGAAGCGCCCAGAATGCCGTGAACGGAACCACGGCGGCCAGCAGCCAGAGTGGCTGCAGTCCTGCGGTGAAGAGCACGGCGATCAGCGCGATCGCAGCGAGGTCGTCTATCACCGCCATCGACAGCAGCACCACCCGCACGCCGGAGGGCAGGCCCGACCCGACGAGTGCGAGGACGCCAAGCGCGAAGGCGATGTCGGTCGCGACGGGGATCGCCCACGCACCACCGCTCGCCGCCTCGCCGCCCGAGGCGGCGATCGCCGCCAGGGCGGGGACCAAGATCCCTCCGGCGGCGGCGGCGACCGGCAGCGCTGCTGCCCGGCGGTCGGCGAGCTCGCCCACGGTCAGCTCGCGCTTGACCTCCATCCCCGCTACGAAGAAGAAGACGGCCAGCAGCCCGTCGGCCACCCAGTCGGCCAGCTCGAGGTCGAGATGCAGCCAGCCCGGGCCGATCGCCAGCGTGGTATCCCACACGTCACGGTAGGTGCTCTCGGCGAGATTGGCCCAGACGAGCGCGAGCCCGGTGGCCACGAGAAGCCACTGACCACCCGTTGTCTCCTCACGCAGGTAATCGCCGAGGTCGCCCGCCTGGTCGGTGATCTGGCGCTTGAGCCTGCGGTGGGGCACGCTGTCCCATCCACCCTATAAGCCCGACCGGCGGCTTCTCGGCGCCCAAGATCGGTCGGCGCCGGCTGGTGAATAGAGCCCTCCGCGGAGGGTCGGAAAGCCTTTACAACTATACACTGGTACAGTAGCCCCCGCATGGAGTTTCCTCACCCCCTCCCCGACCCACTCGTCGAGCTCATCGCGCAGCGCTTTCGCGTCATTGGCGAGCCGATGCGCATCAGGCTCCTTGACCGGCTGCGCGACGGTCCGGCCACGGTGCGAGAGCTCACCGAGACGCTGGACGTCTCCCAGCAGAACGCCTCCAAGCACCTCGGCGTCCTGCATCAGGCCGGCATCGTCAGCCGGACCAAGGAGGGCACGAGCGTTCGCTATGCCATCGCCGACGAGATGGTGTTCGCTCTCTGCGAGCAGGTGTGCGGGGGGTTGCGCGACCAGCTCGCCGAGCTCGACACCATCCTGAGCGGGCGTGGGGCTTGATGAGCATCGGACCCATCGGGCGGCTCGGCCGCTATACCGCCACCCACTTCCGCACCGTCGCCACGGCGTGGGTGCTGGTGGCCGTGGCCCTGGGCGTCTTCGCCCCGAAGGTCGAGCACGCCCTGTCGGGCGCCGGCTGGGAGGCCACCGGATCGGAGTCGGTGAAGGCCCGCGATCTCGTGGACCGAAGCTTTCAGGGCCTGTCGTCCAGCGCCCTTCAGGTGGTGGTGCACTCGCCCGACGGGAAGGTTTCCGACCCCGCGTTCCAGCGGGCCATCGCTTCGGCCGAGCGCACGCTCGAGCGCGACCCGCGCGTGGCCGGCGTGGTGTCTCCCAGGCCCCGCCAGTCGATATCGCGCGACGGTCACACCGCGGTGATCCAGGCCGGCGCAGCCGAGAGCCCCAACGAGATGGTCCGAGCCGCCGATGACCTCAAGGCTGAGTTGAAGGGCACGGACGAGGTGCAGGTCTCGCTCACGGGTGCGTCGGCGATGTGGTCGGACTTCAACGAGGCCAACCGCTCCGCGATGCTCAAGAGCGAGGTGATCTCCTGGCCGGTGACCATGGTGATCCTGGTGCTGGCCTTCGGCTCGCTGGTGGCCGCCGGACTGCCGCTGATGCTGACCATCCTGGGCCTCGTGGCCTCCGCCGGCTCGCTGTACATCGGCACTCAGCTGCTGGACATCTCGATCTGGGCGATGAACTTCGCGCTGATGTTCGCGCTGGCGCTCGGCATCGACTACGCGCTGTTCATCGTCATGCGCTTCCGCGCAGCCTTCTTCGGGTCAGAGCTGTCCGCCGAGGACGCGGTTGCCGAGACGATGGACACCGCGGGCAAGGCCGTGCTGTTCTCCGGCGTGACCGTGCTCATCTCGCTGACCGCCGTGATGCTCGTCCCAAGTCCCGCGTTCCGGTCGATGGCGCTTGGGATCATGCTCTCGGTCATCTTCATCCTGGCGGCCACGCTCACGTTGCTGCCGGCGGTGCTGGCCAAGCTCGGCCCACGAGTCGATAAGGGCGCCCTGCCCTGGGCGCGCTCGGGCGAACACCGCTCCGCGCGCTTCGCCGCCTGGGCCGAGCGCCTGTGGAGGCGGCCGGTCGCCTACGGTGCCGTGGCCGTCATCGTGCTGACCGCGCTCGCCATCCCCGTGCTCAACCTCCAGACCGGCATGCCGTCGATCAAGGTGGTTCCCGAGGGTGACTCCTCGCGGACCGGGTACAACCAGGTCCAGCAGGCGTTCGGAACAGGCGCTCCGGGAGCAATGCAGGTCGTGGCACCCAGCGACGACATCCAGCGGGTCAGCGCGACGGTCGAGGCCGACGCAGGCATCGCGCAGGTCGTGCCGCCCCAGCCGGGCGCCGCCGGATGGAGCATGGTGCAGGCCATTCCGACGGGCGACCCCTCCGGCAAGCCGCTCGGAGCGACGGTCGACCGGCTGCGCCGCGACCTCCCGCCGAGCGCGCTCGTCGGCGGCGCCGTGGCCGAGAACCACGACCTCGAGGCCGCGCTGTCGGCCAAGACGCCGCTCGTGATCGGGGTGGTGCTCGCACTCGGGTTCCTGCTGCTGCTGGTGGCACTGCAAGCTCCACTGCTGGCCGCCGCAGCCGTGCTCACCAACCTGCTCGCAACCGCCGCCGCCTTCGGTGTCGCGCAGCTCATCTTCCAGGAGGGCAACCTCTCGAGCCTGCTGGGCTTCGAGTCGCAGGGCTTCCTCGACGCCTGGGCGCCCGTCTTCTTCTTTGCGATGGTATTCGCCATCTCGATGGACTACTCGGTCTTCCTGCTCTCCTCCGCCAAGGAGCACTGGGATCGCACCGGCGACCCGAAGGAGGCGATGGTCGGCGGCGTGGCGCACTCCGGCCGCGTGGTCTTCGCCGCCGCCGCGGTGATGGTGGCCGTCTTCTTCACATTCGCGCTCAGCGGCCCACTGCCGCCCAAGGAGATGGGCGTGATCCTCGGGATCGCCGTCCTACTCGACGCCGCACTTGTCCGGCTGCTGCTGGTGCCGGTCCTCCTGCGGCTGATGGGCAAGTGGGCGTGGTGGCTGCCCAGGTCGCTGGACCGCGTTCTCCCCGACGTCCGCTTCGGGCACGCCTGATGATCTTTCGCCAGATCACCCATGACGACCTGGGCTGCGCCAGCTACCTGATCGGGGACGAGGACGCCGGCGTCGCGGCCGTGGTCGATCCCAAGCTCGATATCGACGAGTACCTGCGCCTGGCGCGCTACTTCGGGGTCAGCATCGAGCACATCCTGGAGACGCACAACCACGCCGACCACGTCTCCGGCCACGGCCGTCTCGCTGCTGCCACCGGTGCAACGATCCATATCCACGAGGCAGCGCAGCCCGGCTACGAGCATGAGGCCTTCACCGGCGGCTGGGAGCTCGAGCTCGGCTCGGTGGTTGTCCAGGCGGTTCACACTCCGGGCCACCGCCCCGAACACACCGCCTTCACCCTCACCGACACCGGGCGTGGGCCCGAGCCCTGGGCGGTGCTGACCGGCGACACCCTGTTCGTGGGCGACATCGCCCGCCCGGACCTCGCGGTGGACAAGCGGGAAGGCGCCCAGGGCATCTTCCACTCGCTTCAGGAGAAGGTGCTCGCCCTGCCCGACCAGTGCGAGGTCTGGCCCGGCCACCTCGGCGGCTCGCTCTGCGGCGGCCCCGGCATGGACATGAAGGTCTCCTCGACGATCGGCTATGAGCGCGCCCACCAGGAACTGCTCGCGCTAACCGAGGAGGAGGAGTTCGTGGAGAGGACGACAGCCTCGCTCGGCCCGCAGCCCCCCAATTTCGAGAACATCGTGGCACTCAACAGCGGGCCGCTTCTGCGCGAAAGCATCGAGGCGCATCCACTCGCCCCCCGCCAGGTGGACCAACACCAGCGGGGTGGCGCCGTGGTGATCGATGTGCGCACCGAGCTTCAGTTCGACGAGGCGCACGTGCCGGGCGCCGTCTGCATCACGGCGCTGCGCGCCGGCTTTGGCTCAAAGCTGGCCTGGCTCGCGGACCCCGAGCAGCCGGTCGTGATCGTGGGGCGCGACGACGACGATGCTCGTCACGCCGTCACGCTCGCGGCGGCGGTCGGCATCACCGACGTTGCCGGCTACCTCGCAGGCGGGATGACCTCCTGGCGCGAGGAGAAGCGCCCCGTGCAATCCACTCCGCGGCTGACCGTTCCGGAGCTTCACGACCGCTGGCAGGGCGAGGGCGGCGAGCTGCAGGTGCTCGACGTGCGCGAGCAGTCCGAGTGGGACGCGGGATACATCCCCGGTTCGATCCACGAGCCCTACCACGACATCCGCGATCTGCCCGACGGCATCGATGCCGGCCGTCCGGTCGCCGTGATCTGCGGCTCGGGTCAGCGGTCGGCCGTCGCCGCCAGCCTGCTCCAGCGCTACGGCGCCCGCGAGGTCATCCACGTGGTCGAGGGCGGCGTGCCGCTGTGGCGGCGCGAGGGCTGGCCCATCGACGCGCCGAGCTCGACGGCGGCCTGAGCGTGCTGCTCGCCATCCCGTTCGGGCTGGCGATCGGGGTCGCCATCGGGATGCTGGGTGGTGGCGGCTCCGTGCTCGCCGTGCCCGTGCTCGTCTACGTCCTGGGCCAGGGTGTATCCGAAGCCACGACCGCCTCCCTCGTGGTCGTCACCGCCGCCGCGGTGGCCGGCGGGCTCGGCCACGCACGCAAGGGCCGCGTGTGCTGGCGCCACGCGGGGTCGTTCACCGCCGCCGCGGTGCCCGGCATCGTCGCCGGCACCCTCGCCGGCAACGCTGTCAGCGGCTCCGCGCTGCTGGCCGCCTTCGCCCTCGTCATGGTGGCCGCCGCGGCGGCCACCTGGCACCGGGCCGGTGGCGACGACGAGGACGAGGAGGAGGGCGCCACCTGGGAGGGCGGTGGCGCATGCCCGCCGCTGCGCCTCCCGCGGGACCTCGTCGCGGGGGCGGCCATCGGCTTTCTGACCGGGTTCTTCGGGGTCGGCGGGGGCTTTCTCATCGTGCCGACGCTGGCGATCGCACTGGCGTTCACGATGCGTACCGCCGTCGGAACCTCGCTGGCGATCATCACGGGCACATCTCTCCTCGGTCTCACCGTGCACCTCATCGCCGGCCGCAGCCTCGACCTCGGATTGACCTCCACGCTGACGGCCGCCAGCGTCATCGGCGCCCTCGCCGGGGCGAGCCTCGCCGCCCGCGTGCCCCAGCAGGCCCTGGGACGCGCCTTCGCGGTCCTCGTCACGTGCGTGGCCGCCTACCTGCTCGTATCCGCCGCCTTCCTCGGCGGTCCGCCCGGAACCTGACCGCCTTGCAGGTCTGCTCGTGAATCGGGGCGACTGGATTTGAACCAGCGACCGCTCGGCCCCCAGCCGAGTGCGCTACCAGACTGCGCCACGCCCCGTACGTGGCCGAGTCTACGTCAAAGTTCCGTCCGACTGGAAGGCGCACATGTGTTCGCCTTGTATGGGTTCGCCGACACCTCTAGGTGCTATCGATGCGGAGGCGCTCGGTAACCCGCCCCCGGTCCGCGTCAGCTGCGAGCAAGTCGCTCATCGGAAGTACTGGCCGTGGAAGCCGAACGGGATGTGGTGAGGCGCCTCGGCGCGTGCGATCTCCTCGAACGAGCCGGCGTCCAGCACCAGGAGGAACGAGCGCCCGGCGTTCGTGTCGAGCACAACCGAGAGCACGACTCCGCTGTCCTCGGCGTCCTTGCCGGGCTCGCGCACGAAGACGGGCTCGCCGGGGTAGCAGCCGTCGGCACGCCACTCAGAGCGCGAGCCGTCACGCACGTCCACCTTCACGAGCCTGTCGACCCAGCTGTCGTCCGAGCCGACGAAGTACCCGTACGAGTAGTCGCGCGTGTTGCGGCGCCCGTAGTCGATCCTCGGCAGCTCGAGAGAGCCGTCCGCGAGCGGCTCCGAGCGCACCGCTCCGCCCTCTAGGTCCAGCGTGTAGCGCCGCAGCTCCACCGGCGGCAGCTTGCCCTTCGGACCGGCGTCGTCGAGGTAGAGCGAGTCGATGATGCTCGGGTCGTCGTACGCGCACAGGTCGATCACGAGCTCGCCGCCGCGCTCGAACGCATTCACGTGGTGGAAGCTGAAGAAGGCGTCCGTGTCATAGGTGCCGCGCAGCTCGCCCGTCGCGCGGTCGAAGACGCGAAAGCGGGTGGGCTCGTCGCCCCGCCAGCTGTAGTTCTCGATGAACGGCTTGCCGGAGAACGCCAGCTTGAGCGGATTCACCCGCAGCGGATACTCGGCGAGGATCAGGTAGCGCTCGCTCATCCCGAACGCGTGCATGTACGCCGGCTCCTTCACCGGCATGCGCGCGATCACACGGCGTGTGGAGCTCTTGGCGGGCAGCCCGTAGAGCACGTACTCGCTTACGCGCGAGAAGCGGGCCGCGTAGTTCACGAGCTCGTTGCGCTCCACGTCGTGGTGGGGGTGCGCGGTGGTGACATGAGGCTTCAGCTTGTCGGCGTACTCGAGGTGACCGATGGTGTCGAGCGTCTCGAGCGTCGAACTCCACCGGCATCGGCGTCTCGGTCATCGCGATGTAGCGCTCGCCGATGCGCGCGAGGTTCACGTTCGGGTTGTCCGTGAAGTCCGGCGAGAAGATCTGCTGGACGCGCTTGAAGATCGACCGGCAAGGGTCGGTGGCGAAGCCCCCGTGGCGCCACTCGCCATCCTTGGCGTCCTGGTAGGAGCGGCTCTCGAGGAAGCGACTGCCATAGGAGACCCTGCCATCCGCGAAGCCGAAGCGGTTGAGCATCGCGACGCCATCGAACCAGTGCGCCAAGCGGCGGCCCCCCACCTCCAGCAGCGCCGGCGTGACACGCACGAGCGAGCCGGTCAGCCATTCGGGCAGCTCGCCGGTCAGCGGCAGCCGATCGACCGAGGTCTCCTCGTCCTGGCTCGTGAACCCGAGCCGATGGTCAATGCGTGTGGAAGCTTCCGTCGTCACCATAGTCCATAATGTACCGTCTAGGTTGGACCCGTGCAAGAGGTAAGACTCACACCCACGTCGTACATCGTCCTTGGGCTGCTCCAGTGGGCCGGCGAGTCCACGCCCTATCGCCTGAAGCAGCTCGTCGCGGGCTCGGTCGGGTACTTCTGGACGCTCCAGCACGCGCAGCTCTACACCGAGCCCGAGCGCCTGGCCAAGGGCGGCTTCCTAACCGAGACGCGCGAGGAGACGGGACGCCGGCGCAAGCTCTACTCGATCACCGCCAAGGGAACGAAGGCGTTCGACGAGTGGCGCTCGGAGCCCACGGGTGCGCTCGCCGAGCTGCGCGAACCGGCGACACTCAAGCTGTTCTTCGGCGCTGATCCTGCGCAGCTCGCCGCGGCCCAGATCGCAGCGAACAAGGCGCGGCTCGCCGAGTACGAGACGATCCGCGACGGCATGTCCGAGGACGTGCCGCCCGGCCCCCGCACGGCGCTCGAGCTCGGCATCCGGATCGAGCGCGAAACGATCGCGTTCTGGGAGGAGCTCGCACGGGACGGCTAGGCAGCTACGGCGTGAGGGCGCGAAGGTCCGCCGACACCCGCGGCTCACCACCACCATGGGTCGTGTGCGCGAACTGCGCAGAAGAAAGAGCGGGCGACGAGAATCGAACTCGTACTTTGAGCTTGGAAGGCTCTTGTGCAGCCTTTACACCACGCCCGCGTGTGCCAGATCCTAGCTCGCGCTAGGCCGTCAACCAGCGCCTTCGGGTTCTCCTCCATCATCGTCTTCTCCTGCTCAGCGGTCATCCCGCCCTCGCGCAGCGCCGGCAGCACCTGGTCGGGCACCAGCGTGATCGTCCAGTCCTTCACGGCGCCCTCCTTCATCAGCACCTCGATCGTCTCCTCGGGGAACCAGTCGATCGAGCGCACAGGAGTCGGCTGACAGGAACATCCGGTCCGCATAGCCGCGCTCGAGCAGCGCCAGGGCCGTGGGCAGCCGGCGCTCCATCGGCAGGTACATCTCGATCCCGAAGCGGTCGAGGCCGATCCACACGCCGGTCTCCAGCAGGCGCTCGATGTAGTCGAGGTCGTCGGTGTCCCCGGTGTGGGCGATCTGGATCTTCTCCGGGGGCACGCCCTCCTCGAGCAGGATCTCCACCTGGCGGGGACCCGTGTTGGACGCCGGCCGGGAGTGGGCCATGATCGGCGCCCCGGTCTGATGGCTCGCGCGCGCACAGGCGCGGTGCACCTTCTCCACGTTGTCGGTCACGCCCGGCTCGTCGGCCGCGCACTTGAGGAAGCCCGGCTTGATGTCCGTGCCCTGGATGCCGTGTTCGAAGTCGTGTACGAAGGCGGCGGCCATCACGTCGGCCGAGCGGCTCTGCCAGAACAGCGGCAGGTGGTCGTAGGTGTAGATCCCGGTGCACGCGACGGTCTGCAGGCCGGTCTCCCTCGCGACCCGCTCGATGAAGCGGATGTCCCGCCCGAGAAACATCGCCGTGGGCTCGCCGATCGTCTTGATCCCGCGATCGAGCGCGCCCTTGGCGGCCTCGACCGCGACCGAATGGAGCGCGTCCTCGTCGTATAGGTGGGGCCACTGCAGCGCGTTGGCGTCGTCGCGGGTGCGGTAGTGCTCGTGGATCAGCGTGGGACCCAGTTCGCCAGCGTCGATCGGGCCCGTCACGCTCTCGATGTTCGGCATCGGTCTCCTCCCTCGGGGAGCGGCCGACTCTATCCGCGCACTGCGGCGATCCGTGCCGAGAACTATGTTTCCGCGCCGCAGCACTTCGACTTCGACCTCAGAGAGGCACCGGCGAATGGACACCACCACGCAGCAGGCAAAACGAGACAGCGAAACCCCACTCGGCCGCGCCGCCGCCCGCAGGCTCGCCGCACTGCTCGCGGTACTCGTGGTGTCGCTCGGCCTGGTGGCCTGCGGAGGCGACGACGACGAGACGTCCAGCGCCGGCGCGGGCGACAAGACCGAGCAGTCCGATGGTGACGGTGGCGACGCTCTCAGCAGGAACGACTACCTCACCCAGGTCAACGACGCCCAGACCGAGTTCGCAGCGGAGTCCCAGAAGCTCGATCTCGCCAACCCCGAGGGCCCGAAGGACTTCCAGAAGAAGCTGGAGGGCCTGATCCCCCTGGTGGACGACCTCATCACCAAGCTCGCCGAGATAGAGCCGCCCGAACAGGTGACCGCCGAGCACGACAAGCTCGTGTCCCAGCTGGAGGACTACAAGAAGGTGCTCGAGGAGAACATCGAGGGCCTCGGCGGCGGCGACCAGAACAAGGTCCGAGAGGCAGCGGCCGCGATCGGGCAGGCGTCGAGCAAGTTCAGCACCACCTTCGACGCCACGATCAAGGACATCAACGCGAAGCTATAGGGCCGGCGCGGGGCCCAGGCGTCACCGCTTGGGCCCCACGAAGCCGTCGAGGATGGCGACGCTGTCTCGATGCGAGACAGAGATGTTGCGTGGGTTGGACTGAGTCCAACGGATGCCGAGCAGTTCGCAGTGGTCGCAGAAGATGCGTCGGATGTCGGCGGACAAATTCGAGAAGAAGTAGCGCGGGTACTCGTAGCTACCTGTGCGACCGCTTGGCAGGGCAACATTGAACCGGTTAATGCAACGCGCGCCGTCCGAGTGGATGAGCCCGCGCAGGAGCGCCCGCGGGTAGGTCTGGCACAGGTCGGCCTGCCAGGTTGCAAGCTCAATGGGTCGGAGGTGCTTCCGCCCAGGGCCGTGCTGAGGGAAGGCAATCGGCAGCGTTGGTGAGGACAGCTGAAGGTTCCAGCACCGGTTCAACTCGCCCCCGTGGCGCTGCTGCCAGCTTCGAGTAAGCGCCGGGGCGAAGACACAGTCAAGCGCAGTGGAGACCTCTTGGATGATCCCCGGATATCGGGCGTCGAGTGTGATCCTTATGAAGGCCGACCGGCCGGCCCGAACAATGTGGCCATCCCCGAGATACACGCCGAGTAGGTAGCCGTACTTCTCGGCGTCGCACGGCCTCCAGTCAGGGTCGGGCGGCTGCCAACGCCGTTGCCGGTATCTCACCATGCGCCAGCTCTGAATGGTGGCGCGCGGGATGCCCGTTTGCCGGGAGATTTCGTAGCCGGACAGCCCTTCGCGTTGGAGCTTCTTTACGGCGGCAAACTCTCGGTCAGACCGTCTCACAACGAACACATGTTCGCATTCGCTGAGGACGGACTGCCCCTAGCCAACGCTAGTCTTGCCCGCGCCAGGGGGACTGGTGTAACGGCGAACACGATGGCCTCCAAAGCCATAACTCGAGGTTCGATTCCTCGGTCCCCCGCTCAGACGACCCAGCGGGCGTGCTGGAATTGGAAGACAGGCCGGGTTTAGGTCCCGGTGCTCGAAAGAGCGTGTGGGTTCGAGTCCCTCCGCCCGCACTTCCACGCACTGCTGCACGATGCCGCTCCAGCGATTAGACTCGCGCCCGCATGGCCGACGTGATCATCGATCACCCCAACCGGGACAAGGCTGAGTCCAAGGCCACGAAGGGCATCGTGTTCCTTCTGCTGCTCGTGAGCGCCGGCCTGGTTCTGATCGTGACGCTGGGTGGCTGGTCGCAGCTCCAGGGCGCTCAGATCGTGGCCTTCTTCTACATCGCCGTCTACGTGCTGATGGCGGTCTACGTGGTGCGCTGGAACCGCGGTGTTCTGCCTGTGGCGGCGGCGCTGGCTGTTCTGCTCGCCGTGGTGGCCGCCGTTTCGGGTCCCGCGTGGTTCGCGCGCGACAAGGCCGGCTTCGCCGACCCCACGCTCGAGCCGAGCATCCTCGGGCTGCTCACCCTGATCATCGTGCCCGTGCAGTTGCTCCTGCTGGCGTTCGCCATGCGCGGCTTCTCGCAGAAGTGGAACGTCGAGGTGGAGCGCCCCGTGGACGAGCACGGCCGGCCCCACGACGGCGGTCACCGCGGCGATCCGCAGCCCGCCGGCGCGTAGAGCTCACTGACGTCCCCCGCGGGCCTAACATCTGCCCCAGTCTGCGGCGGTGTCGAAACTGGTAAACGAGACGGTCTCAAACACCGTTGGCGGAGACGCCTTGTGGGTTCGAGTCCCACCCGCCGCACTGCAATCGAGATGGCCACTGAACCACCAATTGCCTGCAGCCTGACCGGCCCGGAGATGTCGGTGCGGCTGGCGGAGATCAGCGCCGTCGGCCACGACGCGCTGTTGTCGAGCACGAGCACCGATGACGGCGCCGTCCTGCGCCTTCAGCCAGGAGCCCAGATCCGCGCGCGCGTGGAAGAGCTGATGCGGGCGGAGAAGGAGTGCTGCCCCTTCCTCGACTTCGACCTCGGCGAGAGCGACAGCGCGCTGGTGCTGACCATCCGCTCGCCCGAGGCCGGGCGAGCGGTGGTTCAGGAACTGGTGGCCGCGTTCGGAAGCAGCTAGGCCGCGGGGCCCGGACCGCCCGCTCCCGGCCCGGGTCCTGCCGCGGGCGCGCCGGTGTGTCCCGTCGGATGCTCGTTCATCGCCGTGTAGCCGCCAAAGGTGATCCCGCCGGCTGCGATGAGGCCGAGGAAGACTCCGATCTTGCGGCCGAGATCCACTCCTTCGACGTCCACGTCCGGCCCGGGGATGCTGAGGATCCGGATGAGGATCAGCAGCAGCGCGATCGCCCCGGCGGCCGCGATGATCAGCCCGGGAGGAGCCGGCAGCCCGGCCGGGACGCTGCCCATCGCACGGGCCGCCACCAGGCCCGCCGTCACGAGGATGACCAGGAACAGCAGGATGTCGATGAAGCCGAAGGCCTCCCACGCATTCGCGTTCACGCTGGCCTCGAAGCCCGGCACATCCGTGCTGATCCCGTACCAGGGCAGGAACATGAAGACGAGCAGGGCCACTGCGCTGACCCCGGCAACCATCTCTCCGAAACTGATTCTGGAAGTGTCCAAGACCGTCCTCTCGTGTACTCGGGTGACTGCGGTCGCGCCACTCTAACCTCCCGGGGCGATGGACCCCACGCGCGAAACCGACGCCATCACGGCCCACGCCGGCCGCACGGCGGGCACTGACGCCGAGCGCCGGGCCGCCGGGCACCTGCGCGATCGGCTGCGCGATCTGGGCAGGCGGGCCGACGTCGAGGCGTTCGAGGTGCGCCCGCGCTTCGGGCTTGTGCACACCTTCCACGCGCTGCTGGCGATCGTGGGAAGCGTGGTGGCCGTCTCCACCCCCGTCATCGGGGCCGCGCTGGTGCTGGCGGCTGGAATCCTCGCGCTCCTCGACCTGACGGGCCTGCTAGCGGTCACGCGCCGGCTCACCGGACGACGCGCCTCCCAGAACGTGTTCTCCCCCGAGGACGGCGGCCGGGCCGGCACCCTCATCCTCGCGGCGCACTACGACACGGGCCGTGACGCTCCCGCCTTCAGGCTCGCCCTCCGCGCGCTGCGCTCACCCTGGGCGGTGCTGCTGGGCGCGATCGGCGCGCTGCTGGTGTGCTGCTGCCTGCGCGTCCTGGGGCTCGAGGGCAACGGGCTCACGGCGGCCCAGTTCGTCCCCACCGTGCTCCTGATCCTGCTCGTGCCCGCCTTCGCCGACCTCGAGCTCTCCGATGCGGACAGCGGCGCCGTGGACAACGCCGCGGGAGTGGCCACCGTGCTCGCACTCGCCGAGGACCTGGGCGGAGAGCTGCGTAGCTTCGACGTGTGGGTGCTGCTCACGGGGAGCCAGACGCCGTTCGCAATCGGGATGAAGGCGTGGCTGCGCCGGCATCGCGAGGAGCTTGACCGCGGGCGCACCGCGGTGATCAACGTGGACGGTGTGGGCTCGGGCCCGATTCGCTTCGCGCGCCGCGAGGGCCCGCTGCTGAGCCGCCGGGCGCACCCCCAGCTGCTGCGGATCTGCGAGGAGATCGCCGAGGACGACGGCGAAGGCAACGCCTACGACGCCCGCCCGGTCGTCATCCGTGGGCGCACCGACGCGTCGGCGGCCCGGTCGAAGAAGCTCCCCGCCATCACCGTCTCGTGCGACGGCCACGAGGTGAGCGCCGAGGGGCTGGAGCGGATGCGGGCGTTCTGCCGCGACCTGGTCGAGCGGCTGGATGCCGAGGTGGCCCCCACGCTGGCGCCACCGGAGCACGACCGCGAAGTTGAAGCCGCCGGAGCCTAGGAAGCGGAGGAGAAGCTAGACCGGCGTGACCGCGTTGTGCTTGGCCGGCCAGCTGCGCTCACGCCCGTCGTAAAGCGCAAATCGCCGCACCAGCTCGGAGCGCAGGTCCTCCGGCTGCACCACGGCGTCGATCACCAGCTCGGACGCCAGGTGAAGCACGTCGATCTCCTCCCTGTACTCCTCCCGCAGCTTCTCGACGAAGGCGGCGCGCTCGTCCTCGTCCTCGATCGCCTGCACCTGGTTGTAGAAGACGGCGTTGATCGCCGCCTGGGGGCCCATGACGGCGATCTTGGCGCTCGGCAGCGCGATGCAGGCGTCGGGCTCGTACGCCGGGCCCGCCATCGCATAGAGGCCGGCGCCGTAGGCCTTGCGCACGATCACGGAGATCTTGGGCACGGTGGCCTCGCACACCGCTGAGACCATCTTGGCCCCGGCGCGGATGATCCCCTGGCGCTCCACGGCGGTGCCGATCATGAAGCCCGGCACGTCGGCCAGGAACAGCAGCGGCACGTTGAAGGCGTTGCAGGTCCAGATGAAGCGTGCGGCCTTGTCGGAGGAGTCCACGAACAACACTCCCCCCTTCTGCTTGGGCTGGTTGGCCACGATTCCCACCACGCGGCCGTCGAGGCGGGCGTAGCCCACCACGAGCTCCTTTGCCCACCGCTTGTGGACCTCGAGGAACGAGCCCTCGTCCACCAGTGAGTCGATCAGGCCGAGGATGTCGAACGGCTTGTTCTCGTCGGCGGGGATCAGGTCGCGGATGGCGGCTTGAGAGCCCGGCTCGGCGGGCGGCGCCGGCGGCGGGGCCTCGCGCCAATCGCGCGGGAAGTACGACAGGTAGCGCTTGGCCAGGTCCACACCCTCCTCGTCGGACTTCACGAGGAAATGACCGACGCCGGAGACGCTCGTGTGCATCCGCGCGCCGCCCATCTCCTCGAGCGACACCTTCTCGCCGATCACCATCTCGGCCATTCGCGGCGAGCCAAGGTACATCGACGCGTTGCCGTCGCGCATGATCACCACGTCGCAGAATGCGGGGATGTAGGCGCCGCCGGCGGCGCTGGGGCCGAAGAGCACGCACACCTGGGGGACCACGCCTGAGAGCTTCACCTCGGTGTAGAAGATCCGCCCGGCATGGCGGCGGCCGGGGAACATCTGCACCTGCTCGGTGATCCGCGCCCCGGCGGAGTCCACCAGGTAGATCATCGGCACGTGGTGCTGCAGGGCCTGCTCCTGGATGCGGATGATCTTCTCCACGGTCCTGGGACCCCATGACCCGGCCTTCACCGTGGGGTCGTTGGCCATGAGCGCCACCGGCCGGCCGGCCACCGAGGCCATGCCCGTGACCACGCCGTCGGCCCCAAAGCCCTCCTGCTCCCAGTTGGCGAGCAGGCCGTCCTCCACGAATGACCCCTCGTCCACAAGCCTGGTCACGCGCTCGCGCACCGGGAGCTTGCCCTGTTGCTCGGCCTTCTCGTGGTGTTGGGCGGGTCCGCCTTCGCGCGCGCGTTCGAGTGCTTGCTTGAGATCGCTCATGGGCGAGCGCAGTCTACGGCCGCACCGCCATCAGAACGGGCGGGGCTACGGCTGCGCGTCTGAGCCCCGCCCGCGGGGCGCAGGGCCATGGCCAGCAGCACCGCAGCGGCCACGGCCAGCACGATCGGCCAGCCCACCAGCGACGGGCCGTCATCGCCGGGCAGACCGGTGAAGATCAGGAAGGAGACGAGCACGACGGTGCCGAGGTAGGCGGGGCCGCTGGCGCCGCCCAGCCAGGTCCAGGCGATCAATGCAGCGCCGCCCATGAGCATCGCGATCTCCCACCCCAGGCCCGGCGGGACGAAGGGTTCGGACCCTCCCCCGAGGAATCCTCCGAGAGCCGCCTGAAGCGCCTCGACGGCGAAGGTGGCCGGGATGGCCAGTAGAGCAAGGCCGGCAGCCACGACCAGGCCGTTCGCCTGGTGCGGGCGCCCCTCGCGGATCATCGCGGCCCTTGCCCCCAGCGCCACCACCGCCACCAGCAAAACCGCGCGGAAGGTGCCCACCTCCTCCGGCGAGAACACCCAGTCCACGAACGCCAGCACGACCGCAACAGCCGTGACCGCCGCGAACAGCGCGGCGATCCCCGACCCGAAGCGCAGCGCGAAGAATGCCGCCAGGGCGAACATGATCAGGCCGACCCACACGATCGTGCCCGACGACGAAAGGCTGTCGTCGGAGCCGAGCACCTCGGAGAGGTACGACAGCGTCTCCAACACCAGCAGGAAGGCGGTGACGAACAGCACGGAGTGCCAAATGGGCATTCGGTCCTCGCCCCGCTCCACACCCATCGCGAGCGCCAACACCAGGGCGGCGGCAGCGAGGGAGTAGACGAGATGGACCCCGTTGCCCCACTCTCCCTCGAAGCGGAAGCCGACCAGGAACACCAGGAGTGTGAGCGCGACCGCGCCGGCGGCGAGTACGACCGCCCGGGCGGGGTCTGGACGCAGCTGAATGGGCATAGCGGCGGTTTCGCCGCCGTTCCTGCGAGTCCTGTTATCGAGCCCCTCTACAGCTGGGTGTTCGCCACCGGCTCCTCGCCCGAGTAGTCGTAGAAGCCCTTGCCCGACTTCTTGCCATACCAGCCGGCCGCGAGCATCTTGCGCAGCGTCGGCGGCTTGGCGAAACGGCGCTCGCGGAACTCGTCGAACATCACGTCGCAGATGGAGCCCATCGTGTCGAGGCCCACGAAGTCGGCCAGCGTGAGCGGCCCCATGGGGTGCCCCGCCCCCGCCTTCATCGCGTCGTCGATCTCCGGGATCGAGCCCACGCCCTCCTCGTAGGCCCGGATGGCGTCGAGCATGTAGGGCACGAGCAGCCGGTTCACGATGAAGCCGGCCTTGTCCTTGGTCTGCACCGCCAGCTTCTTCTGGCTTTCGGCGAACTTCACCCCGGCGTCGAAGGCCTCGTCGGAGGTGGTCACCGCGCGCACAACCTCCACGAGCTTCATCACCTGGGCGGGATTGAAGTAGTGAAGGCCCAGGAAGCGCTCGGGACGGCCGGTGGCGGCGGCCTGGTCGATCACCGGGAGCGATGAGGTGTTGGTGGCGAAGATCGCGTCGTCCTTGACCACGCCGTCCACCTCCTTCCACATCTCGAGCTTGGTGTCGAGGTCCTCCGTGATCGCCTCGATCACCAGGTCGCGGTCGGCGAGGTCGGCGTAATCGGTGGTGCCCTGGATGCGGCCGCGTACCTCATCTGCCTCGGACTGCTCCATGCGCCCCTTCTCCACCGCGCGCGCCAGTTGCTTCTCGATCTTGCCCAGGCCCTTGTCGAGCACGTCCTGGTCGACCTCGCGAAGCACGACGTCATAGCCCGCCTGCGCGGCCACCTGGGCGATTCCGTGGCCCATCAGGCCCGCGCCCAGCACTCCCACCTTCTTGATCTCCACTACGGTCTCCCAGTCTTCGACACTCGAGCGCCGGGAGCCTATATGTCACTGGTCGCAGCAGAGGATCGCGGGGCGGTCCGCCATCTAACCCTCAGCCGTGCGGAGAAGCGCAACGCCTTCAACGCCGAGCTGATCACAGACCTGGGGCACGCGCTCGAGGCCGCCGCCGGGGACTCGGATGTCCGCTGCGTGGTCGTGAAGGGCGACGGCGCCATGTTCTCCTCGGGCATGGACCTCAACGACCTCCGCGAGCTGTCCCAGGACGCCTCGCGGCTACGCGAGTTCCGCCGCCCGATCCTGCAGTGGTGGAATCTGCTCGAGGAGATGCCCAAGCCCACGATCTGCCAGATCCACGGGGCGTGCCTGGGCGGGGCGTTCGAGCTGGCGCTGGCGGCTGACTTCCGCGTGATGGCCAACGACGCGATGGCCGGGATCATGGAGGTGCGCGTTGGGCTGCTGCCAGACGTGGGCGGCTGCTCGCGGCTGCCGGCCATCGTCGGCCTGGGCAACGCCAAGGAGCTGATCATGACCGGCAAGGTGATCGACGGCCGGGAGGCGCACCGGATCGGCTTCGCCAACCGGATCGCCCCCGCCGATGAGCTGGACGCGTGCGTGGAGGGCCTCACCAACGAGCTGCTGGCCGCCGCGCCCCGCGCCGTCGGCCTGGCCAAGCGGGTGATGGACGCCGCCGCCAAGCCTGCTCTGGCCGTCACTCTCGAGCAGGAGGTCCAGGCCCAGGAAACCCTGGCCGGAACTGAGGACTTCGCCGAGGGCGCCAAGGCGTTCTTCGAGAAGCGCCAGCCGGAGTTCGCCGGGCGCTAGCCCTCAGGCGCCCCGTCCCAGTCCACCGGCCCGGCGGTGAGCAGGTGGCTGCCCAGCGGCCGGCCGAGCACCTCCTGCGCCTCCGCGCGCGCATTCCAGCAGCTTCTCCAGGTCAACTCCCGTGTCGTGCCCCATCTCGTGCAGCATCGAGACCAGGTCCTCGCTGGCCACGTTGCCGGTGGCCCCGGCCGGCACCGGGCAGCCGCCCGAGCTCGCCGAACGAGCGACTCGAACGAGCGCACCCCGGCCTCCAGCGCCGCCAGCGCGTTGGCCAGGCCCTGGCCGCGGGTGTTGTGGAAGTGGGCGGTGAGCTCGGCGCCGTCAAGCCGCTCGAAGGCCGCTCCGAAGAACGTCGCGCACCTGCGCGGGGTTGGCCATGCCCGTGGTGTCGCCGAAGGCGATCTCCTCGCAGCCGGCCGCAACCAGCCGCTCGGCGATTGCGAACACGCGCTCCACGGGCACCTCGCCCTCGTAGGGGCAGCCGAACGCCACCGAGATCACGCCCTCGCAGCGCAGCCCCTCCCCCCGCGCCCGCGCGACCACCGACTCGAGCCCGGCCAGCGACTCCTCGACCGAGCGGTTCACGTTCTTGCGGTTGTGCGTCTCGGAGGCCGACAGGAACACGTTGACCTCCTGGAAGCGGTCGCGCAGCTCCAGCGCGTTGTCCAGCCCGCGCTCGTTGGGGATCAGCACCGACACCGCCACGTCGTCGGGGATGTCCGCGCGTGCGGAGCACCTCCGGCGCCGTCGGCCAGCTGCGGGATCACGTCGGCGCGCACGAAGCTCGTGACCTCCAGGCGCCTGCAGCCCGGTGCGGGCCAGCATCTCGACCAGCCGCACCTTGTCGGCGTGGGGATCACCTCGGGCTCGTTCTGGAAGCCGTCGCGAGGACCCACCTCGCGGATGCGGACGGGGTCCACGCCTACATCATGCCCAGGCCGCCGCTCACGCCGATCGTCTCACCGGTCACGAACGAAGCGTCGTCGCCCGCCAGGAAGGCGATCGCCGCGGCCACCTCCTCGGGCCGCCCGGGCCGGCGCATGGCCGTGGAGGCCACCATCCCCCGCACGAAGCGCTCGCCCAGCTCGCCGAGCGCGTCGGGGGCCGCCCGCAGCATGGGCGTCTCGATCGGGCCGGGAGCCACGGCGTTCACGCGCACCCCGTAGCGCGCCGACTCCTTGGCCAGCGCCTTGGTGAAGCCGATCACGCCGGCCTTGGTGGCCGAGTAGACGGTGGACAGCTGCGAGCCCACGCGGCCGGCCTCGGAGGCCACGTTCACGATGCTGCCCGCCGCCGCGCTCGTGCATGCCGGGCAGCACGGCGTGGGTCACGGCCAGCACGCCGCGGAGGTTCACCGCGATCACGCGGTCCCACATGCGCCGGGTCGGTCTTCGTGAAGAAGTCGTCCTCGGCGATGCCGGCGTTGTTCACCAGCACGTCCATCGGCCCCAGCTCGGCCTCGGCCGCGGCCACCGCCGCGCGCACGGAGTCGGTGGAGCGCACGTCCAGCTCCACGCCCACGCCGTCCAGCTCCGCCGGCCAGCGTCCCGCGCGCGGTCCAGGTCGAGGTCGGCCACCGCCACCCGGGCGCCCTCGGCCGCCAGGCGCGCGCAGGTGGCCGAGCCGATGCCACCGGTGCCGCCGGTGACGAGCGCAATCCTTCCCTGAGCCTCATGGGGCCAGACCCTATCCCGCCCCGGAGCGGCGTCGGTAGTGTCGGCGCCCGTGAGCGACCAGGACACCATCCCGATCGTCGGCGGCACGGGCGCGCTGGGCTTCGGCCTGGCGCTGCGCCTGGCGGCCGCGGGCCGGCCGGTGGTCATCGGCTCGCGCGACGCCGGGCCGCGCCGAGGAGGCCGCGGCGCGCGTGCGCGAGCAGCTGCCCGACGCGCAGGTGGAGGGGCTGGAGAACGCCGAGGCCGCCAGACGCGGGCCGATCGTGTTCCTCGCGGTGCCCTTCCGCGCGCAGTCGGAGAACCTCACCAACCTCAAGGAGGCGCTCACGGAGGGCCAGATCCTGGTGGACGCCACGGTGCCGCTGGCCGCCGCGGTGTCGGGCAAGGCCACCCGCCTGCTGGGCGTGCCACAGGGCTCGGCCGCCCAGCAGGCGCAGGAGATGGTTCCCGACGGGGTGACGGTGGTGAGCGCCCTGCACACCGTGAGCGCAGCCACACTGGGCGAGCTCAGCGCGGAGCTCGATGAGGACGTGCTCGTGACGGGCGACTCGAAGGACGCCAAGGCCGCGTGTGTCCGAGCTGATCGAGCTGATCCCCGGCCTGCGGCCGGTGAACGCCGGCAAGCTGGAGATGGCGCGCCTGGTGGAGGGCCTCACCCCGCTGCTGATCTCGGTGAACATCCGGCACAAGTCCCACGCCGGGATCAAGCTCACCGGCCTGCCCGAGCGAGAGTACCGCGGATGCGCGTAGCCCTGCTCTCCGGCGGCACGGGCGGCGCCAAGCTGGCACGCGGCCTGCTCGACGCCGTGGGCGCGGAGAACCTGTCCGTGATCGCCAACACGGCGACGACTCGGAGGTCTACGGCGTCCACGTGGCGCCCGACCCCGACCTCGTGACCTACTGGCTGGCCGATGAGATCGACGAGCGCGGCTACGGCATCGCGGGCGACACCTGGGAGGTGATGGGCGCGCTGGAGCGCGGCGGGGCGCCCCACGTGGTTTCGCCTCGGCGACCGCGACCTGGCGATGTGCCTGATACGCACCGACCTGCTCGCGGCCGGACGGCCGCTCACCGAGGCCCACGCCGCCGTGGTGGAGGCGATGGACGTGCACGCGCGAGTGCTGCCGATGGCCGACGAGCGCGTGGAAACGCGCGTCACGGCGGAGGGTCGCGAGCTGGGGTTCCAGGAGTTCATGATCGTGCGGCGGGCCGAGGGACCGCTGGAGGGCGTGCGCTTCGAGGGCATCGACTCAGCGCCGCCCAACGCCCGCGGTGCTCCAGGCGCTGGCCGGTGCCGACGCGATCGTGATCGGCCCGTCAAATCCGGTGGTCTCGATCGGGCCGATACTGGCGGTGCCGGGGATGCGTGCCGCGATTGCGGACGCCGCGGCGCCGGTGGTGGCCATGAGCCCGTTCGTGGGCGGCGAGGTGCTCAAGGGCCCCACCCGCCTGTTCTGCGAGCACGCGGGCATCCAGCCGTCGGCGGCCGGGCTGCTCGACGCATACGGCGGGCTGCTCGACGGCCTGGTGGCCGACGAGCCCGTGGAGGGGACGGCGTCGCTTCGGATCGACACACTGATGGACACCGCCGAACGGCGCCGCGGCGTGGCAGACAAGACGCTGGAGTTTGCGGCTTCGCTGCGCCCGGCCGCCTGAGCCCGGGCCCGCCGATCCGGGCAGCCGCTAAGGTCGCCGGTGACGCGGCCTGACTGAAAATGCGGACGATCGCGATCCTGCCCATCAAGAGCTTCGGCGCTGCAAAGCAGCGCCTGTCGGGCCTGCTCGGCGGGGGTTCGCGCGAAGCCCTCGCGCAGGCGATGTTCTCCGACGTGCTCGCCTCGCTGCGCCACGTGCCCGACCTCGACGGCGTGGCGGTGGTGACCGCCAACCGGATGGCGGAGAACGCCGCCCTGCACACCGGCGTGACCCTGCTCACCGACCCCGAGGAGGCCGGCCAGTCCGCCGCCGTTCAGATCGGCCTGCGCCACGCGAGCGACAACGGCTTCGAGCGTGCGCTGCTGGTCCCGGGTGACACCCCGCTGATCGATCCGCTCGAGCTGGCCGCGATGTTCGACCGCGCGGACGAGGAGGACACCGCCGTGACGATCGTCCCGGACCGCCACGGGGAGGGCACCAACGCGCTGCTGCTCACGCTCCCCGCGGCCATCGAGCCCGCCTTCGGGCCGGGCAGCCTCGAGCGCCACACGGCGGCGGCCCAGGCAGCGGGGGCGGCCCATCGCGTGGAGGGACTGACATCGCTGGCGCTGGATGTGGACACCCCCGAGGACCTCGCGGAGCTGCGCGAGACCCTGTCCGGACGCCGCGGCCAGGCGCCGATGACGCGCGGCGCGCTGCGCCAGATCGACCGCTCGCAGGTGGGGGCAACCGTGGGCGCAGGCGTGCGGGCGGACGCCTGAACGCATCCTCCGAGCTCATGCTGCGCGCCCTGGAGGGCGTGCCCGAGGTTCGTGCCGGCGACGCCCTGCACGACCTCATCGCGGCCGCCGCCCCCGACGACCTGGAAGCCGGGGACGTGCTGGTGGTGGCCCACAAGGTGGTGTCGAAGGCCGAGGGGCGCATCCGCCGGCTTGACGAGATCGAGCCCAGCGACCGTGCGCTGGAGCTGGCGGGCTCCGACGCCGCGCGGGGTAAGGATCCGCGCGTGGTGCAGGCGATCCTCGACGAGTCCGAGCTCATCCTGCGCTCCGGTCACGGCGTGATCGTGTGCGCAACCCGCCACGGCTTCGTCTGCGCCAACGCGGGCGTGGACCAGTCCAACACCTCCGAGCCCGGACGAGCTGATCCTCCTCCCCGAGGACCCCGACCGGTCGGCCCGGGAGCTGCGCGCCGGCATCGCCGCCGCGCGCGGCGTGAGCCCCGCCGTGATCGTGGCGGACTCCTTCGGACGCGCCTGGCGGCTGGGCCAGGTTGACGTGGCGCTCGGCGCCGCCGGCCTCCAGGCCGCTGGACGACTGGCGCGGCCGGGCCGACGCCCGCGGCCGCGAGCTCTCGGCCACCGTGCTCGCGGTGGCCGACGCCGTGGCGGGCGCGGCAGACCTGGCGCGCGCCAAGGACTCCGCCGCTCCGGTGGTGCTGGTGCGGGGCCTGGAGCGATTCGTGACGGCGGACGACGGGCCCGGGGCGGCCGTGTTGCGCCGGCCCGTGGAAGAAGACCTGTTCCGCTAGGCCGCGAGCGGCAGTTCGTGGCGGCGGCGGATCTCATACAGCGTGGTGCGCTCGGCCGCAGGGCGTCCGGCGCGGTGCGCGGCGCCGATCAGGTCCTCGGGCTCCAGCCGCACCCCATGCCGGCTCCCCGCCAGGCGGCTGATCGACTCCTCCATCAGCGTGCCGCCGAGGTCGTTCACGCCCCAGCGCAGCGCCTCGGTGGCGGCGTCCAGGCCCATCTTCACCCAGCTGGCCTGCAGGCTCGGCACGGTGCGGCCCGAGCGCCAGGCGGAAGGCGGCCGTGTGCGCGAGGTTCTCCTCGCGCGGAGATCTCCTCGATCCCGTGCGTGCGCCCCAGCAGCGTGTGGTACGGGATGAACGACAGCGGCACGAACTCGGTGAAGCCGCCGGTGCGCTCCTGCAGCTCGCGCACCACGCGCATGTGCTCGGCCAGCTCCCACGGCTCCTCGATGTGGCCGAACATCACGGTCACGGTGGAGCGCAGGCCCGTGGCGTGGCTGGCCTCGATGATCTCCACCCAGCGCGCCACCGGCAGCTTGTTGGGCGAGATGCGCTCGCGCACGCCGTCGTGGAGCACCTCGGCCGCGGTGCCGGGGGTGGAGTCCAGGCCGGCGGCGCGCAGCCGCTCGAACACCGCGCGCGGCTCGAGGCCGGACATCGTGCACATGTGGTCCACCTCCATCGCCGAGTAGGCGTGCAGGTGCAGCTGGGGCGCCACCTCCTTGGCGAGGCGCCAGCCAGCCCTCGTAGTCCTCCAGCCCCCAGTCCGGGTGGATGCCGGACTGCATGCACAGCTCGGTGGCGCCGTAGGCCACCGCCTCCTGCACGCGGGCCACGAACTCGTCGCGGTCGTGTTCGTAGGCCTCGGGCGAGCGCTTGCCCTGGCCGAAGCCGCAGAAGGCGCAGCCCACGATGCAGATGTTCGACACGTTGATGTTGCGGTTCACGACGAAGGTGACCGTGTCGCCCGCCAGCTCGGCGCGCAGCTCGTCGGCGGCCTGGCGCATGTCCTCCATCGGCCTCGGGCCGGCGTCTCGGCGAACAGCGCGGTGAGCTCCTCGGGCGAGAGCGCGGCGCCGCCGCGTGCCCGTGGCGATCGCGCCGGGCACCAGGTCGGAGCGGATGGCGGGCGCGTCCGCGCGCCGGCCGCCGCCGGAGCCGCGGCGCGGGATGAACCTCCAGTAGCTCGCCTTGATCACGTCGAGCACGCCCTGCTCGAGCCACTCGGGGTTCATGTACTGCGGGTACACGCACAGCCGCTCGGCCAGCGCGTAGCCGCGCGGCTTGAGCTCCTTGCGCATCCGGTGCGGGACGGGAACGGGTGCTCGGGCGAGATGTGGTCGCCGTTGGCCGACAGGCCGCCGAGGTCGGTGGCGCCCTCCTCCACCAGCGGCAGCCACCAGTCCGAGAGGTTGGGCGGGATCTGCACGCCCACGTCGGGCATCAGCCGCCTGCACTCGCGCACGAGCAGGCGCATGTCGTCGAGCGTGATCGTCGGTGGCCCAGCGCGGCATGTCCGCCGCCGCGCCCTGTGTGCCCTCGCGCTGCGCCTCGTCGGCGATCTAGCGCCGGCTCGGCGCCGTAGTAGCGCGGGTGGGGCACGAAGTTCTGGAGGATCACCTCCTGCAGGTGCCCGTGCTCGGCGTGCACCGCCGCGAGCGCCGCGAGCGCCTCCACCCGCTCGTCGGGCGTCTCGCCGATGCCCACCAGGATGCCGCTGGTGAACGGGATCCGCAGCTCGCCCGCCGCGCGGATCGTGTCCAGGCGCACGCGCGGGGTGCTTGGTGGGCGAGCCCTGGTGCACCACGAGGTCCGGGTTCACCGACTCCAGCATCAGCCCCTGGGAGGCGGTCACCTCGCGCAGCCGCGCCAGGTCGTCGCGGGACAGCACGCCGAGGTTGGTGTGGGGCAGCATCCCGCGCTCAAGGGCACGCTCGCACGCCCACGCCACGTATGCGGTGAAGTCCTCGTGGCCGTATGAGCTCAGCCGCTCGGCCACCTCCGGGTTCACCTCGGGCTGCTCGCCGGTGAGCACGAGCAGCTCCTTGACGCCCCGCCGCGCGGCGTCGTCGAGCATCTTCTCCACCTCGCCCGGCGCGTACAGATGCGCCCGGTGTGTGGCGAACGCGCAGTACTTGCAGTAGCACCGGCACGTGCGCGACAGCGACAGCGTGAAGTTGCGCGAGAAGGTGACTCGCCGCACTCGAGCAGTCTACGTAGCGCCCGAGCGACCCGGGCGTGGGGCACTCAGCCCACCGGCTCCATTCCGCCGGGGGCCTTCTTGCCCGGCGCAATGTAGAGGTTGAAGTAGGCCACGGCCGCCGCCAGGGCGCCCAGGATCGGGGCCACACGTACACGAGCAGGAACTTGCCCACACCGCCGAACTCGCCGGCCACGAGCGCGGGCCCAAACGCACGGGCGGGGTTGAAGCTGGCGCCGGTGAGGGCGCGATGACCATCACGGCCACGCCGAGCGTGGCGCCGATCACCAGCGCCGGCCCATCTCTTGGCCGACCGCGGGTTGACCGCGACGCCGACGATCGCCGCGACGAGGAAGAAGGTGCCGAGGAACTCGGCCACCATGCCGGCAGGATGACCGTGTCGCCGAAGCGCGTCAGGGTTCACGGCCGGGGCCCCGTAGTTGATCCCGGCCCGGCCGCCCTCGTCCTCGAGCAGCAGCTTGGTGACCAGCGCGCCGGCCACGCCTCCCGGCGAGCTGGACGACGATGTAGATCCCGGCGTCGGCGGGCTTGATCTGACGCAGCGCAGTCATCGCCACCGTGACGGCGGGGTTGAAGTGGGCGCCGGACGCGACGGCGAACGCCGGATCAGCACGAACAGCGTGAACGCGTGGACCAGGCCGATCGTCCCGAAGTCGCTGAAGGCCGGTGGCGGCGACACGTACAACGACACGGCGGCGGTGATGAACAGAACGAGGAAGAACGTTCCGATGAACTCGGCGATATAGGCGGACGGGCCTCTGTCCTGCATCTCTCCACAAACCTCCATTGACGTGGTTGCGCCCCGGGGGCGCCGGGACCGGCTGCGCCGAGTCTATGAGTGGCGCCGGTCGTTTCTAGACCTTCCGTCCAGCGGCCTCAAGACGGCCTCGCGCCGGTCGATTGAGGAATGTGCTTCGAACACTGGCCCTTCTCTGCGTCGCTGCGCTCGCGGGGCTGACCTCGGTCGGCCCCGCGCACGCCCGCGAGGCGCCCGAGACGATCGTCCAGGACGACGCCGAGTTGCTGTTTCGCACCGACGAGCGAGTGGTCCAGAACATGCGCCACCTGAAATCGCTCGGCGTGGACCGCGTGCGGCTGAATGCAGGCTGGTCGAGCATCGCGCCCGACCCGGACAGCCTCCAGCGCCCCGACCTGGTCCTCTCCGATCCCGACGCGTACCCGCGCGCCAACTGGCGCCGCCTCGACCGCGCGGTGCGCGCGGCGCACGACGCAGGTCTCCAGGTGATGATCGACATCGCCTTCTGGGCTCCGCGCTGGGCCACGACCGGCAACCCGGACGGCTCCGGTCGCGAGCGCTGGAACGTGGACACGACCGCGTTTGCCGAGTTCTCGGCCGCCGTCGTGCGGCGCTACTCCGGAAGCTTCGTTCCCGAGCCCGACACCGACTCGGCGCCGCCGGAGCTCCGACCGCCAGCTTCTCGAGGGCCCGCTGGGCTCCCTCCTGGGAGGGGGCGGCGCGCTCCCGCCGCCGCCCCCTCCCGCGAGGGACCTCGGCCCGCTCCCTCGGGTGGGGTGGTGGACGGTCTGGAATGAGCCCAACCACCCTGGGTTCCTCCAGCCCCAGTACACGCGCGCGGCCGACGGGGCGCTGGAACCCAACACGCCGCACCTCTACCGGCGAATGGTGGAGGCTGCGCATCCGGTGATCAAGCAGCTCCAGCCGGACAGCGTCGTGCTGATCGGCGGGCTGGCGAGCTTCGGGGTCAAGAACCCCACCGAGCCCACCCACGGCATGCCGCCGCTGCGGTTCGTGCGTGAGCTGGCCTGCGTGGACCAGCAGCTGCGTCCCCTCACCACGCCTCGGTGCCGCGACTTCCGCCCGGTGCGCGGCGATGGCTTCGCCCATCACCCCTACTCGCTGATGAACAAGCCGGACTTCCGCGACCCCGGCCATCCGGATTCGGCGCGGATCGGGGCGCTCGACCGGCTCACGACCCTCCTCTCCAAGCTCGCGCGCATGGGCCGTATCGACCCACGCATCGCCAACCTCTACCTCACCGAGTTCGGCTACGAGACCAACCCGCCCGACCCGCAGAAGCCGTTTGGGCTGGCACAGCAGGCGCGCTTCATCAACTGGGCCGAGTACCTGGCGTGGAAGAATCCTCAGGTGCGCAGCTGGCCCCAGTTCCTCCTGCGCGACCTCGGCGTGGTGAACGCCGATAAGGCCGCCCGGGGTGCGCGACCGCATGCCGACTGGCAGAGCGGGCTGCTGTTCGAGAACGGCACGCCCAAGCCCGCCGCCACCAGCTTCAAGCTCGCGCTTTTCGTGGACTGCGTGAACGGCCGTGCACCGCGGGGCCGAGCGGTGAGGTCGAAGCGCCCGAGGCGCCAGCTGCTGATCTGGGGCCACGTGCGCCCGGGAGCGGCGTCGCGGGTCGTGCTCGAGCAGAGCCACGGAGGATCCGCTGTGTGGAAGAAGGCGCGAACCGCCAGGAAGCAGCTCCGCACCGCCAGGAGGCGCTCCGCAACCATCTCGGGCGCGCGAGCGAGGGCGCGCTACTCGCGCCGCGCGTTCACCACGTCGGCCACCGGAGTGTTCGTGCGCAACGCCCCGTGGCGGCGTGGGGTGCGGTACAGGCTCCGGGTTCCGGGCACGGCGGAAAGCGGCCTGCCGGTACGGCCACTGCGCTGTGGGCGCAAGGCAGAGCGCGTGGCGCGCGACGACGGCGAATACTGAACGCCGTCTAGGTTTCCAGGACCGTGCGCGGTCCTCGATCAACTCCACGGCCGGCGGTCCTGCTGGCCGTCGCGGCGCTACTCGCGACCGCCGGATGCGGTGAGAAGGACGAGCCGCTCGGCCCCGGCGCCCGCCAGGTCGACCTCGCCCTCGACTTCCAGCCGAACGCCGTGCACGCCGGCGTGCTCACCGCCGAGGCGGACGGCTTCGACCGCCGCAACGGCGTGGACCTGGAGGTGCGCACCCCGGCGGCCTCCACCGACTCGCTCAAGCTGCTGGCGTCGGGCCGCGCCGACCTGTCGATCGTCGACATCCACGACCTGGGGCTCGCGCGCGAGCGCGGCGCCGACATCGTGGGCGTGGGCGCCATCGTGCAGCGGCCGCTCGCCGCGGTGATCGCGCGCGCGGGCGTGCGCCGTCCCCGACAGCTGGAGGGCAGGCGCGTGGGAGTGACCGGCCTCCCATCGGATGAGGCGGTGCTGCGGGCGATCGTCGAGGCCGATGGCGGCGACTACTCCAGGGTGCGCCGCCGGACGATCGGGTTCTCGGCCGTTCCCACGCTGCTGGCTCGGCGCGTGGACGCCGTGGTCACATTCTGGAACGCCGAAGGGGTCGCGCTTCGCGAGCGCGGCGTGCGCACCCGGGAGTTTCGCGTGGACGACTACGGCGCCCCGCGCTACCCCGAGCTCGTGCTGGCCACCACGCGCGAGACGCTGCGGCGCGACCCCGAGCTCGTCCGGTCCACCGTGGCCGCGCTGGCGGCCGGGACGCGCGCAGCGCTCGACGACCGCGCCGCGGCCGTGCGGCGGGTGGTCCGCGCTTCGAGCTCCGATGAAACGCTGGTGAAGGCGCAGCTGGACGCCGTAGCGCCCGCACTCGAGCCCCCGCTGCGGCTGACCCGGCGACCGCTCGAGGGATGGGCGCGGTTCGATGCGCGCTTCGGGATCCTGCGCGCGGCGCCGGACGTGGACGAGGCGTTCCAGCTGCGCTGACGGCTCAGCGCAGGCCGAGCGCGCGCAGCCGCCGCGCGAGCGCGGCGGGACGGCGGGCCTGGGCGCGGGACACGACCGCGAGGAACCGCACCCTGCCGGCGCGCGTGCCGTAGACCACCCGTCCCCTCCGGCGCAGCGAACCCACGAGCAGGCCGCGCCGCACCCGGCGCGCGCCGCGGATGCGCCCACGGCGGGGTCGGCTGTTTGGGGCGACCTGCCGGGTCCGGTGGCCGCTCGCCGTGGTTGCCACGAGGTTGATCCGCCCATTCCGCGCCCGCACCAGGAAGCGGCCCCCGCCCCTGACGCAGAAGCGCACCGTGCCGCGGGCGGTGCGCGCCACGCGGTAGCGGCGCCGCAGCGCCGAGAGCGAACGACCTATCCGCGCCCCGCCGATGCGACCGGCCGTTACCCTCGCAGCGCGCGGCAGGCAGGGCCGGCCCGTCCCGCCGCCTGGGCCCCCGCCGGGCAACGGGTGAACCGGTGCCGCCCTGGCCAGCGCCACCTCCGCTGCCCGGCGCGGCCCGCTGGGCCCCCGCCGGCGCGCCGAGGTTGGGCGCCTCGTCCTCGGCACGGACGGTGATCCGCTGTCCAGGCTGGAGGTTCACCACGCCGCTGAAGGTCTCGCCGCCCTCAACGGGCTCTCCGAGATCGACCTCCTCCCCATCGATGTCGGCCGCGTAGCGCTCCGCGGTGCCGCAGAAGCCGTCGTCGCCCGGCGAGCGGAACGTCAGGCGGAAGCTGTTGCCGCCCTGCGGCTCCAGCGACAGCTCCTCCGGCGCCGCGGGCGGCGTGCCGTCGGCGTCGTAGTTGCCCAGTGCCCTGCTGGTCGTGGCGGAACGACGGCCACTCGGTCTGGCAGGCCGGCGACCTCCGGCCCGTTCCACTCGAACAGGATAGCCCTCGCGAGTGATGGCGGCCAGCCGGTTGTCGTCGCTCAGCGCCGCGGGCGCGAACAGCCAGCCGCCCGTGACCTTCGGGAAGCCGGGCGTGTCCGCGCCGGTGATGCCGTCGTAGGCGTGGAGCAGCCCGAGACCGGTGCCGGTGAGCACCTGGTTGGACGCGCCGTTGGCCACCTTCGCAACCGTCGAGCTGGACAGGAACTGGTAGTCGTCGGTGACCACCGGGAAGCCGGGCTTCTCGTTGGTGGTCCCCGCGGAGTAGGCCCCGATGCGGTGGCTGTAGGGCTCGTTCTGCCCGACCAGCAGCAGGTTGGCCGCCTGGGCGGCGTCCACCTGGTACTTGATCACGTCGGGGCCGTCCGGGCCCGCGACGCCGTCGATGTCGCCCACCGCCGCCGACTCGAACAGGTTCAGCCCGGCTGGCGTCTGCGTGATCTCACGGGGCGTGCCGTTCTCGCCGTCGGCGTCGTACAGCGTCAGCGGCCCGCTCGTCACCGACACCACGACCTGCTGCTCACCGCCCACCTCCACGAACGCCGCGTCGTGGCCGGGGCCCACCAGCGGCAGCACATTCTGGATGATGCCCCCGGGCTTCACCGGCCAGCCGGGCATGAACGGGTCGCCGTCGCCATCCGGGCCGCGCCCCTTGGCCTTGACGGCGTACACGCGCGCGGTCTGGCCCGCCGCGGAAAGCAGGCCGCCGAAGCTCACGTCGCCGCCGCTGGGCTCGCCGCCGTAGGTCTCGTTGCTGGCGATCACGATCTCCTCGCGCCCGTCCGCGTCCATGTCGCCGATCGCGGGGTTGTTGATCGACTCGGCGGTCATCTGCTCGTGGCGCGGCAGGTCGGGGTCGATCAGCCGCACCGGGAAGCCCGAGGTGGCCGTGCCGTCGGGTTGGTAGGCGCGCAGCCTGCCATCGAGGCCGGGGACGACGATGCTGGACGGCTCGCCGGGACCGCCCAGGCGCGCGATCGACGGGCTGGCGATGAAGCCGCACTTGGGGTGCTTGAGGTCGTCCTCGCGTTGCTGCTCGGAGAGCGCGCAGTTGTTCCTCTCGGGATCCGGCCGCACGGGCCACCCGGGCAGCAGATCGCCGCGGGAGTCCCACACGTAGATGCGCTCGCCCGCGGCGGTGATCACCTCGGGGATACCGTCACCGGTCAGGTCGGCGATCGTCGGAGCGCGCGGCGGCTCGAGCGGCGGATCGAGCGCCTGAAGCGCAGGCGACTGAAGGTGAGCGCGGGCGGCGAACTGGGTCTCGGTGCTCACGGGCCAGCCGGGCAGCTCGGAGCCGTCGGGGCGGTAGGCGTGCACTCGCCCGTCCTGGGCGGGCACGATCAGCTCCTGGGTGTTGTCGCCGTCGATGTCGGCG
This sequence comes from uncultured Thermoleophilaceae bacterium, assembly GCA_963727395.1. Classification (GTDB taxonomy): domain Bacteria; phylum Actinomycetota; class Thermoleophilia; order Solirubrobacterales; family Thermoleophilaceae; genus JAAYBF01. The sequence goes on along the minus strand of CAVSGC010000015.1, from coordinate 81,207 downwards.
TAGCGCAGCGGCGCCTCGCCACCGGTGCCCAGGCGTTTCGGGAAGCCCGCCCGCAGCTCCTGGCCGTCGGGGACCGCGGTGAGCACCTGGCGGTCCTCGCCGCGATGAGACCGCCGTCAGCGGACTCCACCGACCAGCCGGACGGTGAACTGGCCGCGGTAGGGATCAAGCTCTGGGTCGGTCTGGTCCAGTCGTGGCCCGGCGACGATCGTCCCGATCGGGGTGCCCGCCGGGAAGTTCCTCGCGCGCCGCCAGCTGCGACCGGATCTGAGCGAGGTCGATGGTTGCCGAAGTCGGTGACCGGCGGCCCGGCCGACCCGGCCCGCGTGCGCACCTGCGTCCACGCGGTCGGCGCCAGCCCGAGGCCGTACTCCAGCGTCCAGGTGAAGTCGCCGCCTCGCGCACGTCAGCGAGGCCGGTGACCGGGACCGAACCGCCGGTCACCGGGGCGTACCAGTCGGGCGAGGCGATCGACGCCTCGGGCGGTATCCGGCCCTCAGACGCATGACGGACCGCCTCGCCCACGTTCGCGCGGCCGTAGCCGAAGTGTGTGTCGAAGCCCTCCTGCGCGGGTCGGGCGTCCCGATACCGGCGGTGTCGCCCGGCAGGACGTCCTCGGCGGTCTGCTCGAGCAGCGCTCGCAGCTCGTCGGGGCTCAGGTCGTGAATGCCCGCCCCCTGGCGAGCGGCGGAGATCACCAGCGCCGCCGCGCCGGCCGCCTTGCCGGTGTTCGTCGAGCCCGTCGGGCCCTGCATCGAGATCGACGACTTGCCGCCGAACTGTGCCGTGTTCGCGCTGCGGAAGTAGGTGCTCTGCACTGCCATCGTCCCGATGAACGGCACGCTCCTCGAGGATGTCGATGATCGCATCCCGGATCCCCGGGTCGTCCTCGTGCTCGGGCAGGTCCATCCCGAGCCCCTCGGTGTCCCCCACGACGCCCTCGATCAGCATCGCGTGGTCGTACGCGGCCGGGTAGTTGTGGTTGCCGGTGTTGAGGTCGTTGCCGGAGAAGGCCTGAACCACGCCGTTGTCGTAGGCGTACTGCGACGCCCGCTCGGCGAACGCCGAGTGGTAGAGGCCGCCGTCGGCACCGGCGATCACCTCAGCGCCATTGTCGGTGGCGTACACGACGCCCATGAAGAAGCTGTTCTGGTCGGACACGAACGTGTCCCAGACGCGCACCGGCATCACCTGGCACTTCGGGCATACCCCCAGCTCGCCGGCGTCGTCGTTGCCGCGCTCGGCAGCCTCTCTCATCCGCCCGGTGCCGTGGCCGCCCGCGGCGAAGTAGCTCGAGGTGTCCGCCGGGTCGTTGTCGTCGTCGAAGAAGTCCCACCCGGCGATGTCGTCGACGTAGCCGTTGTCCTCGGTGGGCCCTCCGAGGCCGTCGTGACCGTCCGAGAACACCCGGATCAGGTCCTGGCCCGTGGGTGTTCCGTCGTCGACACGCGGGTCCGCGGCGTAGTCGTCGACGTTGAACGCCCCGTCGCCGTTGGCGTCGTACTCCGCGGCCTCTTCTCCGGCCGCATTCTGCGGCAGCAGCAGTTCCTCGCGGTTCAGCGCGACCTGTGTCCGCACGCCGCTGTTGCCCCAGTCGATGCCGGTGTCCAGCACCGCGACAGCGACCTCCGGGTCGCCGGTCGTGCGCTTCCAGCCGCCGGCGGCGTTGAAGCCCGAGACCTGGCTGCTGCCGAAGTTGTCTCCGTTTGGGTCGAGGTACTTCGCTTCATCGCGCGTGCGCTCCGACGCGAAGCCGAACAGGTCGAAGCGCTCCTCGAAGATGTTCGTCGAGGTACCCCCGTCGGGATCGTCGGGCTCGGCGCGGTCATACGCCGGGTCGTTGGGCGTGTCGTCGCGCTGGACGTTGTCGTAGGGCACACCCGCCGGCGTGCCGCCGTCGAGCTGCTGGGAGGGATCGTCTGAGGCGGGGTCGTCGAAGTCGCGTTGCGCCCACGCGGCCGCGGGCAGCGCGAGCAACAGCGCCACCATCAGGCCAACACCCTTACGCGCAGCTGTCCCCCGCATCGCCGTGGAGCCTGCCACACCAGCCTGCGGCGCGCGTCAGCCCTTGGGCAGCAGACCCTCCGACCAGCGCCGCCGTCTCGCGCGCCATCCGCGAACGCGGCACCACGCGGCTCACACCCGCCTCCTCCGCGCGCCTGCGGGTGTCCTGGTCCACGTGGGAGTAGAAGCCCAGGGTGGGCACCGCCTCCAGCTCGCCGCGTTCGCGCATCGACATCACGAGCGCCGGCCCGTCGATGCCCTCGGCGGTGAGGTCCACGATCAGCAGGTCGTGGAACGAGGCGGCGGTGCGCACCTCGTCCTCGGTGGAGAAGCGGTTCACGGTGTGGCCGGCGATCCGCAGCGCGCCCTCCACCTTCGACCCGAACAGCAGGTCCGGGCACAGCAGGGCGATGCGGGCCATTTCATCGGCGCCCGGAGGGCGCCAACCTCATCAGGGTGTGGGCAGGATGCCCGCACAGGGATGCATCACTGGGAGCGCCGGCGCGCGAACTCCTGGCGCACCGACTCGGGCCGGCCCCACATCTCCCGGATCTCCACGCGTCCGGAGCGAGCCTCGCGCGCCACCAGCTCGCCGTCCACGCGCTGGCGGTCCAGGAGCGCCAGCGTGCCGTGGGTGGTCTCCGCCGCGGCGGCGTGGCCGAACTCGTGGGCCACCCTCAGGCGCCAGTGCCAGTCGTGCTTGGAGTAGGGCATGGCATTGATCTGCGTGAGGAGAGTGGCCGTCTCGATGTAGCGCTCCTCGTCGAAGATCCGCAGGTCCAGCTCGAGCTGCGTCCAGTCGGGCGGGAGCGAGTCCACGATGCGCTGGAAGTCCTCGGCGAGCGACACTGGCCTGGACTCTAGAGGCTGAGGATCAGGCGTCCACGTCCACGCGCATCATCACCACCAGCGCCCCGCCCAGGGCGTGGTCTCCCGAGTCGAAGCGCACCACCAGCGGCCCCTCGAACGGCTGGCGCTCGAGCACCTCGAAGCGGTCGCCCGGCGCGATGCCCCGCGAGCGAGAGGTAGCGCAGCGCCTCGGGGTCGGCATCCGACACGCGCACGAACGTGCCGCGGTCGCCGGGCTCCAGCTCGCTGAGCGGGCGCGAGCGCCCGGGCTCGATCTCGCCGCTCGCGGTGGGGATCGGGTCGCCGTGGGGGTCGTGCGTGGGATTGCCGAGCTTGCGCGCGATCAGCTCCGACAGCTCGGGCGAGATCGCGTGCTCCAGCACCTCGGCCTCCTCGTGCACGCGGTCCCAGCTCATGTCCAGCGCCTCGGCGAGGTAGAGCTCGAGCAGGCGGTGGTGGCGGATGACCTCCAGTGCCACGCGCTCCCCCGTGGTGGTGAGCTCCACGCCGCGGTACAGCTCGCGCTTCACGAGCCCCATCGACTCCAGGCGCTTGACCATGGCCGATGCCGACGCCGCGCGACACCTCCAGCCGTTCGGCCAGCGCCGACGTGGATACCGCCTCCTCGTATCGCTCCTGCAGCGAGTAGATCGCCTTCGCGTAGTCCTGGACGGCGTCGGAGATGCCGGTGGTGGGGACCGCGGCCATCAGACGGACACCAGCAGCCCGGTGGCGTACATGAGCACCAGCCCGGTGAGCAGGCCGCCGACCGCGAGCGGGTGCAGCAGCCGGCCCGCGGCGTCACGCACGCCGGGTGCGATCTGCACGATCACCTGGGCGATGGCGCCCGCTCCCAGGCCGAACATGAACGCGGCCAGGGACGGGTTGAAGGCCGACGCCCCCACGAACGCGCCGAGCACCGGCGGGCAGCCCCGCGAGTGCGCCCAGCCCGAGCAGCCGGCCCAGGCGCCGCGCCCGCGCGTCCTCGCCCGCCCGGGCCACCGGTGCGACGATGGCCAGCCCCTCGGTCGTGTTGTGCAGCGCGAAGCCCACCACCAGCGCGGTGCCCAGGGCCAGCGACCCGATCGCGTACGCCGACCCGATCGCCAGCCCCTCGCCGAGGTTGTGCAGCCCGATGCCCAGCGCCACGAGGAAGGACAGCCGCCACGGCCCGGCTCCCTCCGACTCCTCGCGGCTGCGCCGGTCCGCGCAGCCAGCCGTCCACGCCCACCAGCGCGAGATACGCAGACCCCCGCGCCGAGGAAGACCAGCGCGGCGCCGCCGAAGGCCTGCGACCCGGTGGCCGCGATCTCGGTGCCCTCCAGCGCCGCGTCCATCCCGAGGAACGCCAGCAGGCCGAGCGTGAGCGCCAGCAGAAACTGCACGTAGCGCGGGTCGATCCGCCGGATCCACGGCAGCCAGAGCATGCCGATGGTCACCGGGATCACGCCCACGTACAGCCCGATCAGCGCCATCAGGCCGAAGAAGCCGGCGTCCGCGGCCGGCGTCTCGGCGGCGGCGTCCACCGCCGCGTCCACGGTGCCGCCGGTGGAGGTGACCAGCGAGATGGCGTAGGCCTCGCCCTCGATCCACGGGTAGTCGATCGTCACCGTGCCGCCGCGCAGGCGCTCGATCTCCGGATCGGACTGCGAGAAGCCCACGAACGAGTCGTTCACCACCGCCTGGCGCACGGCCACGGGGTCGGGCCCGTCGTTGCGCACCACCAGCTCGATCTCGCCCGGGCGGAGCACGGTGCGCTCCACCGCAAGCTCCTCCACGGGCACGCCGTTGCGCTCGCCCAGGCCCGGGCGCGTCGAACGCCACGAACACGGCGATGGCCGCACCCGAGGATCAGCAGCGGCAGCAGCCCGGCGAGCCATGACGGCGCCTTGCGCCGGACCCCCGGAGACGGTGCGGTCCCGGCTTCCATCAGTCGGTGACCTCGAAGAACCCCATCCAGCCGAGGTCCGCGAACTCGCTCACGTGGGCGTGGAACATGTACTTGCCGGTGAAGGGGAAGCGCAGCTCGCAGATGCCCCGCTCGCCCTGCCCCTGGATGACCGTGTCGGTGAAGTCGCGCGGCTCGAGCTTCGTGCCGGTCGGGTAGTAGTCGAAGAAGTTCGCGTGAACGTGGAACGAGTTCACGGGATCGAACTCGGTGATGTTCACGAGGTAGATCCGGACCAGCTCGTCGCGCTTCACCCGGATCGGCCGGTCGTGGTAGGCGAACGCCACCGTGTTCACGGCGTACACCTCGTTCTCGCGATCGAAGTTGGTGTCGAAGCCGTTCATCACCATCACCAGCTCGTCGGCCTCAGGACGGCCGGCCTTCGGATCGATCACGAACGCGCCGTAGAGACCCTTCGCAATGTGCTCTGCGAGCGGGCTGGTGTGACAGTGGTAGAGGTGCAGGCCGAACGGCCGTGCCTCGAACTCATAGGTGAAGCTCTTGCCAGGCTGGATGTTCCCGGGGCCCGTCTCGGGAACACCGTCGTGGCGGGCAGTGTGGATGCCGTGGAAGTGCACCGTGTGCGGATGGGTGGAGCCGTTGACGAACCTCACGCGCACGAGGTCGCCCTCCGTGGCGCGCAATGTGGGGCCGGGCACCCGGCCGTTGTAGGTCCACGCGGCGAACTTCACGCCCGGCGCCACCTCGATCTCGCGGTCCTCGCCCACCAGCTCGAACGTGCGCACCGTGCGCCCGCCCTCGCGCGTGACCGTGCCGCTGTCGAAGTCGCGCACGATCTCCGAGGGGTCGAACCCGTTCACCCGCGGGTCCACGCGGCCGACCGTCCGGCGCTGGGCGCCCATCGGGTGGCCCGCGGCCGTGGCGCCCGCGGAGTGGCCCGCATGCTCGTCGGTGCCCGCGGCCCGCGCGAGCTGGTCGTGCACCACGCTGTGGGGAACCGTCTCGTGCAGCAGCGGCAGCGCCGCCGTGGCGCCGGCCGCGGTGCCCAGCAGCTTGCGCCGCGAGAATTTCGTCTGCTTTGACATCTACTTCGTGGACAGACTAACACCAGAGTTAGATGGGTCTAACTCTCGCTCCCAATCGACACCCCGGCGCCGCCGATACGAACCAGGAGGGCGAACCCTCAGCGCTGAGGACCTTCGTCCCGGCCCGCTCGCTCCTGGGCGTCCGCGACCAGCCTGCGAATCTCGTCTGCCTGGTCCTGGTGTGGCCAGGACACGTCCGCACGGGGTGGCCCCTACAGAGCCGCCTTCACGGCCTCCTCGAAGGCCGCCGTGCCGAACGACCCCTCCAACCGCGCCGCCACCTTGCCGTCGCGGTCGATCGTGAACAGCCACGGCTCGGTCCGCAGGTGGAAGGTCTGCAACGGGGGCCGCAGGCCCTTCTCCACCATGTTGTCGTTGTAGACCTCCTGGTGGATGAAGGTCATCCGGTCGCCGTAGCTGCGGCGCAGCTGCTCGGCGATGTCCACCACGGGGCCGCACACGCGCGTCTGGCACAGGCGCGGGGTGGCGAAAAGAAGCGCCACCGGCTTCTTGCCCGCCACCTGATCGAAGCTCTTCTCGTGCATGTCGCTCGGCGGCACGCGGGTGTCGATCGACTCGATGTCCCCGCCGGCGGAGGCCAGCGTGTCGGTCTTCACGCGGGGCGCCGCCTCACCCACGTCCGGGATGTTCTCGCGCGCGTTCACCTGGATCTGGGACGGCGCGCCGAAGAGCTCGCCGTCCACGCTGGTCACCGCCAGTACGTACCAGCGGCCGGGCGACGGGAGCTTTACGCGGGCGTCGTAGATGGCTGCGATGTCCCCGCCGGGCTCGGCCGCGCCGCGGCTGCGAAACGGCGGCTCCACCACCAGCGGATCGGCAGGCGCGAGGAACGGCCCGCGTGCCGGGCCCGTGGGCTTGCGGGCGAGGTAGACGGCGCTGCGGCCGTAGAGGAAGCTGTTCTCGCGGTCGAGCATGCCGAAGGCCAGGCGGTTCTCGCCCGGCGTGAACACCGAGGTGGCCAGCCCGAGGTTCACGGCCGGCAGCTTCGACGAGAGCTGCTCGAGGCTGCGGCCCTCGACGGCGGGGAAGTCCGAGCGCTCGGGGGAGCGCGCGTTCTCGAGCACCGCGCTCGACGGCGCGCCCGACTTGGCGGCGTCCTTCGAGCCGTCGCCGCTGTCGCCCTCGTCACCGCCGCAGCCCGCCACGAGCAGGGCCGCGGCGAGCAGAATCGCTGTCAGGAGCCTCACCGGCCGCACGTTAGCTGGGTCAGGGCGTACGCTCGGCCCATGGCCCACGGCCACGGCCACTCCCACGCCGCGAGCGATGTATCCGAGCCCCGCTGGCTGTGGATCGCATTCGCCATCAACCTCGCGTTCATGACGGTCGAGGTCGTGGTGGGCCTGATCGCAAACTCGGTGGCGCTGCTCTCCGACGCCGCCCACATGCTCACCGACGCCGGTGCGATCGGCCTGGCTCTGGTGGCGGTCAGCCTGGCCCGGCGCCCCGCCTCGGGCCGCTTCACGTTCGGGCTCAAGCGCAGCGAGATCCTCAGCGCCCAGGTGAATGGCGCGTCGCTGCTGCTGCTGGCCGGGATCGTGGGCTTCGAGTCCGTTCGCCGGATCTTCGACCCGCCCGACGTGGACGGCGGCTTCGTGATCGCCGTGGGCCTGGCGGGCGCAGTGGCCAACGGCGCCGCGGCCGTCGCGCTCAGCCGGGCCAATCGCGCCAGCCTCAACGTGGAGGGCGCCTTCATGCACAACCTCGCCGACCTGTGGTCCTCGATTGCGGCCGCCGGCGCCGGCGTTGTGATCGTGACCACGGGCTTCAACGAAGCCGACGGCCTGGCGGCGCTGGCCGTCTGTGCGCTGATGGTCTACGGCGGCTGGGGCCTGCTGCGCGAGTCCGCCCGCGTGCTGATGGAGGGCGCACCGAAGGGAATGGACCCCGAGGAGGTGGGCACCGCGATGGCAGCCCATCCGGGCGTGAGCGAGGTGCACGACCTGCACCTGTGGGAGGTCACATCGGGCTTCCCCGCCCTGTCGGCTCACGTCCTGGTGCCGGCCGGCGACGACTGTCACGCCCGCCGGCGCGAGCTGCGCGACCTGCTGCACGGGCGCTTCGGGATCGACCACGCCACGCTCCAGATGGAGCACGAGGACGACCCCGAGCCCGAGCTGATCCAGCTCTCCCCTCCCCCGCCCCGGGCTGACCAAGGCGCCGCCTACACTCGGAAGCAGTGATCGCCACCGACGACTACGAGCTCCTCACCAGCGACGCCGGGCTGCTGGAGCGCCCCGGCCGCGCGGTGCTCCAGCTGGAGGGCTCCGAGGTCGCCGAGTTCCTGCAGGGGCAGGTGACCAACGACGTGGAGTCACTCGAGCCCGGTACCGGCTGCTACGCCGCGCTACTGGACCACAAGGGCAAGCTGCGCACGGACATGCGCGTGCTCGCGGCGGCGCCGGATCGCCTGCTCGTGGACGCCGACCCGGCAGGCCGCGCGGTGCTCTCCCACACCTTCACCACCTACAGCCTCGGGCGCGACGTGCGCATCACAGACCTGACCGACGAGCGCACCGTGCTCTCGCTGATCGGCCCGCAGGCGCGCGAGCGCCTGGACACCCCGCCGCCGGACACCGAGCACGCCTTCGTGGAGGGGCCCCACGGCCTCTACGTGGCCACCGACCTGGGCGTGGACGTGATCGTGGACGCGGCCGGCCTGGACGCCGCGCGCGAGCTGGCTCCCACGGTGTCCGAGGAGGCCGCGGAGGCTGTGCGGATCGAATCGGGACGGCCGCGGCTGGGTGTGGACATGGGCTCGAACACCATCCCCCAGGAGGCCGGCCTCAACGACCGCGCCGTGAGCTTCACCAAGGGCTGTTACGTGGGCCAGGAGACGGTGGCGCGGCTGTACTACCGCGGCAAGCCCAACCGGCACCTGCGCGGACTCGAGCTTTCCGAGCCGGCGGAGCACGGCGCCCCGATAGTGCTGGGAGAGAAGGAGGTCGGCACCGTGGGGTCCGCCTGCGTCTCGCCCCGCCTCGGCCCGATCGCGCTGGCGCTGGTGCGCCGCGAGGCGGCGCCGGGCGACTCGGTGGTGGTGGGCGGCGTGCCCGCCACGGTGGTCGAGTTGCCGTTCGCCGGGGCGTAGGTAATTGTTCCCAGGGTGAGCGGACGCCGCCCACCCGGGAGCCGGCCGCGGCTCAGCTCTGACAGCCCGCTGGTGGGTGGCTCCGTCACGCCCACCGCGGAGCCGCACGACGACGACGACGCACCACCCGCAGCGAAGCCGTCGTATCCCGCCCGCGACGACGAGCTGGGCATGCCGCGCCGGGATCCGGAGGAGCACGCGGGCGAGCCGCCCGACCTGAGCGAGCTGCGTGAGCTGATCCCCGTGCGCGAGCCGGGGCGCGCGCTGGACGACTGGGGCCGATCGGAGCGGGTGTTCGACCTGATGCAGCCCCTGCTCGACTTCTACTACCGCTACTGGTTCCGCGTGGAGGCCACCGGGGTGGAGAACGTGCCGAGCGAGGGCGGTGCGCTGCTCACCTCCAACCACTCCGGCGCGCTGCCGCCGGACGCGCCGATGATCATGCAGGCGATCCGCCACGAGCACCCCGACCCTCGGCCGCTGTACATGCTCGCCGAGCACTGGTTCAAGGGATATCCAGGTGTGGGCCTGCTCACGAACAAGATGGGGATCGTGCCCGCTCATCCCGCGAACGCCAGCCGGCTGCTGCGCGACGAGCGCAAGCTCGCCCTGGTCTTCCCCGAGGGAATGAAGGCCACACGCAAGCTCTACTGGCAGCGCTACAAGCTGCGCCGCTTCGGTCGCGGCGGCTTCGTGCGCACCGCCATGCGCGCCGGGGTGCCGATCGTGCCGATCGCCGTGGTGGGCGCCGAGGACGCGATGCCGATCTTCGCCCACCTGCCGCTCATGCAACGTCTCACCGGCCTCATCTACTTCCCGGTGAACCACGCGTTCCCGCACTTCGGTGCCGCCGCGGCGGCGATGTACCTCCCCGCGAAGTTCAAGATCACCTTCCTGGAGCCGGTCGACCTGTCCGGCTACGGACCCGACGCTGCGGAGGACCTCTCGCTCGTCCAGTCGATCTCCGAAGACGTCAGAGCGCGCATCCAGCAGGAGGTCGACTCACTGCTGGAGTCGCGAACATCCGTGTGGTTCGGTTAGGGTGCCGCCCAGAGGGATGAGGGCGCATCGTAAGAGGGGCTGGCTCGTGGGGACGCTGACAATCGTCGGCGCGACCGGCGCGATCGCCGGATGTGGCGAGGACGACTTCGCCAACGACCCCCGCCCCGCGGTCGCGAAGGAGCTCACGGGCGTGATCCAGGATCGCGGCGTGACCGTGTCGCCCTCCAAGGAGGGTGCCGGCCCGTTCCTCATCACGATCTCCAACCAGACGAAGGATCCTCACACCGTCACGCTCGAGGGTGGCGAGGTGCGCGAGATCGTCGGACCGATCCAGCCCAGGGACACCGGCGCGATCCAGCAGACGCTGCCGCCCGGCGTCTACGAGGTGCGGGCGGGCTCCCCGAAGGCGGTCTCGCGCGAGATCCCGCCGGCGCAGCTCACGGTAGGCAAGGCTCGCAAGTCGTCGAACGACGAGCTGCTGCTGCCCTAGCGCTAGCCGGGCGGCAGGTCGCGGCGCTTGCCTCGGCCGCCGTCGCCGATGCCGAATGCTTCGGCCGCCGACAGCAGCGCCACTGAGCTGAGCACCGCCGCCACGAAGCCCACGAAGTTCAGCTCGAAGACATCGCCGGCGTCGATCGCGCTGGCGATCGTGCCGCCGATGACCGCTCCCACCACGCCGAGCACGAGGGTGAGGGCCATGCCGATGCGCTGGCGGCCGGGAACGAGGATGCGGGCGAGCACGCCGATGATCAGGCCCACCACGAGAAGTCCAAGAATTTGCATGAGGTCAGCCTAGAGGTCGCCGAGTGCGACCTGGCGGTCGTCGGCGGGCTCAGCCGCCGCCGGTGGGGCACCGCCCACCCGCCCTTCCGCAGGCGCCAACGCGGCATCGATCTGCGCGAGCTCGGCGCGCACCTTGGTCTCGAGCGCCTCGACCAGCTCACGCGCGCCTCCGATTCCGTTCTGGGCGGTGGTGAGCTGGGACTTGATCTTGCGCGCGTCGTCCATCGCCGAGACCGCACGAGCCACAGTGGATCGCACAGCGGCGGCATCGATCTCGTCCGCGCCCTCGCGCAGCGCGGTCACGCGCGCACGCGCGACCCGGTAGGCGAACTCCAGCTCCAGCGACGACCCGTCCTCAGGATCGAAGATCGCGATCATCTTGTCGCCCTGGTACTCGCGCAGCGAGTGCAGGCGCGCGGGCACCTCGTCGTCGCCGGGCACCACCAGCACCGCGAAGTCGGCGTCGCGCTGGTCGCGCGCGGCATCGAGCTCCTCCAGGAACTGCGGCTTGGACAGCCGGCGGTCCTTGGCCTCGAACACGATCCGGCCGCGAGGGGTCCCGGAACAACCGTCCACGCCAACCACGACATCGCCCTTCTTGCCGCCTGTGCCGGGCTCATCGCCCACCGCGTCGCAGGAGTCTCCCTGCACCTGGGCCACGCGGTCGATGGCCTCGGCCACCGCCTCCTCGTAGCTGCGGCCCTTGGCGGTGCCGCGCTCGCGCTCGTCGGCCAGCTCCTCGAGCTTCTGCTTCTCGTCGCGCAGCCCCTGGAGCTGCTTCTCCAGCTCGTGCATCTGGGCGAGCAGGGCGCGCTGGCTCTTGTTCTGGCGGTCGTCGGCCTCGCGGATGGCATCCACCGTGCGGGCCTTGAAGTCAGCCAGCGGGTTGACGCCCTCGTCCGTGGAGGCGAACTGCTTGCGCAGGTCGGCGTGTGAGCGCTGCAGCGCCTCCGCGACCAGCTCCTTCACGCGGTGCTGCACCGCAGTGGAGCTGCCGTCGGAGAACAGCTCCTCGAGCGACTTCGACAGCTGGCCGGTGTCGGGGTGAAAGACGGCGTCCACCTTCTCGCCGAACTGCTCGGCCACGGCGCGGGCACGGTCCCCGAACTCGGCCTCCACGCTCTTGGACACCTTCTCGAACTCGTTCTTGACGAACTCGGCGTTGGCGCCCGTCTGCTCGCGGTCGAGCACGCGCGCGCCGATCTCGATGGCGTCGGACACCATCTCGGCAGGGTCGGCCCCCGCCTCCTCGCGCTCGCGCACAAGACGCGCGGCGGTCTCGTCCTGCACCACCAGGCCGTCCACGGCCACGCGGTCGCCGTGGGCGGACACGATGGCGCGGCGCAGGTGTGTGGCGGCTTCCATAAGTTGGGATCGTGCGCAGCCGGCCGAGCCGGCTGCTTCGCAATGAGTGAGTCGTCGCACGTTACGCCCGGCACCTGACGGAACGGGTGAGGTCCCCCGAGCGGCCTTAGCTTGCCCCGCGAGGTCGCTTGCCGAGGTGCTCCGGGGAGCGGTCGCCAGGCGACCGCCCTGTGGAACACCTCTGCGAAAGGAGGACGCGCGTCAAGTTATGGCCGTTGCGCCAGGCGGCGGCCTCAGCGGGACGGCCGCAAGCCTCGCGCCCCAGAGCCCCCGCCGTGCGGCGCTGATGCGCGAACGCCCCGGCGCGGCCGGGCCAGGGCCGCTGACCGAGGCCGAGACCGCCACTGCGGCCCGCCGGTCGGGGTCAGGCGCGGCCCACCCGTCCCGCGAGGGTCGCGGCCACAAGACAGAGCGCCACCACCAAGAGCAGCGCCGAGCGCAGCCCGGTGGCGTCGGACAGCGCGCCGATCGTGGCCGGTCCCGCCATCAGGCCCACGTAGCCCAGCCCCGACACGGCCGCGATCGCCGGCGCCTCCGCCAGGCCCTCGGTACGCGCGGCGGCGGCCACGATGAGGGGAAACGTGGCCGACAGCCCGGCGCCCATCAGCCCGAAGCCCATGATGCTTGGCGCCGGCCCGGCGGTGGACACGGCCAGAGCGAGGCCAACCGCCGCGAGCAGACTGCCGTACCGCACGACGGTACCCGCGCCGAACCGCCCCGCGAGCTGGTCGCCACTCAGCCGCCCGGTGGCCATCAGCAGCGAGAACACCGCCAGTCCCGTGGCCGCGACGGCCTCTCCCGCACCCGCCTCGTCCGTGAGGAACACGGCGCTCCAGTCGGTGACCGAGCCCTCGGCCAGCAGCACGCAGAAGGCCGCGGTTCCGAGCGCCAGCAGCGCCGTGGAGGGCCGGGCGAACGACGGGCCGCGCGCGCCCTCGCGCGGGCTGGGCGCCAGTCCGCGTGATGCCACGACGGCGACGGCGAGGGTGATCAGCGCCACCAGGCGCCAGGTGGGCCTCGGGCTCGAGACCCACCGCGGCCGCCACCGCGCCTCCTCCCGCGCCCGCCATCGCCCCGAAGGAAAAGGCGGCGTGCATCGAGCTGAGCACCCGGCGCCCGAGGCGCCGCTGCACCGCCACCCCCTCGACGTTGATCGCCACGTCCAGCACACCGTTGGAGAAGAAGGCGGCAAACAGCGTGAGTGCCAGGAGGCCGACCGAGGGGACGAGCGCGGCCAGCAGCAGCCCCGCGGCGGAGCCAAACGCCCCGGCGAGCGCGGGGCCGCGGGCCCCGAAGCGCTGCACGAGCGCGCCCGCGAGCGGCTGTGCGATCACCAGCGCCAGCGTGGCGGCGAACAGCGCCAGGCCCAGCTGGCCGTCGCTGGCGCCCAGCTCAGCCTTGACCGCGGGCAGGCGCGCGAAGAAGGAGCTGAAGACGGCCCCATTGACGAAGAAGAGGGTGGTGACCGCCGCGCGCTCGCTACGCATCGGCCCCTTTCTACCGGCGCCGGTAGTCTCCCGGCCCCCCCAAGGAGATCGTGCGCAGCCGGCCGAGCCGGCTGCTTCGCCAAAAAAGAGACGCGGAGGACCGATTCAGACATGGCCGTAGACGTGACCAAGGTGTCCGAGCTGGACGTGGAGCCCGGAGAACTGCCCAAGACCATGGCGGCGTGGGTGATCCGCGAGGAGCGCTTCGGAGAGCCGGAGGACGCATTCCAGCTCGAGGAGATCGAGGTGCCCGAGCCCGGCGCCTTCGAGGTGATCGTGCGCGTGATGGCCGCGGGCGTGAACTACAACAACGTCTGGGCCGCACTGGGACAGCCGGTGTCGGTCATGCGCTACGGCGACCATCCCGAGTACGGCCACCACATCGGTGGCTCCGACGCCTCGGGGATCGTCTGGAAGGTGGGCGAGGGCGTGACCCGTTGGAAGGCCGGCGACGAGGTGGTGGTGCACTGCAACATGGCCTCCTACGAGGACCCGGAGGTGCACGGCCTCGACCCGATGGCGGCCCCCAGCCAGATGATCTGGGGCTATGAGACCACGTGGGGCAGCTTCGCCCAGTTCACCAAGGTCCAGGCCCAGCAGCTGCTGCCCAAGCCGAAGAACCTGAGCTGGTCCGAGGCGGCGTCATACGGGCTCGTGTACTTCACCGCCTACCGGATGCTGATGAACCAGTGCAACCTCCAGGCCGGCCACAAGGTGCTCATCTGGGGCGCCGCCGGCGGCCTGGGCGTGTTCGGCGTGCAGCTGTGCAAGCTCGCGGGCGCGGAGTGCGTGGGCGTCGTCTCCAGCGAGGAGAAGGGCGAGCTGGTCAAGCAGCTGGGAGCGGTGGGCTACATCAACCGCAACGAGTTCAAGGGCATGATGCGCACCGGCAACGAGACGCCGGACGAGGAGAAGGCTCGCTTCAAGGAGTCGCGCGGCTTCGGCAAGGCCGTGAAGGAGATCCTGGGCGACTCACCCGACATCGTGTTCGAGCACGTGGGTCAGGCCACGTTCCCCACCAGCGTGTTCGTGGTCAAGCCCTTCGGCAAGGTGGTCATCTGCGCCGGCACCACGGGCTTCAACCTGGACTTCGACGTGCGCTACCTGTGGATGAAGCAGAAGCAGATCATCGGCTCGCATTTCGCCAACGCGTGGGAGTGCAACAAGGCCAACGAGCTCATCCAGCACGGGCATATCCGGCCGGTGCTGTGGCGTACGCTGGGCTTCGAGGGCGTGGGCGAGGCGCACCAGCTGATGCGCGACAACAAGCACCTGGGCAAGATCTCGATCCTGGTGGGCGCCGAGAACGAGGAGGACGGCCGCACCGAGGAGGGACCGGGCGCGATCAAGGCCGAGGTGGGCGCATGAGCGACACCGGCGGCATCGTGGTGAAGATCGCCTGGGTGGCCAACCCGTTCCGCGGCGACAAGTTCGAGGCGGCCTGGCTGCCTGCCGCGGAGGCGGTGCTGGACTACGGCGCCACCGGCTGGGCGCTCTTCCGGTCCGAGGACGGCCTGCTGGACTTCACCCAGCTGGCCTTCTTCCCCTCGAAGGCCGAGTGGGAGCGCTACTGGTACTCGGAGGAGATCACCGCCGCCCGCGCCGACGCACAGGGGCTCTACCAGGTGCCGCTGCTGCCCACGTTTCACCGCATCACGGGGATGGGATCGCTGAGCCCCACCCCCGCAGCCGCCGACTGACTGCGACCGCGTCCCCGCTGCGCAGCTAGCCTGCCCGCGGGGATGGTCTGCCTGATCCGATCGGCTCGGCTGGTGGCCGCGGCGCTTGCGCTCGCGGCGATGCTGGCGTGGGCGCCCACGGCGTCGGCCGACCTGCCGCAGCTGTTGGCCACCTGCGCCGAGCGGGACGCCGAGGACGGCGAGGTCGTGAGCGACCAGACGCTGCCGTTTCGATTCTGCGACGACGGCGTGCCCCAGCAGGGGGGGCGCACCCCCAACGAGCCGGTGACAAGGCGATCGAGGTGCCCGCCGCCTACGACGGAGCCGTCGGCCTGCCGGCGAAATCGGCCACCGCGGTCACGGTTCCCGGCGCGGACACCAGCGGCAACATCGCCCTTGACGTGGACCTCTCGCTGCCCGACCCCACCGCCTCCCCGCCCCCCGAGGGCGGGTACCCGCTCGTGGTGATGATGCACGGCTGCTGCTCGGGCAACAAGACCAGCTGGGAGGGATCGACCATCGACCCGGGCGGCAGGGAGAACTGGCACTACAACAACGCCTGGTTCGCCTCGCGCGGCTACGTGGTGGTCACCTACACGTCACGCGGGTTCGTGGGCCCCCAGGTGCCACCCAACACCGACGGCCCCGGATCCACCGGCGAGACCCAGCTCGACTCGAACCGGTTCGAGATCAACGACTACCAGCACCTCGCCGGTCAGCTCGCCGACGCCGGCGACCTGCTGCCGGGCGCCGGGGACCGTGACGCATCAACCCCGCAGCGCGTGGTCCCCACCGGCGGTTCCTACGGCGGCGGCTTCTCGTGGATGGCGCTCACCGACCCGGCCTGGCAGACCCCGCTCGGCCAGGACATGCAGGTGGTCGCGGTCGGCACCAAGTACGGCTGGACGAACCTGGCCGAGTCGCTCGTGCCCAACGGCGCGGACATGCGCGACGCCTTCCCACCGACCGACATGGCCGCTGCGGCGCAGCCATTCGGCAACCCCAAGCAGTCGATCAACGCCGCCCTCTACGCCTCGGGGATAACCCCTGCCCCATCACCCACACCACCTTCCCGGCAGACATCACCGCCGCCCAGGGGTGCCTGACTTCGTCCGATCCCTACGAGACGAACCCCGCGTGCGAAACCACCCGCGAAGACACCCTGCCGCGCTTCATGGACGAGCGCTCCGCCTACTTCCAGAACGACTTCTTCGACGGCCTCGGCGACGGCACCGTGGACCCGGTGCCGGTCTTCAGCGCGGGCACCTTCACCGATCAGCTGTTCCCGGCCGCCGAGCACCGGCGGATGGTCGAGCGGCTGAAGGCCGTGAGCCCGGGCTACCCGGTGCAGGAGTACTACGGCGACTACAACCACTTCGTCCAGAACAAGCGTAAGGAGTGGGCGGACCTGTGCGGCACCGACCGTCACGTGTGCCGGTACGACGACTACCCGGGAGGGAACCTGAACGCCGATCCGCCCACGCTCACGCAGAGCCCCGACGCCCAGTCAGGCCGTGGCGTGACCACCCGGCTCAACCGCTTCATCGACCACTTCGCGAAGCCGCCGGCCAACCCGTCCCAGGCCGCACCATCGCTCGATGTGACCGGCTCGATCCAGGTGTGCCCGCAGAACGCGGCCGACCTGGGCGCAGAGCCCGACGAGGCCGGTCCGCGCTTCAGCGCCGCCACCTTCGACGGGCTGGCGCCACACTCGTTCGTCGTGGATGCCACCGGCACCCAGTCCACCAGCAGCATCGTCGCGGGCAACCAGCACGCCGTCAACTCCGACCCTGTCGCCAACTCGACACCGCCGAAGACGGGCGCGTGCCCCGAGGAGAGCACGCCCGCCGGCTCCGGCGTGGCCACCTACGACTCCCAGCCGCTGGCGTCCGATCAGACGATGATGGGCCGCACGCGCGTGACCCTGCCCCACACCGGCATGGAGATCGGAACCAACAACTTCGAACTGAACGCCAGGCTCTACGACGTCTACCCGGACGGCACGCAGGTGCTCGTGGATCGCGGCGCCAAGCGGGTGACCAACCCCAACCAGACGTCGATCCTCGACCTGCACGGAAACGGGTGGCGCTTCGAGCAGGGCCACAAGGTTCGGATCGAGGTGGCCCAGGACGACGGCCCCTACGTCAAGCCCTCCACCCAGGCCTCGTCCCTCACCTTCTCCGGCGCGAGGCTCGACATCCCGGTGCGTGAGGCCCCGCCCGGTGGCGGAACCGGCGGCGACGGCTCGGGCTCGACGGGCAACGGACCGGAGTACCCCCTGCCGGGCGGGCCCGCCTACCCCCTCCCGCCCGGCTCCGTTCCTCGTGTGGACGTGCGCTCGCCGCGTCTGGCCTCGAGCGAGCGCAGCGATCGCCGCTTCACGATCTCGATCCGGACGGGCGCGGGAACGACCCGATCGAGCGTCGACGCCTACCAGCTCCAGATTCGCGATACGAGCGCCCGGGCCGGTATTTCGCGCCGGATAGCCGCGAAGAAGAGCCAGAGCCGCAACGTGACCATGTTCCGCTTCCGCGGCCGCCCGAACCACACCTACCGGATACGAGCGAGGGCCCGTGACCGCGCCGGGCGCTTCGGGCCGTGGGACGGCTCGATCACCGTCGTGCCGCTGGACCTCGGGCCGGCCCGCACCCGCGGCGTGACCTTCTCGCGCGGCTGGGGCCGGCCGCGCAGCCGCCGCGCTTACGAGGGCCGGCTGCGGCGCGCAGCACGGCGGGGGCGCACCCTGCGCGCACGCTTTCGCGGCGACCGGCTGTATGTGGTGGGCCGCACGGGCCCCCGCGGCGGGAAGGCGCGCATCACCCTCAACGGACGCCGCCGCACCGTCAGCTTCTACAGCCGCCGCACGCGCAACCGCCGCGTCGTGGCGTCCATGCGCGCCCGGCGGCGAGGGGTGAACCGCCTCCGCATCGCGGTCCTCGGGCGCAAGGGCGGGCGTGCCGCGCGCGGCAGGCGTGTGGAGCTGGACGCCCTCGGGTACCGCCGGCCCTGATGCGACCGCGGGTCGCGCTCGCACTGGCCGCGCTCGCCGCCGTGTCCGCCGCGCCCGCCCTGGCCGACTTCGCGAGCGACGAGCCGGCCAACTACAACAAGACGAACGAGCGCTACGAGCTCCAGACGAGCACGCCCGAGTTCCAGGCGCTCCTGCGCGAGAAGAGCGCTCAGTCCCCCGGCGAGGTGGCGGCGATCGCCGCGAGTGATCCGGAGCGCAACCCGTTCCAGAACCTCTGCCACCAGCACACTGACGGATGCGCGGGCGACGTGCGCCTGTATGACTGGGACAAGCGCCCGGGCAACGTCCGCTGGCCGGTGCTGTGGACCGCCCGCTCCGGCGCCACGATCTCGGGACACGTGTGGGCGGTGGCCGGCGGGCCGGCGCGCAAGCCTGGCGCTGTGATCACCAACGGCTCCGTGCAGGCGCCCGAGCAGCTGTACTGGGTGCAGGCCGCCGCCCTCGCGCGCGCCGGCTACGTGGTGCTCACCTGGGACCCGCAGACCCAGGGCCGCTCGGACGGTCCCGGAGGGCCCGGGACCGAGAGCGAGAACCGCAGTCCCCAGACCCCGGAGGCCTTCACCGAGGGCACCGTGGATGCGCTGGACTTCTTTCTGTCCACCCCCGCCCGGCCCTTCCGGCCGCGCAACAGCCGAACGGTCCCCTCCGTGAACCACTCCGCCAAGCAGGCGCGCCGCGTGCGGGAGGGGCGAAACGCCGCCTTCAACCCCCTCCACGCGTCGCTCGATCCCAGCCGGATCGGCATCGCGGGACACTCGCTCGGGGCGTTCGCCGTATCGAAGGTGGGCGTGGAGGACAGCCGCGTGGACGCACTGGTGGCCTGGGATCAGCTCTCCACCTCGGAGCGCAGCGGCTCCGGGGGCTCGGGTGCGCCCATCAAACCTCGCGTTCCGGGGCTGGGCTTCTCGGGCGACTACGGGATCGGTTCGCCCAACGGGTCCGCCGGAGTCAACCCGCGTCCGCGCTCCTCCGCCCCGGATCCCAACGGCGCCACCGGCCCCTCGCGCGACTACAGCCGCGCCGGCGTGCAGACCATGCAGGTGAACACGCGCGCCGGTACGCACTTCGAGCCCGGCTTCATTCCCAATGCCGCCTTCCCCGCCACGCTCCGGGGCATCGATCTCACCACCTGGTACACGATCGCCTGGTTCGAGAAGTACGTGCGGCGCTCCTTGGCCGCCGACCGCTTCCTGCTCACCGGCCGCTGGCAACGGGACCCGGAGGACCTGCGGGTGGACCCGCCCGGGAAGGGCAACCTGTTCTCCCCCACGCTGCGGTCGCGCGTGGACATCAGGCGCTCGGTGGGTGGCAGGGCACACTGCGAAGACCTCCGCGGCGGCTGCCGCGTGCTCGTGGACGACCGCGCCGGCCCGTTCTCGGCCTTCGACTTCGCCTACGGACGGCAGAGCCTGCGCCCTGTGCGCCCGGCGCGCTGCGCCCGCGCAATCAGGGTGCCGCGGCGGCTGGACCTGTCCCGCTCCAGGCGGAGGCTGCGGGTTGGCCTGCGCCTGTCCGATCGCGTCCGCGCGCGCGCCGGGGTGCGGCGCCGGGGGGCACGGGCGCGGTCCGGCAGGCGCCTGCGCACCTTCAAGCCCGGCCGGCGGACGCTCGTGGTTCGGCTGCGCCGGCGGGCGCGTCCGGGACGCCACCGGCTGAGGCTGAGGCTCCGCTGCACCTCCGGGGTGCAGCGCACCAGCGCCCGCGTCCGCGTCGTTCGCTGACCCGCGGGCACTCGTACATCCGTCCAACCGCGTCAAGACCGCCCCCTAACCACCGATACGCCCTTTGTCAGAAGCTGATCAAGGCAAACCCGTCGCGAGGCGGGGACGCAAAGCCAGAGGCCTCACACGGGTGAGGTAGCTCGGCCGCCGGCACCACTTCGAAACGGACTCTCGGAGGTCACGGTGGCCATATCACTCCCCTCAATTCCCGAACGGATGCGCTGGATGAGCGCGTTCTCGCTCGGCGTGCTGCGTTCTCGCGACCCTCGTCGCGCTGTCCACCGGCGGTGCCGCACCCGCCTTCGCGCCTGGCGCCGGCGCCGCGCCGGCCACCGCCGACCCCTCGGTCGGCTCCTCTCTTTCCGCCGTGGCTGCCGAGCAGCCCGGCGAGCGCGTTCAGGTGATCGTGCGCATGGCCGCGGGCGTGAGCCCGGACGTGGGCCGCCGCCTGGTCGGCGACGCCGACGGCAGGGTCATCTCACGCAACCTGACGATCATCAATGGCTTCGGCGCCGAGATGAGCGCCGCTCGCGCGAGCGCCCTCGGGTCCGACCCCCGCGTGCGCGCCGTTTCGCTGAACGGCTCCGTCGAGCCCCGCCTGGGCCGGCTCGGGCCGATGCGCGAAAACGACGAGGACGACGACCGCGGCGACAGCCGCTATGACTTCCTCGCCGCCGCATTCGCCCAGCGGCCGCGGGTCTACGACAGTCTTCCCGCGGGCTGCGCTGCCTCCAGGGGCACCACGGTGTCGCTGGCCGGCTGGCCGCTGCGCAAGAAGGACAACCTCAGCCGCCCGAAGGACGCCCTCCGCCGGCTTTCCGGAGTCCAGCACGCCTCGGTCGGAGCGGACCGCGTCTGGCCGCGGGTCACCGGCAACGGCGTGGGCGTGGCCGTGATCGACACGGGCATCGCCGGCGACCTGCCCGACTTCCGCCGGGCCGCCGACCGGCGCGAGTCGCGGGTGGTCGCCAGCGCGGTGACCAACCCCTGCGCCACGCGAGGCCACCGACAACTACGGCCACGGCACGCACGTGGCCGGCCTGATCGCGGGCAACAGCCTCGCCCTGCAGAGCGACGACCCGCTCTACGGCCGCAACATGGGCATCGCGCCTCGCGCCAACCTGATCTCGGTGAAGGTTTCCGACGAGAACGGTCAAAGCAACGTGCTGGACGTGATCTACGGCCTGCAGTTCGCGGTGGACCACAAGGTCAGAGCTCAACATCCGCGTGATCAACCTCTCGCTCTCCTCCATGTCGCCCGAGTCCTACCGCACCGACCCGCTCGACGCTGCCGTCGAGCAGGCCTGGAACGCCGGCATCGTGGTCGTCGCCGCCGCCGGGAACGAGGGCTCCCAGAACGACGCCGTGGACTACGCGCCCGCCAACGACCCCTACGTGATCTCGGCCGGAGCGGTGAACGACCGCAACACCAGGAAGGTCGCGCGACGACATGCTCGCCGCGTGGTCGAGCCGCGGCGTCACCCAGGACGGCTTCCGCAAGCCGGAGCGTGCTGGCGCCGGGCACGAGCCTGACCGTCCACGCTCGCTCCCGGGAGCGACCTGTCCAGAGCAGTGCCCGGAGTGCGTCTCCGGGGACGGCCGCTACTTCAAGATGGGCGGCACCTCGATGTCCGTCGGCCGTCGTGTCCGGCAGCGCCGCGCTGATCCTCGAGGAGCACCCCAACTGGACCCCGAACCAGGTCAAGGGCGCGCTCATGAGCACCCTGGTCAACGTGCCGGGCGCCGGCGGCGAGGTGAACGTCCACGCGCGCGATGAAGCGCCACGCAACCTGACCTCCAACGCCGGCCTCACGCCCGAGCACCCTGATCGACTCGGCCACCGGCCTGATCGACTGGACCCGGGCGAGCTTCCGCCGGGCGAGCTTCCGCAGCGCTCGGACAGCGAGCGCTCGAGGCCGGCTGGAGCCGGGCGAGCTTCCGGTGCGATTGCGCGCTCGATGGACGGTCAGCGATCCGAGACCGATCCCACGCGGGCCAGCTTCCGCCGCGCGAGCCTCCGCGAGGCCACGTTCCGCAAGACGGCGGACTTCGACAAGTGAGCCGCCGCGCTGCGCCACCTCGCCGGCCTCAGGCGCGGCTCGGGGTCCAGGGGTCGATCTGGCTCCTCGGGCTCTGGTCGTGGCGGTGGCCGCGGCGCCCCTGTACGCCGGGGTGGTCGCCGACCTCCCGCACGAGCGCCCCGTCGGCAGATGTCCCGTGGTGGGTCCTCGCGGTGGCGTTCGCGGCCGCGGAGATGTGGGTCGTGCACTTCCACTTCCGCCGCAGCTCGCACTCCTTCTCGCTGGGCGAGCTGCCGCTGGTCTTCGGCCTGCTCTTCCTCTCCCACACGAGCTGCTGCTGGCCAGCGTGCTCGGCTCGGCGCTGCCGCTGGTCGCTCGACCGCGAGATCCCGCCGGTCAAGGTCTTCTTCAACGTCGCGCAGTTCACGCTCGGCACCTGCGTCGCGCTCGCGGTGTTCGAGCTGCTGGCGCCTCTCCCGTGACGCGCTCGACCCGGCCGTCTGGTCGGCCACGCTGCTCGCCGTCTTCGCCACGGCCGCGGTCGCCGACGTGACCATCGGCGCGGCGATCGAGCTCGCCGAGGGCAAGTGAGGCTGCGCACGCGACTGGAGATGCTGGCATCAACTGGGGCGTCGCGTCCGTCAACGGCTGCCTCGCGCTGGCCGCCGCCACCGTCTACTCCGTCAGCCCCGTCGCCTCCCTGTTCCTGCTGCTGCCGGCCGCGATGCTGATCTTCGCCTACCGCGCCTACATGTCCGAGCGCCGCCGCCACAGCGAGCTGGAGTTCCTCCACGAGGCCACCGGCGCGCTCTCGCGCTCGCCCCAGATCGTGCCCGAGCTGGAGGTGCTGCTCGAGCGCACGCGCGACGCCTTCCGCGTCGACTTCGCCGAGCTGGTGCTCTTCTCCGCCGAGTTCGGGCCCTCGCTGCGCTCGACCCTCGGCCCCGGCGACCGCAAGCAGATGCTCGAGTCGCTGGACGAGCCGGTGGTGAATCGCCTACGGCGATTCGCCGACTCGCCAGACCGGCGTGATTGCCGCTGCGAGCAGATCCCGCAGGCCGACCTGCGCGAGTGGTGGGCCGACCGCGGGCTGCGCAGGAGGGCGTGCTGGTGGCGCTCAGGGCGAGAGCCGCGTGGTGGGCCTGCTGGTCCTCGCCGAGCGCGTGGGCGTCGATCGCACCTTCAACGCCACGAGCTGCGCCTCGTCGAGACGCTCGCCGGCAACGTGACGGTGGCGCTGCAGTACGACCACCTCGAGCACGCGGTCCGCGAGCTCACCACCCTGCGCGCCGACCTCGAGCGCGAGGCCTTCTACGACTCGCTCACCGGCCTGGCCAACCGCTCGCTGTTCATCAGCCGGGTCGACAAGGCCCTGCGCACCCGCACCCCCTCCGTGTTCGTGCTCTTCGTGGACATCGACGACTTCAAGATCATCAACGACACCCTCGGCCACCAGTGCCGGCGACCAGGTACTGCCGAGGTGGCCAAGCGCCTGCAGCGCTGCCTGCGCGACGGGGACACCGCCGCCCGTCTCGGTGGCGACGAGTTCGCCATTCTGCTCGAGGACGAGCCGACCGCCGACGACGCCATCGGCGTGGCCGAGCGCACCCTGGCCGAGTTCCGCAACCCGGTCCACGTGGCGGGCGACCGGATCTCGATCCAGCTCAGCATCGGCGTGGCAACGGGCGTGCCCGGCCGCAACAACGCCGAGGAGCTGCTGCGCGACGCAGACGTGGCCATGTACGGCGCCAAGGCGCGCGGCAAGAACCAGCTGCAGCTGTTCGAGCCGGGCATGCAGCGCGCGATGGAACAGCGCCACCGGCTGAAGGGCGAGCTCGAGCTGGCAATCGAGCGGCGCGAGTTCGCGGTGCACTACCAGCCGATCATCGACCTCGACACGGGCAGCCCGTCGCGGTCGAGGCGCTCGTGCGCTGGAACCACCCCCAGCGCGGCAGCGTCTCCCCCGCCGACTTCATCCCATTCGCCGAGGAGAGCGGCCTGATCGTGCCGATCGGCGAGCTCGTCTCGAGAACGCCTGCCGCCAGGCGGCCGCTCCGCGTCCGGAGCGCGACGGCCCGCCGATCAGCATGCACGTGAACGTTTCGACGATCGAGCTGCTCGATCCAGGCTTCCTCGGCCGGCTCGACGTGCTGGTGCTCGGACACGGCCTCGAGCCCCGACCAGATCACGATCGAGATCACCGAGCACGTGCTGGTGTTCGACGAGCTGCTGGCCCTGGCCACGCTCGAGGCCGCCCGCGAGCGCGGCTACAGCGTGGCCATCGACGACTTCGGCACCGGCTACTCCTCGCTCGCCTACCTGCGCAGCCTGCCGATCGACACGATCAAGATCCCCAAGACCTTCATCGACGGCGTCGGCGGGTCCACGAAGGACGACATGTTCGCCCGCGCGGTGATCGACTTCGGCTCCAAGCTCGACCTCACGGTGGTGGCGGAGGGCGTCGAGCGCGCCGAGCAGGCCGCGATCCTGCGCAGCCTGGGCTGCGAGCGCGCCCAGGGCTTCTACTTCGCCGAGCCCGCCGCCGCCCCGCCGGCCGCGCTGGCGCTGGCTGCCGCCTAGGCCTACCCCTGCTCGAGCGGGGCCATGGTCAGACCCGCGTCCCTCAGCTGCTCCCAGTAGTGCTCGGCCGGCTCCTTGGGGCCGATCCACACGATCGCCTGGCCGGAGTTGTGGATCTGGTCGGCCATCGCGTAGCCCTGCTCCAGGCCGATGCCCGGGATCACCCGCGCCAGCGCCGACGCCACGCCGTCGAAGGTGTTGTGGTTGTCGTTGAGCACGATCACACGCCAGTTGGAGTCAAGGCCCGATCCCGGGCCCCGGGTGCGCGGCTTCTCGATTGTGGAGGGGCTCAAGTGGCGCCCTCGCGCTCCGCCCTCTTGTCCCAGTAGCGGCGCAGCCCCAGGCCCAGCTGGTCCGGCGGCGCCGCCTGGATGAGCACCTCGGCGGTGGCGGGATCCACGGCGTCGCGCACCTGGGCCTCCGACCACGCGGCGAACTCCTCGGCGGTCATCGTGCGGGCCCGCTCCGCCCGCTCGCGCAGCGACCGGCGCAGGCGGTCCAGCTGGGCCGCGGCGTCCGCGTGGCGACCGAAGTGGGTCATGCACACCGCCTCCGCGCCAAAGGCTTCGATCTCGTCAACGGACGCAAGCCAGCCGTCCACATCGATGTCGGGCGGCGGCGTGGGCGCCACCGTGAAGTCGTATCCGGGGGCGCGAACGCCCGCCATGTCTCCCACGTAGACGTCTCCGGCATCCTGATGGAAGTAGGACACGTGGTGGGAGGCGTGGCCGGGGGTGTACGCCACCCGCATGCCCTCCACGGTCTCGCCCCCGCGCAGCACGTGGATGCGCTCCTCGGGCACCGGCAGCACCTCACCCCAGAGACGTTGCATGTCGTCGCCGTAGAGGCGGGCGGCGCTCTTGAGCAGCTTCGACGGGTCGGCCAGGTGCGGGGCGCCGTTCTCGTGCACGTAGACGGTCAGGTGGGGGTGGGAGCGCACCAGGGCTCCGGTGGCGCCCGCGTGGTCGAGATGGATGTGGGTGAGCAGGAGGGCTCTGAGGTCGCCCTGGAGGCCCTCCAAGAGCGTCTGGATGCATGACTCCGGCCCCGGGTCGACCACCACGCCGTCCACCTCGAAGGCGCAGATCACTCCGGGACGGCCCAGGTGGTTGAGGTCGATCTCGTGTGGCATCGAGCAGGTCAACATACAATTCCGGTTCGTGGCCGACCTCAAACCACACCGTCTGGAGGAGCGCGACCGCCCCTGGGTGATGCGCACCTACGCGGGGCACTCCAGCGCCATCAAGTCGAACGAGCTGTATCGCAAGAACCTGGCCAAGGGCCAGACGGGCCTGTCGATCGCCTTCGACCTGCCCACGCAGACCGGCTACGACGCCGATGCCGAGCTGGCCCGGGGCGAGGTGGGCAAGGTGGGCGTGTCGATCGCCCACAAGGGCGACATGCACTCGCTGCTGGACGGCATTCCGCTCGACGAGATGAACACGTCGATGACGATCAACGCGACCGCCGCGTGGCTGCTGGCGCTCTACATGGTGACCGCCGAGGAAAACGGCGTGGACCGCGGGGCGCTCACGGGCACGACCCAGAACGACATCATCAAGGAGTTTTTCTCGCGCGGGACCTACGCGTTCCCGCCCGAGCCCTCGATGCGGCTGATCGCGGACATGATCGCCTTCACCGTGGACGAGGTGCCCAAGTGGAACCCGATCAACATCTGCTCCTACCACCTGCAGGAGGCGGGCGCGACCCCGGTGCAGGAGATCGCCTACGCGCTGTCCACAGCCGAGGCGGTACTCGACGAGGTCCGCCCGCGCGTGGACGAGGAGACCTTCCCGCGGGTGTTCGGCCGCATCTCATTCTTCGTGAACGCCGGCATCCGGTTCGTGGAGGAGCACGCGAAGCTGCGCGCGATGGGCCGTCTGTGGGAGCAGATCGGCCGCGAGCGCTACGGCGTCGAGGACCCCAAGTACCTGCGCATGCGCTACGGCGTGCAGGTGAACTCGCTCGGGCCTCACCGAGGCCCAGCCGGAGAACAACATCATCAGGATCGTGCTCGAGGCGCTGGCGGTCACGATGGGCCGCGATGCTCGCGCCCGCGCGCTGCAGCTGCCGGCGTGGAACGAGGCGCTGGGGCTGCCGCGCCCGTGGGACCAGCAGTGGTCGCTGCGGATCCAGCAGATCCTGGCCCACGAGACCGACCTGCTCGACTACCCCGACATCTTCGAGGGCTCGGTGGTGATGGACGGGCTGGTCGACGAGTTGGCCTCGGGTGCCTCCGATGAGATGGAGGTTGTGGCTTCGCACGGGGGGGCCGTGGAGGCGGTGCCCTACATGAAGACGCGGCTCGTGGAGTCCCACCGCGCGCGGGTGCAGCGGATCGAGTCGGGCGAGCAGAAGGTGGTTGGCCAGAACTCCTATGTGGAGCACGAGCCGTCGCCGCTGGCCGAGGGCGAGGACGGCGGGATCCTTATTGTCGACCCCGCCGTCGAGGCCGAACAAACTGATGCAGTGAAGGAATGGAGGTCCGGGCGGGATTCGGCTGCCGTGGAGGCGGCGCTGTATCGCTGCGCTCGGCCGCCGCGGATCCTTCGGTGAACATCATGGAGCCCACGCTGGAGGCGGCTCGGGCGGGAGCCACGACGGGTGAGTGGGCCGAGGCACTCCGATCGGTGTTCGGCGAGTACCGCGCGCCCACCGGCGTGGCCGACGCCGCCGCCGCGGCCGAGGACGGGTCCGCTGGACGAGCTGCGCGACCGCGTGGAGCGCGTCTCCGAGGCGCTGGGCCGCCGGATCAAGATCCTCGTGGGCAAGCCGGGACTCGACGGCCACTCCAACGGAGCGGAGCAGATCGCCGTGCGCGCCCGCGACGCCGGGATGGACGTGGTCTACGAGGGCATCCGGCTCACGCCGTCGCGGATCGCCCGCACCGCCGTGGACGAGGGCGTGCACGTGGTGGGCCTCTCGATCCTCTCCGGCTCGCACGCCGAGCTGATCCCGGACGTGCTGGCTGAGCTTCACAGCGCCGGCGCCGACGTGCCCGTCGTCGTCGGCGGGATCATCCCGCCCAACGACGAGCGCGCGCTGATCGACGCGGGCGTGGCGCGCGTCTACACGCCGAAGGACTTCGAGATCTCCCGGATCATGGGCGACATCGTGGACCTGGTGGCGGAGCGTTACGGCGCGGCAGCGGCGCCTGCCTCAGCGCTTCCGTAACGCGGCGGTCTTGTCCCGTAACGCTCGCTGGACCACCATCGCCTCATGGAGGGGGGTCTTGTTCTAAGCGGACGCATTTCGTCCGCAAATCACAAGACCCCCCTGGACCTGGCGATCGCGGAGCTCGCGGAGCGGCAGTTCAACGTCGTGACCGCCCGACAGCTCCACGCCCTCGGGCTCGGCCCGCGTGGAGTTCGGCATCGGGTTGCGAGCGGACGGCTCCACGTCCTCTACCGAGGCGTCTACGCCGTCGGCAGCCGCAACCTCGCCAGACAAGGTCACTGGCTCGCGGCCGTCCTCGCCTGCGGCCCCGACGCGTGGCTGAGCCATGCCGCCGCCGCGTCCAACCTGGAGCTCCGCGGGAGCGCGGCAGGCCGGATCGACGTGACCTCCAGGGCCCAGCGCGGCCGCTCCTACCCGGACATCCGCCTCCACAGCGGCGCCGCCCTCACCCCCGCCGACGTGACCATCCACAACGGCATCCCCTGCACCACCGTCGCTCGAACGCTCCTCGACCTCGCCGACGTGCTCTCCGTCGACGCCCTGGACCGCGCGGTCCACGAGTCCGTGCAGCTGGGGCGGTTCGACCTCAACGCAATGGAGGAGGTCCTCGCCCGCGCCAACGGCCGACATGGCGCGCACAAGCTGCGTGAGATCCTTGCCGACCCCGGCCACCTCGAAGGGCCGCTCCCGAACAGGGGGATCGAGGAGCGCTTCGTTGCCTTCTGCCGCCAGCACGACCTTCCGCGGCCGGAAGCCCATCAGCACATCCAGACGGCCACCGAAACGCTCGAGGTGGACTTCCTGTGGCGCGGGCAGCGCGCGATCGTCGAGACCGACGGCCGCCGCTGGCACTCCACCGCCCGGAAAGGGACGCGCGATGCGTACCGCGACCGGCTGCTCGAGCAGGCGGGCTACCGGGTGCGCCATGTCAGGTGGGCGCAGGTCGTCTACGAGCCCGAGCGGCTGGCCCAGATCCTTCGCGACCTTCTCTGTCACTAACTTCCCGGGCAATGACCACCTCCGGGGCCGAGCTGGGGCGTCGCCTGCGAGATCGCGACCTGAAGGCCGCGCCCGCGGCCCTGAACCTGATCGAGGACCGCTCGCCCACGGCGCGCGAGCAGGCGGCCGCGCTGCTCGAGGCCGTTTCGCCGGCGCAGCTCGGCGGCGAGGCCCCGGCGCACCTGGTGGGCGTCACCGGTCCGCCCGGCGCCGGCAAGTCGTCACTGCTGGCCGCCCTGGTCAGCGCCTGGCGCGAGGCCGAACCGCACCGTCGCCGTGCTGGCCGTGGACCCCTCCTCCAAACGCTCGGGCGGCTCGCTGCTGGGCGACCGCGCGCGGATCGACCACGACCCGCGCGACGAGGGAGTCCTGATCCGCTCGACCGCCGCCGGCGGCCGCCTCGGCGGCCTGGCCGCCCCCACCCGCGACGCCGCCTGGGCGCTGGCCGCCGCCTACGACATCGTGGTGGTGGAGACCGTGGGCGTGGGCCAGTCGGAGACCGACGTCGAGGAGGTGTGCGACACCGTCGCGGTGGTGGTGCAGCCTGCCTCCGGCGACACGCATGCAGTTCCTCAAGGCCGGGATCATGGAGGTGCCCGACGTGCTGGTGGTCACCAAGGCCGACCTGGGCGAGGTTGCCCAAAGGGCACACCGAGATCTGAGCAGCGCGCTTGGCTCGCTTGGCGAGACAACCGTGCCGGTGGTGACAGTCTCTTCAGTGCCTCCCCCGTCCGGAATCGGTGAGCTGATCGAGGCGCTCGAAGGTCACCGCCAAACGCTGGACCTGCCCGCCACGAGAACCCGAGCGCGCCGGGCAACCGCCCTCCGGGAACTGGTGGCCGAGCACGGTGAGGCCGCGCTGCGCGCCCTCGGCGGCCGTCGCGCCGCGGAGCGGGCGCTCGCCGACCACGATCCCGGCGACGACGTGCCGGCGCTGATCCGGTCGCTGGCGGAGAGCGGCGGCCTGTGAAGGGATTCCTCACCCAGGCGGCCGTGCTCATCGTGGTGTTCGCCGCGGCCACGGGCATCGCCGGGGTGGCCGGGGCCGCCAACTTGGGCACGGCGCTCGCCTTCGGCCAGATCGCCTTCGCGATCGCACTGGTGGCGCTGCTCGCGAAGCGCTAGCCCGGCTTCGCGGCCTCCACCACCAGGCTTCCCGGGCGGTTGTCCAGCTCGTCGAGGTCCGGCACCTGCCCCTCCCGGTACTCGCACCGGCGCACGCTGATGAACCCCGTGCGGCCCAGCAGGAGCGCGAGCATGTCGAAGTCGTACATGTAGCGGTGGCGCGCGAAGTCGCCCAGCTCCCAGTCCTCGAAGATCCCGTCCATCGCCTCCTCCTTGCGCCCCTCTCCGTAGGCCCCGATGAACACGGCCAGGTCGGGGATGGCGATGCGCACCACGCCGCCGGGCTTGAGCACGCGCAGGGTCTCGCGCATGAGCTGTTCGCCGTGGCCCTTGGAGAGGTGCTCCAGGAAGTGCGAGGCGAAGGCGTAGTCGGCGCTGGCATCGGGCAGCGGGATGCCGTACTCGAGGTTGTAGTGCACGAAGCGGTTGCCCTGGAGCACCTGGATGAACTCGGCCTCGGACATGTGGGCCCGGATGCCCGCCAGCCGGTAGAACAGCCGCAGCGCCGGTGTGGGCCAGCCGGCCACGAGCGCGCTGAGCGCGCCGTCCACGTTCACCCACCCCTCGGCCACCAGCAGGGACGACCCGAGATTCACCTTCACAGGCCCCTGGGAGGGAACGTGGGCGCGATGGCCGCGACGCAGCCATCCGGCCAGCCGCGTGATCCGGTCGAGAAGGGCGCGCCGCACGCACCGGGACGCTACCCGGACAGCTCCGCCTCCGCGCCCGCCAGGTCCTCCGGCGTATTCACGCTGCGAACGCGGTGCGCGGCCACCGGCACACGCAGTGGCTCGAGGCCCTCCACCACCACGGTGAGCCGGGCATCGTTTGGACTCGCGCGCAGAGCCGGGAGCGCCCCGGGGCGGTAGACGCCGAGCAGCGGCTCCAGCCGCCCGCTCGACTCGGCCAGCACGGCGCGTGCACCCGGCTCGCCACGTGCCGCGTCCTTCACCGCCTCGAGCAGACCACCGTCCACGAACGGCATGTCGGCGGCGCACACGAGAACCTCCTCCCCAGCCCGCTCCAGGGCGAAGATCAGCCCGGCGAGCGGATGCCGCGGCTCGGGCGGCTCGTCCCACCGTTCAACGTCCGCGCCCAGCGGGGGCAGCCGGGTGTCGGGCTTGCACACCACGGCCACGCGGTCGCAGACCGGCGCCAGCGCGTCGAGCGGCCGGGCGATCAGAGGCCGCCCCACCAGCGGCAGCGATGCCTTGGACACCGAGCCGCCCATCCGGCGCGCGCGACCGCCGGCCAGCACCACCCCGATCACGGGACGCCGGCCACGCCCCGCGCCACCAGCTCCTGGATCCGCTCGGGCGCGCACCCCATCTCGGCGAGCACCTCGACCGTATGCTCGCCCAGCATCGGCGGCGGACCGGCGGGGCGCATGCCGTCAATGCGAATCGGCGACGCAACGAGCTCGATCTGCCCAGCTGCCGGGTGGTCCACGGCCACCGTGGCCGGCCGTCCGGCGGCGGCGGCGGCGGCCAGCGCGGCGGGCACCGAACGGACCTCGCCCGCGGGCACGCCGGCCTCCGACAGCGCCTGCACCCACTCGGCGGCCGGCCGGCCGGCGAGGGCCGCCTCCAGCTCCACCACCAGGGCCCCGCGATTCTCAACACGGTCGGGATTGGTGGCGAAGCGTGGGTCCGCCGCCAGCTCATCCCTGCCCAGCAGAGAGCACAGCTTGCGGAACAGCCCGTCGTTCGGCGCGGCGAGAGCCAGCCGCCCGGACGCCGTCGCGAAGTCCTGGTAGGGCACGATGTTGGGGTGAGCGTTCCCGTGCCGTGCCGGCTCCGTCCCCGTGACCAGCGCGCCCTGGGCCACGTTCACGAGGCTGGCGAGAGCGCTGTCGAGCAGCGGCACCTCCACCCGCCCGCCCTCTCCGCCGTGCACCGCCGCCAGCACCGCCACCGCGGCGTGCAGGCCGGCCATCACGTCCACCAGCGCCACGCCCACCTTGTGCGGCTCGCCGTCGGCGGGGCCCGTGATCGACATCAGGCCGCTCTCGGCCTGCAGGACAAAGTCGTACCCCGGCCGCCCGAAGGGCGTCCGGTCCAGGCCGAAGCCGCTGATCGTGCAGTAGACGGTGCCGGGGTTCCGAGCCCGCACGTCCTCGTAGCCCACGCCCAGCCGCTCGGCGCCGCCGGCACGAAAGTTCTCCACCACCACGTCGGCACCCGCGCACAGGTCCAGCGCAAGCTCGCGTCCCTGAGGGTCGCCGAGATCCAGCGCCACGCTGCGCTTGCCGCGATTGACGGCGAGGAAGTAGGCCGACTCGCCGCCCGCGAACGGCGGACCCCACGATCGCGTCTCGTCCCCGCCGCCCGGGCGCTCGACCTTGACCACCTCCGCCCCGAGGTCGGCGAGCACCATCGTGCAGTAGGGGCCCGCGAGCACGCGGGAGAGATCGGCCACTCGCACCCCCGCAAGCGGCGCGTTCGGGGAAGCTGCGCTGGATGAGCTCATCACCGAACGCGATCCTGACAGGCGCCGGCGCCGCCGTGGCGGCACTGGAGGACGCCGGCGTGGACGTGGCCTTCGGCCTGCCGGGCGTGCACAACCTGTCCCTCTGGCGGGCTCTGGGCGCGTCACCCATCCGCCTTGTGGGCGTGCGCCACGAGCAGACCGCCGCCTACGCGGCCGACGGCTACACGCGGGCCACCGGCCGTATCGGGGTGGCGCTGACCACCACCGGCCCGGGCGCGGCCAACACGCTGGCGGCGGTGGGCGAGGCGTGGGCCTCGCGCCAGCCGATCCTCGTGATCGCCACCGATATCCCCACAACAGCACGGCGACCCGGAGTGTGGCGCGGCGTGCTGCACGAGGCCACCGACCAGGCCGCGATGTTCGCGCCCGTGGTGAAGAAGACCTTCAAGGTGCGCTCGGCGCGCGAGCTGGGCCACGTGGTGAGCGACGCGATCCGCACAGCGCTCGCGCCCCCCACGCGGCCCGTGTACGTGGAGGTGCCCACCGACCTGCTCGACCACGACGTGCCGGAGCGCACCGCCGCGAGGCCGCGGGGCGAGCTGCACCGGCGGGCGGAGGAGGTACCCCTGGCTCAGGCGGCCGAGGTGCTGGCGCACGCCAGGCGGCCGCTCATCTGGGCCGGGGGCGGAGCCCTCCAGGCCGGCGCCGGGGAGGCGGTGGCGCGGCTGGCGGAGCGGCTGGTGGCGCCGGTGATGCTCACCTACTCGGCTCGGGGACTCGTCTCCCCCGGCCACCCGTGCCTGATCGAGGTCCCACCGCACCTGCCCGAGGCGGGCGCCGTTTGGGACGAGGCCGACGTCTTGGTCAGCGTGGGCTCGGACCTCGACGCGATGATGACCCAGGGCTTCTCACAGCCCCAGCCGCCGCACCTGATCGCGATCAACGTGGACCCGGCCGACGCGGCGAAGAACTACCTGCCCGACATCCTCATCGAGGGCGACGCCGCCGGGGCCACCGCCGCCCTGGCCGACCGGGTGGAGGCGCGCGGCGGGCTGGACTCACTCTCACACCGCATCGCCGATCTCAACAGAACGGCCATGCGCGCACTGGCCGAGAGCGACCCGGAGGCGATCGGCTTTCTCCAGGCGATGGAGCGCGCGCTACCCGACGACGCCGTGGTGGTGTGCGACATGTGCATCCCCGGCTACTGGCTGGGCGGGTTCCGGCGCACGCCCGCACCACGCAAGCTGTCCTACCCGCTGGGCTGGGGCACGCTGGGGTGCGCGTTCCCGCAGGGGCTGGGTGCGGCGCTGGCCGGCGCCGGGCCGGTGGTGAGCGTGTCGGGCGACGGGGGCTTCCTCTACGCCTGCGGGGAGCTGGCGGCCGTCGCCCAGGAGCGCATCCCGATCACCGCCGTGATTGTGGACGACGGCGGCTACGGGATGCTGCGCTACGACCAGGACCGGAGGGGCGACCCCCACGAGGGCGTGGACCTCACCACTCCCAACTTCGTGACCCTGGCGCGCTCCTTCGGCGTGCGCGCGGACGACGTGGAGGGACTGGGCGAGCACTTCGAGGGCATGCTCGGCCACCACGTCCGCCTGCGGGAGCCGAGCGTGCTGGTGGCCAGGGCCGCGCTCACGCCGCCCCCCAACACCTCGCCGCGCTGGTACCGCAGGTGAGCGAGCGGCGGCTGGCCCGCCGCGGCGACGAACTGCTCGGGCATGCCGCGGAGGCCTCGCGCGCGGGCATTCGCACGCGACAGGACCGGATCATCGCGGGCGCCCGGCCGATCCTGCACTCTGCCGTGTCGGCCGCGCTGGCGTGGCTGCTGGCGACGGAGGTGGTGGGTCACGAGCGTCCCTTCTTCGCCCCCATCGCGGCTGTGATCACACTCGGCCTCACCGTGGGCCAGCGCCGCCGGCGCGCGGTGGAGCTGGCGATCGGAGTGGCCGTGGGAATCGCGATCTCTGACGCCCTCGTTGCGGCGATCGGAACCGGCACATGGCAGATCGGCCTCACCGTTGCGCTGGCGATGGCCGCCGCGGCGCTGGTGGGAGGCGGGTCGCTGCTGGCCTCGCAGGCGGGGGCCTCGGCCGTGCTGGTGGCAACGCTGCAGCCGCCCGAGGGGGGCTTTGACTTCGGCCGCTCGCTCGATTCGCTGGTCGGCGCCGGCGTGGCGCTCGTGGTGAGCTCCCTCCTGCTGCCGGTGAATCCGATCCGGCTCGTAAGGGAGAGCATCCAGCCCGTCCTGGCGCGACTGGTCGAGGCGCTCGGGGCGGTGGCCACCGCGCTCACCAGCCGCCACCCCGAGGCGCCCGACGCCGCCCTGGAGGCCGTGGGCCGGGCGGACGCCACGCACGACCATCTGATCGAGACCCTGGAGGCGGCCGGCGAGGCGGCGCGCCTCTCACCCCAGCGCCGGCGTGCCCTCAGCGGCCTGGACCGGTACGCGGTGGCCGCCGGGGAACTGGGCCTGGCAATCGAGAACGTCCGAAGCCTGGCGCGCGGCGCGATGCGCGCGATCAACCTGGACGACGACATGCCGGTGGAGGCCGTCGAGGCCGTGAACTCGCTGGCCACCTCTGTCCATGAGCTCGGCCACTACCTCGATGACGGCGACCCGGAGCCCGCCCGCAGGGCCGCCGTGCATGCCGCGGCGCTCGCCAACGCGGTGATGGAGGCCACCGGCAACCTTTCCGCGCTGAACATCGTGGGCCAGGTCCGCCTGACCGCCGTGGACCTCATGCGTGCGACCGGGCTGGAGCGCGACCGGGCTCAGGAGGCCGTGCGCACGGCCCGCCTGGATGACTCCTAGCCCCAGCTGAGCCGGTAGTCCGGATCTCCCGACAGCTCGGCCACGTCCATCTGGGCCTTCTGCAGCTGCCCGGAGTAGTCCCAGTTCATCGCCTGCCAGCGGGTGAACTGGTCGATCACCCAGATGCCCGAGAGACGGCCGCCGTTGCCGGACTTGCCGTTGCCCCCAAAGGGCAGGTGCGCCTCGGCGCCCGACGTGGAGTTGTTCACCGAGATCATTCCGGCGGAGCAGCGTTCGCGGAAGCGAAAGACGTTCTTGGGGTTCGTCGTATAGATCGAGGCGGACAGTCCATAGCCGTGCCCGTTGGCCAGCGCTATCGCCTCGTCGAAGTTCTCGAACGACGCCACGCCCACGATCGGGCCGAAGGTCTCGGTGGAGTAGATCTCATCGTCCGCGGTCACCCCCGCAACGATGGTCGGGTGGCAGTACAGGCCGGCCTCGGGGTCGCCGACGAATCCCTCGCGCGGGTTGCCGGCGGTGATCCGTCCCCGGCCGGTCGAGCCGCTCACGGTGTGGTGGTCGCGGATGAGATCGAGCCAGCCCTCGAAGCGGTCGGCAAACCGCTCGGAGATCATCGGGCCGTAGAGCACGTCCTCGAACGGATCGCCGATGGCCGCCTGCTCCACCGCCGCGGTGAAGCGCTTCATGAACTCGTCATGGACCGACTCGTGCACGATCGTGGTGCCGAGTGACGTGCAGCGCTGGCCGGCGGTGCCGAAGCCGCTGAACAGCGCGCCCTCGACCGCCAGGTCGAGGTCGGCGTCGTCCATCACGACCAGCGGGTTCTTGCCGCCCAGCTCCAGGCACGGGTTCTGCAGGTGGCGCCCGCACAGCTCGCCTATCCGCGTGCCCACCTCCGACGAGCCGGTGAAGCCCACCTTGTCGAGCAGGCCCTCGCCAAGCGCCCGCTCGATGCCCTCGAACGTGGTGGGGCCGTCGGCCTGCACCAGGTTGAGCACGCCGTCGGGCAGCCCGCCGTGCAGGAAGAGCTGCGCCAGCGCCTCGCCCAGCGCGGGCGTGTAGTCGGCGGGCTTCCAGACCACCGTGTTACCGCACAGCAGTGCCGGCACGAGGTACCACGCGGGCACTGCCACGGGAAAGTTCCCGGCGGTCACGATCGCCGCCACCCCGACCGGCTCGCGGAAGGTGAACAGCTGCTTGTCGGGCATCTCGCTGGGCACGGTCTGCCCGTACAGGCGGCGGCCTTCGGAGAGGAAGAAGTCGCAGGTGTCCACGATCTCCTGCACCTCCCCCAGCGCCTCCGGATAGGGCTTGCCGATCTCGCGCGTGACCAGCCGCGCCAGGGCCTCGGCGTTGTCCTCGACGAGGCGGCCTATCGTGGCGATCGCTCGCCCGCGCACGGGCGCGGGGGTGGCGGCCCATCCGGCCTGCGCGGCGCGAGCGGCGCGGCAGGCGTCCACGAAGGTGGAGGCGTCGCCGAGCACGGCCTCGGCCACCACCTCGTCGAGGCGCGCTGGGTTGAGCGAGCGCACGCGATCCCCGTCCCCCACCACCTCGCCGCCCACGATCGACGCGACGGTGGGCGCTTCGGCTGCGGTGGAGGGCTCCATCGCTCCTAGGCTACTCAAGCCCTAGTTCGAGGCCAGCGCCGCGATCCGCCAGGCGTCCCGCTCGCGCACCAGCTGGATCGTGTCCTCGATCGGGCTCTGGCCCCGGGCGGTGGTGCGCACGCGAACGTCGGCACGGTCGCCGCGCACCCGGATCGACAGGGGCGTGATCTTCGGCCGGCGCACGTCCCCGGCGGTGGATCGCACCAGCTGCGCGCAATCCCCGCCCCCCGCGCGCTTCTTTGCGGCACGCGAGAACAGCTCGTCGCATATCCGCTTGAAATCGCCCGCCTCCGTGGCCGTCTGCAGTGCCACCACAGCCTCCGTGACCTCCCTGGTGGCGCCGGCCGCGGGCTTGGCATCGTCCTCCGAGCCGCTGTTGCAGCCCGCCAGTGCCACCACGGCAAGAAGAAGTGCCGGTCCGCCCCTCACGCCTGCGAGGATAATGGGGGCATGGAGGGCTCCGCACGCGATTCCGTTGGCACTCAGTCGAGTTGGCTGCGCTGCTATCGCT
Organism: uncultured Thermoleophilaceae bacterium; assembly: GCA_963727395.1. Lineage (GTDB taxonomy): Bacteria > Actinomycetota > Thermoleophilia > Solirubrobacterales > Thermoleophilaceae > JAAYBF01. Next base: position 43,951 of record CAVSGC010000015.1, on the reverse strand, counting down.
GCTGGTCACAGAGCCTCGAGGTCCAGTTGCACTACGAGGGCATCCTCAAGGTCGACCCTGAGAGCGGGGAGGCCGTGGAGCCCGTCGAGGAGGTGCAGGAGGCCGTCGTGCAATGCATGGAGTGCATGCACGACCAGCCCCACCTGAGCCTTTCCTTCTACGAGGAGGACGGCCGCCGCATCAGCCGCATCGAGGCTGTCGAGGACCGCTGGGAGCGGATGGTCACCGGCACGCCCTGGGTCGCCTCGTGCACCGTGAGCGTGGACGGCGACCAGGTGGAATCCTGCTCCGGGCCCGAGGCGGCCGACTCGCTCGCCTTCGCGGCGTTCGGCGACCACGGCACGCGCGAGTTCTTCACGCACGTGCGCTTCCACAAGCACGAGGACGAGGGCCAGATCGTGGTCCACATGCTCGTGGAGCTCTACGCCCGCTCGGCCGAGGAGGCCAACGACGTCCTGCAGGACTCCGCCCGCGGAGCGCTGGCGATCACGTCGCTGGCGGAGGAGTCGCGCCCGCCGGCTTCGAGCGGCGACGACGCGCACTAGGTTCACGGCGATGAGTGCGGTCCTGCGCTTCCTGGCGTCGGTCATGATGGTGAGCGGCGTGCTGCTGATCGGAGACGCCGGGGCGACCCTGCTGTGGCAGGAGCCGGTCTCGTGGCTGGTGGCCGAGCGCCAGCAGGGCCGGCTCGAGGAGGCACTGGCCAGCCCACCCCAGCGGGTGCTGGACCGCAAGCCGCTCAAGGGTGACGCGATCGGACGGATCTCGATCCCGTCGATCGGCGTAGCGGAGTACGTAGTTGAGGGCACCGGCACCGGCGACCTGCGCAAGGGGCCCGGGCACTACCCGTCCACGCCCCTGCCCGGAGAGCGCGGCACGGCAGCCATCGCCGGCCACCGAACCACCTACGGCGCCCCGTTCCGGCGCCTCGACGACGTTGCACGCGGCGATCGCGTGATCGTGGACATGCCCTACGGCCGGTTCGTCTACCGGGTGGAGCGCACCAAGGTGGTGGACGACCAGGACCTGTCAGTGCTGGATCGCCGCAGCTATGACCGGCTGGTGCTGTCGGCCTGCCATCCGCTCTACAGCGCCGCCCAGCGCGTGATCGCGTTCGCGCGTCTGGAGCGCCGCCAGCCCGCTCAGGTGGGGCGTCCCTCCTGACTGTTCCAGCGACGAGCTGTCGCGCGATTCGAACCACAGGATCAGACCCACCACGAAGGCGAGCGAGATCGCCACGACGGCCAGCCAGTAGAGAACCTTGAGCACCACCGCGCGATGCTAGCCCTCGAGCATGTCGCGCAGCTTGCCGAGCCCGCGGTAGACCCGGCCCTCCACCGTGGTCAGCTTCTCGCCCCTCAGGCGAGCGATCTCGGGCACGGTGAGGTCCGCGCCGTATCGCAGGGAGATCGCCTCCCGCTCCTCCTCACTCAGCTGCGCCAGCGCGCGGGACAGCTCGTCCCGAGCCGCATCGCCTCCAGCGCCTCCGTGTCCGCTGGCTCTGGATCGCGAACCCGGCCCATAGCGCGGGCCTCGGCGTCGCGCCTGCCGGGCCTGGTCGCGCACCAGGTTCAGCGCGATCGAGTAGATCCAGGTCTTGTGGCTGGCCTTGCGCGGGTCGAAGCGCCTGCGCGCACGCAGGACGCGCTCGAAGGTGTCGGCCAGGATGTCCTCCGCCTGTGCGCGGTCGCCCGTGCGGTACGTGAGGAACCCCAGCAGCCCCGCGGCGTGCTCGGTGAACAGGCGCTCGAACTCGTCTTCGCGCATCAGATGACTATTCGCCGATAAGGAACCAGTGCCCTCGTTCGTATAAGGGGGTGATGAACGACGAGACTCGCCACGACTCGCCCGGGATCAGTCGCATGGAGGAGCGTCTCCGTACGGAGCGCGCCGCCGCAACCGGGCTCGAGCTCGATCAGCTGAAGATGCGTGCGCTCGGCCAGGCACGACGTGCCAGGCCCACCAACCGAAGGGGACAATTGATGAAGTCTCGACTCGCACTGCTGTCGATGATCGTCCTGGGGCTCTTCATGAGCACCACCGGGGCGACGCTGGCAATATCCGGCAGCTCTGGCAGCGATGACGCAGGCGTCGCGGAGTACGCCGACGATGTGCTCGGCGATACCGACGAGGGGGGCAACAACCCTGACACCCTTGGCGACGACGGAGAGGTCGGCTCGGATCAGGAAGAGGGAACCGATCCCCAGGCCGCCGCGCAGACCGAGGTCGTGAGTGACAGCGGTGAGGGCTCGCTCCCGTTCACGGGCTTCCTGGCCATCCCGCTGCTCATTGGTGGCGTGGCCCTGCTCGGCAGCGGAGCAGTTCTCAGGTTCAAGTCGCGCGAGTAGCCTGCTCAGTCGCCACTCAATGCACGGAAGAGGCGGGCCCCACGGGCCCGCCTCTTCCATTTCCGGGGGTCGTCGGTGTCGAAGCGCTTGACGATGTCCGTCGTGAGCTCGCTGCGGGGATTGAGCCGGCGAGCCTGCAGGGCGGCAGGGCGCGGATCCAGGCCGGCGCTGGCCCGCGCCAGTGCCAGGCCATAGTGGCTCCGCCACCCCTCGGGGTCCAGCGACACAGCTCGGCCCATCGCCTGCACCGCCAGCTCGTCCTCACCCAGGCGGGCGTCGCACAAGCCGAGCACGAGGTAGGGCTCGGGGCGCACGCCGAGGGCCTCGACGGAGGCGAGACCGGACTCGATCGCGGCGGTGCAGTCGCCGCGCTTGAAGGCACGAGTGCTTTCGTCGAGGTGGCTCTGGGATAGCGCGATCAAAACCGGCGTGGTGGCCAGCGCCAGCAACCCCGCGCCGGTGGCCACCCGGGCAAACCGCCGCGGATCCACGTCCAAGGCCGGGGCTGCAGGGCGCGCCAGACACATCCCTCCAAGGGCAAACAGCCACAGGGTGGCCACCGGCATCTCCCAAACCCAGTCCAGCCCAGCCTCGAACGCCCATGCCACCCCAGCAGCCAAGAGCGCGCCGTACACGGAAAGCCGCTCCGCCCGCAGCGCACGCAAAAAGCCCATGAGAAGCGACACCACCACCGCCACGATCAGGATGCCGCCGATCAAGCCGAGCTCGGAGAGCGACTCGAGGTAAAGGGAGTGTGCGTCCTCGACCTTGAGGGAGCGCTCGCGCTCCCGTGCCCACGAGATGCTGTAGGTGCCGGCTCCCGTGCCGATCACCGGATGCCCACGGAAGTCATCGATGGCCACCTGCCAGTTGTCGAGGCGCCCGTTGTTGCCCGCGTCGGTGAGCCGGCCACGAAGGTCCCCCCCGGTCTCCAGCTCACCGCCCTGCACGAAACGGTCCGTCTGGCGCTCCACGTAGGCGGGCGCATCGAATGCCAGGACGGCCAGCAGCATGGCCACGGCCACGCCCCCTATGGCCGTGCCCCACAGGCGCCGCTGCCGGGCCGGTGAGAACTCCATTCCGGCCAGCCGGCGGTCGATCGTGAGCAACAGGGCGCGCAACAGGGCCGCCGCCAGCACACAGCCGGCGATGACCAGTGCCACGTTCTGCCCCTGCTCGACAGCGCCCTGGATCGTCGGCCGGTCCGTGGACAGCAGGTCAGCCTGGTAGCAGGCGATGAGTGCGGCGGCGGTAGCCGGCACGGTCGCCAGGAGCCCCGGAACCGCGCCGCGAGGGTGGACCACCACGACGTACAGGACGAGCCCCAGGATCCCCGCCGCGATCCCTCCCCGCGAGAAGGTGAAGTAGAGGGCGCAGGCGAGAACCGGTGATGCAGCCGCCGCGGCCACCTTCACGGCTGCGCGCTCCCGCGCGCTCGACGTCAGGTGCAGGCACAGAATCAGCCCGAAAGAGGCCAGCAGGCCGAGCACGTTCCAATAGGTGATCGGAAAACTGAGCCGCTCGGTGGCAACGCCCGGCTCCACCGGGAACACCTCCGGCAGCACGCGGGAGGCCAACCCGGCTCCGCACACCACGACCAGCGCCAGGGCAACTCCGCGCACGGCGGCCTCGACCCTCTCCGCTCTGCGTGCCATCGAGCCGAAGAGCACGAGCGCAAGCCAGTAGAGAAGTGCCCGGTCGAACTCAACCATTGCACGGGCCGGGGCATTCGACCACTGTGCGGAGAGCAGGGACCACACGGCGTAGAGACCCAGGGCTCCGGCCGCCAGCGCGAGAGGCAACCCCAGGCCGTCGAATGGGCGTTCGCACAGCGTGATCCTGAGCAGGAGCACAATGGCCAGGACGACCGCCACCCGACCGGTGGACCCAGCGAAGAAGCCCCCGGCCTCAAACCCCAGGTACGCAGTGAGCACACCCGGTAGAAGTGCGGCGACCAGACCCGCGCTGAATACCGGCAGGAGCCGCCGTTTGACTGGTTTTCTGCGCTTTTCCGAGATGGAGGTCTGCAAAGCTCGTGATCGGGTCCGTGCAAGGTGGCGGTTTCGGCTTGGGCACCCTATTCTGCTGTCTCGGGGATCGGACGCCCCGGCGATGAGGTAGCCCGCCGGAGCGGGCTAGCCTCTTGCATTCACGAGCAATCGACGAAGGACTAGTAGTGGAGAGCTCCGCCGGCAACTCATCCAGACTCCCTCCCCCGGCTTGACCTGGGGCCGGGCATCGGGGCCACCGGCCTCGATATGACCGTCGTCGCCCAACCACGGGAAAGCCGCCGTGCCCGTGAGCGTTCGTCGGTTCTGGCGCGAAGCCTGGCCCTCTCCGATCTGATCGTGAGCATCCTCGTGTGCGGACTTGTGGCGCTCGTCACCGGCGTATCGCCCTCGGGCTCGCTGGCACTCGCAGCCACGGCCGGCGTCGCCTTCCCGTTTTGCATGTTTGCCCTGGGTGTGTACGCGGTTGTCGATGAGTTGCGCGCATGGGCGAGTGGCATGGCTGACGCCCCGAAGTCCCTCGTGGGAGCGCTGCTCTTCTCGTGGCCGGTGTTCGGGGCCGCATGGCTCGCGGACGCAACTTCGCCCGGCCTGACTGCGGCGGCCGCCACCGTCTTGACCCTCGCTGCCACCACCTCGGCCCGCGGCGCGGTTCGTGCGATGCTCCACCGTGCGAAGCCGTTCCGTCAGCGCACCGTCATCGTCGGATCGGGGATGGTGGCGTCTCGGATCTTCGAGAAGCTGACCGTGCACGGCCAGTTCGGGCTGGTACCGGTCGGCCTCCTGGACGACGACCCCCATCCGCAGAGCTCCGCCACGCTTCCCCGGCTCGGAGGCTTGGACGATCTGCCCGCCCTGCTCGCCCACGGGGGGGCTGACCGAGTGATCATCGCCTTTTCGCGCGCAAGCCACGGTGACCTTTTGAGCTGCATCCGGACCTGCCGCGACTTCGGCGTGTCGGTGGACGTCGTTCCGCGCCTCTTCGAGTTCCTCGACGGTGCGCGCTCGTTGGACAACGTCGGCGGCCTCCCTCTTCTGTCGCTGGGTACGCCGCGGCTCACCAGGTCGTCACAGATCAGCAAGCGCGCCCTGGATGCACTTGGGTCCGTGCTGCTCCTGGTCGCACTGCTGCCGCTGCTGCTGGTGATCGCGATCGCCGTCAAGGCCCAGTCCCGCGGCCCCATCCTCTTCAAGCAGCGCCGCGTGGGAGCGCATGGGGAGGAGTTCCGACTGATCAAGTTCAGGTCGATGTACCAGGATGCCGAGGACCGCAAGAGCGACCTTTTCGAGCTGAATGACAATGAGGACGGGGTGATGTTCAAGATCCGCCGAGACCCGCGCGTAACCCCAGTGGGCCGCTGGCTGCGCCGGTTCTCGCTCGACGAGCTGCCCCAGCTGATCAACGTCGTCAAGGGCGAGATGAGCCTCGTGGGCCCGCGCCCGCTCATCCCCCAGGAGTCCGCGGCCCTCGCGGAGGACTGGCATGTTCGTCGGCTTACTCTGCGACCCGGTATCACCGGCACCTGGCAGGTGCAGGGCAGGTCTGAGAGCCCGTTCGACGAAATGGTTCGGCTGGATTATCAGTACGTGGCAGGCTGGTCGCTGGCCCGTGACGTAGAGATCCTGTTGGCCACGCTGCCGGCGGTGCTCTCCGGCAGAGGCGCTTACTAGATCCCTCGGCCTCAATGAGCTCAGTCGGGTTGGTGCACGACTACCTGCTCGTGATGCGCGGGGCCGAGCGCACCTTTACCGAGATCGCGGCGTGCTGGCCGGACGCGCCGCTGTACGCGCTGCTCCAGGATCCCAAGGTCACCGCACCGGCTTTCGCCGGCCGCGAGATCCACACCTCCCGCCTCCAGCGCCTTCCTCTGCGCCAGGCCGGTTTTCGCGTCATGCTGCCGCTCTTTCCGGCGGCTGCGGAGCGGCTGCCGATCGGCGAGCACGACGTGATCGTTTCGAGCAGCAGCGCCTTCGCACACGGGGTGCGCCCAGCGCCGCACGCCACCCACGTCACCTACTGCCATAGCCCCTTCCGCTACGCCTGGCATGAGCGCGCCCGGGCACTTGAGGAGGCTCCGCGGCCGCTGCGCCCACTGCTCGCTCGGATGCTGAGGAACATCCGAGCATGGGACCTCGAGGCATCACACCGAGTGAGCCATTACGTGGCTAACTCAGAACTCACCCGTGAGCGGATTCAGCAGATCTACTCCCGGGACGCCGAGGTGGTGCATCCGCCCGTGGACACCGGCCGTTTCAGCACCGGTGAGCCCGGTGATTCGTTTTTGGTCGTGGGTGAGCTCGTGGGCCACAAGCGCGTGCACGTGGCAATCGAAGCCGCCCGCTCCGCGGGCCGGCGCCTGCAGGTGATCGGCTCGGGACCGGATCGCCACCGCCTCGAGCAACTTTACGCCGGACCCCGCGTGGAGTTCCTCGGCCGTGTGTCCGACGCGGAGCTCTCCCGCCGATACGCCTCGTGCCTCGCGCTCATCGTGCCCAACATCGAGGAGTTCGGCATCGCGGCAGTCGAGGCACAGGCAGCCGGGAGGCCCGTCGTGGCGATCGACGCGGGCGGCGTCCGCGAGACGGTGGTTCCTGGACGCACAGGGGTACTGGTCCCGCCCGGCGAAAGCTCGGCTCTGGCCGAGGCGCTGCGTGACGTGGACTTCACGCGCTTCGACCCACAGGTGATCCGCGAGCACGCACAGAGCTTCAGTGCCGAGAACTTCCGCCGTAACCTCAAGGCCGCTGTGGCCCGCCAGCTCTCATGAAGCGCGAGGGGCTGGCGCGCCGTGCCGCCAAGGCCATGACGGGCCTCGCGCTTCGCAGCTTCATCCGCGCCTCCGGGCGCAAGGTGGGCGTTGCGCTGCTCTATCACGGTGTGGAGGAGCGAGCCCGTGCCCGCGCCGACGAGGTCGTGCCCTCCACATCCACCCAACTGTTCGCGCAGCAGCTGCGCCACCTCCGCGACCACTATCGCGTGGTGCCCGCGTCGGCGCTGCCCGGGGCCATTGCGGACCGTCGCCGCGGCGAGCGCATCCCGGTGGCGATCACCTTCGACGACGACGACCCGCGCTACGTGACGAACGTAGTGCCGCTTCTGAGGCGATTCGACCTGAGTGCCACGTTCTTCCTCAACGGTGCCTCGCTCGACGAAGACGCCTGGTTCTGGTGGGAGCGCCTGCAGGCCGCGTGGGACGCCGGAGCGGTCAGGACCGACGTGGTCCCGGCGCTGCCAACGGCGGTCGCCGACAGAGTTGTGTCGGCGGGCGGCGGGCTCGAAGCCGTTGCGAGCGCCATCTCAGGGCTGTCCGCCACCGAGAAGGCCCGGGTGGACGCTCTACTCGAGTCGCGAGTTGCGCCGCCGGCTGCCCGGATGAGTGAAGAGCAGGTCCGCGCCGTGGCCGAGGCCGGCCACGAAATCGGGTTCCACACCCTTCGCCACGATTACCTCCCCGCCCTGGAAGGCGCGGAGGTGGAACAGGCTGTGTCCGACGGACGGGAGCGGCTGGCTGCGGCCTCTGCCAGCTCGGTGATGGTATTCGCGTATCCGAGCGGCGGAGTGAGCCCGGGCGTGGCGAAGGCTGTTCGCCACGCCGGCTACAGCTTCGCGTTCACGACCCAGAAGGGGGCGATCACGCCGGACAGCGACCCGATGGCCCTGGGCCGCATCGTTCCTCCACCCGGAAACGTGGCCCAGATCTCATTCGAGATCGGCCGGACGCTTGCCGGACGCCCGCGAGAGTCGGTCTAGCCGGCGGCGGCGCGGGCACGATGTGCCGCGTCGGGCACGACGCCGGCCACGAGTTCCGACCACTGCTTGCGGAACGCCGCGAGCGAGTTGTGCTCTCGCACCAGGGCGGCGGCATCGGCCACCGCCTCCTCACGCCCGTTCTCCACGAGCCCGGCCAGGGCGGCTGCCACGGAATCCACCTCCGGGCGCACTATCAGCGGCCGGTAGCCGGGGACGGCCTCCACCAGTGCCGGGGCCCAGCCCGTCTCGGTGGTGATCACGGGAACCCCACACGCCAGGCCCTCCACCGTCACGAAGCCGTACCCCTCGTAGCGCGTGGGAAAGACCACAACATCCGCAGCCGCGTAGGCCCACGGCAGCTCGCCATGGGAAAGCAGCCCGAGATGATGGCCCCTGGCGGGAGCGGACCGGCCCGCCACCACGAGGTCGTAGCCCGCGCGCGCGCAGGCGGGCTCGAGAAGGTCGGAGCCCTTGCGACCCTCCAGTCGCCCCACGAACAGCGCCAGGCGCCCGTCATCCGGGAGCCCGAAACGCCTGCGCGCCTCGACGCGGTCGCGCGGTCTGAACGCCTCCGTGTCGACACCCGGGTAGATCACGGTGTCCACCGCTAGGCGGTAGTAGCGCGCCACCTCCCCGGCCGTGGGCCGGGAAACCGCCACGGTGGCCTCGCAGCGTCCCGCCAGGGCCTCAGCCAGACCGTCTCCCACGCCTCGCCGGATTCGCTCCCGCAGCGGCAAATCCACGTCGCCGTGCAGGCTGTTCGCGGCCATCGTCCCGTGGAAGACGTGAATGCGGGGCGCACCCGCCGGCGAGAATGCGCCGAGCTCGCCGTTGGAGACGATCAGGTCGGCGCCGCGGCCGGCGAGCTCCCGGCCGGCGGATCGCGACTTGCTCAACGATGCGCCGCCGAAGCGACGAACCCACCGCGTGGGCTCGCGCCCCGGGCCGACCTCTTCGGTGCGCCAGCCGTCTGCCGCCAGCGACTCCCCCACCAGGGCACAGAACCGCTCGACCCCGCCGCCCCGCGTGCCCGGAAACGGCGACACGATGAGTGCAAGCGGCTGCTCGCTCACCGTCTCCACTTGCGCAAGCGACTGCCGACGAAGCCCGAGCCCGTCGTCCAGAGCCGCTCGCGCGTGAACCCGAGCTGGAAGCGCAGCCTGCCCTTGATGTGCCCCTGCTCGGTGAGCCAGTCGCCGTGCAGGCCCAGGAAGCGCCAGTTGTTCCGCAGAGTCCAGTACTCGTAGCGCAGCCGTGGCACCCGGGTCCCTCCCTCGTTCCACTGTTCGATCTGGTAGCACGCGGTCTCCGGCGTGAGCACCGCGTGAAAGCCGCGCCTGAGGGCCTCTATGAAGAACGCCGTCTCCTGGCGGTAGAAGTTCACGCGGTAGCCGGTGTCGAACGTGACAGCGGCGAAGACGTCGCGATGGACGAGCGCCGTGGCCGGCATGAACGGCGTCTCGACCGGCGAGGCGGGTACTCCGCCGTGGCGGTCGATCCGGGGCTCGCTCGGCAGTTTCGAACGTCGCTCGCGGAGAAGTGCCGCCACGTCGGTGCCGGGCTGAACGTGCAGCCAGGGGGCGCCGGCGATATGCGCGCCACGCTTCAACGCGGTCGCTCGCAAGGTGGTCCCGTAGTCCGGCGGAAAGACGCAGTCGTCCTCGCCGAACAGAATCCACTCACAGGAGGCCTGCTGAGCTCCGGCGTTCTTGGCCGCGGAGAGCCCCGCTCTCTCCCCGATCAGCAGCAGGCGCATCCGATCGTCGGCGAATCCGGCCACCACCCGGTGCGATTCGTCATCAGCACCCTCTTCGACCACGACGATGATCTCCTCGACGTCGTCGAGCGCCAGCAACGCCGGAAGGTTCGTGCGCAGCGCATCCGCGCGGTTGTGGCTCGGAACCACGATCGTCAGGGGCCCGGCCCCCGGGTCCGTCGGACTCAAGTGGCGGGCGAACGCCGCGCCGTGACCATCAGGTTCGCAGGCAGCGTGGATTGGGAGCGCCGGTGTCGTTGATCCAGCGTCTCGATCGTTCGTCCCACCGCCGTGACGAATACGAATGCGGCTGTCATGAGGGGCGACAGGAGGCGCGCGGGGCGGTAGCGGGCGACCAGGCGATCGAACGCAGAAGTGATCACGGAATTTGTGACCCTCGCCCAGGTCACTCCACGGCCGCCCTGCTCGACCAGGGTCACCTCATCCCAGCCCTTGAAGAGCTCGACCAGCTCCGGGCCCGTAAAGCGGTGCTCGAGCTTCATCCGGTCGTACTCGTAGACGAAGTCCATCGTGATCAGCACCCGGCCGCCGGGGCGCAATACACGAGCAAACTCTCCAACGGCGGCCACGGGATCAGCCACATATCCGAAGGCCTGAGTGCACATCACCCCATCGAATGACGCGTCGGTGAAGGGCAGGAACTCACTCGAGATGACGTCGGCCATGCCCCACTTCTCGGTGACGTCAAGGCCGATGCACTTCACGCCCTCAGCCAAGAGGTCCTCGTAGGGCCGCGCACCGCAGTAGACGTCGAGGACCAATCCGCCGTCGGTCGCCAGCTTGGGAAGCTCGACCGTGAGATCCGCGAGCAACCGCGCCATGTGCAGGTAGTCCCACTGGGTGCGGGTGGGGTATCGGCGCCGGCCGACATCCATGGCCCAGTTGCTCGGCCGCCGCTCCTCCCTGGGTTCGACTGTGCGGGGATCTATGCGTTTGCTCACCGACATGGAGCGCGGGAGGATATCTGGGCAAGATCGCAGTCCCGGTCAGGTCGCGTACTCATCGGCGCGGTAGAGGTCCTGTCGCGAATCCACCCACGCAACGAGCTCCTCGACACCTTCCTCGAGCGACCACTGGGCACTCCAACCCGTGAGCTCAGACATTTTCTCGGGACTCGATATGAGGCGCTCAACCTCGCTGGCCGGCGGCCGTACGCGGACGGGATCCAGCTCGACCTCGAGCTCTCGCCCCAGCACCTTTCCGACCACGCGCACCATGTCCCCTACCGACACGTCTCGGCCGGTCCCCAGCTGCAGGGTCTCACCCACCGCCTCGGCCGACTCGGCTGCGGCCAGGAACCCCGTGGCGGTATCCGCCACATAGGTCATGTCCCGGCGTGGATCCAGCGACCCGAGCCGCACCGGACCGCCGCGCAGTGCCTGTGAAACGATCGTAGGCAGCACAGCGCGGGCGGACTGGCGAGGCCCGTAGGTGTTGAACGGCCGCACCGTGGTGGCCGGCAGCTCGAAGGAGCGGCCGAAGCTCCCGATCAGCTGATCGGCCGCGATCTTGCTCGCCGCATAGGGCGACTGGCCGGTCAGTCGATGCTCTTCGGTGATCGGCACCTCGCGTGCGCTCCCGTAAACCTCAGACGTGGAGGTGTGCACCAGACGGCGGACGTGCCCGTCGCGGCAGGCCAGGGCCACGTTGAGGGTGCCCATCACGTTCGTTTCGAAGACGCTGCGGGGGTGCGAGTAGGAGTACGGGATCGCGATCAGAGCCGCGAGGTGAAAGACCACCTCGGACCCCTTGACGGCGTTCGCTGCCGACTCGGCGTCGCGGATGTCACCCGGGTAGACCTCAAGCTCGGCCAGGACGGGGGGATCCACCCATTCCAGAGCGCCGCGATCGCCGCGGGAGTTGTACTGGACCATGGCGCGTACTTTCGCGCCACCCTGAACGAGTGCCTCAACGAGATGACTGCCTATGAACCCGCCAGCGCCCGTGACCGTCACCTGCGTGCCAGCCCACATGCTCATTGCGCCGGAAGGCTACTCGGCGCCCCGGTGGGAGAGCAGGTCGCGTATGGCGCGTGGGTCGAGCGCCCCCAGGACGACGAAAACGGACGGATAGGCGACCGCGGCTACCACTGCCAGCAGCCCGAGCGGAGCACCGGCCGCCGCCGAGATTGCCACGACCGCCGTGCCGAGCGCCGATGCCCCCACTATGCGCGCGAAGCGTGCCACGGGTGGCTTCATCCCAAGCCCGTGCAGCACCATCCGAAGAGTCAGCCCAGCCACGAGCGCCTCCGTTCCGAGCGTGATCCACGCTGCGGCCATGAACCCGTACGAAGGAATCAGCAGGAGGTTGAGTACGACATTGAACACCAGCCCCGCCGCCGCGTATCGAACGAACCGGCGCTGCAGGTCCAGCACCAGCACCAGGTGCCCGGCAAGAAAGGCCAGCGAAATCGCGACCAGCGCGCCCATCAACACAGGGAGTGCCGGCGCTGCGTCGATGAAGCCGGGCCCGAAGAGCAGGAGCACGATCGGCTCCGAGGCCACGATCGTGAAGCCGAGCACCGGCAGGGACAGCATCGCCAGGTACTCGGCTGTCGAAGCGGCCAGCCGGCGGGCCTTCTCCATGTCCGATGGCCATGCGGCGGCCAGCACGGGAAACAGGGTCGTCATGACGGCGCCGGGCAGAAACTGCGCCGAATCGAGGATGCGGTAGATCGCGCCGTAGAGCCCTGCGTCGCGGGATCCCACGAGCTCGAACAGGAGCACCTGATCGATTCGCAGGTAGGCCGTCATCATCACGCTCGCCAGGGCGAGCGGCGCACCGACTCGCAGCAGCTCCGGCCACATCCCGCGTGAGCCGCGAAGGCGCGGCCGCGCCAGGCGAACGGCGAGAGTCACGCCCAGCAAGGTGCTCACGGCGGCAGCCGCGACGAACGCGAGTGCGTACCCGACCATTCCTCCATCCCCGGACGCCAGCGCCAGCACCCCCACCGTCCAGAGCGCCGAGTTCACCGACAGCACGAGAATCGTCAGGTCGTTTCGAGTGCGCAGCTGAAAGGTCGCTCGGGTGGCACTGAGGGCCGCCAGCAGCTGTGTGCCGCAGAGCAAGAGACCCGCCGCGCGCATCTCGGATGTGTCCGCGATCCACAGCTGGGCTCCGGCGCAGAGCAGGGTGAGGGGCAGGGCCACCGCCAGGCGAAGGCTGAGCAGCCCCCCAACCCACTCCCGCTCGTGACCGGGGTCCGCCGCCGCGCGGCGCACGGCCACCTGCTCGAGCCCGAAGTCGCCCAGGTAGGTGGCGATCTGGAGAATTGCGAAAACCGTGGCCCAGCGGCCGAAATCCTCCTCGCCCAGAGCACGCGTGATGACCACCGTCACCACCACTCCGGCGATGAGATTCAGCGCTCGGCCGACGACCTGAACCGAGATGTCCGCCAGCGTCCGGCGGGAACTGGGTGCCTCCACCCGGCCAGACTAGACGGCGCTCGCCACCCTGCTTTGTCAGGAGCCGGTTATCTGCTGCAGCGCGAAGAAGGCGGGCTTGGGCGTGAAATTATCGTGCACGAGGCCGAAGTAGTGCTCCGCATCGCCCGGGTTCTGTTCGTCGTTGCGGAAGTGGTAGAAGAAGACCGCGTCGATGAACGTGTACCGGGTCCGCGCCATGACCGCCAGGCGACTCATGTACTCGGCTTGCTGGGCCTCGCTCACGCACCACGTCGGATCGTCCGGGCAGGTTGACCAACCCACTTCGGTGATCCAGAAGGGCTTGTTGGAGGCGCCGTGGCGTCCGAGCGCGGCCCGCGCGCTCTCAACGCGCTGGAACCCCCAGGTGTCCCCGGGCTTGTCGGGAGCGCGATTGCCGCTGTACGGGTGCATGGCGACCGCGTCGAAGTAGTCATTCAGGTTCGGGACCGCCGCGTACAGGTCATCGATCCAGGTGTTGCGCGAGCCGCCGGGGGTCCAATCGACCGCCATGAGGAACCGCATCCGCGGGTTCGCCTGCCGCCCGCGGGTGACGGCTGCCCTGAGCAGCGAGGCGTACCGCGCGGGCTCGACCGGTCCGAACCAGTCGCCGTAGGGCTCGTTGTAGACCTCGAGATGGGTCGGCGCGAGAGCCCCGGCCAGCTCGGGGTGGGCGGTCCAGAAGTCTCCGCCCGGACCGTACCGGCGTGAGAAGTCCGCAACCATCGAGGTGTAGGAGTCCACGTCAGACGGCAGCCTGTTGGTTTGCTGCAGGAGCGGCAACACGCGGAGTCCCCGCCGAGCCGCCTCGAGGTATACGGCGTCCGAGGTGCTGTTCGGGCCTTCGGCAAACTCTTCCCTCAGCCAACCCACACCGGTGCCCATCGTCCGCTGCTGCTCCTGGGCCATGCCGGGGCCGCGGCCCTTCGTGTTGGCTACCACGCCCCAGCGCAGGCCCGGCGCTGAGGTGTCGGTCCAGCCACTGGGGCCAGGCGCGACGGCAACGGGCGGGTTGGCGGACGTTGCCGGGGTGCAGCACACGGACGGGCCCGGAGCGGGGGGGTTGGCGGGCTTGTGCCCAACCCCTTTCCTACCTCTGAGAACCGACCGCCGACACCCAACGCGAAAGACCCGGGCACGACGCAGCGCCGAACGCGCGCGTCGAGATGCCTTCACTCCGCGGCGGGTGCGCCAGAACCTGTGGGCGCGCCGAGCCTTGCGAAAGGAGCGGCAGTTGCGCGCCGCCCGGGCCGCGCGCTTGCGCTGAGCCGCTGTCAGCTTGCCCTTCGACACAACCATCATCTTCGAGGAGGCTGCCGCCTGGCTCGCGACCGGCGCCGCGTCGGCGGGTTGAACCCCGGCGGGGCCGAGCAGAAGGGCGAGGGTCAGCCCTGCAAGGGCGAAGCGGACGCGCGGGAGTGGGCGGAATGGGAGGGCGGACTTCATGGGGCGATAGGGCTCCTTCAGCAGCTGGGCGGTCTCGGGGAGACCCCTGGCTTTGCGGCCCCGCCTTGCGACGGGTGTGCCTTTTTCTGGAGCGGCCCTGGCGGCACGCCCCACTGCTTGCTGTCTTGAAGCCCGATCGGAAGCGGGCCGGCGGCGGCTTAGCGCACTGGGCCGGAGCTGGACATGTGTTCGAGTCCGTCACGCCTTGGCCGAAGATCCGGCTCCCTGGGTACTGTGTGTGGTAGCCGCGGCAACGTGGGGCTACTTGAGTTCAACCGTGCGCGGACCGATGGGACACCAGGAAGAAATGGGCCGTGCCAGCAATTTCTCGATCGTCTGGGCCTACAAGGTCTGGCTGGTGCTGTTTGCGCTCGTCGTAGCGGGGGTCGTCTACTACGTGAGCGACCGCTCCGACCCCACCTACCGCGCCGAGGCCCTCGATCAGATCGTCTCCGGCCGTCAGGCGGAGGGGGACCTGCTGAGCGAAGACGAGCTCCTGAGCCTGTCCAACCTCTATCTGCGCCTGGCCGGCACGGATACGGTCATCCGGCTGGCGCAGCGCGAACCGTCCATTGCGCCGAAGGCCGCGGAGTTCGCCGATTCCGTGGGGGTCGAGAGCCAGGAGCGAGTCGGGGTGCTGAGCTTCCGGGCCGACACCGCCGATCGAAACGACGCCGCGCTGTTCGCGAACGCCTACGCGACCGCCTTCGCCGAGTACATAGGCCAGCTCGAGGGAGACCAGCGGACCGGGGCGCTCGACCGCATTCAGGAGCGCATCGACGCGATCACGAACGAGATCGAGCGAAGGGCCGTGGCACCGGACGATCCCGCTGTGGCCGGGCTGAATGCCGAACTGACCGCGCTTCAGGAGCGGGCTGCCGAGGAGACGGCCACGCCCGGCGATTCCGTCAGGGTCATCGAGGAGGCGGTGGCGCCGCAGGGCCCGATCTCCCCCAATCCGCTCCGCGACGCCCTGCTCGCGGCGATCGCCGCGCTGGTATTGGGCACCGCCCTGGCGTACCTGCGTGAGGCGGTCGTCGACCGCTTTGCCACGCCTGAGGAGGCGGCAGCCGAACTCAGCCTCCCGATACTCGCGGAGATCCCGAGGGAGGGCTGGGCTGGTCCCACCACGGAGTCCTTCCGCCGCCTTCGAACCAACCTCGGGATGGCGTTGGACCAGTCCACCAGTGGCGAGAACGGCGGTCCCTCCACCACCGAGGACGAAGAGGACGCGGAGGGTCGCGGCGTGGTCGTGACCGGGGCCGAGCCCGGTTCCGGGAAGAGCTACGTGACCGCCAATCTCGCCCGTGCGCTCGCGGCAGAAGGCCTGTCGGTGGCGGTCATCGACGGCGACCTGCGGCGGCCGACCTTGCATGACTACTTCGACCTGTCCCGCAACCCCGGTCTCGGAGACGCCCTGATCGCCAGGCGGAATACCCCTCCGACGCGGTCACAGGCTCAGGTCGCTCGCCGCACCTCGGATCCGGGCGACCTCACGGTCGTGACTGCCGGCACGCACATCGACGACTCGGTCGAGCGGTTCTCGTCCCAGCGCATGAGGACTGTCGTAACAACCCTCAAGAAACGCAATGACGTGATCGTGTTCGACAGCCCCCCCACCCTCGCGGTCGTGGACGCCATCGTCCTGGCTCGTTACACGGACGGCGTGGTCTTCGTCATAGATGCGAAGAGGACCAAGCGGCGCGATGCCCGGCGCGCGGTGCAGACGCTCCGCGCAATGAACATCACGGTGCTCGGGCTCGTCATGAACCGCAGCACCTCGCCGGTTGCCGACTACTACTCGTACGACGCGGTTCCCGAGGGCTCCGGCCTCACCGGTCCTGCCTGGCGCCGTGGCTCCTCGTCTAAGGTCGGCTAGCCCCACCGCGCCCCTCGCCGGGCTGGCCGGGCTGGCACTCGGGATTCCGACCGGGCTGGTCTTTGCCTTCCTGCTGACGCGGGGAGGGCCCGTGGCGCTCGCCGCGCCCGTCATCGCCGTGGGAGCCGTCTACCTGCTGGGCCGGCCTGCGGCGGCACTCGCGCTCCTGCTCGGCGTGGTGACCGTGATCGAGGGCGACCCGGTCGGTCTGCTCCCGATCGGGCCGCAGTTCTACCGGCCGGTCGCGTCGAACCTCACCCCGCCGGACCTGCTGCTGATGCTGCTCTTGGGAGCGGTGCTCGTGGAGCTGGCCCGGTCGCACACGCGCCCGCGCATGCCGGATCCGTTCACGATCCCCTTGCTCGTGCTCGCGGCGGCGGTGGCCGCGGGGGTGATAACGGGCCTGGCGGGCGGCGCTGAGGCCGGACCCCTGGTGGCAGCCTGCGTAATCCTCGGACACCTGCTGTTGCTTCCGTTCCTGGTCGTCAATGTGCTTCAGGGCACTGCGGCGCTCCGCGTGTTCGCCATCGGTGCGGCAGCACTGGCGGGCTTCAAGGCCGTCAGTGGCCTCGCCGCCAGCGCCGCGGGGGCCGGAGTATCGGTGTCCGGAGGCACCATCACCTTTCCAGAGCCGCTGGCCAACTGGCTACTGCTGATGTTTCTGCTCGCTATGGTGGCGGCGCGCCAGATGCACGTGCCCCTGCCCTCCTGGGTGTGGTGGGCCGCTCCAATCGCATTCACGGCCTTCGCGCTCTCCTATCGCCGGTCGTTTTGGCTCGGAGCGGTGCTGGCATTGATCGTCGTGCTCGTGGTGACCAGCCGCACCCCTACACGGGCCGCGGCGGCAATTTGCGCGGTAGCCCTCGCGCTCGCCGCGGTGGGGTCCCTGACCTTCGGTCAGTCCACCGAGCTGGAGCATCCCGTGGTGGAGCGCGCGCGCTCCCTGGAGCCGGGCGAGATCACCAACTCGAAGGGCGACCGCTACCGGATCGACGAACGCAACAACGTGATCGCCGAGCTGCGCAACTATCCACTGACCGGACTCGGGCTGGCGGTGCCGTGGAGGGCCCGCGAGCCACTTTCGGAGGAGCACGACCGCAAGTACACCCACATCGTGGCTCTCTGGTACTGGCTGAAGCTGGGGCTGCTCGGGCTCATCGCCTATCTGGGCCTCATGGGGACAGCTCTCTGGACGGCCCTGGCCGTGTGGCGCCGCCACCCCGATCAGCTCACTCGCGTGGCGGCGGCCGCGGCCCTCGGGGGTTTGGTGGCACTCTCAGCAGTCGAACTCACCGCTTCCTTCACGGGAGTGGAGGTTCGCCTCACGATCGCCTTCGCCGCCCTGCTGGGGTGGCTCAGCGCCGCGTGGAGCGATCTGGACCCTTCTACGAGGGCGGCCTGAGAGCTCGCTCCACCGCCTCGAGCGAATAGTTGGCCTCGGCCAACTCGCGACCGGCGGGCACAAGGTGGAGGGCGCCCCCCTGAAGGGCCTCGCCCAGGACGTCGGCAAAGGCCGCAGCGCCATCCCCCTCGAGGTAATGCCGGCCGGCCGTAACGCTCAACCCCGCTGCCGCCTGTGAGGTGGCCACCACGGGCACGCCGTAGGCCAGCGCTTCGATGAACTTCAGCGGCGTCCCGCCACCCTTGAGCAGCGGCACCACCGCGCACGAGGCGCGCGCATACGCCATACCCAGGTCAGGCACGAAGCCGGGGGTCTCGACCCTGGGGTCGGGGAACTGATCGGGCTCCAGCCCCCGGCCGACCAGCAACAGCCTCGCCTGGGGGAGGACCTCCCAGACCCGAGGCATCACCTCGTCGTGCAGGAACCGCACCGCGGCGCGATTCGGGGCATAGTCGAAACTGGCGACGAAGATCGCGCACTGACTTCCGGCATCGGGCTTGACCGGGGCTATCCCGGCGACGTCGACCGCGTTCGGAACGTGGCGAAGCCGCGCGCGCGGGCACAACTCGCGGGCCAGCTCCACATCCCGCTCGCTGGCCATCCACGATTCGGACGCTCCGTCGAGCAACCCTCTCTCGAACCTCCGGAGCAGCTTCGGGCTGCCGGCGTCGAGCTCATGCCGGAAGCCCGATTCGAAGTTGTGCGCGCAGTAGACCAGCGGCGGTCCGGAGCGCTCGCGGCCGAGCTGCAGCGCCGCCGCCACGATCGGGCCGTCCGCCACCACGCGATCGGGCCGCGCGTCGCGCACCAGCCGGCGCGTGGCGGCGATCAGTTCGGGTGATATGCCGCGCGCCCAGTCCCGCGGAACCCCGGAGAGTCGCGAGCGTGCGTAGAGCATCCCGCGCCGCAGGCCGCGGGAAGGGACAATCGGGTGGAGACGGAAGCGTTGCGGGTCGCCGTACTCCGGGCCCGCCTCCGGAGCGCCGAAGATGATGTGAGCGAGATCGAGCGGGGGATCGGCGCGGGCCAGCGCACGCGCCACGGCGTACGTGCGCAGACCGTGCCCCGACCCAACGGCCGGGGTGTGCTCGGTGACGAAGAGGTCGCTCACGACGGTGGCAGAGCGTCCTCGATCTCGTCGAGGCGGGCCTCCCAGGAATACCGCGAGGCAGCCTGGCTGCGGGCCAGTCGCCGCTCTGGACTGTCGGCCTCCATCTCCTCCTCGAGCGCCTGGACCAGTCCCGCTGCATCGGCGGCAAACCTGACGCCCTCTGTGTCCGCCATCGCAGGAAGGGGCGTGGACGCCACAGGGATCCCCGCCGCCATGTACTCAAACACCTTCATCGGAGACACGCTTCGGGTAAGGGCATTGATGGCGTAGGGGATGATCGCCGCGTCCGCGCCCCTGAGCACCGACGGAAGCTGAGAGTAGGGCCGGCTCCCCAAGAGGTGAATGTTTGGTGCCGCACCGAGCGCGGTTATGTCGGTGCCGGGATCCCCGGCCCCCACGGGACCAACGAAGGCGAAGCTCCAGCCGGGGCGTAGCGCGGCCATTTCGAGGATCAGCGGGACGTCGAGCTTGGTCGCAACGATCGCTCCCTGAAAGACGATGCGAGGACCAGGTAGCACCGCCAGCTCGGAATCCACGCGTCCCGGCTCGAGGGCACTGCTGAAGAGCTGCGTATCCGCCACATTGGGCGCCTCCAGCACGTTGGCCGACAGCTCACGCATGCGATCCGCCAGCGCGGGCGCGCTGGCAATAACCAGGTCCGCACGCCGCGCGAACCGCTCCTCCGAGGCACGGAATGCGGCCGCGTGAACACCCTTCTGCTCGGCGACGTCGTCGACGCAGTGATAGATGACCGTGGCGGGACGCAGCACCTCGATCAGCCCCTCGGCCTGGGGGTTGTACGCCCATAGGACCGGCGACCGCAGGCCCATGCGCCGCGCCGTCCTCGCCACCAACCGGCGCAGGATGAACCGGTTCAGCCGCCTCACCAGGACGTTCGAGTGGAGCGGAACCACGAGAGGCGAGATCACAGTGACCCCGGCCGGGCGCACAGGCACCCGGCGGGCGGCGCGGCGCAGCCGGCGCCACATGCGCTTGAAGTCTCGTGCGGACAGCTGCGGTCGCCGAAGACCGAGCGACTCCACGAACACCACCCGATTGTCCGCCGCCAGACGGCTCATCAGATGGTGCTGATTCGTGGGCAGCGGAGCGTCCCAATCGGCGAAGCCCAGGCAGACGAGATCCCGGCCCGCGAGCTTCGTGTGTGTCAGGGGTCCTCCGGAAGGAACCGAGAGCGCATGCGTTCGAACTCCGCGGCGGCCCGCTCGTAATCATCAGGGCGGCCGATGTCGAGCCAGTAGTCGTCGCTGCGACGCGCCCTCACCTCTTCGCCGGCCGCGAGCAGCCGATGGACCAGGTCGGGGAAGTCAAGCCGCTCGCCGCGCTCGATGAATTCAAGCGCCCGCTTGGAGAATGCGTAGATCCCCATGCTGACCTCATACTGGTAGGTCGGCTTTTCGACGTATCCGGTCAGAAGGTCTGGCTCGTCCTCATTTGCGAACTGCAGGACGCCGAGTGACACTTCCACCTCGCGATGGTGGGCCGCCACGGTGGCAACGGCGTCACTCGCACGATGGCCGTCGAGAAAGGCCCCCAGGTCAAGGTCGGTCAAAACGTCACCGTTCATCACCAGGAAGTCGTCATCGAGGTCGTCGATCAGGCGCAGCCCCCCTACCGTTCCCAGGGGCTCGTCCTCCCTCGCATAGTCGATGCGCACGTCGTGTCGCTCCCCGTTCCGGAAGAACGCCTCTATCAACTCGGCGAGGTGTCCGGTGACCACCGTCACGCGTTCGAAGTCATGCCGCCGGAGCTGCCTGATGATCACATCCATGATCGGGCGATCACCGATTGGCATGAGGGGCTTCGGGAGAACGGTGGTGTACGGACGCAGGCGCGTCCCGAACCCTCCCGCAAGCACCACCGCGCTCCTCACGTCTCGGCAGATTACCGGGCGGCTCGGCGGCGAAAGGACCGCGTGGCAGCTGCACGCCGTCCACGTGGCGGCAGCGGTTCGCCAGTGAGAATGGCTCGCGGAGCGAGATCTGTGAACCACGGGCCCTCGACCGCCAATCCCGGCACCTTCCCGCCCGCTGACCGGAGAAGCGACCTCAGCAGCGGCGGTCGCCTATAGGCGTCGTGTGCGTCGGAGGCTACGTTGTGCGCGAGCCCTCGCTTCAGAAGTTCGACGGCCAGGCGCTGAACGGGTCCTCCCGACCGCCCGGCGAGCGAAGCCGCGGTGATCGAGCACAGCACACCGTGGGCGACCAACCGGGCGAGGCGGTCGGGATCGCGGTGAAAGGACGGGCAGCGCTCGGGATGGGCCAGCAAGATGCCGTAGCCCCGGCCCTGAAGGCCTCGGATCGTCTCTTCCAGCTCGGTCCCCACGGCCTCCAGCGGTGCCTCCAGGAGCAGATGACGGCCGTCTCCCAGCCTCAGGCGCTCGAGCTCCGAGTCGGGAAGGCCCGCCACCAGCGCCGGAGCCACCTCCGCGCCGGGCAGCACCTCTATCGGCACACCCACCCGTATCAGCTCGCGGTTCAGGCTCTCGACTCCGGTTTCCATCCTGTGGGCGGTCGTCGGATACGCCGAGCTGACATGCGGCGTGGCCACGAGCGTTGTGGTGCCATCGGCCGCGGCCGCCCGGGCCAGTTCGAGGGAGCCTTCCAGGGTGCCAGGCCCGTCGTCCACTCCGGGAAGAACGTGGCAGTGGAGGTCGATCACGACAGCTCAGCGAGCGCTGCGGCCAGCGCTCCGGCGACCCGATCGACCCGCTCGTCGCCGAGATGGGGGAAGAGCGGCAGGGTCAATTGGGTACGGGCGGCCAGGGCTGACCGCTCCAGTGGCGCCGACGGCCCGTCACGGTAGGCCGTGAACTCGTGGATGGCCGGGTACAGGACGGTCGTCTGCACCCCGAACCGACTCTGCAGTAGGTGCCTGATCGGGTCGCGCAACTCCGGTGAGTCGACCATGACGGGCATCACGTAGCACGAGCTGAGTGCCACCTTCTCGTCCGTGTACGGAAGCGAGATCCCGGGGGTGTCGTGCAGCAGCATGCGGTATTTGCGTGTGAGCCTCCGGCGCTCCCGGATGTCGTCCTCCAGCGCAGGCAGCCGCGCCGACAGGAGGGCCGCGCGGGGCTCGTCGATCCGGTAGTTGAAGCCGAGGGCCTCCACGTCGTACCCGAAAGCGTGGCCCAGGTGCCGGTCCCAGGTGCCTGAGGTCAGCGCGTGCGCCCGGCGACTACGAGCCAGCCGTGCCACCTCCGCGTCGTCGGTGGCGAGCAGGCCGCCCTCGCCGCACGCAAGGATCTTGTTTGAGAAGAAGCTGTAGGCGCCAGCCAGGCCGATGGTGCCGAGCTTGCGGCCTCCAGCCGAAAACGTGCCACTCGGGCTGTGTGCGGCGTCCTCGATCAGGGCCAGGCCGTGCGCGTCGCAGATGCGCTTCAGATCGTCCATGGGAGCGGCATAGCCGCCGTAGTGGACCGCGCAAACGGCCTTCGTGCGTTTGGTGATGCTGCGTTCCACCGCCGCCGGGTCGAGGCCGAGGTCGTCCTGGCCGACGATGTCGGTGAGCACCGGTATGGCGCCGCAGTAGCGCGCTGCTGCGGCCGTGGCCACGAAGGTGATCCCCGGGACGATCACCTCGTCCCCCGGCTGCACTCCGGCGGCGAGATAGGCGAGGTGAAGCGCCGCGGTGCAGCTGTTCACCGCCACTGCGTGCTCCACCCCGAGGTGGGCGGCGAACTCGCCTTCGAATGCCTCGGTCCGGGGCCCCATCGTGAGCCAACCGGAGCGGAGCGTCTCGGCCACCGCGGCCACCTCCGAGTCGCTCAGACGGAGGTCGAAGACCGGGATCTGCTCGGTGCCCACCGAGCCAGCCTACCCAGGCTCCGTGCGCGCCAAGCGCTAGCTCTCGTCAGGCTTGCGGGGCACCAGCACCGCGCGCTTGAACTCGGCCACGAGCGTGCCGTCCTGCTTGAGCACACGGGTATGCACCTTCACCACCCCGCGGTCGGGCTTCGAGCGGGAGGGGGTGACGTCCAGCACCTCGGACTCACAGAACAGGGTGTCGCCGTGAAAGACGGGCGCCGGGTGCTTGAGGTCCTCGGTGGCGAGGTTGGCGATCGCCTTGCCGGACACGTCGCCCACCGACATGCCCAGGGCGAGGGAGTACACGAGCGGACCCACGACCACGTTCTGGCCCTGCTGGGACTGGGCGGCGTACACGTCGTTGATGTGCAGCGGGTGGTGGTTCATCGTGATCAGGCAGAAGAGGTGGTCGTCCGACTCGGTCACGGTCTTCGCCGGCCAGTGCTTGTACACGGCGCCCACCTCGAATTCCTCGAGGTAGCGGCCGTACCGGCGCGCACCGGAGGCCTCGCGCGATGCCTGGTCGGTGTTGAGGTCGTTGTCGGCCATTGGTCCCTTCTCGTCGGTTGAGCGGCGCGGGATCTTAGTGCCCGGTAGATTCCCCGGCCGCGTGCGCAACCCCCGTGACTTCCTCAAGCCTCTGGCCGTTGGCGCCCCGGACCCCGTCCTGGACGTGCCCTTCACCCCCTCGCGGATGATCCATTTCTTCGATCCGTCGAACGAGAAGATCGTGGGCAAGCTGCCCGATCTCGCCACCACGGCCGACATCGTGCTCGGAAATCTCGAGGACGCGATCGCGGTGGAGAACAAGGAGGCCGCCCGCGAGGGTCTCGTGCGCGTGGGCAAGGAAATGGACCTCGGCACCGCGGCCCTGTGGACCCGGGTGAACTCGCTCGAGAGCCCGTGGGTACTCGATGACATCACTCGCCTGGTCACAGAGATCGGCGACCGCCTCGACGTGATCATGGTTCCCAAGGTCGAGGGGGCGTGGGACATCCATTACGTGGACCGCCTGCTGGCCCAGCTCGAAGCCCGCGCGGGCATCGAGCGGCCGATCATGATTCACGCCCTGCTGGAGACCGGCATCGGCGTTGTCAACCTCGAGGAGATCGCCACCGCCAGCCCGCGCATGCAGGGCATGAGCTTCGGCCCCGCCGACCTGGCGGCTTCGCGCCGGATGAAGACCACCCGCGTCGGCGGCGGGCACCCCGGCTACCTGGTGATCTCGGACCCCGACCCCGACGATCCCGAGGCCCCTCGCCCCACCGCGCAGCAGGACCTGTGGCACTACTCGATCGCCCGCATGGTGGACGCGTGCACCTCAGCGGGGATCCTGCCCTTCTACGGGCCGTTCGGCGACATCAAGGACGTCAAGGGCTGCGAGGCCCAGTTCCGGGCCGCATTCCTGATGGGCTGCGTGGGCGCCTGGTCGCTGCACCCGGTGCAGATCGACATCGCCAAGAGGGTCTTTTCCCCCGACCCCGACGAGGTGAAGTTCGCCAAGAAGGTGATCGAGGCGATCCCGGACGGACGGGGGGTTCACATGATCGACGGCAAGATGCAGGACGACGCCACCTGGAAGCAGTGCAAGGTGATGGTCGAACTCGCCGAGCAGCTGGCTCAGAGGGATCCCGAGCTGGCTGAGGCCTACGGCTTCGAGGCTACATAACACCCGTCGGCCTGCTGCGCTACGATCGCGCCGTCCAATTTGCCGAATCGCCTCCTGACCTGTCAAGGGGCGAACGGGGGACCCAATGCCACAGGGGCGAATCGCCCGGCACTCGCGTGCTAGGCGTAGCGTGATCTTTCAACGCGAGCCCGTCAGCTAACCCCGTAGGCAGCGAAAGAAAATGGAGGGCTCCCTTGTCTCGGACCGTCGCGGCGTGCGCTGGCCTGCTCGTCGCTCTCATGTTCCTGCCGGCTCCCGCCGGCGCAGACCCGATGATCAAGAAGATCAACGAAGTGCGCGGTGCTCACGGTGTGCCACCCCTTAGGCACGCTCCCAAATTGTCACGCTCCTCCCGTTCATATGCCCGACATCTGATGCGAATAAACCGATTCGCGCACGGAGCCGGTCGCCCATTCGCGCGCGGGTCCAGCGCCCGGGGCGAAATTCTGGCGCTGCAGTCCGGCTGGCGGATCCGCCGGCGTGCGGCAGTCCGGAACTGGATGCACTCGCGAGGGCACCGGCAGCTCATCCTCAGCCAAAAGTTCAGGTACGCCGGCGCCGGCCTGTCCCGTGGGCGGTTCGGTAGGAGCCGCAGCTCCATCTGGGTGGTTCGCTTCGGACGCGGCTGACAGCTAGGGGCCACCGCCTCTCAAAAGAAGGGACCTATAGGGTTCCGCGCCGCGCATGCGCTTCTACGAGTACGAGGCCCGCCGGATCGTCGAGGACGCTGGTATTCCCGTGACCAAGTACGGGTTCACCCGCTCGGCCGAGGAGGCGGCCAGGATCGCCGAGGACATCGGCGGGCCCACCGTGATCAAGTCGCAGGTGCTCACGGGCGGGCGCATGAAGGCAGGTGGCGTGAAGTTCGCAGACACGCCCGAGGAGGCGGCCGCCCACGCCGCCGAGATCCTCGACCTCGAGATCAGCGGCCATATGCCCAAGGGCGTGCTTGTGGACCCCAAGGCCGAGGTGAAGCAGGAGTACTACGCCAGCGTGGTCTGGGACGGCACCGCCAAGCAGCCGATGATGCTGTTCTCGGACATGGGCGGCATCGACATCGAGGAGGTGGCCGAGACCCACCCCGATCATGTGGGCCGCGGGCACTTCTCCAATCTCATCCCCATCTCGGACTTCCAGGCCAAGCAGACGATTGCGGCCACCGGCGTGACGGGCCGCGCGCTCACGCGCCTCACCCCCATCCTCGCCCGGCTTGCCCGCCTGTTTGCAGAGCACGACATGACGCTCGCCGAGATCAATCCGCTGGCAGAGCTCGAGGACGGCTCCTTCGTGGCGCTGGACGCCCACATGGAGATGGAGGACGAGGCGCGCCCGCGCCAGAAGGCGCTGCTGGCAAAGCTCGAGATCGAGGAGGACGACGCGCGCGAGGGCCACGAGCCCTCCCCGTTCGAGGCGGCCGTGTCCGCCATCGACGCCGCCGACCACCGTGGCGTGATCCAGGGCAAGGACACCGGGTTCGAGGGCAATCTCGGCCTTGTGATCGGAGCCGGCGGCGGCTCGCTCACGCTCACCGACGCCGTGCGCTCGCAGGGCGGCAGCCCCGCCAACTACTCCGAGATCGGCGGCAACCCCTCGGTGGCGAAGGCCTGCGGCCTCGCCAAGCAGGTGCTCCAGAAGGACGGCGTGGAGAAGATCGCCGTGATGATGTCGATCGTCTCCAACACCCGCGTGGACATCGTGGCCCGCGGCGTGATCAAGGCCTGCCTCGAGCTGGACAAGGACCCGGGGGAGACGATCGCGATCTTCCGCATCCCGGGCGCCTGGGAGGAAGAGGGCTTCAAGATCCTCGACAGGTACGGGATCGAGTACTGCGACCGCTCGGTGTCGATGCACGAGGCGGCGCAACGGGCCGTGGCGAAGATCCAGGGGGCAGCTGCATGAGCATCCTGATCGACAACGAGACGACCTTCATCGTCCAGGGCATCACCGGCCGCGAGGCCGTGAACCTCACGCGCGAGTGTCTCGACTACGGCTCGAAGATCGTGGGAGGCGTGACGCCCGGGCGCAAGGGACGCGAGGTGCACGGCGTGCCCGTGTTCGACACCGTGCAGCAGGTGATCGAGCACAACGGCGGAGACGTGCCCGACGGCTCGGTGGTCACCGTCCCCCCCGGGTTCACCAAGGACGCCGTGTTCGAGGCGATCGAGGCGGGCGTGAAGCTGATCGTGATCGTGACCGAGCGGATCCCGCGCCGCGACGTGGCCCAGATGGTGGAGCTGGCCAACATGCGCGGGGCGCGCATCATCGGCCCCAACTGTCTCGGTTTGGTGGTGCCCGGCGTGGCGAAGATGGGCGGCATCGGCGGCCCCGCACGAAACACCGAGCAGGCCTACCAGCCGGGCTCGATCGGAGTGATGAGCCGCTCGGGCGGCATGACCACGGAGATCTCCTCGACCCTCACCGCCGCCGGGCTGGGCGTGTCCACCGCGGTCTCCATCGGCGGTGACGCCATCATCGGGTCCGCCTACGCGGAGCTGATGCCACTCTTCGAGGCCGACGAGCAGACCGAAGCGATCGTGATCTACACCGAGCCCGGGGGCCGCATGGAGGCCCAGCTGGCCGATTGGGTGGCGGAGAACGACTCGCGCCTGCCGATCGTGGCCTTCATGGCCGGCCGCTTCATGGACGACGAGGCGATGAAGGGCATGTCCTTCGGCCACGCGGGCACGATCGTGGAGGGCAAGGAGGACACCGCCACCGAGAAGATCGCGCGCTTGGAGGCTGCCGGAATCCCTGTGGTGGAGCGGATCGACGAGATCCCCGACGCCGTGAAGCAGAAGCTCTCAGAGCGGAGCGCCGCCTGATGGCCGGGATGTTCATCGACGTGGAGGTTGCCGACGAGGTGCGCCGCGACCCCGAGCTTGCCAAGAAGCTGGAGGAGGCCTGCCCGGTCGACATCTTCAAGGCCGACGGCGGAGTGGAGGTGGTCGAGCGCAACCTCGACGAGTGCATCCTCTGCGGTCTGTGCGTGGACGCGGCGCCCCCGGGGACGGTGCGGGTGGTCAAGCTCTACGACGAAGGCGCCGCGCTCGAGCGCTAGGCGCTGGGAGCATTCCCGCCGCGGCACGATGAGCCGAGGACCGAGAGTGCACCTCGTTGAGCCCCTCGGGCGCGGCGGGCCCTATCAGCACGCGATGGCGGTGGCGGAAGGCCTTGCCCGCCTCGGGCACGACGTGGTGCTGCACACCGCGACCGATGCCGAGCTGATTCCTGACCACGTGGCCGTCTGCCGCTGCTTCGACTGGCGCAGGGGGGTCGCCGGTCGGGTTCGGCGGAGAGTTTCGATCGCGGGGCGCTATCTCACCCGGACCCTCCCCCATCTGGCGCGCTCGGCACGTCGCGGGGACCTGTTCCACCTCCAGGGCATGTTCAAGCCCGCGCTGGGCTTCGCAATGCTGGCCCTCCTCCGGCTGACGGGAGCAAGGGTGGTGCACAGCCCCCACAACACGTTCTCGCGGAAGGGCCGCGTGAGCGATCTCGCCTTCATGAAGTTGAGCGCACGCGTGGCGCAGGCCACAATCGTCTTCTCGGAGCAGGATGCCTCGCGCGTCCGCTCCTTTGGCGGCCACGCCATCCTCGCGCCGCTCATACAGAAGATGCCCATCGATCCGGAGGCGGCGGATGTCTGGCGCGCGCGCTGGAGGTCGGCGGCCCCAGTCGTGCTCTTCGCGGGCCAGATTCGGCCCGACAAGCGACTTGACCTGATGCTCCGCGCCAGCCTGCTCTGCCGGCAGCGCCACTCCCTGGCCGTCGTGGGAGAGGACAAGGGCGACGCCGAGCGCTGCCGGGAGCTGGCCGAGGAACTTGGGGTCGCTGTCGAGTGGTGGGTCGAATACGTGGATCTCACGTCCTTCGTGGGCGCCCTCGCGGCCGCCGCGGTGGTGGTCTGCCCCTACGATCGCGCGAGCCAGAGCGGCGTTCTGTCGCTGGCCGGCCAGCTGGGCACCACTACCGTGGCCACCGACGTGGGTGGGTTGGGCGAGCTGGCCTCATTCACCGCACCGCCCGACGATGCGGGGCTCCTTGCCGAGGCGATCGACGCCGGTCTCAGTGCGCACGCGGAGCCCGCGCAGGGCATGGCGGAGGAGCGTGCGATACGCGCCCACCTGAGCGCCTACGGGCGTGGGTGAGCCCGGGTAGGACGCGGATCTATCCGCCTGCCGGTAACCGTGTGCAGGAGGGCATACAGAGGCAGCAGGGCGCGGGTGAACCACAGGCTCGCCGGATCTGTGGCCAGGCGATGGCGGATGCCCCGGGCCGCCGCCACCACGCGGGCGCGATCGTCCCGCCCCTTCATCACCATCGATTCTCTGTCAGTCGCAAGGCGGTGAAGCTTGCGTGGCTCGCGCGAGAGAACGACCCTTCCCTGAAGCGTCGTCGCGAGCGCAAACAACCAGTCCTCACCCCAGTCGCCATCCCCGTAGCCGCCGCTCGCCCTCGCGGCGGCGGTCCTGTGCAGCGCCGCGCCTGTCACCGGAACGCTGTGCCTGGCCGCTTCGATCAGAGACAGCAGGCGCGGCCAGCGCTGAAATGCCACCGCGGAACGGCGGGGAAGAGGACCAGGGAGGCGGGAGCCGGTCACGGGGTTCCAGCGCACCACCGATCCGGCGGCGAGGACCGCATCCCCATTCCGCTCGAGCTCGGCCCGCAGAGCCGAGAGCGCACCCGGTAGCAGGACGTCGTCAGCGTCGAGAAACATCACGTAGGGCGTGTCAACCCGCGTCAGGCCCTCGTTGCGCGCTGCACCGAGCGTCACGCGGCGCCGGAGGCGCAGAACCTCGACCCCATCGACGGATGGAAGCGGGGCGTCCGATGCGTTGTCCACCACAAACACCCGCGCCGGCTCCTCCTGCTCCTGGACACTCCGAACAGCCTCCAAGAACTCTCCTGCCGGCAGGTCCCAAGCGGGAATGAGCACGGTGATGACGGGCGACAAGAGAGCGAGCTTATTCGGCGCTTGCCGATATCCCCAACCGGTCCTAGGGTGAACCGAGTGGGACGCCTTCCGACGGCGCCCTTCCCGAGCCAACCGTGTCCAAACGCACTGCCACCCATTCGCTGATCTGTGCCGTCATCCTGTGCGCCGCGCTGATGTTCGGCGACGTGGCGTCCGCTGCGACCTACCCTGCCGGATTCGAGGAGCGCACCGTGGTCGGTGGCCTGACCGGCCCCACCGCAATGGCCTGGGCGCCCGATGGCCGGCTCTTCGTGATCGAGAAGTCGGGACGCCTGAAAGTGGTCCCGGCGGGGGGCACCACCGCCACGGTGTTGCTGGATATCTCCGCCAGGGTCAACTCCTACTGGGATCGCGGCTTGCTGGGAATCGCGGTCGACAGCGACTTCGCATCGAACGGGTTCGTGTACCTCCTGTACACCCACGAGGTCGGAATAACCCAGGACGGGGACGGCCGAATGGTCTCGCGCCTGTCCCGGATCAAGGTCAACCCCGACAGCACCCTGGTGAACCCCTCGGCGCCCGAGACCGTTCTCATCGGGAGCTACACGAGCGCCCCATGCCCACAGCCGAGCAACACGCTCGACTGCATTCCCTCCGAAGGCGCTTCGCACTCGATCGGATCGGTGCGATCGGCCCCCGATGGCACGCTGTGGGTGGGATCAGGCGACGCTTCCAGCTTCGGCATCGTCGATCCCTTGGCGCTGCGCACCTACGACGAACGCAGCTTCGCAGGGAAGATCATGCATGTGGATCGCAATGGGCGCGGTCTACCGGGCCATCCGTTCTGTGCAGGTGAGGCGAACCTCGACCTCGTGTGCACGAAGCTGCACGCCAAGGGATTCCGCAACCCCTTCCGGTTCAAGCTCCGCCCGGGCGGCGGCCTTGTGGTGGGCGACGTTGGCTGGGACACCCGAGAGGAGCTGGACCTACTCGGAGCGGGTGGAAAGAGCTACGGGTGGCCCTGCTATGAGGGCACCATCAGGACACCGGGTTACCGCGATCGCTCGGAATGCTCCGCCGAGTACGCGAAGGAGGGCACCGCGAACGCCCACGTCGGGCCCAACCACGACTACGCACACAACGGAGCGTCCGCCTCCGTACTTGCAGGCCCGACCTACACGGGGAACGAGTATCCCAGCGGCTACCGGGACACCATCTTCTTCGGCGACTACTCCGCAGGCTTCATCAAGCGCCTGCGGGTCAGCGCCTCAGACCAGGTTCTCGGAGTGGAGTCCTTCGCCACCGGCTGGTCTGGTACCGACCTCGAGGCGGCGCCGAACGGCGACCTCGCCTACGCCGACTTCGGCGACGGATCGCCTGGAACCGGGTCGATCAGGCGGCTTGTGTACACGACGGGAAACAGGGCGCCCACCGCGACCGCCGGCGCCAGTCCCACATCCGGCAGCGCTCCGCTCACGGTCGCCTTCACGGGGTCGGCGTCCTCCGATCCCGACGGTGACCCCCTCACCTACGCGTGGAACTTCGGTGATGGAACGGCAGGGAGCTCTCAGGCCAACCCCGGCCACACCTACACCGAGAACGGCACCTACTCGGCCACTCTCACCGTGAGCGACGGCCGAGGGCGAAGCGCAACCGACACGGTTCAGATCTCAGTCGGCGGATCAGCTCCTACGCCGACCATCTCGCTACCGGCCGACGGGTCCCTGTACCGGGGCGGCGACACCGTGCAGCTGCGAGGCTCGGCCAGCGACCCCCAGGACGGCGCCCTGCCCGCGTCGGGACTGGACTGGCAGGTCCTCCTGCATCACGCCGACCACGTCCATACGGTCGGGGACTTCAATGGCGTGGACCAGGCTGCCTTCACCGCCGTACGCGACCACGACTCCGACTCCTACTACGAGATCGTTCTGCGGGCCACCGACTCCGACGGTCTGGTGGGGCAGCGCACGATCCAGATCAGACCCCGTACGGCGCCCTTCGCGCTGAACAGCGTGCCGTCGGGGGCTCCGCTCGGATACGGGGGCCGCTCAGTCGAGGCACCCTTCCAGACCGATGCGGCGGTGGGATTCGCGACCACCGTCTCTGCCGCGGAGAGGTTCTCCCGCGATGGCCGTACCTATCACTTCGACGGCTGGTCGGACGGCGGGCCGCGAGTGCACGATGTGACAGTGCCTGACACGGCCACGAATCTCACCGCCGCCTACCGCGAGGACAAGGCCGCGGGCCGCACCGCCACGGCCTCGAGCAGCCAGGGCACAGGCTACGAACCGGCCAACGCCGTGGACGGCGACTTGACCACGCGGTGGAGCTCCGCAGCGGCGGACGATCAGTGGTGGCAGATCGACCTCGGCAGTGCTCGCCAGGTGGACAGTGTCGAGCTCAACTGGGAGCAGGCGTATGCCTCCCGCTACGAGATCCTCACGTCGGTGGACGGCGTGACGTTCTCGACAGCAGCCACGCAGACGATCCTTGCGCCGGGCATCCACACGACCTCATTCGCCGCGCGCAGTGCCCGCATCGTGCGCGTGCGGGCGTTGGAGCGCGGGTCCGTTTTCGGGGTGTCCCTCTGGGATGCCCGAGTGTTCGGACCCGTGGACCCGCCCGCTCAGCCGTCTGGTGATCTCGCGTTGAATCGGCCGGTGAGTGCGTCGAGTGTGCAGCGGGAGGAGTTTCCCGCCGGGGCGGCCAATGATGGCGATTCCACCACGCGGTGGAGCTCGGGATGGCTGGACGGCCAGTGGTGGCAGGTCGACCTGGGCGGCAGCCCGACGATCGACCGCGTAGAGATCAACTGGGAGGGCGCCTACGCCTCTCGCTATCGCATCCTGACCTCCACCGACGGCACCACCTTCTCGCTCGCCGCCAGCGAGCAGATCGTCGCCGCCGGCCTGCGCACAACCACATTCAGCCCCCGCGAGGCGCGCTACGTAAGGCTCGAAGCGGACCAGCGAGCCACCTCCTTCGGAGTGTCGTTCTTCGACTTCCGGGTGTTCGGGTTCTCCGCTCCACCCCCCCAGGACACCAGCCCGCCCGACACCGCGATCACCTCCGGCCCGACCGGCACCACCACCTCGACCTCGGCGAGCTTCCAGTTCAACGCCACCGAACCCGGCTCCACCTTCCAATGCCGCCTCGACAACGGAACCTGGTCCGACTGCACCTCACCAAAGGACCACACCAACCTCACCACCGGCAACCACACCTTCGAAGTCCGCGCCACCGACCCAGCCGGCAACACCGACCAGACCCCCGCCACCCGCACCTGGACCATCAACCCGCCCGCTCAGCCGTCTGGTGATCTCGCGTTGAATCGGCCGGTGAGTGCGTCGAGTGTGCAGCGGGAGGAGTTTCCCGCCGGGGCGGCCAATGATGGCGATTCCACCACGCGGTGGAGCTCGGGATGGCTGGACGGCCAGTGGTGGCAGGTCGACCTGGGCGGCAGCCCGACGATCGACCGCGTAGAGATCAACTGGGAGGGCGCCTACGCCTCTCGCTATCGCATCCTGACCTCCACCGACGGCACCACCTTCTCGCTCGCCGCCAGCGAGCAGATCGTCGCCGCCGGCCTGCGCACAACCACATTCAGCCCCCGCGAGGCGCGCTACGTAAGGCTCGAAGCGGACCAGCGAGCCACCTCCTTCGGAGTGTCGTTCTTCGACTTCCGGGTGTTCGGGTTCTCCGCTCCACCCCCCCAGGACACCAGCCCGCCCGACACCGCGATCACCTCCGGCCCGACCGGCACCACCACCTCGACCTCGGCGAGCTTCCAGTTCAACGCCACCGAACCCGGCTCCACCTTCCAATGCCGCCTCGACAACGGAACCTGGTCCGACTGCACCTCACCAAAGGACCACACCAACCTCACCACCGGCAACCACACCTTCGAAGTCCGCGCCACCGACCCAGCCGGCAACACCGACCAGACCCCCGCCACCCGCACCTGGACCATCAACCCGCCCGCTCAGCCCAGCACGTACAGGTCAACCGTCCTCGGCACGGACGGGCTGATGTCCTACTGGCGGCTCGGTGATGCCGGTTCCCAGGCCATCGACAGCAAGGGCTCTTCGGCGGGCGCCTACAGGAATGGTCCGACGGCCGTGGGAAGCCTCATCGCCGGCGATACCGACTCGGCCCGCAACTTCGACGGCACGGACGACTTCATCGACCTCGTGCCCGCTGGCATCGGGGCGCCCGCCAAGGTGTCCGTCGAGACCTGGGTGCAGATCGACTCGACCAAGCCCGCAAACGGCCTGCACTTCCTCGTGACCAACTCCTACGACGATCTCAGCGACGGCTTCACCCTTGCGATCAACAACGCCAACCGGGCCCAGTTCAGCGTTGGCGCTTCCAGGGTCCGCAAGGCCCTCGCCACCTCCTCGATCACCCTCTCGCCGGGCACGACCTACCACCTCGTCGCCACCTACGACGGCGCGAGGGCGCGCCTGTACGTGAACGGGACCGAGCGCGCTTCGGTGGCCTACACCGACGGGATCGGATACCTCGCCGCCCGCGACCTGTTGATCGGAAAGCAGCGCAAGGCCCTCTACTCGCCCCTGCGTTTGCTCGACGGCAGACTGGATGAGGTGGCTCTCTACACGCGCGCGCTGTCGGCAGCGGAGATCCAGGCGCACAACGCTGCCGGCCGCTAGACGCGCACGTGGCGCCCCTGCTCGCGAGCCGCTTCGAGCTTCACGATGATCACGGCGATCGCCACTGACACCGTCACCGACACCGCCATGAGCTCGCTCATCTCCTCAACGATCAACTCGAGGTTCCAGCCCAGCGATCCGCGTGCCATTCCCCCGCCAGCCAATTCGGCTGCCCCCGCCAACGCAAAACATGCCACGACCACGACCATTGGCCGACGTACCCCCAGGGTGGCATGGACATCGCGAGAAACGAGGGCGGCTGCCACCAGCCCCGCGGCACCGAGCGGGAGATAGAGGAGTATCCAGACCGGCTGCTGGGAGTCGGTCGCCTGGCTGCCCAGGTACTCATGTAGCCCGACCTGCTCGTCGAGCGACACGAAGGCGAGCAATGCCGCGAGCATCAACCATCCCCTCGAGGCCGGGATCTCTGCCAGGCGGGCTGCTCCGAACGACAACGCCGCAGCCACGGCCAGCTGGGCTGTGGCCACCCACGTGGGCAGGTTCATCTCCCGGTCGAGATCGAAGAAGAACGGGTGCAGCTCCAACAGCTTGTCCAGGCCGTGCAAACCAGCCAGCAGCACCACGGCAGCTGTAAGGAGAGTCAGCGCGACGCGCGCCGAGCGCGGGGAGTTCGGACCCAGTACCGCGTCGGTGCCCCTGTGGCCAGGGGGCAGTCGCGGCCGTGCCGGCCGCCGATTCGGACGGACGTGCGCCACCGTCCAGCTAAGCATGACGATCGGGGTCGAGCATCCCTTTCGTTCTCATCGGCAAGGAGCCGCCGCGCCTGAACCCGGCCGCAGACCCCACCCGTCAGTCGTCGTCCTTCTCGTCGTCCTTCTCGTCGTCCTTCTCGTCGTCGTCATCGTCCTCGTCGTGGTGATGACCGTGACCCTTGTGCCCGTGCTCTTTCACGCGTCTGGTGGTCACCGGCGCGGGAACGGCGACAGCGGGAGGCGCAGCAAGAATGGGCCGGGCAGGGGCACGAGTGGGTCTGCGAGCACGCCTGCGCTCCCTGCGTGCGGGGGGTGCACGGCGTGTGACCCTTCGCGCAGGGGGCGGCGAAGTGGACTGCGGTGTGGGCGCAATCGGTACCGCCGGCGCGGACGCGGGAATCCCCACCGCCTGCGCCACTGCCTGACCGCCGCCCGAGCCGGAGCCGTCTGCTGCGGCTCGCCCGCGCCTGGCCTCGCGGCGCCGATCCAACCGGCGATCCCGGGCATCGATCCTGTCGGCCAGCCGGTCGTCTCCTGGGCCTCCTTCGGCGAACTGGTCGTCGGCGGTTCCCTCGTCGCTCCTCACCCCTCCAGGCGGTGGAGCATCGGGACGCAGGGCTACCTGGGATCCCGAGCGGGGCTGATCGGCATCACGCAGCTCGTACGCCACCGCAAGGCTCAGCGCGACCGCCAGGCAGCCTGCCACTGCCGTGACGCGCCTTCGCCGGACCTGCGCCGCGCTGGCCGCGCGGCCCGTCCATACGGGCCCCCCCGCCGCCACGCGTTCGATCCGCGCCCTCCGGCGCTCCCGCCAGCCGCTGCTCGCACTGGATGGCTTCCGGTCACTCACCCTGCTCAAACTAGACCACCGCCCAGCGCGATGGCCGTCGGGGGTGCATCAACGAGCGCGCGCGAGATGGCGCTCCATGACGTTGGCCAGGAGCTTGACCACAGCGCTGTCCCCGCTCACCTTCACCTGGCCGCGCTCGTGAGCGCGAGCCCACTCGGCCAGCCCGCCCTCCTCGGCCAGCTCATTGAAACGCTGGCGCTGCACCACGACGTCGATGCGGGCGTCCGCCGCGGGGTCGCGGTCCACCTTCGGCCCGGGCAGCTCCACGCGCCAGATCGGCGCGTCGCCCCCACGCGCCTGCAACTCCAGCTTGATCACCAGCTTGAGCTGCCGCAACGAGGGCACCTCGTCCGTGAGCCGTCCCGTCGCGGCGATGATCTGCGTCCTGGTGGCGGCGGCGGACATCGTTGGATCAGCTCCGCCTCATATCTTGTGCCGCTGCAGGAGCTTCTTGCCGATGACCATCCGCTGGATCTCCGAGGTCCCCTCGCCGATCAGCAGCAGCGGCGCATCGCGGTAGAGGCGCTCGATCTCGTACTCCTTGGAGTAGCCGTAGCCGCCGTGGATGCGGAAGGACTCCTCCACGCAGAAGCGCCCGGCCTCTGAAGCGAACAGCTTGGCCATGCCGGCCTCCAGGTCGGAACGCTCGCCCGCATCTTTCAGCCGGGCCGCTCTAAGGGTCATCAACCGGGCTGCCTCCACCTGGGTGGCCATGTCGGCCAGCTTGAACTGGATCGCCTGGTGCTGGGCGATCGGCTTGCCGAAGGTCTTGCGCTCCTGCGAGTACCGCAGCGCCAGCTCGAGCGCTCGCTGGGCGATGCCAACGCCGCGGGCGGCCACGTTCACACGGCCGACCTCCAGCGCGTCCATCATCTGGGAGAAGCCCTTGTTGAGGCCGGCCTCCTCCCCACCGAGGATGTTGCCGGCGGGACAGCGGTAGCCGTCGAACACGAGCTCTGTCGACTCGACGCCCTTGTAGCCCATCTTCTTGAGCTGCGGCGGGACGTTGAAGCCGGCGTACTCGCCGGTGCCCTCGCTCACGCCGGGCTCCTTCTCGGCGATGAAGCAGGTCATGCCCCTGTGACGAGGATCGGCCTCGGGGTCGGTCTTGACCAGCGTGAACACCAGTCCCGCAGCGCAGGCCGTTTGTCACCCACATCTTCTGGCCGTTGATCTCGTAGTCGCCGTCGCCCGTCTTCTTGGCGGCCGTCTTGATCGCCTGGACGTCGGAGCCCAGCTCGGGCTCGGACAGCGAGAAGGCGGCGCGAATCTCGCCCGTGGCCATGCGCGGCAGGTAGTTCTCGCTTCTGCTCGTCGGTGCCGAACTTCATCAGCAGGTAGGAGCCGATGAAGTGGGTGTTGATGATCCCCGAGATCGAGATCCAGCCCCGCGAGAGCTCCTCGACGATCATCGAGTAGGTGGTGAGGTCCAGGCCCATCCCGCCGTACTCCTCGGGGATGGTGACGCCGAAGAGCCCGAGCTCCTTCATCTGCTCGACGATGTCCTCGGGGAACTCGTCCTCGTGATCGAAGTGCTCGGCGTTGGGGAGGATCTGCTCGTCGGCGAACTGGCGCACCATCTCGGTGATCGCCTTCTGCTCGTCGGTCTTGTCCAGCGGGCTCTCGGCTACGGCCATCAGAACTCCAGGATCGGCGTTCGTTGTCGAGCCGGAGGATACCGGCGGGCCTGGCGCCGGCGGCGTGGGGCTAGTAGCCGGCGGGGTAGCGCGCCGTGAACCCGCGGGCGAGCGGTTGTACTTGCGCCAGCGCGGTCCGCGGCCGGAGGTGCTCGGCGCGAGCTCCCCCACGCTGGTGTCCAGGCGCAGGCCCGCGATCACCACGTACGCGTGGCCGGGGTTTGTGTAGACGGTGATCCAGCGGCCCTTGCCCGGCCTGCCCCAGCGCATGAAGCTGCTGGAGTCGAGGGGGCTGCGCAGGAACGGCCGCCGAACAGGGCGAAGCTGATGGTTCCGGAGCAGTCGTAACCGCGGTCCAGCGAGGCGGCCATTGCGCTGCGACGGCGTAGGGCTTGTGGCCGCCGCCCTAGAGTAGGGCTTGCGCACGATCCGGTTGGCGGCGGCGATGGCCCGCTTGACCCGCGCGGGTGCTCTGCGGGCGGGATGGCCTGGCCGTTCACGATCTTTGCGCGCTTGGCGGGCGGGGGCGGCGGCACGTAGTCGGCCCCACCGGATGGACCGCCGCGGAGGCGCCGCCGGCGCGAGCAGCGCCACGGCGAGGCAAGCCAGAACGGCTCGCACACAGAATGTTCGGATGGCGGGAGGCAACACGCTCTTTCGTCCGCCTACGGGGTTAGCTGTCGGGCTCGCGCTGAAAGAGCTTGCGCGCCTCCTCCTTCGAGGAGGTTCGCCCCAGTGGCATATGCACCACCTTGGTTCCCCCGTTCCGCAATGAGCGCGGATTCGGCGTGGCGGCAAGCTAGCAGATGTTCGCCTAACGATTGGGATTTGGTCTGTCTCTGCACCACGAAAATCCCGCCTTCGTTCGTGACGAATGCGCTTAAGCGCTGTCAACCTCGCCGCCGCCCTCCCCGTGCGCCAGAATCGCGCCGTGAACTTCGCCCGCGACCACGTCGACGCCGCCGACCCGCACGCGCTCGCGCTCGTGGCCTACGACGCGCGACGGAGCGCGGACCGAGCATCACCTTCGGCGAGGTGTCCGACCGCTCGGCGCGGCTGGCCGGCACCCTCGCCCGCCATGGGGTGGGCCGCGGGCGACGTGGTGATGACGGTGATCGGCAACCGGCCGGAGTGGGTCTACGCGCTGGTGGCCTGCTTGCGGATGGGGGCGGTGGCGCTCCCCTGCACGCAGCAGCTGCGCGCCGCCGACCTGCGCGCGCGCATGGACGCGGTGGAGCCCGCGGCGGTGATCGCCGACGAGCGGCCACGCCGACACTCGTCCGGGCCAGGCCGGCTTCACCGGCGCCGGTGCTGCCGGCCCCGGACGAGCGGCCTGTTCGACGCCGCGCCCGCTCCGGCCGTGGAGCTCGCGCCCGATGATCCGGCGCTGATCGTCTTCACCTCCGGCACCTCGGGCGAGCCCAAGCCGATCCGCCACGGCCAGCGCTACCTGGAGGGCCAGCGCACCCAGGCCGAGCACTGGTTCGGCGCCCGCCCCGGCGACCTGGCCTGGTGCACCGCGGCCGCGGCTGGTCGAAGTCGGCCCGCAACTCGTTCATCGCGCCCTGGCTGCGCGGGGCCACGGCCCTGCTGCACGACGC
Source organism: uncultured Thermoleophilaceae bacterium (assembly GCA_963727395.1). Classification (GTDB taxonomy): domain Bacteria; phylum Actinomycetota; class Thermoleophilia; order Solirubrobacterales; family Thermoleophilaceae; genus JAAYBF01. The sequence goes on along the minus strand of CAVSGC010000015.1, from coordinate 4,924 downwards.
GCGCTTCGACCCCGAGGAGCGCCTGGCGATCGTCGAGCGCGAGGGCGTGGACGTGCTCTGCATGGCCCCCACCGAGTACCGCGCGATGGCCAAGCGCACCGAGCCTGCGCCCGCTGCCCGGGCTGCGCCACGCGGTGGCCGCGGGCGAGCCGCTGAACCCCGAGATCGTGCGCGCTGTGGCAGGAGGAGGTCGGCGTGGGCGTGCACGACGGCTACGGCCAGACCGAGACGGGCGCGCTGACCGGCATGCCGATCGGCGAGCCCGTGCGGCCCGGGATCCATGGGCCGCGCCCTGCCCGGCTTCCCGCTCTGGATCGAGGAGGGCGAGCTGTGCGCCGACCCCGCCACCGTGCCCACCTTCTTCATCGACGGCCCCGAGGGCACCTGGCGCACCGGCGACCGCGTGAGCCAGGACGAGGACGGCTACCTCTGGTTCGAGGGCCGCACCGACGACGTGATCATCTCCGCCGGCTACCGGATCGGGCCGTTCGAGGTGGAGTCCGCGCTGGTCTCCCACCCCGCCGTGGCCGAGGCCGCCGCCGTGGCCGCGCCCGACGAGGAGCGCGGCCAGGTGGTGCGCGCCGTGGTGGTGCTGCGCGACGGCGCCGCGGCCGGCGACGCGCTGGCCGCGCGAGCTGCAGGACCACGTCAAGGAAGCAGACGGCGCCCTACAAGTACCCGCGCATCGTGGAGTTCGCCGACGTGCTGCCCAAGACCGCGAGCGGCAAGATCAGGCGCGCGCGAGCTGCGCGGCCTGCGGCTAGCCTCGGGCCATGCCCAACCGCCTGGCCGACGAGACCTCCCCCTACCTCCTCCAGCACAAGGACAACCCGGTGGACTGGCAGCCGTGGGACGAGCGAGGCGCTCGCGCGCGCGCGCGAGGCGACCTGCCGATCCTGCTCTCGATCGGCTACTCGGCCTGCCACTGGTGCCACGTGATGGAGCGCGAGTCCTTCGAGGACGAGGCCACGGCCGCGTACATGAACGAGCACTTCGTGTGCATCAAGCTCGACCGCGAGGAGCGGCCCGACCTGGACGCGATCTACATGGAGGCCTGCCAGGCGATGACCGGCGCGCGGCGGCTGGCCGCTGAACGTGTTCCTCACGCCCGAGCAGGTGCCCTTCTACGCGGGCACCTACTTCCCGCCCGAGGAGCGCCACGGGATGCCCAGCTGGCGCGCGGTGCTCGAGGCGGTCGTCCGCCGCCTGGCACGAGCGCGCCGACGAGATCCGCGCGAGCGGCGACCGCGTGGCCGAGCGCCTGCGCGGCGGCGCCGCCGCTGCAGCCCTCGGCGCGAGCCGCTCGACCCGGCGGTGCTGGACACGCGCCCTGGAGGGCGCTGCGCGAGAACGTACGACGCCGAGACACGGCGGCTTCGGCGGCGCGCCCGAAGTTCCCGCCCGCCTCGGCGATCGAGTTCCTGCTGCGCCGCGGCGAGACCGAGATGAGCGTCCACACGCTGCGCGCGATGGCCTGCGGGCGGCATGTACGACCAGGTGGGCGGCGGCTTCGCGCGCTACTCGGTGGACGACCGCTGGCTCGTCCCCCACTTCGAGAAGATGCTCTACGACAACGCGCTGCTCGCCCGCGCCTACCTGCACGGCTGGCAGGTCGACGGGCGACCCGCTGTTGCGCCGCGTGGCCGAGGAGACGCTGGACTGGGCGCTGCGCGAGATGCGCGGGCCCGAGGGCGGGTTCATGTCGGCGCTGGACGCCGACTCGGAGGGCGAGGAGGGGCTGTTCTACGTCTGGACGCCCGACGCAGCTGCGCGAGGTGCTGGGCGAGGACGCCGACGGCCGCGATCGCCTACTTCGGCGTGCACCCCGGCGGCAACTTCGAGGGCGCGAACATCCTCACCCGCGGCGCGCGACGAGCCGGAGGGCCTCGACGACATCCGCCGCCGGCTCTACGACGCCCGCGCCCAGCGCGTCTGGCCGGGCCTGGACGACAAGCGCCTGACCTCCTGGAACGCGCTGGCGATCGCCGCGCTGGCCGAGGCGGGCGCGGTGCTGGAGCGGCCCGACTTCCTGGAGGCGGCCGCGGGCGCGCGCGAGTTCGTGCTCGACGCGCCTGCGCGACGCCGACGGGCGGCTGCTGCGCACCTACAAGGACGGCGAGGCCAAGCTGAACGCCTACCTGGAGGACCACGCCTTCCTGCTCGAGGCGCTGCTCGTCGCTGTACGAGGCCACCTTCGACGCCGCGCTGGTTCGCCGAGGCCCGCGCGCTGGCCGACACGATGATCGAGCGCTTCGCCGACGACGAGCGCGGCGGCTTCTTCGAGACCGCCGACCGACCACGAGGCGCTGGTGGCCCGGCGCAAGGACCTGGAGGACCACCCGATCCCCTCGGGCAACGCCAGCGCCGCGCTCGGGCTGCTGCGGCTGGCCGCGCTGACCGGCGAGCACGGCTACGAGGACCGCGCGGTGGGCGTGCTGGCGCTGCTGCACCCGCTGGCCGGCACGCACCCCCAGGCCTTCGCCCACCTGCTCCAGGCGATCGACTTCCACCTCTCCCCCGTGCGCGAGGTGGCGCTGGCCGGCGACCGGACGCCGACGAGCTCGCGCGCGTGGTGCGGGGCGCCGTTCCGCCCCCACGTGGTGCTGGCGGGCGGCGAGCCCGGCGGCGGTGCCGCTGCTGGAGGGCCGCGGCCCGGTGGACGGCCGCCCGGCCGCGTACGTGTGCGAGCACTTCTCCTGCCGCGGCCCGGTGACCGAGCCGGCCGAGCTCGAGGAGCTGCTGCGCTGAGCGTGCTCGCCGCCGCTGCCGCCACCTTGGTGGCCGCGGCGGGTCCCCCACATCCCCGCCCGGCGAGGCCGCTGCAGCGAACCAGGCCTACCGCACGGCGGTGCACATCGCCCGCCTCGGCGCGCGCCCGGCCGCGAGCGCGAGGGAGGCGTCGGTGCAACGCATCGCGCTGCGGGCCCGCACGGACCTCGACGGATTGCCGATCAAGGAGCAGACCGGTCTGCCTTTTGCAAGCACGGTTACGACGAAAAACGACGCAGGGACAGAATCTCTCGGTGATGCACGCGTGCGGCCACGATATCCACATGACGGCATTCGTCGGAACCGCACGCACGCTTCGAAAATGAAAGATCGTTGGGCCGGCACGCTTGTATTGATCGGCCAGCCCGCGGAAGAGCGGGTCAGCGGCGCGGGCGCGATGCTCGCGGACGGCTTGTACCCGCGTTTCCCCAGACCCGATTTCGCGCTCGCCTTGCATGACAGCGCCAGGTTGCCCACCGGAGGTTGGCATCATCGAAGGATTCATCTTGGCGAACGTCGACTCGCTCGACATTACCGTTCGCGGCATCGGCGGCCACGGCGCTTATCCGCACAACACGAAAGATCCGATCGTGCTCGCCGCGGAAATTGTCCTGGCCTTGCAAACGATCGTGAGTCGCGAGACGCGTCCGGTCGATCCCGCTGTGGTCACGGTCGGATCGATTCATGGCGGCACGAAACACAACATTATTCCCGACGAGGTGAAGATGCAGCTCACGCTTCGCACCTATAGTGACAGGTGCGTCAACACACGCTCGAAGCCGTCCAGCGAATCTGCCGGGGCGAAGCCATCGCCGCGGGGACCGCCGGAAGATCGGATGCCGATCGTCACCGCTGTAGAAGGGGCAATTCACGCCAGCCACGTTCAACGACCCGGCGCTCACCAGCGCGCGTCGCCGCGGAGCATCAGTGCGTGGCTCGGTGCCGACAACGTCAATGCCGATCGATGCCGAAATGGGCGGGGAAGATTTCAGCCGGTATGGTCAGCACCCCGGAAATTTCATTCCTGATCTCATGTTTCGCTCGGCGCAATCGCCCCGGCAACCATCGCCGAAAGCCAGCGCACGGGACCCGCCGTGCCGTCGCTGCACTCGAGCAAATTCGCTCCCTGTCCCGGAGCCCACCATTAAGACGGGCGTGACCGCGATGACGGGCGCCGTTCCTCGAACTGATGAAGAAATAACGAGCGGCGCTATTCCAGGATGCAACTGTAACGGCCGTTTGCCAGGGCCTGAAAGCGGCCCCAGGTCAGATCGCCGTCGTCTATCGTCGCGTCAATATTCTCAGTCACAGGGTAGAGGCAGTCGGGCCCCTCTCTGCACCCCACCGAAACGGCACGGCCGGCCTTGAACCCGAAGACGTCCTTGTCCCAGTCCCATTGCCCTCCGATGGGCGTCGTCCCAGTCCACTTGAGAGTGGCATCGAGGTAGGTGCTCATGCCGGGTGGCACGATGCCGCGGGTCACATCCGCGGGGTGACTGTTGTGCTCTACAGCGTAGGTGTCGAAGGCGGACGAAGCGACCCGAAGAGCGTTGATAAACTTCGTGTTTTGGGCTCGCTGACGGGCACGCAGGAAAGAGGGGACCGCCAGGACGGCCAGCAGGCAAATGATCGCCACCACGATCATCACCTCGGCCAGGGTAAAAGCCTCCCCGTGAGCGGCGCCAATAGGGTAAAAAGCACCATTATTTATGCCAAGGAGCGGCGCTTTCTAAGCCGCCGGGCCGCCTAATCCGGCCGATAAAACGCCGTCCTTTCGTCCGCCAGCGCTGAGCCTATTTCACCCTCACGTTCTTGCCAGAAGGGAGACGGCAGCTCGGCGGGGCCGTTCCCAGTCCTGGCCTTCCACGATGGTGGGCTCGCTCTTCTCGAACCGGCCTCGGTTACTTATCAGGCCTCCAACTGCATCACTTCCTGTTTGGCGAGCGGCTTTTTTTCCACGACCGGCTTGGGCTCTTGGAAAGGTGCCGGTTTTTTCTTCGGCAGAATGACGCGCCGGGGGTTTTTGAGGGGTGGCGGTTCCTCGCCTGAAACTGCTCCTCCGGCGCTTCCGCCAAAGGGGCCGGCTCAGGTTGAGTTTCAAAGGCAGCCGGCTCTTCCACTTGCACTAATTCGGGAGGGACAGTGGGCCATTCAA
>CAVSGC010000014.1:0-58619 GCA_963727395.1 uncultured Thermoleophilaceae bacterium | reverse complement strand
CGGGTAGGTCCCGCGCCTCGCGGAGTGAGCCTGATCTCACACTGAGGACTCCCCCCGGTGGCGAACATCGGAGGTCGTTCAGGACTCGACCGAAGGGAGGCCTCAGATGGCCACACACACCGCGCCGGCCGGCACGTCCGAGCAGGCGCTCGAGGCGCTTCAGGCCCAGTTGAGAGGGCCGTGCTCGGGGCCGCCGACCCCGGCCTCGCCGACGTGCGCGAGGTGTTCAACGCGATGCACACGGGACGCGCGTCGGTGACCGTGCGGCCCAGCGGCACGGCCGACGTGGTGGACGCGGTGAGGTTCGCGCGCCAGCGCGGCCGGACCGTGGCCGTGCGCGGCGGCGGGCACTCGATCGCCGGCCTGTCCGCGATCGACGGCGGCATCCTCATCGACCTCTCCGCGATGAACGGCGTGATCGTGGATCCGCGGCGGCGTCTCGCGCATGTGCAGGGCGGCGCGCTCTGGGGCGACGTGGACCGCGAGACCCAGGCCTTCGGGCTGGCCACGCCGGGCGGCGTGGTGTCCGACACGGGCGTGGCCGGGCTCACGCTCGGCGGCGGCTACGGGTGGCTGCGTCGCAAGCACGGGCTCTCGTGCCGACAACCTGGTCGAGGCCGAGGTGGTGGGCGCCGACGGCCGGGTGCGCACCGCGTCGGCCGACTCCAACCCCGACCTCTACTGGGCGATCCGCGGAGGCGGCGGCAACTTCGGGATCGTCACCTCGTTCACCTTCCAGCTCCATGAGCTCGGGCCCGACGTGGCGTTCGCGGCCACGATCTATCCGCTGGAGGACGCGGCGCAGATCTGGCGCGGCTGGCGCGACTACGTGACCGGCGCTCCCGACGAGGTGACCTCGTCGTGCGTCTCCATCACCTTCCCCGCCTCGCCGGACCTTCCCCCGCCCGTGCACGACCGGGCCTGCCTCGTGGTGGGCGGCGTGTACGCCGGCGACGTGGAGAAGGGGCTGTGCGTGATGGCGCCGCTGCGACAGCTGGGCACGCCGGTGTTCGACATGTCCGGCCCCACGCCGTACGTGGGCGTCCAGTCGGGATTCGACGCCCTGTTCCCCCGCAACGCGCTGCGCGCGTACTGGAGGTCGCAGTACGTGGACGAGCTCACCGACGAGGCGATCGACACCGTCGCACGGATCGCGCAACTCGCGGCCCGCGCCGCTCACGCTCACCAACCTGTTCCACATGGGCGGTGCGCTGGCGGACGTGGATCCGGAGGCCACGGCCTTCGCCACGAGGACGGCGCAGTTCATGGTCTCGATCGACGGGATGTGGACCGAAGCCGGCGACGACGCGGCCAACATCGCGTGGGTCAGGTCGGCGTGGGAGGACGTCTCCCGGCACGGGACCGGTGACGTGTACCTCAACTTCACCGGGCTGGCCGACGAGGCCGCCGAGCGCGGGCGTGGACAGCGCGTTCGGGCGCAACATGCAGCGGCTCGCCGAGGTGAAGGCGAAGTACGACCCGGACAACTTCTTCCGGATGAACAACAACATCGCACCCGCCTCCTAGAGGAACCGCCGCGCAGTTTGCCGAGGTGACATAACGTCGGTGGAGCACGGCGCATGACGCGCCTGCAGGGGGGTGAGGTTGGCAGGACGCCGGCCTCACCGGTGTTCATGCACTTCAAAACCGAGCCGAATCGCCACGCCCTGCTCACCGCTGGGCAAACACTCCGCCATCGGCTCACGGCATCGGTCTTCCTCGGCATCGCCCTGACGCTCACCGGAGCGCCGGCCGCCGGTGCCCGTCCCTACACGGTGGTGTCCTGCGATGCCGCCCTGGCCGGGTTCAGCGCCGAGGCCTGGCGTCCCTCGGGAACGGTGGGAAGCGCCTACTCCACGTGCCCGAGCAGCGGGGGCCTGAACGCCGGCATCAGCAACCGCATCACCGGCGTGACCGTGCCGGCGCTGTCCAACTCGTCGCACACGTTCACCGCCCCCGCCGGCACCACCATCTCCTCGCTCCGGTGGGGAGGCCGGCTGGCCAGGGGGAGCTGCAGCTGGGGCGCGATGATGCTGGCCCAACCCGCCAGCCGCTTCGTCTTCGGCCTGCGTCCCAACCTGGCCTGCGCCGACACCGCGCTCGACATCCGCGGGTCCACCATCCCCCTGCCGCTCCCGGCGGGTGTCACCTCGGTGCAGCAGCTCCTGGTGTGCGCGGCCTCCAGCTGCGGGCCCGGGGCGGCGTTCCACACGCAGTCGGTGGCCGTGACCGTGGAGGATCCCACCCGCCCGACGATCACGGCCAGCGGGCCGCTGGTGTCCGGGCGCTGGGTGCGCGGCGACCCAGGCGCTCGGGATCGCGGCCAGCGACAACAGCGGGATCGCGTCGGTCACGGCCGCGCTGGGCTCGCAACGGCGGCCGACGGGGTTCGGTTGCAACTACTCGCTGCCACGGCCGTGCCTCTCTCAGTTCGTGCCCGTCGCAGCTTCCCGACCGCTCAGGTGCAGTCGGGGTCGCACAGGTCGCCGTTCCGCGCGGTCGGACGCCGCCGGCAACATCACGGATGCCGACGTATCCGGTGAAGGTCGACAACGAGCCGCCCCTCAGGGTGCGTCCCGTGCTCGCCGGCGGCGAGGGATGGCGCCGGACCAACGCGTTCTCCCTCGCATGGGACAGCCCGCCCCAGGCCTTTGCGCCGATCGTGCGGGCGCGCTACCGCCTCTGCGGGCCCGGCGGGTGTCGTGACGGTGTCGTGGACGGTGCCGGCGGCGGCGCGCTGGGTCCCGATCGCGGCGCCGGGTCAGGGAGATCACACCCTGCAGGTGTGGCTCGAGGACGAGGCTGGAAACGAGTCGTACGCGCTGTCGGCGCTCGGAGCCGGTCCACCTGCGCGTCGACCAGGCCGCTCCGCGTCGTCGCCTTCGATCCGCAGGACGCGGCCGATCCGCTGAAGGTCTCGGTGATGGCGGGCGACGCTCTCTCCGGTCTCGACACCGGGAGCATCGAGATGCGCCGCCGAGGGGGCACCTCGTGGCAACACGATCGCCGCGGCACGCCAGGGCAACCGGCTGGTGGGCTACGTGGACGACGAGCAGTTCCGCTCCGGCGCATTCGAGTTCCGCGCCCACGCCCGTGACCTCGCGGGCAACGAGAGCTCCACCGACCGCCGCGCCAACGGCTCCCGGGCCACCATCGACCTGCCCGTGCGGTTCGCCACCCGCCTGGCCGTCGGGGTTCGGAGGATGAGCGGTCGTCGCGGACACCGGAAGGTCACGCTCTCGCCCCGGGCCCAGATCCGGTCCGGAGCCAAGCTCACGCTCACCGGCAGCCTCGAGAACTCGGACGGCCAGCCGATCGGCGGAGCCACGCTGGAGGTGTCGAGCGACTGCTCCGGGCGACGCCGTGGGGCTCCTTCCCGCTGGCACCGCCCGCACCGATGCCGCGGGACGGTTCAGCTACCTCGCCCGCGGCAGCAGCAACAAGGTGATCCGGTTCCACTACCCGGGCACGCGCAGGATCCGCGCCGCCACCCAGGACTTCGCGCTGCACGTGCCCGCATCGAGCACGATCCGGGCCCGGCCGCGGACACTCCGGAACGGCCAGACCGTGACGCTGTCCGGGCGGGTGCTCACCCGGCCCCTGCCCGCCTCCGGGAAGCTCGTCGAGGTGCAGGCGTTCTTCCGGCACCGGTGGCGCACCTTCTCCACCACCCGAGCGCAGCCGTCGGGGGCCTGGACCTTCGACTACGAGTTCGGCGGCACGCGCGGCCGGGTGCCCTATCGCCTGCGGGTCCGGCTGCCCGCCGAGGGCGGCTACCCGTTCGACAGCGGCAGCTCGCCGACCGCGCGGGTGGTCGTGGTCGGCCGATAGGAGGCATGGTCCGGTGCTCGCCCGATCACGATCGGGCTGCGCTCCTCCCTAGGCTCCCGGAGTGGAGCAGCCCACCTTCTACTACGACCTCGCCTCCCCCTACGCCTACCTGGCGGCGGAGCGCATCCACGACGTGCTGCCCGTGGCGCCCGTGTGGCAGCCGATCCTCCTCGGGGGCATCTGGCAGCAGAGCGGCGGGGGGTCGTGGGCGGTCACCGACGCGCGGGCCGAGGGCATCGCCGAGGTGGAGCGCCGCGCGGCCGAGTACGGGCTCATGGAGATGCGCTGGCCCGACCCCTGGCCGGCCAATTCCCTCTACGCGATGCGGGCCGCCGTGTTCGCCCAGCAGATCGGCCGCACCGTGGCCTTCTCGCTCGCCGCGTTCCGCCAGGCCTTCGCCGCCGGCCGGGATCTCTCCGAGATGGACAACGTGGTGATCGCCGCCGCCGCCTGCGAGCTCCACCCCAAGGCGCTGCTGAAGGCGATCGAGACCCAGGCGATCAAGGACCGTCTCAGGCAGGCCACGGCCGAGGCCTACGAACTGGGCGTGCGCGGAGTGCCCACGGTGCGCGTGGGGGACGACCTCTTCTTCGGCGACGACCACCTGGAGGAGGCCGCGCGGCGCTCTCAGGGGGCATATTTAGAGCTCGGGGGGCACCGGGTACAGTCCGACTCGATGGCCACCACGGACAGGACCAAGCCAGGTGGCGCGGGCGGCGAGACGCTCAGCGGCACCCAGCACTCCCTCCCCGACGCCGACACCTGCCGCCTCGTGCTGGAGAAGATGAGCCTCATCCGGCGCTTCGAGGAGCGGGCGGGCGAGATGTACGCCAAGGCCAAGATCGGCGGCTTCCTCCACCTCTGCATCGGCGAGGAGGCCACGGTGGTGGGCGCCACCCAGGCGCTGCGCGACACGGACTACCTGATGTCCACCTACCGCGAGCACGGCCAGGCCATCGCCCGCGGCACCCCGCCGGAGGCCGTGATGGCCGAGCTCTTCGGGCGCGTGGACGGCTGCTCGGGCGGCCGCGGCGGCTCCATGCACCTCTTCGACCACGAGCGGCGCTTCCTCGGCGGGTACGGGATCGTGGGCGGCAGCCTTCCGCTGTCCGCCGGCGTGGCCCTGGCCGCCGACTACACCGGCTCGGAGGACGTGATCCTCTCGATGATGGGCGACGGCGCCACCAACCAGGGCACCTTCGGCGAGACCATGAACCTGGCCGCGCTCTGGAAGCTCCCGGTGGTGTTCCTGATCATCAACAACCAGTTCGGGATGGGCACCGCCCTCCACCGCCACTCGGCGGTCACCGACCTCTCGCTCAAGTCCGAGGGCTTCGGCGTGCCCGGCACGCGATGCGACGGCATGGACGTGCTGGACGTGCACGCGGTGGTGACCAAGGCGCTGGCCTGCGCCCGCGAGGAGCGAAAGCCCCAGCTGGTGGAGGCCGTGACCTACCGCTACCGCGGGCACTCCATGGCCGACCCCGAGGAGTACCGCACCAAGGAGGAGGTGGAGGAGTGGCGCGGGCGCGACCCGATCGTCACCTTCTCCAAGCGCATGGTGGAGCAGGGCGTGATGAAACAGGAGGACGTGGAGGCCATCGACAAGCAGGCCGTGGCCACCGTGGACGAGGCCGTGAAGTTCGCCGACCAGTCCCCCTTCCCGGACCTCGACTCCCTCTACGACGACGTGTACGTGTACTCCGGCGACGTGCCCGGCTGGTGGACGGTGGACGAGCGCTCCCCCGAGGTGCACCGCGGCGAGCGCGAGCGCGAGGCGGGCCGGGTTCCGCACGAGCTGGCCGAGCAGGGCGCGGCCTACGCCTCCGTGGGCGACGCGGAGGCCCGCAGCCGCCGCAGCCCGAAGGACGCGGAGGCGAGGGCGAGGGCGAGCCCGCCTCGGACGAGCCGGAGGCCGAGGGCGGGGCCGACTGATGGCGGTCATGCGCTACCGCGAGGCGCTGGCGCAGGCGCTGCGCGAGGAGATGCAGGAGGACGAGTCGGTGTTCGTCATGGGCGAGGACGTGGGCGTGTTCCAGGGCGCGTTCAAGGTCACCGCCGGCCTGCTCGAGGAGTTCGGCGAGAAGCGCGTGCGCGACACGCCGATCTCCGAGAACACGATCGTGGGCATGGGTGTGGGCGCCGCGATGACGGGCCTGCGCCCGGTGGTGGAGATCATGACCATCAACTTCTCGCTGCTGGCCATGGACCAGATCGTGAACCACGCCGCCGCGATCCACTACATGTTCGGCGGCCAGGCCAAGGTGCCGCTCGTGATCCGGATGCCGCAGGGTGCGGGCCACCAGCTGGGGCCCACGCACTCGCACAGCTTCGAGGCCTTCTTCCTCCACGTGCCCGGCCTGCTGGTGGCCGTTCCCTCCACTCCGGCGGACGCCAAGGGCCTGCTGAAGGCGGCCATCCGCGACGACAACCCGGTGGTGTTCATCGAGCACGAGACGCTCTACGGCCAGCGCGGCGAGGTGCCCGACAACGGCGGTCCGATGCGCTTCGGCGAGGCTGCGGTCCGGCGTGAGGGCGACGATGTGACCGTGGTGGGCATCTCCCGCATGGCAGTGACCGCTCAGAAGGCGGCCGAGACCCTGGCCGAGGAGCACGAGATCGACGCCGAGGTGATCGATCCGCGCACGCTCCGCCCCCTCGATCTGGACACGATCCTCGACTCGGTGAAGAAGACGAACCGGGCGGTGATCGTGGAGGAGGGCTGGCCCCACGGCGGAGTGGGCGCCAACCTGGCCGCCCTGATCCAGGAGCAGGCATTCGACTGGCTGGACGCCCCGGTCCAGCGCGTTACCGGCGCCGACGTGCCCATGCCCTACTCGAAGCCGCTCGAGCAGGCCGCCTTCCCGCACGAGGAGCACATCGTGCAGGCCGCCCTCGCCACCTTCCGGGACCTCTGATGGCCACCGACGTGACCATGCCCCGGCTGTCCGACTCGATGGAGGAGGGCACGGTGCTGAAGTGGCTGGTGGAGGAGGGCGCCGAGGTGAAGCGCGGCGAGCCGCTCGTGGAGATCGAGACGGACAAGGCCAACATGACCTACGAGTCCGACACCGACGGCGTGCTGATCGAGATCGTGGCCCAGGAGGGCGACACGCTGCCCATCGGCGAGACGATCGCCCGCGTGGGCGAGGCCGGCGAGGCCGGAGGCGGCGGCGAGAAGGCGGATGCCGAGCCCGCGGAGGAGGAGCCGGAGGCCGAAGCCGAGGACGACGAGCCCGAGGCCGAGGCGAAGCAGCCGGCCAAGAGCGAGAGCAGCAACGGCGGCGGCAAGGCGGCACCCGAGCCCGCGCGCGCCCCCGCCGGCGAGCGCGAGTCCGCCGGCGACCGCGTGAAGGCCTCGCCCGTGGCCCGCCGCGTGGCCCGCGACCTCGGCGTGGAGATCGCCCGGCTCGAGGGCACGGGCCCGGGTGGGCGGATCGTGAAGGCCGACGTGGAGGCAGCCGCCGGAGGCAACGGCGGGCTCCGCCACCGAGGAGAAGCCCCGGCCGGCGCCCGAACCCGCACGCGGCGAGGCCGGAGCCAAGGGCGAGGTGGAGATCCACGAGCTCACGCGCCTCCAGCAGACCGTGACCCGGCGCATGGCGGAGTCGAAGGCCACCGCCCCGGACTTCGCCCTCACGCTCGACGTGGACATGACGAGGGCCGTGGAGCTGCGCGCGCGCCTGAAGGAGGTGGCCGATCCGGCGCCGTCCTACAACGACATGGTGGTGAAGGCGGCCGCCACCGCCCTGCGCGACCACCCGCGCGTGAACGCCGCCTACCGGGACGGCAAGTTCGAGCACTACGCGAACGTGAACGTGGGCCTGGCCGTGGCCGCCCAGGGCGCGCTCGTGGTGCCCACCATCTTCGACGCCGACCAGAAGTCGCTGGGCGCGATCGCGAAGGACGCCCGGCGCCTGATCGAGCGGGTGCGGGAGAAGCAGGTGACTCCGCCCGAGCTATCCGGCGGCACGTTCACGGTCTCGAACCTCGGGATGTACGGGATCGAGCGCTTCACGGCGATCATCAATCCGCCCCAGGCCGCCATCCTCACCGTGGGCGCGCTCCAGAAGAAGCCGGCGGTGGACGAGCGCGACCGTGTGGTGGCCCGCGACCAGATGACGCTCACGCTCGTCTGCGACCACCGAATTCTCTACGGCGCCGAGGGCGCCGAGTTCCTCGCCCGCGTGCGGCAGCTGCTCGAACAGCCGCTCTCCCTGGCCCTCTAGGGCCGAACCGCGATGGCAGAGGACCCCCCCGACCGCCGTCGCGTTCCCGACCGCCGCCGCGTTCCCGCCACCCTCGATGAGGAGATCATCGCCGCCGAGCAGACGGAGGTCGTCTCCCAGCTCACGGACTCGGATCGCATCGACCGGATCTCCGACGAGCTGCGCACGGGCTTCGACGCCCTGGCCCATGTGGGAGCGGCGGTGTCGATCTTCGGCTCGGCCCGCACCCCGGAGGACGACCCCGAGTACGCCGCGGCACGCGACACCGCGCGGATGCTGGGCGAGGCGGGCTTCGCCATCATCACCGGCGGCGGCCCGGGAATCATGGAGGCGGCCAACCGCGGCGCCCGCGACGCGGGAGCGCAGTCGATCGGCCTGAACATCGAGCTGCCCTTCGAGCAGGGGCTGAATCCCTACGTGGACCTGGGACTCGAGTTCCACTACTTCTTCACGCGCAAGGTGATGTTCGTCCGCTACGCCAGCGGGTTCGTGGTGTTCCCCGGCGGCTTCGGCACGCTCGACGAGACGTTCGAGTCGCTCACCCTGATCCAGACGGGCAAGATCCGCTTCTTCCCCGTGGTGCTGGTGGGCTCCGACTACTGGAGCGGCATGCTCGACTGGATCCAGGCCGCTCCCCTGCGCGAGGGCAAGATCTCCCCCGAGGACGTGAACCTCTACACGGTCACCGACGAGCCGCGTGAGGTGCTGGAGGCGATGCAGTCGGCCGCACATCGCCAGGCTCGTAGTCAGGGACAGGCATAGCCTCGTAGCGCCCGCGGACCTCGTCGATGAACGAGGCCATCTGCTCGGCCACCTCGGGGTCGTGTATCTCGAGCACGTTCTCGGCGTTCATCTCCCCCGAGCGCGAGAGGTTGAACGAGCCGGCGAACACCACGTCGTCGGCCACCGTGACCTTCGCGTGCATGAAGTCGTGGGGCGTGTCCGGCCCGTAGGGCGTGGAGGGCTTGCCGCGCCAGTCGGAGTGGCTGAGCGTGGCCGCCACGATCGGGATCTTCCAGGCGGAGCGCCCGTTGCTGCGCCACTGGTGGAACACCTCGGTCATCTGCGTGCGGTCCACCACGCCCTTCAGGTCCACCCGCCCCTCGGCCGCCACCTCCGCCAGCGTGCCGATCACCGGCCCCGCGGTGAGCACCGGGGAGGCGATCCGGATCCTGCGCTTGGCTCGCCCGATCGCCGACGCGATCCGGTGCGAGAGGTCCTCGCCCTGCCCGGGCGTGAACCACGGGAGCACCCCGTGGCCGCCCACCTGCACCTCGCGCGGCTCCTCCCGCCCGGTGCTGCTCACGTTCACCGTGGACCACAGCTCCTCGAAGTTGCGGGTGAACGCGCCGGCCAGATCGGCGGAGCGGGCCACCGCCACCATGTTCTCCTGGATGGTCCAGGAGTCGGTGGTCCAGTTCGTGGAACCGGTCCACACCGCCTCCCCGTCGCGCACCACGTACTTGTGGTGCATCAGGTCGGGGATCCCGGGGATGCCCTTCGTGGGGAAGGGCAGCGCCTCGATCAGCTCCGGCTTGGTGCTCGGCGGCGGCGTGAGCTCGTCCTCGCGGCAGTCCGCGTTGTAGGCGATGCGCACGGCCACCCCGCGGGCCGCGGCGTCCCGCAACGCCCCCGCCACGAGATCACCGGCCGGCCCGGGCAGGCGCACGTCGTACAGGGCCAGGTCGAGCGAGCGTGCGCGCCTCGGCGAGGAACTCGGCCACCCTCTTCGCCATCTCGTCCACGGTCTGGCCGCCGGGGGCCAGCGTGAACAGCTCGAGGTCAGCCACCGGCGGCCGGCGGCGCCGACGAATCGGCCTCCTCGTCGCCGCCGATGCCCTCGCGGGCAATGAAGTCCTCGATGTCGAGCGGCCGGTCGCGGCAGCGCTCCGCGGTGTGCAGGAGCGTGGACATCAGGTCGATCTCCTCCACCTGCTCCTTCAGGAACCACTGCATGAACTGCTCGCTCACGAAGTCGCGCTCCTCGCGCGCGATGGAGGTGAGCTCCGAGATCTGGTCCGTGACCTTCTTCTCCTGCGCGAGCGCAATGGCGATCGGCTCCACCACGTCCGCGAACTCGCCGTGGGGCTCGCTCACCCCGGGCACCTTCGGGCGCACATCGAGGTCCAGCAGGTACTTGGCCATCATCAGGGCGTGGCCGCGCTCCTCGACCGCCTGGTCGTAGAAGAGCTGCGCCAGGCGCGGGAGCGTCTGCTCGTCGTAGTAGATCGCGGCGGCCAGGTACTGCTGGGAGGCGCCCATCTCGCGCCCGATCTGGTCGTTCAGTGCGGCCACGAAGCGCTCAGCGGGCATTGCTTCCTCTCATCGGGGACATCGCTCAGGAGTCGCGGCGAAAGCCGGTGGCCGCGATGCGGGGGTCCAGCGGGCTGGTGGGGAGCCCCTCGCCCAGCTCGGGGTTGTTGTACGCGGCGGGCGCTGTGTCGTTGGGGGTATCCGGATGGAGCACCGAGGCCAGGTACTGGATCTGGTCCCGGCCCACGCTGAGCTCCGACTGACCGCCGCCGTACACGGACACGCCCTCCCGTTCGGCCCAGTCGTAGATGGTGAAGAGATCCTGGATCGACCCGATCCGGGACGGCTTCACGTTGATGCTCCGCGGCTTCCAGGGCCGCTCCTCGATGTCGGCGAGCGTGTGGATCGGCGCGTCCCAGGTGAGGCGCTCGGAGTGCTCCTCGAGGATCGGGCGCGTCTCGTCGGTCACGTCCGCGTCCTCGATCCAGGCGTCGGGAAAGGCCTCCACCACCATGCGGTAGAGCTCCGGGTCGGTGACCACGTCCACCGGCGTGCCGCGGTAGAAGCCCTTGAGGTCGAGCGTGTCGACCTGGCCCGTGGCGGCCAGCTCGTCCACCAGCCCCTGGGTCCAGGTGTTGGTGGGGTCGAGCTTGAAGCGCGTGCCCGGATAGCGCTCGAGGAGCGCCAGCAGGCGGTCCGCGGTCTCCGGCCCGTCGTCACCAGGCGACGACAGCCGCATCGACACCACGAAGTTGAGCGGCCGGGCCTCGCGGCCGAGCACGTCGGCCAGCGAGCGGCCGGCCTGGCGCAGGGCCAGGTCCAGCGCGGCGGACTCCACGGCCCAGCGCCGGTAGCGGCGGGAGTCCGGGTACTCGGGTGGAGTGGGGAACAGGTCGATCTCGCCGAGGTGGTCCGAGAACGAGCCGATCGTGTACGAGCCGGCCAGCGGTAGCCCGGCGCCCTCGGCCCGGAAGGCGATGTGATCGAGGCCGGTGTAGATCACGTCCTCGCCCACGCCGGACTCGCCTCCGCCGTACAGCTCCACGTCGGTGGTGAGGCGGGAGAACTCGGGCGAGAAGGCCATCTCGTGGCCGTGGAGCCGGTGGCCCTCGATCTCCACCGGAAGATCGCGGACGAGGTCGTACATGGACACGCTCGGCAGCCTACCGACGGCGTCCCGGAAGCTCAGGCCGCGGCCGGCGGGACCTGCGCCGTGCAGAAGGCGCAGCGCGAGGCGGACACCGGAATCGAGCTCACGCACTCCGGGCATTTGCGCGTCTTCTCCTCCACGTCCGCCTCGGTCTTCATTCGCGACAGCAGGTGGTTCATCGGCTTCACCACGAAGAAGAACACCACCGCGGCGATGGAGACGAAGGTGATCAGGGCGTTGATGAAGTCCCCGTACCTGAACTCGCTGCCGTTGATGGTGAAGGTGAGGGCGGAGAAGTCCTGCTTGCCGCCGACGGCCGCCAGCAGCGGCGTGATGATGTCGGCCACCAGGGCGGCGATCACGGCGGCGAACGCGGTGCCGATCACCACCGCCACGGCGAGGTCCACGAGGTTGCCTCGAAGGATGAACTCCCGGAATTCTTTGATCATCGCGGCTAGCTTCGCACCACGAGCACGGGCGTCTGCGAGAGGTGCAGCAGCTTGTGCGGCGTGGACCCCAGCAGCGCCGCCGAAATCGGGCGCTCGCCGTGGGAGCCCACCACGATCATGTCCGCGTTGCGCTCGGCGGCCAGCTCGGCCAGCGCCTCGGCGGGACCCTTCTCCACCACGAGCGAATCCACCTCGACGCCGGCTGCCTTGGCGTCCTCGAGTGCCGTGCCGAGCACGCTCTCGCCGTGCTCGCGCAGGGCGGCCCAGTAGTCGAGCGCCTCGCCGCCCACGGGGTTGGCCTCGAATCCGAACACCACCGTGAGGCCGACCCCCAGGCGCTTGCTCAGGTCCAGCGCCGCACGCAGCGCCGCCCCGGAGCCGTCCGACCCGTCGTAGCCAACGATGATTCCGGGCATCAGCTTCCTCCTCCGCCCGCGGGGGCGGACTCGAGTACCGAGGGGTCCACCACCGAGGCCTTGCGCGAGAAGAACTCGGGGTAGCGCACGATCGAGCGCCACGCAGGAGCACGGCGCCCAGCAGGAACGCCACCGCGGCGATGATGAACGGAGCACCCACTCCCAGCCACGGGCCGGCGTAGCCCGAGTCCACGGCACGCAGGTCGATCACCGACTTGACGAACACGTACCCGAGCGACAGGCCTCCGAGCATGGGCAGCACCCCGATGAAGAAGAAGTTCTTCGCGCTCTTGAAGACGTGCTTGCCGGTAGTAGATCGTGCACGCGAACCCGGTGAGCCCGTAGTAGAAGCAGATCATCAGGCCCAGCGCGGTGAACGCGTCGAAGACGAGGTTCTCGTCCTTGAAGATGAGGAAGAAGAACACCAGTCCCGACACCCCGCCCATGGCGAGTGTGGACACGTCCGGGCTCAGGTAGCGAGGATGGATCCGTCCGAAGATCGCCGGCATGGCCTTGCTCCGGGCCATGGAAAGCGATGTCCGTGCGGTTGGCAGGATGGTGGTCTGCGTGGACGCCGACGCCGACGTGAGCACGGCGATGATCAGCAACTTGTCGAGCCCGCTGCCGAGCACGCTCTCGCCCAGCGGGGCGAAGATGTCGTCGGGATTGTCGATCAGCAGCTGGGGCCCGGCGAACGCCTGCGCCGCGGTGGTGACCAGCACGTAGATCCCCACGAGGATGAGCGTCGAGACGATGGCCGACTTGCCGGGGCCCGAGGCCGGATCCTCGCTCTCCTCGTTCACGGCCACGCCCGAGTCCCAGCCCCAGTAGATGAAGACGCCGAGCAACACCCCCCCGGTGAGCGCGCTCACCGACGAGATGTCAAATGGGTTGAACCACGAGAGCGCCGGCTCGATCGAGCCGGGCGGGCTCTGGGCGTAGACCTTGTAGAGCGCCACCACGGCGAACAGGCAGAGCGTGAAGATCTCGATCGACAGCAGGATCTGCTGCGTGCGCGCCGACAGCTCGACCCCGACCCAGCAGATCCAGGTCATGACGACGATCCAGGCGATCCCGACCGCGAGGATCGCCCACTTGTTGCCGGCGGCCGCGTCCCAGCCGAAGAGCTGGAACGAGTACTGGCCGGCGACGAAGGCGAGGCTCGGCATGACCAGCACGTCGGCGACGATGATCGCCCAGCCGGCCGTCCAGCCGCTCTTCGGGCCCATCGCCTTGCTCACCCACGTGAAGGTGGTGCCGCAGTCCGGGTCGGCGCGGTTGAGGTAGTAGTACGCCGCCGCGATGCAGAGCATCGGGAAGAACGAGCACGATCATGATCGCCGGCGACTGCAGCCCGATCCCGCCGACCGCGGCGATCACGCCCAGCGTCGCGGCCAGCGAGTAGCCCGGCGCCGTGGAGGCGACGCCGATCACCACGTTGGAGATGTAGCCGATCGCGTTCTTCTTGAGGCCCTTGTCCTCCACGCCTCCGCCGCAGGTGACGCGATCGATGCACTCTCCATGCTCTCTCCTAGGTCCTCGGGGGGCCGGCTTCGGGCAACCTACGGGTTCACTCCTCGGGCCGGACCGCCGCGAGGCGTTCGGCCCGTCGCTGCTGCCAGACGGTGAAGATCATCATCGCCAGGGTGAACAGGAAGATCATGGCCGCCAGCACGTTCACCTGCGGCGGGATCGAGACCCGCGCCGCGCCCCAGATGTAGAGCGGGTAGGTGACGGTCGATCCGGCGTTGAAGTTCGTGATCACGAAGTCGTCGAGCGAGAGCGCGAAGGTGAGCAGCGCGGCGGCCAGCACCGCCGGGGCGATCAGCGGCAGCGTGACCCGGAAGAAGGTCTGGAGCCCGTTCGCCCCCAGGTCCTGCGCAGCCTCCTCGATCGACCGGTCGAATCCGATCAGGCGCGAGCGGACGGTGACCACCACGAACGACACGCTGAACATCACGTGCGCGATCAGGATGCTCACGAACCCGCGCGCGAAGCCCACGGAGATGAAGAGCGAGAGCAGCGAGGCGCCCAGCACCACCTCGGGCGTGGCCAGCGGGATGAAGATGAAGAGGTTCGTGGCCGACCTGCCGCGGAACTGGTAGCGCACGAGGGCCAGCGCCATCAGCGTGCCCAGGAAGGTGGCCACGATCGTGGCCAGCGACGCCACCTGGATGCTCGTGACCAGCGCGTCCGTCAGGTCCTTGAACTTGAACGGGTCCTTCCAGTGGTCGAGCGTGAAGCCCTGCCAGATGAAGTTGAAGCGGCTCTTCGTGTCGTTGAACGAGAAGAGCAGGATGATCGCCACCGGCACCAGCAGGTAGGCGAGCGCCAGCGCGGCGTACACGTTGAGCGCGCCGTTCAGCACCCGCCGCCCCGCGCGCAGGAGCCCCGACTCGGCCTTGCCGGACCGGCGGGGGCCGTGGCCGCCTCCATCAGCGGGCCTCCTCCGCTCCGGTGAGGGACTCGGTGCCCACGAAGCGGGCGTACACGAGCACCATCACCAGGATGATCGCCATCAGGATGAAGGACAGCGCCGCCGCGGTCGGGTAGTCCGTGATCTCGAGGTAGCGGCTCTGGATCACGTTGCCGATCATCGACTGCTGCGGAGTGCCCAGCAGCTCCGCGTTCACGAAGTCCCCGGCCGCCGGGATGAACGTGAGCAGCACCCCGGCCACGATTCCCGGGGCGGCGGAGGGCACCACCACGCGCATCACCACGTCACGGCGCTTGGCGTAGAGGTCGTACGCCGCCTCCAGCATCCGCGGGTCGATCCGCTCGAGCGCGGCGTACACCGGCAGGATCATGAACGGGCAGGAAGTTGTAGGTGATGCCCGCCACCACCGCGGTGGTGGTGGCCGAGCAGCCGGCCGTCGTCGCCCAGCAGGCCGATCGTCTTCAGGAAGTCCACGACCAGCCGTCGTCGTCGAGGATCGTCTGCCAGGACAGCGTCCTCACCAGGTAGGTGATGAAGAACGGCAGGATCACCAGGAGCAGCAGCGCGTTCTTGTACTTGCCGGCCCGGAACGCGATCACGTAGGCCAGGGGAAGCGCGATCAGCAGCGCGATCAGGGTGGACAGCCCGGCGTACCAGAACGACCGCAGCAGCTGGTCCTGGTAGTTCGAGATCGCGTCCGCGTAGGTCTGGAAATGCCAGGTGAACTGGTAGCCGGTCTCCAGCGTGCCGGTCTTCAGCGAGATCTCCGCCCATGTAGTACAGCGGCACCGCGAAGAACACCACGAGCCACAGCAGCCCCGGCGACGAGAAGGGCGTACGGCAGGAGGTTCCGGCGCGCTCCTGCTCACCTAGGCATTTTTCTCATGCGCCGATGGCACGCTGGAACGCCTCGTCGATCTGGCGCTCCTGTTCGGGCGGGAACGTCTTGAAGTTGTGGGCGTTGGTGAGGTCGGGGAAGATCAGCTTGTTGTTGGCGATCTCCGGGTCCTTCTTCAGGAGAACCTCCTTCGTGCCCTTCACCGGCGGGATGTAGTTCACGTAGGCCGTGATCAGCGCCTGGATCTCCGGGTCGTACACGAAGTCGATGTACTTCTCCGCCGTGAACGCGTGCGGCGCCCCCACCGGGATCTGCATCGACGTCGGTGAAGATCATGAAGCCCTCGTCCGGCGGGTGGAACACGATGTTCGGGTTGTCGATCGGTGAGCTGCACGGCGTCGCCCGACCAGCCGAGCAGGGCGTGCGAGTCGCCCTTCAGGATGTCCTTCGTGTAGTCGTTGCCGGTGAAGCGCCGGATCTGGCCGTCCTTCGAGCCCTTCTCGAGCTTGTCGATGGCCGTCATCACCTGGTCCAGCGTGGCGTCCTCGGGCTTGACGCCGTCCATGAGCAGCACGGAGCCCACCGAGTCGCGCATCTCGGACAGGAAGGTGACCTTGCCCTTCAGGCTCTTGTCGAAGAGATCGCTGACCTGCGTGATCGGTCCCGTCGACGAGGTCCTTCCGGTAGATGAGCCCGGTGAGGCCCGACTGCCACGGCATCGAGTACTCGCGCTTCGGATCGAAGTCCGGGCTGGCCACCGCGTCCTCGATGTTCGCCACCGCGTTGGGCATCGACGCTCTTGTCGAAGCGCTGGACGTAGCCGAGGCGCTTCATCCGCGCCGCCATCCAGTCGGTGACCACGTGGATGTCCCGACCGCCCGAGCTGCCCTCGGCGTACTCCTGGCGGACCTTGCCGAAGAACTCGGTGTTGTCGTTCACCTCCTCCGTGTACTTCACCTTCGTGCCGTACTTCTTCTGGAAGAGGTCGAGCGAGGGGTGGCCCTTGGTCTTGTCGTCGATGTCGATGTAGAGCGGCCAGTTCGAGAAGTTCATCGTGCCGGCGACCTTGCCCGCGGGGATGGCCTTGGTGCTGGCCTTGCCCCCGCCGCTGAGCTCGTCGCCGCCGCAGGCGGCGAGATACGCGAGGGCGCTCATCGAGAAAGCCCCGGCGGCGCCGCGCCGCAGCACGTGACGACGGGTGATCTCGTCCTGAAGCAGCCGCTCGAACCGCTGCTCGAATCCCGTCCTTGGCCTTCTCTGCACGCTTATCCCATCCCTCCGGCCACGCCGGCCGTCTCGTTGTCACTCGCTCCGGGCGTCTCCGCGCCCTCGGTATCCCGCACGATATGGATGTGCTCGCTGGCCCAGGCCAGTCGCACGGGGTCGCCCGCCGCGGGCAGCCGCCTACGGGCGGCCTCGTCCGCGTTGGGCACCAGAACGGTCATACCCGTCTGGTCCGGAAGCCGCACCACGAACTGCGTGGCCGTGCCGAGGTAGAGCGAGCTCTCCACGGTGCCCTCCACCGCCGGCCGGTCGCCGGGCACGGGCTCGTCCGCGCGGCGCAGCTCGAGCTTCTCCGGGCGCACCACCGCGAACGCCCGCTCGCCGCCGCGTGGCCCCCCGCGACTCGGTGCTCACGGTCACGCCGGCGTCGAGGCGCAGCTCCGCGCGCGTGCCGCTGGTGTTCACCACCTCGCCGGGCATGAGGTTGGACACGCCGATGAAGCCGGCCACGAAGGTGGTGCCGGGGCGCTCGTAGACCTCCTCGGGCCCCTCCACCTGCTCGATCACGCCGCGGTTCATCACCGCGATGCGGTCGGACATCGTGAGGGCCTCCTCCTGGTCGTGGGTCACGTAGACGAACGTGATGCCCACGTCGCGCTGGATGCCCTTCAGCTCCACCTGGAGCTGCTTGCGGAGCTTCAGGTCCAGCGCACCGAGCGGCTCGTCGAGAAGCAGCACCGCCGGCCGGTTCACGAGAGCGCGCGCGAGCGCCACCCGCTGCTGCTGCCCGCCCGAGAGCTGCCGCGGCTTGCGCTTGGCCTCGCGGGCCAGGCCCACCCGCTCGAGCTCCTCGGCCACGCGCCGGCGCACCTCGTCCTTCTTGATCCCGCGGCGCTCGAGGCCGAAGGCCACGTTGCGCTCCACGCTCAGGTGCGGGAACAGCGCGTAGCTCTGGAAGACGGTGTTGGTCGGCCGCTTGAAGGCCGGAAGCCCGGTCACGTCCTCGCCGTCGAGCACCACCGATCCCTCCGTGGGCTCCTCGAAGCCGGCGATCATCCGCAGGGTCGTGGTCTTCCCGCACCCGGAGGGCCCGAGCATCGTGAAGAACTCCCCGCGCGGGATGTCGAGGTCGATGCCCCGTACCGCGTCCACGTCGCCGAAGCGCTTGGTCACGCCGCGCAGGCTCACGCTGGGGGGCGCCTCCGAGGTGGCCGGCCCCTCTCCTTGGCCCGGAAGGCTCATCGCAGGGCGCGAACCTATGGCCGATCCGGCCACGCGGCAAGTGGCAGAAGGGGCAAATGCGGGTGACTTCCGTTGGACGAATGGTCTAACCCGATGCTCGGGGCCTTTCACCCAGTATGCCCTTGTATAGCGACGAGACGCGTGGATACCGTTGTCCGAAGCGTCCAGCCCCGGTCGACGTAGAGGAGAACCAGATGGCAACGACTCCCCAGACCGCGTACGAGCCGCACACCGGAGCGCCGAGCGCGCTCCAGGAGAAGGCTCGCCGCCACCTGTGGATGCACTTCACGCGCATGGGTGCGTACGACGAGGATCACGAGATCCCGATCATCGTGCGCGGAGAGGGCTGCTACGTCTACGACGAGCACGGCAACCGCTACCTCGACGGCCTCTCGGCGCTCTTCTGCGTGAACGCCGGCCACGGCCGGGCGGAGATCGGCGACGCCGCGGCGGCCCAGGCCAAGAAGCTCGGCTTCTACACGAACTGGAGCTACGCCCACCCGACCGGCCATCGAGCTCGCCGAGCGGATCGCCAACCTGGCCCCCGGGGACCTGAACCGGGTGTTCTTCACCTCCGGCGGATCCGAGGCCGTGGAGTCCGCCTGGAAGCTGGCCCGCGCCTACCACAAGCTCCGCGGCGAGCCCACGCGCACGAAGATCATCTCGCGCGAGACCGCCTACCACGGCACCACCTTCGGGGCGCTCTCGATCACCGGGATCACCCAGCTGCGGACTCCGTTCGAGCCGCTCGTGCCCGGCGCGCACCACGTGCCCGAACACCAACTCGTACCGCTGGGCCGAGGACCGGGACAACCTCTGGGCCGCGGACCAGATCGAGCACATGATCGAGTTCCAGGGCCCGGAGACGGTGGCCGCGGTGATCCTCGAGCCGGTGCAGAACTCGGGCGGCTGCTTCGTGCCGCAGGACGGCTACTTCCAGCGCGTGCGCGAGATCTGCGACCGCCACGGCGTGCTCCTGATCTCGGACGAGGTGATCTGCTCCTGGGGCCGCCTCGGCCACTACTTCGGGGCCCAGCGCTTCGACTACCTGCCCGACATGATCACCACGGCGAAGGGCCTCACGTCCGCCTACGCCGCCGATGGGCGCGGTGATCACCACCGACCGCGTGGCCGAGCCGTTCATGGAGGGCAAGCAACACCTTCACGCACGGCATCACCTTCGGCGGGCACCCGGTGTCCGCCGCGGTGGCCATGGCCAACCTCGACATCTTCGAGCGGGAGGACCTCTGCGGGCACGTGCTCGAGAAGGAGGGCGAGTTCCGCGGGATGCTCGACCGCCTCTACGAGGACCTGCCGATCGTGGGCGACGTTCGCGGCGCGGGCTACTTCCACGCGCTCGAGCTGGTGAAGGACAAGGAGACCAAGGAGAGCTTCACCGACCAGGAGTCGGAGGAGCTGCTCCGCGGGTTCATGTCCGCCGAGCTGTACAAGCGCGGCCTGATCTGCCGGGCGGACGACCGCGGCGACCCCGTGATCCAGCTCTCGCCGCCGCTGATCGCGGACACCGAGCAGTTCGAGGAGATCGACACCGTCCTGCGCTCGGTGCTCACCGAGGCCTGGGACCGGATCGTCCGGCACTAGGAACGCGGCGCGGGCGGCACGGGAGCGCGGAGTGCTCACCGTACGCGGCCTCGCCGGTGAGTTCGGGCTCGAGCTCGCGGCCGGGTCCGACGGCGCCGACGCGCCCGTGCGCTGGGTGCACATCTCGGAGCTGCCGGACCCCACGCCATGGCTCTCCGGCGGCGAGCTGCTGCTCACCACCGGCTTCCAGCTGGACACCGAGGAGAGGCGGCGCGAGTTCGTGCGCCGCCTCGCGTCGAGCCATCTGGCCGGCCTCGGCTTCGGCACCGGCTTCGACCACGAGACGCTGCCCGCCGATCTGGTGGACGAGGCCGCGGCCGCCTCGGCTTCCCGGTGTTCGAGGTGCCGTACGAGCTGCCCTTCATCGCCCTCACCGAGAAGGCCTTCACCCAGTTGGTGAACGAGCAGTACGAGGTGCTCCAGCGCGGCATCGCGATCCACAAGCGCCTGGAGCGCCTGGTGCTGGAGGAGCAGGGGCTCGACGAGCTGGTGCGCGCGCTGGCCGCGGCCACCGGCGCGGCCGTGTTGGTGCTCTCGGGCCGCGGCGACACGATCGCGTCGCGCGAGTTCCGCCGCCCGCTGCGCCGACGGGTCCGTGCGGGAGGTGCGCCGACGAGGTGCGCCGGCGCAGCGAGGCGCTCGGGAACGCCGCCGCCACTTCCCGCCGACCGCGCCGAGTTCGCCCCCGACCACGCGGACATCGCCGGGCGCTCGCTCGTGCTGCCGGTGGCCATCCGCGGCGGCGGCGCGCCGCAGGCCTGGCTCTTCGCCGCGCTGGACTCCGGCGGGCTCGGGGACTTCGACCGCCTGATCCTCCAGCAGGCCGTGACCGTGGTGGCGCTCGAGCTGATGCGCCAGCGCGCGATGCGCGACACCGAGCGGCGGCTCGCCGGCGACGTGCTGGCCGAGGCGGTGGCCGGCCGGCTCGACCCAGGAGGAGCTGCGCCTGCGGCTGCGGCCCGTTCGGCGTGGGCGCCGAGGCGGCCACGCTCGTGTTCGCCGCCCCGGACGGCGGCACGGTGCCCGGACGAGGCGGAGCTGGACCGGTTCCTGGTGGACGCGGGCGTGGGCGCCCTGGTGGCCACCCGTGGGCCGCTCCTGTGCGCGGTGGTGGACGGGCGCGAGGGCACGGACCCGCTCGCGCTGGCCGAGCAGGCCTGCGACGCGCTCGAGGAGAACGGCGCGCGTGCTGCGCGCCGCCGCCTCGCGAGTGGCTCCCGTGGGCGCGCTCCGGAACAGCTTCCACGAGGCGCGCTGCGCGCTCGAGGCGGCCGCACTGGCCAACGGCCAGGGCCCGCGCGTGGCCTCGCACCGCGACCTCGGCGCCTTCCAGCTCCTGCTCTCGCTTCAGGACGAGGACGTGCTCCGGCTCTACTGCGACAGCGTGCTCGGCCCGCTCGAGGGCGCGACCGGGGAGTACGGCGACGAGCTGATCCGCTCGCTCGAGACCTACATCGAGCAGAACGGCCAGTGGGAGCGCGCCGCGCGCGAGCTCTACTGCCACCGGCATACGCTGCGCTACCGGATACGGCGCGTGGAGCAGCTCACGGGGCGCGACCTGTCGAACGCGCGCGATCGGATCGAGTTCTGGCTCGCGCTGCGGGCGCGAGAGCTGGTCACACCATGAGACGTCTGCAGCGGGCATGCCGGCAAAGGAGAGACACATGAAGGTTGGAGTGCCGACGGAGATCAAGACCGACGAGTACCGGGTGTCCCTCACGCCGGCGGGCGTGCGAGAGCTCACCGACCGCAGCCACGAGGTGATCGTGCAGTCGGGCGCGGGCGAGGGCAGCACGATCGAGGACTCGGAGTACGAGGCGCAGGGCGCGCGCATCGTCCCGAGCGCCCAGGCCGTGTTCGACGAGGCCGAGATGGTGCTGGGCGTGAAGGAGCCCCAGGCCTCCGAGGTGTCGATGCTCCGCCCCGGGCAGACGCTCTTCACCTACCTCCACCTGGCCCCCGACCCCGAGCTCACCAAGGGCCTCTGCGCCAGCGGCGCCACCTGCATCGCCTACGAGACGGTGGTGGACGCCACGGGCCGGCTGCCGCTGCTGGCCCCGATGTCGGAGGTGGCGGGCAAGATCGCCACCCAGGCGGGCGCGTTCTTCCTGGAGAAGCCGATGGGCGGCCGCGGCGTGCTGCTCGGCGGGGTCCCGGGCGTGGCCGCCGCCACGGTGCTCGTGATCGGCGGCGGGGTGGTGGGCCAGAACGCCGCCTTCATCGCCATCGGCATGGAGGCCGACGTGTTCGTGTTCGACCGCAACGTCGACCGCCTGCGCGAGCTGGACGTGGCCTTCGGCGGCCGCGCCTCCACCGTCTACTCCTCCACCCTGGCCATCGAGGAGATGCTCCCGCGGGCCGACCTCGTGATCGGGGCGGTGCTGGTGCACGGCGCGCGCGCCCCGTACGTGATCAAGCGCGACCAGCTCGGCCTGATGAAGAACCGGGCGGTGCTGGTGGACGTGTCGATCGACCAGGGCGGCTGCTTCGAGACATCGCGCCCCACCACCCACACCGACCCGGTGTACGAGGTGGACGGCGTGACCCACTACTGCGTGACGAACATGCCCGGCGCGGTGCCCGTGACCTCCACCTTCGCGCTCACCAACGCCACCCTGCCGTACGTGCTCGCCCTCGCCGACAACGGCGTGGCGGGCGCGATCGCCAAGGACCCGGGCCTCGCGCCCGGGCGTGAACGTGGCCGGCGGCCACGTGACCCATCCCGCCGTGGCCGAGGGCGTCGGGCGAGCCCTACGTCCCCGTCGACGAGGCACTCGGGCGCGCCCGCCGCCGGCCTGAAGGCTCGTCAGTTGGCGGAGTACCGCTTCCTGACCACCTGGCTGGTGGAGGCTCCGCGCGAGCGGGTCTGGGACGTGATCGAGGACGCCGCGCGCTGGCCCGAGTGGTGGCGCGGGGTGGTGCGGGTCGACCGAGCTGACCCCGGCGGCCCGCGGGCGGGTGGGCGCGCGGTTCGAGATCGAGTGGCGCAGCCGCCTGCCCTATCCCGCTGGCGTTCGAGTTCACGGTGGACGCCGTGGACCCGCCGCGCAGCATGGCGGGCACGGCCCGGGGCGAGCTCGACGGCCGCGGCCACTGGCGGCTGTTCGAGCAGGACGGCGTGACCGCGGTGGTCTACGACTGGCAGGTGGCCACCACGCAGGCGCTGGATGAACCTGCTGGCCCCGCTGGCCCGCCCGGTGTTCGACTACAACCACGACGTGGTCATGGGCTGGGGCGGCGAGGGCCTGGCCCGGCGCCTGGGCGTCCGCGCTGCTGGCCGTCGGGCTAGCGGTCTCGACGCTCAGTCGCCGCGGTCGCTGCTTCGCCGGCAGCGAGAACTCGGAGGGCTTGACCGGCACGACCGGGTTCTCGATGTGGCGCAGGCGGTCGAGCAGGTTGGACCACTGGCCGGGCTTGAAGAGGAGCGTGGTGCTGGCCCGGAAGCCCACGTGGATGTGGTCGTTGTGGTCGGCCATGGCCATGGTGGGGCCGCCGAGCTCGAGCAGGCTGATGATCTGGTGCGGCTGCATCGTGCCCTGGAGGCGCATCAGGCGGCGCACCGTCTGTCTCGGCGATGCCGCCCGGGTCCTGGTGCCCGAGGATCGGGATGCCGTTGACCTTGGCGATGTCCACCGCGTTGCCCGAGGAGTGCTCGGACACGTTGCCGGACGCGGTGAGGAACCCGTGGCCGCTCTTGAGCGAGGTGACGGTGGGCTTCAGACCCGACTCGGCCAGGTACTCGAGCGTGGCCAGCACGCGCCGGTCGATCTGGCCGGAGCGGATGTCCTCGCGGCCGCCGGGGTAGATCTCCACCCGCTGGTCGGAGAGCACGCGGCGCTCCAGCACCGGCTTCGACATCAGCAGCACCTGGCCGATCGAGAGCGACCCGCCCTTGCCGTCCAGGACGTTGCGCCCGGAGGCCCGGTAGATGGCCGTGGCCTCGAGCAGCTTCCAGCCGTCGAGGATCGGCTTCGGGTCGATCTTCGGGGCGCCCTTGCCGGCCGGGCGGATCGAGAAGACCAGGCGCGCGGCCCCGCCGTCGCCGGTCTCGCCGACCCGGCCGAGCACGGTGCCGCCGATCACCCGCGCGCCCTCGCGCAGGCGCTTGAGCCGCACCTTCGAGGGGTCGAGGCCGAAGGGCCGGGAGAAGTAGGCGTCGAAGGTCTCGAACCCGTCCTTCTTGTCGCAGCTTCGAGTCCATCACCTGCTCGAGGCCGCCGGACTCGCGCGCGGCCGGCAGGCCCGGATGGGCGAACAGGCGCTCCTTCACCGGCAGCGACGCGTGGGGGGCGTCGGCGGGCGCGGGCGCCGAAGTCTCACCTCAGACTCAGCCTTAGGATCGGGCTGGCTGCCGGCGGAGGCGGGTGCCGAGGGCGCCGGATCGCCGACGCCCGGGCGCCGGCCTTGACGGTGGGCACCACCCGCGGGTCGTCGGCTCTTCGGCACGGGGAAGAAGCTCGACACCGATCCGAGGTGCGCGTAGGTGAAGCGGTTGCCGTAGGCGTCCTCGAGCACCAGGTACTTGCCCATGCGCGGCGCTCTCGCCCACCTTCTTGATCACGCCGTCGTTCACCGCCACCACCGGAGCTCCCGGGCGGGAGAAGATGCCGATCCCGGCGTCGGCGTCGGCGCCCTCGGCCTGATCGTCGGCGTAGCGGGCGCGGGCGTAGACGGGGAAGCGGCCCTCGGTCAGTCCGGTGAGCGAGCCCACGAGGTCGGCGGGCACGCCGGCGATCAGCCGGGCGCGGAGCAGCACCGAGTCCACGTACCAGTCGGCGTGGTTGTAGGCGAACACCGCCCGGCGCACGTCGCTCTCGTAGCCCGCGGCGGCCAGATAGCGGGCCGCGGCGAAGATCGCGTCCACCGGGTTGTAGGGGTCCTTGCGCCCGTCGCGGTTGGCGTCCAGTGCCGTACATCCGCCAGGTCGAGGGGATGAACTGCATCCACCCCACCGCCCCCGCCGAGGACACGTTCAGGTTGCGGCCGTAGTCGGTCTCGATCTCGTTGATCGCGGCCAGCACCTCCCAGCGCACGCCGTACTCGATCCCGGCGGCCTGGTAGATCGGCAGCAGGAACGGCGGCACCCGGAACTTCCGGATGATGAAGTTGGGCACCCCGGCGCGTCGAGGACGGGCCGGGCAGCGCGTCCACGAAGCCGGGGTTGCTGAGCGCGGGGGACCCGTCGGAGTTGCGCAGGTCGGTGGACTTGCGGTGATGGCGGTGCTTGCGGGCCTTGTCCTGGCGTCTCGCTCGGCGCACGCGGCCCCGGCTCCTTCGCCCGCTTCTTCGCCTTCTTCTCGGCCCTCCTCTGCGGGCCGCCTCGTCGTCCGCCGGCCGGCTGGCTCGGGCGTGAACACCGCCTGCTTGTCGCACACCGCGTCGTCGGGCGGCGGAGCGTCGGCTCGGCCGGAGCCTCGGTCTCGGTGGGCGTGGTGGGCGACACCTCGGTCTCGGTGAGCGGCGGGGGCGCCGGGTTGTCCTCGGCGGGTGCCAGCTCCCGCCCGTGTTCGTGCCGCCAGGCGTCGTGGGGACGGGCGCCGTCTCCGTGATGGTGAGCAGCGACTCGTCGAGCTGGCCGGGCTCGGAGGCGGGCACGCCGTCGGCGGTCAGCCAGCCGACAGCCAGGAGGGCACACGCGGACACCACCACGAGCATGCGGTGGCGGACCGGGGGTGCCGACCGGCGCGATGGACGGACGGGTCTCCTGGTCACAGGTAGGTCTGCATCTCCTCCAGCCGGACAGGCACCTGAGGGCGGAATGCTCGCTGATAGCGGAACTCTGCGCAAGTCCCACCCGTCGAACTGGCGCGCCGAGAGACGCCGCACGGGGCCGCCGGCCGAGCTCTCCCGCGCGTACGCTCACGCGCGCACGAGAAGTGGAGGTACCCCCGGGACGGAGTCGATGGAGGGTCGTGCGGTACAGAGACCCGGACCGTATCTGGCTGGAGGCCCCGAGTGTTTCGGTTGGGTCGATCTAACCGTCCACCTGAGGTTGATCATGCCGGCAACATCTCCGTAGCTCCCGGCGCCGCCCGTCGGCGTCACCCTTCCGTCTCGTGCGCGCTCATCGCCTCGATGCGAACCACGGTCCTGCTCGCCAGCGCGGCGCTGCTCGCGTGGCCGCCACCTCGCATGCGCCGCGGCGGCGGAACGACCCGGCGCGGGGCCGCGCGGTCACGGCCCGACGTGGTGCTGCTGGTGCTCGACGAGTTCCCGGGCGACTCGCTCCTCGACTCGCGGGGCCGCATCGACCCGGTCCGCTATCCCGAACTTCGCCGCGCTGGCCTCCGGCGCCACGTGGTTCCGCAACGCCTACTCGGTGTACGACTCCACCACCAAGGCCGTGCCGCTGATCCTCGACGGCCGGCGCCCGGTGCCCGGCTCGTCCGCGGACCGGCGCTCCCATCCGCGATCGATCTTCGACGCCCTCGCCCATCGCGGCTACCGCACGGTGAGCAGCGAGGAGGCCACCGCGCTCTGCCCGCCGAGTCTCTGTCGCGGCGCGCCCACCCGCCGGCCGGCGATCATCCCGCGGCTGAACGCGGGCCGCGAGTCAGCGCTTCGACCGCTTCGTCCGGAGCATCCGGCCCGGGCCGCGGCCCACGTTCTGGATGAAGCACGCCCTGCTGCCGCACGGGCCCTACATCTTCCTGCCCTCGGGCGCCCAGGCCCGCCACGGCGTGCGCGACCTGGTGCCCGGCATGAACGGCGTGCCCGGGCTTCCACGACGCCTTCCTCACCCGGCACAACGAGCAGCGCTACCTGCTCCAGCTCCAGTTCGTGGACCGGCTGCTGGGCCGGCTGATCCGGCGGCTGAAGGCGCAGGGCATGTACGACCACACCCTGATCGTGGTCACCGCCGACCACGGGATCGCCTTCCAGGTGGGCGTCGAGACCCGCCGGAGCGTGAGCGCGTCCAACGTGGAGGAGCTCACGCCCGTGCCCCTGATCGTGAAGGCGCCCGGCCAGCGGAGGGGCCGGGTCAGCCGACGTGCTGGCGCGGACCCTCGACGTGACCCCCACGATCGCCGGCCTCGTGCACGCTCCGCTCGGATACCGCGCCGACGGCCACTCGGCCTTCTCGGCCGCGACGCGCCGGCGCCACCGCGTGGAGCTCACCGACGCGCGACTTCAGCGCCACCGTCCGGATCTCCCAGGCCCGCTGGGAGGCCCGGCGCCGAAAGGTGGTGCGGAGGCGCCTGCGGGAGTTCGGCTCGGGCGCCACCGGGCTCTACACCGGGATCGGGCCCGCACCGAGGGCTGATCGGGAGGCCGGTGTCCGCCCTCGCCCGCTCGAACTCCGCCGGCGTGCGGGCCGTGGTGGCCGACGCGCGCGACCTGAGGAACGTCCGGCGCGCCTCGGGGGTGGTGCCGGCGCAGATCGCCGGGGAGCTGCGCGGCGGCGCGGCCCGGCGCCCGCCGCGACCTGGCCGTGGCGGTGAACGGCCGCGTGGAGGCCGTGGGGCGAGCTTCCACCTGCGCGGAGACCCGCGGGAGTACTACGCGATGATGGTGCCGGAGGCCGTTCTTCGCGAGGGCGCCAACTCGGTCCAGGTTCTCGAGGTCACGCCCGATGGGCGCGTGCGGGTGCTCGCCCGGGTCTGAGCGGTCTCACATCTCCTCATCCGCTTTACATTTCGCGGTGCGCGCACGGGTGCTGCTCCTGGCCGTGCTGTCCACGGCCCTCATCTCCGCGTGTAACACGGCGGGGCCGAGCGCCCCCGAGCATCCGGGGAAGCCGCCGGTGGTGGTGCTCATCTTCGACGAGTTCCCGCTGGACACCCTGCTGCGCCCCGACGGCAGCATCGACGCCGAGCGCTATCCGGGCTTCGCTCGCCTGGCGGCGATGTCCACGTGGTTCCCGAACGCCCACACGGTGTACGACTCGACGTTCAAGGCGGTGCCGGCGATCCTGGACGCGAAGCTGCCGCGCCGCGGCACGGCGGCGGACTTCCGCAGCCACCGGCAGAACATCTACACGCTCTTCCACGGCCTGGGGTACGGGGTGGAGGACGTGGAGTCCGGCGAGGCCCTCTGCCCGCCGCGGATCTGCCCGGGCGCCCGCACACGGCGGCCGGGCGTGCTGGCCCGGCTGGCGGGAGGCGGGCGCCCACCTCGCGCTCCACCGCTGGATCGGAGCCATCCGAGAGCGGGAACGGCCCACCCTCTACCTCCAGCACGCGCTCCTGCCCCACGAGCCCTGGATCTACCTGCCCTCGGGGCACGCGGCGCGCCCGAAGGGGAATGACCCGATTCCCGGGATCAACCGGCCGATCGGCTTCCACGATCCCGACCTGACCCGCCACAACGAGAGCCGCCACCTGCTCCAGGTGGGTTCGTGGACCGCCAGGTGGGACTGCTCCTGGATCGCCTGGAGCGCACGGGCCTGCTCGACGACGCCCTCCTGGTGGTCACCGCCGACCACGGCTACGCGTTCGAGCTGGGCGTGAAGGACCGGCGCCTCGTGACCGAGTCCAACGTGGACGAGATCGCGCCGGTCGCGCTGTTCGTGAAGGCGCCCGGCCAGACCTCGGGCGAGGTGAACCGCGCCGTGGTGCGCAACTTCGACCTCGTGCCCACCGTGGCCGACCTGCTGGACGCACGCGTGGCCTGGAAGCACGACGGGCGCTCCGCCTTCGCGCCCTCGGCCCGGCCCGGAGGACGATCAGCATCGTGACGCGCGACTTCAGCCAGACGATCCGGATCGGCCTGCCCGAGATGCAGCGCCGCCGGGCGGCCAACCGCGCAACGCCGGGCTCGCACGTTCCTCACCGGAGCGCAGAGCGAGCTCCTGTTCGGCTCGCCCGTGGGCCGTCGCTCTATCGCGCGGGGCCGCACCCCGAGCTGATCGGACGGCGGGTGGCGGACCTCCCGGCTGTCCGCCGCGGGACCGGTGACGGCGGCCTGCTGGCCAACGCCGACCTCCCGCGGGCGGTGAACCCCAGGCGACGAGCTGCTGCCCACGCGGGTCACCGGCACGCTGGCGGGAGTCGGGCAGGACGAGCCCCGCGACCTGGCCGTGGCCGTGAACGGCCGTCTGCGGGCCACCGGCCGCACCTTCCACCTGCGCGGGCGCCGCGTTCGAGTACTTCTCGATGCTCCTGCCCGAG
The DNA here is from genome assembly GCA_963727395.1 of uncultured Thermoleophilaceae bacterium. Classification (GTDB taxonomy): domain Bacteria; phylum Actinomycetota; class Thermoleophilia; order Solirubrobacterales; family Thermoleophilaceae; genus JAAYBF01. Next base: position 29,838 of record CAVSGC010000014.1, on the reverse strand, counting down.
GAGGCGCTGCATCCCGGGGGACAACCGGCTCGAGATCTTCGAGGTGGGCGCACGGCAGACCGAGCTCACCCTGGCGTTGGCCGGGCGAGTACCGGACCATGCCCCCTAGGGCTCGAGCCGGTTGGGCAGGGCGCTCGGGTCCCTGATCACCTCGGTGGGCTTCTTCGTGGTGTCGATGAACCAGCACCAGAAGCGGCGCCGGTCGTCGTGGGCGATGCAGGTGCGGAAGTAGCCGTCGCCCAGCCGGGCCGTCTGCGCCGTCTCCCGGTTGCGCTGGAGCTCCGCGTTGCCGCTCGTGTTCACCACCTCGAGGATCGCCTCGGCCGCGCGCTCCTTGGCGTCCGTCTCGGCCACCACGAGCGGGCGGGCGGCCAACCCGGCGGCCAGGACGCCCACCACGCTGGCCACGAGCAGTGCCGTGCCCATGCGGTCCACCAGCACCTCGCGCTGGGCCACCGGCGGGGCGCCCGGCGCGGCCGCGGGCCGGCGCGCCCAGATCCGGCTTCGCCAGCCACGGGGCCACCGCGCCCGACGAGCACCAGGTTGCCGAACACCGCGAGCAGGATGGCCGGGCACGATGTCCACTCCCGTGCCCACCGGGGGGAGCAGGTGGAGGATCAGGCCGTCGAGCAGCGTGAGGACCACGAAGGCGGGCCACATCCACGCTCCGCGAAGCCGCCAGCGAACGCGGCCCGGCCAGAAGCGCTCCTCTCGGTTCACGGGGGCGCAGGGTAGCCTTCGCTCCATGGACGAGCTCTGGGTCGCCCAGCTTGGCGCGCTGCCCTACGGGGCCGCCGTGGAGCTTCAGGAAGCAGTGCGCGCGCGCCGCCAGGCGGGCGCGATCCCGGACTCGCTGCTCGTGCTCGAGCATCCGCCCGTGTACACCCGCGGGCGGCGCACCGAGGCGGCCGACCTGCCCATGGGCGAGGACTGGTACCGCGCCCAGGGCATCGACGTGGCGGACAGCGACCGCGGCGGCCGGGTGACCTACCACGGGCCCGGCCAGCTGGTGGCCTACCCGATCATGGCCATCGACTCCGTCGCCGCAGTTCGTCCGCACGATGGAGGGGGCGATGGTGGCCGCGCTGGCCGACGAGGGCATCGCCGCCGAGGCCCGCGAGGCGCCGCTCACCGGCGTCTGGGCGGGCGACGCCAAGATCGGGTCGATCGGCGTGCACGTGTCCCGCGGCGTCACCACCCACGGGCTGGCCGTGAACGTGGACAACGACCTTCAGCCCTTCCAGTGGATCCTGCCCTGCGGGCTCGACTCCGTGCGCGATGACCTCGGTGGCGCGCGAGACCGGGCGGGCCGGCGTGCTGCCCTGCTTCCGCAAGCGGATGGCGCACCGCTTCGCCGAGGCGTTCGGGCGGCGCCAGCGCCTGGTGTCCGAGCGGAGGCTGCTGGAGCACGAGCGCGCTCCGGAGCCGGTGGCGGCATGAGCACCCGCTCGCGTGCCAACCCGGGCGGCGCCCGGGTGCTGGACCTGGGCGAGGTGCTGCCCTTCGGCGAGCGCAAGCCGGCGTGGTTCAAGCGTCCCGCCCCGGGCAGCGCCCGCTACCGGGAGCTGCGCGGCATGATCGAGGACCAGGGCCTCCACACCGTCTGCCAGGAGGCCGCGTGCCCCAACATCGGCGAGTGCTGGGAGCGCGGCACGGCCACCTTCATGATCCTCGGGGACACCTGCACCCGCCGCTGCGGCTTCTGCAACGTGAAGACCGGGCAAGCCCACCCACAACGACCCGCTGGAGCCGCTGCGCGTGGCCCAGTCGGTGAAGAAGATGGGCCTGCGCCACGCCGTGGTCACGAGCGTGGACCGCGACGACCTGCCCGACCTCGGCGCGTCGGCCTTCGTGGGCGTGATCCGCTCGATCCGGCGCCTGGCTCCCGGGCTGCAAGGTCGAGGTGCTGACCCCGGACTTCCGCGGCGAGGAGATGCCGCTGGCCCGCGTGATCGCCGAGCGGCCCGACGTGTTCAACCACAACGTGGAGACCGTCCCCCGCCTCTACCCGCTGGCCCGCCGCGGCTCGCGCTTCCTGCGCTCCTGCCGCGTGCTCGCCACCGCGAAGGAGATGGGCGGCGACGAGGTGGTGACCAAGTCGGGGCTGATGACCGGCCTGGGCGAGACCCGGGAGGAGATGCTGGAGACCTTCGCGACGCTGCGCGAGCACCACGTGCAGGTGCTCACCGTCGGGCAGTACCTGCGCCCGACGCGCGACCACCTGCCGGTGGTCCGCTACTGGCACCCGGACGAGTTCGCCGACCTGGAGCGCGAGGCCTACGCGATGGGCTTCGAATCCGTGGCCGCGGGCCCGCTCGTGCGCTCGAGCTACCACGCCGAGCAGACTCTCGAGCGGGCCGCCGCTAGGTGACGGGCCAGGCAGGGGGCGGGACATTGCTCCCGCTGAAGGACGACATACCGACGCGCCGTTTCCCGGTGCTCACCGTGGCCATCATCGTGCTCTGCACGCTCGCCTACTTCGGGTTCGAGCACGGGGGCCTCGACCTGGGCGACAGGGGCAACGAGCGCGTGCTCGAGTACGGCGCGATCCCCTACGAGCTGACCCATCCCGGCGACGAGTGCGGGACCACCTCGGCCGGCAACATCGTATGCCAGGGACAGGAGGGGGTGGCGGGCACCCCGCCCGACCAGGTGCCCTGGTACGTGACCGTCTTCAGCTCCATGTTCCTGCACGGCAGCCTGCTGCACCTGGCGGGCAACATGCTCTTCCTGTGGATCTTCGGGAACAACATCGAGGACTCGATGGGCAGACCCAGGTTCGTGGCCTTCTACCTGCTCGGGGGGATCGCCGCGGTGGCCGCGCAGACGCTGATCGACCCCAGCGCCAGCGGTGCCCACCGTGGGCGCGAGCGGCGCGATCGCCGCGGTGCTGGGCGCCTATGCCGTGCTCTATCCGCGCGCCCGCGTGCTGACCGTGATCTTCATCATCATCTTCTTCACGATCGTCCGGCTGCCCGCCCTGCTCGTGCTCGGCCTGTGGATCCTGCATCCAGGTGGCCTACGGCGCCGCGGACCTCTCCCAGCCGGTCGGCGGCGAGGGCGGCGGCGTGGCCTACTTCGCGCACATCGGCGGGTTCGCCTTCGGCCTGCTGGCCATCACGGGTGTTCGCGAACCGTGCTCCACGAGGACTACGACGCTCAGCGGCGCATACCCGTGTATTGATGGCTCGTAATGCCGTGCTCGGCGCCAGCCTGGTGATCATCGTCCTCCTGGCGGTGCTCACCACTGAGCGTGGCCATCCGGCAGGGAGTGGACATCCTGGTGGTGATCTCGCTGCTCGTGCTCGATCGTCCTCGGCATCGGCGTGGTGGGCGCCCTCTCGACCCCGCCGCCGCGATGAGTAGGTCCGGGCCGCCGCCGGTGCCACCGCGCGGCGTGCTCACCGAGGGCCGGCGCCGCGGCCGGCGCGGGCGCGTGCTTCCCCTGCTCCTGCTGCTCGTGCCCGCGCGCGGGCGCGGCCGCCTACCTCGCCCTCAGCTCCGACACGAGCTCCGGTGGAGGCAACAGCGCGTCGGCCACGCCCGTGGCCGCGCGGCGCGCACCGGTGACGCCCGCGCCCGCGAAACCGCGAAGCCGGCGAGCCCGCCCCGCTGGTCCCGGCCGAGCCGGTTCCCGACGTGCCCCTGGCCGGCGGCGACACCGTGCACGTCCGCCTGCGGCGACCGCCGCGCGGGGCCTGTGTTCGACGTGAAGGACGGCGAGGTGCTCTGGCGGCGGCGGCCGCTGAAGGTGCTGCCCATGGCGAGCCTCACCAAGATCATGACCGCCATCCTCGTGACCGAGCGGGCGCGGCCGCGCGACCGCGCGAAGATCACCCGGGCGGCGCTCCACTACCAGGGGTCGGGGGTCGGCGTGCTGCCGCGCGGGAAGCGCGTGCCGGTGGAGTCGCTCCTCAACGGACTGCTGCTGGTATCGGGCAACGACGCCGCCATCGCGCTGGCCGACCACGTGTCGGGCAACGAGCGGCGGTTCGTGAGCGCTGATGAACGAGAGGGCGCGGTCGCTCGGGCTCGACTGCACGCACTTCGTGTCGTCGCACGGGCTCGAGTCGGGCAACCGCTCGTGCGCGAGGGACCTGGCCGTGATGTCCCGCGGTGGCCATGGAGCGCCGCCGGATCCGGCGCATCGTGCGCCGCCGGCAGGCGTCGTTCCGCTTCCCGATCAAGGGCGGCCGGCTGTTCCTCAGCGGACACAACCCGCTGATCCGCGCGGACTACCCCGGCACCATCGGATTGAAGACCGGATACACGGACGACGCCGGGCTCTGCTTCGTGGGCGTGGTCCGGCGAAGCGGCCGCACCCTGGCCGTGGTGTTGCTCCACTCGCCCAACCCGGCGCTCCAGGCCGAGAAGCTCCTGGACGCGGCGTTCGCCCGCCTCTAGGACGGAGGCGCCTACCATCCCCCGACAGGGGCCATAGCTCAGCTGGAAGAGCACCTGGTTTGCAACCAGGAGGTCGCCGGTTCGAGCCCGGCTGGCTCCATGGCGCCGATCCGCTCTGGCAACGGGATACGGGGGGATCACCCACCCCCGTGTCCGAGATACCTGGCTAGCTAGTCTGCGCCGCCGTGCATCGGTCCCATCACCTCGCCGTATCGCTATTGAGCGCCTGCGGGTTCCTCCTCGCGTCGTGTGGCGGGGGAGACGACGACGGGTCCGCCCTCAACGAGCGCGGCGGGTCCGCGTTCGACCGGGCGGTGGCCGCCGCTCAGAAAGTGTCGGCCTCGGATTTCCCCGCCCCCGGTCGCCAGACACTTAGCGACCTCGGCAAGACGGTGGGAGAGGTTCAGCTCGGCCTGGCGACTATGGAGTTCACGCCCGGCAAGAACCGGCTGGCGTTCGGGGTGCTAACCAGCGACAACAGCAGCTTCATCTACGGCAAGAGCGCCGTCTACATCGCGCGCACGCCGGAGGAGGTGCCGGAGGGTCCATTTCCCGCGCCAGCCGATCCGCTTGTCGTCGAGCCCGCCTTCCGCAGTCGCACGGCAGCCGCTGAGAAAGACTCCATCGCGGCGATTTATGCGGCCGAGGTTGATCTGCGGCCCGGCCGCTACGCCGTGCTCGCAGTCACCAAGACTCCGCAGGGGCTTGTCGGTGGTGGGACCTTCATCCGCGTCAAGCGGTCCAGCCCCGTCCCGGCCGTCGGTGACAGACCGCCGCCAATCGAAACGGAGACGGTCGCCTCCGCCGCTGGAAACATCGAGTCCATCGAGACTCGGATACCCGAGGACGATATGCACGAGGAGAGCTTCGCCGACGTGATCGGGAAGAAGCCCGTGGTCCTCCTGATGGCCACGCCCGCGCTCTGCCAGACCCGGGTCTGCGGCCCCGTCACAGACATCGCTGCCCAACTCCAAAAAGAGTACGGGGACAAGGCGACCTTCATCCACCAAGAGGTCTACGAGGACAACAAGGTGCAGAACGGACTCCGCGAACCGCTCCGGAAGGTTCGGCCTGCGGACGGAGCCGTGGCTGTTCACCTTCAACGCCCAGGGCCAGGTGGCCGCGCGCCTTGAAGGATCGTTTGGCACCGAGGCGTCCCGCGCAGCGGCCGAAGCCGCAATTCAGTAACGGCGGCGCTTCACCTGGCCAGGGATTGCGGCGCGCTCCCCGGGGGGGTTAGTGTGCGCCGACTCGCAACTCCGATAAAGGAGTACCTATGTTTCTGGCCACCACGACGGTCGAGGACTTCGACCGTTTCCTGGACGTCTTCTCGAAGCAGGGCGCCGAGAAGCGAGCGCAGCACGGGTCCAAGGGAGCGACGGTCTATCGCGATCCCAACGAGGACGACCGCGTGTGGGTGCTCTTCGACTGGGATCAGGAGGGCTTTGCGAGCTACCTCGCCGACCCCGAGGTCCCGGCGATCATTCAAGCGGCCGGGCATAAGACGAAGCCCGTGCCGGCGCCCCTCGGCGGCCAGTACGACGCCTAGCCGCAGGCGAGCCTGAGCCTTTAGGCGGCGTCGGCCGGGGGCAGGCCGGCCCCTTCGAGGGCCTCTTCCTTGTTCCGGAAGGCCTGCTCCCGGATCACCCGCTCGCCCCTGAAGGTGAACACGAAGGCGAACGGCTCGTCCACCGCGATCTCGCTGGCCGGGCCCGACCCCACGGCCTGAGCCACCGCCACGACCTTGTCCCCGGCATCGATCAGCTCCACCGGGACCACGTCGTAGCCGGACAGGGTCTTCTGGTTCTCCTCGTAGATGACCCGTATGGCCTCGTTGCCGTGATGGGTCCCCAGGAGCAGCGTCTCGAACACGCACTCCGGGTCGTACAGCTCCACCAGGGCATCGAGGTCGCCGCGGTTGTGCGCGCCGAACCCCGCCTTGATCCGCTCGATGTTCTCCTGGGACACGGCGAAGCGAGTGTGGCAGGATCCGGGAGACCGTGGCAGGCAGCCTGATCTACTCGATGAGCATGTCCCTGGACGGCTTCATCAACGGGCCCGATGGCGACTTCGACTGGGGAGCCCCGGACGAGGAGCTGCACCGGTTCCACAACGAGCAGGTCCGGGAACTGGGCGGCCACCTCTGTGGCCGCCGCCTCTACGAGGTGATGACGTACTGGGAGACCGCGGACCAGAATCCGTCGGCGGATGAGGTCGAGCTGGAGTTCGCCGGGATCTGGAAGCCGCTCCCGAAGGTCGTGTTCTCGAGCACCCTGGAGCAGCTCGAGGGCAACTACAGGCTGGCCCGGGCCGGCGTGGCCGAGGAGGTGGCCGCGCTGAAGGCCGAGACGGGCGGGGACCTGGGCGTGGGCGGCGCGACCCTGGCCGGCAGCTGCATCCAGCTCGGCCTGGTGGACGACTACCGGGTGTTCGTGTACCCGGTGGTGGTCGGCGGGGGCACCCCGTTCTTCCCGGCCCTCGACGAGCAGTTGGACCTGGAGCTGGTGGAAACGCGCACGTTCTCGTCGCGTGTCGTGTACATGCGATACGTGCGCGCCTAGCCCGGACGGGCTAGGCGATTCACCTCTCAAGGCACCCCCTGGGTGCGCCGAGTGGTGGTGAAGCGCTCGTCCCGGGATGCCTCATTAGATCGCCCCTGATCGATGGAGCACAGCCGGTGTCCGTGGAGCATTCGCGTGCTTCGTAAGACACCGGGGAACTCCGTCGGGAGGGGGAGGTCGAGTGGGGCTCCCCGGGCCGAGCGTGCCCTGGCCACGCAGTACCGCGAAAGGACCCGTCGTGCACCGCAAGCTGTCACGCAGGGACGCGCTGCTGCGCGCCGGGGTGGTCCTGGCGGGCGCGGGCACGGTCCTCGGTCCCCGTACCGCGCTGGCCTCCCGCCGGCGCTCGGTGGGCGTGGTCTACCGCCTGCGTGCCACCGGACACTGCTCGTGCACCGCCTGCCATCGCCATGCGGCGAACAAGCTGTTCGTGACCCGCGCGGCGGCGGATCACGGGCGCGCGCACCGCGGCTGCCGGTGCCAGGTGGTGAGGGCCTCGATCTCCGCCGAGGCGTGGCGGGCCCTGTTCGGGTCTCGCGGCCGGCGGCGGCGCACGAGCGTTGACCGCCGGAGGTCCTCGACGCGCCGCATCCTGCGGCGTGCCCGGCAGCGCAGGACGCCGTGAAGCGCGCATCGCTGGCGCTGCTCTCCGCGCCCTGGTGCTGCTCGGGCGGCCGGGCCGGCGCGGCCCGGCCCAGGCCGTGTTCGTGAACGAGATCCACTACGACAACGCCGGGGTGGACCAGGACGAGGGCATCGAGCTGGCCGGGCCCGCCGGCACCGACCTGTCCGCCTACTCGATCGAGCTCTACAACGGATACGACGGCAGGCGCTATTCCACCGTCACGCTCTCGGGGAGCCTGCCGGACGAGGAGAACGGCTACGGCACCCGCTTCTTCGCGATACCGGGGCTCCAGAACGGAGCCCCCGACGGGCTCGCGCTGATCGGCCCCGGCGGGGTGGAGGAGACGCTGGGCTACGAGGGCACCTTCACCGCGGTGAACGGCTCCGCCGCCGGGCTTTCCCTTGAGGACATCGGGCAATTCGAGGCACCGTCGACGCCGGTCGGCCGCTCGCTGCAGCTCCGGGGAACCGGCTCCGAGCCCGCGGACTTCACGAGCGACGGGCCCTCGAACGCCACGCCGGGGCGGATCAACGTCAGGCAGCACTTCTGCCCCCTCCGCCCGGGCGCGGGCCCTCCGCTCCGACCCGACTCCCCGCCGGGTGCACCAGGACTCGCTACAGCGGATTCTTCATCCGCGCCGCCGCCGTGAGGATCAACGGCAGCGTGGCCTACTTCCACGCCGCGAGCCCCACGCCGAGCCGGCTCGTGCTGCGCACCCTGGCGAGCGGGACCGCCGTGGACCGCGTGTCCTACCGGCTCGACGGTCGCGTTCTCGGCCGCGAGCGCAGGGCGAAGCTCGATACCGACGCCCTGAGCCGCACCGCCACCCACACCCTGGCCGTCACCATCGCCGGGGAGGGCGGACGGTGACCGTGACGCGCACCTTCCGCTACCGCCGGTACAGCACCCTGTGCCTCGCTCGGCGCGTGGTGGGCGCCATCAGGCCGCCCGCGCCACCGTTGCGGGCACCGGGCGTGACGGTGCGGGCCATCGTGCCGCCCACCATCAAGGGCGGAGCCAAGCTGCGCTTCGTGGTGACCGCCGCCCACTCCGGAGCGCTCCGCCACGTGCGCTTCCTGCTCGACCGCCACGAGCTGCCGGGGCAGCACGCGATGAACGCCGGGCATCACCGCCCCGCAGCTCGCCCGCGACGGCTGGCAGACGCTGGCGGTCCGGGTCACGCCCCGGCACGGGCGTCCGGTCACGCTGCCCGATTCGGTTCAGAACACACGCGACGGCACTCGAGCCGCCGGGCCGCCGCGGCTGAGGTCAGCGGTACCCGGAGGCGTCCGCCGGGAGCCCGGCGTCCTGGACCTCCACCATGTAGCGCCAGCAGAGCGCAGGCCGACCAGGTCAGGAACCACGACCCGGATCCCGGCGAATCGACGATGCGCCGATCACCGACCAGCCTGAAGACCGCCGGCCCGGCCGCAGGAAGACCCACGAGGGGCGCGCGGTCTCCGCCCCGACCAGCCGCGCCGAACGCCACGAACGCGTCGAGTGCCGACTTCCTCTCCAGCATGGCCTGCCCGAAGAGCTGGCCCGGTCATGCGCCTCAGCCAGGACCAGGCGCGCCTCAGCGGTGTCGTACGGCGCCCCGGGGTCTGCCCAGATGGCCACGGCGTCGGCGGCACGAGCAGCCGCTCCCGCGACGTCGCCCTCGACCAACAGGGCACGTGCGCAGGCAACAGCAGCGCGAGCCGACAGACCGTCACCGGGCTAGGCCGCGCGAGGTCCACGAGCCGGTTGGCCGCAGCCCGGCAGGTGTCGAGGTCGCCGGCAAGGGCGGAGATCTGGGCCTGGGCTTCCAGCAACGCCACCATCTCCACTCGCCGATCGGCGGCCGCTCCTTCCACGGCAACGGAACCGGATGGGCGACGGCCTCGTCGATGAGCGATCGTGCTGCCTCGAGGTCGCCCTGAGCGAGTCGGAGCATGGCCAGCCCGGGTTGTGCGGGCCAGGCCAGGTCGTAAGCGGCCTTGAACGCTTCCTCTGCCCCGGACAGGTCGCCTTTCCGGAGCCGAATGGTGCCGAGCTCGACGAGCGGCCAGCCGTACTTTCGCCGCATCCACGGCGCCAGCTCCTCGCAGGCTTGCATCGCCTCCCGCTCGGCTTCATCGGCGGGGCCGGTGACCCGGAGCAGCTCGGCTCGATGGACCCGGCATCGACCGTTGATTGCGCCGACGGCAACTCCAGGTCGCCAGCGATCCATGACATCGGTCCACTCCTGCGCCAGGTCATGGCGGCCCAGACCCTGTGCCGCACAGATCACCTCACACAGCATCATGCCGGTTCCCAGCGCATCGACCTCACCGGTCATCAGCGTGGCCCCCACCTCGTCGAGCAGGGCCAGACCGCCGTCGACATCCCCCTCGAGCAGGCGCAGCCGCGCCGTGGCCGTACGTCCCATGACAGCGGCCAGGCCTGCACCCCACCGATCGCCGAGCTCGATGGCCTCGCGAGCCAAAGGTGCCGACGCCTCGGCATCACCGCAGAACTGCCGCTCGTAGCCGGCAACGGCCGCGACCAGCGCGTGTACGGTCCGGTCTCCGCGCCCTCGAGCATCAGTCGGGCACGGTGGAGCCAGCCGCGAACCGGAGCCATCAGGCCCGTGTCGATCGGGAGGAACATCGCCGTCATCCGGGCGGCCCGCGCCGCCGCCATGCGATCGCCGCCCAAGAGAGATCTCGTGCAGCCGTTCCCACGCACTCATCGCGCCCTCCAGGTCTCCAGCACCGTACGACGCCAAGGCCCTCATCTCGCATGCCTCGGCGCCCCCGTCGCCGTCGATCAGAGCGAGCACGTGCGGCCAGTCGCCGGCTGTGAGTGCCTCTCGGGCCGCCTCCAGCGGGGTCACGGGGGCATTGTCACACCCTTGTCACGCCCTTGGGGTGTAAGCACCCTTCGGAAAGGAACTCTGCGATGCACGTCTCCAAGAACAACATTCCCACTCGGGTGAACGCGCCCGGTGCGGTCGCACGACAGCTGCCTGACTTCGGAGTTGCCGACGGGTCTCTCGGTGCCGAGTACTTCACGCTGGCAGCGGGCACAGACATCGCCCCCCTGCTTCAGGGGCTGCAGGGGGACGCCTGCCAAGCCGAGCACTGGGGCTACGTCCTGGCCGGCGTGGTGGTCACGTCGTACGCAGATGGCAGCACCGAACGTTGCTCTGCCGGTGACCTGTACTTCTGGCCGGCCGGGCACAGCGTTCGCGTCGAGCGCGACGCCGAGCTGATCATGTTCAGCCCCCAGGTCTCGCACGGGCCCGTCATGGACCACATCTCCGGGAAGATCGCGGCCATGACCCCTTGAGGAACTCGGCCCTGACCGGGGTGCCCAGGTTTGCCGCTGCGCCGCTTTCGCCGTCCTGCCACTGAGGCCGCAACCATCGCTTCGAGAGGCTCGCGGAAGCTCTCACGCCGTTCCGGATCGGCGGCATCCGCGTCATCCCGTTGTGACGACCTCCATTCCGTCCCAGGCAGGCTTGGCAAGGAGCGGCTGACAGAGCCCGCCTGCCTCGCAACCTGCACCGCAGGCCGAGCATCGCGGCTACACCGCTCCGCCGGGACAACCGTCAACAGGTACGCGACTTCCTCACCACGCGCGCGCCCGATCACTCCCGATCACTCCCGAGTGGGCCGGGCGCCCGATCGCCGGAGCGACACCGATCGCCGCGGCCGTCGACGAGTTGACCCCTCTCAAGAACGTCTGCCTGGGCAGGTGTCGAGGGCCGCACGGCACGTTTCTCGGGTCGTGGCGCGACGGATGGACGGGGCGCTGCGCATGGGAGTCGGCAACGGTGTCTGGTGGGTCGGCTGCTGCTGGGCCCTGATGGCGTCCCTCTTCGCGTTGGGCGTGCTCGTGCTCGCGGCTCCGGACGCGGTGCCCCGGTTTCAAGGTTCCCGGTGACACTCAGATGCCCGCAATGACAACGTCGGGGTCCTGAGAGAACGCAGAGATGGTGGCGCACTGCGGCGCGGGTCGTGAGACCAGAGCCCAACCCCCCTTTCTAGCTGACTCGGCGAAGCCAGGCGGTCCACCGTTCTCTGGTCTTGACGCCGGCAGCACACCGACTCATCAGCACCTGCCGCGCTGCCGGCACAGCCTCAGGATCGCCGACGATTCGGTGTTCACCGCGAGCGGACGAGGTCGGTCCGCTTGCTCCAGGGGCCCCAGCGGTCGGCGTTCCGGGCCTTCACCTTGAGGTAGTAGCGACCCTTCTTGAGCATGAAGAGGTGCTTCAGCTTGCCGGCCCTGACCACCTGGGTGTCGACCTTCCTGCCGCCCTTGGTGTACACGGCGACCTTGTACTTCGTGATCGCGAGCCCACCTGCGGCGGCCGGCGGCTTCCACCTCGCCCCAGCCGTTAGAACTCCTCCAGGGGCGCCCCGGACCCCCGTCACTTGGCGCGGCTTCGACAGCGCATCGAGGGTGAGGTTCGCGGCGGCGGCAGCACTCTGACCGGCCGCGTTGATGGCGACCACGGTGATGGTGTGCTTGCCAGGACCCGGGTTCTTCACGCGGGCTGAGGTGCCCACCGACGTCGCGATGGTGTTGCCGTCGAGACCGACCCGATAGGAGGTCACCGGGCCGGCTCCACTGGAGGCCGGCGCCGACCAGGAAACTGCGAGGGTCGAACCGTCGAAGGGAGCCTCCTCCTTCACCGTGAGTCGCTGGGGCGCAGTCGCCGCGCCCTGACTCTCGATCGGCAGGCTACGGCGTAGGCGCCACCGGCTGGTCACGGTGGTGAGCACGGTGACGAAGGTGTTCTGAGCCGTCCTGGTCACCGGGCGCACCACGCACGACCACAGGCCTGGCGGCAACGCGCCGCCCACACAGTCAGGCAGCAGCACGTCGTGGCCGTCGTCCGTTGTGTGCACGACCTGCACCTCGTTCACCGGGGCGCTCATCACCTCGGGCTGCGAGTAGCGCAGCGCGAGCTGCGCAGGGTGGGCGGCGTCGGGAACGAGGTTGTCGGCGTGCGCCAGCACCTCGTTGCCGATCTGATTGGCATCGATGTTGGCGCCGCGCTCCTCGAGCTGCACGCTGGCCGGGGCACCGTTCGTGCCCGGCACAAGGAAGGAAAGACTCATGGCGTCCTTGGCGGGGTCGGTCGTCGGAAGGCACGCTCCGCCCGAACCACCGTCGCAGCGCCCGGTGGCCAGTGACGCCCCCGGTGAGACGGCAGCGCCGACCTTCCGGCTGTCGGGCAACGCAAGGGTGCCGGACCGAACGACAACCGGGCCGGCGCCCAGGAACTTCGCGTCCACCACGCTGGTGCCGGTGCCACCGTCCTTACGGAGCGTGCCGTTGTTGGTGACCACGCTCCGCGTCAGCCCCGAGACGTCCGACCCCCGGTAGTAACCGCCGTCGCCGGTGAGGTCGAGAAGGCCGCCCGGCTGGACGGTCAGTGCCGTGCCGTCGTCGGCCCATATCGACGAGCCCGGGGCCACCGACACCGAACCTCCATTGGCTACGGTGAGTGTGTATCCCGTCCGGATCCCAGCGCCCAGGTCCGCCACGGTCGCGCGACCCTGCACCACCATCTCGCCGGGGTCCGGCGGCGGTTGGAGACCGTTGGCCGGATCCTGAGAGGTGAGCTCGACAAGCGACGTGGGCGAGCCGAGCGTGACGTCGCCCTGGGCCACGATCGTGCCAAGACCGCCCACCTGACCCTCGGTCACCTGCACCCTGGTGCCGGGTGCCCAGATCGAGGCGGCACTGCCGTCGGCGAAGAGCTGAGCGCCGCCCTGCACGTCGACGGTGACCGTGCCCGCGATGTGGATCTGGTCGGCGTGGACACTGCTGGTGGAGCCGCTGGTGTCGAAGACGAGCGTGTCGTTGGTCTGGATGCAGAGGATCTCACCCGGGTTCGACCCGGGGACACCCTGGGGCTGCCACAGGCCGGTGTCGCTGAAGTCCTCCGTCGTCGCACCGGAATGGTTCCAGGCACGGATGTTCGCAGCTCCCGACGTGCACACCGACGGCAGTGCGCTTGCCATTTGCGGCGTCGACATCACGACGACGGAGGACGCCAGCACGACGCCCAACGTCGACCACCCGGTCGATCGCTCCCACCGCACCATCGCTGCACCCCTTGCACCCCAGAACGAAGCGTAGGGGGACTTGGGCGCCGTGACGACCGGGTACGCGAAAGAGATGGGTCAGGGTGGGTGCCCACGACCTCGCGAAACAGCCCGCGGAGCGGTGACACTCCCTGATCGAGGGCGGGTGCAAGGCGCATCTGGCGCGATGCGCGCCGAGTACTCGGCCATGGTGACGGTGACCTGTTCAAGGACCAGGATCGATAGGCTGCGGCCCGTGCGTGTGCCGAGGTCAGGGTCGATCTGACTGCTTTCGCAGCCGCGCTCGCAAGGCTTGAACGGGCACTGGCCGACGTCGGCCTGTGGGACGTCGAACAGCCGACGGCTGAGCAGGTTGCCGGAGCCGGCGCCTTCGGGAGCGAGTTGAGTCCAGGGACGTGGTGTACGACGGGCCCGGTGTGAACGTGGCGTCCTGAGATATCGCGGGCTGTCGTCAACACGCTCGAAGGCGCCGCTGTCGATGTCCGTGCGCGGCGTGTCACGCAGGTTGCGCAGCGTGAAGCGGACGCTCAAGTCCTCGCCGACGCGAACCGTCGCCGGGGCAAGGGCCTTCAGCTCGACCGCATGGACGGTCTGCCGGAGCTGGCCGCTGCTCGCGGCCAACATGGGGTCACCCGCATAGCGTGCCGTCACGGTGTGCATGGCCCCCAGCGCTTGTCCTTCGACGCCGAGCGAGTCGATGGCAGGCGAGGTGGCGGAGCCGCCCACGGTGGCGACTGGATCGCCCACGTTTGTGCCGTCGACGGCGAATTGGACTGTGCCGGTGGGCGTTTCTGTGCCCTCGGAGGCCTCGATCGTCGCGGTGAAATGCAGCGCCTGACCAAGGAGGGACGGGTTGGTTGAGGAGGCGAGCGTGGTGACGGTGGGTGTCGGCAGCCCGGCGACCTCGCCGAAGACGAAGGCGGCGCCCCGGCCGAGACTTGATCCCAGACTGCCGGAAGACGCTCCGGCCACCACGATTCCGCCATCGGTCGCGACCGGACCGAAGAATTGCCCCGCCGAGCTGTCCGGGGACCCAAGCCTGGCCCTCTGGCTGGCGGCCGCCCAGCCGGAGGCGGGCTTGTCGAAGATGTAGGCGGCTCCGCCGTTCGGGGTGAGCGCACCGAGCGCACCGACAACGAGCACGTTGCCGCCGATCGCTACCGAACTGCCGAATCCATCCCCGCCGGCGCCGGATGGGCCGGTGAGTTTGGCGGTCTGGACGGCATTCGCCCAGCCGGATGGGGGCTGGGTGAACACGTAGGCAGCGCCCTCGGGGATGCTGTCATCGCGGTCGGCAGGCGCCCCGGCGACCACCGTATCGGCGTCGATCGCCACGTCGGCGCCGAGGAAGTCGCGCTCGGCCCCGTCCGAGGCGGTGAGCTTTGCGTTCTGGGTGGCATTGACCCAGCCGGAGGAGGGCTTCTGAACACGTACCGGCGCCCTGGAAGAAGCTGGAGGCGATTGAGTGGAGGGGCGCCCCCGCCACCATCGTGTCGCCGTCGATCGCGACCGAGACGCCGAGAGCGTCGCCGCCGGAGGGGTCCGAGGAGGTCAGCGTCGCGGTCTGCGTGACATCGGCCCAAGCGGGGCTCGGCTTGATGAACACGAAGAGGGCGCCGTCATTGAGGGCGGAGGGCGCCCCCGCCACCACCGTGCCGCCGTCGATCGCGACCGAGACGCCGAGGGTGTCGTGGTCACGCCCGTTAGACGCGGTGAGCTTGGCAACCTGGGTGGCATCGGTCCAGCCGGAGGCGGGCTTGGTGAACACGTAAACGGCGCCCTGAGCGATGTTCGCGCCGATGCCGGCGTGGAGCGCCCCCGCCACCACCGTGTCGTCGCTGATCGCGACCGACTCGCCGAGCAAGTCGTTCGCCGCCCCGTCGGCGGCGGTGAGTTTCGCGGTCTCCGTGGCGTCCGCCCAACCGGAGGGGGTCTCGTGAACACGTAGAGGGCGCCCTGGTCCTCGTTCGCGCGGACATCGGCGAGCGGTGCCCCAACCATGCCGTGCCGCCGTCGATCGCCACGTCGAAGCCAAACCCGCCGGATGCGGCCCGGTCCGAGGCCGTCAGCGTCGCCTGCTGGATGATCGGGTCGATCACGATCGGGTATCGCGCCCCCGCGTCGTCCACCCGCACAAGTAGCCGACTTCCGTCGAGCTCGAGCCAGGCCGGCAGCCGCCGGCCGCCGGCGTCCCGCGCCCACAGCCCCGCGTATGAGAGCGCCGTCGCCCCGCCGGGGTCGGCAAGGCGCAGCGTCTGCCGATCCGGTGTGAGCCGCGGGGTCAGCGTGCCCGACAGCGCCATCGCCAGTGTCAGCGGCCCCGAGGACCGGGCCGGCGCCGCGGCGAGCGTGAAGCCCTGCTCGATTCCGGCCGGCCCGTTCGCATACCACTCCACTAAGGCCCCGTGGCGGTAGCTCACGCGGTTGGCGCGCGCGCGAGCGGCGACCGGCCCCATTCACCACCTGGCGTCGCGTGGCGCATTGCCGTCCGACGCCCTGGGCAAATACCTGGCGATCCTCAAAGGGACCGCCTGACGCGACTTTGCACCCGTAAAGGAAACACCATGCTCACGCTCTACTACGCACCTGGCGCCTGCTCGATGGCGGCGCACATCGTGCTCGAAGAGAGCGGCGACAAATACGAACCCAAGCGCATGGACCTCAGCAAAGGCGAGCAGAAAACCGAAGCCTACCTGAAGATCCACCCGCTGGGCCGCGTGCCCGCGCTGGTGCTCGACAACGGCCAGCCGCTCACCGAGAACACGGCGATCCTGCCCTATCTCGGCAAGCGCTATAAGCTGTGGCCGACGGATCCGATCGCGGAAGCGCAGGCGCTCTCGACCATCGGCTTCTTCGCCGCCACCGTGCATCCCGCGCACGCGCACATCTCGCGCCCCGAGCGCTACGCCACCGACACCTCCCATTTTCCCGACATCCAGGCCCAGGGCAAGAAGTCGTTCCACGAGTACCTGAAGCAGATCGACGGCATGCTGGCGGGGCGCGAGTGGCTGTCGGATCAGTATTCCGTGCTCGATCCCTATGCCTTCACCTTCTACACCTGGGGCATCCGCCGCGAGGTGCCGATGGCCGAGATGAAGAACTACACCGCCCACAAGGACCGCATGCTCGCCCGGCCGGCCGTGCAGCGCGTCGTGGAGGACGAGAAGACCAAGGTGTGACCACGATCTGAAGCACGCCGAACGCCCCGCCGGGCGCGTCGCCTGGCGCGAGCGCCCGGCCGGATGTCGGAGCCCGGACAGACGGCAGGCCGCGCGCATCGTGCGGTAGCTTAATGTTTCACGTGAAACAAATTAACCAAACCATTGATGTTTCACGTGAAACATCTTCGACCATGCATCGCCAAAGGTGCGCCGCCCGCGCATCACTTCCGCCCCGCCGCCAATGCCGCCTCGCGCGCCTTCATGATGCCGATGTAGCCGCGGTTGTGCGTCGGGCTCACCACGATCTCGTTGATGCACACGTGGGCCGGCTGTCCGGCGATGAAGGCGATGATGTTGCCCATGTCCTCCGACTGCACCATGCGCGCCATCGTCTCCGGCGTCTCGGGGATCGGCCGGTTGACCAGGATCGGCGTCGCCACCTCGCCGGGGCACACCACGCAGCTGCGGATGCCGTTCTGGCATTCCTCCAGATTGATGGTATGGCTCATGGCCACCATGCCGTGCTTGGCCGCCGTATAGGCCGGGCCCGACACCGGGCCGATGAAGCGGCCGGCCCATGAGGCGGTGTGGATGATCAGCCCGTCCTTCTGCGCGCGCATGATGGGGAGCGCCGCCTGCACGACGTAGAACGCGCTGGTGAGGTTGCCCGTGATCACCGCGTCGGCGCCTTCGGCTTTGAGGCGCTGCCAGGTGCGATCCGGGATGTTCATGCCGGCGTTGTTGACGACGATGTCGAGCCGCCCGTGCTCGGCGCGGATCGCATCGGCGACCTTCTGCACCGCGGCGGCCTTGGTCACATCGGCCGGCTGGACCGACGCCTTGCCGCCCGCCTTGGCGATCTTGTCGGCGACGGCCTGCAGGGTCTCCGTGCGCCGGCCGGTCAGCACCACCGTTGCGCCGTCGCGCGCCAGGGCCAGCGCGGCGCCTTCGCCGATGCCCGTGCCCGCACCCGTGACCCAGGCGACCTTGCCCTTGAGATTTGCCATCGTTTCCTCCGTCTGGCTTTGCCCGCACTCTTAGCGCGCGTCCTCCGCAGCCGATAGTCCGTCCGCGAAATTGCTGCCATGCAATCGCTTATCCATCATCCTGCTCCAACTCCGCGGTGAGCTTGTCGAACCACAGCTCGGTGCGTGCGGCCCGTCCTTCGACGAGCTCAGGACGAGGGTAGTGGGTAGATGCTGGATGGCAAGACGCTACCCGTCATTCCGGAAGCTAGCCGCAGGCGAAACTATGCAGGACCGCCATGCGCACGTCCGCCAGATAGGTGACCAGCCGCTGCAGCAGCGCCTGCCGCGAGAGCCCGAGATCGGCCAGCCAATCCCCGGCAGCGCGGCGATGACAGGCTCCAGGAATGCCGCATCGATCTGCCCTGCCGCATTGCGAACGGCGTCCGCAACAGTCGCGCCCGACGAGAAAATGATTGGGCGGAAGATCGCAGCCGCGGCTCGAGCGCGCCGCGCGCGAGACGTTCGATCAGCAGGCAGGCGCCGAAATCGATGGCCCAGTGCACGCCGGCCGCGTCGCGCATGATATTCGGATTGGCGGCGGTGCGATCGACGTTCTGCAGCAAAGCATCGACGGCGGCGAGGCGGTGGACGAACGGCTCGGGCAGGCCGGCCAGGTCATGTGCCTTCAGGTCATGGGCATCCGCAATGAACGCGACACCGAGGTTCGCGCCGGCGCTGCGCTGCACGGCCTCGTAGAATTCATCCGTGCCGGTTTGCCAGGGGAAATCGCGCGGCAGATCGATCACCTGCGCGTCCGGCACGTTCAGGCCCAAGTGCCGGGCGATCTTGAGCGCCAGGTATTCCGTGGCCAGCGCGCGCTTGCCGGGACCCGCACCGGACAGCTTCAGGACGTACCGATGCCCCGCGCTCGTCTCGACGACGGAGGGAAAGCTGCTTCCGCTCGCCAGCACGCGATGAATGACGGCGACGGTCTCGGCCATTGCACTCCGTGAGCAATTCGAGTCTGCGCCAGCGTCGAAACAGCCTATCCGATCCCGATGCGGCTGGCTGTGACGAAACCGATACGGCATTGTCACCGCGAGCAGGTTCGATGACGTGCGTGCACCAACGGCGAACCCATAGCCGCATCAGAAGCATTTGGCCGCGATCATCCTTGATCACGCCTGGGTGAACCCGCCTTCCGCATTGCGCGTTATGCTCCCACGTGAAAAAAACGAAACCGCGAGGTGACGACCGATGCTGGATGCTCGAGACTAAAAAAGCTGGCGCTTTGGCTGTATTTGAAGCCGAGCCGCACCACGCCGAGCGGGTGTACGGCGCGCTAACCCTTGCTTTTGCAGCGGATCCTGCCAGCCGTTGGCTGTTTACCGAGGCGGACAGCTTTCTCGTGAACTTCCCCAAGTTTGCCCGCGCGTTGGCAGGTCCCGCACTTCAGAATGGTACGGGCCTGGCGATGGACAATTACGCGGCCGTCGCCTTGTGGCTTGCACCCGGACAAGGACCGGACGAGCAAACGCTCGGCGAACTGATCGAAACCGTCGTCGCGCGCGAGAAGCAGGACGACATGGCGGCAGTTGTCGAACAGATGGGCCGCTATCATCCGGAAGGGCCTCACTGGTATCTGCCGTTCATCGGCGTCGAGCCGTCTCGGCAAGGCCAGGGCCTCGGGTCCGCGCTGCTGCGCACCTCGCTGTCGCGCTGCGATGCCGATGGCCTTCCGGCCTACCTGGAATCGAGCAATCCGAAGAACCAGCCTCTCTATGAGCGGCACGGTTTCCAGGCGATCGGCGAAATCAAGATTAGGAATTGCCCACCCATCGTGCCGATGCTGCGCCGGCCCCGGTCCTGAAACGAGACCTGCCGGCGGCTGCTACATCGTCCGCCGGCTCTTGATGGCGGCCGCCAGCGTGCCCTCGTCCAGGTAGTCGAGCTCGCCGCCCATGGGCACGCCCTGGGCGATGCGGCTGACAGTCAGGCCGTGGCCCTGCAGCTGCTCGGTGAGGTAGTGCGCGGTCGACTGGCCCTCCACCGTGGCGTTGAGCGCCAGCAGCACCTCCGTCACGGGCGGCACCGCCCGCTCGACCAGCTTGCCGATGTTGAGCTGCTCCGGCCCGATGCCGTCGAGCGGCGACAAGTGTCCGCCCAGCACATGATAGAGGCCGCTCACCACGCCGGCCCGCTCCAGCGCCCACAGGTCGCCGATCTCCTCCACCACCACGATCAGCGATTGGTCGCGCCGCGGGTCGCGGCAGATCGTGCAGGGGCTGACGGTATCGATGTTGCCGCAGTTGGCGCAGGTGACGATCTTGGCTCGCGGCATCGGCCAGCGCGGCCGCCAGCGGCTCCAGCAGATCGGTGCGCCGCTTGATGAGCGTCAGCGCCGCCTTGCGCGCGGAGCGATGCCCGAGCCCCGGCAGCCGCGCCAGCAGCGCCACCAGCCGCTCGATCTCGGTGCCTGCGGATTGCTTTGCCATCGACGTCCGTGCGAATCGCTGCCCATGCCTCTTGAGGCAGAGGACGCGTGGCCATACCGGGGCTTGTCCCCGGTATCCAGCCATCGGCGAGCGCCGGAGCTGGCAGCACGATGGATTCCCGGCGACAAGCGCCGGGATGACAAGGATCAGGGGCGAGGCGATGCGCCACTCAGAACAGCTTCAGCCCGGGCGGCAGCTGCAGGCCGCCGGTGACCTCCTGCATCTTGGCCTGCACGGCCGTCTCGGCCTTGCCCTTGGCGTCCTGGAACGCGGCAAGGATCAGGTCCTCCAGCATCTCGGCCTCGTCCGGCTTGATCAGGCTCGGGTCGATCTTGATCGCCGCGCGCCTCCATCTTGCCGTTGAGCGTCACCGTCACCAGCCCCGCGCCCGACTGGCCTTCCACCTCCAGGGCCGCGAGGTCCTCCTGCATCTTCTGCATGCGGCCCTGAATCTCGCCGGCCTGCTTCATCAGCTTCATCAGGTCTTTCATGACAGCTCCGCTATGGCCCTCATCCGGTTCCGGTGTCGTCCTTGTCGATCTTCGGCAGCGGCCGCACGCTGGTGATCTCGGCATCGGGGAACTGCTGCAGCACCGCGGCCACGGCCGGATGGCGCTGCATGTCCTCGATCTCGGCGGCGGCGCGCTGCGCGCTGCACCTCGCCGATGGTGCGCTCGCCGGGCGCCTTGCTCAAGCGCCACCATCCAGCGCTTTCCGGTCCAGGCGTTGAGCTTCTCGCGCAGCTCGTTGGCAAGCTCCTTGGGCGCGCCGGCCAGCAGATGCAGCTCGATGCTGCCCGCGGGATCGAACTTCACCAGGCTCACATGCTCTTCCAGATGGACCTTGAGCTTGGCCTCGCGGCGCGCACTGGCCAGCTCCACCACCTCGGCAAACGAGCGCACGACCGGCAGCGCCGCCGGCGCATAGTCGCTGGCGAGTCGTCGTCTTCATCGCTGAAATCGCTCTCGTCGCCGCTATCGGCGTCCAAGCACGTCGACGGGCGTCGCCGGCGGCCACCCGCTTCTCCGGCGCTGCGCAGCCGGTTTGCCGGTCCGCACGCCGACGGCATCGCCGCCCAGCGTCTTGATGATCTCGTCGGGCGGCGGCAGGTCGGCCGTATAGGCGAGGCGGATCAGCACCATCTCCGCGGCCGCCGCCGGATTGGGCGCATTCGCGGCCTCTTCCAGGCCCTTGAGCAGCATCTGCCAGGCGCGGGACAGGATCGCCATCGACAGCCGCCCGCCGAGCGCGGCGGCGCGGCGCTTTTCCTCGACGCGAAAGTCCCTCGCCCGCGGCCTCGACGCCGAGCGTCTTGGCGCGCGTCGTCACGTGCACGGCTTCCGCCAGATCGGCCAGCACCTGCTGCGGCTCGGCGCCGTCGCCGATGCAGGCGCGCGAACTGCTCCAGCGCCTCTCCGGCCGATCCGCCGAACAGCTTCTCCAGCAGATCGAAGATGCGCCCGCGATCGGCCAGCCCCAGCATGGCGCGGACCTGCGCGGCGCTGACGCTGCCCGGAGCTCATGGCCAGCGCCTGGTCGAGCAGCGACAGCCCGTCGCGCACCGATCCCTCGGCTGCACGCGCGATCAGCGCCAGGGCGTCGTCCTCGGCCTCGCCGCCTTCCTTGGCGACGATCTTCTTGAAGTGCTCGCATCAGCACCGGCACATCGACGCGGCGCAGATCGAAGCGCTGGCAGCGCGACAGCACCGTCACCGGCACCTTGCGCACTTCGGTGGTGGCGAAGATGAACTTCACGTGCCCGGGCGGCTCTTCCAGCGTCTTCGAGCAGCGCGTTGAACGCGCCCTTGGAGAGCATGTGCACCTCGTCGATGAGGTACACCTTGTAGCGGGCGACCAGCGGCCGGTAGCGCGCGCTCTCGATGATCTCGCGGATGTTGTCGACGCCGGTATTGGAGGCGGCGTCCATCTCCAGCACGTCGGGGTGCCGCCCCTCCATGATCTCGACGCAGTGGCGGCCGAACTCCGGCATGTCGAACGTGGGCTTGTCCACGCCCTCGCGCTCGTAGTTCAGGGCCCGCGAGAGAATGCGCGCCGTGGTGGTCTTGCCGACCCCGCGCACGCCGGTCAGCATGAAACCTTGAGCTATGCGGTCGGTGGCGAACGCGTTCTTGAGCGTCGTCACCATGGCGTCCTGGCCGATCAGGTCGTCGAAGGTGGTCGGGCGGTACTTGCGCGCCAGCACGACGTAGGGCGCGGCCTTGTCGGGCGCTTCGCCGCTGTCCGTCGGGGAGTTCGCTTGGCCGTTGATTTCTTCTTTGCCATGCCGCCAAGGCCGCATCGATGCTGATCGGCCCCATGTAAGGCTTAGTGGGAGGCTGGACAAACGACCCGCATCGGGCTCGTTAGGGCTGCTTCCTTCCGGACCTGACCCGGTTGGCGAGGGACACGTCCGCCGCCAACCTCCCGCCCGCTTTATCCTACGAATGGCCCTGCAATATCAACCCGTGCCGCTTTTGTGCGGCACTTGCACACAGAATGCGTTGCGTGGTTCCCCCGTTGCTCTCGCCCGCTTGTGCCCGGGACGTTGATACTTCGCCAGCCTCGCGATGGCTTCAAAGCACCGACCTTTGTGCGGCTGCAGCCAACGTTGCATGGCCTCGCGCTGTGCTGATCTCCTCGCCTAGCAAGGAGCATTTGATGCCTACTGTCGGTGCGACCGTCATGCTCGATCGGCTGGGGCCGAAACGGAGCGACGCCGAATTCGTGAAATCCAAGCAGGATGCGCCCGGTGCGCGCTTCCTCCTGCTGGCAGACCTGAAGCCGGTGATCCGCTCCAACGCCGAACGCACGACGGCCAAGCTCGCCTGGTTCTCAGGGCAGGAACTGGCCGAGTTCGGCCTGCCCGTGGCCGAAGCGCTGTTCCTGGGCGTCGACGACAAGGGTACCGGGCATTTTGCCGTGGCCGTGACGGAACACCGCACGCGGCATGTGCCGGGCGCCATCGAGAAACTGCGGCCCATCGTCGATCTCCGATCGCTCGCCATGCAGGGCATCATGTCGCCGGAGGAGCTGTCGCTGTGCGGGCAGGCGCGCGCGCTGGCCCAGTGGCATGAGAACGCCCGCTGCTGCGGCCATTGCGGCGGCACCACGCTGGTGAAGGACGGCGGCTGGCGGCGCAAGTGCTGGGCCTGCGGGCTCGAATGGTTCCCGCGCACCGATCCCGTGGTCATCATGCTGATCACGGACGGCGAGCGCTGCCTGCTGGCGCACGAGCATCGCTACGGCGACAAGATGTACTCGACGCTCGCGGGCTTCGTCGAGCCCGGCGAGGACATCGAGCATGCCGTGCGCCGCGAGGTGCTGGAGGAAACCAACATCAAGGTTGGCGAGGTGAAATATCACTCGAGCCAGCCCTGGCCGTTCCCGCATTCCCTGATGCTCGGTTGCATCGGCCAGGCGCTGACGCACCGACATCACCATCGACAGCGGCGAGATCGCCGAAGCGCGCTGGTTCTCCGCGGTCGGATGCCAGGGCGATGCTGGAACGGCGGCATCCCGAGGGGTTGAACGTGCCCGGCAAGCACGCCATCGCCAATGCCCTGATCACAAGCTTTGTCGGCGCTGCCTAGCGATCTTCCGAGTTCGCGCATTGTCGCGCTCAGCCAGTGGCTGCCGCGACTGCATCTTCTGCCTACGGTTGCCATGATCACTGGCAACCGACCTGAACCTTGAACCTGGATCGGCTGCAGAGGATTGCATGATGGTCCGGCCGCTGCCTTGCCAAGGTCGAGGTCACGATGCCTCGTGAAGCCAATGCCATCGATTTCTGGCGGGGCTTTGCGCTGGTCTCGATTTTCGTCAATCACATTCCGGGCATCTGGTACGAGCGGCTGACGCACCGCAATCTGTCGATTTCCGATTCCGCCGAGTTGTTCGTCTTCCTCGCCGGCTGGTCGCTGGGCCTGCTCGTGGGCCGCAGCGATGCGCAAAAGAGCATGCCGGTGCTGGGCTTCCGATTGGGCGGGCGCGCGCTCCAAATCTACGCCGCGCACATCCTCATCAGCGCACTCGCGCATCGCGCTGCTCGCCGCCACCGCCTATTACACCGACAACCCGCTCATTCTCGAGTGGCACAACGCGTCGGCGTTCTTTCTCGATCCCGCGCATGTGCAGATCGGCATCGTGCTGCTCACGCATCAGCTCGGCTATTTCGACATCCTGCCGCTGTATGTCGTGCTGATGCTGGCGGCGCCGGCCTTTGCCGTCATCGATCGCCTCGCCCGGCCGCTGCTCGTGCCGCTCTCGCTTGCGCTCTACTTCGCGTCGCTCACGGTGCCGTTCACGGCCACAACCTGGCCGGTCGAAGGGCAGTGGTTCTTCAATCCGTTCACTTGGCAGGCCATCTTCGTGCTCGGCTTTGCCTTGTCGCGCGACGAAGGGCTGGGCGCCGTTGTGCGGCGCAACATCAATGCGATCCGGTATGCTGCAGCTGCCCGTCGTCGTCGTCACCGCGGTGCTCGTTCTGTTCAACTGGTTTCCCGACCCGACCAGCCTGCCCGAGCCGCGCCTGCTGTTCCTCAACGGCAAGAGCTTCCTGACGCCGATGCGGCTGCTGCAGTTTCTGGCGCTGGCGGCGGTGTTTTCCGCGGCCTACCCGCTTGATTGCGCGGCTGCGCTGGCTGCCGGAATTTCTGTCTATTCTGGGGCGCAATTCTCTTCATGTGTTTTGTGTGGGATCGTTGCTAAGCTTAAGCGGACAAATCATTCGTTTCCTCTACTCGGGCTCATTGGTCGTTGATACCATCGTGGTGATCGTTGGGGTCGGCCTGCTGTGGCTGACGGCATGGATGTCGGAATGGAGAGATCGGCAACCAGCCTCGCGCATAGCCTGCGCACTCGTCGCGGTCCGTGGCCGTGCTGGCGCCGTGGCCGGCGGCGTTGCGGCCCAGACACGCCTCTGCCGCCCGAGCCGCCGGCCGTCGCCAAGGAGTGCGGAGAGGCCCGGGTCAGCGATACGCCGCTGCCCAACAGCGCGTCCGCCATCCAGCAGCGCAAGAAGATCAAGATTCTCGCGATCGGCGCGTCGTCCGCCGCCGTGCTGGGGATGGGACGCGGCGGAACGCCGCCGCTGCTGGAGCGCATCCTCGAGCGCACCATCAAGGGCCTCGACGTCGAGATCATCAACCGGGGCTTTTCGGGCGAGCTGGCCGAGGCCGCGGGCGAACGCCTCAAGATCGAGGTGGCGCTCAATCATCCCGACATCGTGCTCTGGCAGGTGGGCACCAACGACGCCTTTGCCCAGGTGCCCGTCGAAACGTTCCAGCTTTCGGTCAGCAACACCGTGCGCTGGCTCAAGTCGCACAACATCGACGTGATTCTGGTGGGCCTGCACTACATGAAGCAGCTCGCCAAGGACGAGCACTACCAGGCCATCCGCGCCAGCCTGCGACGCGTCGCCAGCGCGGAGAACGTGCTGCGCATCGGGCGCTACGAGGCCATGGAAGTTCTGGCGCGCACGATGCAGGCGAACGGCCAGCTCGAGCCGCAGGATTTCGGACTGAGCGAGACGGGCTACAACTGCATGGCGCAATATATTGCGCGCACCATCACGGTGGGTGTTTTTGCCAGGCCGCCGAAAACCAATCCTGCTGCGCCGCCGTCCCCGCCGGCACCCGCCGACCCGACGCGCCGAAGTAGGCATAGGCGCGCTCATCCGCGCTGCGCGGCCTTGAAGCCGGCCGACACCGCCTCCTGCTCGGAGCAGAACCAGCGCTCGCCGCGCGCCTTTTGCACGCGCACGCGCTCGTAGTCCGCCGCCCAGGGCAAGACGTAGACGCGCGACGCACCGGCGACCTGCCCTTTGATGGGGCAGCCTTCCGGCGCCCGGCGCTTGGCTTCCTCCCACATCTTCGCCCGGTAGTCGGCCGGGCGCTCGGCATCGCCCGTGGCCCACAGGCCCGCCTTGGCCGCACGCGCCTCCCGCTCCTGGCAGGCGTAGCGCACGAGAATGCTGCCGTCCGCGAACACGTGGCCCTGGCGCACGAGCTCGGCGCCGACGTCCTTGTCGCCGAAAGCGCACTGGCCCAGGGCCCGGCCCGGCTTCATCGCTGCCGCTCAGCGTGCACGTCACGTTGCGGCCGCTCACCAGTCGCGAGAGCGCCGCCTCGGCCGCGGCGCCGCAGCGCCACGCCCTGGCGCCCTTGCCGCAGCGCTGCTCGCTTTCGGGGGCATCGATGCCCGTCAGCCTGATCGTGGTACCGGCGACACGCAGCGTGTCTGCACCCATGGCGTAGGCCCGGCCCTGCACCGACTTGCCGCCGCCGATGAGGGACAGACTGGCCACGTTGCCAAGATTGCCCAGGCCGGCTCCGCTCGCGAACCAGGCTGCACCGCCGACCAGAACCAGCAAGCCCGGCCGCCATCATGGCTGCCTTGCCCGAGAGCGCCGACAGGCGCGGCAGGCGCCAGCTCGTCAGCGGGGCCAGCATCGGCACCAGGGCCGCCATGAGCACGATGCCGATGGCCAGCGTCATGACCGCTTCGCGATCGAGGCCGACGCCGCGCGAGCGGCCGAGGCCGGCACCCAGCGCGATGGCTCCGGCCAGAACGACCGGTCCGCCGATGTTCGGGCGCGCGACCGCGTTGAGGATCGGCCGTGTAGCCACGCGCAGCCCGTGCACCAGGAGCGACCAAAGGTTCAGCAAGCCCAGCCCGAGAGCCCCGGCACCCGCAACCGCGCCATCGCGGGCCGCAGACCCGGCAGCACGGGAACCGGCCGCCAAGGCCACGCCGGCCGCGTTCATGTTCTGGCCGGCAGCGCGCCGCGCCGCATGGACACGCTCGCGCCGCGCCTCACGACGCTGCTTTACGGCCGTGCGGATGTATTCGTGCCATTCGAAGCCGTCGGGCTTCTTGCGCCAGGCGAACATGGGTGTTCTCCCCTGAGCGTCCGAGAACGTGCAATGCGAGCCGCCAAAGCTCACGCTACGCGACAACGGTCATACGCAAAGCGTGCGGCCGAATCGTGGCGGCGATGGGACGCCAGAATCAGCGCCCGATCAACCCGATTGGTTCCAGCCATGCGGTGCTTTTTTGTCCGCGTGGCATGAGGCGGCATCGGGACCCTGCAAATTCGCATGCGGGCGCCGCGACGAACTTGGCACCCAGCCGCGCCCGCCCTACAGTCCTGCCCAACGAGAAAATGGGGGAACGCCTGGGCATGAGCGGGAATGCTTTCGACTACGTCAT
Organism: uncultured Thermoleophilaceae bacterium; assembly: GCA_963727395.1. Lineage (GTDB taxonomy): Bacteria > Actinomycetota > Thermoleophilia > Solirubrobacterales > Thermoleophilaceae > JAAYBF01. The sequence goes on along the minus strand of CAVSGC010000014.1, from coordinate 2,329 downwards.
CGTCGGCGCGGGATCGGCCGGTTGCGTGCTGGCCAACAGGCTGAGCGAAGACCCGGCCGTCAAGGTCGCGCTGATCGAGGCGGGCGGACGCGATCGCAACCCCTGGATCCATGTCCCGGCCGGCTACTACCGCAACTTTTCCAATCCCGCCGATCACCTGGCAGTTCGGCTCGGGGCCCGAGCCGCATCTCGACAACCGCACCATTCCCTGGCCGCGCGGCCGCGTGCTCGGCGGCTCCAGCGCCATCAACGGCCTGCTGTACGTGCGCGGCCAGGCCCAGGACTTCGACGTCTGGCGCCAGCTCGGCAACGTGGGCTGGTCCTACCGGGACGTGCTGCCCTACTTCAAACGCTCGGAGGACCAGGAGCGCGGCGCGGACGAGTATCACGGCACCGGCGGGCCCGCTCGGCGTGTCCGACGTGCGGCTGCGGCAGAACCAGATGTGCGAGGCCTTCATCGATGCCTGCGCCGGCGCCGGCATTCCGCGCAACACCGACTTCAACGGCGCCGACCAGGAAGGCGCCGGCTATTTCCAGCTCACCAACCGGAACGGGCGGCGCTGCTCGGCGGCGGTCGCCTATCTGCGCCCCGCCCGCTCGCGGCCCAACCTGAGCATCATCACCGGCGCGCTCGTGCACGGCCTGGAGCTCGACGGCCGGCGCGCCACCGGCGTGCGCTACGCGCGCAACGGACAGGTCGAGACGGTCACGGCGGCCCGCGAGGTCGATCCTGGCCGCAGGCGCCATCGGCTCGCCGCACATCCTGCAGCTGTCGGGCATCGGCGCCGGCCGCGGCGCTCAAGGCCGCCGGCGTGCCGGTGCGCCACGAACTCGCCGGCGTCGGCGAGAACCTGCAGGATCACCTGCAGGTGCGGTTCGTCTACGCCTGCAGCGGCGCGGGCAGCCTCAACGACGTGTGGCACAGCCGCTGGCAGCAGTTTCTCACGGGCCTCGAGTACGCTTTCACGCGGCGCGGCATCCTCACCATCGGCGCCGGAGCGGTGGGCGCGTTCGCCCGCTCGCGGCCCGATGTCGACATCCCCGACGTCCAGTTCCACTTCCTGCCGCTCAGCGCCGATCGGCCGGGCCAGGGTCTGCACAAGTTCTCCGGCGTCACGGCGACGGTGTGCCAGCTGCGCCCCGAGAGCCGGGGCACGCTCTCGCTCGCCAGCGCCGACCCGGCCGCGCCGCCCAGGATCGTCTCCAACTACCTGGCTGCCGAAGCCGACCGCCGCGTGCTGCTCGACGGCATGAAGCTCGTCCGCCGCGCCACGAGCCAGCCGGCGTTCGCCAAATTCGTGGTGCGGGAGCACCTGCCGGGACCGGAAACGGCCAGCGACGAGGCGCTGATGGCCTATGCCCGCGCCTACGCGACCACCGTCTTCCATCCCTGCGGAACCTGCAAGATGGGCAGCGACCCCAAGGCCGTGGTCGATGCCCGCCTCAAGGTGCACGGCATCGCCGGCCTGCGCGTGGCCGACGCCTCGATCATGCCCACCATGACCTCGGGCAACACCAACGCCCCCACCATCATGATCGGCGAGAAGGCCGCCGACATGATCCGCGAGGACGCTCGCGCCAACGCCCGGGCTGCAGCATGATGCCTGCCATGAATTTCGTCCTGCCGGTGCATGCACCGCGCGGCCGTTTCTGAGCAGCGAAGGATAAACCCCATGGACATCAAGCGTAGCGGGTCACGCCCCTCGGGAAAGGGACCGGCGGATTACTTTACGGGCAGCGTGCGCGTCGATCCGCTGATCGAGGCGAAGGAACCGGCGCGGGTTCGCGGAGCCCATGTCACCTTCGAGCCGGGCGCACGCACCGCCTGGCACACCCACCCGCTCGGCCAGACCCTTATTGTCACTTCAGGCTTGGGCTGGGTGCAGCGCCAGGGTGGCCCCGTCGAGGAAATCCGGCCGGGAGACGTGGTGTGGTTCGAGCCGGGCGAGAAGCATTGGCATGGGGCGACCGCGACCACCGCCATGAGCCATATCGCCATCCAGGAGGCGCTGAACGGCAGCGCCGTCGCATGGATGGAGAAGGTCAGCGACGACGACTATCGGCGCTGAGGTGCAGGCCTGCATGCAACCGCCGACCGGACGTCGCGTGAACAGCCGCTAACTGAAGGGCAAAAATGACCGCCATCGACTACGAGGCCGAGTACAACAACCGCCAGCGGGTGCCCGAGCACGTCGAAATCAACGAACGCTGGGCGCTGCTGGCGGCGGCCTACCGGCTGGCCGGCGACGGCCGCATGAACCAGCCCTACGGCAAGCGCGAGCGCCAGCGCTACGACATCTTCCATGCCGCCAGCGAGGATGCCCCGCTG